>NZ_AUCQ01000001.1:0-98636 GCF_000429845.1 Comamonas composti DSM 21721
CTCGCGCATGCTGCGGACACTGCTGCAGCGCCAGGGCCACTGCGTGGGGCGCAGACGTGTGCGATCCCTGATGCAGCGCATGTGCATCGCAGCGCTGTACTGCAAGCCTCGCACCAGTGCTCGCCAGCCGCAGCACAAGGTCTACCCGTACCTGCTGCGCCATAAGCCTGTGACCCACTCCAATCAAGTGTGGGCCATGGACATCACCTACGTGCGCATGCACAAAGGGTGGGTGTATCTGTGTGCCGT
Organism: Comamonas composti DSM 21721; assembly: GCF_000429845.1. Classification (GTDB taxonomy): domain Bacteria; phylum Pseudomonadota; class Gammaproteobacteria; order Burkholderiales; family Burkholderiaceae_C; genus Comamonas; species Comamonas composti. The sequence continues at coordinate 250 of NZ_AUCQ01000001.1, forward strand.
GGTGGACTGGTACAGCCGCAAGGTGCTGGCCTGGCGGCTGTCCAACACCATGGATGTGCAGTTTTGCATTGAGACTGTGCAAGAGGCCATCGCCCGCTGGAGAGCGTACAGAATTTTGTGTAAACGGACAATCCATCGCAGGCTATAGCCTGCTTGTCCGCAAACACAATTTTGTACACCCTCGTTCCGTGTAATGCTTAACCAGCCTAAAACACGGAATTTCTGCCCCTCTGAATGACTATATAGGTCGAAAACAGCCAGTCCGCTACATCCCAACAATCACCAGACACCAGTTGACTCATACCTTCCAGCTGTACCGAGCCCATACTTCGGTACAGCAAAAGTACACACATCAGTTTTCACAGCTTTCGCTAAAATACGATAAGCAACTGATTTAAAACTACTTTTCCCTACCCCAAGCTACGCTCGGTTTCGTACCACTTCCCTGAAACGACACCTTAAATCGCCAACTCCTAAACACCTCGCGGTCGCACGATGAACAAAAGAAAAGCCGGCAAAAAACCGGCTTTTCCTGGGCTTGGTTCAAGAGGCCTAATCTGCCGTTGCTTCCTTGGGCTCGGCCGACTCGGAATCTTCGATCATAGGCAAAGGGGTGATCTCAAGCTTGACTTCACCCTTGGTCTCGTCGAGCGCATCGACAGTCCAGTCGACCTCCAGACGACCGCCATCGACCAGACGACCGAACAGCAATTCATCGGCCAGCGAGCGCCGGATCGTCTCCTGTATCAAACGCTGCATGGGGCGCGCGCCCATGAGCGGATCAAAGCCCTGCTTGGCCAGATGCTTGCGCAAGGTGTCAGTGAAGGTGACTTCCACGCGCTTCTCGGCCAGTTGCTGCTCCAGTTGCAGCAGGAACTTGTCGACCACGCGCAGGATGACCTGTTCGTCCAGCGGCTTGAAGCTCACGATGGCATCGAGCCGGTTGCGGAACTCGGGCGTGAACAAGCGCTTGATGTCGCCCATCTCATCGCCGGCCTGGCGTGGGTTGGTAAAGCCGATCACGGCCTTGTTCATGGTCTCGGCGCCCGCATTCGTGGTCATGATGATGATCACGTTGCGGAAGTCGGCCTTGCGCCCGTTGTTGTCCGTCAGCGTGCCGTGATCCATGACCTGCAGCAGCACGTTGAAGATGTCGGGATGGGCCTTCTCGATTTCGTCGAGCAGCAGCACCGCATGCGGCTTCTTGGTCACGGCCTCGGTCAGGAGACCGCCCTGGTCGAAGCCCACATAGCCGGGAGGTGCACCGATGAGCCGGCTGACCGCATGCCTTTCCATGTACTCGGACATGTCGAAGCGGATCAGCTCCACACCCATGATGAAGGCCAGTTGCTTGGCCGCCTCGGTCTTGCCCACACCCGTGGGGCCCGAGAACAGGAAGGAGCCGATGGGCTTGTCGGGCTTGCCCAGGCCCGAGCGCGCCATCTTGACCGAGGCTGCCAGGGCCTCCAGGGCCTTGTCCTGACCGAAGACCACGCTCTTCAAGTCACGCTCCAGCGTCTGCAGCTTGCTGCGGTCGTCGTTGGAGACATTGGCCGGCGGGATGCGCGCTATTTTGGCAACGATGGCCTCGATCTCGGCCTTCTCTATCGTGGCCTTGCGCTGCTCGGGGGGCACGATGCGCTGGGCCGCACCGGCCTCGTCGATCACGTCGATGGCCTTGTCGGGCAGATGGCGGTCGTTGATGTACTTGGCGCTCAGTTCGGCCGCGGCCTGCAGCGCGGCGGCCGCGTACTTCACGCTGTGGTGCTCCTCGAAGCGACTCTTGAGGCCCTTGAGGATGTCCACCGTCTCCTGCACGCTGGGCTCGACCACGTCCACCTTCTGGAAGCGACGCGACAGCGCAGCGTCCTTTTCGAAGATGCCACGGTACTCGGTGAAGGTGGTTGCACCAATGCACTTGAGCTGGCCGCTGGACAACGCAGGCTTGAGCAGGTTGGACGCATCCAGCGTGCCACCCGAGGCCGCGCCTGCGCCGATCAGCGTATGGATCTCATCGATGAACAGGACGGCATTGGGCCTGTCCTTGAGCGCCTTGAGCACGCCTTTGAGGCGCTGCTCGAAATCGCCACGGTACTTGGTGCCGGCAAGCAGCGCCCCCATGTCCAGCGAGTAGACCACGGCCTCGGACAGCACCTCGGGCACCTTGCCTTCGGTGATGCGCCAAGCTAGGCCTTCGGCGATCGCGGTCTTGCCCACGCCGGCCTCACCCACCAGCAAGGGGTTGTTCTTGCGGCGGCGGCACAGGATCTGGATGGTGCGCTCGACCTCGAAATCGCGGCCGATCAACGGATCGATCTTGCCGTCCTTGGCCGCCTGGTTGAGGTTGAGCGTGAACTGCTCCAGCGGCGAGGCCTTTTCGCTGCGTTCGCTGCTCGCGCCCTCCTCGCCCTCGGCCGGGCTCTCTGCCTTCGCAGGCTCCGGTGGCTCGCCCTTCTTGATGCCGTGGGCGATGAAGTTGACCACGTCCAGGCGTGTCACTCCCTGCTGGTGCAGGTAGTAGACCGCATGCGAGTCCTTTTCGCCAAAGATGGCCACCAGCACGTTGGCACCCGTGACTTCCTTCTTGCCATTGCCTGTGGACTGCACATGCATGATGGCGCGCTGGATCACGCGCTGGAAACCCAGCGTGGGCTGGGTGTCGACCTCGTCGGAGCCCGCCACCTGCGGCGTGTTGTCCTTGATGAAGTTGGACAGGGCCGAGCGCAGGTCATCGATATTGGCCGAGCAGGCGCGCAGCACCTCGGCCGCACTGGGGTTGTCCAGCAAGGCCAGCAGCAGGTGCTCCACGGTGATGAACTCGTGGCGTTGCTGACGTGCCTCGACAAAGGCCATGTGCAAGCTGACTTCCAGTTCTTGGGCGATCATTGGGGACTCCTTTGTGCTTGCTTGCGATTATTGACTGCAACCATAGGTCGGGGCGGATCGGATTTATTCAACAGGTTCGGCCAGGGCCTGCAACGGGTGGCCCGCCTTTTGCGCGGCCTGCAATACCTGCTCCACCTTGGAGGCTGCCACGTCGCGCGAATAAACGCCGCAGACGCCCCGCCCGTCGAGATGGATTTTGAGCATGATCTGGGTCGCGGTTTCCCGGTCCTTTCCGAAAAACTCCTGCAGCACCACGATGACAAACTCCATGGGTGTGAAGTCGTCATTGAGCATGACGACCTGATACATCTGAGGTGGTTGCAAACGCTGGCGCCGTCTCTCCAGCACAACAGCCTCCCCGTCATCACTGACGGGGCTCTGCCCTGGCGGGACAAGAGGAGTCTTGGGGAGTTGGGTTGCCATGCAAATCATTCTAGCCATAGGGGAACTCACTTTACCCGTCGCATATGCGAGGTTTTCCTAGGTATTTCAAGCCCAGTCTGGAGCGCACCAGCGCACCAGCGCACCCGGGGCCGCATTCCTGCAGCCGGCACGCGCCGACTGCAAGGCCTTGTCATTCGTAGATCAGTTGCACCTGGGCGCTGCCGGCCTGGGCATACCAGGCGGCCAGGGCAGCATCGCTGGGGTAGAAGCGGCTGTTATCGCCCAGGGCCAGCTCGCAGCTGGCCTGGCCGCGCTCGTCCTCGCACATCAGACCCAGCCGGATTCTGAGCCCTCTTTGCACGAGGCCGTGCTCGCCCTCTTCCTGCACCGCAGGGAACTGGCGCAGCAGGTCGCCGACATCGGGCAGTTGCTGCATGTCCTGGGCGCTGACCTGCAGATAGCGCGCAAAGCGGCAGCGCGCATCGGCCAGGTTCTGGATCTGCTGCACCTTCATGCGCAGGCCTCCGCTGAAGTGATCCAGCTGCAGGCGGCCGGTGACGATGACGAACTCATCGTCCTTGAGCAGTTCGCGCCAGGTGTTGAGCCCGGCTTCGTCCACCGAGGCTTCGATCACGCCCGACTTGTCGTCTATCTTGAACAGGCCCAGGCGTCCGCGCTGGCCGTTGATGGAGCGAAAGTCGCTGATGATGCCGGCCAGGGTCTGGCTCTCGCGGCTGTCGCGCAGCTCGGCCAGCGGTGTGCGCACAAAGCGGCGCACCTCCTGCTCGACCTCGTCGAACAGATGGCCCGACAGGTAAAAGCCCACGGCGGTCTTCTCCTGCGTGAGCCTTTCCTTCACGCCCCAGGGCAGGGCATTCGCCAGTGGCGGCTCCTGGGTGCTGGAGCCCAGGACATCCTCGCCCATCATGTCGAACAGGCCGCCCTGATTGGCATTGGCCAGGGTGTTGTTCGCGAACTCGAAAGCCGTGTCGGTGGAGGCCAGCAAGGCTGCGCGGTTGAGCTCGATGGCATCGAAGGCGCCAGCCTTGATCAAGGCCTCCAGCGTGCGCTTGTTCAGGCGTGAGCGGTCCACGCGCACGCAAAAGTCGAACAGGCTTTTGAAGGGCCCGCTCTCATGGCCGCGCGGCCCCGCGCCCTTGCCTTCGCGCGCCGCGACGATGGCCTCGATCGCGGCCTGGCCCGTGCCCTTGATGGCGCCCAGGCCGTAGCGGATCATCCGGTCGGTCACGGGCTCGAAACGGTAGCGGCCACGGTTCACGTCCGGCGGCTCGAACTCCATGCCCATCTTGAGGGCATCCTCATACAGCACCTTGAGCTTGTCGGTGTTGTCCATTTCCACGGTCATGTTGCCGCAGAAGAACTCGGCCGTGTAATGCACCTTGAGCCAGCCCGTGTGGTAGGCCAGCAGCGAGTAGGCGGCCGCGTGGGATTTGTTGAAGCCGTAGCCCGCGAACTTCTCCATGAGGTCGAAGACCTCGTCGGCCTTGACCTGGTCGAGCCCGTTCTTGGCCGCGCCTTCACGGAACAGCAGCCGGTGCTGGGCCATTTCCTCGGGTTTTTTCTTGCCCATGGCGCGGCGCAGCAGGTCGGCGCCGCCCAGCGAGTAGCCGCCCAGCACCTGGGCGGTCTGCATGACCTGTTCCTGATAGACCATGATGCCGTAGGTCTCGGCCAGCACCTTCTCCACCAGCGGATGCGGATACTCGACGACCTCGCGCCCGTGCTTGCGTGCCACAAAGCTCGGGATCAGGTCCATGGGGCCGGGCCGGTACAGGGCGTTGAGCGCGATCAGGTCCTCCAGGCGCGACGGCATGGCGTCGCGCAGCATGCCCTGCATGCCCCGGCTTTCAAACTGGAACACGGCCTCGGTCTTGCCTTCGGAGAACAGCTTGTAGGTGCGTGCATCGTCGAGCGGAATGTTCTCGAACGCGAAGTTTTCCTGGCCCTTGTGGCGCTTGATGATGAACTCGCGCGCGATCTCCAGGATGGTCAGCGTGGCCAGGCCCAGAAAGTCGAACTTGACCAGGCCCACGGCCTCCACGTCGTCCTTGTCGTACATGGCCACCGCAGAGTCGCTGCCCGGCTGCTGGTAGAGCGGGCAGAAATCCGCGAGCTTGCCCGGGGCGATCACCACGCCGCCCGCGTGCATGCCGATGTTGCGCGTCATGCCCTCGAGCTTTTGCGCCATCTCGATCAGGGTCTTGACGTCCTCTTCCTTCTCTATGCGCTCGGCCAGCAGGGGCTCGGCTTCGATCGCATAGGTGTACTTGTCGCCCTCCTTCTTGGGATTGGGCGGGTATTTGAGCGTGACGTTCAGCCCCGGCTTGTTGGGAATGAGCTTGGAGATGCCGTCGCAGAAGTTGTAGCTCATGTCCAGCACCCGGCCCACGTCGCGGATGGCCGCGCGCGCAGCCATGGTGCCGAAGGTCGCGATCTGGCTCACGGCATCGCGCCCGTAGAGCTGCTTCACATAGTCGATCACGCGGTCGCGGTTGGCCTGGCAGAAGTCCACGTCGAAGTCGGGCATGGACACGCGCTCGGGGTTCAGAAAGCGCTCGAACAGCAGGTTGTATTCCAGCGGGTCCAGGTCGGTGATCTTGAGCACATAGGCCACGAGCGAACCCGCGCCCGAGCCCCGGCCCGGGCCCACGGGGCAGCCGTTTTGCTTGGCCCACTTGATGAAGTCGCCCACGATGAGGAAGTAGCCGGGAAAGCCCATGTTCAAGATGGTGCCGATCTCGAACTCCAGGCGCTCCACATAGCGCGGCCGCTGGGCCTCGCGCTTGGCAGGGTCGGGATAGAGGTGGGCCAGGCGCTCCTCCAGCCCCTTGAAGGACTCGTTGCGGAAGAACTCGTCCATGGTCATGCCCTCGGGCACGGGGAAGTTGGGCAGCTGGGGCTTGCCCAGCACCAGGGTCAGGCTGCAGCGGCGCGCGATCTCCACGGTGTTCGCGATCGCGCTGGGAATGTCGGCAAACAGCTGCTCCATCTGCGCGGCGGTCTTGAAGTGCTGCTGGCGCGTGAAGCGGCGCACGCGCTTTTGGTTGCCCAGGATCTCGCCTTCGGCAATGCACACGCGCGCTTCATGGGATTCGTAGTCGTCGGGGCCGAAGAACTGCAGAGGGTGGGTGGCAACCACGGGCAGGTTCAGGCGCTCGGCCAGCCGCACGGCGGCCAGCACATGGGATTCGTCATCGCTGCGGCCTGCGCGCTGCAGCTCGATGAAAAAGCGGTGCGGGAACATGCGCGCCAGGCGCTGGGCCATGGCTGCGGCGCCGGCCTCGTCGCCGCGCACCAGGGCCTGGCCCACGGGGCCGGCCTGGGCGCCCGAGAGCACGATCAGCCCCTGGCCCAGCTCCTCCAGCCAGGCCCAGGTGTGCACGGCCTGGGACTTGACCACGTTGCGCGTCCAGCCGCGCGCCAGCAGCTCGGCCAGGTTGTTGTAGCCCAGCTGGCTTTGCACCAGCACGATGATGCGCGAGGGCTGGGCGCCGTTCTCGCCCTCGATCTGGATCTCGGCCCCCAGCACGGGCTTGACGCCCTTGGCCCGGCCTTCACGGTAGAACTTGATGCCACCGAACAGGTTGTTGTAATCGGTGATGGCCATGGCCACCTGCCCATCCTCGGCAGCGGCCTTGACGATGGCATTGATGCGGTTGGTTCCGTCTACGACGGAAAATTCGGTGTGCAGGCGCAAATGGACAAACATGGGCGCCATTGTAGAAAGCCGCAGGCCACCCCCGCCGCGATCGCCGGCAAAACCTGCGCGCCCGGGGCCTGGTCCGGCGCCAAGCCCTGGCCGTTACAATGCCTTTTCGAGGTTGCGGGAGAATTGCCCGCCTTGCCGCCGTTGCGCATCCTGCCGCAACTGGCTCACATTCATCGCCTTTGATTGCCAACTCGTCCACCATGCAGCGTTCCTTCCTGTCCATCGCTTCCGCCTTGCTTGCCGCAGGCGTCATGACAGCCTGCTCCAGCACCAAAGATGACCCTACGGCCAAGTGGACGCCCGAGCGCATCTACACCGAGGCCCGCGACGAAGCCCAGTCCGGCGCCTATGACAAGGCCGTGCCGCTGTTCGAAAAGCTCGAGGGCCGCGCCGCCGGCACGCCCCTGGCCCAGCAGGCCCAGCTCGAAAAGGCCTATGCCCAGTACAAGGCCGGGGACAAGGTCCAGGCCGTGGCCACGCTGGACCGCTTCATGAAGCTGCACCCGGCCAGCCCGGCCATGGACTATGCGCTCTACCTCAAGGGCCTGGTCAACTTCAACGACAACCTGGGCATGTTCGCCTGGCTGTCGCGCCAGGATCTGTCCGAGCGCGACCAGAAGGCCGCCAAGGATTCGTTCGAGACCTTCCGCGAGGTGGTCACGCGCTTTCCCGAATCCAAGTACGCCGAGGATTCGCGCCAGCGCATGCTCTACATCGTGAACTCGCTGGCCCAGTACGAGGTGCACGTGGCGCGCTACTACCACAGCCGTGGCGCCCATGTGGCGGCCATTGCGCGCGCCCAGGTCGCGATCCGCGACTACCCCGGCGTGCCCGCAGTGCGCGATGCCATGGAAGTCCTGGTCAAGTCCTACGACGCCCTGGGCATGACCCAGCTGCGCGACGACGCCCAGCGCGTGCTGACCGCCACCTATGGCGACGGCAAGACCCCGCCGGACGGCGATGCCCAGAAGTCCAAGTCCTGGTGGCAGCTCTGGTAAGACCTACTCTTTAAAAAAGTGAGCTGCCAGCGCTTGCTACAGCTTGGTTTCAGACGGTTTATGCACTGAAATCCATTGCTGGCAAGCGCTGGCAGCTCTTTTTTTGTTCAGTCTGCGCCGCAGCAGCCGTTTTTGAGCGCCTCCAGCGCCTCGTCGAAGGCCTCGCGCGTCGCAAGCTCGCGCATCGGCGGCAGCGCCTGCCTGAGCCTGCGGCCATAGGCCTTGGCCTGCAGGCGCGCATCGCAGATCACGAGCAGCCCCTGGTCGGTCTCGCTGCGTATGAGCCGACCCGCGCCCTGCCTGAGCGCCATCGCAGCCTCGGGCAGCAGGTAATCGGCAAAGGCCTGGCGGCCCAGACCTTCGAGCTGGCGCGAGCGCGCCTCGACCAGCGGGTCATCGGGCGGGGGAAACGGCAGCTTGTCGAGCACCAGCAACTGCAGGCTGTCGCCGGGCAGATCCACGCCCTCCCAGAACGAGGCCGAGGCCACGAGAATGCAGCCGCGCTGCCCGGCCCGGCCCGCCTGCTCGAAGCGCTCGATCAAGGCCAGCTTGGGCGCATCGCCCTGCTCCAGCACATCGATCTCGGCAAACAGCCCCAGGGCCTGGCGCAATTCGCGGGTGATGGCGTGCATGGCGCGCAGCGTGGTGGTCAACACCAGGGTGCGTCCGCCCAGCCGGCCCGCGGCCTGCTCCACCAGACGCGCGACCTGCAGGCTGTGCTCGGCGCTGCCGGCGGCCGCAAACGGCTGGGGCACGTAAAGCCCGGCCTGCTGCGCGTAGTCGAAGGGACTTTCCACGCTCAGCACGCGGGCATCGCCCAGGCCGCAGGGCTCGGTGAACCAGGACAGGCGCTCGTCATCGCCGAGCGTGGCCGAGGTGAAGATCCAGGCCCTGGGCTGCTGGCCGCCGCCTTCCATGAGCCTGTCGCGCAGAATCCGGCCAATGGTCAGCGGCGACTCCAGCATGCGCAGCTGCTGCGCGCCCGGCTCCAGCCAGCGCACGCTGTCTTCGGCCGCCGGCCTCGCAAAGGTGGCCAGGCGCTCGTAAAGCCCGGCTCCGCGCTCGTAGAGCCTGGCCAGCTCGGCACTGGTCTGGGCCTGGGCCAGGGCTGTCAGCGCCGCACGCAGGCTCTGGCCCAGGCCCAGCATGGCCTGGCGCCAGGGCGCAGGCTGCAGGCCCTGGGGCGTCACGCCCTGCCAGGGCAGGCGCCCTGCAGCGGGCGCCTGCCCTGCGGCCAGCCGCAGATCGCGCACGCCCTGCTCCACCTGCGCGCACAGCACCAGCCAGTCAGCCAGGCCGCGCGCATCGGCCTGGGCCGTGCGCAGCAGATCACGCACAAAACCCGTGAGCTGGTGAGCCGTCAGGGTCTGGCCCGCGAATTGCACGCCCGTGTCGTTGAGTTGGTGGGCTTCATCGACCACGACGACGCCCGCACCGGGCAGCAACTGGTCCACACCCGATTCGCGCAACTCCAGGTCGGCAAACATCAGGTGGTGGTTGATGACCACGATGTCGGCCTCCAGCGCCTGGGCGCGCGCGGTGTTCACATGGCAGGACTTCCAGTGCGCGCACTCCGAGCCCAGGCAGTTGTCACGCGTGGAAGTGACCAGGGGCACGACGGGCGAGCGCTCGTCGAGCTGGGGCAGCTCGCCCAGATCACCGGTGCGCGTGGCCTGGGCCCAGCGCTGGACCACGGCCACGCTGCGCAGCACCTGGGGATCCTGCGGGCCGGCGCGGCCCTGGAGCACGCGCTCCAGGCGCTCCAGGCACAGATAGGCGCTGCGCCCCTTGAGCCTGGCCATGCGCAGCGGCAGGCCCAGGGCCGAGACCAGGCGCGGCAGATCGCGCGCGAACAGCTGGTCCTGCAAGGCCCGCGTGGCCGTGGACACCAGGATGCGCTGGCCGCTGAGCAGCGCAGGCACCAGGTAGGCATAGGTCTTGCCCACGCCCGTGCCGGCCTGCACGACCAGGGTCTGGCCCTGCTCTATGGCACAGGCCACGGCCAGGGCCATGCGGGTCTGGCCCTCGCGCGGGCGAAACTGCGCCTGGGTGCGCGACAGCAGGCCCTCGGGCGCAAAGGCCGCGTCCACGGCGGCCATCAGGGAGTCCACTTGAGAAAATCCGTTCAGACAGGAGGAAATGAAGACCGCTGTTCGGGTGCGGCACCCCGCATTGTCCAGCACCCGGCCACCGGCTCCGCTAATATGCGCGCACTGCAGCGGCCGGCAACGCCTGCCGCTGTCCCATTGCAAGCCCCAGAAAAGATGCAGCCAGCGTACAGAATCCATGCCTCCACCGGCATACACAAGGGAGACCGCGAATACCAGCAGGACCAGGTCGTGCTGCTCAGCCATCCGCGCGTCAAGGGCTGCCTGCTGGGCGTGGTGGCCGACGGCATGGGCGGGCGCAGCGGCGGGCGCGCGGCCTCGGACCAGGTGATGCTCACGGCGGGCCAGCTGTTCGAGCGCTTCGACCCCAGCGCCGACGATGCCCAGGCCTTTTTGCAGGCCATCGTCGAGGACGCCCACATGGTGATACGGCTCACGGCCATCTCGGCCGAGCAGGAGCCCCACAGCACGATTGCGGCCTTTGTGCTCCTGCCCCAGGGGCGCTGCCACTGGGTGCATTCAGGCGATTCGCGGATCTACCTCTTTCGCCAGGCCAGCCTCGTGCGGCGCACGCGCGATCACTCCTATGTGCAGTCCCTGGTGGACAAGGGCCAGCTCACCGAGACCCAGGCACAAAACCACCCCCAGTCCAATATCTTGCTGGGCTGCCTGGGCATGGAGCAGTCCCCGCCCTGCGAGCACCATGTGATCGACAAGCTGGTGCCGGACAGCACGCTCATGGCCTGCAGTGACGGCATCTGGCACTACTTCACCGATGACGAGCTGGGCCTGGTCCTGAACGCGCTGACGCCGCGCGAGGCCACGGAGTTCCTGATCAACAAGGCGCGCGAGCGCGCAGGCGGCCATGGCGACAATCTGTCTCTGGTGGTGCTCAAGCTGGAGAGCCCGGCCTCGGACAGCTGAGAACGTGTTTACGATCTGAGTGCGCGATGCCGCGCGCAAGAAGATTGCGCTATCAAAATCAGTGCTGCCAGCGCTTGCCTCATCTGGATTTAAGGACTATCAAGACCTTAAACCCATACAGGACAAGCGCTGGCAGCTATGAAGTTTGAATTCTCAGTCCACCTCGGTCACGGCGCCGGCAAGGGGGCTGCCGTGGGGCCGCGTTCGCGTGCGGCTTCGGCGGCCCTGGCCTTGCGTTCTTCGGCAGCCCTGATCTTGGCCTCATAGTCGGCGCGCGCCTGGCTGCGCCTTTGCGCCTCGCTGGCCTGACGCTGGTTTTGCTGGGCCTCATGGCGGCGCTGGTTGTCGGCCTGCTGGGCAGCACGCTCCCGGGCCTGCTGTTCGCGCTGGCTGCGCAAGGCCTCGGTATCGCGTGGCTGGGCCGGGGGCCGCTGCTGGGCCTTGAGGCCGGAGGCGGCCTTGTCCGCCTTCTTGGCCTCGATCTGCTGGCGGCGGAACTCGGCGTTCTCGCGCCGCTGCGCCTGGTTGAGCTGCAGCTCGCGCTCGCGCAGCGGATGCAGCTCCTCGCGCGCCTGACGGCGCACGTCGCGCAGGCAGTCCTCGACCGCAAAGCGCTGATAGCACAGGGTCTCGGCCGCGGTCTTGCGCCGCTCTATGTCGGCGCGCTGCAGCTCGATGCGGCCCCGCTCGGCCTCGCGCTCGGCCTGGACGCTGTTCGCGGCCTGCGGCGCGGTCACTTCCTGCGCCGCATGCAAGGAGCCGGCCATGGCCAGCCACAGGGCCGCCAGGCCCAGACCGGCCTGCTGTCTGCGGCCTGGGAACGGAATGAATGCACGCATGGAGATTTTCAGCATCTGGTAATCGGTGGAGTGAGCCGCCGGGCCCGGGGCCGCTGTTGTCAGGTCAGGCCGGTATCGACCACACGGCGCTCTAGCGCCAGGAATTCCTTGGACTGCATCTCGTTGAGACGCGAAACCGTGCGCGGAAACTCATGGGCCAGCGGCCCCTCAGTGTATAGCTGCTCGGGCGGCACGGCGGCCGAGAGCACGAGCTTCACGCGCCTGTCGTAGAGCACGTCCACCAGCCAGGTGAAGCGCCGCGCGGGCGAGGCCATGTTCACGGGCATATAGGGCACGTCGGACAGCAGCACGGTGTGGAACTGGCTGGCGATTTCCAGGTAGTCGTTCTGCGAGCGCGGGCCACCGCACAGCTCGCGAAAGTCGAACCAGACCACGCCGCCTGCGCGCCGCTTGGCGCGGATCTCGCGCGCCTCGATGCGCAGCACCGGGTCTTCGTCGCGGGCCTCGGCCAGGCGCTCGAAGGTCTGCTGCATGGCTGCATCGGCCTCGGCGCCCAGCGGCGTGTGATAGAGCCTGGCATTCTCCAGCGTGCGACGCCGGTAATCCGTGCCGTTGTCCACGTTCACGACTTCCATGCGCTCGTTGAGCAGGTCGATGGCCGGCAGGATGCGGTCGCGGTGCAGGCCGCCCGGGTAGAGCTCGTCGGGCATGAAGTTGGAGGTGGTCACAAAGCCCACGCCATTCGCGAACAAGGCCACGAGCAGGCGGTGCAGGATCATCGCGTCCGTGATGTCGGCCACGTGGAATTCGTCAAAGCAGATGAGCTTGTAGCGCTTGGCAATGCGCGCGCCCAGCACATCCAGCGGGTTCTGCGTGCCTTGCAGCACGACGAGCTCGCGGTGCACCTCGCGCATGAACTCATGAAAGTGCAGCCGCACCTTGCGCTTGAGCGGCACGGCATTGAAGAAGCAGTCCATGAGAAAGCTCTTGCCGCGCCCCACGCCGCCGTACATGTAGACGCCGCGCGGAATATCGGGGTGGTTGAAGAGCTTCTTGAGACTGTTGGAGCGGCGCGTCTTGTAGCCGGCCCAGTCATCGGCACAGCGCTGCAAGGCCTCGACGGCACGCAGCTGCGCGGGATCGCTTTGAAAGCCCTTGGCCACCAACTCGGCCTCGTAGGCCTCACGCACGGAAACGCTCATTCTCAGTTCTTCACTCTCAAAAACGACAAAGCCAAGCCCTGGCGAAACCAGGGCTTGGCGGCTTAGAGCGTGTTCACGATCTCCTCGCGGCGCGCCTGCGTAGAGATCATGAACATGCTCTTAGAACGTCAACACGTTCTCAAAAACCCCAGGGGGTTTTAGAAGTTCAGCGTGCGCTTGTCAACCGCCAGAGCGGCTTCCTTGGTGGATTCCGACAGCGAGGGGTGGGCGTGGCAGATGCGTGCGATGTCCTCGCTTGATGCCTTGAACTCCATGGCCACCACGGCTTCGGAGATCAGCTCGGAGACCATGGGGCCGACCATGTGCACGCCCAGAATCTCGTCGGTCTCGGCATCGGCCAGGAACTTGACCATGCCCGTGGTATCGCCCAGCGCGCGTGCGCGGCCGTTGGCCAGGAAGGGGAAAGAGCCTGCCTTGTACTTCACGCCCTGCTCTTTGAGTTGCTGCTCGGTGCGGCCCACCCAGGCCACTTCGGGGCTGGTGTAGATCACGAAGGGAATGGTGTTGAAGTTCACATGACCGTGCTGGCCGGCAATGCGTTCGGCCACGGCCACGGCCTCTTCCTCGGCCTTGTGGGCCAGCATGGGGCCGCGCACCACGTCGCCCACGGCCCAGACGCCGGGCAGATTGGTCTTGCAGTGGTCGTCCACGACGATGGCGCCACGCTCGTCCAGCGCCAGGCCCACGGCTTCCACGTTCAGGCCGTTGGTGTTGGCCGTGCGGCCGATGGAGACGATGAGCTTGTCCACTTCCAGCGTCTGGGCTTCGCCCTTGGCGTTGGTGTAGGCCACCGTCACGCCCTTCTTGCCGGCCTTGACTTCGCCGACCTTCACACCGAGCTCGATCTTCAGGCCCTGCTTGTCGAAGGCCTTCTTGGCCTCCTTGGCGATCTGCTCATCCACGGCGGGCAGGAACTTGTCCATGCCTTCGAGCACGGTGACCTGCGCACCCAGACGGCGCCAGACCGAGCCCATCTCCAGGCCGATCACGCCCGAGCCGATCAGGCCCAGGGTCTTGGGAGTCTTGCCCAGGCGCAGCGCGCCGTCGTTGGAGAGGATGTTCTCCTCGTCAAAGGCCACGCCGGGCAGCGGACGCGCATTCGAGCCCGTGGCCACGATGATCTGCTGGCCGGTGATGACTTCCTCTTGCTTGCCCGCAACCTTGATTTCGTAGCCGCCTTCAACCGCCTTGACGAAGGAGCCACGGCCATGGAAGAACGTGACCTTGTTCTTCTTGAACAGGTACAGGATGCCGTCGTTGTTCTGCTTCACGACCGCATCCTTGCGGCCGACCATCTTGGCCACGTCGATGTCCACCTTGCCCGTGGAGATGCCGTGGTCGGCAAAGTGCAGCTTGGCATGTTCGAAATGCTCGGAAGACTGCAGCAAGGCCTTGGAGGGGATGCAGCCCACGTTGGTGCAGGTACCACCCGGAGCAGCGCCGCCAGCGGCGTTCGTCCACTCGTCGATACAGGCCACGCTCTTGCCCAGCTGGGCAGCGCGGATGGCCGCGATGTAGCCGCCAGGGCCGGCGCCGATCACGATAACGTCGAATTGCTTGCTCATGATTTGAATCTCTTCTCTATGTTGCTGGAAAAAACCCACCATCAGGCCATGTCAAGCCAATGGTGGGTTTTCACTGCTAGATGTTCAAGTGTTGTTTTGCCCTGTGCACACGCGCGGACCAAGCCAATGGCCATCGCGCAAGGGCCGCCCCGCAGCGCTGATGGCGTCCCCCTTCCCGAATTGCAAGGCAATTCGAGAGAAGGGGGAAGGCGCACAGCGCCTCAGGGGGTTGATCACAGATCGAACAGCAGGCGCGAAGGATCTTCCAGCGCGTCCTTCATGGCCACCAGGCCCAGCACGGCTTCGCGGCCGTCGATGATGCGGTGGTCATACGACATGGCGAAGTAGTTCATGGGTCGCACCACGACCTGGCCGTTTTCCACCACGGCGCGGTCCTTGGTGGCGTGCACGCCCAGGATGGCCGACTGGGGCGGGTTGATGATGGGGGTGGACATCATCGAGCCGAAGGTGCCGCCGTTGGAGATGGAGAAGGTGCCGCCGGTCATCTCCTCGATGCCCAGCTTGCCGTCAGCCGCCTTCTTGCCGAATTCGGCAATCTTCTTTTCGATGTCGGCGAAGCTCATCTGGTCGGCGTTGCGCAGAATCGGCACCACCAGGCCACGGGGCGAGCCCACGGCGATACCGATGTCGAAGTAGCCGTGATAGACGATGTCGTTGCCGTCCACCGAGGCGTTGAGCACCGGGTACTTCTTGAGGGCGTGCACTGCCGCCTTCACGAAGAAGGACATGAAGCCCAGCTTCACACCGTGCTCCTTGACGAAATCGTCCTGGAATTTCTTGCGCAAGGCCATCACGGGCGCCATGTTCACTTCGTTGAACGTGGTCAGGATGGCGTTGGTGGATTGCGACTGCAGCAGGCGCTCGGCCACGCGGGCACGCAGACGGGTCATGGGCACACGCTGCTCGGGGCGGCCCGACAGGTCTTCCTTGACCGCAGGCGCGGCCACCTGGGGCAGAGCAGTCTTGGGAGCGCCGGTGGGGATGGTGGCGCCAGCCTTGATGGCAGACAGCGCATCACCCTTGGTCACACGGCCGTCCTTGCCCGTGCCCGCCACATTGGCAGCCGACAGATTGTTCTCCGCCAGGATCTTGGCGGCAGCAGGCATGGCCACATCGCCCTTGTTGGCCGCTGCGGCGGGAGCGGCTGCAGGAGCAGCAGCGGGGGCTGCGGCTGCAGGCGCGGCCGCACCTGCCACGGCTTCGGTGTCGATCTTGGCGATGAGCTGCTCGGCCACCACGGTGGCGCCGTCGCCTTGGACGATTTCGGTGAGCACGCCAGCCGAAGGGGCGGGCACTTCCAGCACCACTTTGTCGGTCTCGATCTCGATGAGAATTTCGTCCACGGCCACAGCTTCACCGACCTTTTTCTTCCAGGTCAGCATGGTGGCTTCGGCAATGGATTCGGACAGCTGGGGAACTTTGACTTCAACGATAGCCATTTTGAATTCTTCCAAAAAGTGTTCTGTTCTGATACGAGGATGGGGTCACTGCCTTACTTGGTCAGGACAAAACCCTTGAGCTTGCCGAATGCGCCTTCGACCAGTGCCTTTTGTTGCTCCTGGTGCAGGTGCGAGTAGCCTACGGCAGGCGATGCCGAGGCAGCGCGGCCGGAGTAGCCCAGCTTCTGTCCATCGAGCATGTTCTCGTGGATGTTGTGCTGGATGAAGAACCAGGCACCCTGGTTCTGCGGCTCATCCTGGCACCAGACGATTTCCGTGGCATTGCCGTATTTCTTGAGCTCGGCAGCAAAGGCCTTGTGCGGGAAGGGATAGAGCTGCTCGACGCGGATGATGGCCACGTCCTTGCTTTCCTTCTCGGTGCGCTTTTTCACCAGGTCGTAGTACACCTTGCCCGAGCAGGCAATGACGCGCTTGACCTTGGCGGCGTTCTTCACCACGGCCTCGTCCTGCTCGGGCAGCACGGTGCGAAAGCCCCCGCTGGTGAACTCGGCCAGGGGCGAAGTCGCATCCTTGTTACGCAGCAGCGACTTGGGCGTCATGATGACCAGTGGCTTGCGCAGATTGCGCACCATCTGGCGGCGCAGCACGTGGAAGATCTGGCTGGCCGTGGTCGGCTGCACGATCTGCATGTTGGTGTCGGCGGCCAGTTGCATGAAGCGCTCCAGGCGCGCCGAGCTGTGCTCGGGGCCCTGGCCTTCATAGCCATGGGGCAGCATCAGGGTCAGGCCGTTGATGCGGCCCCACTTGACTTCACCCGAGGCAATGAACTGGTCGATCACGACCTGAGCGCCGTTGGCGAAGTCGCCGAACTGGGCTTCCCAGATCACCAGGGTGTTGGGATCGTTGGAGGCATAGCCGTATTCAAAGCCCAGCACCGCCTCTTCGGACAGGATGGAGTCGATGACCACGAACGGAGCCTGGCTCTCGGCCACGTTCTGCAGCGGGATATAGGTGCCTTCGCTCCACTTCTCACGCTTTTGGTCATGAATCACCGAATGGCGGTGGGTGAAGGTGCCGCGGCCGCAGTCTTCGCCCGACAGGCGCACGGGATAGCCCGATGCCACCAGCGAGGCGAAAGCCATGTGCTCGCCCATGCCCCAGTCCACATTGATGTCACCACGGCCCATGGCAGCGCGGTCGTCATAGACCTTCTTCACCAGGGCGTGAGGCGTCACGGTCTCGGGAATGGTGGTAATGCGCTCGGCCAGACGCTTCCACTCTGTCAGCGGAATGGCGGTGTCACCGGCATCGGTCCAGGTCTTGCCCAAGAAGGGGCTCCAGTCCACCGCGTACTTGCTCTTGAAGTTGGTCAGCACGGGGTCCACCGTGTGACGGCCTTCATCCATGGCGGCGCGATAGGCCTTGGCCATGTCGTCGCCCAGAGTATCGCCCAGGCCCTGGGCCGCGAGCTTGTCTGCATACAGCTTGCGCGTGCCGGGGTGCTGGCCGATCTTCTTGTACATCAGCGGCTGGGTCAGCGCAGGCGTGTCCTGCTCATTGTGGCCCAGCTTGCGGAAGCAGACGATGTCCACGACCACGTCCTTGGCGAACTCCATGCGGAAGTCCAGCGCCAGTTGCACGGCCAGGGCCACGGCCTCGGGATCGTCGCCGTTGACGTGCAGCACCGGGGATTCCACCATCTTCACGATGTCCGTGCAGTACAGCGTGGAGCGTGCATCGCGCGGATCGGAAGTGGTGAAGCCGATCTGGTTGTTGATGATGATGTGCACCGTGCCGCCCGTGGTGTAGCCACGGGTCTGCATCAGCGCCAGAGTTTCCTGGTTCACGCCCTGGCCTGCAAAGGCTGCATCGCCGTGCACCAGCACGGGCAGGACCTGCTTGCCCTGCGGATCGCCGCGACGGTCCATGCGCGAGCGCACCGAACCTTCGACCACGGGATTGACGATTTCCAGGTGCGAGGGGTTGAAGGCCAGCGACAGGTGCACCGGGCCGCCGGCCGTGGACACGTCGGAGCTGAAGCCCTGGTGATACTTCACGTCACCCGCAGGCAGGTCTTCGGGAGCCGTGTGGTCGAACTCGGCGAACAAGTCCTTGGGCATCTTGCCCAGGGTGTTGACCAGCACGTTCAGACGACCGCGGTGGGCCATGCCGATCACGACTTCCTGCACGCCCTTCTGGCCGGCAGCGTTGATGAGCTCGTCCATGGCCACGATGAAGGACTCACCGCCTTCGAGCGAGAAACGCTTCTGGCCCACATACTTGGTGTGCAGATAGCGCTCCAGGCCTTCGGCAGCCGTCAGGCGATCGAGGATGCGCTTTTTCTGGCTGGCATCAAAGTTGGGCTTGGAGCGGATGGCTTCCAGCCTTTGCTGCCACCAGCGCTTTTGCACCTGGTCGGTGGCATACATGTATTCGACGCCGATGGTGCCGCAATAGGTTTCGCGCAGCGAGTTCATGAGCTCGCGCAGCGACATGGTCTCCTTGCCGAAGAAGGTGTTGCCCACGTTGAACACGGTTTCCTGGTCTGCATCAGCAAAGCCGTAGAACGCAGGTTCGAGTTCGGGAATCTCGGGGCGCTCGGTGCGCTTCAAGGGATCGAGATCGGCCCAACGCTGGCCCACGTTGCGGTAGGCGGCAATCAGCTGCTGTACGGCCGTGCGCTTGCGACCCAGTTCGGAGTCGGCTCCCGAAGCCACGACAACACGTGTACCGCCCTGCTTGGCACGCTCGGCGAAAGCATTGATGACGGGCAGGTGGGGGACATCCTTGGCATCCGTGCCATCAGCCGCGGGCACATGTTGCAATGCATCAAAGTACTCGCGCCAGGAGTCTGGCACGCTGCCGGGGTTGGCTAGGTAGTTCTCATACATCTCTTCGACATAGGGGGCATTGCCGCCGAAGAGATAGGTATTGCCTTGGTAGGCACGGTAGACCGATGTCTGATCGCTCATGTTGCGCTGACCTTCGCCCCCCTATGGGAGGCCTTAGCTGGTTTGTGGAACCTTCCGCGACACGGCTGAACCGATTGGCGGATGCGACTGTGGCTGGGAAGGGCCTTTTGTTGCGTCCGACATTGTGCCACCGTTCTCTCATCCAGGCAGACCTGTGCGCGCGAGCGGTCCGACACAAAGGTCGCGTACATTCGCACATGTTCTGATGGATTCAAAAATGAACCTGCTGCCACTACATAAACGCACCTTCATGCTACTGCTCATTGCAGCAACCCTTGGCTTTGCTGCTGTACTTTGGGAGTTCATGGCAGCCATCTTCTGGGGCATTGTGCTGGCCATACTGTTTGCGCCGCTGCACCGGCGCCTGCTGGCGCGCATGCCCAGGCGCACCAATCTGGCTGCACTGTCAACCCTGCTGCTGTGCCTGATCGTCGTCATCCTGCCACTGGCCTTGCTCGGAACATCGCTGATCAGCGAGGCCTCGGCCATCTATGAAAGCCTGAGCAGCGGCAACCTGGACGCCGGAACCTATCTGGAGCAGATCATGAGCGCCCTGCCCTCCTGGGCCACACCGTGGATGGACAGGCTGCATCTGGGCTCCATGGCCGACCTTCAGGAAAAGTTCACCGATGTCGCCATGCAGGCCAGCAAGCTCGCGGCCAGCAAGGCCGTGGGCATAGGCCAGAACACCCTGGGCTTTCTCGTGGGCTTTTGCGTGATGCTCTATCTGCTGTTCTTCCTGCTGCGCGATGGCACCGAGCTGACCCAGAAGCTGCGCGCCGCCATTCCCCTGGAAGCCGAGCACAAGAGAGAGCTGTCGAGCAAGTTCACCATCGTGATCCGCGCCACGGTCAAGGGCAACATGGCCGTGGCCGCAGCCCAGGGCGCCCTGGGCGGACTGATCTTCTGGATTCTGGGCATTCAAGGCCCCGTGCTCTGGGGGGTGATCATGGCCTTTCTGTCCCTGCTGCCCGCCGTGGGTGCCAGCCTGATCTGGGCCCCCGTGGCGATCTACTTCATTGCCACTGGAGCCATGATGAAGGGCGTGGCCCTGGCCGCCTACGGCATCCTCGTGATCAGCCTGGTGGACAATGTGCTGCGCCCTCAGCTCGTCGGCAAGGACACCAAGATGCCCGACTACATCGTGCTGATCTCCACCCTCGGCGGCATGTCCTTGTTCGGCCTGACGGGCTTTGTGATCGGCCCCGTGATCGCCGCCCTGTTCATGGTCATCTGGGACCTGTTCTCGCGCATGCAGCAACAAGACCTCGAGGAGCGCACACGAAATGAACAAACAAATATAACGAACTACTCGCAAAGTCCTGACCAAGCCGCAAAGAATGCCGAGGAGCAAGCTACACCAGTCGCTTTATCGAAAGATTCAGGACAAAATCACTCGTAGAACAATCTTCATCGATATTGATAATACTCCTGAAAACATTTGAATCATTTTTCAAAAAATAGATTTCAACATAAATCATTAACAAAATTCGAAATATCCATATGGATATTTCGAATTTTTTATTTTCAAATAAATCATCAAACCCTTTCCCGACAAGGACTTGAGGACTATCCAGCCTTTTGAGGCATGCATTTTCCCGATATCGCACGCCAACGCTCAGGATTAAGGGTTACTTCCCGGATTCACCCTTGGTCAGGGTCATAAAATTTGGTCACAAGCGTATATTTCTAAAAAGGTACCCCATGGCCCAATTTTCCAGGCGCCAGTTCATGAAAGTGACTGGTTCGACTCTGGCGGGATCCAGCCTTGCCTTGATGGGTTTTTCTCCCAGCACGGCCCTGGCTGAGGTGCGCCAGTTCAAGCTGGCCGCGACCACGGTCACGCGTCAGACCTGTACCTACTGCTCGGTAGGCTGCGGCATCTTGATGTACTCCATGAGCGACGGCGTGCGCAATGCCAAGCTCTCCGTGATACACGTCGAGGGCGACCCCGACCACCCGGTGAACCGCGGCACGCTGTGCCCCAAGGGTGCAGCACTGCTGGACTTTGTTCACAGCCCCCACCGCCTGCAATACCCCGAATACCGCGCGCCCGGCTCCAGCGAATGGAAGCGCATGTCCTGGGACGAAGCCCTGGACCGCATCGCCAAGCTGCTCAAGCAAGACCGCGATGCCAACTTCGTGGAGCAAAACGACAAGGGCCAGACGGTGAACCGCTGGCTCACCACCGGCATGCTGGCCGCCTCGGCCTCCAGCAATGAAGCCGGCTATGTAACGCACAAAGTGGCCCGCTCCTGGGGCCTTCTTGCACTCGACAACCAAGCACGTGTCTGACACGGCCCGACGGTGGCAGGTCTTGCCCCGACGTTTGGCCGTGGAGCGATGACGAACCATTGGGTCGACATCAAGAACGCGGACGTTATTTTGATCATGGGCGGCAATGCTGCCGAAGCACACCCCTGCGGTTTCAAGTGGGTGACCGAGGCCAAGGAGCACAACGGTGCCTACTTCATGGTGGTCGATCCGCGCTTCAACCGCTCTGCCTCCGTGGCCGACTTCTATGCCCCCATCCGTTCGGGCTCGGACATCGCCTTCCTCGGCGGCGTGATCAACTATCTGCTCACGAACGACAGAATCCATCACGAGTACGTGAAGAACTACACCGACTTCACCTTCATCGTGAAGGAGGAGTTTGCGTTCGACGAGGGCATCTTCTCGGGCTACAACCCCGACAAGCGCGGCTACGACAAGTCCACCTGGGACTATGAGCTCGGTGAAGACGGCTTCGTCAAGGTCGACCCCAGCCTGGAGCATCCGCGCTGCGTCTACCAGTTGCTCAAGAAGCACTATGCAGGCTACACGCCCGAGAAGGTGGAAGCCATTTGCGGTACCTCGCAAAAGCAGTTCCTGCACGTTTGCGAAAAGCTTGCATCCACAGCCGAAGCCGGCCGCTCGGCAACCATCATGTACGCCCTGGGCTGGACACAGCACACCACGGGGGCGCAGATGCTGCGCTGCGGCGCCATGATCCAGTTGCTGCTGGGCAATATCGGCGTCGCCGGTGGCGGCATGAACGCGCTGCGCGGTCACTCCAACATCCAGGGCCTGACGGACCTGGGCATTCTGTCGGCCTCGCTGCCCGGCTATCTGACGCTGCCCAACGAAGCCGAGCAGGACTACCAGAAGTACATCGACGCACGCACGCCCAAGCCCATGCGGCCGGGCCAGATGAATTACTGGTCGAACACGCCAAAGTTCCACGTCAGCCTGATGAAGGCCTGGTGGGGCCCTGCGGCGACGGCGGAGAACAACTGGGCCTTCGACTACCTGCCCAAGCTGGACAGGCAGTACGACATGCTGCAGATCTTTGACCTGATGAATCAGGGCCAGGTCAACGGCTACATCGCTCAGGGCTTCAACCCTCTTGCGGCGCTGGCCAACAGCAACAATGTGCGCGAAGGCCTGAAGAAGCTCAAGTTCCTGGTGATCATGGATCCCCTGGTGACCGAGACTTCCGAGTTCTGGAAGAACCACGGCGAGTTCAACGACGTGGACTCGGCCTCCATTCAGACCGAGGTGTTCCGCCTGCCCACCACCTGCTTTGCAGAAGAAGATGGTGCGGTAGTCAGTTCCTCGCGCGTGCTGCAGTGGCACTGGAAGGCTGCCGACGCTCCGGGCGAGGCCAGGACCGACATTGCCATCATGTCGGGCCTGCACCTGCGCATGAAGGCGCTGTACGAGAAGGAAGGCGGCAAGTTCCCCGACCCCATCACCAACCTGTACTGGCCCTATGCCCAGGCAGCTCATCCGTCCTCGGAAGAGATTGCCAAGGAATACAACGGCCGAGCACTGGTGGACCTCATCGATGCAGAAGGCAAGCTCATCCGCAAGGCGGGCGAGCAACTGGCAGGCTTTGGCGAGATGCGCGACGACGGCTCCACCCTGGGTGGCTGCTGGATCTGGGCAGGCAGCTGGACGTCCTCGGGCAACCAGATGGCGCGCCGCGACAACAGCGACCCCACAGGCATAGGCAACACGCTGAACTGGGCCTGGGCCTGGCCGGCCAATCGCCGCGTGCTCTACAACCGTGCATCCTGCGACCGCGATGGCAAGCCGTTCAACCCCGAGCGCGTGCTGATCAAGTGGAATGGCAAGACCTGGGGCGGTGCCGACGTGCCCGACATGGGCCCGACCATGCCGCCCGAGAGCACCAACCCCTTCATCATGAACCCCGAGGGTGTGGCGCGTCTGTTCGCACGCAAGGGCATGAACGAAGGACCGTTCCCCACGCACTACGAGGCATTCGACAACCCGCTGGGCTACAACCCCATGTACCCCGACAACAAGCTGGCTGTGATCAACCCTGCGATGCGCATCTTTGACTCGGTCAAGGACACAGCAGGCACGGCCGCCGAGTTCCCGCATGTGGGCACGACCTACCGCCTGACCGAACACTTCCACTACTGGACCAAGCACGTGCAGTTGAACAACATTGTTCAGCCCGAGCAGTTCGTGGAAATCGGCGAGGCGCTGGCCAAGGAGCTGGGTATAGAAACTGGCCAGCAGGTCAAGGTGTCTTCCAAGCGTGGCTTCGTGAAGGCCGCCGCCGTGGTGACCAAGCGTCTGAGGCCTTTGAAGATCGACGGCAAGCTCATCCACCACGTGGGCGTCCCCATCCACTGGGGTTTCTCGTCCACGGGGCGCAAGGGTTACATGGCCAACAATCTGACGGCCTCGGTTGGCGACGGCAACAGCCTGACCCCGGAATCCAAGACCTTCCTCGTGAAGGTTGAAAAGGCTTAAGGAGTAGCGCTGATGTCATCAACCATGTCTTTAGATATCAAGCGTCGCTCGGCAACGACGACGCCTGCTCCCAGCGCCCGCGAAACGCACAGCGGCGAGGTGGCCAAGCTGATCGATGTATCCAAGTGCATTGGCTGCAAGGCTTGCCAGACCGCCTGCATGGAGTGGAACGATCTGCGCGACGAAATCGGTACCTGCGCAGCAGGTGTGTACGACAACCCCACCGATCTCACCGATCAGTCGTGGACCGTGATGCGCTTTACCGAGTACGAGAACGAGGCCACGGGCAACCTGGAATGGCTGATCCGCAAGGACGGCTGCATGCACTGCGAAGACCCGGGCTGCCTCAAGGCCTGCCCTTCGCCGGGCGCCATCGTGCAGTACAGCAACGGCATCGTGGACTTTCAGCAGGACCAGTGCGTGGGCTGCGGCTACTGCGTCACGGGCTGTCCGTTCAACATCCCCCGCATCTCCAAGAAGGACAACAAGGCCTACAAGTGCACGCTGTGTTCTGACCGCGTGGCCGTCGGACGCGAACCTGCCTGCGTCAAGACCTGCCCTACCGGCGCCATCATGTTCGGCACCAAGCAGGCCATGAAGGACCAGGCCGAGCGCCGCATCACCGACCTGAACAAGCGCGGCTTTGACAAGGCCGGTCTGTATGACCCGCAAGGCGTGGGTGGCACCCACGTGATGTACGTGCTGCACCATGCGGACAAGCCATCCCTCTACAAGGGCCTGCCGGATGATCCCAGGATCAGCCCCATGGTTGCACTGTGGAAGGGTGTGGCCAAGCCGCTGGCCATGGCTGCTTTGGGCGCTGCTGCCGTGGGCAGCCTGTTCCACTACATCACCAAGGGCCCGAACGATGTGTCCAAGGAGCTCGAAGATGAAATGGAGCGCAAGGATGCCAACGCGCTGAACAAGGAGGACAGGCAATGAAACGCAATCCACGCGACCTCGTGCGCTACAACGCATCGGAGCGCGCCAACCACTGGGTGGTCGGCATTTGCTTCATTTTGCTAGCCCTGTCGGGTCTGGCGTTCTTCCATCCAGCGTTCTTCCCGCTGACCCAGCTGTTCGGCGGTGGTCCCTGGACGCGCATTCTCCACCCCTATATCGGGGTGGTGATGGCGCTGTTCTTCATCATCATGGCCTGCCGTTTTGCCAAGCTCAACATCATGGAGCCCCGTGATGTTGAATGGCTGAAGAACGTCAACAAGATGATCGATGGCGACGACCACGACATGCCCGAGCAAGGCAAGTACAACGGCGGCCAGAAGCTGCTGTTCTGGGGCCTGGTCATCGGCATGCTGCTGATCACCGTGACCGGTGCCCTGATGTGGCGTGCCTGGTGGACCCTGCCCGTGGACGTGGTGCGCGCCGCTTCGGTGGTGCACGCCATTGCGGCCGTATGGATGATTGGCCTGATCATCATGCACGTGTACGCCGCCATCTGGACCCGGGGCACCATCCGCGCCATGCTCTACGGCACCGTGACGCGCGCCTGGGCCAAGCAGCACCACCGCGGCTGGTACCGCAAGATGACCGGGGATAACGATTAAGGCCCCTGAGAGCGTGAACACGCTCCAAGGCGCTTACGCACCGCGAGGTGGCTCTTGCCTGGCGTCCTTGAGCGGGCTCTGCCGGTTTTTTGAGACATGGCTTCCAGCAGGCACTGCTCATAGCCCTTCATCATTGCCCGGCCATGCCAGCCGTCCTCGGCATCATGCTAGCCTCTAGTCTGACGCCATGAGCCGCCCAGCGTCCCCGGACGCTGGGCGCTTTGTTTTTTGGGAATATTCAGATGCAACGCATTCTTCAACCCGGCGAAATCGAAGCCCTGGACAACACCAGCTTTCCTCGCGTGCGCCTGCCCCAGGTGGCGAGCCTGTTCGCCGAGCGTGCAGCGCGCCTGCGCCAACTGGCCGTGGACAACCCCATTGCCGACTATCTGCTGTTCGTGGCGAAGATCGTCGACGCCCAGCACCAGGCCCAGGCCTCGCTGGTGCTGGACACACCCGATGCCGCCCTGATGCAGCGTGCACAGCAGCACTCCATGCCCCTGCTGCCTGCGGCCGAGCACCTCGACCCCGCCTGGCACCAGGTGCTGGAGGCCATGATCGAGACGCTGGGCGCCAGCAATGCCCTGCCCGAGCCCTTGCAGCCCCTGCTTCAGGAGCTGGCCGCACTCGGCGTGGAAGAGCGCAACGACATTGCCATCAAGCTGCTGCAAAAGGAAGTCGCGGCACGCCATGTGGGCATGGCACCCTTCATCATGGCGGCCGTGCAGGTCGTGCTCGCCAAACGCGCCAGCAGCCTGGATGCGCGCGACGTGCCTTACACCGATCCGGCCTCGATCTGCCCGGTATGTGCAGGCGAGCCTGTGGCCAGCGTGCTGCGCATAGGCGGCCAGGCCGCAGGCCACCGCTATCTGCACTGCGGCAGTTGCTGCACGGAGTGGCATATGGTGCGCGTCAAGTGCTCGCACTGCGAATCCACCAAGGGCATCCGCTACCAGGGCATAGAAGGTGCGGGTGATGGTCTGGTGGCCGAGACCTGCGACGAATGCAGCAGCTACCGCAAACTCTCCAACCAGGAAAAGGATCCGCTGGCCGAGCCCCTGGCCGACGACCTGGCTTCGCTGACCCTGGACCTGCTCATGAGCGAGACCCGCTTTCGGCGCGCCAGCGCCAACCCTCTGCTCTATGTCGCCTTTGCCGAGGAGCAGGATGACGACAGCGACGAACTCATAGACCCGGCGGCCTGAGCATGCAGCACGACGCCGCCACTCCCGCCCGCTCCCTCCCTGTACCCCTGCGCCTGCCCGCCGTGGACAAGGTCTTGCAGGACGCAGCCATGCAGTCGCTGCGCCAAAGCCATGGGCTGGACGCCTGCACCCGGGCCGTGCGCCAGGCCCTGGCCGAACTGCGCGAGCAATTGCGCCAGCAGGTCCAAAAGGCGGATAGATGCCTGGCCACCGTCGATGTGAGCCAGGTCATCGCCCAGGCCCAGGTACTGCTTGAGCAGCGCTTTGCATCCCGGCTCAGGCCCGTGTTCAATCTCACAGGCACAGTGCTGCACACCAATCTCGGCCGAGCCCTGCTGCCTCAGGCGGCCGTCGCGTCCGTGGTGCAGGCGATGACGGCTGCGGCGAATCTCGAATACGACCTCGACGACGGCGGACGCGGCGATCGTGACGATCTGATCGAAGCCCTGATCTGCGACCTCACGGGTGCCGAGGCCGCAACCGTGGTCAACAACAATGCCGCGGCCGTCTTGCTGAGCCTTGCCACGCTCGCGGCCGGCAAGGAGGTCATCGTCTCGCGCGGCGAGCTGGTGGAGATCGGCGGCGCGTTCCGCATCCCCGACGTGATGCGCCATGCAGGCGCCAGCCTGGTCGAGATCGGCACCACCAACCGCACGCATGAGCGTGACTATGCCCAGGCGATCGGCGAGCAGACTGCGGCCCTCATGAAAGTGCATTGCAGCAACTACGCGATCACCGGCTTTACCAAATCGGTAGGCGATGCCGATGTGGCCCGCATTGCGCATGGCGCGGGACTGGACATGATTGTCGATCTGGGCAGCGGCACCCTGGTCGACCTGCGCGAGTGGGGCCTGCCCTATGAAGTCACGGTGCGCGAAACCGTGGAAGCCGGCGCCGATCTGGTCACCTTCAGTGGCGACAAGCTGCTGGGCGGCCCCCAGGCCGGGCTCATCGTGGGCAGAAAGGATTTGATTGCGCGCATCAAGAAGCACCCGCTCAAGCGTGCGCTGCGCGTGGGCAAGCTCACGCTTGCCGCGCTGGATAGCACGCTGCGGCTCTACCTTCACCCCGAACAACTGGCCCGGCAATTGACCACGCTGCGCCTGTTCACACGCACGCGCGCAGACATGCAGGCCCAGGCCCGGGAGCTGCAACCGCAGATGCAACAGGCTCTGGGTCCAGGATTTGTGGTGCAGGTGGCAGACATGAGCAGCCAGATAGGCAGCGGCGCCCTGCCCGTGGAAAGCCTGCCCAGCGCCGGCCTCAGGATAGAGCCCGCCAGCGCAGGTGCTGTGCCAGGCAGGCTCAGCCAGCTTGAAGCCTGGCTGCGCGCCCTGCCCCGGCCGGTGATCGGCCGGCTGCACGACAATGCCTTGTGGCTGGACTTGCGCTGTCTTGAAGCCAGCGACCAGCCAGACTTTGTGAAGCAGTTGCAGGCTCGCGGCCAGACGGCTGCCTGAACTATTGAAAACATAGCTGCAAGCGCTTGCCCATCAAGCGCTTGAGGCCTATTTGATGCATGACCCGGCACGCATGACCGGGTGAGGACTTTTGATGATCATTGGCACAGCCGGCCATATCGACCATGGCAAGACCACGCTGGTGCGCGCATTGACGGGAGTCGAGACCGACCGCCTCAAGGAGGAAAAGGCGCGCGGCATCTCCATAGAGCTCGGCTACGCCTACACGCCCTTGCCTGACGGACGCGTGCTGGGCATCGTGGACGTACCCGGCCATGAGAAATTCGTGCACACTATGGCCGCAGGCGCCGTGGGCATAGACCATGCACTGCTGGTCGTGGCCGCCGACGATGGCGTCATGCCGCAGACGCGCGAACACCTGGACATTCTGCGCCTGCTGGGCGTGCGCGCAGGCACCGTCGCACTGACCAAGGCCGACAAGGCCACGCCCGAGCGCCTGCAACAGGTGCGCGATCAGATTGCCGCCCTGCTGAGCGGCACCCCCCTGGCCCATGCGCCGGTCTTTGAAACCTCTGCCGCCCAAGACGGCGATGCCGGTGTGCAGCAGTTGCGCGCCCATCTTGTGGAGCAGGCCCTGGGCCAGAGCGACAAAACCGCAGACGGCCTGTTTCGCCTCGCGGTGGATCGCAGCTTCAGCCTGCCGGGCCAGGGCACGGTGGTCACAGGCACGGTGTTTGGCGGCTCGGTGCGCGTAGGCGATGTGCTGGCCCATTCGGCCAGCGGACAGGCCGTACGCGTACGCAGCCTGCATGCGCAAAACCAGGCCAGCGAGCAAGGCCGCGCCGGCCAGCGCTGTGCACTGAACCTCGCGGGCATCGCCAAGGAAGACATTGCGCGTGGCGACTGGATTGCCGATGCCCGTCTGCTGCAGGCCAGCGAACGCATGGATGTCGAGCTGCAGTTGCTGAGCGATGCGCCCGAACTCGCCCAATGGGCGCCCGTACACCTGCATCTGGGCACGGCCCATGTCACCGCCCACGTGGCCCTGCTCCAGGATCAGCCCCTGGCCCCTGGCAGCCAGGCCGTGGTGCAACTGGTGCTGGATGCCCCCGTCCACACCCTGCCCGGCGACCGGCTGGTATTGCGCAACGCCCAGGCCAGCCGCACCATCGCCGGCGGCACCGTGATCGACCCCTTTGCGCCTGCACGCAAGCGCCGCAGCCCGGACCGCCAGGCCTACTTGCAGGCCTTGCAGACCTTGATCGTCACGGGCGATGCAAGCGCGCTGATCGCCCATGCGGCCCACGGCATCAGCCGAAGCCAGCTCATGCGGCTCACGGGCCGCACCTTGTCCGGCAATGCCGCCGCCTTCCCCGGCATGCGAAGCCTGGTGCTCAGCGATGGCGATGCCCTGCTGCTGGGCGAGGCACGCTGGCAACAACTGCGCGAACAACTGCTGGGCGCGCTTGCGCGCTTTCATGAAAAAAGCCCCGACGAGCCTGGCGTCAATGCAGCGCGCCTCAGGCGCATGGGCCTGCCGGGCCTGGGCCAGGCGACACACGACGGACTCTGGCGCGGACTGGTCGGGGCCTTGCTGCAGGAGGGCTCCATCGTCTCCAGCGGCGCCTGGCTGCACCTGCCCAGCCACAGCGTTCAGCTCACGGAAAACGAGGCCCGGCTGGCGCAGCAGCTCCTGCCCGTACTGGAAAATGGCCGCTACGACCCGCCATGGGTACGTGATCTGGCTCGCGACTGCAGCGCAGGCGAGGACAGCGTGCGCCAGCTGCTGCGCAAGCTCTCGCGCCAGGGATTGCTGTTCCAGGTGGTCAAGGACTTGTTCTATGCGCCCTCGCGCATGGACGAGCTTGCGGCCCTGGTGCGAAATCTTGCAGCCCAGGCGCCTCACGGCGAGGTCGAGGCCCGCGCATTCCGCGATGCCACGGGCCTGGGACGCAAGCGCGCCATCCAGTTGCTGGAATTCTTTGACCGCATAGGCTATACGCGCCGCGTACGCGATGCCCACCTGCTGCGCCCCGACGTGCAATGGGCCGACAGCGCCGCTGTGAAAAATTGACCTCGGGGACCGCTACAATGCCAAGCCTTGCTCCCGTAAATCGGAAGGCGCAGGCGCAGTCCCCAAAAAAGCAGGGGCAGCGCCAGTCGCCCAACGCAGCATCAAGGAAGGCATACGCACCCGGTGGTGCGCCCGGGCTTCAAACCCGGTCAGGGGCGTCAGCCGCTCCTGGGTAGGTTCGACTCCTGCTGCTTTCCGCCACTCAAAGTACTACCGTCAAGTGCTACATCGTCCAACTCAATCCCACCCAAAAGGGAAAGACGAAATGGCGACTGTTGAAGGACTCAACCAGAGGGGCTCTCGCCACTCTCTAGAGACAGGATGGGACCAATCGCCGCTATCTGTTCGTGGCCATAGACCGCGCAACCCGCCGGGTGTTTGTGCAGGTCAAATCCAACAAGGCAGCCGCCAATGCCAAGGCTTTCTTGAAGGCCTCGTACAAGGCCTTTCCCATCAAGATCAGCAAGCTGCTGACCGACAACGGCAAGGAGTTCACCGATCGCCTGTTTGCCAGCCGTGAGCGCGAGCCCAGCGGCAACCACGAGTTCGATCAGCTATGCGAACCACTGAGCATCAAGCATCGCCTGACCAAGCCCAGAACGCCGAGAACCAATGGCATGGTCGAACGCTTCAATGGCCGGATTGCGGACGTCTTGAAGACCCACCGCTTCAACAGCGCCGAGGATTTAGAGCAGACGCTGCTGCGCTATGTGTTCCTGTACCACCACCAGTTGCCACAGTCAGGGCTGCAAGCCATGAAGCAGTGGTATCAGGCGCACCCAAAACTGTTTCATAAGCGTCCATATGATCGTCCGGGATGCGACACCCTATGCAGTACGAGAGAAACTGGCTTGCGGCGTAGTCTGCAAGTCACATCGCTGCTCGGTCATGGGATACGGAATCCGAGGGCAAGGCCACTCGTGCTGCCCTGAAGAGTCTGAAGACGGAGTACAGGGGAATGCGTTAATAGAATTTTGGAGATGGCCGCTGAAAAAAGAGGAGGGGCTACTGCTTCGCTTCAGCACTCATTGCCTCTTCTGATGCTGAGGCGGTTTTTTTGGTTGCTTGTTGTTGAGCAAAATCGCGCACTTGCGTGGCGATCCTCTTAGGTATGTGCACGTATTTCACAACTTCATCAATGATTTCAGGATGAAGAAAGAAGGGTGAATTGCCACATTCCCAGTCAGGGCGCATTTTGACACTCTTCCGCTTGGACGGTCCAAAGAATAGGTTGTTCCAAACAAGTGACTTTCGAGCGGGATGGTTTTTATCCTTAATAATATTTTCAAGAACTCCACCCGTGATGCACGAGCCTTTTTCCTTCTTTGACACAGAATTTTTGACGCGCTCTAGATTTAGGTGGAGCATGTTCTTTTGTGTGCCATCGTTGAGATTTATTTCGTAATTAAGGGGTTGGCAATAACGGCGGATTTCCCATACCGCCTTATCTAATCGAATAATGTCAAATTCCCTGTTGTAGTAGGAAGCTTCATAGTAGCGAAACTCCGCACCACTTTCCTCTAAGTGACTGATGAATTGTTTTGTTGCTGGGCTTAGGTCCAGTGAGAGTTTTCCAGATTTTTCAATCAGTTCAACACCTGCAAGCACGGAGTGTCCTGAGTGAGATTTAATACGATTTAATAGGCAAATGCCTTTAATATATTTTTCCAAGCAGTGTAGTGCTGACCACCGATATGGCTGTATCAGGCGCGCCCTGTATGCCATACGTGCTGTTATGTAATCCTTATCTGCCGTTTCACGGAAAGATCGAATCGCAAAGTTATTTATAAGTACGTCTACAGGCCAAGGCATTTTGCTCTCAAGTAAATAATTCTTTGATAAGGTTAATCGGGTTTTGGCCAATCACTGCGCGTTTTGAGGGTGAAGCTTGGATAGCGTGTTGATTTCCACCTGTCCAATTCTTGACCGCAGACATAACAGTTAGCCGAGTCGCTATCTTTCACTGGCGATTGACGGTATAGAACCTCATAAACAGAACCGCATTGGCTGCAGGTTTTTTCTTCTCCGTGTTGAGAACTCCATGTCTTCATACGATCTTTTTAATTTTTTGCTATTGATGGGCAGTAAGAATGACCTTGCCCTCGGATTCCGTATCCCATGACCGAGCAGCGATGTGACTTGCAGACTACGCCGCAAGCCAGTTCATCTCGAACTGCATAGGGCTCACATAAGGGCGTGTCCGAATTTTTGTGTAAACGGGTCGGACTTCAGTTGGCGGAGATACGGTCTCCGAACTGAATGGTAAAGCGGATCAAGGCAACCTTCCAATCGCGGATGGGCATGCCCCACTTCTGACTGATATTGCGCAATGCCAGATAGAACAGCTTGGTCAGAGCTTCATCGCTGGGGAATGAGCCCCGGTTCTTGCTCAGCTTCCTCAGTCCCATGTTCACCGACTCGATGGCATTGGTCGTGTAGATGACCCTGCGGATCTCTGGCGGGTAATCAAAGAACGGGGTCCGCCGACTCCAGTTTCTGCGCCAGGACTGGCCGATGGGCAGGTAGTCGGCATCCCACTTGGCCTCGAACTCACCCAGGCGCAGTTCGGCCTCGTCGGCAGTGCTGGCTGTGTAGATGCGGCGCAGGTCAGCGGCCACCTCCTTCCTGCGTTTCCAAGACACGTAGTTCAGGCTGTGGCGCACCATGTGCACGATGCACAGTTGGCTGTCGGTCGTAACCTTGAATCGCTTCTTGCCCTTGCCTCGAATGTCATGCAACTGCATGAGCTTTTGCACTCGCTCCTTGCCAACCCGAATGCCACGCGCGAGCAGCTCTTTCCAGACCCGAGGCCAGCCATAGCCATCTCGGCTCTCGGCGTGCACTGCCTTGATGTGCACCAGCAATGCGTCGTCGCTCAGATGGCGTCTCTGAGCCGCGCTGGCGCGGCGCGCGAAGTGCTCGTGATATCCCGCCACGCTCACCTTCAGCACCCGACACTGCACCGAGATCGGCAGCTCCTTGCGATGCTTTTGGATGAAGGCGTACTTCAGCTCGATGTCTTTGCAAAGTACGCCGTCGCTTTTCCCAAGATGTCGCGCTCCATCTGCTCGGCGCTCACAGGCTTGCTGTCCGCGCCGCTGAGCTTGCCGGTACGGCTGGCCTTGACCCAGTTGAACAAGGTCTGATTCACCACGCCCAGCGCGCGAGCCGCCCCCGCAATGCTCTGCCCGCCTTCCACCAGCCGCATAGCCTCCTGCTTGAATTTCAGCGTGTAACGCGCCCTGGTCATCGCCGTCTTTGTCTTATTCATTTCGTTTCCTCTTGCTTGGATTGGACCACTCAGCAAGGGATACGTTTTTCGGGGCCAAGGTCATTCCGCCACACCCCAGACAGGGGAACACCTTCAGAACAAGGGCACGACCACGGCCACGCGCCGGTTCTCTGCGGGGTCGCTGCTCTGCAAAGGGTGATCGCTGCCCAGGCCCAGGACCTTGATCCGGGCTGATTGGAAACCGGACTCGACCAGCACCTCATTCACGGCCTCTGCACGTTTGAGGGACAGGCGCTTGTTATAGGCATCCGAGCCCTGGCTGTCGGTATGGCCTTCCACGCGCAGCTCATCGATGCCGGCCTCCAAAAGCGCCTGGCCGAGCTTGGCAATGCGCTCCCTGGATGTGGCATCCACCGTTGAGGAGTCAAAGGCGAAAAGCATCTTCCCCGGCATCTGCAGCTCCCAGCCTTCCGACGATTCGACGAAGCCTTCGGTGCGCAGCACGCTGCGCTGGGCTTCGGTCAAGGTCTTGCCCTCTGGCTGGGGAGCCGTCTGGCAGGCGGCCAGCGACATGAGCAATGCGAGGCCATAAAGCCAGCTCTTGAACCTGTTGATTCCCATCATTCCCTGCATTTTCAAACTCCTATGCTTTTTCTTTGCTTTGCCTTGGTCACATACATGCGTCGATCCGCATGCTCCATCAAGTCTTCCAGGCTGCGTCCGTCGTCCGGATAAATCGCCACGCCCACACTGAGTGCCGGATACAGAATCACGTCCTCGCTCAGCAGCAACGGCTCCTGTATCGCCTGCTGGATCTTCTCCACCACATGCTCGGCATCGGCCACGCCGCGCACGGGCTCCAGCAAGGCCACGAACTCGTCGCCGCCCAGCCGGGCCACGAGATCGCTTTCCCTGACCTGGGCCTTGAGGCGCATGCTGATGACCTTGAGCAAGGCATCTCCTGCAGCATGACCATACATATCGTTGACCTGCTTGAACCGATCCAGATCAAGAAACAGCACGGCCAGCTTTCTGCCGCTCGCCTCGAACTCTTCCATCGCACGCACCAGCCGCTGCTCGAAGAAGGGGCGGTTCGCCAGGCCGGTCAGCGCATCTCTTTGCGTCTGGCGCGTGAGTGCCGAGTTTTGCTGCTCCAGCCGCTGATGCCGCATCTGCAGCTCGGCCAGCAGCGCATTGAAGTCATCGCCCAGCTCGCGCAGCTCGGCCAGATGGGCGCGGCCCACGCGCTGCTCCATGGAACGGTCATGGCGCACGGCCCGTGCGACCTTGGCCAGCTCCTGCAGGGGCTGGCCAATATCGGCCAGCATGCGCCGGGACTGGCGCAGGCCCACATAGCCGCTCACGCCCACACCCAGAAACAGGACCACGAGGCCGGCCCCGAGAAAGCGCACCAGCCCTCCGCCATCACTGTGCAGCTGGACCGAGCCTACAGCGGTACTGCCCTGCATGACCGCCGCCTCTCCAGGAGACAGGCCCATGCTTGCGGCCAGGGCCGTTCCCAGGCGCTCGGTGACGGCCGGCCCATGGGCCACCCATTGCACGAACAATTCTCCTTGGGCATCCAGCACCCGCGCATGGGAGACGCCTTCGCCGCGCAGCATCTGCTCGAGCACACGCCCGGCCTCCTCCCGATCGCCAAACACCAGCGAAGCCTCCACGGTATAGGCCAGGGAGCGCGCCACAAGCTGCAGATTGTCCGACACATACAGGCGCAGCACACCCAGGCCCACGAACAGCAACAGCACGCCGGCAAGCGAAATCGACACCCAGGCCATGCGCAGATGGGCCCGGCGGATCACATCGTGTAGGGACGCTTTATTCGACATGGAAACCATCACGGAGCAGTTTTGTGGCGCGCAAGCTGCAAGACCTTGGGATTGACGCGCAAGCCGCTGCGTGCAACCGAGTCCAGATTGACTTCAAAGCCAGCGCCATCTCCTCGGTGCCTCAGACAAAACATCGCGCCTATGCGGCACAGCTCCCCTCGCTCGCTAATCGTCAAGACCGACCGCCCCGCAAACTGCCGCATCAGCCCATGCCAGACCCCCTCTTCCAGTGGTCCCGCATAAATGCCTTCGCAACCGTTCAAGGCCTTCTCGTCATCGAGCGCCACCCGATGCACCTGCACCTGCTGGGAGCCCACCATCTGGTTGCCGTTTTGCAGCAGGTCCTCGGCATGCTCGGGCTCTCCCAGCACGCAGATGCGCACGCTTGCAGGCCCGGCTGGCCAGCGCGTATAGCCAACAATGCCCAGAACCGTCCGGGTGACAGCAACCGCGCGCTCATCGCTGGCCGCCTCGGCCCCGGCTGCGGCCGGTTTCAGGCACGCCAATGCCAAGGCCATCCACAGAAAGGCCTGCCAGCCACACCATTTGCTTCGCACCTGACGCTGAAACTTCAAGCAGACTCCTTGCGCGTAGGCACCTTTCACAGACCGGTCAGCCGATCGCATTGCACAGAAAAAGAAACGCCAGAAACACCAATTGACTCAAAAGAATCATTTTTTCACAACTTGCCAAATCGCGCCAACCCCGAAGCTTTCATGAAAGTCCGGGGCTTGCGCAGGGAAATGAAATCCAGCCTCAGGAATCCGTGTTGCGCATGCCCGGGAAAGCCGGGTGCGAGAGAGCCCGGCACGGAATCGAGGCGCAAAACCGCCTACTGTACAAAACCTCGGACCTTGCGGCTTGCGCAGAAGGCTAGTGCCCGGCACAGGAATATCAAGGCTGCCGATAATGACCGGGCTCCCGGGCCCGCTCTTCGGGCCCGTCTTTCAAGAACAAACTGCCGGCCAAGCATTCCATGACCACTGACACCTCCCCGACCCCGCGCCTGACCTCTTTGTCTCACGGAGGCGGCTGCGGCTGCAAGATTGCGCCCGGCGTGCTGGCCGAGCTCATCGGCAAGAGCGCCCTGCCCAAGCAGTTCTTCCCCGACCTGCTCGTGGGCACGGAGACTGCCGACGACGCTGCCGTCTACCGCATCAATGCCGAGCAGGCCATCGTGGCCACCACCGATTTCTTCATGCCCATCGTCGACGATCCCTATGACTTTGGGCGCATCGCCGCCACGAATGCGCTGTCCGACATCTATGCCATGGGCGCCCAGCCCCTGATGGCCCTGGCCATCGTGGGCATGCCCATCAATGTCCTGCCCCACGACACGATTGCCAGAATCCTCGAGGGCGGCGAGTCCGTGTGCCGCGATGCCGGCATTCCGCTGGCCGGCGGCCACTCCATCGACTCGGTCGAGCCGATCTACGGCCTGGTCGGCATCGGGCTGGTGAACCCTGCACAGATGAAGCGCAATGCCGATGCCAGGGCCGGCGATGTGCTGATCCTGGGCAAACCCCTGGGCGTGGGCATTCTGTCGGCCGCGCTCAAGAAGAACCTGCTTGACGAAGCCGGCTACCGCGCCATGGTGGCGGCCACCACGCTGCTCAACCGCCCGGGCACGGCGCTTGCGCAGCTCGAGGGCGTGCACGCCCTCACCGATGTCACGGGCTTTGGCCTGCTGGGGCACAGCCTGGAGCTGGCCCGCGGCGCAGGCCTGAGCGTGCACATCGACAGCGCCAGACTGCGCTTTCTGCCCGGCGTCCAGGATCTGGCCGGACAAGGCGTGATCACGGGCGCATCGGGACGCAACTGGGCCTCTTACGGCGAACACATCACGCTGGGCTCCGGTCTTGGCGATGCGCAGCGCGCCCTGCTCACCGATCCCCAGACCTCGGGCGGCCTGCTCGTGTCCTGCGCCCCCGAGGTCGCCGACCAGGTGCTGGCGCTGTTCGCCGCACAAGGCTTTGGCGAGGCCGCGATCATCGGCCGCATGCAGGCCGGCCCAGCACGCGTGCAGGTGGATTGAGTGCAACCGGCGGCGCGCTGGCCACGAATAAAAAAGTAGCTGCTACCACGCACCTGCTCTGGATTTCAATATGAAAAGCACTTGAAATCCAGATATAGCAAGCGCTAGCAGCTCACTTTTTATTCAATCCATGCGGAGGGTGCAGGCCCGTACCTGCATCTTCAGAAAAGCCCGGCCTCCTGACCCTGGCCCCGATAGCTGGCGGCCTCGACCAGGCTTCTCGTATAGGCTTCGCGCGGCGAGCCCAGAATCTGCTCCACGCTGCCGGCCTCCACGACCTGGCCGTCTTTGAGCACCAGGACATCGTGGGCCATGGCGCGGATCACGTCCACATCGTGGGTGATCAGCAGATAGGCCAGGCCGCGCTCGCGCTGCAGCTGCTGCAGCAGGCTCAGCACCTGCTGCTGTATGGTCACATCCAGGGCGCTCGTGGGCTCGTCGAGCACCAGCACCTCGGGCTCGAGGATCAGGGCCCGCGCAATCGCGATGCGCTGGCGCTGGCCGCCCGAGAACTCGTGCGGATAACGCTGCAACAGCCCCGGGAACTGCAGCTCGCACAGGCCCACGGCCTCGAGCATGTGCAGCACGCGCACGCGCCTTTGCCGATCGCAGAGCTCGGGCGCATGCACCAGCAGGCCCTCGGCCACGATCTGCTCCACACTCAGGCGCGGCGACAGCGAGGAGAACGGATCCTGCAACACCACCTGCAGATGCCGCCGCAAGCCACGGTTGACATCGGTGTTGCGGGTTGCAGGCTGCTGCCAGGCCTGGCCGCCTATGCGCAGCTCGCCCTCATGCTCCAGCAGGCCCAGTACGGCCTGGGCCAGCGTGGACTTGCCCGAACCCGATTCGCCGACCACACCCAGCGTACGCCCCGGCATGAGACGCAGCTCGGCCGACTCCAGCGCCACATAGCGGCCCTGGCCGAACCAGCCACGCAATCCGCTCAAGGGCACGGGATAGCTGACCTTGAGCGCGCGCGCCTCGACCAAGGGCCTGGCGCCGTCCGGCACCGGGCCTTCAAGCACATGGCGCTGCGGCACGCTGGCCAGCAGCTTGCGCGTATAGGCATGCTGGGGCGCGCCCATGATGGCGCCCGCAGGCCCTTGCTCGACCAAGCGGCCATGCTGCATGACGGCCACACGATCGGCAAAGCGGCGCACCAGGTGCAGGTCATGGGTGATGAGCAGCAAGGCCATGCGGGTCTGGCGCTGCAGGCCGTCGAGCAGCTCCAGGATCTGGGTGCGCAGCGTCACATCCAGCGCCGTCGTGGGCTCGTCGGCCAGCAGCAGCTTGGGCCTGCAGGCCAGGGCCATGGCGATCATCGCGCGCTGACGCTGGCCGCCGCTGAGCTGGTGGGGGTAGGAATCGGCACGGCGCGCGGGCTCGGCAATGCCGGTGGCCGCAAGCAGCTCCACCGCCTGGGCGCGCGCCTGGCTGCGCGTCAGGCCCTGTTTGAGCTGCAGGATCTCGGCCACCTGGCGGCCCACGCTCATCAAGGGGTTCAGGGCCGTCATCGGCTCCTGAAAGATCATGGCCACATCGTCGCCCCGCACGGCCTGCATCTCGCGCTCGGGCAGGCGCAGCAGATCACGCCCGCCCAGCAGCACCTGGCCGCTGAGCTGGGCCTCGCCGGCCAGCCTCAGCAAGGCCAGGGCCGTCATGCTTTTGCCCGAACCCGACTCGCCCACCAGGGCCAGCTTCTCGCCTGCGGCCAGGTCCAGGTTCAGCCCGTGCACGACCTGCTTGGCGCCAAAGCGCACGCGCAGATCGCGCACCGAGAGCAAGGGCTGGTTGATCGATGCCAGCGGCATCAGCGGGCTGGGCATGGTTTCGTAGTCGAATGCGCTCATGCCGCCCCCTTGCTCGCAGATGCCGCCTCTGGCGCAGCTTCACTGACGTCCTGGCGGCGCGGATCCAGCGCATCGCGCAGCGCATCCCCCATGAGCGTGAGCAGCATCAAGGTCAGCACCAGCACGCCAAACGTGGTCAGCGAGATCCACCAGGCATCGATATTGTTCTTGCCCTGGCTCAGCAGCTCGCCCAGGCTGGGCGTGCCCGGCGGCACGCCCAGACCCAGAAAATCCAATGATGTCAGTGCCAGAATGGCCGCGCTCATGCGAAACGGCAGGAACGTGACCACGGGCGTGAGGCTGTTGGGCAGGATGTGGCGCCAGATCAGCGCCGCATTGCCCACGCCCAGGGCGCGGGCGGATTTCACATAATCGAGCTGGCGGTTGCGCAGAAACTCTGCGCGCACATAGTCGGACAGCCCCATCCAGCCGAACAGCGACAGCAGCACCAGCAGCAG
Source organism: Comamonas composti DSM 21721 (assembly GCF_000429845.1). Lineage (GTDB taxonomy): Bacteria > Pseudomonadota > Gammaproteobacteria > Burkholderiales > Burkholderiaceae_C > Comamonas > Comamonas composti. The sequence goes on from NZ_AUCQ01000001.1 coordinate 39,715, forward strand.
GCTCACGCTGGGAGCGAACACGGCACTGAAGATGATCAGCAGATAAAGCTCGGGCATGGAGCCCCAGATCTCGATCACGCGCTGGGCCAGCAGATCGATCCTGCCGCCGAAAAAGCCCTGTACCGCCCCGGCCAGCACGCCCAGCAGCACGCCCGTGGCAGTCAGCGCCAGCGCGAACAGCACGCTCACGCGAAAACCGTAGATCAGCTGGGCCAGCAGATCGCGCCCGCGATCATCGGTGCCCAGCAGGTTCTCGCGCGAGGGTGGCGCGGGATTGGGCTTTTCGGCAAAGTAGTTCAGCGTCTCCGGCCCATAGCGATTGGGCGCAAAGAGCACCCAGTTGTCGCCGCGCTCCAGCCGCTCGCGTATGAAGGGATCGAGATAGTCCGTGGGCGTATCGAAGTCGCCGCCAAAGACCTTTTCCGGATAGCTGTTCCACATCGGCCAGTAGGTCTGGCCCTGGTAGCGCACCACATACGGCTTGTCGTTGGTGAGAAGCTCGGCCCCCAGACTGAGCAGCACCATGGCGCAAAAAATGATCAGGCTCCAGTAGCCCAGGCGATTGCGCTTGAAGCGCAGCCAGGCCCTTGTGCCTGGAGGAATCGACTTGTAGGGAGCAAGCATCCCGGTCTCCTCAATGGCTGGCATCCGGACTCCCTGCAAAACAGGCGCGACTCCGCAGCGAGGGCATCGTCCGCCGCCCGCAGACGGCGGGGGAGGTGCAGCAAGCGGCCAGGCCGCTCAGGGGGCTAATCGAACTTGACACGCGGATCCACCCACACATAGCAAAGGTCGCTGACCAGCTTGGTCACGAGGCCGATCAGCGTGAACAGATAAAGCGTGCCCAGAACCACGGGATAGTCGCGGCGGATCACGCTCTCGTAGCTGAGCAGCCCCAGGCCGTCGAGTGAGAACAGGGTCTCTATGAGCAAGGCCCCCGTGAAGAAGGCGCCGATGAAAGCCGCCGGAAAACCCGTGACGATGGGAATCAGGGCATTGCGAAACACATGCTTGTAGAGCACCTGGCGCTCGGACAGGCCTTTGGCACGCGCGGTCAGCACGTATTGTTTGCGTATCTCTTCCAGGAAGGCGTTCTTGGTGAGCATGGCCGTGACCGCAAAGCTGCCGGCCACCATGGCCGTCACGGGCAAGGCGATATGCCACAGGTAATCGACGATGCGCGCGCCCCAGGACAGCTCATCCCAGTTGGCCGAAGTCAGGCCGCGCAGCGGAAACCATTGCAACTGGCCGCCAAAGATCACCAGCAGGGCCACGCCCAGCACAAACCCGGGAATCGCATAGCCGACCAGGATCAGCAGCGTGGTCACGAAGTCGAAGCGCGAGCCCGCGCGCACGGCCTTGGCCACACCCAGCGGAACCGCGACCAGATAGCTGATGAAAAAGCTCCACAAACCGAGGCTGGCCGAGACCGGCAGCTTTTCCTTGATCAGCTGCCACACATCCTTGTTCTGGAAAAAGCTGCGACCCAGATCGAAACGCGCGAACTGGGAAATCATCTGCCAGAAGCGCTCGGGCGCCGGCTTGTCGAAGCCGTACAAGGCCTTGATCTGCGCGATCCGCTTTTCATCCACGCCCTGGCCGCCGCGATAGCTCATGCCCCCGCCATCGGCTCCGCGCACGCCGGCCTTGGCTTCGGCCAGATACTGCTCCACCGGTCCGCCCGGAACGAACTGCACGACGACAAAGGTCAGCAGCAGCACGCCAAACAAGGTTGGCAGCATCAGCAGTACACGCTTGAGTATGTAGGACCACATAGGTTGTGCATTATCTCCACTGCTTGTACATGTTCCGGCACCCCTCTGGGCGCTGCTTTCTGCGGACCGGGCCCGGCCGCCACTCGCGGCAAGGCGCTGATGATTATGGCGGCGGCGCGGTCAGCACCGGGTCTCGCGCCCACCAGGCATCCATGGCCCAGCGCTCGCCCTGGGCATGGGCAGGCACCACCGCAGGTCGCACCAGGCGCCAGGAGTTATAGACCATGCGCAGGCTGCTGTCGCTCCACTGCGGAATCAGGTAGTGGCCATGGCCGATGATGCGGTCCAGCGCATGGCAGGCGGGCAGCAGCTGCTCCAGGGTTCTGGCGCTGGTCATGGCGCCGATCATGGCGTCCACGGCCGGGTTCTTCACGCCGGGGAAGTTGCCTGAATCCTCGGTATCCGCAGCCTGGCTGCCGAAAAGGTCGGCGAACTCCTGACCCGGATTGTCCGAGCCCTGGTAGGCAATGGTGATGATGTCGAAGTCGAACTTGCTCAATCTTTGCTGGTAGAGCGCAAAGTCCACGGCGCGAAAGCGCAGCCGTATGCCCAGCTTTTCCAGATTGCGCATCCAGGGCGCAAGCATGCGCACGCCCTCGTCGCGCGTGTCCAGGTATTCGAGCTCCATCGCCTGGCCCTGGGCATTGCGCAGCACCCCGCCCTGCACCGTCCAGCCGGCCTCGGCCAGCAACCTCTTCGCCTGGCGCAGGTTGTCACGCAGCGAATGCTCTGCATCGGTGCGCGGCGGCTCTGCCATGGGCCCAAAGGCTTCGGGGACTATGCGGCTACGCCAGGGCTCCATCAAGGCCAGCTCTTCGCTGCTGGGCATGCCATGGGTTTCGCAGCGCGTATTGCCGAACAGTCCGTGCACGCGCTCATAGGCGCCGTAGAACATGCTGCGCTTCATCCACTCGAAATCCATGGCCAGGCCCAGCGCCTTGCGTACACGCACATCCTGCAGCAAGGGGCGGCGCGTATTGAGCACATAGCTTTGAAACCCCGAAGGCAGATGACTGCTGAACTCGCCCTTGACCAGCTCGCCACGGTCAAAGCGCTTGCCGTACAACCTGCGCGCCCAGTCCCCCGCGCTGTAAAAGCGCATCAGATCGAACTCGCCGGCCTTGAGCGCCTCCAGCCGTGCCGTGTTGTCCTGGTAGATCTTGACGCTGATGCGGTCGAAGTTGCCCGTGCCCACACGCACCGGCAGGTTACGCGCCCAGTAGTCGGCGTCGCGCACATAGGTGATGTCCTTGCCGAAGCGCACCGGCCCTATGCGGTAGGGACCGCTGGCAATCGGCGGCTCCATGACGACTTCATCGAAGGGCTTGCGTTTGCCGTTTTCCATGCCCCATTCATGGCTGAACACGGGGATGGTTCCCACCAGCAAGGGCAGCTCGCGGCTCGCCTTCTTGAAGCGAAAGCGCAGCTCGCGCTCGCCCAGCACGTCCACACCCGCCACGTCGATGAGCATGGTCTTGTAGCCCGGCAGCGCCTGAGGGCTGACCAAGGTATCGAAGCTGTGCTTCACGTCCCTGGCCAGCACCGGATGGCCGTTGTGAAAGCGCGCCTCGGGCCGCAGGCGAAACGTGACCGACAGGCCGTCATCGGCGACCTGCACGTCCTCGGCCAGCAGGCCATAGCCTGCGGTGGTCTCGTCCATGGGCGAAGTGAGCAGGCTGTCGAACATCAGCTCCTGCAGATAGGCAGGCGCCGTGCCTTTGATCGTGAAGGGGTTGTATTTATCGAAGGTGGAGATGCGCAGATTGCTCACCAGGCGCAACTCCCCGCCCTTGGGAGCCTTGGGATTCACGTAATCGAAATGCTCAAAGCCCGGGGCATAACGGACGCTGCCCCACAGACCATAGGCCGGATCGGCCCAGCAAGAGGCAGCAGGCAGCACTGCAAGCAGCAGCGAGAAAATCTTCCAATGGCGCATGCGACAATTCTGCACCACGCAGGCGCTCGGCAGACGCTCGGCCCATGCTGCGCCATGGCGAATGCCTTTTGCGCGCCACGCCCGCTTACTCTGTCACGATTTTTTGGAGAACAACAATGGGTTTTCTCGCCGGTAAGAAACTGCTGATCACAGGCGTTCTGTCGAACCGCTCCATCGCCTACGGCATTGCCAAGGCCTGCCACGCGCAAGGTGCCGAGCTGGCCTTCAGCTATGTGGGCGAGCGCTTCAAGGGCCGCATCACCGACTTCGCGGCCGAATTCAACTCCACGCTGGTGTTTGACTGCGATGTGGGCAACGACGACCAGATCGAAAAGATGTTTGCCGACCTCTCCGCTGCCTGGGGCAAGTTCGACGGTTTTGTGCACGCCATTGGCTTTGCGCCGCGCGAAGCCATTGCCGGCAACTTCCTGGACGGTCTGTCGCGCGAATCCTTCAAGATCGCCCATGACATCAGCGCCTACAGCTTCCCGGCCATGGCCAAGGCGGCCCTGCCCTATCTGAACGACAAGTCCTCGCTGCTGACCCTGTCCTACCTGGGTGCGCTGCGCTCCATCCCCAACTACAACACCATGGGCCTGGCCAAGGCCTCGCTGGAAGCCTCGGTGCGCTACCTGGCCGAAGCCGTGGGCCGCACCGAAGACGGTCGCGCCATCCGCGCCAACGGCATTTCTGCCGGCCCCATCAAGACCCTGGCCGCCTCCGGCATCAAGGACTTCGGCAAGCTGCTGGGCCGCGTGGCCGATGCCGCCCCGCTGCGCCGCAATGTGACCATTGAAGACGTGGGCAATGTGGCCGCCTTCCTGCTGTCCGACCTGGCCTCGGGCGTGACCGCCGAGATCACCTATGTGGACGGCGGCTTCAGCCAGACCGCAGGCCTCTCCGCCGACCAGGTTTAAGCCGAGCCCACGCCCCCCGCCAACCCTGCAGGCCGCAAGACCTGCAGGGTTTTTTCATGCACAACCCCAATAGCAGCATGGGGTTATCAAAGATAATCTAATACTGCGAATCATTCTCATTACTTATCCATATTTTCCATTGGAGAACACCGATGAGCATTCATCCCGCTGCCGGCGATCTTCCCTTTCTCATGCTGCAGCGTCCCGAGCCTGCCAGCCTCAGCGCATGGGAAGAGCTAGCCCGTCAGGCCACGCAGCACCTGCAGACCCAGCCCCCGCAGAGCGTGCTGCCACTGCTGTTCGAGGCCCAGCACATGGCCCAGCGTTTGATGGCCAGCCCCCAGCTGGACGTGCACCCCGACCACTGCCTGGCCGCCTGGGTGGTGTCCCACCACAACCTGGCCGATGTGCTGTCGCAATGCGGACAGCAGCCCCTGGCTTTGGAATATCTGTGCGATGCCCATCTGGGCCTGGCCGATCTGGCCGAGCGCCATGCGAGCGCCATGGTCCAGCAGGCGGCTTTGCGCCATCTGCGCGAGACCCGCGCCGCCCTGCTGCTGTGGCAACGCCAGCACGGCACCCAGGCACAGAGCACGGCAGCGCTGCAGGCGGCGAATGGCGCGGCCCCGCACGCTGCCACATCCTCCCGGCTGCATTGAGCACATCGCTCCCATACCTGTATTCCCACTCTTGACCGAAAGGCTTTCATGACCGTCCACACCCTGCCCGCCCTGCCCTATGCCTATGACGCGCTGGAGCCCCATATCGATGCCCAGACCATGGAGATCCACCACAGCAAGCATCACCAGACCTATGTGAACAACCTGAACGCTGCGCTCAAGGACAGCGCCTTTGCCCAGGAGCCGGTGGAGCAGTTGATTGCCGATCTGAACCGTCTGCCCGAAGGCCTGCGCGCCGCCGTGCGCAACAACGGTGGCGGCCATGCCAACCACAGCCTGTTCTGGACGGTGATGGCGCCGGTGGGCCAGGGCGGTGGTGGCGCACCCCAAGGCGCGCTGGCAGAGGCGATTGCATCCGATCTGGGCGGCATCGAAGCCTTCCAGCAAGCCTTCACTCAAGCCGCATTGACGCGCTTTGGCAGCGGCTGGGCCTGGCTGGTCGTGGGCAAGGACGGCAAGTTGTCGATTGAAAGCAGCGGCAACCAGGACAGCCCACTGATGCAGGGCATAGGCTCGGGCGGCACGCCCATTCTGGGCCTGGACGTCTGGGAGCACGCCTACTACCTGAAATACCAGAACCGACGCCCCGAATACATCGCGGCTTTCTACCAGGTGATTCACTGGGATGAAGTCGCCCGCCGCTTCGCCGCCGCCAGGGGCTGACCGGCTTTCGCTGCCTCTGCGCCTTGCATGGGCAGCGACCTTCCCTCACCATGTCCTTTGTTTTACCTTCTTCCGCGAATATGCCGCGACTGCCCACCGCCTCTCCTGCGCCATCGCCATCACCAGCGTCTGCATCCCGCGCCACCCACCGCCTGCGCCATGCGCTGGGATGGTCGATCGTGCTCGCGGGGGCCATTGTGCTGGGCATACAGTTCTGGCACTACCTGCAGCACAACCCTGTCGTGCTGCAGGCGCTCTTGGGAGGCTCGGTGGCTGCGCTGGCCACGGCGCTGGGCACGCTGCCGGTGCTGTTTTCACACAATCTGTCGGAGCGCACGCAGGACACTTTGTTCGGCTTTGGTGCCGGCGTGATGCTGGCCGCCTGCGCCTTCTCGCTGATCCTGCCAGGGCTGGAGTCCGTACGTGCGCAGCCGCAGTGGGCTGACAACGCCTGGGCAGCAGGCGGCATTGTGGGCAGCGCCATCTTGCTGGGCGCAGGCGTGATGATGCTGATGGACAAGCTGCTGCCGCACGAGCATTTCATCAAGGGCCGCGAAGGTCTGGATCTGGACATGGCGCGCAAGCTGCGCCGCACCTGGCTGTTCGTGATCGCGATTGCGCTGCACAACCTGCCCGAGGGCCTGGCCATCGGCGTGGGCTATGCGGCCAACGAGGGCATGCGCGCCAACGCCCTGGCCACCGGGATTGCCATCCAGGACGTCCCCGAAGGCCTGGTGGTGGCTGTGGCCCTGCTGGCCGCCGGCTACAGCCGCCGCTTTGCCGTGCTGCTGGGCATGGCCAGCGGCCTGGTGGAGCCCGTGGGCGCCGTCATCGGCGCAGCCATTGTCAGCGGCTCGGCTACGCTGCTGCCCTGGGGTCTGGGCTTTGCCGCAGGCGCCATGCTGTTCGTGATCAGCCACGAGATCATTCCCGAATCCCACCGCAAGGGCCACGAGGCCTTTGCCACCGGCGGGCTGATGCTGGGTTTTGTGCTGATGATGATTCTGGACACCGCGCTGGGCTGAGAACGTGTTTGCGATCTCTACGCGGCACATCAGCGTCTTGGCGCGATGGAGCCCGACAGGATCCGCAACACTGTAGACCGCAGGCCACAGGCCCTGGCTGTCATCATGCAGGCATCGCCCCAGCAGGATCAGCCCATGACCACGCAAGCCCACACCGGCCCCGCACTGCACAGCCGCCTCCAGGCCCTGATCTGCGGCCTTGCTCGCTGCCTGGGCGCTGCCGCCCTGGCCCTGCTCTTCGCACAGCCCATGGGCACATGGGCCGCCGAGCAGGCCGCCAACGCCCCGCCTCCGGCGCTGATGCTGGCCCAGGTCTGGCATGCGGGCCTGAACGTCAAGGACTACTGGGTCAGCGAGAAATACGACGGCGTGCGCGGCTACTGGGATGGGCGCCGGCTGATCAGCCGGGGCGGCCAGGTGATTGCCGCACCGCCGTGGTTCACCGCAGGCTGGCCGGCCACGCCGCTGGATGGCGAGCTCTGGGCCGGACGCGGTGCCTTTGCCCATGCCCAGTCCACCACGCGCCAGGTCCAGGCCGGTGATGCCGCCTGGAGGCGCATGCGCTTCATGGTGTTTGACCTGCCCGCCGCCCCCGGCAGCTTTGACCAGCGCCTGCCCCGGCTGCGGTCCGTGGTGGCGGCCATAGGCCAGGACTGGGTGCAGGCCGTACCCCAGTGGCGCGTAGCCAGCGAGGTCGAGCTGCAGCGCCAGCTGGCCAAGGTGGTGGCCGCTGGCGGCGAAGGCCTGGTGCTGCACAGGGCCGACGCAGCCTACCGCGCGGGCCGCAGCGGCGATCTGCTCAAGCTCAAGCCCTATGACGATGCCGAGGGCCAGGTCGTGGGCTACAAGAGCGGCAAAGGCCAGTGGCAGGGCCAGACCGGCGCCCTGCTGCTGCAAACCCGCGAGGGCCTGCGCTTTGCGCTGGGCGCGGGCCTGACAGCCGAGCTGCGCCGCCATCCTCCGCCCCTGGGCAGTTGGGTGACCTACCGCTACCAGGGCCTGCACGACAGCGGCCTGCCGCGTTTTGCGCGCTTTCTGCGTGTACGCGAGAACAGTCCCGCCTACCAGGTGCAGCAATGATTACGGCTCGAAGCCCGGAAAGCCCAAAGCCCGCAGGATGCGGGCTTTGGGGCGGACACCACAGTCAGGCTCAGCGAATCAGGGGCACGCCGGTCTTGGACTGAATCTCTTCAAAGCTGACCTCGGGAGCCAGCTCCACCAGCTTCAGGCCCTCGGGCGTGACATCCATCACACCCAGGTCGGTGATGATGCGGTCCACCACACCCACGCCCGTGAGCGGCAGCGAGCAGGCTGGCAGGATCTTGAGATCCGTGCTGCCATCCTTCTTGCGCGCCACATGTTCCATGAGCACGATGACGCGCTTGACGCCGGCCACGAGGTCCATGGCCCCGCCCATGCCCTTGACCATCTTTCCGGGAATCATCCAGTTCGCCAGATCGCCCTTTTCCGAGACCTGCATGGCGCCCAGGATCGACAGATTGATCTTGCCGCCGCGAATCATGGCAAACGACTGGTCCGAGCCGAAGATGGACGAGCCCGCAATCGTGGTCACGGTCTGCTTGCCTGCGTTGATCAGGTCGGCATCGACCGCATCCTCCGTGGGAAACGGGCCTATGCCCAGCATGCCGTTCTCGGACTGCAGCCAGACTTCCTTGTCGCCCGTGTGGTTGGCCACCAGCGTGGGAATGCCTATGCCCAGGTTGACGTAGAAACCGTCCTCGAGTTCTTGGGCTGCGCGCGCAGCCATCTGGTCTTGGTTCCAGGCCATGGTCAAGCTCCTTGTTTTTCTGTTTTTTCGGTGATGGTGCGCTTTTCTATGCGCTTTTCGGGGTTCGGGTTGTGCACGATGCGATGCACATAAATGCCGGGCAGATGGATGTCGTCGGGAGCGATCTCGCCGATTTCCACGACCTCCTCGACTTCCACGACGCAGACCTTGCCGGCCGTGGCCGCTGCAGGGTTGAAGTTGCGCGCCGTGAGACGGAACTGCAGATTGCCGCTCTTGTCGGCGCGATGCGCCTTGACCAGGGAGACATCGGGTACCAGCGAGCGCTCCATCACATAGGTCTCGCCGTCGAACTCGCGCAGCTCCTTGCCTTCAGCCACGATGGTGCCCACGCCGGTCTTGGTGAAAAAGGCCGGAATCCCGGCGCCGCCTGCACGCAGCTTTTCTGCCAGCGTGCCCTGGGGCGTGAATTCCAGCTCCAGCTCGCCGGCCAGGTACTGGCGCTCGAACTCCTTGTTCTCACCCACGTAGGAGGAGATCATTTTCTTGATCTGGCGTGTCTCCAAGAGCTTGCCCAGACCGAAGCCGTCCACGCCCGCATTGTTGGAGATGACCGTCAGGCCCTGCGCACCGCTGTCGCGCAGCGCATCGATCAAGGCCTCGGGAATGCCGCACAGGCCGAAACCGCCGACGGCCAGCAACTGGCCGTCGGCCACGACGCCTTCCAGCGCCTGCTTGGCGGAGGGATAGAGCTTTTTCACACATGTCTCCTTCAGAATGGATACGCTACGATACTACGTACTTGATTAGGTAGTTCTTCGTAAAGAGTTGCACCATGGATATCGACTATAGGCAGGCCTTCGATGCAGCTCCCGTAGGCCTTGTGATCTCGCGCAATCGCATCATGGTGGACTGCAACCGCGCGGTCTGCGAAATGTTTGCCGCTTCGCGGGAAGTACTCATAGGCCAGAGCTTTCAAATCCTCTATCCCAGCGTGGACGAATACGAACGCCTGGGTGCGCGCATCGCCCCGATTCTCAATACCCATGGCCTGTACTCGGACAACCGCATCATGAAGCGCGCCAATGGCGAAGCCTTCTGGTGCCATGTGACGGGCCGCACGCTGGACCGCAGCAACCCGCATGCCTCGGGCATCTGGAGCTTTGAGGACCTCTCGGCCCAGCGCCCGGTCAAGGCCGAACTCACGGGCCGCGAGCGCGAAGTCGCGGCGCGCCTGCTCGAAGGCCTGACCTCCAAGGAAATAGGCCGCGCCCTGGCCATCAGCCACCGCACGGTGGAGATCTACCGCGCCCGGCTGATGCGCAAGTACAGCGCCTCCACGGCGGCCGACCTGGTGCACAAGCTGGTCGCGGGCTGACCCAGGGCCAGGAGCGGCTTGGAAAACAAGTTTTTTTCGCCTCCAACCCTTGGCAGACAAGCGCTACGCGCTTCTCTTTATATAGCGATATTATTTTTCCAGCCGGAAAGCTCCGACCACATTGGCCAGTTGCACCGCCTGCTGCTGCAGGGACTGGGCAGCGGCCGTGACCTGCTCGACCAGGGCCGCGTTTTGCTGCGTGGCCTGATCCATCTGGCCGATGGCGCCACCGACTTCGGCAATGCCTCGGCTTTGCTCCTGGCTCGCATGGCTGATTTCCTCGACCAGCAGGGCCAGGCGGCGCACGCCGTCGACCGTGCGATCGATGGTGGAGCCTGCCTCGTGCACGCGGCGGCTGCCTTCGTTGATCTGGCCCACGGAGGCATCGATCAAGGCCTTGATCTCCTTGGCCGCCGTGGCGCTGCGCTGGGCAAGCGCGCGGACCTCGCTGGCCACGACCGCAAAGCCCCGGCCCTGCTCGCCGGCCCGCGCGGCCTCCACGGCGGCGTTCAGCGCAAGAATATTGGTCTGAAAGGCAATGCTCTCAATGACCCCAATAATGCTTTCTATCTTGCGTGCCGAGCCCTCTATGCCGCTCATGGTCTGGACCACCAGGCCCACGGCCTGACCGCCCTGGCTGGCCATGTCCGTGGTGCTGGCCGCAAGCTGGCTGGCCTCGCGCGCATTGGCTGCGTTTTGACGGACCGTGGACGTGATCTCGTCCATGGCCGATGCGGTTTGCTCCAGCGAGCTGGCCTGCTGCTCGGTGCGCGAAGACAGATCCTGGTTGCCACCCGCGATCTCCTGCGAGGCCGCGCGCACGGACTCCGAAGACTCGCGGATGCGGCCCAGCACCGAGGCGATCTTGTCCACGAACTGGTTGAAGGCCTGGCCTATCTGGCCCAGCTCATCCCTCCCCTGAGCCTGCAGCCGGCGCGTGAGATCGCCCTCTCCCGAGGCGATGTCCAGCATGGCATCCCGCACCATGCCAAGCGGGGCCAGCTGACGGCGCAGCACCAGCGTGATCAGCAAGATGGCGCCCACGACACACAGCCCGGCGATGACGGCGGCCATCTTGAGCAGGCGGCTCAAGGCTTCGCTCGCCTGCTGCTGATCCATGACCAGGACCAGGGTCCAGGGCGTGTTGGCAACCTTCACGGCGTAGACCTGCTGGAGCGCACCGTCGAGTGTCAACAGCTCATGCCCCTCCTCGGCTGCCAGCGTCTTGAGTTTTTCGGCACTCAGGCCCGGCATCAGGTCCGCCACGGGCTTGAGCGCCAGCTCGGGCCTGGCCTGGGCCAAAAGGCGACCTTGCTCGTCCACCAGCATGGCGAAGCTCTTGGTCTGGGGCTTGATGGCCTTGACCAGCTCGCCCATGCCCTTGATGCGCACGTCCGACCCCAGGACGGCCGAGGGCGAGCCCGCCGGCCCCACGGGCTCGACAAAGCTGATCGTGAGCTCGCCCGTCGTGGCATCCGCATAGGCCGGGGTAATCCCAGGCCGTCCCTCCCGGACCGCCTGCTTGAACCAGTCGCGCTGCGTGCCATCGTAGTCATCTGCAACAGGGCTGATAAAGACCGAGCGCTTGTCGGCATAGACGATGTAGATGTCGTCGAAATCCCCGGCCTTTTGCAAGGCCAGCAAGACCGGCAGTGGCTCTGCATGGTCCACGGCCAGACGCGCGCCACTGGTGATGCGCTGCTTGTCCATGGCCCATTGCGACAGACTTTCGGCCTCTGCGGTCATGAGCTGCCTCATGTTCTTTTCCATGCCTGCCCCCTGGTGTCCGCGCACGGACCAGAACAGGCCAAGAAACAAGATAAGCAACGAAATCGTGGTGATCGCCACGCAAACCAGGATAAGGCGCCCGCGCAAAGTGTGGAACATGGTGACTCAAGCTCTGTGATGGCCGGAATTCTCTTACCTCCCCGCAGCGGCAAGACACCGAACAGCAACCCCATGACCGGGCTGTTGCGCGCATCCAGTCGCCAAAACAGCTTCTGTTTCGAGGTAGTCGCGCCCGAGGACCTGCGCAGGGCCCGGCCGTGACCGGCCTCCAGCTCAATCGAACAGCGCGGGCAGCAGCCTCGCCGCCGATCCTGTGAGGCACTGGCTGGCCACGGCATCCAATTCTGTGGCCTGGGTATTGATCACCACGACATGCGCGCCGGAGCGGCGCGCAATCTGGGCCAGGCCTGCGGCCGGATACACCGCACCCGAGGTGCCCACGACGAGCAGCACTTCGGCGCCCTGCGCCGCCTGCTCGGCGGCCTGCCAGACGCTGGCCGGCAAGGCCTCGCCAAACCAGACCACGGCCGGGCGCAGCAGATTGCCGCAGACCGGGCAGCTTGGCGGCTCGCCCGGTGCGACTCGCTGCAGGTCGCAGCAGCTCCTGGGCCGATCCAGCCAGCGATTGCGCATGAGCTCGCCATGCAGCGCCAGAACGCCTGCACTGCCCGCTCGCTGGTGCAGGCCATCCACGTTCTGGGTGATCACGCTCATGCGCCCCTCATGGGTCCGGCTCCAGCGGGCCAGGGCCAGATGGCCGGCATTGGGCTCAACCCGCGCAATCACGGCGCGGCGATGCGCATACCAGTTCCAGACCCTTTGCGGATGGGCACGAAAGCCGGCCTCGCTGGCCATCTCCTGGGGATTGAACTGGGACCAGTAACCGCTGCTGTCATCCCTGAACGTGGGCACGCCCGACTCGGCACTCATGCCCGCGCCGGTGAGCACCGCAATCTGGCAGGCTGCGGCCAGACGCTGGCGCAGCGCCTGTACTTCGCCGCTGGCGGCAACTGGCCGGGCCGGGGGCGAGGCGGACAATGGATCCGAAGAAGGAGCAAGAGGCATGAAGATGCAAAAAAAGCTGCGCCATTGTTACGCGCGCCTGCGGATCGTGGACGGCATCCAAGCATAGCGCCCACCGGCCTTTTCCTGGCCTGGAAGCCGGAATCAAAGGGCAAAACCGGTTCTAATCGCAAGCTTTGGATGGCATCCAAAGCAAAGGACTGAACATGCTCAATGCCTTGTGGCTGGGCTTTTTTCTGGTTGCGGCCGCATCGGCCTGCGCGCAGTGGCTGATCGGGGGCCAGGATCAGGTGTTCTCGGCCATGGTCCAGGCCTTGTTTTCCATGGCCAGGCTGTCGGTGGAGGTCATGGTGCTGCTGTTCGGCTCGCTCACCCTGTGGCTGGGCTTTTTGCGCATCGCCGAAAAGGCCGGCCTGGTCGAGTGGCTGGCACGTATGCTGGGGCCGCTGTTTGCGCGCCTCATGCCCGGCGTGCCGCGCGGTCATCCGGCCCTGGGACTGATCACGCTGAACTTCGCGGCCAACGGACTGGGCCTCGACAATGCGGCCACGCCCATGGGCCTCAAGGCCATGCGCGCGCTGCAGGAGCTCAATCCCGAGCCCGGCACCGCCACCAATGCGCAAATCCTGTTCCTGGTGCTCAATGCCTCGTCGCTGACGCTGCTGCCGGTGAGCATCTTCATGTACCGGCTGCAGCAGGGCGCGCCCGATCCCACCCTGGTTTTTCTGCCCATTTTGCTGGCCACCTCGGCCTCGACCCTAGCCGGACTGCTGGCCGTCGCCCTGGTGCAGCGCCTGCCGCTGCTCAGCCCCGTGGTGCTCGCCTATCTGCTGCCCCTGGGCCTGGGCCTGGCAGCACTCATGGCCTTTCTGGCCACGCTGACCTCTGCAGCCCTGGCCCAGTTTTCCTCGCTGCTGGGCAATCTCACGCTGTTTGCGCTGATCCTGCTATTTCTGCTGCTGGGCGCCTGGCGCCGCGTAGGCGTCTACGACAGCTTTGTCGAAGGCGCCAAAGAGGGCTTCGAGGTTGCGAAAAACCTGCTGCCCTACTTGGTCGCCATGCTTTGCGCCGTGGGCGTGCTGCGCGCCTCGGGCGCCCTGGACTATGCCTTGCAGGGCATCCGCTGGGCTGTGCAGACGCTGGGCATGGACACACGCTTCGTCGATGCCCTGCCCACCGCCCTGGTCAAGCCTTTCTCGGCCAGCGCGGCGCGCGCCATGCTCATAGAGACCATGCAAAGCCAGGGCGTGGACAGCTTTGCGGCCCTGGTCGCGGCCACCGTCCAGGGCAGCACCGAGACCACCTTCTACGTGCTGGCCGTGTACTTCGGCGCCGTGGGCGTGCAGCGCGCGCGCCATGCCGTGCCCTGTGCTCTGGCGGCCGAGCTTGCGGGAGTGGTGGCGGCGATTGTGGTCTGCTACCAGTTCTTTGGCTGAGCGACCAGGGCTTGGATGTATTCACTCTCAGCAATTTGATAGCTGCCAGCACTTGATTTCAGTGACTTTCAGCAGTATTCAATGCTGAATTCATTGACTGGCAAGCGCTATGCGCAATCAATTCAATAGCATGACAACAGGACATGGCTAAATCGGGGCACGCCTGCCACTGACCGGGCCCGCGGCATCCGCGCCACCTCTTGCGAGCTTGAGGCAAGCCGGGACGGCCCGCTGCTTTCAGCGCTTGCGGGCCTGTGACCCCAAGGACTCCTTTTGCCTTTTGATGCGCTGCTCACGACGACGCACTTCCTTCTCGGCCTGGCGCCGTTTGGTATAGCCCGAGCTGTCGGCCCAGGCCCACCAGGCGGTTGTGAGACCATAGACGAGCAAAATCCACCACCACGGCCAGCCAGCCACAGGGTCGACCTCGGCCAGTTTGAGCAAACTCAACAAAACTGCCAAGCCCAGTAAATACATACGTTTTCTCCCTCAAATTAGCGACTTCCCCACATGAGGGAAATCCATGCACTGCACCACTACAATTGTTCTGCAGTAAATCTGCCAGACCAACAACCAGGAACTCTCGATGAAGCATCTACTGATTGCCGCCGCTCTGTCTGCTGGTGCCATGGCCCCTGCCATGGCCGATCAGGCTCTCGCCCAGTCCAAGAATTGCATGGCCTGCCATGCAGTCGATAAAAAATTGGTTGGCCCGTCTTACAAGGAAGTTGCCACCAAGTACGCAGGCCAGAAGGATGCGGCCGACAAGCTTGCAGCCAAGATCGTCAAAGGCGGCAGCGGCGTCTGGGGCCCGGTTCCCATGCCAGCCAACCCGCAGGTGAGTGAGGCAGAGGCCAAGAAGCTGGTGGCCTGGGTGCTGTCGCAAAAGTAATCCCCGCCAAAAGAGACAAGCCTTTACAGCTCAAAGCCACGCATCTGCGTGGCTTTTTCATGGGACAACCGCCAAGGCAATTCACCCTCAGGTCCCGGTGCCCCTGGTGAATTCACGCACTTGCTGCTCCAGTTGCCCCACATAGGCTGCCGTGCTGTTGTCAGACTCCTGGGCACGCTGCACCAGATGAATCTCCAGCCCGTCCAGGCGCTCTATCAAGGCTTCCTGACCGCGCGCATGCATGGCTTCGAGCACCGAGCGCAGCTCCGTGAACCGCGAGGCTTCGGCCTTATCGGCCAGGTCGCGCTGACTTTGCATTTCCTTGGCATGGCGACGCGCTTCCACAAGCACCGAACCCTGTAGCCACAGCACATAGGCAACAAAGAACACCCCCAGCAAGCAGGTCAGTGCCAGCATGAGGACCCCCAATGGTGCCTGGACTTCGGCAATGCCCAGCGATACCGTTCCCGGTGCCGCTAGCTGCCCCCAGTTGAACGCAGCGAGCAGCGCTATCAAAGCCACCGTGATCAGCAGCAGCAAGGTTCTAAGATTCATGGCAGCTCTTTCGTAGTGATGAAGACAAAGACGGAAAAAAACACCACCCGGTACCAACCGGACATTCCGTCCTCAGGCCTGGATGGCGGTATCTCAGCCCGGTAATTTACCTCATCACAAAGCCGAGCCTGCGGCCCGGACTCAGCCCTTCATCGTGCCCCCACGGCCCTTGAAACTGACTTGCCCCAGGCCAGGGGCAGTCGCACAGCAAAGACCGCCCCGCCAGGGGAAAGCGCACAGGGGAAGCGCTTCAATTAGCCTGTGCCAACTGATCGAGAATCGCAGGGTTCTCCAGCGTGCTCGTATCCTGGGTAATCGCCTCACCCTTGGCAATGGAGCGCAGCAGGCGGCGCATGATCTTGCCGCTGCGCGTCTTGGGCAGGTTGTCGCCAAAGCGTATGTCCTTGGGCTTGGCAATGGGGCCGATTTCCTTGGCCACCCAGTCGCGCAACTCCTTGGCGATCTGCCTGGCCTCCTCGCCCGAGGGGCGGCCACGCTTGAGCACCACGAAGGCGCAGATGGCCTCGCCGGTCAGATCGTCCGGCCGGCCCACGACAGCGGCCTCGGCCACGAGATCGGTCTTGGCCACCAGCGCAGACTCGATCTCCATGGTGCCCATGCGATGGCCGGAGACATTGAGCACATCGTCGATGCGGCCCGTGATGCGGAAATAGCCACGGTCCTCGCTGCGCACCGCGCCATCGCCAGCCAGATAGATCTGGCCGCCAAGCTCGGCCGGGAAATAGCTTTTCTTGAAGCGCTCGGGATCACCCCAGATATTGCGGATCATGCTGGGCCAGGGCTTGCTGATGACCAGCAGGCCGCCGGCTCCATCGGGCAGCTCGTGACCGGTCTCATCGACAATGGCGGCCTTGATGCCAGGCAAAGGCAAGGTGCACGAACCCGGCACCAGAGGCGTCGCGCCCGGCATGGGCGAGATCACATGGCCGCCGTTTTCGGTCTGCCAGAAGGTATCGACAATGGGGCAGCGCTCACCGCCCACGTTCTTGTAATACCACATCCAGGCCTCGGGGTTGATGGGCTCGCCCACACTGCCGAGCAGACGCAGGCTGGACAGATTCCAGTTGCTCGGATGCACGGCCTGATCGCTGTCTGCGGCCTTGATCAGCGAGCGTATGGCCGTGGGTGCGGTATAGAAGATGCTGCAGCCATGGCGCTCGATCATCTGCCAGAAGCGTCCCGCATGCGGGAAGGTAGGCACGCCTTCGAACACGATCTGTGTCGCGCCGGCAGCCAGGGGGCCGTAGGCCACATAGGTATGGCCCGTGATCCAGCCTATGTCGGCCGTGCACCAGAACACGTCTTCGGGGCGCACATCGAACGTCCACTCCATGGTCTGCTTGGCCCACAGCACATAGCCACCCGTGCAGTGCTGCACGCCTTTGGGCTTGCCCGTGGAGCCGCTGGTGTAGAGGATGAACAGCGGATGCTCGGCCCCCACGGCCACTGGGGCGCAGTCGGTGGACTGACCAGCCAGGATTTCACCGAAAGTCTTGTCCCGGCCCTGCACCATGGCGCAGGCGGTTGCCGTGCGCTCGTAGACAAAGACATGGCGCACGCCTTCGCAGCCACCCAGAGCCAGGGCGTCATCGACAATCGCCTTGAGCGGCAGCTCCTTGCCGCCGCGCATCTGGTAGTTGGACGTGATCACGGCCACGGCGCCGACGTCCACGATGCGTTCCTGCACGGCCTTGGCCGAGAAGCCGCCAAACACCACGCTATGGGTGGCACCAAGGCGCGCGCAGGCCTGCATGGCCACCACGCCCTCGATGGTCATGGGCATGTAGATCAGGACACGGTCACCTTTTTGCACGCCCTGGGCCTTGAGCGCATTTGCGAACTGCGACACCCGGTCAAGCAATTCGCGGTAGCTGACCTTGGTGACCTCGCCGCCATCGGCCTCGAAGATGATGGCCGTCTTGTGCTCCACGGCCGTTCCCATGTGCTTGTCCAGGCAGTTGGCACTGGCATTGAGCTCGCCATCGGCAAACCAGCGAAAGAACGGGGGGTTGGAGCTGTCGAGCACTTCGGTGAATGGCTTGCTCCAGACAACGTTCTCACGTGCCAGACGTGCCCAGAATCCTTCGTAGTCACGCTCGGCCTCTGCACACAGGGCCTGGTACTGCTCCATGCCCGAGATGCGGGCCTTGGCGGCGAACTCGGCCGGAGCCGGAAATACGCGGTTCTCCACCAGGACGGACTCTATGGGCGAGCTTGCTGTCGTCATTGTTTCTTGTCTCCAATGCGGGTTATCGAATTCAAATAGTGGTGCTACTTTCCTTGCCCGGTCTTACATGCCACTGACTGCATGCAACAGACCCGCACCAGTGCTGGGCCCGGATCACGATCCAGCCGCGTGCGCAGCGTCGGCCCTGGCCCGGAGTTGCTCACCAAGCCACGATCACCTGCAAACTTGAGCTCCGACTTTGACAAACCCGCCAGGGCTTGTCCTGACGCAAGCCGCAGAGTCCAAGGCTTTGACCCAGCGCAAGCGTGCCAGGCCGCCTGCTGCGGATAGTCAAGACATCCGCCAACCGGGCCTGGCTCATTCCTGCCAGCAGCTCCGAGGCGTTGTCCAGCACTAGCGAGCAATATCCGCAGGAGGTCTTATGAAGCTGATGATTGATCTGTTTTCCACCGACTACGGCCTGATGAGCCTGGGCGTCATCGTATTCATTCTTGTCATGGCAGCCTTTTTCCTGCGCCTGTTCCTGGGCAAGATGAAGAGCGTGGCCGCACAGCCTCTGGAGTAAAAAGCGGCGGCCCGTATCTCAAGGACCGCCGCAGATTCAGTAATGCGGCGGGAGTTCGTCGCGCAGATTGCGTGGCCCGCCGGAGGCGCCTTCTGGCACCTGACGGCGCAGCTCGCGCAGCTCCTCGACCAGGCGATCGAGAAGCTGCTGCTGGCGGTAGATCGTGAGATTGAGCTGCTCAAGCAAGTCATCGGTATAGCTGGCCTTGATCTCCAGCTCGACCACTCGCTCCTGCAGCACTTGCAGCTCTTGGCTCATGTGCGTGACTTCAGGCGTTCAAGGCCTTGGCCAGCCGTGTCACACCTTCACGTATCCGGTCCTCATCGGCTGTGGCAAACGACAGGCGCAAGCTGCTCGGGTCGGGATTCTGCGCAAAGAACGGTGTGCCGGGCACAAAGGCCACACCCTGCTCTATGGCACGCCTGGCAAACTCGCCCGCATCGGCCAGCTTGCCGCCCTTGCCCGTGAGCCTGACCCAGAGAAACAGGCCGCCCTGAGGCTGGACAAACTCCACGGCATCGCCCAGTTGCGCATGCAAGGCATCACCCATGGTCTTGGCGCGTCGCGCATAGACCTCGCGCACACGGGCCAGGGTGGCTGGCATCAGGCCGGACTTCAGGTATTGCGCCGCCGTTGCCTGGGCAAAGGTGCTGGTATGGGCATCGCTGAACTGCTTGCACATCACGGCGCGGGCCAGCAACTCGGGCCCGGCAGCCAGCCAGCCTATGCGCAAGCCGGGGCTGAGCACCTTGCTCAGACTGCCGCAATGGGCAAGCCACGCGCGGCTGCCAGGCACCTGGGCCGACAAGGCCAGCAGGCTGGGCGGCGGTGCCTCGCCAAAATACAGATCGCCGTAGGGGTCGTCCTCGACCACCAGGGTCTGATGCTTTGCCGCCAGTTCGAGCACCTTCTTGCGGCGCTCCAGGCTCAGCGTGGCACCGCTGGGATTGCCGAAGGTGGGAATCAGATACACCAGCTTGGGGCGATGCTCGGCAATCAATTTCTCCAGTCCGTCCACGTCCACGCCCTGTCCATCCACCGGGGCGCTGATGACTTCGGCTCCGTAAAGACGAAAGCACTGAATTGTTGCGAGAAAGGTAGGCCCCTCGACGATGACCTTGTCACCAGGGTCGATCATGGTCTTGCCAAGCAGGTCCAGGGCCTGCTGGCTGCCCGTGGTGACGATGAGCTGCTCAGGAGCCACGTCCCTGGCCCCCTTGTCAGCCATGAAAGCCGACAGTTGCTCGCGCAATGGCTGATAGCCTTCGGTCGCGCCATATTGCAAGGCTGCGCCGGCCTCCTGCTGCAAAGCCGCCCTGGACGCTGCCTCGATCCCGGCCACATCGAACATGGCGCTATCGGGAAAGCCCCCCGCAAAGCTGATGATGCCGGGCTTGCCCAGCAGCTTGAACAGCTCGCGTATGGCGGAAGTCTCCACCTTGTTGAGTCGGTCGGCGAATTGCATCTTGGTATTCCGTTCTCCATGAACCCGGGATCTTGAGCAGCCCGAAAAGGCAAAGGCCGCTCGGGGCGGCGCTACGCTATTGTGGCCTGTTTGCCCTGCCCTTGACCCAAGTTCAGCCAAACCCTGGACGACAAGAGGCCGGGCCGGGGCACAATCCAAGGCCTGCATCGCCCGGCTCAAGCCATTGCCCATTGTTTGCCTCACGCCATGAAGCCCAGCCAGATCACGCCTTTTTTCGCGACCCTGAAGGCCGCCAATCCCTCGCCCCAGACCGAGCTCGAATACACCACGGTCTTCGAACTGCTCGCCGCCGTGCTGCTTTCCGCCCAGGCCACGGATGTGGGTGTGAACAAGGCCACGCGCCGGCTGTTTCCTGTCGCCAATACGCCCCAGGCGATTCTGGATCTAGGCCTTGAAGGCCTGGAGGGCCATATCAAGACCATAGGCCTATACCGCAGCAAGGCCAGACACTTGATGCAGACCTGCGGCATTCTCGTAGAGCGCCACGGCAGTCAGGTACCCCGCACGCGCGAAGAGCTCGAAGCCCTGCCCGGCGTGGGCCGCAAGACCGCCAACGTGGTGCTCAACGTGGCCTTCGGCCAGCCCACCATGGCCGTGGACACGCATATTTACCGCGTGAGCAACCGCACGGGCCTGGCCCCGGGCAAGACGCCGCTGGCCGTGGAAATGCAGCTGCTCAAGCGCGTTCCTGCCGAGTACGCCGTGGATTCACACCACTGGCTCATCCTGCTGGGTCGCTATGTTTGCCAGGCGCGCAAGCCCCGCTGCTGGGAGTGTGTTGTCAGCAGCTACTGCGACTTCTCGCCCAAGACAGCCTCACCCACCCAGGGCGCACGCTGAGCGGTCCCGCCCGCCTCAAGGCCTAAGAACGTGTTTACGATCTCCTCGGTGCCGCGCCAGTGTCTGTGCGGGATGGGATGCAAGACGCGACACCGCAGCAATAGCCGTGCTATTGCGAGGATTCGCAACGCTGTAGACCGCCCGCAAAGGCACTGGCCCGAAGGGTTGGAGCGAAATCGGGCGATTTCTTCGCACTGGCCCTTGCTTGCACCCCGGTGCAAGCTGCGGCCCATCGACTCCAACTCATCCCGATTGCGCTCCAACGCACCTGCGTAGAGATCGTAAACACGCTCTAAGCCTACTGGACGCGGATCACGATCTGGGCCGTGGCGCGCACCCGGCCCGGCGTGACCGCAGGCTGGACTCCGACCCTGAGCTTTTCCAGACGTGCCTCGAACATTTCGCTGAAGATGCTCGCGCCCCCGGCTCCGCCCTGGTACTGGCTGGCCGGCCCGATCACGGGATACCAGCCCGCATCTGTGGCGTTCACGCCAGCGGCCGAAGACTCTTCCACCAGCAAATTCATCGGCACTCTGTTTCGCAGGATGCGAATGCCCACGCCCCCGGCCATGCCGCTCTGTCCATAATTGTCGGAGACCAGATAGGCAAGACCCCCGCTTGCGTTGGCAAGAGCAAGCGCGGACGAGGCAGCTCTGGCCCCCGCAGAGACCAGCACGCCCAAGGCTGTTGCACCCGGCGCGGTACTGCTTTGCGCTCCCGCCTGGCACTTGAACAGCACCTCGAAAGACATGCTCGTGCTTCCTCCGCTGTTGAGCTCTGCCTGCGTGATCGGCGCAAAAATCACCTGGGGAGTGACCATCAGGACAGCACAGGTCGGAAAGCGCTTGAGCGTCACGCTTCTGTACAGGCCTATCGCCCCCGGCCAGCGCGCATAAAAGCCGCCCCAGTTACCGCTGGCATGAGGCTGGCCTACATTCGGATACGGCAGCCCCGGCCCTTTGATGGCGATATACGCCGCAGGCTGGGCCCTCAAATACATTTGGGACTGCGTGCTTGGGCGATAAGGAAAAGACACGCCGGGCTCCAGCGGGGCGCTGTAGAGCTCGGAGCGCACCGCGCTGAGATTCTTGGCCTTGACGAGCTGAAAGCCTCTTGAATCCAGGTCCAGTCCGGTCAGCCTCCGCTCCTTCCAGACATGGGTGATGTACTCTCCGGTCGCAATATGCGTGAGCCGCAGCAGCACATTCGCCCAGGCCGTTCTGTACGCAGCAGGCAACCCCAGTGCTGTGCCCATGGCATCACCGCCGTTGTAGTAGCCGCTGTAGAGGTCATCGCCGTTGGTGGAGAACATTTCATACACCGCATCGCCTGGTGCACAGCGGAAAAAGACCTGTTCCGGGCTGTAGCCACCAGCGGACCCATACTGGGTGATGGGCGCCACGGCACTGGCGATCAGCGCCGGATGGGGCTGAAAGCTGGCATCGCCCACATTGACCACGCCGGGCAGGCCCAGAGAGCCATTGCAGGTGTCGCAGGCACCGGTCCAGTTGCCCGTGGACACCCCGTCCCCAGGGCGGATCTCATGGGAGGCAACCGTTCTGGCGGACCCCATCTTGGTGACTTTGTAGCAGGTAGCCGCAGCCGGCAGACAGGCTAGGCTGGCGGCACAGAATACAGCCAGGCCAGCCCAGCGAAGCAATGCAACCATCATCGATGCTCTCCAGGAGAGGCCCCGGCCTGCGGCATGCAGTCCGCCTTGAGCCGAATCACGGTCTGAGTGCGCGCAGCACCACGCAGGTCATACCTCAGAACGCAAGACTGTCCAGGCTTTTGCCCCCAGCGTATCAGCAGGCTGCCCTGCTCCCCTTGCGCTCTTGCGTAAATCTGGCCGCCCTGGCCCACCATGCCTACATTCACCCCTTCATTGCTGAAAACATAGGCCCCCAGAGGCAAAGGCGCTCCGCTGGGGTGGGAGGCCTGGATCAGCAAGGGGTTGCCGCTCAGGGTCTTGAATTTCACACGCACACTGGCCCCTGCATAAGGCGCGACCTTGTGCTCGGTCTCCACCAGCTCGGCATCTGCAGCCAGGCCTTGCGGATCCAGCCCCACGGAGTTGTACCTGTAGGGTGAAAGCGAGGACAGCAGCGCATAGCCTCGGCTGTCTATGCGCCCCGCACGGGTTCCGCGCACGCCCGCACCGCTGGCTCCCTGCGCCTCGATGAGAGCAAAGCTGTCTCCCACCGACGAGCCCAGAGTCAGTCCGCCCTGATGCAGGACTGCAGCGCCACGCATGCCGCCATTGAGCGCCTGGTAGCTCTGGTTCACGGCCATGCCGGCAGAAAACGTGGCAAGCGCGGCCTGCTTTTGCAGCGTGCCGTTGCCGGAAGGACTGCGGCCTGCGCCTTCCTGGCTCAGAGCCAGTGCATAGCTCCAGGCACGGTCTGCACCCAGTGTTCCATTGAGGCCCGCATCCAGCCGGCTGCTTCGGGGTTCGGCCGAGTTTCTCGTGGCGGATGCGCTCAGGCCCGGAGCCGAGTTCGATGAGCCCAGAGGTATGGACAGGCTCAGGGTCAAAGTGTTGTGCACGCCCCCCTGCCTGCCCGCAGCCATAAGTGGACCGGAATAGGCATCGAACGATGCCTGGTTGTCGTAGACATAGTGCTGACGCGACAAAGACAGGCTGAAACCGACGCGCCCCCAGAGATTCGAATAGCCCATCTGCACCTGGGAGTCACGGTTTTTTCCTCCATAGAAGTGGCTGACGGAGCCTGAAACATAAAGGCTTCCATAGCTCTGCAGACTCTGATTCAGCATCAGCACCCACTGATTGCGCTGCTTGCTGGTCGGAGAGTCCCAGGACCGGCCCCTGTTGAGCATTCGACGCGAGCCCAGCACATCCACCAGCTCGAAATAGCCTTCGCCGGAGTTACGGTAGCTCGCCAGACTCATCGTCGTATTCGTCGGCTGATAGGTGCGGCTGTAATTGACGCCCCAACGCCAGCCCTGCCTGTAGATACCCGCGCCGATGTCCGCTTTTGAATAGGTCGCGCTCATCCCGAGGGCGCCGAGCGCCGTGGACCATACGCCACCGCCCTGCAAGGCCATATAGCCCTGGGCCAGACGCGCCCCCAGGCTGGCGCTAAGAGCATTGCTCACACCACGCTGATAGCTCAGATCCGCAAACAAGTCGTTAGATCTCACCTGCTGCCTGACCTGGCCCAGGGTGAATGCATAGTGAGACAGACCCGGGCGAATCGATTGCGGCAATGCTGCAAACGGCACGACAAAGCTGGAAATGCTGCCATCGGCCTCGAACACCTGCACCAGAAGATCGCCCGCAGGCGCTGTTCCGTAGAGGTCGTCAATCACAAATGGACCGGGGGCGACGCTGATCTCGCGCAGCTTCTTGCCGTTCTGGCTGACAACCACACGCGCCGCCGTGCTGGCCGTTCCTTTGACCTCTGGCGCATATTGGCGCCGGGAGTCGACAAGCATGCGCTCATCGCTGACCAGGCTGAGGCCCCGATAGCCGAGGCTGGAAAACAAGTTGCCGGGGGTATAGCCTTCACCCAGAGTGAGTTCGCTGCGCAGTGCAGGCAACGCCCTTTGGGCATAGCTGCGAATGCTGGTCCACTGACTGCGGCTTTGGCTGCCGAAGCGCGAGTAGGAGTAATTGGACTGCTGCCTCAAGCGCCACAAACCGAAGTTGATGCCGCTGTTAAACCCGGCATACGCATACTCCGCCCCTGCAGCCGAAAGCCCCGTCTGCCGTGACCGGTAAAAACTGAGGTCATAACTGGTAAATGCCATGGTCTCGCCCGGATCCCACTCTTGGGGATCGACATAACCTTCAGGCCTGGAGAGCAGCAAGGCCTGCGGGATCGAGAGCTCCAGCCTCAGCCGCGCCATGTCCAACTCGAACCCCGAGCCAGGCAGGCGCAACTGCAGCCCTTGGCACTGCCGAGCCGTAGCACCTCCTGTGCCGGCATTCGCGTCCTTGGGCCTTGCGCCCAACGTCCTTTGAAAAAACTCTTCCGTAAAACATGGCTGCGCATGCGAGGAGCTTTCTTCAAGGCTGAACAGCACCTCGGTACTGCTTACAAAGCGGCCATTCAGGTAGACATCGACGTTATAGCTGCCTGCCTCCGCCTGGGCTGCGGTATTGAAGCGGGAGATATTCGCCCCTCCCAGATCAGAGCCCAGCAGCAAGTCCTCATCAAACTGGTAGGTCGCGGTGGAGGCCCGGCCTTCTAGCATGGGCTCACGCGCCTCCTGCAGCCCAGGGCTCACGAACTGGGCCGGCTTTTCCTGCTCCCCATCGGCTGCGACTGCGGCCGCACAGGCGACGAGCAGTCCACCCACCAGCCATCGTGCACCCGCCAAGCCGGAGAATGCGCCGGTTGCCTCTTCGGCACCGTGCCGGCGCCCCCACCCGACAGCATGCGCCATGCAATGCCTGGGCCATGGCCGGCCCCTTGGGAAGACTGGGCGCACGGCAGACCCACCGTCAAGCCCTTGACCCGCAGAATGGAGAGCGTCAACCGGTGCTGCGGCCTCAGGGAGCCAGCTCATGGGTGACTTCCAGCTTGGCACCATAGTCATTGATGAGCCAGTAAGTCAGGCGAACAGGCCCTGAGGGCAAGGCCTCTTTTTCTTCGGGCTCCCACTCCGCGATCCTGCGCGGAGCAATCATGCTGGTCTGCAAAGCCCACTTTCTATCTCCCACGCTGACTTGCGCACCTGCGAACGACGCGTAGTACCCGCTTGGATTCTCCACATGCACGCTCCAGACCTGCGCATGTCTCAACAGCAAAAACTTCAGTTGTTCCTTGAGCTCATCGGGCTGGCCCTCGATTCCCTGAGGGCGATAAAAAATCTTCAGACGACTCCTCAGCATCAGCAGGATCTGGCTCTTGCCCGCATGCACCGAACTGCGCGGTGGAATCTGCTGGACATTCAGATGGAACAAGGACTCCCTGTCCCTGGGCAGGTCCTGGCCCACATAGATGACTCTGAGGCTCTGGCCTTTTCCGGGCTCCATGCGGAATATGGGTGGATTGACGATGAAGGGCGCTCCCTCCTGATCCGGCGTAGAGCCTGGATCGTCGACATCGGTCCACACCTGAACCACGTTTGGAAAATCATCGTGATTGGTCAGCTGAATGGTCTTTTGGCGTATGTCACCCGGATAGATGATTCTGGTTCCAGTCACGACCACGCTGGCCTTTGCAATATTCACAGCCACCAGGCCGCAGATCAGAAAGCCAGTCGATTTCATGAAAAACCGAAACATGGTTTGGGACATGGGTTTCATCGTCCAGATCGGCTGAAGCAACGATTGATGAATCCACACGCCGCCAGTGAATCCTTCTTCAATGCCCGGACCGTACAACACAGCCCGGGCATTTCGGATTATTCGTAACGCACGGTATACGTCACGGAGCCGCTCACCATGCCTGTGCTCACCGCAGCACTCTCGGAGTAGTACTGAATGGCAAAATCACGGCTTGCGCTGGTCTGACCACTTTGCAGAACAATGCTGCCCCCTTTCGCAGGACTGCCGCTGGTCAGGCGCACGGGATTGCCGCCCACAGCATCCAGCAGCTGCAAAGAAACGCCTTGGGCACCGCCTGCAGCTGCATTCGGCAGATTGCCGTTGGATGTGGCATTCACGGCCTGGAACAAGGCTTGAAAGCTCTCGCTTCCCGTGGCAGGTGCCACGCAGTTGGTCAGCTTCAGGGTAAAAGGAGTAGCGCCTGCAACCATGCCCGGAGCACTCAGGGCCGAAACAGGCACGCTATCCAGGATCACCACAGGAGCACTGGACCCATTGATTTCCACCTGGCAGGTCTGATCGGTCACCTCGCCGTTGAAGGTAATCGTATTGGCTGCGGCTGCAGCACCAGCCAGGGAAGTCGCGAAAGAAAAAATAAATAATTTTAATTGAACAGACATCAAAGCCTTTGAAAAATAAAATCCACGGATCATCATGCACACGAACCATGCACATGGGTTTAAATCATTTAATTGGAAGATTATTGAAAATCAATCGATATGGAGATCTCCTTATGAAATAAAAAATTCCATAACAGATCAATTATTCAACAGAGAACAATCAGCCGCATCGAACTGATTTCAGCCAGGCGCTGAACACTGGGAAAAGACTGCTTCATGGAAGGCAATTGCTCAGGAGCGGCGATGAGGCAACTGCACGCAAGTCCATTTTAAAGAATGCAATTTGACAGCATAGAGGAGCAGTTCCTCACAAGGAGAAAGATTAATCCTACGCAATGCAAAAAAACTGCATCAATAACCCGTCAAATATTATCTTCTAAAGATAATTGGAAAATATTCCTGCAGGAAGAAATTCAGGCTTTTCAAGCCCTTGCGCTGGGCCGCCGGTTTCAGACTGCCTGCGACTGCACATACACCTCATGCCACAGCACGAGCTTGCCCTGCTCATCAAAGCGCAAAAGCAGCATGGCCTCGAATTGGTCGCGCACCGCATTGACACGCTCGACCCTGGCGCGCATGGCCAGCACCACGCCAGCTTCATCGGCCACGATCTGAGTCACCTCGTAATCGATGCTCGCAATGCTGGATTTGAAGCCTTGCAAAAACCCCTGATAGCTTTCATGGTCGGCGGCATAACTGCGCCCGTTGGCAAATACCTGAAACTCGGGCGCAAAGCGCTCTGCGATCAATGACTGGCTCAGCTCGACATCGTGGCGCAGATTGCGGCGATTCCAGTCGAGCAACTGCTCTGCCAGCTCCTTGTTGCGGTGCGCATCATTTTTCATAAAACCTCTTGCCTCTTTCTTGCTCCGGTCGACACAAAAAGAGCCGCCCTCAAGAGCCGGCAACTATTCTAGAGAGCCTGGCGGCGGCTTCAGGTCCGCCCGGCTCTGGTGCCTTGCGCCATCATCATCTATCCATTCGAACTCCAGGCTTGCGGGCTGCCCCTCGGGCAAGGGCTGGTCCAGCTTTTGCGTTTGCACCGAGAAAGGCCGCAGCAGCATGGCTTGCAAAGACAGCTGCTGCGCGTCGACCTGCAAGACCAGGCCCGTCAGGGTGATGTGGTAGGGCGTGGGGTTGTCCAGCCTGAGGCGGCTCTTTTCCAGCGTAAAAGCCAGGTGCCGCGCCGCCTCTTCGGCACTGGGCTGCAAGCCCCTGGGACGGTAGAACAGCTTCATCTGGGTGCGCATGGTCACGGTCAGCAAGAGCGCATCCGCCGCCTGCTGTGGCGCACTGGGCCGGGGCGGGATCTCGTAGATGTTGAGCCAATACAGGCTCTCCCTGTCTTCGGGCTGAGGCTGGCCCGTGCTCAACAGCCTCAGGCTGCGCTGCTGATGGGGCTCAAGGCGAAACACGGGCGGCAAGGGCATGAAGGGCGCCAGGGCTGTGACAGGCTCTCCATCAAGGCGCCCATCATCAACCCATACCTGGGTGATGACCGGATAGGCATTGAGATTGACCAGGGTCAGCGAAGCCTCACGCTGACCCTGAATAAAAACCACGCGCGTGCGCTCGGCCATGACCCCTGCCCCGGCGGTCAGGCCGGCAAAGCAGCTGATTGCGACCAGCGCACCGCGACACCATCGAGGATCCACGTTTCACCACCTGTGTCATTGGGCCGAGCCTGTGCCTGCCGGGCTGCGTATGCAAAAAACAAAACTCCCTGTCGCAAGCGCAAACAGGGAGTTGAGGATGAACGATTCAAGCTGAATCCGGAAGCCTTTTCCAGAGGCAGAAAACGGGTTTATGCGTTCAGGCCCTTGACCATGGCACCCGCATCCACGGGCCGCAGGGTTGGGGCTGCAGGCGCCATGACTTCAGTCGCACGTCCATCCAGGGCCGTGGTGAGCTTGGCGTAGTCCAGGTCATTCTCCCAGCGCGAGACCACGATGGTGGCCACGGCATTGCCCATGAAATTGGTCAGCGAACGGCACTCGCTCATGAAGCGGTCCACGCCCAGGATCAGGGCCATGCCGGCCACGGGCACTTCGGGCACCACGGCCAGGGTTGCAGCCAGGGTGATGAAGCCCGCGCCCGTCACGCCGGCCGCGCCCTTGGAGCTCAGCATCGCAACCAGCAGCAGTGCGATCTGCTGGCCCAGCGAGAGATCGGTGTTCGTGGCCTGGGCGATGAACAGCGCGGCCAGCGTCATATAGATGTTGGTGCCATCGAGGTTGAACGAGTAGCCCGTGGGAACCACCAGACCGACGACGGATTTTCCGCAGCCGGCCTTCTCCATCTTGTCCATCAGCGAAGGCAGGGCCGACTCGGAAGACGAGGTGCCCAGCACCAGCAGCAGCTCGGCCTTGAGATAGCGCGCGAGCTTGAGCACCGAGAAGCCGCACAGGCGGCCCACAAAGCCCAGTATCACGACCACGAACAGCAGCGAAGTGATGTAGAACGAGCCCACCAGCCAGGCCAGGTTGACCAGGGAGCTCAGGCCGAACTTGCCTATCGTGAACGCAATGGCCCCGAAGGCGCCAATGGGCGCAGCCTTCATCAAGATGCCCACAAGCTTGAACACGGGGGCCGTGAGCGATTCCAGGAAGTTGAGCACGGGCCTGCCGGCCTCGCCGGACATGGCCAGCGAGATGCCGAACAGCACGGCCACGAACAGCACCTGCAGAATGTTGTCGCCCACGAACGGGCTCAGCAGCGTCTTGGGAATGATGTCCATCGCAAAGCCCGTGAGGGTCAGCTCATGGGACTTGGCCACATAGGTCTTGACCGCGCTCTGGTCCAGATCGGCGGGGTTGATGTTCATGCCCGCACCGGGCTGCACCACATGGGCCACGACCATGCCCACGATCAGGGCCAGCGTGGAGAAGAACAGGAAATAGGCCATGGCCTTGGCGAACACCCGGCCCACGGTGCGCAGATGCGTCATGCCCGCAATGCCCGTGACGATGGTCAGAAAGATCACCGGGGCGATGATCATCTTCACGAGCTTGATGAAGGCGTCGCCCAGAGGCTTGAACTGCTCCGCGTACTGGGGCTCGAAATGCCCGAGCAGAACGCCCAGAACGATGGCGACGACCACCTGGAAATACAGCTGGCGATAAAACGGCAGGCGCACGGCGCCGGCGCTGGTTGAGGGGATGGCGTGCATGAGGGCTCCAGTGGGCAAGCAGGTCTCGCATCCTTGAAGATGCGCTGCTCTGGTTTGTACCGCCGCCCTCTGGATTCGCACATAACCTATTGGTAGTAAGTAGAACCCTCTAGTCGCAGGCTGCACCGATACTGTGCGCATGTTGATTCCTCGCCGTCTCCGCCCGGCCCGCAGCCTGCTGCTGCTTGTCACAGGGCTGGTGCTCTCCATGGGTCTTGCCAGCCATTACGTGCAGCAGCGCAGCCTGCGCCAGGAGAGCCAGGCCGTTCGCCAGCAGCTGGACCTTTATGCCCAGACCTTGCGCCAGCGCATAGACCGCTACCGCACCCTGCCCCTGGTGCTGGCGCTGGACAAGGAGTTGCGCGACGCCGTCTCCCGTCCTCAATCCCCCCAGGAGGTGCAGGCGCTCAACCTCAAGCTGGAGCGTGCCAACGGAGCCAGCGAATCCTCGACACTCACGCTCATCGACCGCCAGGGCATTGCCCTCGCGGCCAGCAACTGGCGCGATGCACGCAGCAACGTCGGCGAGGACTACAGCTTTCGCCCCTATGTGCAGCAGGCCTTCAGCCTGGGCCAGGGCTACTTCTATGGCATAGGTCTGACCACGGGCGTGCCCGGCTACTTTCTGTCCCAGGCGATTGCCGACGAACAAGGCCGGCCGCTGGGCATCGTGGTGATCAAGATTGCGCTGGCCGAGCTCGAACGCGCCTGGCCGGCCAGCGGCGACATCGTGTTTGCCTCCGACTCGCATGGCGTGGTGTTCCTGGCCAGCCGCAACGAATGGCGCTACCGCCTGCTGCAGCCGCTGAGTCAGGCCGACCGCCTGGAGCTGCATGCAACGCGCCAGTATGCCAACCAGAAGCTCACGCCGCTGGGCTATGCGCTCACGAAAACGGCACCCGACGGCGCCGCCATCATCCGCAGCCGCAACCCCGCAATCGCCGAGCCCCTGCTCTGGCAGACGCTGGACATTCCGGGCACCGACTGGAGCCTGAACCTGCTGCACAGCACACGCGCCTCCGTGCTCGCGGGCCGCTGGGCGGCAGCGGCCGCAGCCGCGGCCTGGCTGGCCCTGGCACTGCTGTTGCTGTTCATACAGCAGCGCCGCCGCGTGGCCGCCATACGCCAAAGAAGCCGCAGGGAACTGGAGACCGTGCTCAAGCAGCATGCACAGGAGCTGCGCACCGCCCAGGACGGCATCGTCCAGGCCGCCAAGCAGGCCGACACCGGCCTGTCGCGCAGCCTCGAGCACCTTCCCCAGGGCGTGGTCATCATCGATGCGGATTTGAAGCTGGTGGCCTGGAATTCGCGCTATGCGGAGCTGTTCCGCTTTCCGCCCGAGCTGCTGAACATCGGCCAGCCCATCGAGGAGCTGTTTCGCCACAACGCACGCCGTGGCCTGCTGGGCCGCGGCCCCGTGGAGAAGGCCATAGAGCGGCGCCTCAACCATTTGCGCAAGGGCACGCCGCATCTGCACGAAAGCACCAAGGATGACGGCACGGTGCTGGAGATTCGCGGCAATCCCCTGCCCGACGGCGGCTTCGTGACCAGCTATGCCGACATCACCAGCTACAAGAATACGGCGCGCGAGCTGCGTTCCCTGGCCGATGCGCTGGAAAAGCGCATTGCCGAGCGCACGCGCGACCTGGCCCAGGCCAAGCGCGAGGCCGAGCAGGCCAACCGCTACAAGACGCGCTTTGTGGCCGCCGCCGTCCACGACCTGCTCCAGCCGCTGAATGCGGCGCGCATGTTCACCTCGCTGCTCAGCAGCCATGTGCAGGACGAAGCCGGCCGCCATGTGGCAGAAAGCATAGAGAACGCGCTCGCGGCCCAGGACGCGATCCTGGGCAGCCTGCTCGACATCTCGCGCATGGAATCGGGCCAGCTCGAAGTCCATGTGAGCGACTTTGCGCTAGGCCCCTTGCTGCAGGTCATACAGCACAACTTCGGCATCCTGGCCCAGAGCCACGGGCTGCGCCTGGAATACGTGAGCACGCGCTGCGTGGTGCGCAGCGACCCGGCCCTGCTGCGCCGCATTCTGCAGAACTACCTGTCCAACGCCATTCGCTATACGCGCCAGGGGCGCATCGTGCTCGGTTGCCGGCGTCAGGGCGATCAGCTGCGTATAGAAGTGCACGACCAAGGGCCGGGCATTCCCGAGAGCCTGCAGGGCGAGATCTTCGAGGAGTTCCGCCGCCTCAATGAAGGCCATGGCGATGACCGAGGCGCAGGCCTGGGCCTGGCCATCGTCGAGCGCCTGGGCCGGCTGCTCGGCCATCCGACAGGCCTGCGCTCGCGCCTGGGCCACGGCAGCGTGTTCTGGGTCTGCGTGCCGCTGGGTGATGCCAGCGCCCTCAGTGCCCTGCAAAGCGCGGCACCAACGCCCGGCCACCACGGTCTGGCCGGAGATGCGCCCTTGCAGGACAGCAGCGTCTGGTACATCGAGGACGATGCCCAGAGCCGGGCCGCCATGCAGGCCCTGCTGGAGCGCTGGGGCTGCAAGACGCCTCTGGTGGACACGCCCCAGAACGCCCTGGCAGCCGCCCGGCCCGGACAGGCCCCGCAACTGGTGCTGCTGGACGTGCGCCTGGGCCGCCTGCACGGCCCCGATGTCTATGCCCGGCTCAGCGAGATCTGGGGCCAGTCGCCGCCCGTGATCCTGGTCACGGCCGAGAACGACAGCACGCTGCGCCGCCAGGCGGCCGAGCGCGGCTGGGGCTTTCTCGCCAAGCCCGTGCGTGCACCCGCGCTGCGCGCCCTCATGAGCCAGACCCTGCTGCGCCACCGCGAGCCCCAGGGCTAGATCACGCTCGCCCCGTCCTAGGCGGCGTCGGCCTCCAGGGCCTTGACCAGCACCGCCGCCTGGGTGCGGCTATAGCATTCGAGCTTCTTGAGAATCGCCGTCACATGGACCTTGACGGTGTTCTCGGCCAGACCCAGCTCATGGGCAATCTGCTTGTTGAGCAGGCCATCGGCCAGGCACATCAGGACGCGAAACTGCTGGGGCGTGAGCTGGGCCAGCTTGGCGGCCAGCGCCGCATCGGCATCCGAGCTCTCGGCCGCCATCGGAGGAAACCAGCTGCCGCCATCGAGCACCGTGGCAATCGCCGCTGCAATCGACTCGGCCGGCGAGGACTTGGGGATGAAGCCCACGGCGCCGAACTGCTGGGCGCGCCGGATCACGCGCGGATGGTCGTTGGACGAGATCACGATGACCGGGATCTCCGGGTACTCGCCGCGCACATGGAGCAAGGCGGAAAAGCCCCGTGTGCCGGGCATGCTCAGATCCAGCAGCACCAGGTCGGCCTGGGGATGCTGCTCCAGACAACTGCCCAGCGTGGCCGCGCTGGCCGCTTCGAGCACACGGGCCCCGGGCATGGACTCGCGCAGCACATGGATTACGGCGGCACGAAACAGGGGGTGGTCATCAGCGACCAAAAGCGTGGGCTCAAGCATGGTGCAAAGTCTGGCACGACTCTCGCGGGCCCCGGCCCTGGCGGAGCTGCATTTTGCTGAAAAAACCGTGACTCTCGCTCCAGCCGGCAGCCATCGTGAGAGGCACGCTTCTTGCATGAAAGCGTGCAGGAAAAAGGGCGGAGAAAACTGCAGCCAATCTGTGATCAACAAACCACAGTGGGCTGCAAATATGCATTCTCAGGCCTTTGCCGAAGAAGCATCTGCGCTTTAATACGCGGCTTGTAACAAGTGCCTCCCGGAATTCGCCCCAGCGCCCCGAGAGCCAGGGGTGAAAACACCGCTGCCATGGCTTGCCACCTGGGCCAGCGCGCCAGCCGTCTTCACTCTCAAGCCCGACCCTGGCTTGCTTGAGCCACTTCATCCGCATACAGAAAGACTTCTCATATGAAAAACACGTTGATCGCCCTGACTTCAGCCCTGGCCTGCGCGGGCGCGGCCCAGGCCCAGAGCTCGGTACAGTTCACGGGGCTCATGGATGCCTATGCGGGCTCCATGCGCATGGCCGGCGATGCCGGCAGCAAAGGCGTTGTCGGCTCCGGCGGCATGACCACCTCCTGGTGGGGCATGAAGGGCCAGGAAGACCTGGGCGGCGGCCTCAAGGCAGATTTTTTGCTGACCTCGTTTTTGCGCGTGGACACGGGCGAGCCCGGCCGCTTCGGCGGTGATCCCTTCTTCTCGCGCGATGCCAATGTGGGCCTGAGCGGCGGCTTCGGCAGCCTGCGCCTGGGTCGCGGCATTGCGCCCAACTTCCTGCCCACCATCAGCACCAACCCCTTCGGCGACTCCTTCACCATCTCTCCCCTGGTGCTGCACGCCAACATGGGCACGGGCGGCTGGGGCTCGGACAATCTGACCACACCGGCCGATACCGGCTGGAGCAACCAGATCGTCTACTCCACACCCAGCTTTGGCGGCCTCTCGGCGAATGTGCACTACCAGTTCGGCGAACAGGCCGGCAACTCGGGCAAGAAGAATGTGGGCGTGAACGCCATGTACTCGGGCGGCCCGCTGAGCCTGACCGCGTTCTACGAGCGCGCCCAGATCAGCAACCCCGTCAGCCTGGCCCTCATGCCCACCAAGACCGACTGGATGCTGGGCGGCAGCTACAACTTCGTTGTGGCCAAGCTCTACGCGACCTACGGTCAGGCCAAGGTCAGCGACCAGGACCGCAAGAACAGCACCTACTCCCTGGGACTGGATCTGCCCGTGGGCGCAGGCTCGATCAAGGCCGCCTGGGCGCATACCAAGGCCGAAGTCGCGAGCAGCAGCACCAAGCGCGATACCTACAGCGTGGGCTACGACCACTTCCTGTCCAAGCGCACCGACGTCTACGCCGTGCTCATGCACGATCGCGTGACGGATCTGAAATCGGGCACCAGCGTGATCGGCGGCATTCGCCATCGCTTCTAAATCATGAGCTGCTAGCGCTTGCTGCTACTGGGTTTCAGATAGAAAACCATCTGAAATCCAATCAGGGCAGGCGCTAGCAGCTCATATTTTCATGGCTTCCGTGCGCAGCGACGGCAGCCTGGCCGGCTCTTCAGTACTGCAGTTCGGGGGAAGCCAATACCTGGTGGGCCACCACATCCAGCACGGGATGGGGAAGCTCCTGGCGGTCTATCCAGACCTTGGGGGTAAAGCTGCCGCGCAAGGCCACGGCATCGCCCTCAACGAGGCAGCGCAAACGCTCGCAGGCCTCGGTATCAAACGCCACGACATTCACCGGCACCGAAGATCCATCGGAGGCCTCGGAGCGCATGCGCGCCACCATGAAGGGGCGACGATTGCGATCACTGCGGTGCTCGGGCGTACCGGTCAGTCGGCCGGTAATCAATCCATCCATCATCTGAGAAAAGTAAGAAAAAGATTCGTTGCAAAAAGCGCCGATTGTAAACTGATCCGCCCCGGCAAGACGGGAGCCAGGCCCCCGAAAGCCCCCTGGCTCCCGCCTTGGCGCAGGCGCGTCGGCCACCTCGGCTTGCGCCCGCCACGGCCACCGCAAGCCCTGCCGAGGCCGCCAGCAGGCGGTGGCACTTTTGCGGAGTCAATGGATTCAAAAAACCGGATCGGATAGCCCTGGCTGCTCAGGTGCTAACTCTCCACACGATTCCTGCCGCCGTGTTTTGCCCGGTAAAGCATTTCATCCGCGCGCTTCAAGACTGCCGACATGTCCTCGGAGTCCTCAGGCCAGCTCGCAATGCCCAGAGAGATGGTGATCTGCCCCACGCCCTCGAAGTCTGCAGACGCGACGCGCTGGCGCAGTCTCTCGGCAACCTGCAATGCCGCCGGCTTGTTCGTGCTCGGCAAAATGACGAGAAATTCCTCGCCCCCCACCCGGCAGGGCAGATCATCCACGCGGGAAACCGCTTTCATGTGCCGGGCCAGCTCGCGCAGCACCAGATCGCCCGCGCCGTGCCCGTGGCTGTCATTGACCTTCTTGAAATGATCGATGTCTATGGAGATGACTGAAAAGGGCAGCCCGGAGAGCTGATGACTCTGGAGAGCTGCCTCCAGGCCACGGCGATTGGCCAGATGGGTCAAAGGATCGGTTTCCGCATCTTCGCGCAGGCGCCGGATTCTTTGATGGAGCAAGGAAACTCCGAGCAGCATGGCCTTCTTCAACTCCTGGGATTCGAAATACCAGGATCTGATTTTCTGGATCCGGCTCTCTGCCCCGGGCTCGCCCATGGTCTGCGCGCCATCGGCGAGCATTCTCAAGGGCCTGGCCACCTGTTTCGCGCACCACCATATGAGCACGAATGACAGCAAGGCCATGGGCAATGTCTTGGAGAGCACCTGCCACATCAAGGCCTCCAGAGGCGCCAGAGTGATCTGCATCGGCCTTTGGGCAACCACACCCCATCCCGTGGCCGTCACAATCGCATAGCCGGCCACCATCTCCACGCCATGGCTGTTGCGCACGACCTCGCTGCCCGACTGCCCTTTGGCGATCTTCTCGATCACGGCATTCCCCGAAACCGTGCTCCCCACCCTCTTTACATCGGGGTGGTAAATCAGCTTGCCATGGGAGTCCACGACATACAGATAAGAGCCGTCCTTGTGATAATGCTGTCCCAGCAGACGATTCAAAATACTTTCCTGATTCAGATAGATTGTTCCGCCTATAGCGCCGAGATATTCTCCACTCTTGCTGAATATGGGATGAGAAATAAAAACCAGCAGATTGCCTATGCTTGAGACATAGGATTCGCTAACCATGGGCTCTTTTTGCTCCATGGCCTCCAATACTCCTGGCGAACTCAGCTTCCTGCCTGTCAGGCTCAAGGTTTCCGGCGACGAGGCCAGCACGTTCGCCTGGGCATCCAGAATGACGACCGAATTGAAGCTGTCCGTCTGGGTCTTCAGTCTTTCAGCCTCTTCCCTCAAGCGGCCTGCGTCATCGAAGTGATCCCCGATGATGCTCGAGCTCACCGAAAGCTGCTGCCTCGCCAGCTTGAGAAAATCATTCGTGCTTTTTGCCAGCTTGGTTGAATAAACCAGATTGCTTTGCATGACGCTATCTATCAGCTGCTGACGCTGGACAGAATAGGTCGCATAAAACGTATTTACCAGAGAAACGAAGGCACTGGCCATCGTCAATAATATTATGAGGCGCCGCAGATCCATTCTCAGGATGGATTTGTTCTTCATAAAAACCCCAATAACACCTCAGACAATCAAGAAAAGCCCGAGAAATGTATGGGATATTGGTTTCGCATATCTCTCGAAGCAGGAGCACTCTACTTCACAGGTCAACATCCTTGAAAAAATTGACCCTGCCCGAAAAAGTGTCAATTTTTTACAAAAACTGCCGAGACCAGGGCTAACGGTTTTCAAGCCCCCAGTGGCGCAACCCCGGCAGCGCCGCCCGGGCGGCCTCGTAGCCCGCATCGATTGCTTCACGTGCGCGGTGAAAGTCCAGCAGGCCCAGCTGCGCCAGCCGGGGCGCGATCACGAGCTCGGGTGGATCGCCGGCCAGGCGGCTGCGCGTGATGCGCATCTGCATGATGTTCACGCTGACCATGACCACGTCGAGCAGGGAAGGCGTGGGCGGCAGGCTGCTGGTGACCTCGTCGCTGCGCGGCTGACCCGGCATCCAGGACATCACGCCTTGCTGCAGCCTGCGCATCCAGGCCATGTTCTGGGCCGGCTCTTCGGCGTCCGGCACGGCCTGTTCTCCATCGGGCAGCTCAGTCTCTTGCTCGCCCTCCAGCGGTCTCAGGTGACGGCGCATGATGTCGGCATTCAGATCCACGGCGATCACGATGTCGGCCCCCATGGCACGCGCCAAAGAAGTGGGAACGGGATTGACGATGCCGCCGTCCACGAGCAGCCGCTGATCGCGGTACACGGGCGTGAACAGACCCGGCAGCGCGATCGAGGCGCGCACGGCATCCGCAATCGAGCCCTTGCGCAGCCAGACCTCGGCGCCCGAATGCAGGTCCGTGGCCACGGCACCGAAAGGCGTGGCCAGGTCTTCGATGGCCGAATCCACGAAATTCTCGCGCCAGAACGAGATCAGCTTCTCGCCCTTGAGCATGCCGCCTGTGATGTTGAAGTCCATGAAGCCCAGCACCTTGCGCATGCCCAGCCCCAGCACCCAGTCCTCGAAACGCTGCATCTCGCCAGCCGCATACGAGGCCCCGACCAGCGCTCCGATGGAGGAGCCGCAGACGATGTCGGGCTTGAGGCCCGCCTCCAGCAGCGCGCGCAGCACGCCGAAGTGCGCCCAGCCACGTGCCGAACCACTGCCCAGAACCAGGCCCAGCTTGGGCTTGCGCGGCACCAAAGGCATCAAAGCTCTCCTGTTTGCAGCAGCGCCTGCATGCCGGCTTCGTCAAGCACGGGCAGGCCCAGCTCCTGGGCCTTGGCGAGCTTGCTGCCGGCCTCCGCGCCGGCGACCACGCAAAAGGTCTTCTTGCTCACCGAGCCCGAAACCTTGGCTCCCGCAGCCTCCAGCATTTCCTTGGCCTGATCGCGGCTGAGCGTGGGCAGGGTGCCCGTGAGCACCACGCTCTTGCCGGCCAGCACCTGGGCTCCCAGCTCGCGCTGCGCGCCCTCCTCCCAGTGCACGCCGCAGGCGCGCAGCTGCTCCACGACCTCGCGGTTATGGGGCTGGGCAAAAAAGGTGTGGATGCTGGCTGCGACCACGGGGCCTATGTCGCGCACCTGCAAGAGCTGCTCGACCTCGGCAGCCATGATGGCGTCCAGGCTGCCGAAGTGGCGCGCCAGATCCTTGGCCGTGGTCTCGCCCACATGGCGCAGCCCCAAGCCGAACAGAAAGCGGGCCAGCGTGGTGCTTTTGGATTTCTCCAGTGCGTCCAGCAGGTTTTGCGCCGATTTTTCGCCCATACGCTCCAGCGAGGCCAGGGCCACCAGGCCCAGACGGTAGAGATCGGGCAGGCTGCGGACCACGGCGCCATCCACGAGCTGGTCGACGATCTTGTCGCCCAGGCCCTCGATATCCATGGCCCGGCGCGCCGCGAAATGCAGCAAGGCCTCCTTGCGCTGGGCCGGGCAGAACAGCCCGCCCGTGCAGCGGTGGTTGGCTTCGCCCTTTTCGCGCACCACGGCGCTGCCGCAGATCGGGCAGCTTGCGGGCATGCGGAAATTGGGCACATAGGCCGCACGCGTGCCGGCGACCTTGCCGACCACCTCGGGAATCACATCCCCTGCGCGGCGCACGATGACGGTATCGCCGACGCGCACGCGCTTTTTGCGGATCTCGAACAGGTTGTGCAGCGTGGCATTGGTCACGATGACGCCACCCACGGCCACGGGCGCGAGCCGCGCCACGGGCGTGAGCTTGCCCGTGCGGCCAACCTGCACGTCCAGGCCTTCCATGCGCGTGGGCATTTCCTCAGCCGGGTATTTGTGGGCCACGGCCCAGCGCGGCTCGCGCGTCACAAAGCCCAGTTGGCGCTGCAGGGCCAGGCTGTTGACCTTGTAGACCACGCCGTCGATCTCATAGGGCAGATCGGCTCGATCGGCGCCCATGCGCTCGTGAAAAGCTATCAGATCAGGAGCGCCTTGCGCAATGCAGACCTGGGGTGCAACCGGAAAACCCCATGATTTTAGGGCCTGCAGCATTGCATAGTGGGTTGCGAAATCCGGCCCCCCATGGGCGGGCGGTGTGATCTCGCCCAGGCCGTAGGCAAAAAAGGACAGCGGCCTCTGGGCCGAAATGCCCGAGTCGAGCTGGCGCACCGAGCCTGCAGCCGCATTGCGCGGATTCGCAAAGCTCTTGGCGCCTGCGGCCTGCTGGCGCGCATTGAGCCTGACGAAATCGGCGCGCCGCATGTAGACCTCGCCACGCACCTCGACCACGGGCGGCACGCCTGCATCCCGGGGCAGGCTCAACGGGATCTGCCGAATCGCGCGGATGTTGTGCGTCACATCCTCGCCGATCTCGCCGTCACCGCGCGTCGTGGCCTGCAGCAGCACGCCGTTCTCATAGCGCAGATTCATGGCCAGGCCGTCGAACTTGGGCTCGGCCACATACTCGACCAGGGGCGCCGACTCATCGAGTTCCAGCTCGCGGCGCACGCGTGCATCAAAGGCCTGGGCGCCCGTGGCCTCGTTGTCGGTTTCCGTGCGTATGCTGAGCATGGGCACCGCATGGCGCACGGGCGCAAGACCGTCGAGCACGGCGCCGATCACGCGCTGCGTGGGCGAGTCCGGCGTGACCAGCGAGGGATAGGCTCCTTCGAGCGCCTGCAGCTGCTGGAATACGCGGTCGTATTCGCCATCGGGCACGCTGGGCTCGTCAAGCACATAGTATTCATGCGCCCATTGGTTGAGCTGCGCGCGCAGCTGCTGCAGCTTGAACAAGACCTTGTCGGGAACGACAGGTGCGGGCGCAGACTCATGCGCGCCCGAGAACAAATCCAGGTTGTTGGTCATTGAGGGCCGAAAGAGAAGGCCGAGGCGGACTCGCCTCAGCTGAACAGCCGGCGCGCAAGCACCGAGCCGGCGGACAGCTCGCGGCTGTCGAGCTTGTCGTAGAGCTGCTCCAGGTCCTGGGCAATCGGGTCCAGGGCCATGGCCGGCAGCAGGTAGCCATTTTGGTCGCACAGCACGCCATCCATGGCCTGGCACAGGTTCTGCGTCACCTCGCGCAGCCGCGCAAACGGCTGCTCTTCGCGCGCCACCAAAGGCACATCCAGGCTCAGCATGAACTCGCGCACCACCGAGGAGTCGAGATCGTCGGCCATGGCGGCCTGGGGATCGTAGTTGAGCACCAGCACCGGCGGCAGGCCTGCCATGGCTGCAGGCAAGACCATGCGCCCCGGCATGGAGCCGGGCACAAAGCCTTCGCGCGCAGCGGCCTGCTGCACATAGCCTGCGCTCCAGGAAGCCTGGCGGGCGCGCAGCATGAAGCTCAGCTGGGCGTCATGCTCGCTCGCGAACTGGTCGAGCTCTCTGGCGCGCGCAACCTCGTCGAGCATGTCGGGCAT
The DNA here is from genome assembly GCF_000429845.1 of Comamonas composti DSM 21721. GTDB lineage: Bacteria > Pseudomonadota > Gammaproteobacteria > Burkholderiales > Burkholderiaceae_C > Comamonas > Comamonas composti. The sequence goes on from NZ_AUCQ01000001.1 coordinate 80,649, forward strand.
GTCGGGAGCCGCGCCGAGCGCATCGGCAAAGCGCTGCACCTTGGCGACGAACTCCGAGAACTCGATCTCGTTGAGCGCCCCCGTGCGGTTGGCCAGCTGCACGCCGGCCTGAAAGCCCACATAGCGCTGACCGGCCTGCAGCCGCTCCCAGCACTGGGTCTGCTCGTTCATGCCCTCGATGGCAAACGGCTTGTTGCCCGCACGCCGGGTCGCAGGCTGGGCCTGCAGCGCCAGCTCGCCGGGCACGGCCTGGCCCACGGCGACCGGGGCAATGGCGTAGATCAGGGCATCCAGCCCCGCACGGCGCTCGGCCACCACGCCCACAAGGGCCGCATCGTCGAGCCGTGGCTCCTGCGGTCCGGCATCGCCCGCCGCAGGAGCGGGCCGGCTTTCCTGGGCAGGCGGCTCGGCCTGCTCCAAGGCCTGCTCCTGAATGCGGCGCAGCTCGTCTTCCTGCTGCACGAGCAGGGCCAGCTCGGCATCGGTCTGGGCAAAGCGGTCAACCACCTTCGGCTGGCCCGTACCGAAGTCGCCCAGCATGGGCTCGCGCAGACTTTGCGTGAGATCGGGACCATGGCCTACGGTGTCCATTCCGGGTTCGTGGCGCGAGGGATCGCGCGAGGCTTCGTCCAGGGGCTGGGCGCGCCTGGGGGCATTGCGGCGCGCGGTCCAGTTGTTGTAGGCAAAGATCAAGGCCAGCAACACAAGGCCTATGACCGCCAGACTGATTTGCAAGGTACTCATGACAGGAAACGGCAATCCAACCGGGATTCAAAAATTTGCGGGCAGGCTCTCAGGATAGCTCAGCCATGGACAGGGCGGACTCCATATCCACCGCCACGATGCGAGAAACGCCTTGTTCCTGCATGGTCACGCCGATCAACTGCTTGGCCATTTCCATGGCAATCTTGTTGTGGCTGATGAACAGAAACTGCGTGCCGCTGCTCATGCTGGCCACGAGCTTGGCATAGCGCTCGGTATTCGCATCGTCCAGCGGCGCGTCCACCTCGTCGAGCAGACAGAACGGCGCGGGGTTGAGCTGGAAGATCGCGAACACCAGCGCAATCGCGGTCAGCGCCTTCTCTCCGCCCGAGAGCAGATGAATGGTCTGGTTTTTCTTGCCCGGGGGCTGGGCGATGACCTGCACGCCCGAGTCGAGGATTTCGTCGCCCGTGATCACCAACTTGGCCTGGCCGCCGCCGAACAGCTCGGGGAACATGCGGCCAAAGTGCCGGTTCACGGTCTCGAAGGTCCCGGACAGCAGCTCGCGGGTTTCGGCGTCGATCTTGCGGATCGCCTCCTCCAGCGTGTCCATGGCCTGGGTCAGGTCCAGCACCTGTGCGTCCAGAAAGGTCTTGCGCTCGCGCGCCAGCGTCAGCTCATCGAGCGCCGCGAGGTTGACCGCGCCAAGCGCCGCAATCTCGCGGTGCAGCCTGTCGATCTCGCCCTGCAGGCCGTGCAGGCGCACATTGGCTTCGGCAATCGACTGGGCCACGGCAGCCAGATCAGCCCCGGCTTCTTCAAGAAGATTCGCATACTGCTCCAGCCCCAGGCGTGCGGCCTGCTCCTTGAGCTGGAATTCGGTAATGCGCTGACGCAGCGGGTCCAGCGCTTTCTCCAGCGACTGGCGGCGCTCGTCGCTGGCGCGCAGCTTGTTGGTCAGGTCGTCGTATTCGCTGCGGCGCGCGGCCACGGCCTGCTCGCGCTGCATCTTCAGATCCAGCGCATCCTGCAGGCCGCCCTGGGCCGCGGCATCCGTCAGGCGCGCAAGCTCGTCCTGGGCACGCTGCTGCTCTTCGGCCAGGGAGCGCGCCTGCTGGCTTGCAGTCTCTATCGTGCGGCTCAGCTCGCCTCGGCGCGCCTCCAGACTGCGACGCGAGAAAGTGGCCTCCTGGGCCTGGCGCTCGAGCGTGCGCAATTGCTCGCGCGATTCGTTGAGGCGGCGCTCGGCCTCCAGCACCTTGTCGCCCAGTTGGGCATGGCGCTCCTGGCTGTCGGCCAGTTGCATGTCCAGCTCTTCAAACCGGGCCTCGGCAGTCACGCGCCGCTCCTCGATATCCGACAGCTGGGCCTCGACTTCCGACAGGTCGGCGCTGATCTGGGCATTGCGCGCCCGGGCCTGCTCGGCCATCTGGGACAGGCGCAAGGTCTCCACCTGCAGCTCGTGGGCCCGGCTCTGCGATTCGCTGGCCTCGCGCCGCGCCGAGACCAGGCGCTGCGAGGCCTCGGCATAAGCGCTTTCGGCGCGCACCAGGGCCGAGCGCGATTCGTCGGCGATCAAGGCCTGGGCACGTACCTCCTTTTCCAGGTGCTCGATTTCCTGGGCCCGGGCCAGCATGCCCGACTGCTCCGAGTCCTGGGCATAAAAGCTCACGCTGTGCTGGCTGACCGCATGGCCCGTGGGCACATACACCGTCTCGCCGGGCTGCAGTTGGGCCCGCAGAGCCAGGGCCTCGTCCAGCGTGGCTGCGGTATGGCAGCCGCTGAGCCAGTTCGTCAGCACGGCCAGCAGGCCCGCATGGTTTACGCGCAACAGATCCGACAGCCGTGGAAAGCGCCCGCCCTCCGGGGCCTGGGCCGCCTGGGGCGGACTGAAGAATGCCAGCCGCGCGGGCGGCGCGTCCTGCCCGCCTGCGCCCAGAAAGCCGCGCACCATGTCCAGGCGCCCGACTTCGAGCGCGGCCAGGCGCTCGCGCAGCGCAGCTTCCAGCGCATTCTCCCAGCCGGGCTCGATGGCGATGCGGCTCCACAGGCCTTGCATGCCGTCCAGACCGTGCTTGGCCAGCCAGGGCTGGAGCTTGCCATCGGTCTTGAGCTTTTCCTGCAAGGCCTTGAGGGCTTCGAGCCGCGCCGACAGATCCGCCTGGCGCGCAGCTTCCTGGTTCACGGCCTGCTGGCGCTCGCGCCGCTCTTCGTCGAGCTGGGGCACGGACTCCTGCAGCTCGTTGAGCACGGCGTCCGCCATTTCGGCCAACTCCTGGGCTTCGGCCAGCTGGGCCTGGAGGTTGGCCAGACGCGCCTCGTCAGGCGCCTGCAAGGCATTGCGGTCGGCGCGCAGGCGCTCGAAGCGGCCTTCGAGCTGGCGGCGCTGCTCTTCCAGGCTGCGCTGCTCGGCAGCCAGCACCTGGATTTGCTGCTGCACCTGGACCACGCTGGTGCGCTGCTCGGTATCGGCTTTTTGCGCGGCGCGCAGCCCGTCCTCCAGATCGGGCAGGCGCATGCCCTGCTCTTCGACCTGGGCAGCCAACAGCTCGGCCTGCTCCTCGGCATCCATGCCCGCACCTTCGAGGTTTTCTATCTCGCCCCGGGCCTCTTCGCTGCGGTTGTTCCACAGCAGCACCTGCTCGGCCAGTTGCTGCAGGCGCTGCTGCACGCGCTGGCGGCCTTCGACCACGTAGCGGATCTCGGCCTCCAGCCGCCCGACCTCGGCCGTGGCCTCGTAGAGCTTGGCCTGGGCCTGGTTGACCTGGTCGCTGGCGTCGTAATGCGCCTGGCGCAGGGTCTCCAGCCCGCTTTCGTTGTTGCGGATGTCGGCCATGCGCTCTTCGAGCTCGTTGACGGCCTTGAGGCCTTCGATGCGCACACTGTCCTGCTCGACCTCGGCATCGGCCTTCTTCAGAAACCACAGCTGATGCTGCTTGAGCGTGACCTGGTCATTGAGCGCGTTGTACCGGGCCGCGACCTCGGCCTGCTTTTCGAGCTTTTCGAGGTTGGCATTGAGCTCGCGCAGAATGTCTTCCACACGCGTGAGGTTCTCGTGGGTCGCCGAGAGCCGGTTCTCGGTCTCGCGCCGGCGCTCCTTGTACTTGGAGACGCCTGCGGCCTCCTCCAGAAAAAGGCGCAGCTCTTCGGGCCGGGACTCGATGATGCGGCTGATCGTGCCCTGGCCGATGATGGCGTAGGCGCGCGGCCCCAGGCCCGTGCCCAGGAAAACGTCCTGCACGTCGCGCCGGCGCACGGCCTGGTTGTTGATGAAGTAGCTGCTGTTGCCCTCGCGCGTGAGCACGCGCTTGACCGCGATTTCCGCGAACTGCCCCCACTGTCCGCCCGCGCGGTGGTCGCTGTTGTCGAACGTGAGCTCCACGCTCGCGCGGCTTGCAGGCTTTCTGTGCGTCGTGCCGTTGAAGATCACGTCCTGCATGGACTCGCCGCGCAGCTCGCTGGCCTTGGACTCGCCCAGCACCCAGCGCACGGCGTCCATGATGTTGGACTTTCCGCAACCATTGGGCCCGACCACGCCGACCAGTTGGCCGGGCAGCACGAAGTTGGTGGGCTCGGCAAAGGACTTGAAGCCGGACAGCTTGATCGAATTCAGGCGCACAGTGCGTAGCGGATAGGTTTAGCGGCGTCGAGAGGACCGGGTGGGGTTGAACAAACAGTCACGGATGATAACGCGCCCCATGGGCCGGCATGGCTCACCCCGGTCAAGGCCCGGCACAAATGCCGTATCAGAAGAAAAAAATGGGTCTTTTTGGCCTCTAGCCCTTACCCAGAAAGCGCTACCAGCTACTTTAAAAGGAGCATTTTATTCAGGGTTGGCAAGCGACGCTTGCAGCCCTGCAGGTCAAAGCTCGCGCGGCGCAAACGCGATCAAGCCCATGCCCACGAGACAGACCAGCACGCCGGCCCAGTCCCAGGCCGTGGGCTTGATGCCGTCGACCAGCCACAGCCAGACCAGGGCCACCGAGACATAGACCCCGCCATAGGCCGCATAGACCCGGCCGGCCGCAGCCGGATGCAGGGTCAGCAGCCAGACAAAGGCCAGCAGGCTGAGTGCTGCCGGCAGCAGCAGCCAGACGCTGGCGCCCTGGCGCAGCCAGAGCCAGGGCAGATAGCAGCCAAGGATCTCGGCCACTGCCGTGGCCGCAAACAGGCCCAGGGTCTTGAGAACGCTCATTGCACACCACCCAGGTCCTGGGACCGGCCCCAGGTCTGAGGCATGGGCTGCTGGGCTGCCAGTTGCACCAGGGCCTCGAAGCGCTCCACAGGCACCGGGGGACTGGACAGAAAGCCCTGCCACGCATGGCATTGATGGACTTCAAGAAAGCGGCGCTGGGCCTCGGTCTCCACGCCTTCGGCCATGACCTGCAGGCCCAGGCTGGTTCCGAGGGCAACAATGGTGCGCGCGATGGCTGCATCGTTGGCGTCGCTGAGCACATCGCGCACAAAACTGCTGTCTATCTTGAGCTGGTCCAGCGGCAGGCGCTTGAGATAGACCAGCGATGAATAGCCGGTGCCGAAGTCGTCCAGGGCAAAGCCCACACCGTAGGCCTTGAGCTGGGCCATCTTGGCCGCCGTGTCGTCCATGTCGGAGAGCAGCAGGCTCTCCGTGAGTTCGAGCTTGAGTCGGTAGGGGTTCACGCCATGGGCGTTCATGGCCTGCAGCACCTGGTCGACGAACTGGTCCATGTGAAACTGGCGCGCGCTCACATTCACGGCCAACACCATCTCCTGCATCTGCGGAAGGCGCGACCAGGCCTGCAACTGGCGGCAGGCCTCGTTGAGCACCCACTCGCCGAGCGGCTGGATCAGGCCGGTCTCCTCGGCCAGGGGAATGAAGGCATTCGGCGAAATAAAGCCCCGGCGCGGATGCTTCCAGCGCAGCAGGCCCTCGGCGCCCACGATGCGCCCCCGTTCGACCTGGGGCTGGTAATGCAGCACGAACTGGCTCTGGGCCAGCCCCTCGTGCATTTCCTGCTCCATGGCCGTGCGTGCGCGCAGCACGGCCTGCAGCTCGGGATCGAAAAACTGCAAGGTATTGCGACCCTGGCCCTTGGCCTGGTACATGGCCATCTCGGCGCCTCTGAGCACCTCGTCGGAACCCATGTCCTGGTCGCCAAAGATATTGATGCCCACACTGAACGTGACCCTGCAGGACTGCCCGACCACCGAGAAGGGCTCGCGCAAGGCGGCGCGCATGCGCTGGATCTCGCCCTCCAGATGGGCTGCCGCCTGTACGGAGTCGGCACCCAGATCCTCGAACAGCATGACGAAATCATCGCCCCCATAGCGCGAGATCGTGACCGTCTCGCCCCAGAGCTGCACCAGCCTCTGACCGATCTGCCGCAGCAGGGCATCGCCCTTCTCCAGTCCCAGGGAGTCGTTCAGGCTCTTGAAGTTATCGGCATCGAGCAGCAGCACGGCGCCACAGCGCAGGCGCCGCCGGCTCGATCCCAGACATTGCTGCAGCCGGTCGACGAGCAAGCGCCGATTGGGCAGGCCTGTCAAGGGATCGTAGAAAGCCAGGCGGTGGATCTCTTCCTCGGCCAGCTTGTACTGGCTCTGGTCCTGAAGAATCAGCAGGCAGCCCTCATCCAGCAGCAGCCCTCCGACCATGATGCAGCGGCGCACCCCGTCGCGCCCTCTGAGCTCATACTCCTCGGGCTTGAGCGCGCCTGCTGTCGGATCCTCGCTGCGGGGACGGCTTCTCTCGGCCTCAAGACGGCGCTGCATGCGCTGCACTTTTTGCGGATCGCCCTCCATGGCGCCCCACCAGCTTTGCCAGTCCATGCTCGGCCATCGGCTGCCATGACCGGCCAGACGCAGAAACTCGTCGTTCCAGTACGCAAAGCGCCCGCCCGTCTCGACCATGGCCAGCCCCAAGGGCAGGCGCTGAATCACGCTGCGCAAATGACGAACGCCATCACTGCGCAGTTGACGCAGCAGATAGCGGTCGCTTGCATCCTGGACCAGGGACAGCAAGCGAACGCCTTCCTCGCCTTCACTGAGTACGCAGACATGAATATCCACCCAGACCAGCTCGCCGCTCTTGCAACGCAGGCGTCGCTCAAGATGCAACTCCTTGAGCTCCCCAACTGCCATGCGCCGCATGAGCTCCTTATCGCCCTCGACTTCATCGGCATGCAACATGTCCAGAGCCTGCATCTGGCGCAGTTCCTGGGCCGTATAGCCGACGATGTCGCAAAAGCGCCGATTGACCTGCAGCAACCGGCCCTGGCCGGCATCCACATGGGCCACGCCCACTGCAGCCTGCTCGAACAATTGCCCGAAACGCGCCTCCGCCTCGCGCAAGACCGCCGTGGGCCTACCGCCTGCGCCATGGCGCCGGCTCCAAAGCGACCGAATGGCTACAAGCATGCGCTGTGGCAAAGAGGACATGGAGTGGATTGGGCGGTAAACAGAGTCGTCGCAGGAGCAGGCAGACTCTAGCCCAAGAGCAGGAGCCGCCTTCACGGAACTGAGCAGGCAGGAACGAAACCAGAGCAGGCCCGGGAACCGATCAAGATCAGTTCATGCAGACCCCATCCTACAAGAGCTCCATACGAGACTGGCCGTACACGGAATGAATAGATACCGTGTTAACCCCTAGAAATAGCAGACAGCCATGGTACTCGATACAAATACCCTTGACCTCCAACAACTTCAGGCTGCCGCTGCACCATAAGGCACAAAGCCGCTCTCGTTCTCATTGATCCGCAGCGGCTTGCCCACGAATGGGAAGGCCCTCTGCGGGCAGACATTGCGCTCGCAGACCTTGCAGCCCATGCCAATGGGCGTGGCTGCGTGGATGTCGCGCAAATCCAGCCCCTTGGAATAGACGAGCTGGGCCGCATGCTGCAAGTCGCAGCCCAGGCCTATGGAGAAGGTCTTTCCCGGTGCACCAAAGCCCTGACCGTCATGGCTGATGCAGCGCGCAATCCACAGATAGACCCGGCCATCGGGCATGGAGGCCAGTTGGGGCAGGATGCGGCCCGGCTGGGCAAAGGCCTCGTAGACGTTCCACAGCGGACAGGTTCCGCCGGTCTTGGAAAAGTGAAAGTGCGTGGCCGACTGGCGCTTGGAGATGTTGCCGGCCCGGTCCACGCGTATGAAGAAAAAAGGCACGCCCGGGGCCTCGGGCCGCTGCAAGGTCGACAGGCGGTGGCATACGGTCTCGAAACCCACGCCGAATTGCCGCCCCAGCAAGTCGATGTCATAGCCCAGGCCTTGGGCGGCCTGCAAGAACGGCCCATAGGGCAGAACCAGAGCCCCGGCCACATAGTTCGCCAGACCGACAGCGGCCAGCCGCCGCGTGGCCTCGTCCTGCCAGGTCGCGGTCTGCAGTTCGGCCTCGATCAGGCCCGCGAGCTCGATCAGGGCCAACTGGGTGGCAAGCTGAAATGCCTGCTGTGCCGGGCTCAGCTGCGGAGCGATGAACAGGCTGCGGCTTTGTGGCTCGTAATGTCTGTGCCGCCCCCCATGCTCGCCCATGCCGCGCACCACCTGCACGCCATGCGAGGCCATGAGCCGCTGCTGCAGCCAGTCCTGCAGGCTGCCGCCATGTGCGCGCGCCTGGGCGGCCAGGGCTTCGGCGGCACGATCCAGGCCATCGAAGTAATTGCGGTGCGCAAAGAAGAAGTCGCGCACGGCCTCGAAAGGCATTTGCCGCACCACGCCGGCCAGGAGTGCATTGCCGCTCTCCTCCTCGCTGCGCCCGTCACCCAGGCGGCTGGCCAGGGCCTCGATGCGCTCCACATCCACGGCATGGCGCCTGTGCATGGCAACCAGGGCCCGGGCCAGATGCGGCATCTTGCTCGCGGCCTCGCGCAGCTCGGGCAGCGGGACTGCCGCTTCGGCCTGGGGCAGGACCGCCACCGCATCACGCAGCTGAGCCAGCAGCCTGGCTTCCTCATCCTCGGAAAACTGCTGGATATCCACGCCCAGCAGTTTGTGGATCTTGAGCAGCACGGCCACGGTCAGAGGCCGCTGGTCCTGCTCTAGCTGATTCAGATAGCTGGGCGACAGGCCCAGGGTCTGGGCCATGGCCGCCTGGGTCAGGCCACGTTCGGCGCGCAGGCTGCGCAAGCGCAGGCCCATGAAAGTCTTGGCCACGGATAAAGCTCCTGGTTCATTCGTTGCGGGCATTGGCTGGATAAGAAATTTGCAAACTTCGCAAACTTCCGTTTTTTTCTTCGCCATCATTCGCCAATTCAGGTCTTTCACTGAATGCAGCGAATGCGTAGATTGCGAAGTATCGCAGGCTGCAAGCACTGAACGCAAGCATGCAGCCCGGGCTTTTCCCATCTACGAATCCAAGGAGAACTTTGCAATGACCGCCCCCACCGATACCGCCGCCAGCAGCTTCAAACCCAAGAAATCCGTGGCACTCTCCGGCGTGACCGCCGGCAACACCGCGCTGTGCACCGTAGGCAAGACCGGCAACGACCTGCACTACCGCGGCTACGACATCCTGGACATCGCCGAAGTCTGCGAATTCGAGGAAATTGCCCATCTGCTGGTACATGGCAAGCTGCCCACGCGCGCCGAACTGCGTGCCTACAAGACCAAGCTCAAGGCCTTGCGCGGCCTGCCCGCCAACGTCAAGGTGGCGCTGGAGCAACTGCCTGCAGCCAGCCACCCCATGGACGTGATGCGCACCGGTGTCTCGGCCCTGGGTTGCGCCCTGCCCGAGAAGGACGACCACAACCTGCCCGGTGCGCGCGATATCGCCGACCAGCTCATGGCATCGCTGGGCTCCATGCTGCTGTACTGGTACCACTTCAGCCATAGCGGCCGCCGCATCGAGGTCGAGACCGACGATGACTCGATTGGCGCCCACTTCCTGCACCTGCTGCACGGCCAAAAGCCCAGCGCCGACTGGGAGCGGGCCATGCACACTTCGCTCAACCTCTATGCCGAGCATGAGTTCAACGCCTCCACCTTCACGGCCCGCGTGGTGGCCGGCACGGGCAGCGACATGTACTCGGCGATCACGGGCGCCATTGGCGCGCTGCGCGGCCCCAAGCATGGCGGCGCCAACGAGGTCGCCTTCGAGATTCAGAAGCGCTACGACAACCCCGACCAGGCCGAGGCCGACATCCGCCGCCGCGTGGAAGCCAAGGAAGTCGTGATCGGCTTCGGCCACCCGGTCTACACGATCAGCGACCCGCGCAACGTGGTCATCAAGGGCGTGGCCAAGCGCCTGTCCGACGAAGCCGGCTCGACCAAGATGTACGACATTGCCGACCGCCTCGAGGCCGTGATGTGGGATGCCAAGAAGATGTTTCCCAACCTCGACTGGTTCAGTGCCGTCAGCTACCACATGATGGGCGTGCCCACGGCCATGTTCACACCGCTGTTCGTGATCGCGCGCACCAGCGGCTGGGCGGCGCACATCATCGAGCAGCGCCAGGACAACAAGATCATCCGCCCCAGCGCCAACTACATCGGCCCGGACGATCTGGAGTTCACTCCCATAGACGCACGCCAATGAACGTCCGGCCGCTGCAACCTCACTCTTTGTGCATTGCCATTGCCGACAAGCTGCGCGAGCTGATTCTCGCGCACCGCCTGCCGCCCGGCAGTGCGGTCAACGATGGCGATCTGGCCCGGGAGTTCGGCGTGAGCCGCACCCCCGTGCGCGAGGCGATGAAGCTCTTGTGCCATGAAGGCCTGCTCACGGCCCAGGCCAGGCGCGGCATGAGCGTGACCGTGCTGAGCCCGGCCCAGATCGAGGAGGCCCGGCGCCTGCACGCGCTGCTGGGTGAGTTGCTGCAGCGCCATGACAGCGAGAACACGCCTCAGGAGCTGACGCGCAGCATGCACGGCCTGGCCCAGGCCAGGCTGCAACTGGCTCAGGGCTCAGACCCTGCCGAAAATCAATTCTGAAATGAATACTTCAATTCAGAAGCAGAATTGAAACAACCTTGAGCCCTTGGCGGCCCCAGACTTCGATCCGGGCCCGCCCCCTCCAAGGCCGGCCAGCCTTTGCCCATGCACCCTCATGGGCAAGTCCGCCATGGCACGCTGTTTGCATTACGAGAGCTGCAACCCCATAACGCCGGCCTTTGCCTTTTTCGAGCCCGCCCCATGAATACCTCATACCGCCAGCCCCTGCCAGGCACCGACCTGCAGTTCTTCAACGCCCAGGCAGCCGTCGAGGCCATCCGCCCCGGAGCCTGGAGCCGCCTGCCCTACACCTCGCGCGTACATGCCGAGAATCTGGTGCGCCGCTGCGAGCCAGCTCTGCTCACCGAGTGCCTCACGCAGATCGTGGAGCGCAAGCGCGAGCGCGACTTTCCCTGGTTTCCCGCACGCGTGGTCTGCCACGACATCCTGGGCCAGACGGCCCTGGTCGATCTCGCCGGCCTGCGCGATGCGATTGCCGATCAAGGGGGCGATCCTGCCGCCGTGAACCCGGTCGTGCCCGTGCAGCTCATCGTCGACCACTCGCTGGCCGTGGAATGCGGCGGCTATGACCCGCAGGCGTTCGAGAAGAACCGCGCCATCGAGGACCGGCGCAACGAGGATCGCTTTCACTTCATCGACTGGTGCAAGCGCGCGTTCAAGAACGTGGAGGTCATCCCTCCGGGCAACGGCATCATGCACCAGATCAACCTGGAGCGAATGAGCCCCGTGATCCATGCCGACAACGGCATTGCCTACCCCGACACCCTGGTCGGCACCGACAGCCATACGCCGCATGTGGACGCCCTGGGCGTGATCGCCGTGGGCGTGGGCGGGCTGGAGGCCGAAAACGTGATGCTCGGCCGCGCTTCCTGGATGCGCCTGCCCGAGATCGTGGGCGTCAGGCTCACGGGCCGCCGCCAAAGCGGCATCACGGCCACGGACATCGTGCTCGCGCTCACCGAATTCCTGCGCCAGCAAAGAGTCGTGGGCGCCTATCTGGAATTCCATGGCGAAGGCGCCCGCAGCCTCACGATTGGCGACCGCGCCACCATCTCCAACATGGCGCCCGAATACGGCGCCACGGCCGCGCTGTTCGCGATCGACGAGCAAACTCTTGACTATCTGAGGCTTACGGGACGCACGCCCGAGCAGATCGCCCTGGTCGAGACCTATGCACGCGAAGCCGGCCTGTGGGCCGATGCGCTGCAGGCCGCCGAGTACGAGCGCGATCTGGAGTTCGATCTCTCCAGCGTGGTACGCAACATGGCCGGCCCTTCCAACCCGCACGCACGCGTGGCCACGGCTGACCTGGCCGCCAAGGGCATTGCCGGCGCCTGGACGCAGGACGGCTCGTCCATGCCCGACGGCGCCGTGATCATTGCCGCCATCACCAGTTGCACCAACACCAGCAACCCGCGCAACGTGATCGCCGCCGGCCTGCTGGCGCGCAACGCCAACCGTCTGGGGCTTGTACGCAAGCCCTGGGTCAAGTCGTCGCTGGCCCCGGGCTCCAAGACCGTGGCCCTGTACCTTGAGGAAGCCGGCCTGCAGTCCGAGCTGGAGCAACTGGGCTTTGGCGTCGTGGCCTTTGCCTGCACCACCTGCAACGGCATGAGCGGCGCGCTGGACCCCGCGATTCAGCAAGAGATCATCGACCGCGACCTCTACACCACGGCCGTGCTCTCGGGTAACCGCAACTTCGACGGCCGCATCCATCCCTATGCCAAGCAGGCCTTTCTGGCTTCGCCGCCCCTGGTCGTGGCCTATGCGATCGCGGGCACCATACGCTTCGACATAGAAAACGATGTGCTGGGCCTGTACGAGGGGCGCGAGATCCGCCTCAAGGACATCTGGCCCAGCGACGAGGAAATCGACGCCGTGGCCAATGCCTCGGTCAAGCCCGAGCAATTTCGCACCGTCTACGAGCCCATGTTCGCCATCCATGCGGACAGCGGCATCAGCGAGAGCCCGCTCTACGACTGGCGCCCGCAGTCGACCTATATCCGCCGCCCGCCCTACTGGGAAGGCGCGCTGGCCGGCGAGCGCACGCTGCGCGGCATGCGCCCCCTGGCCATCCTGCCGGACAACATCACCACCGACCACCTGTCGCCGTCCAACGCCATCATGCTGAACTCGGCCGCTGGCGAGTACCTCGCCAAGATGGGCCTGCCCGAGGAGGACTTCAACTCCTACGCCACGCACCGCGGCGACCACCTGACGGCCCAGCGCGCGACCTTCGCCAACCCCAAGCTGTTCAATGAAATGGTGGTCGATGGCGAGGGCAAGGTGCGCCAGGGTTCGCTGGCCCGCGTCGAGCCCGAAGGCCAGGTCATGCGCATGTGGGAGGCCATCGAGACCTACATGAACCGCAAGCAGCCGCTGATCATCATTGCCGGCGCCGACTACGGCCAGGGCAGCTCGCGCGACTGGGCCGCCAAGGGCGTTCGCCTGGCCGGCGTGGAGGCGATTGCGGCCGAGGGCTTTGAGCGCATTCACCGCACCAACCTCATAGGCATGGGCGTGCTGCCGCTGGAGTTCCTGCCCGGCACCACGCGCCACACGCTGCACCTGGATGGCACCGAGACCTTCGACGTGGTCGGCCAGCGCCAGCCAGGCGCCCAGCTCACGCTGCACATCTACCGCACGACCGGCGCACGCACCGAAGTGCCCGTGCTGTGTCGCCTGGATACCGCAGAGGAAGTGTCGATCTATGAAGCCGGCGGCGTATTGCAGCGCTTCGCCCAGGACTTTCTGGCCGAGAATTCCAAGCAAAAAACGCCTGTAGCGCATACCTGAAAAGCGCAAGCAGCTATCAAAAATGGAGTATCCAGCATGAACCCAGCACCACAGCTGCGCATTGCCGCAACCTATCTGCGCGGCGGCACGAGCAAGGGCGTGTTCTTCAGCCTGCAAGACCTGCCCGAGGCTGCGCGCCAGCCCGGCAAGCTGCGCGACGCCATCTTGCTGCGCACCCTGGGCAGCCCCGACCCCTACGGCAAGCAGATTGACGGCATGGGCAATGCATCGTCCAGCACCAGCAAGGCCGTGATCCTGAGCAAGAGCACACGCGCGGATCACGACGTGGACTATCTGTTCGGCCAGGTGTCCATAGACCAGGCCTTTGTGGACTGGAGCGGCAACTGCGGCAATCTCTCGGCTGCCGTCGGCCCTTGCGCCATCCACATGGGCCTGATCGATGCGGCGCGTATCCCCCAGGACGGCATCGCCACGCTACGCATCTGGCAGGCCAACATCGGCAAGACCATCGTCGCCCATGTGCCCATCACCAACGGCCAGGTTCAGGAGACCGGCGACTTCGAGCTCGACGGCGTGACCTTTGCTGCGGCCGAGGTGGCACTGGAGTTCATCGACCCCGCCGATGAAGGCGAGGATGGCGGCGCCATGTTCCCCACCGGCAATCTCGTGGACCGGCTGGACGTGCCCGGCGTGGGCAGCTTTGCGGCCACCCTCATCAATGCGGGCATACCCACGATCTTCCTCAACGCCAAGGACCTCGGCTATACGGGCTGCGAGCTGCAGGAGGCCATCAACTCCGACCCCGAAGCCCTGGCACGCTTCGAGGCCATACGCGCCCAGGGCGCCCTGCAGATGGGTTTGATCAAGAACCTGAGCGAGGCCGCCACGCGCCAGCACACGCCCAAGGTCGCCTTTGTGGCGCCCCCTGCCGGCTACACCGCATCCAGCGGCAAGCACATCGAGGCAGGCGACGTGGACCTGCTGGTGCGCGCCCTCTCCATGGGCAAGCTGCACCACGCCATGATGGGCACGGCTGCCGTGGCCATTGGCACGGCAGCGGCCGTGCCCGGCACGCTGGTCAACCTCGCGGCGGGCGGCGGCCAGCGCAGTCAGGTGCGCTTTGGCCATCCTTCGGGCACGCTGCGCGTGGGCGCCGAAGCCCGACAGGAAACAGGCCCCAACGGCCCCGAGTGGAAAGTCACCAAGGCCTTGATGAGCCGCAGTGCACGCATTCTCATGGAGGGCTGGATTCGCGTGCCGCAGCCTACTCTTTGAGTCTGCGCCACAGCGTCGCCCTGCTGATGCCCAGCACCTCGCAGGCGCGGCGCTGATCGCCGTGAACTTGCTGCAGCACCTCGCGCACTCGTTCACGCTCAGCCGTGAGCCGCGCCTGCCTGAGGCTGGGCTCGGGCTCCAGCTTTTGCGCCCCTTCGGCGCAAGACGCGCCCCCTACCTCGCGCCATGCCAGCTCGGGAAACAGCTCCAGCAGGCTGGTCTTGAGGCCCTGCTCCCTGACTCCCAGTAAATCCTGTCGGCAGGCCAGCAGCCGGGCCACCCAGTTATCCAGCTCACGCGCATTGCCGGGCCAGGCATGTCCCTCGGCCATCTCAAGCAGCGTCTGCAGCACACGCCGCAAGCCATCAGCCTGGTCCACACCAACCGCCCCCAGCCTCTGATGGAGCATGGCTGCCGCCATGGCGGCCACGTCCTCGGCGCCCCGCTGGGCCAGGCCCGGGGTCTGCAACCGAAGCACCGCGAGGCGGTAGTAGAGATCGCGGCGGAACTCGCCACGCTCCACCAAGGCCTGCAGGTCGGCATGGGTGGCG
The DNA here is from genome assembly GCF_000429845.1 of Comamonas composti DSM 21721. Classification (GTDB taxonomy): domain Bacteria; phylum Pseudomonadota; class Gammaproteobacteria; order Burkholderiales; family Burkholderiaceae_C; genus Comamonas; species Comamonas composti. The sequence continues at coordinate 95,861 of NZ_AUCQ01000001.1, forward strand.
GCAATCACGCGCAAGTCCACGGGCACGGGCGTGGTTGCGCCCACACGCAATACCTCGCGCTCCTGCAGCACGCGCAGCAATCGCGATTGCAGGGCCAGAGGCATGTCGCCGATCTCGTCGAGAAACAGCGTGCCGGTGTGCGCAGCCTCGATGAGTCCGGTCTTGCCGCCGCGCCGGGCCCCTGTGAAAGCGCCTTCGTCATAGCCGAACAGCTCACTCTCCAGCAGACTCTCGCCCAGAGCCGCGCAGTTCACGGCCAGAAAGGGCTGGGCCGCACGCGCACTGGCGCGGTGAATGCCCTGGGCCACCAGCTCCTTGCCCGTGCCGCTCTCGCCCTGGATGAGCACGGTGGCATCGCTGGCCGCAAACTGCCGCGCCAGGCTGCGCACGCGCCTGGCCGCCGCGCTGTCGCCCGCGTAATCCTCTATGCGCCAGCGCACGCCCGCGCCGCGCTGGCCGGCGCTGGCGCGCAGGCTGCGGTCGGCTCGCTGAATCGTTGCCTGGTCGCGGCAGACCAGCAGGGCACCGGCCAATTGCCCGTTTTCCACGATGGGCGCACGCCGTACGGACAGGGTGCGCAAGGCCAGTTGCACCACCTCTTCGCTGGCCTCGCCCTCGCGCAGCCGCCCCTGCAGCACCAGGCCTGCACCCAGGACCGGCGCCACCTCGTCCAGCCTGCGTCCATGCAGAGCAGCCATGGGAGTCCCCAGCAAAGCCGCCATGGTGGAGTTCAAGGCCTGGATCCGCCCCTGGGCATCGACGGCGACCACGCCGTCCTGCAACTGGCCGAGCACGCTTTCCAGGCGCTGATGACGCGCACGCTCTGCATGGCGGTGGCGCGCCAGCAGCACGGCATCACGCAGAGCCTGTAGAACAGCCCCGTCCGAATACAAAAGCACGCTGGGGATGCCGGCCTGCTCGGCAAGCTCGGCCACCAGACCCGGCGCCACCACGGCGCCCACGTCCTGCTCGCGCAAGGACTGCACACAGGCCTTGGCATCTTCGGGCCCGCTGTAACTGAACTGGACGATGCCCGTGCCGAATTGCGCCTCGAACTGCTGGAGCTGATCCGATATCTGGTCGAAAGACACCAGACCGATGCTGGCCCGCGCGCCCTGCTCGGCCCTGGCGCCGGCCGCGCGCTCCGCGAGAACACGCGCCTGGGCCAGAGCCTGGAGCAGGTCGAAGCCACCCACCTCGATCATGACCACGGGAATGTCCAGGCGCTCGCGCAGCCAGGCGCCGCTGGCTCCGGCCACCACCAGGGCGTCCACGGGCTGGGCCGCATGCAAGGCCTCGACGGCCTGCACGGCCTCGTCGAAAGATGCGCTCACATGCTCCACACGCACCTGATCGCTGACCGCCGAGGCCATGCGCTCCAACACCTGGCCCAGTCGATGGCGCCCCACGGTCAGCACCAGAGGCAGGCTTTTGCCAAAACCCGGGGGAGCGACAGTCTGCAGCATGGAACGTGTTTCATTCATGAAAGTGATTATTTCATCAATGCAACACAAGCCGGGTTTTTTGCAGTCCTCACGCAGCAAAAGCCCTTTTTCGCGACCTGATGCGCCTGCTCTTCTCATTGGCACGGGGCTTGCAACACCCATGCCATGACAAGGCCACGGCCTCTGTGCAACCCCAACACCATCTCTCACATGAACACCAAACAGCAACTCAAAACCCTTGCCCAAGCCCGCCGTGGCGTCATTGTTCCTGGAGCATTCAACGCCATGTCGGCGCGCGTGGTCGCCGACATGGGCTTTGAAGCCATTTATGTGACGGGCGCCGGCGTGACGAATATGTGGTTCGGTTTGCCCGATCAGGCCTTCATGGGGCTGACCGATATTGCAGACCATACGGCGCGCATTCGTGAAGCCGTGGAGCTGCCGCTGATCGTCGATGCCGACACAGGTTTTGGCAACGCGCTCAACACCTACCATGCCGTGCGCACATTGGAGCGCGCAGGTGCCGACTGCATTCAGCTTGAAGACCAGATCAGCCCCAAGCGCTGCGGCCACTTCAGCGGCAAGGAGGTCATCTCCACCGAGGAAATGCTGGGCAAGATCAAGGCCGCCGTGGATGCGCGCCGCGACCAGGGCACCATGATCATGGCGCGCACCGACGCCTGTGCCACCCAGGGCTTCGAGGCCGCCGTGGAACGCGCAGCACGCTTTGCCGAAGCCGGAGCCGACATCCTGTTCGTGGAAGCCGTGACCACCGCCGAGGAAATCCGTGCCCTGCCCCAGCGCCTGCCCCAGCCCCAGCTCATGAACATGGTCATTGGCGGAAAAACGCCCATCACCGATGCCGGAGCCCTGGCCGATCTCGGCTATGGCTTCGTGCTCTATGCCAACGCTGCCCTGCAAGGCGCCGTGGCCGGCATGCAAAAAGCCCTGACCCAATTGCGCAACGAGCGCAAGGTGGATGAAGACCCCAACGTGGTCACCCCCTTCGCCGAGCGCCAGCGTCTGGTCAACAAGCCCTTCTGGGATGGGCTGGAGAAAAAATACCAATAACCGCCGCCGATATGGCGGCGAGCGTGCACGGCAAAGAGCATCTCACTGCCGTGCACTCGTTTGCCTTCAAGGCTCCGAATCTTGCGCCATAGCCCAGCGGGTATGCAGGCCGACATCAACGCAAGCAAAGGGTAATCCTTGCAATCAACAGCGGACTCCGGGCTCAGAACGTGTTTACGATCTCCTCGGTGCCGCGCCAGTGTCTTTGCGGGATGGGATACGAGGCGCGACACCGCAGCAATAGCCGTGCTATTGCGAGG
>NZ_AUCQ01000001.1:98646-390844 GCF_000429845.1 Comamonas composti DSM 21721
GAACTCATCCCGATTGCGCTCCAACGCGGCAGCGTAGAGATCGTAAACACGTTCTGAGTGCGCTGGACAGCAACCACCCGGCCTCCCCCACGGCCAGCCGGTAATTCAGCAATCGCCCAGGCCACGCATCAGAGATCCACGGCCGTGTTGAGCCTATCGAATTGCAGCACCAGGCGCATTGCGATCCGAAGGTCGGTACAGAAAGACTCCCAGCGAGGATTGCCCGCGCGGTACGGCGAAGATATTCGAAAAACCGATTCAATCCGCTCATAGCTTGCGCCGACGGCCCACGCCAACCGTCCACGCATGTCTGCTGCCGCACATATCCACGCAAGCAGGTCGAGCCAGCATATAGCCCGCGCCGATAGCCTCCTCGGCTTCCACCTGGCCGCAACACGAACCAAGTATTCGGCCACGAGCTTCGCCGGCCCTACCCGGCACCAACAGGCGGGCGCCCCCAGCCCGCACGATCAAGCCCTGATCTGCCCGACTCACCGTGCCGCTTGTTTATTTCAAGCTTCGGAAAACGGCATCCTCTCAGCTGAGCACCGGGGAAAAAACCTTGAAATTCAAATACAGATGAGCATGAAATACACCTATTCGTTTATTCAAATCTCACCTCGTCGATTAAACAAAAATATAACTCAAAATAAAATTAACAAATTTTTCAAAAAAGTACTTAATAAAACATAAAGAAACATTTCACCCGGGAAAATCAATCTTGATTGACATTCACTCTCGCATCGAAGAATTTTTTTCCGGAATTTTTAAAAAAATTTCAAAAAAAAATGGAAAGTGGACTATTTTTTTCAATTCGGAAAAATTATATATGCCACACTTCAATTCAGATGGTTTCAAATTTCGTCAAAAAATATCAAATAATAAAAACATCAAACCATTTCAACCCGAAATATTATTCGATCAAGAAGTATTTGATACTCTAGCAAATCAGTCATGCATATTCATAAATCCATCATAAAAAAATTAGAAACCAAATTTTATTTCAAGACTCCACGCCTACGAAGCACTGATTTTGCTTTCTTATTTATTGCAACAATAATCGCACTTTTCTCTGAGGCGGCTCAGGCACAGACTTATTCATGCAACGGTATCTCAGAAACGATCAGGGTCACCATGCCCAGTTCTTTGACAGTGCCTCGTGATGCCGCTATTGGATCAGTATTGACACCTTGGATTTCGACTCCGGCAATCACCAATTACTATTCATGCACTGTCAGAAATACCGGGGTTGGCCCGACCTACAGATCCCTGCTGCCGACGGCAAGTGGAATCACCGTGAATGGCTCTAGCGGCGTCCCATATCAAGTTTGGAATACGAACGTAGCAGGTATAGGACTGGCAATCGGTGCTCGTGCATATATATCTACAAGAGATGCCAGATGTTCCGGCTGGTTCGCTTGGGGCAGCTTGCCCGCCATAAGCTCCAGCTGGGGGTATTCGGTATGTAGCTCCATCAACGGGTCAGCTCAAATGAACGTTGGATTTCAGCTGGAGTTTGCACTTGTGAAAACAGGTAATGTCACTCCTGGAACGACATCAAATTCTGCTGTAGTAGAAACAGCCTGGGCCGCAAAACCGTCGACTGGCTCACCCTCGGTCCAGGCGACATTCCACAAATTCGTCACACTGACTCCCGTCAATATCCGTGTTGCAGCTTGCGAGACGCCGGACGTGACCGTCAACATGGGGACCCATCTTCAATCAAAATTTTCCGGCGTGGGTTCGACTACGGCCTTTGTTCCATTCGACGTCAGGCTCAACGCCTGCCCAGCCGGTAACCTCAGCAAGATCCAGTATCAGTTCGACCCTGTCGGTGCCGTGGTCGATGCAAACAATGGAGTCATTGCTCTAACGAGCAACTCCACGGCTCGAGGCATAGCTCTCCAGTTGAAGGACAGCAATGACGTCCCGCTGAAATACAACACCAAATACACGCTGACTGGATACAGCAGTGCTGTCGGTGGCTCCTACAAAATTGGGCTCAAAGCAGCCTATCGCCAGACAGCAACGGCAGTCACACCTGGCCAGGCAGACGCTGTACTGACCTTTACGATGACTTACCTGTAAGGGATGCTCTGCATAAATCGGATCCAGGTGTGATAACGCTGGCGAGCCTCCTGCCACGCACGCCATAACACTCCAGATGCCCGTGTTTCGCGGACATCTGGCCTTTTCAGACGATCATTAAGTTGCGACGACCGGCTGCATCCGCCTTCGGGTCAGAGACCGTAGTACACACTGCCTTCCCCCGGCGCACGCATGCAGGCCTTGTTCACGCATCAGCCGCTCGATGGTGCAGCGGGCAACCGCTATACCTTCACGTTTGAGCTGACGCCAGACCTTGTCTGCGCCATAGACCTGCATGCTGCTTGCCACACTCTCTGGATCTCGGGCACCAGCTCCAGGTCGCGCTGCTCCCGACATGAGCGCAGCGCCGGGTTGTGCTGGCAAGCAGCGTGATGCCAATACGCCGATGGGGCGATCTGCAAGATGCGGCAGATCGACTCGACCCCGAACTGTTGGCGATGCTGGTCGACGAAAGCCTTCAGGACTTGATGCGGCGGCCCTGTTCCGCCTGGGCAAAAAAAGCGCTGGCCAGCTTCAGTATCTCGCTGACCTTGCGCAGCTCATTGACCTCACGCTCCAACTCCTTGACCCGCTGGGCTTCACTTGTCGTCACCCCATCTCGCACGCCGGCATCAACCTCGGCACGCTTGACCCATTCATGCAGCGTCTGCGGCACGCAGCCGATCTTGGGAGCGATGACTGCCCACAACGATGGGTACTCTGCACGGTGTTCCTGCACCATCCTCGCCGCACGCTCACGTACTTCGGGCGAGAACTTGTTCGACTTCTTCATAGCTCAATCCTCTCAGAGTGTTGAGCCTCCGTAAAACCCGAGGCGATTCAGTCTGAAGCGGTTGGGAGTGGATTTTGCTGGATGTCAGTGGATGAGAGTTGGTTAAAAACTCTCAATCCTGACGATGACTTACGAGGTTCCCTGGTGTTCGGTGGAAGACCCTGGAAAGTCGAAGTGGAGCGGGTGACGAGAATCGAACTCGCGTATCGAGCTTGGGAAGCTAGCGTTCTACCATTGAACTACACCCGCCCGGGTGCTGTGCTGCATGGTGCAGCAAAGTGCTGCTGCCATCGTACCTCAAGCCAGAACCTACGCAGGCAATTTGCGAGCAGCGGCGCAGAAAATTTTGTCGCCTGAATGGCCTTCGAAGCTTGGCGATACATAGGGGCAATGGGCTACCGGGTTCGCCCTGATTGCAAGATTAGTACAATTGTTCTGGATCAAAGACGTGGTCTTTGTGCCGTGCTGTGGCTTGCGGTCTTTGCACGCTGCCGTGAACCGGTTTCGTGATTGACCTGCGTACATTTCCTGATATCTCTTTGGCTTGCCATGCGCTGCAATGGGGCGCTATGGCTTATGCCTTCTTGAAACCCTGCTCTCGTTTATGAAGAACCGCTTCGGCCAGCCGGGACACTCCCCGGAGCATTCGCACAGGCTTGCTACCAGCCGGCGCGCTCGATGCCAGGCCCGGGCGGAGGCCATGGCGTGAACGAGCAGGCCTTGTATGACCTGGCTCCGGTGCTGGAGCTCATGGCCCTGGGCCTGCTTTTGGCCCTGGGCCCTTTGGCCTGGGTCTGGCTGCGCAAGCGCGAATCAGGGCCTGTGTCACGCCTGCAGGCCTTGTCGGTGCTGACCTTGTTTCTGACCTTTGATCTGGTCTTGTTCGGCGCCTTCACCCGCCTCACGGATTCGGGACTGGGCTGCCCCGACTGGCCAGGCTGCTATGGCAGCGCCAGCCCTTGGGGAGCCAAGAATCAGATCGCATCCGCACAGGCCGCCATGCCTACAGGGCCCGTCACCCATGGCAAGGCCTGGATCGAGATGATTCACCGTTATCTCGCGACCACGGTTGGCGTACTCATCATCGCCATGACGCTGCTGGCCTGGCGCCTGACCCGGACTCAGAAGCGGGAAGCGCGCATCCTCAACCCCTGGTGGCCTACCCTGGCCCTGGTCTGGGTCTGCCTGCAAGGTGCATTTGGCGCCTTGACGGTGACCATGAGGCTGTTTCCTGCCATCGTGACCATGCATTTGCTGGGCGGAACCGTATTGCTGGCCTTGCTGGCTGTACCCGCCTCGGGCCTGGGACTCGCGCAGCGCGGCCAGCCTCCTACACGGATCCCCCCAGGGCTGCGCCGCCTGCTGTGGCTGGGCCTGGGCCTGCTGCTTGTGCAGGCAGCCCTGGGCGGCTGGGTAAGCACGAACTATGCGGTGCTGGCCTGCAGCAGCTTTCCGACCTGCCAGGGAAACTGGTGGCCGGCCATGGATTTTGCCCAGGCCTTTGAGATCTGGCGCCCACTGGGCCTGCTCCAGAATGGCAGCCACATCAGTTTTGAAGGGCTGACGGCGATCCACTATTTACACCGCCTCGGCGCCTATGTGGTCGTGCCGATGCTGCTGGTCTTGTGCTGGCAGTTGCGGGCGGTGCCGGAGCTGGCACGCCAGCGCCGCTGGCTGGGCAGCCTGCTGCTGGCCCAGGTGCTGACCGGCCTGTCCAACGTGGTGCTGGACTGGCCTCTGGCAGCGGCGGTATTGCATACGGGCGGGGCTGCGGCCCTGGTGGCCGTGATTGTCTGGAGCCTGGCGATCAGCCGCTCCCAGGCGAAGAGCGCAGATGCTGTGATTGCGCGCGGGAAAGAAGTCTATGAGTGAACAAGCAAGCCTCCTGGCCGCGCCATCGCGCTGGTCCCAGTTTTATGCCCTGACCAAACCAAGGGTAGTGCAGCTCATCGTGTTCTGTGCCTTGATCGGCATGGTGCTGGCCATCCCTGGCTGGCCCAGTGCTGCTCAATGGCTGCACATGGCGGTTGCCTGTCTGGGCATCTGGCTGGTGGCAGGCGCGGCTGCGGCCTTCAACTGCCTGGTGGAGCGCCATATCGATGCGCGCATGAAGCGCACGGCCTGGCGGCCCACGGCGCGTGGCGAGCTCAGCAGCCAGCAGGCACTCGCATTCTCGGCTCTGCTGTGCACCCTTGGTGCTGCCATCTTGCTGGCCTTCACCAACCCGCTGACCATGTGGCTGACGCTGGCCACCTTCATCGGTTATGCTGTGATCTATACCGTGGTGCTCAAGCCTGCGACACCGCAGAACATCGTGATCGGCGGGGCCTCGGGCGCCATGCCGCCCCTTCTGGGCTGGGCCGCAGTCACGGGCCAGGTGGGGCCTGAGGCCTTGATCCTGTTTCTGATCATCTTTCTGTGGACGCCTCCGCACTTCTGGGCCCTGGCCTTGTACCGTGTGGAGGATTACCGCCAGTCCGGCCTGCCCATGCTGCCCGTGACCCATGGCAGCGAATACACGCGGCTGCAGATCCTGCTCTACACCGTAATCCTGTTCGCAGCCTGTCTTCTGCCCTTCATGTACGGCATGAGCTCCTGGCTTTATCTGGCGGTGGCCGTGGTCCTGAGCCTGGGCTTTTGCGGCTATGCGTTTGCGCTGTGGCGCAACTACTCGGACCAGTTGTCGCGCAAGACCTTTCGCTTCTCGCTGATCCACCTGAGCGTGCTGTTCGCGGCCCTGCTGGTCGACCACTACCTCTGGCTGGGCTGAGCCGCGTACACAGCCCGTTACTTGATCTGCCGCTTTTCGAGCTTGCGTGCCAGCGTGCGCCTGTGCATGCCAAGGCGCCTGGCGGCTTCCGAGATGTTGAAGTCGCTGTCCGCAAGTGTCTCGTGGATATGCTCCCACTCCAGTGTCTTGATCGAGGTCGGGTTGCGCGACAGCTCGGTATCGGTGCGGCCTTCCTGGCGCTCGAAGGCGGCCTCTATGTCATCGGTGTTCGAGGGCTTGGCCAGGTAGTGACAGGCGCCCAGCTTGACGGCCTCCACGGCCGTGGCAATGCTCGCGTAGCCCGTGAGCACCACGATCCTGGCCTCGGGATTGTGCAGATGAAGCATTTGCACGCAGCTCAGGCCCGAAGCCTGGCCTGCGAGCTTCAGATCCATGACCGCATATTCGGGGCGATGCTGCTGGAGCAGGCTGCCGACTTGCTCGGCACTGCTGGCATGCAGGACGCTGTAGCCGCGGCGCTCGAAGGAACGCGTGAGTGTGCGAGCAAAAGTTGCATCGTCTTCAACCAGGAGCAGGAGGCGGGGGCTTTCCATGATGAGTGTTTCAGGTCCCAGGTCTAGGAGCCTGGTTCAATCGCAATCGATGACAGGGGCAGACTTATCTCCACCTCGCTGCCACAGGGCTTGAGTTCGCGTATTTCCACACGGCCGCCCAATGAGCGCGCCACGTTGAGCACCAGGAACAGGCCCAGGCCTCGGCCTGGACGTCCGGTCTTGGTGGACAGGTGACACTGACCCAGTTTCTCGAGGATGTGCGGGGCAAAGCCCGGGCCGCGATCTCTGACGCTCAGGCGCAGGATGCCGTCATCGACACCGAGCTCAAGGCCTACGTAGGAGGGGGATGCTTCGGCAGCATTGTCGAGCACATTGCAAACCATTTGTGCCAGAGCGGTATCCGAGAGCATGGCAAAGTCCTGCCCGGCAGGCCGGTAGTCGAAATCTGCGACCTGGTGGCGGGTCTGCCAGTCGGCGATCACACCGTCCATGAAGCTGCGCAGCGTGGCCGTGCGCGGCATGTCGGCGCGCGTCTCGCCAGCCGACATGAGCACGCTGGAGACGATGGACTTGCAGCGCAGCAGTTGCTGCTGCATATCCTGTAGATCGGCAAGCAGGTCGGGGTCGCGCGCCAGGGCCGGCATATGCTGCCAGTCGCCCAGGATGACCGACATCGTGGCCAGCGGCGTGCCCAGCTCGTGCGCAGCGCCCGTGGCCAGCAGGCCCAGGCGCACGATGTGCTCTTCATCGCTGGCACGCTGGCGCATGTCGGCCAGGCGCGCATCGCGGCGACGCAGATTGGAGACGATGCGCCGCAAGAACACCACGATGAGCACCGTGGTCAGGCCGAAGCTGATGAGCACGCCAGCGAGATAAAGCCCGGGAAGATCCTGCTGGCTCGCAAAATTCATGGCCAGCGGCCTGTGGGTCACAGACAGCACCAGAGCACAGGCCGAGGTCGCCGCCACCACCAGCCAGGCATGTGTGGGCCGCAGCAGCACGGCCCCCAGAATTCCCTGCAGCAAAAACAGATAGATGAAGGGGTTGCCCGCGCCGCCGCTCAGGTACAGCTGTATGGCCAGGGCCAGCACATCGGCCAGCAAGGCTGCAAGCAGATCGCGCCCCGAGATCGGACGTCGGTGGCTGCGGTACCAATAGATGTAGCCAAGGTTGGCCAGCACGCTCAGCAAAAGCACCAAGGCCATGGCCGGTAGCGGCAGGGATATGCCAAAGCCGTAGTGCACCAGGGTGATGGTGATGATCTGCCCGATGACGGCCAGCCAACGCAGCTGGATCAGCAGATACATGTTCTGGCGCTCGGTGCTGCGCTCTACACGGGACAGGAAGGCGGATGGGGAGGCGGTAGTCACCAGCCGATTGTGGGCCAGGACCGATGGGCTTTGCGGATACCGACCTTGTTCGCAGCCCCTAGAATTTTGGGCTTTCATGCAAGAAATTCAGTTATGGCGGACAAAGTCGAGACCGTGGTCATCGGAGCAGGTGTGGTGGGGTTGGCGGTGGCGCGCGCCCTGGCGCTGGCGGGGCGCGAAGTCATGGTGCTGGAAAAGGAGGCCGCCATCGGCACCCAGACCAGCTCGCGCAACAGCGAAGTCATTCATGCGGGCATTTATTACCAGCCCGGATCACTGAAGGCGCGCCTTTGCGTCGAAGGCAAGAAGGCCTTGTATGCGTATTGCGCCGAGCGCGGCATTGCCCATGACCGCTGCGGCAAGCTCATTGTGGCCACGAGCCAGGCGCAGATCGAGCACCTGCACGGCATGGCCCGCCATGCACGGAGCAATGGCGTTGACGATCTGCACTGGCTGGATGCGGCCCAGGCCCGGGCCCTGGAGCCCGAGCTCAACTGCGCGGCCGCCCTGCACTCACCGAGCACGGGCATTGTCGACAGCCATGGCCTGATGCTGTCCCTGCAAGGCGATCTGGAAAACGCAGGCGGGATGGTGGCCTGTCACGCCCAGCTTCAAGAGGCCGAGGTCCGGGCCGACGGCATCTGGCTGAAGACGGCGGACGGCACCGAGCTGCTGGCCCAGACCGTGGTCAATGCAGCAGGCCTGCAGGCGCCCGATCTGGCCGCATGCATCAAAGGCTACCCACAGCAGTTGGCGCCCAAGGCCTTTTACGCCAAGGGCAGCTACTTCACCTTGTCGGGGCGGGCGCCGTTCTCGCATCTCATCTATCCCGTGCCCGAGGCTGCAGGCCTGGGCGTGCACTTGACCCTGGACCTTGGCGGCCAGGCCAAGTTCGGCCCCGACGTGCAATGGACGGACAGCGCCCAGGACTTGCAGGTGGATGCGCAACGCGCCCAGCTGTTCTACAGCGAGATCCGGCGCTACTGGCCAGGACTGCCCGAGCATGCCTTGCAGCCCGGCTATGCGGGCATGCGCCCCAAGATCCATGGGCCGAATGAGCCGGGTGCAGACTTTGTGTTCCAGGGGCCGCAGGCGCATGGCATTCCAGGCCTGGTGCATCTCTTTGGCATCGAATCGCCGGGCCTGACCAGCAGCCTGGCCATAGGGGCCCATGTGGCGCGGATCCTGGATGGCCACTGAGCTCAAATGGGCTTCGTCTTACATGAGTAAGGCCCTGGGCCAGCGCGGGCGAGGTGCAACATTTGGCTAAGATGTATCCATGCTGCACCTGAAAATGCCAGCGTAATCCGAAGAACGCGGGCGGCAGCTCCGCCAACGACTGCCGTCTTCCCTTGTTGCTTGAATAGAGAAAGGCTCACTATGTCGAAGTCGATTACCGATACCGTCTCCAACGCCCAGGCCGATCTGGAAAAGCTGGTGCGTGATCTGCGTGGCCTGCTGTCTGCACGCGAGCTGGATGCCGTGCCCGAGATCAACCTGCTGCGCCAGCGCATCGATGAAAGCGTGTCCAATGTGCGCGACACGGCCGTGCGTGCTGCCCAGGATGCGGCCCGCCAGGCACGCGATGCCGCCGATGCCGCCGACCGCTATGCCCATGACGAACCCTGGCGCGTGGCCGGCGCCGCCCTGGCCGTGGGCGCCCTGCTGGGCTTCATGCTGGGACGCCGTTAAGTTTTGACGCAGTCCCAAGGAAAGAAACCAGTGCGCTGGACTTCTCTGCTGGGCCTGGATGCCCTGATCGCACGCTGGCGTGCGTCAGTCATAGAGCTGGCGATTGCCGTCGAGGATCGCTCCGATCTGGCGCGCCTGGAGTGGGAGCAGCACAAACGCAGCATGCAGTCTGTGGTGATGCTGCTCATCGCCATGGGAACGCTGGGTGTGGTCTTTTTGCTCATGCTCTCGCTAGCGCTGCTGGTGCAGTTCTGGGACAGCGAGCATCGCGTGCTCGTCGCCTGGAGCCTGGCCGGTGGCTGGCTGCTGCTCTGGGCACTGGCCCTGTGGCGCCTGCTGCTCGCGGCCAGGCAACTGTCCCGCCCCTTCATGCTGACCCGCCAGGAATTGAATGAAGACTGGCAGGCTTTGAAGAAAAGGCTTTAGCCCATGAACAACGCTTCCACAACCCCTGCTGCAAAGCCCGCTGCGGCTGACAGGCCTTGGCCCGAGCCCACGCTGGCCCAGCAAAAGGTGTTGAATCGCATTGCCCTGCAGCGCGAGCGGCTTGCGGCTCGGGCCTCGGCCAGGGCCCAGGCCAAGGCCTTGAGCAAGAGCGCGGCCCAGGTATCCGCCGATGCTCCGTTGATGGAGCGCATCACGACGTTTGCGCGCCTGCACCCCATGGCCGTGGCGCTTGCGGGCGGCGCAGCCCTGATCGTGGGGCCGCGCAAGCTGATCCGCGTGGGCACGACCGTCACGCCCTGGGTGTTGCGCCTGATACAGCGCTACAACCGCTGAGGCAGGTTCAGCGCCTGCCTCATTGCACGCCCGTCGCCCTCTTATCGAGGGCGACTTTTGTTTGGGGCCATGGCTCATGACCCTGGGTTCTGAGCTATTGACGAAACTGTCTGGAAAGCCGCTCCGCCGGACGCCCCAAGCCACTCTCTCGCGGATACAGTGCCAGGCTGTACTTCAGCTATGAGGCAAGGCTTTCCATGTTCACCAAGCGCGCATTCCTTCACCGCAGCCTGCTCGCGGGCGCCACCGCCCTGACCCTGCTTGCAGCCCAGGCTCAGGCCCAGGACAGGCCCATCAAGATCGGCGTGACCGCCGGACCGCATGCACAAATCATGGAGCAGGTGAAGAAGGTGGCCGACAAAAGCGGCCTCAGGCTACAGATCATCGAGTTTGGCGACTATGTGCAGCCAAATGCGGCGCTCGCGGCCGGCGACCTGGACGCCAACAGCTACCAGCACCGCCCCTATCTCGATGCCCAGGTCAAGGACCGCGGCTACAAGATCGCCTGGATCGCCGATACCGTGAACTTCCCCATAGGCATCTACTCCAGAAAGATCAGGCAGCTGGCCGAGCTGCCCCAGGGCGCCAGGTTCGGCATTCCCAACGACCCCACGAACGGCGGGCGCGTGCTGTTGCTGCTCCAGGCCCAGGGGCTGATCAAGCTCAAGGAAGGCGCAGGCCTCAAGGCCACGCCGCTGGATGTGGTGAGCAATCCCAAGAAGCTGCGCTTCGTGGAGCTGGATGCAGCCCAGTTGCCGCGCTCGCTCGACGATCTGCAGGCCTCGGCCATCAACACCAATTTCGCGATCTCGGCCGGGCTCAACCCCAAGACCGATGCCATTGCCCTGGAGGATGCGAAAAATCCCTATGTGAACATCCTGGTCGCGCGCGAGGCCGACAAGGCCAGGCCCTGGGTGGCCCAGCTCATCCAAGCCTACCAGTCGCCCGAGGTGCGCGAGTTCATAGACCGGCAGTTCAAGGGCTCGGTCGTGCCGGCGTTCTAAGCCTGGTACTTTAGACTTAAAAAGAGAGCTGCAAGCGCTTGATAGGCCTCATATTCAGATGGTTTTCAGCATGAATATGAGATGAGGCAAGCGCTGGCAGCTCCTATTTTTGATGACTCAGCTTTCCAGCACCCGGAAGTAATCGGCCAGCGCCGCGCGCTCGGTGCAGGTGCGGTTGACCGCAGCCTCGGGATCGGGCCAGCCCAGGGCCAGGCCGCAGACGATGTGTTCGGACGAGGCAAGCCCCAGTACGCGGCGCACGGTCTGCGGGTAGCTGGCCAGCGCGCCGATGGCGCAGCTGCCCAGGCCTGCGGCAGCGGCAGCCAGCTGCAGGCCGTAAAGACTCATGCCCAGGTCCATGTAGCCGCCCGCGCCAAAGCGCTGGTCTATGGTCACGACCAGGGCCACGGGCGCATCGAAGAAGCGGTAGTTGCGCGCGAATTGCGCATCACGCCCCGCACGATCGTCGCGCGCCACGCCCAGGGCCCCGTACAAGGCCTGGGCCGAGGCCGCCTGGCGCTTGCGCAGACCCATGGGCATGGGCCGGGGGAAGTAGGCATAGTCCTCTTGCTCAGGAGCTCCTGCCTGCCAATCGGCCAGCAGGGCCTGGCTCAGCGCTTGGCGCAATCCACCGCGCACTTGCAGAAAATGGCCTGGCTGCAGATTCGCGCCGCTGGGCGCACGACGCGCCTGGATCAGCAGCGACTGCAGCAAGACATCGGGCACGGGCTGCTGCAGATAGGCGCGCATGGAGCGGCGCGCGGTCAGCAGTGCCTCATGGGCCTGCGATTCTGGGGACATGGGTTCAGAGATGGGCATTGCTCTTGCGGATTCCTGTCGATTCATGCTGCGCGCTGTGCCAGGCAAGCCGCACCAATGCCGCCCGCGCCCGCAATCGCAGCCAGGCCCAGAGCGCCAGCAGGCGCATCGCGCAACTGACTGAGCATGCGCACCAGCGCAATCGCACCCGAGGCCGCGATCGGATGGCCGCGGGCCAGGCCGCCGCCCTGGAGATTGATGTCCTCAGGGGCGAGGCCCAGAGCCTGGGCAAAGTCCAGGGCCTGGACCGCGAATGCATCGTGCAGCTCGATGGCCTGCAGCTCGCTCGCGGTCAGCGTGTGGCGGTTGAGTGCCGATGCGCCGCGTGCCAGCACCTGGCCTGCAGCGAGGGCTGCGGCCTGCAAGGGCATCTCCGGCCTGTGGCCTGCCGAGGCGCTGGCCAGCCAGTAGGCCTGGGGCCTGAGCCCATGGCGCGCGCAGGCCGCCGGCGTGGCCAGCAGCACCAGGGCTGCGCCATCGGCCTTGGGTGAGATGCAGGGTGTGGACAGGCCATGGGCGTCCAGCACATCGCCCGCCTCCCCTGCCCCCGATCGCGCCACCAGCGGCATGCGCGCCATGCGCCGAGGCTCAAGCGCACGCGGATAGGCATCGTGCGCGAGGCCGGCGATGGCCGTGATCTCCTGCCCCAGCACAGCCTGGTGCGCGAGTGCGCGTGCATGGCTTTGCCTGGCATGGGCTTGCTGCCGATCACGCGTATGGCCGTGGCAAAGGGCGTAGTCGGCAGCCGCCTGGAGCAGATCGGGATCGCGTTCGGGATCGGGCGCAAAGGCCGGGCGCTCATAGGGCTGTGGCTGCTCGCCCGCATGGCGCGGGCGCGTCTGGCGCAGGGGCGCGCGGCTCCAGGCTTCGGCGCCGCCGGCGATCACGATCTCGGCCTGGCCCGAATGCAAAAGGCCTACGGCCAGCGCAACACTGTCCAGACCCGAGCAGCACTGGCTGTCCACACTATGGGCGGCGCAGCGGTCGTCCAGTCCCGCAGCCAGGGCCAGCATGCGTGCGGGATTGCCGCCAGCGCCCAGGGCATTGCCCAGGACCACGGCATCGACGGCGGCGGCGCTCAGACCTGTGCGCTCCAGCAGGGTGCGCAGCACGGGGGCGGCCAACCCATGCACCTCCATCTGGCTCAGAGCCCCGCCCACGGGCGCCACGGGGCTGCGGGACCAGGCCACAAAGGCCGGATTCGAGGTCGGCGTCATGCGAGGAGCACCAGCGCAGGGCATGCGTGCCGCGCCTGCTGAGCGCCCTGAGCCTCGTGCCCGCTTGCGTTGCGCAAAGACCTTGCCAGCTGGCCATGGTCGGTCTTGCCGCTGGCCGTGAGCGGCCAGGCCTCGCAGCTCCACCAGTGGCGTGGCAGCTTGTAGGCCTCCAGCCTCAGGCCCAGCCAGCGCGCAAGCTGCTCGCGGCCCGGGGCCGGGTCCGTGTTCTCGAAGTCATGCCATTGAATCACCACGTGCAACTGCATGCCACGCAGCGCATCGGGCAGGCCGTGCACACTGGCCTGGGCAATGGCCGGGTGCTGGGCCAGCAGATTCTCCAACTCCTCGGGAAACAGGTTCTTGCCCTGGGTGACCAGCATGCGGCTCTCGCGTCCCGCAAGACAGAGCCGGCCTTGCGCATCCAGATGACCCATGTCGCGCACGCTCAGCCATTCGCCATCGCGTAGGGCGGCCGTGCCGTCGGCCGGGCCCACATAGTCCATGAAGAGCATGGGGCTGCGCATGAAGATCAGCCCGTTGCGTCCTGGGGGAAGCACTTGCTGCGCGTCCCGGATCTCGATGTCCACATTGCTGAACGGCCGGCCCACGGCCTGGGGCGGCGCATTTTCATCGGCATCCATCCAGGCCACGAAGCTGGCTTCGGACGCACCGTAGAACTCCACGATGCGCGCCCTCGGGAACAAGGCCTTGAGCGCCGGCGTCTGGGCACGCATCCAGCGCGCGCCGCTGATCATGATCAGCTCCACCTGCGCAATGGGCGCAAGCTTTCTGTGCTGAGCCCATTGCAGCATCAGCAGCAGCTGGCTGGGCACGGCCACCAGACAGGGAGCAGCCCCCCGGGCCAGCCAGGAAAGACAGCGCGGGGCGGAAAACTTCTCCTGCAGCACCGCCGTCTGGCCGAACCACAGGGCCTGCATGACGCCGAACAGAAACAGCGAGTGCGAGATGCGCCCGGGGGCCAGCGTGGCCTGGGCAGCCACGGGACCGAAGTCCTTCAGACAGACCTCAAAGCTCTCGGTCCATGAGGCATGGTTGCGCATAAAGCCCTTGGGCAGACCCGTGCTGCCCGAGGTAAAGCCCGTGTAGAACGCACACTCCGGTGTGGCCGCGCTGAGCTCGCTGGGCGCGCTGGGCAGCCAGCCCTGGATGCGCTGATGCACGGCAGCCGGCCAGTCGCCATCGGCCACGGCCGCACAGCGCCCGCTGTGGATGATGGCCAGAAACTCGGCAATGCGCTCCAGCAGGGTGTGGCGCGCCTCCAGCAACAGCATGGCCGGTGCGCGTGCGGCAATCAGGGCCGCAGAGCGTTCGAGCACGGCTGCATGCAGCCGGGCAAAGCTCCATTGCCCGGCCTCGCTTTGCAGGGCGATCGCCTCGGGCTTTTGTGCCGCCCAATGGGCCACAGGAGCGTGGACCAGGTGTTGCAAATCTTGAAGGCCTTTAGCCATTGCGGCCGCCAAAGCGCCAGTCCGGCATGCCGCGCGCAATGGTGTGGACGATGAGCGCGCAGAGCACGCATTTGATGAGATCGCCGGGCACGAAGACCAGGGTCGCGGCCAGGGCCTGCATGAAGCCGAGCTTGGCCAGCAGCATCAGGCCCAGCACGCCGAAGGCATGCAGGCTCAGCAGGCCGCCGAGCACCGCTGACGCAAAGGCATTGAAGGCAATGCGCCGCGCACGCGCCGGACTCGCGAAGTCGCCCTGAGGCAGGGCCTGCATGACAAGCCCCGTAATCCAGGCCGCAGGCGCATAGCCGAGCAGATAGCCAGCCGAAGGCGCCATGAAAACCCCGATCCCGCCCCTGCCCCCTGCGAGCAACGGCAACCCCAGGGCCACAGCGCCGAGAAACAGCGCCATGGCCTGCAGACCGCGCCAGGGTCCGAGCATGGCACCGGCCAGCATCACGCCCAGGGATTGCACGGTAATCGGCACGCCCAGAGGCAGGTCGATCTTGGGGATCAGACCCATGACGGCCATCAGGGCAGCAAACAGCGAGACCTGGGTGATGGAATGGGAAGCGTTGCGAGAGACGGATGAGGGCATGGGCGTTGTGAAGGTGAAGACAGGGAAGGTTCGTGAAAAGCCGTGGCAAAGCCCGGGACCATGTGCCTACTGGCCCAGCCTGGCCCAGAGCGCATCCGCCACGCGGCGCGATGTCTGAAGCATTTGTATGGTCAGCGGCGCCAGCAGCCGCAGCCCGCCGGCACGGCCCGTACGCAAGCGGTGGGCATCATCGAGGCGCTTCCACTGCACGAAAAAGTGCTCGGTAAAGCGCAGCATCAAGCCCAGTTGCAGAGCCAAGCGGCCGGAGTCCAGGCCCAGACGCTCGAAAGGCTGCAGCAGCCGCTCCAAAACAGCGATCAGGTCGCTGGGGCGCGTGCTCACGGTCAAGGCCACGCCCAGCGTGGACGCACAAAACAGGCGCAGTGCGCTGCTGGCCGCCAACGCATGGTTGTGCATCCATAGATGAAAGCCCGCCACCAGCAAGGCTGCCACCAGCACCGAAAGCATGAGCTTGCGCGCCACGCGTGTGGCCTGACCCAGAGAACACCAAAGCACGATGCAGCCCAGGCCCGCAAGTGCCAGCAGCCAGGGAGAACGCAGAAGAAACAGGCCCGTGCCCAGCACGGCCATGAGCAAGAGCTTGAGGCCGGCGCTCCAGCCATGCAGCCAGCTGCCTTGCTCGCTGTACAGACTGCCCATGCTCTAGCCCTGCCCATCCTGAGTCGAGCGGCTCTGGCCCAATCTCTGCGCCACATCGGCCTCGTAGGCCGTGCAGACTGCCTGGCCTGGCCCGTCGGCACGGATCTGCCCTTTGTCCAGCCACAGCACTCGCTCGAAATCACGCACATGGTCCAGCACATGGGTGGAGACCAGGATTTGCTGTGGTGCAGCCGCAATATCGCGTGCGAGAGCGGCCTGGCCAGGAAGGTCCAGGCTCGCAAAAGGCTCGTCCAGCAGCAGCACGCCGGGGGCTGCGATCAGCAAGGACAGCCAGCAGACCTGCTGGCGCTGGCCCTGGCTGAGCCCGGCCACGGCACGCGGCGCCCAGTCGGCAAGCCCGCGTTCGGCGAGCAGCGCGCGCGCCTTGCCCCTGGCCGCCTGCCTGGACAGGCCTGCAGGCCGCAGACCCAGAGCCAGCTCCTCCTCGACGGTGGGAAAGATGATCTGGTCATCCGGGTTCTGGAACATCAGCCCCACCAGGCCCGGGCGTCTGGCCCGTACCTGGTGCAAGTCCTCGCCGCCCAGCAGCACCTGGCCGGACTGGGCCTGCTCCAGCCCGCACAGCAGACGCAGCAGACTGGTCTTGCCCGCGCCGTTATCGCCTATGAGGCCTATGCGTTGCTCGCTCAAGACCAGGTCCAGCCCCGAAAACACCTGGGTGGCGCCACGCCTCAAATGCACGCCAAGCAGCCGCAGCCCGCTGGCTGGCAGTTCATGGCGGGGCGACGCGAGAGAGGTTGGAGAAAGCGGCATCGAAGCAGAAAGAGAGCGATTGCTCACGGTTCAGGCATTGAGGAGAAAGGAGTCTGGCAGTCGTGAAGAGCTGGCAGGAGGCGGATTCTAGCAAGCAGTTGCAAGCCTCTCAAAACCGGCGATAAATGTTTTTTCCATAAGAAATCAAAGACTTATGGAGCCCAAAAACAGGCTTCAGATGTGCGCCTGAGAAACATGCAAATGCCCGCAAATGGCGGCAAATTCCAGCGTGAACGCGGGCTCGCACGCGATCAACACCTCTTCATCACTTAAATGCATCCATTTATGAGTTCAAAGCCATTGGAATTGAAAATAATTGAAGACAAATGAATGAAAGATAAACGATCTTGAAAGAAAAAGACCAAATAGAGCACAGAAAACCCCTGCCCTGCAAGCTGCAAACCATGGTTCGGCCCTTGCCATGGCCTCCACAGAGCCTGCCCATGTGCGAAAAAACTCATGCATCCAGAAAAAATGACCTTGGACAATGCAGGGGGACCCGAGGCGCATAGGCTGCATGTCGCAGCGTCAGAAAACCAGTCACGGGTGTGGCTGGACAGGGCTGTACATCACTGTTTTTCGAGGAGTAGCACATGAGCCAGATCAAAGTTGCCGTCATCGTGGGCAGCCTGAGAAAGAATTCATTCAACCGGCGTCTGGCCCAGGCTCTGGCACTGCTGGCCCCTAAGCCCCTGGTTTTCGAGGAGGTCTCGATTGCCGAGCTGCCTCTTTATGACCAGGACGCCGATGGCAATGAAGCCGAGCCGGTGAAGCGCTTTCGCATCCAGATCCAGGAAGCCCAGGCCGTGCTGTTTGTCACTCCCGAATACAACCGCTCGATTCCCGGCGTGCTCAAGAATGCTCTCGACCAGGGGTCGCGCCCTTATGGGAAAAGCGTGTGGACGGGCAAGCCTGCCGCCGTCATCGGGGTTTCCGTGGGCGCCATAGGCACAGCCCTCGCACAGCAGCACTTGCGCAATGTGCTCGCTTATCTGGACATGCCGACCTTGGGCCAGCCTGAGATCTTTCTGCAGGCCAAGGACGGCTTGTTTGCCGATGATGGCCAGATAGGCGCAGGCAGCCGGGACTTCATGGCTGGGTTTCTACAGCAATTTACGGCCTGGGCTCAGCTGTATCAGCCTTGATATGGAGAGCACTGCCGGGCACCGCGCCGGACTCGGCCCGGACAAGCTCCGGGGCTGAGTCCTCGCCAGGCCCTTGACACAGGAGAGCCCCAGCCGGGAGGCTCGACGAAGATCACTGGGGGCTGCTACGTCCCTGTGGGCTCTTCACGCCAGAGTGCGGCAAGACTAGTCTCTGCCATCACATATTCCCCTTGCGCAGTTTGCTGCCAGAACATGCTTTGAAACCCCGCGTGGGCCAGCCCCCCCGGCCAGTCCGAACGCGGAAAATGCGGCACGCCGGACAATAGCGCGGCCACATCCGCTCTGGCCTCATGATCGGCCAGCCATGGCGCGAGGATGGGCTCGCAAGCCTGGTTGATGGCCTCGGCAGAGCCGCCATGAGCCGCACGCCAACGCACAGCCCAGGCCGGATGAAAGACCTGCCACAACTGCGCCACCGAGGCCTCTATCCGGCCGCGCAAGTCCGGCTTGGCAGAAACCTGTCTATCCCAGGCATGCTGCACTACAGCGCTCAGCAATCTGGCGAGCCAGAACTGCCAGTCACGGCTGGAGCGCTGGCCTGTCAGCCACTGCTGCTCCAGCCATCGGCGCGGCGCTAGCTGATACACCATCAGCGGATGGCCGCGCCCGATCTGGTCGCTCGAGGGGACCATGACCCCGATCACATACTGCGCCCCCGAGAAATCCAGTTGCCCGGGAGCGAGCACAAAAGCCACGGGCAAGGAGTTGCCGGCCTCTTCCATGCATGCCTGGGCACTCAGGTTGAGCCACAGCTCGCGGCTCATGCGCCGCCGCTTCGGCAGCCTGGAGCCCGTCTGCCACTGCAGCGCAAACCAGTTTTGCCACTGCTGCGCTTGCTCTCCCTTGACCTGTATCTGAATAAAGTCGGCATGCGTAGGCAGCTTGCCCCACACGGCTGGATGGGACACGCCAGGGCCGATGAAGTTGCTCAACATGCTTGTATCCGCCCCATGTTCAGGAGCATTTAAAAGTGCGCAGCAAATCGCTGGACAAGGGGTTGGGATAGCTGCCCGAAGAAATCCCCAGCGCAACCTTGCGCCCGTCAAGCAAATAAACAGCCACGGTACGGCCCGACGATGCGGTGTTGACCAGGCTGGCTTTCTCCAGCAGCCGCATCAAGGCCCAGGGTCCGCGCGCCATGATTGCCGAGGTCTCGGGCCGGATGCGGGGGTTGCCGCTCAGCTCTGCCTGATAGCCGCCACGCGGCCCAGGCCACTTGACGGCCAGAGCCTGCACAGGGCCATGCGCATAGTGCTGACTCTGACCATCGATATCCAGATACAGGTCCGTGATATTGGGGTCCAGCTCTTCGATACGCATGTCCATCTTCCAGGCCAGCTTGCGCGCGCCGGGCTCCTGGAAAAACACCTCGCGTATCTTTTGCGCCTGCGAAAAGGTCTGCAGCCTGGGGCCTTGTTGCTGCAACAGCTTTAATAGCTCGGACTGCAGGGTCGGGCCCTGGACAAAGGCTGCAGCAGCCTGGGACGTGGCAGGCGACTGCATGGCGGCCGCAATGCTGGCCTGCTCCGGTGATTTGAAGCGCCAGGGCTGGGTGCTGGTGTCGACATAGGGTTGCAGCTCCCTGGTCAAGAAGGTATCCAGTATCCCCCCGGCACTGAACATCGCGTTGAAGTCTTCTATGGCCACTTCCTGCGTGCTCGCCACAAAGGGGTAACGCCCTTCTATGCCTTTGCGGCAGAAGTCCAGCACCTGGTTCGTGTAGGCGGTGTTGATGCGCTCAAGCTCGACCAGGGCCTTGGCCCGCAGGATATCTGCGGTCTCTCGCTCTACCTTTTCCGCGCCGCTTTGCACAATGCCCTGCAACACCTCTTTGAACGGCGGTGGCAGCTTGTCAGCCTCCAGGCGCAAACGGGTCGCGGTTTCAGCATTGGTGCTGGGCGCAGTATTCGTGCCCAAGGAGGTGTTGGCAATGACCAGGGTCGCGTAGTACTCGTTGATCAAGGCATTCACCGTCTCAAGTCCGGTCTGGCTCTTGCTGCTTGAGGCCTCGACCCCGCCAATTTCGGTCTTGCCGGTCACGATTTCGCGCAAGGCTCCGAACTGGTTGTCCACCAACTGACGCTCGAGTATGGCCTGGGGCTGCAGTCCCAGATTGCGCTTCGCATCTGCGATTTTCTTGTCCAGCTGCTTGCTCGCCTGCTCCAGCAAGCCCTGCTGCTCTTCCTGATTTTTCTGTGCACTGACCAGAGGCCGCGACAAGGTCGTCTCGCGGGCTGCAGCTCGCGCCAGACGCGACAGCGGCGAATCAGGCGCCGCCAGTTGGCGCACCACGTTGATATCGAAGGCCAGGCTGTCGCCGGTAAGGGGGCGAACGCTTTCCAGAAAGCTTTTCCACTGGCTCGCGTACTCCTCCAGATACTGGCGTCGCACATCGTCGACCAAGGCATCCACCTCCGTCAACTGCAGCGGCGTTGCCACCGACATGGCCTCTGCCTGCTGGCCCATGACCCAGCTGTCCTCTCCGCGAGCGCTTTGAATGATTTCGCCCACCTTGGCCGAAAACAGCTTGTGATAGCCGTCATAGGTGAAAAAGCCCGGAACGCCTTTTTCCAGTGGCATGCCTTGCGCGCGCCTGAAAACCGTTGCAACCTGCGGCCCCACGGCCGTGACCAGAGTGAAATCGGCCGGAGCCTGTGATTGCAGGCTGCTTCTGACGCGCTGATACAGGCGCTGGCTGGTAGAGCTGGCATTCAAGAAGCTGCGCGCCTGCTCCACCAGGTTTTGATCGCGCACGGCATCCATCTGCACCAGCTTGCCATCCGAGAACATGCTCTCTATATGCGGCATAAAGCTGGCCTTGTTCCCGAATACTGCAGCACCAGTGCCCTCCCCTGCTGCCAGCGCACTGTAATAGCCGTTTTGCCAGTCGTTGAGCACCCAGCGCCGCAACTCCGCAGCCTTGTAATGCTTGGGGTCTGAAAGCATCAGATAAACCGCCAAGGTGTCGTAAGTGAACTTGTGGTCCTGGTTGGCAATGCTCTGGCGCAGCACAGCCTCCATGCGTCCGGCGATCACAGGAAGCAAAAGATTGCTTTGCAGTGCGGTGTAGTTGCGATCAGCGGCATCCACCACGGGCAAGGCCGAGTAAAGGCCATAGCGATAGCTCAGCGGCGGATCCTGCAAATCCAGCCCATTGATGTAGGCCAGGGGCCGCGCGGCATCCAATGCAGTCAGGGAGTTCTCCGGCTTGTAGGCCTGGACCAGTACCGAAACCTCTTGCAAAAGCTTGTCCACACGAGCACTCACCAACTGCAAGTAGTTGGTGTTGTTGCCAAAGCTGGACCACATGCCCAGCAGGGCCCACACAAACACGACAGCCAGCAGAAAGTGTCCGAGCAGGCGCACAAAGCGATAACGCAGCTCCCAACGGTAATTGGGGCGCACCATGCCCGCTTCCTGAAAGATCACCTTGCGAAACAGTTGTGCCAGGAAAAAGCTGCGCGCACCTTGTTGCCGGCCATCGGCCTGGCTGCGCTCCCCCAAAAAGCTGCGCACCCGCGCAAACAACGAAGTCTTCTTGGCCAGAATTTCATCGCCGGTTTGCGTAGCACTGGTGAAGTACACCCCGCGCAAACTGCTACCCTTTTCGGTGATGTCAAAGCGCGAGTCATTGAACACCAACTCCAACCATTGACCAACGACCTGAGTCAGGGCCTCGAACTCCTGGGGCAAGGCGTACAACAGGCGTCGGCGGTCCGCATCGAACTCTTCCTGCAAGCGCGCATTGATACCGTCTTCCAGACGCTGACTGAGCAGCTGCATCTCATGCATGCATGCCGCCTGCATGCGCGACACGGCCTTTCCGCTAGCTGAATGGCCTTGAACCGTCTGTGCGGCCAAATCCAGCGGCAGTGTAAAGCCCAGAACCTGGCCCCGCCCCTCGGAAGTCAGTGCATGAAAATACTCGCCAAAGCCGCGTAACAAATCCATTTTGGTAATCAGCACATACACCGGAAAGCGTATATGCAGATGTTCGCGCAACTCCAGCAGACGTGACTTGATTTGTGCTGCATGCATGGTTCGCTGCTGGTCATTCGCCTGCAGCAATTCGCCCACATCCACCACCAGCAAAACCCCGTTCAAAGGTGCTCGCGCACGGTATTTGCGCAAAATGCCTAAAAAGCCCAACCACTCCGCCGCATTCACATTTCGATGACGGCTGTTATCGGCAGACACCACAACTTCGGCCACATCGATCTGGTCCAGCTCGCCCCCCTCCTCAGGCTCAGGCATCCCGGTGCTGCCATCGCTTTGGCAGGTATAACGCCCCGCCGTGTCGATCATCACAGCCTCGTTGGTGAACCACCAGTTGCAATTAATGGTTCCGGCATTGTTGGCCAGCGTCATCTGCACGCTGGCCGCCCCCATTTGGTCTGCAATGGGAAAGCTCAGGCCCGAATTGAGCAAGGCCGTGGTCTTACCCGCGCCAGGCGAGCCCACCAACATATACCAGGGAAGCTCGTACAAATACCTGGAGCCATCCATAAACCCTTTCAACCCCTGACGCCCATGCATCTTGCGAAGTTGCATCAAAACCCTTTGCGTACCTGCATCCAGCGTTTTGATCTCTTCCTTAGCCAGCACCGGCTTTTCAGCTTTTGAGCTGGAGAAGATTTTTTTCACGAAATCCTGGTCATTGCGCAGCATTTTCCAGAATCTATAAGCGGCATAAACCAGTGCAACTACCCAGATCAATACCATGCACAAAATACGTGCCGCCACGCTTTCCAGTGGATGGATGCTGCCAATTCTAAACGTTGGCCCCACATACCAGACCAACATGCTCAGTAAAAACGCCAGCAATAGATACAAAGGCCAGCGCAATAGGAAGAACAGAATGAAAAAACACAGCAAGACAATTGTTGCCACACGCACTTCTGCACTCAACAGGGGCTGCGAATTACCAATTGCGATCAAGGGGCCAACAAACCAAATCACCGCTGCGGATATTGCGACCAGCAAAATACCTAGCAGTGCTTTGAAAAAAGAGGGGGTAAATATTTTATTCAAGGGTATCGCTCCCAAACAGTCCTGCTTGTTACTCCATCACTTCCAGCTCAACCCGCCGATTCAAGGCACGCCCTGCCGACGTGCTGTTTTCGGCAATAGGCATGGAATCGCCCACTCCTTGCGTTTGAATATCTTGGGCACTCACTCCAAATTTCTCTAAGGCCTGCGCCACAGCGTCTGCCCTCTTTTTCGACAGTACTTCGTTGTTAGGAAATTGCCTAGTTTTTATTGGGACATTGTCGCTATGCCCCACCACCTGCACCCGGCCACTCACACTCTTAATGGCTTCTGCTATTTTTTTCAATAAGGGATCCGAGGCAAGTGTCAAATCAGCCCTAGCGGAAACAAACATTCCATCACTGCGAAAATCCACCTTGCTGGTCAAGCCGTCTTCAGTAACCGCTACCAGGCCCTGCGTAATTTCCTCAGACAAAACCTCCTTCAGCCGCAGCTTGCGCTGAGGAGCCGCCACCACTTTCAAAGCCCCAACGCCTTCAATTTTTTCCACCACATCTTTTTGCTCTATCGCAAGCTGGTATTTAGACCAGCCATATAACGTCAGCAAGATCAAGGAAAAAATCAGTGCAGCCATCCATAACGGGAATTGGCGCAGCAATTTAAAGCGCGTGAAAGCGCTGGGAAGCCAGTGCCTTGAAAGCTCTGCCGGAACAGGCTCACGGCTTGCGGAAATCAGACTATAGAGCCGATGGCGAATCGTCTCCAGCATACGCGGCCCATTCGATTCCGTATGGTAATGGCCTTCAAACCCCAGACCCAAAACCTGGAACAAGACCTCCAGAACATGCATATGTTCGTGCGGCTGGCTGGCCATGCGACCAATCAGCAAAAACACGGTCTTTCCACCAAAACTCTCTTTGTGAAAAGTGTTGAGCAAGGCCTGGGTAGACCAAGGGCCTGTTTGCGCATCCACCCCGCCCCCCCAACTGGTACGACTGGCCGCCTCATCGAGAGCTGAGCACAAGGTATAACGCGTAGCCAGCATATGATCACGACGAACATTGGCCTGCTCGCACAGCTGAGTAAAGGTCTTGACTTCCTGCTCCAGACTACGGCGCAACACCTCTAGTCCCCCAGCCTCCATATGGTTTGGCATATCGGCCAAAGCCCTCAGCAAAGGCTGAGCTGCATCCAAAATCGGATTATGTGCCCGCTGCATCTGCTTAAGCCGCTCCTGAAAATTATCCGAGGAAGCGGTCCATTGCGTCCCTTGTACTCCCGTGGCAGAAGCCATGGAGTCTGCTGGCTGCTGCGCCTGCCATATCCGTGTTTGGTCCATGAGTTACCTTATTTTTTAGAGATGACTTACGCAAATTCTCTGGGGGTAGTATTTTTTATTAATTGATTTAGCACAGAAATTTATAAAAATATCACCCATTAGAGTAGCCTGATAAACCTTCATTAATAGCAAGTGGACCTCCATTACGCTTCTCATCGCTACCCGTATACAATCCACGCCAACGGAAGTACCCCTGAGCCTCTGCAATAGAATGAATATAATCTGCAGCTGGTATATCTTCAAATTTCTCTATAAATCCTGCGTAAGAATCATGAACCCAGGAATCAAAAAATTTTCCCAAGGCCTCATCTAGATATTTAACCTTGATACTGTCGAAAATATCTTTTGCTTGCGAATGAAAGCCATTTCTTGCCAACGAATTTTCCGTATGATTATTAGGCTCAAGGTCTTTTATATTTTCACGAAGGACAATTTCCCCTTTCCGATAATTGGCGAGCGATTTGTCATTTAAAGCCACAGCATATTTCACGCTATCCAGATTTTCAAATTTCGCGTGATAACGCCATGCCAAATACAATGGGCCATGCGTACGCAAAGCGTCCATAACACTCATACTCGTCAGAAGTTGCGATTTTTCAAAATATATTTGTACAGATTTTTGGATTAATTGGAGTTGCTCAAGAGCAAAACGTTGATGTAGATTATTTATATCCGCCTCTTTAGAATTTAAATCTAACCATGGTGGCGAAGGGTGAAATTCAGATGATTTTCTTGCAGCCGCATACATTTGGTTCAAAGCCAGATGCGAAAGCTTATAACCATCGTCTTTCTCTGGAGAGGCACTCAAGCCTATCGCATTACCCAATATTGAGGACTGTGGACGTATAACCTTTCCTTGCTCACCAGGCTCATAGCCCCCCCCACATCGCTATGTACCCCTGGAGTGTAAATTTCTTGGCAATTGGCGGGCATAGTATCTCCAACGGCCACACTATCCAGGGGAAAATTGGTGCGCAGCTCATGCAGGGCAATAATATGATAACAATTTTTTACTTCTTTATGGATTTTTAGATTATCAGCAGTTGCCCAATAGTTATGGCCGTTACTGCCTACAGCATCCGATAAGCCTACCGTAGCCACGGTATCAAAAAGACCGAGCATGCGCACATAGGCAGGTACACCAAATAGCTTTCCATTGATTAAAAGATATTTATGCAACCAATTAACAAATACCCTAGCCTGGGTTGCCCCACGGCTAAAACCAAAAACATCCAGGTAAATTCCAGAAATTTTGAGCTTGCTTTGTTTCAGCTGCAAACTTAAATCACGGCTGACTTCACCAAAAAACCGGCTGCGAACTTTATCGCTCGCATCTTTGAGCCCCGAACCGAGATCTAGATCTTTCAGGGCCTTTTGTTCCGCGCTCAAATTCCAGCGTTCCTCTCCATAAGAAGGTACATTTTGCGAAGAACACAAGGCTCTTAGATTTTTTACATCAAATCTATTTTCCTTGTTAACAAAATTAAAAACCGAATTGATTGTTACTAGCAATCCATAAATAATTCGAGTATCCCCTCCAGTACCCAAAGGCCCACCTCCTAGCTCAGCCTCATCCATTTCCAACTCCGTGAAAGGTGTGCCTACACCAGAGACATAATTACTGTAATAGCCCGCCTCCCTATCACTTTTATAAGCTTCCCATAATCTTGCCACATTAGTATTAGCATTAGGTTTAAAAAGCATGCTTTTATCTTTATCTTTTTGAGGATTTTTATTATTATCAGCCCCATCAAAAAACAAGCCTATATTAAGGTTGACCTCACATTCGCATGCCTTATTCTGAGGCAATGGCTCCGGGCACTTAGCCTTAATCTCAGCAAAAATACTATTATCCGTTGCTCCTGCTTTTTTTTCATCAGTCAAAATAATATCTCCTTATAATTTATTAATCTATTTCGAAGGATATTCTGGTGGAGAATAGATAGGAGGCACTCCGCGCGGATATGCAGGACCAGGATATTTACTCGAATTGGGTGATACTCGACTGACCCAGGCCTCTACTCTATGCCCAGGTAAAAAATGCAAATACATTCCTTCACTATCATCAGGAGTCACTGCAAAATTCACAGGAATAGCAGCCTCATGCACCTCCTCTTTGCAGCGCCTGTTGGGGTCTACAGCTAGGCCATTTACATATTTAATATGACGGATATCACAAGTCACCCATTTCACATTAATTGAAAATGGCTGCATGGGATTTTTAGGAACCATTACGCAGCAACTGACAGCCCCCCCCCCACCCCATCCTGACGCACTACCAATGCGACTCCCATTCACATAGTAATCAGAAACTCCCACCATATCACCATAGTGCCCTATCGCTGCCACAGGCACCCCCATCATGCTCTCGCCCCGCGCTGCGCAACCTCCCAGCCAAAAAATGATTATCAATAGCAGAACCCTCTGCAAGAAATTCTTAAATATTTGCACTTAACTTAATTTCCAAAGTTATTGATCAATCCCATTGAAGAGCAGCAAAGATATCTTGAAGCTCTTGCATAACTCTTTCTCTTTTAGATAACCAAACTGCATTGCTTGAAAATACCCGCTGAGCGAAAGCCTGTAAGACGCGGCGATCACATTGCTTAGAGTGGTGAATGGCATACTGCTGCCAGGCCTTTACGCAGCGCTGGGCTATGTCGTAATTCCATTGCAAGCGTTGCGGATCGGTTTTTTCTGGTTCCATATCCAGATTAGCCAGCAAGCTGTCTGGTTCTCCCGCCTGTATAAGTGCTTCTATCTGCTCCTCATCCAATTGAAATACTCCTGGTACTACAGATTTAGAAAGTGGAGATTCAAGGTGCTTTTTATTAAATGGAAAGATAATGGCTTCGCCTTTGCGGTTATGGGCTTGCCAATGTGTGATAGGGCTTGTTAGCGCATTCCATTGTTCCGGTCCTAATATCTGCGGCAGGTAATTCAGCACGCGGCAGTCTGCAAGACGCAGTCCATAAACACCGCCTGTTTGATCCCGGAAAGATGTAAATCGCTGCAAATGAGCGGCCAATGCCTTGAGGTTTAAGTTGCTCTGTAGCCGCGACCAGTGCAAATTCTGGGCAAATGCCTGCTGGGCCTGGGCTATTTCCAAGGCTGGAGCCGATCCTTCAGCAACTTGCGTATCCGCAATCAGCAAGGGGCCGGCCAAGCGCATATTGGGGTGCGAAGCCAAAGAGGCTATCCACGGTGTTTGCGGATTTTTAAAAGACTCCAGTTCACCCAGCACTTGAAAGGCCATGGCACCGTCCATCAAGCAATAGCTATACATAAAGACCTTTAAAACCTTGTCAATGCAGAGCCATGGCGTGCGGCATTGAGCAGGCAGGGAATGCAAACGCCTTCAGGAAAAGACGCTTGGAGCACTGGCAAGCTCTTTGGCCCCACCATGGAATGCGAAGCTGCATGTGCTACCCAGCTACCCGTAGTGCCTTCTTCTATGCCGTCGCCCGTGAGCTTGATATAGCTGCCTCCGCCATTAATCAACACACCTTTCTTGCCCATGACTTGCACCCAGTCCTGCGTGGACAGCAGCTCCACGACTTTCTTGGCCACGATCTCCACGTTGTCGCTCTGCGCCTGTATCTCCACCTTGCCGCTGGCCGCTATCAGCTTCATGCCCGCCTGGTGCACAAACAGGCTGATGCGGTCCTTGACCGCAGCAAACAAGCCCCGGCCCACGGCCAGCGTGGTGTGCTGCCCGCTGGTGATGGCCACATGCGCATTGGCCGCAATATGGGCGCTTTGCTCGGTCGTCGCCTCTATGCCTGCGGGGCTGGAAAGCACCAGATGCGGCGCCTGCAGTTCGGGAAAGCTTGGGCTGTCGTCACTGCCCGCGCTTTGAGGCTCACCCTGGATTTGCGTGTGCTGCATCTGCAGCTCGGCGCTGACCAGGGCTTGCTGCTGTTTGGGCTCCTGCTCTTGCGCCTTGTGCTGCTGGGCCAGCTCGGCCAGGCTTTCGTGCAGGTCGGCCGCTTGTTTCAGGCGTTCTTCGGCCTCTCGTATATCCGTCACATGGCCCTGGGCCTTGCTGCGCGTCTCGGTGCTGATGACCAGGCCCTTGGCCGCTCTGGCCACGCCGTGGCCGTCGGTACGCAGCTCGAATCCTTCGCCCCGGTAGTCCTTGCGGCCGGCGTTGTCTTCGATGCGCGTGATGTGGCCCAGGCTCAGGCTGGAGCTGTCGTGGTCGCTTTGCAGCTGGGCCTGGATCTTGCCTTCGCTGTCGTCGAGCACCAGATGGTTGCTGCGCCCGCCTGCGCTGTTGCCGGCACCGGGCTTGAGCTCGCGACTGCGGATGCCGCTGAGCGCTTTTTGCTCGGGCAGCTTCCAGGGCGGCTGGTTGAGCTGGTTGTTCAGGCGCCCTGAGCAGATGGGCTGGTCCGGGTCGCCTGCAATGAAGTCGATCAGCACTTCCTGACCAATGCGCGGCACGTGCATGGCGCCCAGCTGGTTGCCGGCCCAGGCCTGACTCACGCGCACCCAGCAGCTGCTGTGCTGGTTGTTCTCGCCGTAGCGGTCCCAGGGCAGCTGGATTTTGATGCGGCCCTGGTCGTCGGTATAGATGTTGTTGTCGGCCTGGCTTTCGCTGGGTCCGACCACCAGGGCAGTTTCAGGGCCCGTGCAGCGGGGTTTGTGGCGTGTGATGGGCGGGCGCAGCACTGCACTGGCGGGCTGGGTTTCCAGCTTGACCAGAACCTGCCAGTGCTGGCCCCGGTCCAGGCCCAAGCCCGTGCTGGTCTGGCTGTTCTCGCCCACATCCTCCATCAGCAGCTCGGTCGCCACAATCAAGTGCTCGATATTGCTTTGCGCGCGCGGGTGCTCGCTCAGCGTAAACGTATGCCCGGCCTGCATGCCGCGCAGATTGCCCTGGCCTGCGCTGCGGTCTCCCGTTTGCCGCAGCGCCTGCATGCGCATGCGCGCCAGCATCTCGCCCTGGGGTTCGGTCTGGTTGGCACCCTGCTTGCTGCCCGCATTGGGCTGGCTGTAGTCGCCGCCTGCGCGGTGTTTCCACAAATAGATCTCGCCATCGGCCTGGGCCGTGTTGCGCGGGCCTTTGTGCTTCACCTCCAGGCTGGCCTTGGGCCGGGTGTAGTCGTAGTCGCGCATTGCGACAGCGCCGCTGCTCAGGCGCTGGCCATGGGCAAAGGCGTGCAGATACTCCTCGTCCAGCTTGCGGCCCAGCGGGGCAAAGCGCACGTTCTGGTAGGCAGCTCCGGGGTTGGGCGCATAGGCGCTGTTGTGGTCGGCCAGCACCAGGCGGTGCAGGCCTTCTTCATGCTCAAAGAAGTAGCTGATACCCCATTCCTCGCACAGGCGCTGCACAAAGGCCAGGTCGGTTTCGTTGTACTGGACCTGGTAGTCGCGCTCGGGGTAGGACTCGATCAGGCGCTTATCCATGGCAAAGCCATAGGGCGCGAGCACGGCGTCCAGTATCTGCACCACGCTCTGGTTCTGGAACACCTTGCAGTCGCTGCGCAGACCGCATAAATGCAGCCAGGCAACAATGGTGATCTGGTAGATAGCGCTGCGCCCGTCCTCATGCAGAAAGCGGGCCTCACGCACCAGGCCGCTCAAGTAGCGTGTGCCCCCGCCTTCAAGCTCCATGCGCAGGCTGGCCTCGGTGCCTATCCAGTCATCGAGTTCATAGCCCGCAGCGATGTCGGGGTTGAAGTTCAATGCATCGGGAGCCGCCAGATCGATGCGGTATTCGAAGAGCTGGTTGATGGCTTCCTGGCCCTGAACGCGCTGCACTGTGAGCTGCGCAGGAATTGTGGGACAGTGCAGGCTCAAAGTCCGATTGCTCTGAAGCATGGAACATCTCCTGTTTTTGTGTTGAAGACCGCTGCGCTTAACTATCCGTGGACGCCATGACACTGCCGATCAAGGTGCAGCCACAGGCTGTTCGATGCCCATGCAAGGCTACCGCGATGCCATCGATGCTGTAGGTGCTGCTGCCCTCCACGATGGGGTTAATGCCGTGAGGTGCCCCGCCAGGATATTTTTGTGGGCAATCCACCATATCGCCCAACCGCGCTACAGGCTTGCCGCTGATGCTGGAACTGGGTGAGCCCGATATGACGACTCCCCCATGGCTGGTTCCATCCCCTACCACGATGATTTGCCTGTTCATTCAAAGGACTCCGAAACAGGTTTTAACGAATGCCCCAGAGTTCCAGGCGTAAGCCCGGGAAATCCGTTCCTATGTGCAAACCAATACCTCCAGTCTTGCGCATCAACTCCCACAGAGTTCCTTGAGACTCGACCTGGAAATACACATAACCAGCATTGAAAGGAATCTGACGTGGCGGCACAGGCAGTACCGACATGGGTATGCCCGGTAAATGCAGGCGCACATGCTCAGCCAGTGCGCTTGCCGGAGCAACCTTGCTTTGCGCGGGAAACTGCTGGGCCAGCACATCCGCAGGCATTTGTGCTGCCACGGCCAATACTAGATGCGAAAAATATGTGAGCTCGTCCGGAGCAAGGCTGCCAAGACGCAAACCATGGGGGCGAATTTCCAGAGGAATGATTTGTGCGTTGCGGTCTTGCAGGCCATGCAGCATGGCTCTGGTGTCATCAACCAAGGCCTTGAAGCTCACATAAGGATCCAGATGCTCATAGGCTGGATGCTCATTAGGCCGGCGCGACTGATCTTTTGCGAAGGTCGCCATCTCTCCATTGAGGCTGAGCAACAGGCTGTAAAGCAGCTCGGGCGAGCTGTCCTTAACCCTTTGGTAATGACGCAGCAGCGGCTCATAGCGATTAAGCGTCTGCAGTTGGAGAACATCAGTGACTTCGGCTGTCTGAGTATCTCCAGTGCTACCGGCAAGGCGTGCGGCAAGATTTTGTGCACGCAGAAGCGTCACCCCATGAATCTGGGAAATCCACTCGGATAGTTTTTCACTGGCCCCATAGACATTGACCGGAGCAATAAACTGGGGCTCCAACTCCACCGCCCCATCGGAGCGCAATGCAGCGACTTTGGCAACAGGCAGGCCCATCCAGCTATCGGTCAGCTCTTTTTTTGGTATCAGACGCAGACGCAATTGCGCCAGTTGCACAGGCTTGGAGCCGTAGCCGTTCGAATTGGCGTCGCGCAACTCCGTCTCGTACGCAACATACCGAGCCGTCGAGCCTGTGGCCTGCGCGTCAAATGTGGTTTCTTCCGAGTTCGGAGCACGAATAGACAGGGCTAGATAAATGGTCTGCCCCAGATGCTCATGCTGCAGAGTTAACGGCGGCGGCGGAGGTGTTTGCCCAGGTACGTCAAAAGGAGTTCCGTCCGGAAAAATACCGCTGACTGAAGCCAGCACAATCTTGCCTAAACCCAACGACTCCGGATCTATACGTAAATGACTAAACCCCCAAAAAAAAGATGACAATGGCAAGCATCGCTTGTGCGCATAATATTCAAGATAGCGCTCTTGCTGCTGAAATAATTGAGGGCGTAGAAATAGTCCCTCACTCCAAGTCACTTTATTCTGCCAAGTCATAGTTTAATATTTATTTACGTTCATTAATTTCTACTGCGGATTCCTGCAGAAGAATATCGAGCTTGACTTTTTTAGAAGGCATCGCAAACCGATACCATGAAGCCTCCGGGACAGCCTCCAACTTGTAGACCTTTCGCCACACGGACCTTGGTAAATCTTTATACCCCGCAAATACACCTATGGCTGTAGTCTTGGAATTTGATTTACTTCGAATATTATCCTCTTCTCCAGGCCTGAATATAAAATCCCTACGACTCAACAAAGCATCATTCAATATTTCCTTATCTCTATCTTTTATAGAAAAAAAATCTGCAGACTCGAATCCGGAAGTGTCTTTTAACTCATAAACCCTTACTTCTATTGGGTTCGCCTGGCCTTTATCATCAGCATTGACACCTGAGCTCACAGAGATCCTTAAATCCAAAGAGCTTTGCTCTTTTATAACTTGCTCTGTTGGAGCACAAGCCATAAGGAAAAAACCAGAAAATACTGTGATTGATTTTAGTTTCATAATACTTATTCACATGTCCTTTAGAAATCGCACCTCAGAATGCTATTTCTAAAGGACACATATGGCAGCAGATAATATATCCACTGCCATATATCCTTAGGCTTCTTTATTGCCCTTAATGTCATAGCCAGCCGTCACAGCACCAGCTGTCCCGCCTTGGGCATTCTGGATGGTGTACTCCTGCTTGACCTTGGAAAAAGAGAGTTTTATTTTTTCACGCACTTTGACTTCATCTACGCTTGATCCATTGGGAGCGACCAAGGTAACAATGACATCAGTCATCGTGATCTTCAGGTACTCCAGTGGGCTACCACCTGCTTTACGAACGGTGAGCACAGCCTCGGGAATATGCTTGCCTGTCAGACAATACTTCATCAGATTAGGGCTGGATTTATCAACAAAATGTTCAAATTCCAGGTCGTAAACCTTTGCCTTCCCCGCACCACCGCCGCTACCGGTGTGCATGGTTGACTCTTGCTCAATCTTCCAATTCCAGTTCAATATCTCGATTTCATTGGTGTGCTTGGAATCCTGGCTTTCACCATCAATGCCATTAATTTTGATATAGATATCTTGTGCCATGGTCTAAATCCTTTAAATAAATAACAATGAGAAAATTATGCTGCCTCTTTAATCGATGGCAACTTTGCTACCAAACGCAGACTAACAGTCAAGCCCTCCAGTTGAAAATGTGGTCGCAAAAAGAATTTTGCGTTATAAAAACCAGGGTTATCTTCAATGTCCTCTACCACCACTTCTGCAGCAGCCAAAGGCCGACGAGCTTTTGTTTCTTGGGATGAATTGGCAGGATCTGCATCCACGTAATTCATGATCCACTCATTGAGCCAATGCTGCATGTCTTCGCGCTCCTTGAAAGAACCTATTTTGTCGCGCACAATCGCCTTCAAGTAATGAGCAAAGCGTGTACTAGCAAATAGGTAAGGTAAACGCGCCGAGAGATTGGCATTAGCCGTGGCGTCAGGATCCATGAATTCTTGCGGCTTTTGCAAAGACTGAGCACCAATGAAGGTTGCATTATCAGATCCTTTGCGATGCACCAGCGGGATGAATCCAGCCTTTGCCAACTCTGCTTCACGCCGATCGGATATTGCAATTTCGGTCGGGCACTTCATGTCGTATCCGCCATCATCTGTCGGAAATGTATGACAAGGAAGATTATCAACCGTTCCACCGGACTCAACGCCTCGAATCATGGTGCACCAACCGTATAGCTTGAAACTACGATTGATATTGGTCGCCATTGCATAGGCAGCGTTATTCCATACGTAATTTTTATGGTTTGCGCCTTCGGTCTCTTCTTCAAAATCGAACTCGTCCACCGGATTCGTTTTTGCCCCATAGGGCAAGCGTGCAAGAAAACGAGGCATAGCCAAGCCTATGTAGCGAGCATCTTCAGTCTGACGCAGGCTATTCCATGCCACATGTTCTAGGTTGCCCGTGATCTTGGCCAGATCACGTGGATTGGCCAATTCTTGCCAAGACTCCATTTGCAATGTAGAGGGCGCTGCACCAGCAATAAACGGTGCATGAGCTGCCGCAGCAATCTTGGCCAAGGAGCCTAACAAATCAACATCTGGTGGGGTATGGTCAAAATAATAATCACCGACTAAACAGCCATATGGCTCACCACCAAGCTGCCCATACTCTTCTTCATACAAGCGTTTGAAGAGTGGACTCTGGTCCCAGGCCACACCCTTGTACCGACGTAGAGTGCGACGTAAATCCTCTTTTGATACATCCATGAAACGGATTTTCAGTTTTTCATCCGTTTCCGTATTAGAAACCAAGTGATTCAAACCGCGCCATGCAGACTCCAGATTCTGGAAGTCCGTATGATGCATGATCAGATTTATTTGCGCAGAGAGCTTTTTGTCGATTTCGGCAATGATGGCCTCAATGCTTGCATAAGCATCATCGCTCATCGTGACAGTGTTCTCTAGCGCTTGATTTGCCAATGTTTTAACTGCAGCTTCGACTGCTGCACGTTGTTGCCCTTTCGGCTTGAACTCCTTGTCCAGCAAGGACATGAAGTCATTAGGACTTATTTGCTCTTTTTGAATGCTAGGGGAAACTCGTTCTTTAATAGCTGAGCTCATAAAAATGCCTTCTTGGTAATTAATTATTTGGCCGCTGGATCTTCTACCGCAGTCTCAACCTGCTTGGGCTTGGGAGCGGAAGACAGTGATTTCATCAATGCGGGATCCTGCAACAGCTTGCGTACCAAGTCTTCAGCTCCAGACTTGCCATCCATATAAGTCTGAAGATTGGCCAGCTCTGTTCGCGCATTAAGCAGCTGCTTCAAGGCGTCGACCTTGGATGCGACGGCCGCAGGCGAGAAGTCATCCATACTCTCAAAGGTGATATCCACCATCACCTGACCTTCTCCAGTCAGAGTATTAGGTACGGAGAATGCAACTCGAGGACCGATGGCATTCATTCGTTCATCAAAATTATCAATATCAATTTCAAGAAATTTCCTATCCTCCACAACTGGAAGATCCTGGCTAGACTTACCTGACAGGTCTGCCAAAACAGCCATGACGAATGGAAGCTCTATACGCTTTTCGCTTCCATATATTTCAACGTCATATTCAATCTGTACACGGGGAGCCCGGTTTCTCGCTATGAATTTTTGACTGCTTTTATTCAATTCAATCTCCTAAAAAATGAGACTTAACGCCTCTGATCAGTAGTAAAAAATCAAACCACTAGGGGAAATTTTTTCTTTTTTATGAAAATTTTCCGATTCAACTCTCAAGTGGATGGTTTCTAGATTATTTTTCGAATCGATAGATTCCAGCCAGATCTGTGACAAATAAGAACCGATTTGCTGATCAATAAAGTTCCCAATACGTCTCGCCCCATACTCATGGACTCCGCACTGCCCGACAATATGATCAAGAACATCTATTTCAAATATCAAATCAATTGCATGTTGTTGATACAAGCGATCCACCATTTTTTGCAGTTGCAATTTCGCGATATCCTTCAAAACATTTTCGGACAGAGGCCTATATGGAATCAAGATTAATCGACCAAGAAATGCAGAGGGAAATACTTTCCGTAACGCCTGCTGCAACATATCAGCCATTTTTGATATTTCCGGGATCAGCGCCAGGTCATCGCATAGATCGACTATTTCTTCCGACCCAACATTACTGGTCAAAAGAATCAAAGTATTTCGAAAATCAATAAATCGACCTTCCCCATCTTCCATCCACCCTTTATCAAAAACCTGAAAGAAAACCTCATGAACGTCAGGATGTGCCTTCTCGATTTCATCAAGTAAAATTACACTGTAAGGACGGCGGCGCACAGCCTCGGTCAAGACACCTCCTTCGCCATAACCCACATAGCCAGGAGGTGAACCTTTTAGTGTAGAAACACTGTGTGATTCTTGATATTCGCTCATATTGAGCGTAATAAGGCTTCGTTCTCCGCCATATAGCAGATCCGCCAATGCCAAAGCAGTTTCTGTTTTTCCAACCCCTGAAGGTCCAGCGAGCAAAAAGCAACCAATAGGTTTATTTGGATCACTCAAACGAGCTTTGGCAGTCTGTACTCGTTCAATTATTTTTTCTAATGCTTGGTCCTGACCTACTACACGTTGACTTAGTCGTTGCTGTAATTGCAGCACCGTGGCAGCTTCGTTTTGCTCCATATTTCCAACCGGGATCCCCGTCCAGTTGGAAACAACAGTTGCGACGACCGCAGCATCCACGACGGTATGCACCAGCGCCTGCTCACCCTGAATTCCCGCCAGCTCTCTCCCAAGCAGTTCCAGGCTGGCGTGCAAGTCAGCCTCACTTTCCTGTGCAAGCCCTGATTCTGAAACAGATGAATCCAAAGCCTGCTTTTTTTCCCCTGCTTGCAAAGCACTCAGTTTCTGCTGCAACTCTCCAATTTCACGGGCCTTGATCAGAGCCTTCTGCCAATGCGCTTTCTGCTCGGCCATCACTGCTTGAGCCTGTTCAATACGCTGCTCCAAATCATGCAGACGCGCAGCATGGATGCTCTGAGCTCTGGGCTCTGCTTGCAACAATTGCTTTTCCAGCAGCAGCGAAGACAACGTTTGCTCGGCAAATTCAATGGACTGCGGTCGTGCATGCAAGGACATGGCGACCCGAGCGCAGGCCGTATCCAGCAAGCTGATAGCTTTGTCAGGCAGTTGCCTATCACTTATATAGCGATGCGACAAATTGGCTGCGGCCTGCACAGCCTCATCCAGAATCGATACTTGGTGATGCGAGGCAAAGACTGGTGCCAAACCACGCAACATGGTGATTGCGGAAGAGACTTTTGGCTCATGCACTTGCAGCACTTGAAAGCGCCGGGTCAATGCAGGATCCTTCTCAATATGTTTTTTGTATTCACTCCAAGTGGTTGCACCAATACAGCGTAACCCTCCTCGAGCTAGTGCTGGCTTGAGTAGGTTGGCTGCATCACCAGTGCCGACCTGCCCTCCTGCTCCTACCAAGGTATGGACTTCGTCGATAAACAAAATAATAGGTGTAGAAGCTTCTGCCGCCTCTTCAAGCAAGGCCTTGAGCCTTGCCTCAAATTCACCACGCATGCTGGCACCAGCCAACAAAGCTCCTACATCCAGGCTCAGCAATCGGACATTCTGCAAAGCAAGCGGTACCTGCTGCTGAGCCAGTGCCAGTGCCAATCCCTCAACAACAGCCGTTTTGCCAACGCCAGCCTCACCTGTCAGCAGTGGGTTGTTTTGGCGCCTGCGTAAAAGGATATCCACCATGCTGCGGATTTCTGCATCACGACCAATAACAGGATCAATCTTCTTTTGGTGTGCCAACTCCGTTAAGTCAGTGCAGTAACGGCCCAGCGCTGACTTCTCAGCCTCTTGAATGGAAAACGCCTGGCTGGCCTCCCCAGGCAAAGCCTCGGGCAATCCCAAATCACTATGCGCTCGCTCGGCATGCTCTGGTGATTTCTCTTGAACTGCTTTGAAGGCCTCTGCAATAGATTCAGGCGAAAAGACTTTTAGCAGCGGAGAAATACCTAGAAGCAATCTGCGCAGATCTTCTGAATGAACCATTGCGATCAACAGCAAACCACTGCGGACAGCATTCGCCCTCCAATCTAGGCTAGCATGCAGCCAAGCCTGCTCCACAAGGCTTTCTAGCTGATGAGAGAAATCCTGGACCGCACCCGCACCTGCAGGCAACTTTCCCAAGGCGATCAAAAAATCTCGCGATAACTGATCTGAGTCAAGTCCATAAAAATGGCAAAGCCTATGCCAGTCACTGTCAGGCAGTTGCTGAACTTGATAAAGCCAGTGAACCACCTCCACATAGGGGTTTCCGCGCAGCTTAGCAAATGCCGTCGCAGACTCCAGCGCCTTGAACAAGGTCAAGTTCAATTTGGAAAAAAGTGTTTTACGAGAAAGTGGCACAAACGACCTTTTCGTTAAATATGACAATCATCCACAATTAATCACACTATCGAACAATGAGCGCTAATCTAGCCTAAGGGAAAGCCTTGCTCCACTCATTTTCGGACCAGCGGTCATGATTTATCAATTTGCAACACACTTTGACATTGCACCGATTGACGCCGCCACTCGAAAGCAACACATTGCTAAGCTCGGGCACACCGCCTGCAGTACAGAGAAGTACTCGGAATATCAAGCAATTCCAACCCTGCCATTGAAGAACCTTGAAATTGTCAAAATCCTCCTCGTCTTTTCGCCTTATTCAGCACAATGGCAAGCCAATGGATTTCCTATGGGGAATACCATCCAATGGAGCAGCACTCGATTACTTTCTTTCTTCTGATTTTTTCAAGCAAAAAAAAATATCTTTTCAGAATACTGAGTGCCTTCAATTCATACAATGGATTTTCATCCCAGAAGAAAATACCAGTGAGAAAGAATATTGCTGGATCTTGAATATGCAAGAAACATTGACCTGTGCGGTTAATGGAGTACTTTTGGGACCGAACAATCGTCAAAAGCTCACTGATGCAGATAGGATCCAGGTAGGAAGTCTTATTTTCATCATGGAGATGGGAAAAAAATCAGAAATAAGAAAAATTGACGCTACCAACAAGGCAAACGCCATCAGTCCTGAATTATTCGAAAACAACAATGCTACGCCTCATAAATTATCCCTATCCTCCTCAGAACCAGCCGACAATAGAATAATTTCCTCTTTTGATTTAGCAGATCTTGAGCTGGCCTTGTCCGATGCAAGTACAGTCCGGTCTATATCAAACATCAATATAGAAAAAATTGAGTCGTCTTCCATCGATTTTTCAGAAAAATCAAAACCCAATAATCAAACTGTTTCAGAAAATACAGAAAAATCAGAAGAAACCTGTTCATCTGAAAACATTGATATTGAAGAAAATATCATTAGCAGCTTGCATCGCGAGTACATGGATGTACTGCAAGACCCTCGCCGGCTAGCATCTCAAAGCGAATTCTTTGTTCACAGACAAGCAATCAAGGATAATGGTCAATCCTTACAGGATTTGACACGCCAAGCGAGTCATTACGAAAGCCTGCATGAACTGCTTCAGATCGATCAAACCAAGCAAGAATTAACAGGAGAGCTTGAGAGCCTTGACGATTATGAAATTCTAAGGCCTGACACAAAATCGAATGTCATGCTGCTTTTTGCACCAGATCACTTAAAAAATCAAAGCAGTACTAATGATTTTTCTCAAGATGATCCCCTCACAGATTTACTCTCTCCTGAGCTTGGCAAGTCAGCTTCTACACGCTTCAAAAATCTTCCCATTCTCAATCAACGTGAGCATCACAGCGCCGTTGTCGGAGGTTTGATGGATTTGCATACAGGTGTGAAAAAAGACAAGCAAGACCGCTAATCTCGAGAGATTCCATCCGCGTTCTTTATTTGGAGTTCCTATGAGCCAGCCCATTGGTCACTTATCTAGCCTGCTGAACAAAGCTCAGACCTTGGCCGACGCCCAACGACTGCTGGAGGCGCAGGTTCGCGACTTCCCTGAGGATGCGGGCAGACGCTGGACACTCGCCCAATGGGCTTGCCTGCAGGAAAGCTGGCCGCGCGCGCTGAAACTGGCTCAGGCCACAGCCAAACAGCAACCCAGCTTGGTTCAGAGCGCCCATGCAATGCGCGCGCTTATTCGAGCGCAACAGCAACGCGAAAGCATCTTTGCCGGCCAGCGAACTGCTGAACAGCTTCTACCCTGGGCTCCCTGGACAGAGCAACTGGCTGCAGCCTTGCAACTCCAGGCTCAGGGAAACACAAAACAGGCGGATGCATTGCGATTAGTCGCCTTAGAGCAAGCTCCCACCTGGCAGGGCCAAACGCCGGCAGGCCTATGCACCTGGCTGGCGGACTCAGACAGCCGCCTCGGTCCGGTATGTGAGCTCATCGTCTCGGGCAGTTATCGCTGGCTCCCGCTGGCAGATATAGAAAGCCTGGAGGTAGAACCTCCAGCAACGTTGCTGGATCTGATGTGGATTCCAGTACAAATCACGTTAAAGCCCAATACAGTCATTGACAAACCATTTTCCGCATTCATTCCTGTGCGCTATCCAGGAACACTTTCCTATATGCAGAAGGATATTTATCCGGAAACCATGCGCCTCTCTCTTTTATTGGGACGAAAAACGCTATGGCATGAAACATCGGAGACAGCTGTATGTGGCATTGGCCAAAAAACCTGGATCAGTGATGCAGGTGAATTCTCCCTATTCGAAAGTAAATCACTTACCAGCTCAATAGATAATTCGGATATAACTTCGGGGCCAGAGCATGCCGGATAGCCTAATTGCCGATATACACCCTTCGCATCGCAAGCTGCGCTCGCAAGATGGATATGCAGGTCCGCGCCAGCCTCAAGCGCATTTTTTACCGACCTTGTTCGATCGCTTATGTGACGATGAGCCGTCACAGCACACTGAAGCAGCCAAAGCATATGCGGTAACCCGCCAGCAGTTGCGCCAGATAATATTGAGAGATCTCATGAACCTGCTCAATACCAGCAATATCGAAGATCAAATAAAAAATTCCGGACTTGAGCATGTCATCAATTCCAGCGTCAACTATGGAATTTCACCTTTGGCGGGTATTCATATGCTGGAGAAGCACTTTCTCCATGTTGAGAAAATAATTCGCAGAGCAATCATCAATTTTGAGCCCCGGCTATTTAAATCAAGCCTCTCAATACGTCATATTTTAAAAAAAGACAGCCATTCATACAATATATTGAGCTTTGAAATATCCGGGAAAGTTCATATACAACCTTACCCCATGGATTTTATAGTGCAGAGCAATGTGGATCTTGAAACAAGCCATGTCATGCTTGATCTGGTCAATTAATCCATTACTTTCATATAAATAACATCATGAATCCTCGCTTGCTAGATTATTACAATGAAGAGCTGGTTTACATGCGAGAAAGCGCAGCGGAATTTGCACAGCAACATCCCAAAGTTGCGCGCCGCCTGGGCATGCATGATGTAGAGATAGCAGATCCCTACGTAGAACGGCTGGTTGAATCGTTTTGCTATTTGTCGGCACGCATGCGCATCAAGCTCGATGCGGAATTTCCGCGATTTAGCCAGCGCCTGCTGGAAGTCACATATCCGAACTACGTCAGCCCGACACCTTCCATGGCCGTGGCCCAGTTGCACCCCAGTGCAACCGAAGGGGATCTGAGCAAAGGCTTTCTTGTCCCGAAGGATTCACGTTTTTTTGCAAAGATTCCCCAGGGTGAGGAAACGGCCTGCGAGTTTCGCAGCGGCCAGCCGGTGAGGTTGTGGCCTTTGGAGATAACGGATGCACGACTCAGCGGAATTCCTGCCGATATTCCGGCCTTGAATCGCTACCTGCCCGCCCATGTACAACCCGCAGGCAGCCTACGTTTGCGCTTGAGAGTCACGGGAGAGATGAATTTCTCCGACTTGCAAGGCCTGGATGATTTACCTGTCTATCTATGCGGGGATGAGAAAATAGCATCTCATTTATTCGAGTTATTGCACACCTCGGCGCTGGCCTCCT
This sequence comes from Comamonas composti DSM 21721, assembly GCF_000429845.1. Classification (GTDB taxonomy): domain Bacteria; phylum Pseudomonadota; class Gammaproteobacteria; order Burkholderiales; family Burkholderiaceae_C; genus Comamonas; species Comamonas composti. Next base: position 139,738 of record NZ_AUCQ01000001.1, read on the forward strand.
TCACGGCTGCGCCGGGCCATATGACAAATAACCCGCATGTAGTCAATCAAGATGCCTTAAGCCATATAGGCATGGGAATTGATGAAGGCTTGCTCCCGCTGAGCTGGAACAGTTTTCACGGCCATAACCTGCTGCATGAATATTTCTCCTGCCCACAGCGATTTTATTTCTTGCGCCTGCAACATCTGGCTCAAGGCCTTCGCCGCATCCAAGGCCAGGAAGCCGAGATCGTGGTTCTGCTCTCACGCGCTTCATCCACACTACAGGGCCTGGTCGATGCAAAGCAATTTGCCCTGTTTTGCACGCCGATCATCAACCTGTTTCCCAGGCGCACCGATCGCATCGAGGTCAAGTCAGCAGAAACAGAGCTGCACCTGGTTCCGGATCGCACGCGTCCGCTGGACTTTGAAGTGTTCAATGTGTCGGAGATTCACGGCCAGCAGCAAGGTGGCCGTGAATCCCTGATCTTTCGCCCGCTCTATCAAACCTTGCATTACGACGAGGGCAATTACGGGCGCTATTTCTCTCTGCGCCGCGAAGCCAGGCTGCAATCCGATTCCGCACGCAAATACGGCACGCGCACGCCTTATACGGGGACCGAGGTCTTTGTCAGCTTGGTTGACCAAAACGAAGCTCCCTACCCGGAGAGTCTGCGTTATCTGTCCGTGCAGGCCTGGTTGACGAATCGCGACCTTCCTCGACTGGTGCCGCGCAATGGCGTCTCCGACCTCAGCAGTTCGGACTCGCTGCCCGTGCGCAGCATCGGCTTGATCCGGCCGCCCAGCGCGCCCAAGCCGCCATTTGCCGAGCGCGAGCAGGCCTGGCGCCTGATCCGCCTGCTGGGCTTCAACCATTTGCCGCTGGCCGACATGCCGCACCGCGAAGGTGCCCAGGCCTTGCGCGATATGTTGCGCCTGTTCATCACCAGCGAAGATGTCGTTGCCTTGCGGCAGATTCAAGGCCTTATCGGCTCGCAGATCACGCCCGTGACCCGGCGCCTTCCCCATGCCGGACCCTTGATCTATGGGCGCGGCATCGAATGCAAGCTCACGGTGGATGAAACCGGCTTCTCCGGCATCAGCCCTTATCTCATGGGCCTGGTGCTGGAGCAGTTTCTCTCACGCCATGTGGCCATCAACGTTTTCACCCAGACCAACCTGCACAGCATGCAGCGTGGAGAGATCGCCAAATGGCCGGTACGCATGGGCGGCCGGGGAGTCGTCTGATGGATGAGAAAAACACAAGCCCGGCCGCTGCTCCCTGGTCAAGCCTTGTGCAGCGCGCCCAGCAAAAGCCATGGGAATACAGCTTTCTGGGCCTGATGCGCCATATTGCCGCCACCAACAACCCCAAGCGCATCCCCATAGGCGAAGCCCAGCGGCCGGCGCAAGAGAGCTTTCGCCTAGGACAGCATCCGAGCCTGGCCTTTGCCCCCAGGGAGATCGCCGAGGTCAGCGAGCATGCGGACAAGCTGGTGCTCCGCCTGTTCAGCCTGGGCATGCTCGGGCCCAACGGCCCCTTGCCCTTGCACTACACCGAACAAGTACGCGAGCGCGTGGAATCCAGCATTCATGACACGACACTCATGGATTTTCTGGACATGTTCCACCATCGCTACTTTACGCACTTCTACCGGGCCTGGGCCCAGAGCCAGTCGACCGCCGGCCTGGACAACCCCGATGCCGAAGGCTTTTCCGACTATATCGCCCGCCTCGGAGGCGATGAGGTCGAGCAGACTTCCGAGCACCGTCTTCCGCGACATGCACGCTGGGCCTCGGTCGCGCACCGGGTACGCGAGGCACGCAACCCCGAAGGGCTGGTGCATACCTTGCAGCATTACTTTGGCATTCCCGTGGCACTGCAGGAGTTCCAGTTCCACTGGATTGCACTCGATCAGCACGATTACACCGAGCTGGGTGTTCCCAGAATGTCCTCCCTGCTGGGAGAAGGAGCCATTGCAGGCGAGATGATGCCCGATAGGCAAACACGTTTTCGCCTGGTCCTTGGGCCTTTGAATCTTGCCCAGTACATGCGCTTTACGCCGCAAAGCCTGGAAAACGAAACGAACAGCCAGGCAGGCCGAGATCTGCCGGCACTCATCGAATGGGTACGTGCCTTTGTCGGCTATGAATACGCCTGGGAGGTGGAGCTGGTGGTGGATTCAAACGAAGCCCCGACCTCGGTGCTAGGCGGCAGCGACAAGCTGGGCTGGACCTCCTGGCTCGGTGATCCCACCCAGCATCAAAGCCTGCATGAAATCACCGGCATGATTTTTGAGCCCGAGAGTTATGTGCAATCGCTGAGACTGGATCAAGGCATCTCCAAGAAAACACATCTCCAATGAAAATCTTTCGCAAACTGGCACAGACTTTTGGTCTTGAAAGCCAGACCAAAAGCATGGCTGCCAAGCTGCCTCCCGAATGGAGCAGTCCCTTGCAAGATGACATGCCGTGCGGACCTTATCTCGAGTACGACCCCGACTATGACCAGTTGCAGATCGCGCTGCAGCCCAAAGCCGAGGTGCAGTACGGCAGCTTTATCGCCCCCGCCCAAGGGCCGGACTGGAAAGATGTCGAAGCCCGAAGCCGCGCCCTCCTGGGCAAAAGCCGCGATATCCATCTGCTCGTCACCCTGTGCCGCTGCCGCGCGCACCTCAACCGCTTGGAAGGCGTGGCCGAGCAGGTTGGCATTCTGGCGGGGCTGCTTGAGCTGTGGCCAAACGCCATACATCCGCAGCGCGTGATCGATGGCGTCAGCGACCCGCTGATACAGGCCAATGCGCTGGCCTCCATTGCCGATCCGCAGGGCTTTGCCAAGGATCTGCGTGAGCTCGTGCTGTCCTCGAGCACCGCCTTGCGCCTGAGCATGCGCGATGTGGAGCAGGCCTATGCGGTTCCTCGCCCGCACGATGCCTTGACGCCCGAGTCCGTGCGCCTGCAGCTGTTTGATTTGTTCGACCAGGATCCGGCACGCAAGCTCGCCCTCGAATCACTGTGCGCGAGTGCTGCCGCCATCGAGGAATGGAGTGCCAGCCACCTGGGCAACGACGCGCCCAGCCTGGAGGTTCTGCACAAGATACTCGCGCCCTATCCGCAGATCCTGCAGGAATACGCACAGCGCCCCAGCAATGCCAACGGCACACGCAGCAGTCCGCATGCACCGGGCCGCACCATACTGCCCGATGTCAGCGACGTTCACTTGCCGGCCGATCAGGAGCCCTCTTTCGCGCCCCAGCTGGCTTCGCCCCCTGCCGACCTGCAGCATCTCGGCGGCCCTGGCTTCAGTCCCATGCCTGCCGCCCTCATGGCGCCGGCGGGCAGCATTCGCGATCAACGCGAATACGTCAAGAACGTGATCGCTCAAGCGCGCCAGTGGTATGAGGAGAACGAGCCCAGCTCGCCCGTCGCCATCATGCTCAAGCAGGCCCAGCGCATGGTGGGCAAGCGCTATGCGGAGGTGGCGCAAATGGTCCCCCTGGAGCTGCTGCAGCAATGGGACAAGGAATGACGAAGTGATGCCTCCCGGGCCCACACCTGAGAGCGTGTTCACAATCTCTACGCAGGCGCGCCGCGAGGAGATCTTGAACACGCTCTGAGCGGTTTCCGGCAAAGGCGGCGGCGATGAGGCCCGCCTCAAACACAAGACCTGCGCTGATGATCGCTCGCAAAAAAAGAGCTGCTAGCGCTTTCCCTGTATGGATTTCAGATAAAAAACCATCTGAAATCCATATGGACCGTGCGCTAGCAGCTCTTTTCTAAATAGCATGCCCGAACCACCGGTTCGGGCTGTGGCCTCACTGGGTCTTGACGGCCTCCACCTTGCCATTGCGCACGCCGGCGCCGCGCACCACGGTAATCGTGCCGCCGCGCTCATCCACGCCGGTGATGTGGTTGGGGTTCAAGGCCGCAGGCAGTGCCTTGTAGGCCTCGCTCAGCTTGGCATGGATGGCCTTGGCATCGCTGCCCGTGCCCGCCAGTTGCATGGCCTTGAAGGTGGCGTGCACGGCCGTGTAGTTCCACAGTGCTTCCGAGCCGGGAATACGGCCAGGGTAGATCTTGTCGAAGCGCTTGATGAATTCCTGGGATTCGGGCAGAGGGTCCTCGGAGACCGGCATCACGCCGATCGCACCTTCCAGCATCTTGTAGTCGCCACCCAGAACGCGGGCCATCTCGTCGAGCTTGGCCTGGTCCATGATGATGAAGCCGCCCTTGAAGCCCAGCTCGCGTGCCTGCTTGACCACCAGGGCCGTGGGCTCGGAAGCGCCACCCACGAAAAGCACATCGGGCTTGTCTGCCAGCGCCTTGCTCACGCCGCTGTAGAAGTCGGTGGCGCGGTTGTAGCTCATGGGGTTTTCGGCCACCACGGTGCCACCCAGCTTTTCCCAGCCCGGCTTGAAGGCTGCGACCCAGGCCTTGGCGTAGTCATGGTCGGCACCGACCAGAGCCACCTTCTTGCCAAAGCGCTCCATCACGTACTTGGAGAAGGGCTCGATATAGCCAGTGAACTCGGGCGGAATGCGCAGCGACAGCTTGTTGCCGCGGTTCGTGATCTGGGGCACCGAGCTGTAGGCCAGCACGATGAAGCCGCTGCGCTCGTTGGTGGTCTGCAGCGCGAAGATGCCGCCCGAGTGCGGCACCAGGATCGCGGGTGTCTTGTGCTGCTGCACCAGACGCTGGGCGTTGATGGCCGTCTCGGACGGGTTGTACTTGTCATCCAGCGCCACGATCTCGAGCTTGACCTTCTTGCCGGCGATCTCGGGTCCGGCGGCATTGATCTCGCCCACGGCCATCTGCATGCCGTCCAGCACGTTCTTGCCATACTGCGCCGCGCCGCCCGACATGGGGCCGGAGTAGCCGATCTTGACCACCTCCTGGGCCATGGCAGGGCCAGCGGCCAGGGCCGCACAGGCCAGGGCCAGCTTCGTCAGCTGGCGGCGGTTGAATCGAGAAAAAGCATGCATGGTTGTCTCCTTGGTTGATATAGGAATGCACAAAAAACGCACGACACCGGACAAGGCACGCACCCTCAGGGTGCCGCGCAGCCCTGTGCCGCATACCGAGGCCCCCTCCGCCAGGACACCGCGCAAGGGCCGCCCCGCAGCGCCGGTGTCGTCCCCCTCCCGCGCGCAGCGCGAAGAGAGGGGGAAGGCGCGCAGCGCCTCAGGGGGTGCTTCATATTTATGCGCCGATGTAAGCCTTGCGAATAAAGTCATCCGCCAGCAGCTCGGCCGGCAGACCTTCGCGCACAATGCGGCCGCTCTCCAGCACATAGGCACGGTGGGCGATCTTCAGCGCCGCATAGGCGTTCTGTTCGGCCAGCAGCACCGTGGTGCCCGCCTGGTTGATGCGTTGGATGACCTCGAACATCTGTTTGATCACCAGCGGCGCCAATCCCAGCGAGGGCTCATCGAGCAGCAGCACCTTGGGCCGGCCCATCATGGCGCGGCCAATGGCCACCATCTGCTGCTGGCCACCCGAGAGCGAACCGGCAGGGTCGTGCTGCTTGTCGCGCAGAATCGGGAACAGGGTGAACACCTCTTCCAGCGTCTTCTGGCTGGGCCCCGGGTCGCTGCGGTGCACATAGGCGCCCAGCTCCAGGTTTTTGCGCACGCTCATCTGTGCAAACAGCTTGCGGCCCTCGGGGCATTGCACCAGACCGGACTGCACGATGGCCGAGGGCTTTTTGCCCAACAACTCCTGGCCTTGCCAGGTGATGGAGCCAGCTGTGGCCTTGTGGATGCCGCTGGCCGTCAGAAACATCGAGCTCTTGCCCGCGCCATTGGCCCCCAGCAGCACCACCAGCTCGCCCTGATCGGCGTGCAGATTGACCTGGTCCAGCGCCAGAAAGCTGCCGTATTTCAGCGACAGGTTCTCAAATTTCAGCATGCTCGCTCCCCAGGTAGGCATCGATCACGGCCGGGTTGCGGCGCACTTCCTCGGGTGTGCCTTCGGCGATTTTTTCGCCATAGCTCAGCACCAGAATCTTGTCGGCCAGACTCATGATCATGCCCATCTTGTGTTCGATCAGCGCCACCGTGATGCCGTGGCGCACCAGCTTGCGGATCAGCTCGGCCAGGCCCTCGGTCTCCTCCGGGTTCACGCCGCCGGCGGGTTCGTCCAGCAGCATCAGCTTGGGGTTGGTGGCCAGGGCCAGCGCAAAGGCCACGCGCTTGCGCTCCTCCTGCGAGATGTCGCCCGCCACGCGTTGTGCGATGTGGGAGAGGCCGACAAAATCCAGGGCGTCGCGGGCCTTTTCGCGGCACACGCGCTCCTCCTCGCGCAACCGGCTGGAGCCGCGCAGCACATCCCACAGACCGGACTGTGTGCGCAGGCGGTGGCCCACGATGAGGTTGTCCAGCACCGTGGCACGGTCGAACAGCGCCGTGGTCTGGAAGGTGCGGGCAATGCCCAGCCTGGCCACCTGGTCGGGGCGCCGTGAAGTCACGTCCTGCCCATTGAAGGTGATGGTGCCGCTGGTGGGTTGGTGGGTGGAGCTGATGAGGTTGAAGAACGTCGTCTTGCCCGCCCCGTTGGGGCCGATGATGGCGTTGACCTTGCCGGCCTCGATGGTGGTGCTGACCTTGTTCACCGCCGCCAAACCACCGAACTTTTTGGTCAGTTGCTCAATTTTCAGCATGGCGTGCTCCCTTCTGGTCCGCTTTGGCCTGTTTGGCGGCCCGGCGTGCACGCCAGGCGGTGAAGCTGCCCACCACGCCATAGGGCATGAAGATCACCAGCATCACCAGGATGGGGCCGAAGACGATGAAGCGGTACTCCTGCAGGAACTGCAGGTACTGTGTGATCCAGGGCATGCCGATGGCGCCCAGGAGCGGGCCGAACACCGTGCCCATGCCGCCGACCATGGCAAAAATCATCATGTCGAAGGTGTGGTGCACACCGGCCATATCGGGGCCGATGAAGCGCACAAAGCCCGCGTACAGACCGCCCGCAATGCCGGCGTAGAACACGCTGAGCATGAAGGCCAGTACCTTGTTGCGCATCAAATTGATGCCCAGGGCCTCGGCCAGCTCATCACTGTTGCGAATGGCGATGAAGGTGCGGCCCAGCAGCGACTTGACGATGCGGCGCATCACCCACACCAGCACCACCAGGAAGAACAGCACGAAGTAGTACATGCGCAGCGGTGTATCGAAGCTCAGCGCACCAATGGCCTCGGGCTCGGGAATGCCCATGATGCCCACGGTGCCGTGGGTCAGGTCTTCCCATTTCTCGATCAGCAAAAACATGATGTAGCCCACGCACAGCGTGAAGATCGAGAAGTAGTGGCCCTTGAGGCGCAGCGAGATGATGCCGATCACATAGCCCAGCACCACGCAGACCACGCCGGACATGGCCAGGCCGGCCCAGAAGGTCCAGCCGTGGTCCACGGTGAGAATGCCCACGGTGTAGGCTCCCACGGCCATGAAGCCGGCATGGGCCAGATTCAGCTGGCCGGTATAGCCCGTGATCAGGTTCAGCCCCAGCGTGGCAATGGCAACGATATAGGCCGTGCTCATCACGGTGAGGTGGTAGTCGTTGCCGGCGAACCAGGGGAAGGCGATGCCGGCGGCCAGCAGCAATGCCCAGGCCAGTTTGCTGTCGATAAAGCTCTTCATGCGCGCCCCCTGGGTGCAAACAGGCCCTGAGGGCGCAGGGACAGAATCACCACCAGCAGCACAAAGGCAATGATGTCCTTGTAGTCGGTGGAGAGGTAGTAGGCACCAAAGCTCTCGGCAAAGCCCAGGATCAGCCCCCCGGCCACGGCGCCGGGAATGCTGCCCATGCCGCCCAGGATGATGATCACAAAGGCCTTGGTGATGACCAGATGGCCCATGGCCGGATAGACCAGGTTGATGGGCGCATACAGCGTCGCCGCCACGGCCGCCAGGGCACCGGAGATGGCAAACGTCATCATGGCCACGCGGTTGGCATCGATGCCCACCATGGATGCGCCCTCGCGGTTCTGCGCCATGGCGATGATGGTCGAGCCTGTGGTCGTGCGCGTCAGGAACAGGTGCAGCGCCACCATCAGCGCAAAGGCCGCAACGATGATCAGCAGGCGCTGCGCAGGCACGGTGATGCCGCCCATCTCGACGATGCTGGTGAACGGCGTGGGCATGCGCTGGAAGTCCGCGCCCCACAGCACCTGGGCGCCGGCTTCCAGGAACAACAGCAGACCGATGGAGGCGATCTTGGGATGCAACGGCGAAGCATTGCGCAGCGGATTGAACACCAGGCGCTCGCTGAGCAGACCCAGCAAGGCCACGGTGACGGCCGCCATCAGCATGGCTGCCCAGTAGCCCCAGCTCCAGGCCACCATGGCATGCAGAGCCACGAAGGCACCGATCATGTAAAAGCCGCCGTGCGCGAAATTGGGCACGTGCAAGATGCCATAGACCAGGGTCAGCCCCAGGGCCACCAGCCCGTAGATGCCACCCAGGGTCAGGCCGTTGAGCACTTGCTGCAAGAAAGCGTCCATTCACCGCCTCCCTCGGCGCAGCCTGGCGCAGCGTCGCACGGTCGTGGTTCGAAACCTCATTCCGGATCTCCTTTGCGTTGTTCCCAAAGACCTTTTTGATAGGTCTTGTCTATGAAGTCAGCTTAGGAGCGGGGTCTGGGAGCCACAACCTGGATGTTCTGCATGGTGGAATGCACCATGAAAACCCCAAGACGAAACCTGCTTTTTCAGTAACCTAGATGACAGTTGCAGCTCGAGCGTCAAAGATCCAGATGAATCGCTACAGTTTCCATGGAAGCTGCCTGGCCGAAAAACGGCAGGTCTGCATGCTGCGGCGAACGCAAACCGTTGTTTAATCGCAACTCAATCCAGACTTACCTGCGAGAGGCCTCATTCGTTTGTCCTAGGACAAATTCCGAAATATTCAGGCTTGCTGCAATAGGGGTACGGGATTTCCCCCGGGTCACTCCAACAATCTAGATCATGAAGAAAACTCTGCTGGCCGTTGCTGCTATTTGTGCTTTGACCTCCGGTGCCGCTTTTGCTCAGCAGGCCGAGAGCCCCTGGTTGGTGCGTCTGCGCGCCGTGCATATCGACAGCGACAACGGCGGCGCTGCCGGCCGTGCCGGCGTGAGCATCAACGACAAGTGGATTCCCGAGGTTGATGTCTCCTACTTCTTCACCCCCAACTTTGCTGCCGAGCTGATCCTCACCTATCCGCAAAAGCATGATGTGCGCCTGAATGGCGGCAAGATCGGCTCGCTCAAGCACCTGCCCCCCACCCTGCTGGCCCAGTATCACTTCACGGGCCTGGGCGCTTTCAAGCCTTATGTGGGCGCAGGTATCAACTACACGCGCTTTTCCAGTGTCAACATTCTCGATGGCGCCCTCACGGTCAAGAAGAACAGCTGGGGCCCGGCCCTGCAAGTCGGCTTTGACTATGCGCTGGACAAGAACTGGTCGCTCAACTTCGACGTGAAGAAGGTTTACATGGATACCACGGTCAGTGGCGGCATCGGCAAGCTCAAGGTTGATCCCGTGCTTGTGGGTGTCGGCGTGGGCTATCGCTTCTGATTCCCAGGAGTCAGTCGCGAAAGATGCGCGCTGCTTCATCCGGCAGCGCGTAGTGAGGCAAGGATGGGTACTTGAATCCGGTATGTCGCTTGCGGCATACCGGACTTTTTTTGCCCTGCTCACTGCCCAGCCTCCTGCCGCCTGGATCTGATACGGTGGAAATCGCCCCATCTGCTGCTGTGCACGAGGGACCGGCCTGGGCATAGTGCCGGCACAACCGGCCACAGGCGCAGATAGGCGCCGCGCAGCCCAGGCTGCGCTCCACAGGGCCGGGCCAAAGGCCCCATGTCAGAGCAAAACCACGATCCAATTCCGGCGCGGCAGGCAAAGCCGCGCAAGACCATTGCCATAGTCCCGGACCCCGGCTATCAGCCCCTGTTCGAATCAAGCGCCAAGATCCAGCCGCGCTCCATCAACGGGCGCTTCTCGAACTGGCGCTGGGCCATGGTCTGGCTCACACAGCTGTTCTTCTACGGCATCCCCTGGCTGCAAATGCACGGCCGCCAGGCCCTGCTGTTCGATCTGGAGCAGCGGCGCTTTTATATCTTCGGCTGGCTGCTCTACCCCCAGGACTTCATCTACCTGGCCGTGCTGCTCATCATCTCGGCCCTGGCCCTGTTTCTGTTCACGGCCGTGGCCGGGCGGCTGTGGTGCGGCTTTTCCTGCCCTCAGTCCGTCTACACCGAGATCTTTCTCTGGATAGAGCGCCGCACCGAAGGTGAGCGCAGCGCCCGCCTGCGCCTGGATTCCGGCGGCTGGAGCGGAGAGAAGCTGCTCAAGCGCGGCGCCAAGCACGGGCTGTGGCTGCTTGTCGCCCTGTGGACGGGTGTGACCTTCGTGGGCTTCTTCGTTCCCATACGCGCGTTGCTGCCCGAGCTGCTGAGCCTCAGCGGCCCCTGGCAGATCTTCTGGGTGCTGTTCTACGGACTGGCCACCTACGGCAACGCAGGCTTTCTGCGCGAGCAGGTCTGCAAGCACATGTGCCCTTATGCGCGCTTTCAGAGCGCCATGTTCGACCGGGACACCCTGGTCGTGACCTATGACGCGGCGCGCGGTGAAGCACGCGGCGCCCGCCCCAAGAATGTGGACCGCAAAACCCAGGGCCTTGGTGACTGCATAGACTGCGGCCTGTGCGTGCAGGTCTGCCCCGTGGGCATAGACATACGCAACGGCCTGCAATACGAGTGCATCGGCTGCGGCCTGTGCATAGATGCCTGCAACAGCGTCATGGACCGCATGCAGTATCCACGCGGGCTGATCCGGCTTTCCACCGAGAACGGCCTGCTCCAGGGCTGGGGCCAGAACGAGCTGATACGGCGCCTCTTCAGGCCGCGCATCATCGTCTATGGATCAGCGCTGCTGGCCATCTCGATTGCCATGGTTGCCAGCCTGAGCCTGCGCACACCGCTCAAGGTGGATGTGGTGCGCGACCGGGGCACGCTGTCACGCATCGTGGCAGGCGGACAGCTGGAAAACATTTATCGCGTGCAGATCGGCAACGCCACCGAGCGCGACCAGCGCTATCTGCTCAAGGCCTCGGGCCTGGCCGGCATACAGGTGGCATCCGAGGCCGAGGTCGAGGTGGCTGCTGCCCAGGACCGGTGGGTGGTTGTGCGCCTGCAAGCCCCTTACGGGATTGCCGAGCCGGGCTCGCATCCGGTGTTTTTGACGGCAACGGCCGTGGGCGACGACAGGCTCAGCACCCAGGCGAAAACCACGTTTCTGGTGCCGCGCTGAGCCGCAGCGTGGAGGGGTATGGCCCGATACGGGCCTGGCAGGCGGGCCAACCTGCCAAAGACCGAGCTCGACCGGGCCGACGGCAGCGCCGGCCTGGCCCGCGCCTGTTACTTGCGGTAATCCAGCTCCAGGCCCAGATAACGGCCGGTCATGGTCGCATTCACGAGCGGGCCATCGGGATCCGGCTTGAACTTGGCGTAGGTGTACTTGGTATCTGCGGTCTTGACGGGGATGGCCGTTGGCGAGGCCTTGACCGAGCTTCTGACGCGGCTGCGATTGCTCAGCGAGTGGATGGATGCAGACTTGCTCTTGTTTGCGATCTGGAGGCGCTGGGCCTCGGTGGCGGAATTAATCAAATTTCAGCTCCTTAATCGTATCAATGGGTCCGATTTCCTGAGATGTAATTTCGCCTGATTTCAGGCTTGTATTTTTGTATATCCAGGGGCGCCTATAAATTATAACCCATGGCCGAAAATTTTGCCTATCGCCGATATATTGACCATATACAGCTTCAAAAAACCTTGGCAGATGAGCCGTCTGCGGCTCCAGGGCAGCCTGGAAAAAAGGTCTGCGCCGCCTTATTTTCTTGCGGCACCGGCGCCTATAAAGCGTGAAAATCGGATCAGAGGCCGGCTGATTTCTGCATGTTTTTGCAGAAAATTGCCAAACCCACCATCTCATTGTTTTATTCCACAGCCCGTCCGGATTATATAAAAACACTTCCAAAATACCCAAGATAATCAATGCATCGAAATTCCAGAAATAATCAAATTCCTCATATTCCAGGAATATTACGCCCATATTTACAGTGGATTCCAAGAACAAGAATCATGTTCATTTACAACAGCTTGATGGTTTTCATTCAGCCACGGTCATTTCAGGCTTGCATAGTCCAGAAAAATATTAGGGAATTACTCCAGAAAGAATAAAGAACATCTCATACAGTCCATAATCCGGGCTTTAGGCCTTTGAAGGAAATAACAATCATGCAGTCCCAGCCAGAAGTCATTACCTGCCTCAACCAGTTGCTGCGTGGCGAGCTGGCGGCACGCGATCAGTATTTCGTCCACTCGCGCCAGTACGAGGACCAGGGCTTTATGCGCTTGTACGAGCGCATCAATCATGAGATGGAAGAAGAGACCCAGCATGCGGATGCCATACTGCGCCGCATTCTGCTTCTGGGCGGCAAGCCCGATATGCGCCCCCATGAGTTCGAAGCCGGTGCAAGCGTTGAGGAAATGCTGAACAAGGACTTGCAGACCGAATACAGCGTGCGCGCCGCCCTGCGCGAAGCCATGGCCTTGTGCGAGCGCCACAGCGACTTCGTGAGCCGCGACATGCTTCTTGCCCAATTGCGCGACACCGAGGAAGACCACGCTTACTGGCTGGAAAAGCAGATCGGCCTGATCGAGAAAATAGGCCTGTCCAACTATCTGCAAAGCCAGATGCCGGCCAACAACCCCTGATGCCCCAGGCGCCTGCGCCAACAGCTTCTTTTATAGGAGCTGGTAGCGCGCATGAACAAAGGGATTGAGGCCTTTACAAGCCTCAATCCCTTTGCCTTTGAGCGCTAGCAGCTATTAACTGCATAGCGCCTGCCATTTTCTCTTTAACCCGGCTTGCGCTGCCCCGCGAGGGGCAACGGCTCAGCCTTCAGTCCAGTTGCGACAGGTCGCGCACCGCGCCCTTGTCGGCACTGGTCACCAGCTTGGCGTAGGCCTTGAGCGCGGCCGAGACCTTGCGCGGTCGCGGCTGGGCGGGCTTCCAGCCCCTGGCATCCTGCTCGGCGCGGCGGCTGGCAAGCTCTTCGTCGCTGACCAGCACATTGATGCTGCGGCCCGGGATATCGATGCGGATGCGGTCGCCGTCGCGCACCAGGCCGATGGCGCCACCTGCTGCGGCTTCGGGCGAGCAATGGCCTATGGACAGGCCCGAGGTACCGCCCGAGAAGCGTCCATCGGTGAGCAGCGCGCAGGCCTTGCCCAGGCCCTTGGACTTGATGTAGCTCGTGGGATAGAGCATCTCCTGCATGCCGGGGCCGCCCTTGGGGCCTTCGTAGCGCACGATGACCACATCACCGGCCTTGACCTTGTCGGCCAGGATGTTGGCCACGGCCTCGTCCTGCGACTCCACCACATGGGCCGGACCTTCGAACACCAGGATGGACTCGTCCACGCCGGCCGACTTGACCACGCAGCCGTCCGCGGCGATGTTGCCGAACAGTACGGCCAGGCCGCCTTCCTTGCTGAAGGCATGCTCGTAGGAGCGTATGCAGCCTTCGGCACGGTCCAGATCCAGGCTGGGCCAGCGCGTGTTCTGGCTGAAGGCCTGCTGGGTGGGGATGCCGGCCGGGCCGGCCTGGTAGAAGGTCTTGACGGCCTCGTCCTGGGTCAGCGTGATGTCCCATTGGGCCAGCGCCTCGCCCAGGCTCTTGGCATGGATGGTGGGCACATCGGTGTGCAGCTTGCCCGCACGCGCGAGCTCGCCCAGGATGGCGAAGATGCCGCCGGCGCGGTGCACGTCTTCGATGTGGTATTTGTTGGTATTGGGCGCGACCTTGCACAGCTGGGGCACGCTGCGCGAGAGGCGGTCGATATCGGCCATGGAGAAGTCGATCTCGGCCTCGCGCGCAATCGCCAGCAGGTGCAGGATGGTGTTGGTCGAGCCGCCCATGGCGATGTCCAGCGTCATCGCGTTCTCGAAGGCCTTGAAGCCCATGGAGCGCGGCAGCACGGAGTCGTCGTCCTGCTCGTAGTGCTGGCGCGCCAGCTCCACGATGCGGCGGCCGGCGCGCAGAAACAGCTGCTCGCGGTCCGCATGCGTGGCCAGCACCGTGCCGTTGCCGGGCAGGGACAGGCCCAGGGCCTCGGTCAGGCAGTTCATGGAGTTGGCCGTGAACATGCCCGAGCAGGAGCCGCAGGTAGGACAGGCAGAGCGCTCGACCTGGGCCACCTCTTCATCGCTGTAATTGCTGTCGGCCGCAATCACCATGGCGTCCACCAGGTCCAGCTTCTTGAATTCGATGGTCTTGGTCTCGGGATTGGCCAGCTTGGTCTTGCCGGCCTCCATGGGGCCGCCCGAGACGAAGATCACGGGAATGTTCAGCCGCATCGCAGCCATGAGCATGCCGGGCGTGATCTTGTCGCAGTTGGAGATGCACACCAGCGCGTCCGCGCAGTGGGCATTGACCATGTACTCCACCGAGTCGGCGATGATGTCGCGGCTGGGCAGCGAATACAGCATGCCGTCGTGGCCCATGGCAATGCCGTCGTCGACGGCAATGGTGTTGAACTCCTTGGCCACGCCGCCTGCGGCCTCGATCTCGCGGGCCACGAGCTGGCCTAGATCCTTGAGGTGCACATGGCCGGGCACGAACTGGGTGAAGGAATTTGCAATGGCGATGATGGGCTTGTCGAAGTCGCCATCCTTCATGCCTGTGGCGCGCCACAGCGCGCGCGCACCAGCCATGTTGCGGCCGCCGGTGGAAGTCTTGGAACGGTATGCGGGCATGTTCTTGAAACTCAATCGTTGGGGACGAAAAAAACTCAACAGGCATTATGGTCCACGAGCCCCAAACCCTGCTGGCCCCCGTCCGTATAGGCCGGCTTCAGCCGCGATGGCTGACTGCGTCAAAACTGCAGCATGCCACCTTGAATCACGCAAACCCTGCACATGCCCGAGCTCAAAGCAGCACATCGGGCCCGAGCCCGGGGGCCCAGTCAAAGGACGCCTGGCGCAGCACCATGTCTATGTCCAGGCCCAGGGCCAGGCCTACCTCGCCGGGGAAGGAGACGGCCAAAGCCTTCTCATCCCAGCCGGCCTGGTGCGAGCGCGCTCGCCATACGGCCAGGTGCAGCACGCCAGCCAGAGGCTCGAGTTCGGCCTGGGCCAGCGGCGCATGCAGCTGAGCCAGCGCATCGACCAGCAAGGAGGGCAATTGCCAGCTTTCGATCAAGGCTGCACTGAGCTCGCTATAGGCATGGCCATACAGCCTGCGCTCAACCTCGGAGCGGCGCGGGTCCAGCGGATCGCACCAGGCGGCAAGCCTTGCCGCCTGCTCGGGGGCGGAGCCGTGCATGACCAGCAGCCCCAGCCCATGCAGCAGACCTGCGAGATAAGCCGCCGTAGGGCTTGCCTGCACGGCACTTGCCAGAGCCCTCGCCAGGCGCGCCGTTTCCTGGCTGTAGCGCCAGAAGGCATGCAGATCCAAGCTCGGAGCCGCTCTGGAGCCAAGGCCTAGCTCCGCACGACCCACGATGTCGCGCAATTGGGCAGGGGCGAGCAAAACCAGAGCCTCGGGGATTCCCATGACCTGGCCCTGGAGCTTGTAGGCCGAGGTATTGGCCAGGGCCAGCAAGCGCCCTGCGAGCACCGGGTCCTTGCCGAAGAGCTGGCTCAGGCGCCTGAGACTGGGCACCTCGCAGGCCAGCTCGTTCATCAACAAGGCCACGGTGCGTGGCTGGCTGGGCAGGAAAAGCGGCCCCTCCACCAGGTCCTGCAGATCCGAAGCCGGCTCCTGCGTTTGCACGTTCAGCCCGGCGCCTACTTGCGCAGACCTTGCAACTTGGCAAAGGCAGACGCCATGGCGTTGGGCTGCTCGGCCTGCTTGCCACGCGGCGGCTGCGCATAAGCACCACGCCCCTGGCCACCACGGCCTGCGCTTTCAAAGCGGTTGTCGCGGGGACCATCGCGGCGGGCCGGAGCGGCGTCGAGCTTCATGGTCAGGCTGATGCGCTTGCGGTCCACATCCACCTCCAGCACCTTCACCTTGACGATCTGGCCGGTCTTGACCACTTCACGCGCGTCTTCGATGAATTTGTGGCTCATCTGGCTGACATGGACCAGACCGTCCTGGTGCACGCCCAGATCCACAAAGGCGCCGAACTGGGCCACGTTGCTCACCGTGCCTTCCAGCGTCATGCCTTCCTTCAGGTCCTTGATGTCTTCCACACCGTCGTTGAAACGGGCCACCACAAAGTCCGGGCGCGGGTCACGGCCGGGCTTTTCCAGCTCACCCAGAATGTCCTTGATGGTCATGGCGCCGAACTTTTCGTCGGCAAACTGCTCGGGCTTGAGCGATTTGAGCAGCTCGCCCCGGCCCATGATTTGCTCGATGGGCTTGCCGGTCTTGACGATGATCTGCTCCACCACCGGATAGGTTTCGGGGTGCACGCCCGTCATGTCGAGGGGATTCTCGCCACCGCGTATGCGCAAAAAGCCTGCGGCCTGCTCGAAGGTCTTGGCGCCCAGGCCGGCCACTTCCATCAGCTGCTTGCGGCTTTGGAAGCTGCCATTGGCATCGCGCCAGCGCACCACCGATTTGGCCACCGAGCTGGAAAGGCCGGAGACGCGCGACAGCAGCGGGGCCGAGGCGGTGTTCAGGTCCACGCCCACGGAGTTCACGCAGTCCTCGACCACGGCGTCCAGCTGGCGGGCCAGCTCGCTTTGGTTCACATCGTGCTGGTACTGGCCCACGCCAATGCTCTTGGGGTCGATCTTGACCAGCTCGGCCAGCGGGTCTTGCAGACGGCGGGCAATCGAGGCCGCACCGCGCAGGCTGACGTCGATGTCGGGCATTTCCTGGGCCGCGAATTCGCTGGCCGAATACACCGAGGCACCGGCCTCGCTGACCACCACCTTGTCGATTTTCTTCTCCGCCTTGGCGGCAATCTTGATCAGGTCACCCGCCAGCTTGTCGGTCTCGCGGCTGGCCGTGCCATTGCCGATGGCGATCAGATTCACACCATGCTTTTCCACCAACTTGGCCAGCGTGGCCAAGGAGCCATCCCAGTCGCGGCGCGGCTCGTGGGGGTAGATGGTGGTGGTGTCCAGCAGCTTGCCGGTGTGGTCCACCACGGCCACCTTGACGCCGGTGCGAATGCCGGGGTCCAGGCCAATCACCGTGCGCTGGCCCGCAGGCGCGGCCAGCAGCAAATCACGCAGATTATCGCCAAACACCTTGATGGCCACCTTGTCGGCGTCCTCACGCAGGCGCGAGAACAGATCGCGCTCGGTGGACAGGCTCAGCTTCACGCGCCAGGTCCAGGCCACGCATTTGCGCAGCAAATCATCGCTGGCGCGCTTGGCATGGCTCCAGCCCAGGTGCAGGGCAATCTTGCCCTCGGCCAGGCTGGGCTGACCGGGTTCGGGCTCAATGGGTTGCACCAGCTTGGCTTCCAGAATCTCCAGCGCCCGCCCACGGAACACGGCCAGCGCCCGGTGCGAGGGCACGCGGCCAATGGGTTCGTCGTATTCAAAATAGTCGCGGAACTTGGCGACTTCGGGGTCGTTCTCGTTCTTGCTCTCCACTTTCTTGGACTTGAGCAAGCCCTCTTCCCACAGCCATTCGCGCAGCTTTTGCACCAGGGCCGGATCTTCGGCCCAGCGCTCGGACAGGATGTCGCGCACGCCGTCCAGCACGGCAAAGGTGGTGGAGAAATCGGGGCCGGGCTTGCCATCGTCCAGGGTGGTGGCGGGCTGGCAAAAGGCCTCGGCCTCTTTGTGCGGGTCCAGCGTGGGGTCGGCAAACAGCTTGTCGGCCAGCGGCTCTATGCCGAACTCCTTGGCAATCTGGCCCTTGGTGCGGCGCTTTTGCTTGAAGGGCAGGTAGATGTCTTCCAGCTCCTGCTTGGTCGGCGCATTGGCGATCGCCAGGCGCAGTGGATCGGTCAGCTTGCCTTGCTCGTCAATGGCTTTGAGCACGGCCACGCGGCGGTCTTCCAGTTCACGCAGATAACTCAGGCGGGCGTCAAGCTCGCGCAGTTGCGTATCATCGAGGCCGCCCGTCACTTCCTTGCGGTAGCGCGCGATGAAGGGCACGGTCGCCCCCCCATCCAGCAGCTCCACAGCCGCAGCCACTTGCTGTACTGTGGTTTTGAGTTCTGCGGCAATCTGTCCAATGATTTTCTGCATGCAATCCGGCGCCAGCAGGCGCTGTTGTTTGGGAAAACGATCGAGTGTGCCACAAGCTTTTGCCCATGCCTGGCGGCAAGTCTGAGCTTGCCGGACAGGAGACCCTGCTCCTGCATTTCTAGAATGAGAATGGTGCCATGTCCAACCTCAGGCCCGAGTTCCAGATCCTGCCGCTTTTCGCGCAGCGCACGCCCTGCCCTGCCGGTGCCTGCATTTGCGAGCACCAGCAATTGCTGGACAGCGGTCACGGCGACCAACGGATACTGCGTTTGACCCGCGAGGAGGAAAAGCAGCTGCTGGCACGCCTGGAACGGGCACAGACCCTGGACGAGCTGCGCCGCTTTCAGCAGCGCATGGCCGAGCAACTGGGCATCCAGTTGCGCATCTCGGCCGGACACCACGAAGTGCGCAGCGCACGCGGCCTGACCATCGAGCTTGAGCCCCAGCCAGGCCTTTGCCGCAAGACGCGTCGAAACATTCCTGCAGCCATACGCAGGGCCATGGAAGCTCACCCCGAAATCATTCACGCGCTGCTCAACGAAAACAGCCTGTTCGCCGGCACCTGAAATTGCGGCCACGGACAGCAAGACAGTCTCATGCAGGAAGATCTTTTCGCCACACCCGCCGAGCCGCCCAGGCCGACTTCAGGCACCGTCCAAGGCAAACCAGGCCAGCAACGAAAAAACCAGGGCGTCCTGGCCTCCCCCTCGGTCGCCCAATGGGCCGAGCTCGCAGCCCGGCTGCCCGCCGAGCTGCGCTTTGGTGCCTCGACATGGTCCTACCCCGGCTGGGACGGCCTGGTCTGGGACGGGGTCTATGACGCCAGCCAGCTCTCCAGGAAAGGGCTTGAAGCCTACTGCCAGCACCCTCTGCTGCGCAGCATCTGCGTGGACCGCAGCTTCTGGCAGCCGCTGACGGCCAGCCAGTACGCGGCCTATGCGGCCCAGGTGGACGGAGACTTTCGCTTTGTCATCAAATGCCCGGCCGCCGTCACCGATGCCCAGGTACGCAGTGAGCAAGGCCAGGGCCGGGCGCTGAATCCTGCCTTCTTGCAGCCCGACCTGGCCTTGTCCTGTTTTGTGGAACCTGCGGTCCAGGGTCTGGGATCAAAACTTGGCGTACTGGTGTTCCAGCTAAGCCCTCTGACCTGGGGCCTGCTGAGCCGCCTCGGCGAGCTCATGGGTCGGCTGCAGACCATGCTGGCCGCGGTACGCCAGACCCTCGATGGCAACAGCGCCAGCTCCCATGTGATCGTGGCCCTGGAAGTGCGCGACCCCGAGCTCATGACGCCTGCGCTGGCCCAGATGCTGCGCAGCACGGGCTGCACCTACTGCCTGGGTCTTCACGGCAAGATGCCGCCCATAGAAGAGCAGTTGCCGCTCTTGCGCGCGCTCTGGCCTGGCCCTCTGGTCTGCCGCTGGAATCTGAACCGTATTTTTGGAGCCTACGGCTATGCCGATGCCCAGAAAAAGCATGAGCCGTTTTCCGAGATCCGCAGTCCCGACCCGCATACGCGCGCCGTCCTGGCGCGAACCATTGCCGGCATCACCCGCGCAGGCCAGCCCGCTTTCGTGACCGTGAGCAATGACGCCGAAGGCTGCGCTCCCCGATCGATTGCCCTGCTCGCCCAGGCCGTGGCAGACGCAGGCTGAGCTCCAAAAACAAAGCCGCTTGCTGACACAGCAAGCGGCTTTGGAGATGGCCGGGAGAGACAAGCCACCAGCCTCCGGTCTTGACCACAGGCTGAAGACCGGCACCAGGCTCGGTCAAGCCAGGGCTTAGCGATGACGCTTGCCGGGGCTCTTCTTGTGATGGGTGTTTGCACCGCGAGCGCGGCTCACGCGCTGGCCACGGCCATGCGTGGGCAGGCTTGTGCCGTTGGGCAGCGGGGGCTGGGGGGTGGCTTTGCGGTCGGCTTCAGTGACAATCTTCTTGCCCATGATGTTTTTCCTTTTAAAAAGAGATGACAACACTCCATTAGGCCATAGCCTGCCGCCGGGCTGCAGAAAAAAGCGCATACAGCCCCATGTTTTGCTCTCCCACCTGGTCTTTCAGCCGGCCGTACTCACACCGGCGGCCTCGAAACTGGCCATCTCGTTGAGAATCGCGCAGGCAGAAACCAGCAAGGGCCAGACCAGGGCCGCACCCGAGCCCTCGCCCAAACGCAGTTGCCAGTCCAGCAAAGGTTCGGCTTCAAGATGGGCCAGCATGCGCGCATGACCCGGCTCGCCCGAGCGGTGCGAGAACACGCAGCGCTCAAGCACAAAAGGCCGCAGTCTGCTGGCCACAAGCACAGCGGCCGTGGCAATGAAGCCATCCACCACGATCACCCGGCGCTCGGCTGCAGCCTGCAATACCGCGCCCACCATGGTGGCCACCTCGTAGCCGCCCATGGCTGCGAGCACCTCCAGAGGGTCGTGAAGCCGGGCATGCAGCGCAAGCACCTGATGCAAAACTGCCGTCTTGCGTGCCAGGCCCTGGGCATCCAGGCCGGTTCCTGCGCCTGTGACTTCCTCCAGAGGCTCGCCACAAAGCTTGGCCAGCAGCAGCGAGGCGCAAGAGGTATTGCCAATGCCCATCTCCCCCAGCAGCAAGGCATTGCCTGGCAATCTCTGCATCAGGTTCATGCCGTTGCGCAAGGCCAGCTCGCACTCGGCCTGGCTCATGGCCGGGCCCTGGCTGCAGTCGCGTGTCCCGTAGCCGAGCTTGCGTCGCCACAGCCTGGGCTGTCCAGGCTGGGGGAGTTTGTTGTCGGGATCCTGCTCGCGCAGCGCGAAATCCTTGGCCACACCGCAGTCCACCACATTCAATGCCAGGCCATGCTGGCGCGCTAGAACACTGACCGCCGCCCCGCCAGACAGAAAGTTCTCCACCATTTGCCAGGTCACATCGGCGGGATAGGCGGACACGCCCTGGGCCGCGAGCCCATGATCGCCTGCAAACACCAGCATCTGCGGCGCTTGCAGCCTGGGCGTCTGGCTGCCGAGAATGCAGCCCAGGCGCAAGGCCAGAGACTCCAGCCGCCCCAGAGAGCCCACAGGCTTGGTCTTGCGGTCCAGCAGATGCTGTAGCTGTGCAGCCAGGCCCGGGTCTTGCATGGATGCGATGGGCGGCAAGGCCTGCATTGACGAGGCAGGGCTGGAGACGGACGACGTTTGCGTCAGGTTCATTGTCATAAGCGGATACACCAACTGCACACCTGCCGATGAAGGGCCCGAGTGCGCCCCGACAAGTGCAAAGCGCAGATTCTGGACTGAAACAACACGGCTCATACGCCAAGAGCATGTTCACACTCATTCTGCTGACCCATCTTGGGCCAGCGACTGTTGGTTTTACGCAAGCCCTCCCGGGGCCTGCAACGGCACTGATGGATGCAAACCAGAGCGGAACTTTATTGCGCCAGGCCGACTGTGCAGCGCAGACCCAGATGCTGCGCTGCCTCAGAGCTGATGACTGCGCCCAGAGAGGCAGAGCAGCGTACTCAGCGGCACGCGGTTACAAGGTGTTTATCGCCTGAGTGCTTACAGGGAGATGTCATGCAGAGCATGGGGCAAGGCTAGGATTTGCGCACCATGTCCGGGGTCGCCATGGCCGGCTGTCCGGCGATGGGCAGAGAGGGACGGCAGAGAGGGACGGCAGAGAGGGACGGCAGAGAGGGACGGCAGAGAGGGACGGCAGAGCCTACTGCTGTTCGGACATGGTGCTACCAGACATCACGATGCGCATTCTTGTAGTGCGCTATTAATGGCTGTGACCGGACGGGAGACCGGGAGCCAGCGGACTCAATGCAGGCCTTTGAAGTCGTCGACATCGCCCGGATATGACAACGCTGTCATTCATGAGTGCTTGCGTGTGCAGACCTGCGCTGCAAGCTCTTGCCCTGGCGCGAAGACGCTGCAAGAAGGCCTTTCCAACGTATTCCAAACAAGGAGATGACTATGAAGTGGCAAGTACTCAAGTGGCTTCCCGTGGCAGCGCTGGCTGGTGCCGCAGGCCTGGGCCATGCGCAAAACTCGGTCACAGTCTACGGGCGTGTGGTCTCGGGTGTGGCCTATCAGTCGAATATCTACGACCTTACGACACAGACTTCCGGCAATGCCTGGAGGACTGCTGGCAATGAATGGGGAACCAGCTTCTGGGGGTTCAAGGGAAACGAAGACCTGGGCGGCGGTCTTTCGGCCCTGTTTCAGCTTGAAGGTGGCTTTGCGCTGCCTGATGGTGCAAGCAGCGGGCTGAGCTTTGGCCGCCGGGCCACCGTGGGGTTCAAAGGAGGATTCGGAACCATCAAGCTGGGCCGCGAGATCCCGGTCTCCGATGCGATATGGGCTCTCGATCCATCGGGCCAGCAGACGATGGGCTCGGCGACGCTGGTCAATGGCCGCAACTGGCAGGGCCACAGCAATATGATTTATTACGAAACCCCTAGCTTCGGCGGCTTTAGCGGGTTTGCATTGACCAGCCTGGGCGAGCAGGCGGGCTCTTTCAGCGCCTTGCGCAAGGATGCAGTGGTGCTGGCCTATACCTCACCCTCCATGGAATTTCGGGTGATCTACGACTCGGTGCGCGATGCCAATGGAGGCTATAGCACGCTCTACACCGCATCCAAGCATCTGGCACTTGGCGGCTCCGCGCAGCTCGGGCCGGCCAAGCTGTTTGCAGCCTATGAGACGCTTTCTGCCTCAGAAGCCCAGAGCGGCCCGACAAAGGCCACGCAATACTGGCTGGGTGCACGCTACCAGCCCACAAGTCCGCTGACCCTGGTTGCGGCCGCATACCGCACGACGCTGAACAACGATGGCGGATCGGCCAATCTGTTCCTGCTGGGCTCCGAGTACAGCCTGTCCAAGCGCACCGTGCTTTATGCAAGCGTGGGCCGGGTGATGAACAGTGGCAACGCGGCCTTCGGCATTGTTGCCGAAGGCAAGGGACCGCTTGCGGGCGGAGCGCAAAACGGCTTCTACGCAGGCGTGGCGCATTCGTTCTAAAAAGACACAGCTCTCTCTTTCAGAACGGCGGTAGTGCAGCGGGGCGGTCTTGGCAGGCCGCCCCGCTGTCAATCAGAGCCTGCATCATGCAAGGCTCTGCACTCACCTTTTTCACCTCCAGTACTGGCACTTGCTCTCGGCCTTGGTGGTCCAGACCTGGTCGGCAGGCAGCTTCTTGATGATCTTGTAGTAGTCCCACGTGCCCTTGGACTCGGCAGGCGACTTGACCTGCATGAGATACATGTCATGGGCGTAGCGGCCATCGTCGCGTATGTAGCCGCTGCCGAAGAAATCGTCCATCTTGGTGCTCTTCCAGGCTGCCATGACCTTGTCGGCATCCAGGGTACCGGCCTTTTCCACGGCCTTCAGATAGTTCATGGTGGCCGAGTAGTCGGCGGCCTGGATTTCGCTGGGGCGGCGCTGGGTCTTGGCCATGAAGGCATCGGCAAACTGGCGCGAGGCATCGTTCATGTCCCAATACCAGGGTGCGGTGAACTGCATGCCCTCGGTGTTCTTGAGGCCCAGGCTGTGGATGTCCGAGAAGAACACCAGCAGGCCTGCGAGCTTCATTTTCTTGGTCACGCCGAACTCGCGCGCGGCCTTGATGGAGTTGATCGTGTCCCCGCCCGCATTCGCAAGGCCCAGAATCTGCGCCTTGCTGCTCTGGGCCTGCAGCATGAAGCTGGAGAAGTCGCTCGCGTTCAGCGGCGTCCTGACCGCGCCCAGCACCTTGCCGCCCTTGGATTCGACAATCTTCGTGGTGTCGGCCTCCAGTGCATGGCCGAACGCATAGTCGGCCGTCAGAAAGAACCAGCTCTTGCCGCCATGCTCGACCACGGCTGCGCCCGTGCCCTTGGCCAGGGCCACGGTGTCGAACGCATAGTGCACGGTATAGGGGCTGCACTGCTCGTTGGTCAGCGCCGAGCTGCCCGCGCCGTTGTCGATGAAGACGCGCTTTTTCTCCTGTGCCACCTTG
This sequence comes from Comamonas composti DSM 21721, assembly GCF_000429845.1. Classification (GTDB taxonomy): domain Bacteria; phylum Pseudomonadota; class Gammaproteobacteria; order Burkholderiales; family Burkholderiaceae_C; genus Comamonas; species Comamonas composti. The sequence goes on from NZ_AUCQ01000001.1 coordinate 163,879, forward strand.
GCCATGGCCAGGGCCGTGGCCGAATTGGTGCCACCAAACACCAGGCTGATGCCCTGGGTATCTATCCATTCACGGGCCTTGCTGGCCGCGATGTCGGCCTTGTTCTGATGGTCGGCCGTGAGCAGTTCTATGGGTTTGCCCAGCACCTTGCCACCAAAGTCGTCGATGGCCATCTGTATGGCCACGGCACCGTTCTTGCCCTCCACATCGGCATAGAGGCTGGACATGTCGGTGATAAAGCCTATGCGCATCTTGTCCTGGGCCTGGGCTGCGCTTGCGAGTCCTGCTGCGCACAGTGCGCAGGCCATGGCCGTGATCGATGTCTTGAAGCTTTGCTGCATGAAATCTCCTTTGCTGCCGGGGTCTGTGGCTGAAGCGTTTCATGCTATGCGTGCCATGCTGCATCGCACATAGGGCTAGCACGGGCAAATGTCGCCGCAATAACAGGCCAGGGGACAGCTTGTGGCCGGATCTTCTGGATCGTCGCAGCGGCCCTCCTCCAGGCCGCATTTGGCGCACATGTGTGGCACCTGTGCGCCGCATGACAGGCCAATGACATCAGGCCTGGGGAGCGCAGGAAAAATAGTGATGTTTTGTAATCATCTTCCGACCGGACAGAGGACCGAGATCAGAAATTCAAACAAAAACAGCTGCAAGCGCCCTGCAGACGGGCGCTTAGAACGTGTTTACGATCTCCTCGGTGCCGCGCCAGTGTCTTTGCGGGATGGGATGCAAGGCGCGACACCGCAGCAATAGCCGTGCTATTGCGAGGATTCGCAACGCTGCAGACCGCCCGCAAAGCCACTGGCCCCAAGGGTTGGAGCGAAATCGGGCGATTTCTTCGCGCTGGCCCTTGCTTGCACCCCGGTGCAAGCTGCGGCCCATCGACTCGAACTCATCCCGATTGCGCTCCAACGCGGCAGCGTAGAGATCGCAAACACGTTCTTACAGCTATCAAAAGAATAGAAAACGTTCAACCCCGGGCCGGGCGCTGGGCGTTCTTGGGGCGAAAGGCCTTGCAGACCTGATCGTGGGTTTCCAGGTAGGGGCCGCCTATGAGGTCTATGCAATAGGGCACGGCCGCGAAGATGCCGTTGACTCTTTGCGTGCCGTCGGCGTTCTTCAGGCCTTCCAGCGTTTCGGCAATCGCCTTGGGCTGACCGGGCAGGTTGATGATGAGGCTGCTGGCGCGGATCACGGCCACCTGGCGCGAGAGTATGGCCGTGGGCACAAAGGCCAGGCTGATCTGGCGCATCTGCTCCCCAAAGCCGGGCATTTCCCTGTGGGCCACGGCCAGCGTCGCCTCGGGCGTCACATCGCGCCGGGCCGGGCCCGTGCCGCCCGTGGTCAGCACCAGGGCGCAGCCGGCATCCACCAGCTCGATCAAGGTCTGGCTGATGGCCGCCTGCTCGTCGGCAATCAGCCGGGCCTCGAACTCCAGAGGGTTCTTGAGAGCGCTGCCCAGCCACGCCTTGAGTGCGGGCAGGCCCCGGTCCTCATAGACGCCACTGCTGGCACGGTCGCTGATGGAGACGATGCCGATTTTGACGGCGTCCAGTGCCTCGGCCTCAGTCATGGCTCTCATCCTCTGCCTCGCCGCCATCCTGGCCGCCCTGCCCCGTGCTGCCCAGCTGCTCGCGCACCAGCTGGAACAGCTCGCGGTAGGCACGACTCTTGCGCTGGGCCTGACCCGTGGACTCCTGCACCCTGGCCTCATGACCCTGGGGCAGATCCTTGCGGGCCTGGCGTATCAGGGCGCGCAATTGCTGTATGTCGGTATCCGGGAAATGCTCCAGCCAGATGGACAGGGCCGACTCCTCGGCGATCAGCCGGTCGCGCCACTGCTCGGCCGCGTGCAAGGCCATCTTCTCGGCCGCAGACCCGTTGCGCTGCTCGTCCAGCGCCTGGTTGATGGCTTCGATCTGGGTCTCGTCGAGCTTGCGCATGAGCTTGCCCACATACTGCATCTGGCGGCGCTTGCCTTCGAAGTTGGTGATGCGCCTGGCTTCTGCAAGGGCTTCCACGAGTTGCTCGGAAAGGTCCAGGCGCTTGAACAGGTCGGCGCGCAGGCTCATGAGCTCCTTGCCCAGCTCCTGCAGCGCGTCCATCTCGCGCTTGAGGTCGGTTTTGCTCGATTCGCTCGTGCCTTTGAGTTCGGCCTTGAGCTCCAGGTCCAGATCGCTGCCTTCGGCAACAAACTGGCCTTTCACAAAATAGCCTTTTTTGGGTTTGCGTGACATGGTTTTCGGGGCAATCAGAAGGGGCGGCGCACATGCCCTGAGCCGGAGGTCTTTTGAAAGGCAAATCGCCCGGGAGCACAGCCAGGCAAGGCGGCAACTGCAGCCATGGCCCAGGCCATGGTGCGGACATTCGGGTGATTTGTTCGGCGAACTTCGTTCTCAGGGCGCTGCAGGCACCGCAGTGGCGGCTATCATATCCGCCGCTATGAAAAAACCCCGATCCAGCATGGCAAGTCATGCCCATCAGCAGGCCGATTCCGGCTTTAGTTACAGCCAACCGTTTTTCGAGGGCCTGGTGGACCAGGCCCTGGCCCACGCGAAAAAACTGGGCGCAAGCGATGCCGGAGCCGAAGTCTCCGAAGGCTGTGGCCTGAGCGTGAGCGTGCGCAAGGGCGCGCTGGAGACCGTGGAGCGCAACCGCGACAAGTCCCTGGGCGTGACGGTCTATCTGGGCCATCGTCGAGGCAATGCCAGCACCTCCGACTTCTCCGAAGCCGCCATCGAGCAGACCGTGCAGGCCGCCTACGACATTGCACGCTTCACGGCCGAGGACCCCATGGCCGGTCTGCCCGACGCGGCCGATATCGCGCTGCCGGATTCGCACCGCGACCTGCAGCTGTTCCACCCCTGGTCCATCAACAGCGAAGAGGCCGCACAGCTGGCGCTGGAATGCGAGGAGGCGGCGCTCAAGACGCACAAGCGCATCACCAACAGCGAGGGCGCAGGCGTCTCGGCCCAGCAAAGCCATTTCTTCAGCGCCCATACCAACGGCTTTCGCGGCGGCTATGCAAGCTCGCGCCACAGCCTCTCGGTCGCGCCCATCGCCTCCATGCCCGGCAAGAACGCTGAGATGCAGCGCGACTACTGGTATAGCTCGCAGCGCAATGCCATCGAGCTGGCCTCGCCGGCCGAGGTCGGCCGCTACGCAGCCCAGCGTGCCCTGAGCCGCCTGGGCAGCCGCAAGATCCCGACCACCGAATGCCCGGTGCTGTTCGAGTCCCCCCTGGCTGCAGGCCTGCTGGGCGGTTTTGTGCAGGCCGTCAGCGGCGGTGCGCTGTATCGCAAGAGCACGTTCTTGCTCGACAGCCTGGGCAAAAGCGTTTTCCCCAAGCACATCGACATCGACGAGGACCCGTTCGTGCTCGGCGGCAAGGGCAGCTCGCCGTTCGACGAGGAAGGCGTGCGCGTGCAGGCGCGCAAGGTCGTGGACGCCGGCCGTGTGGAGGGCTACTTCCTGTCCAGCTACTCGGCGCGCAAGCTGGGCATGAAGACCACGGGCAATGCGGGCGGATCGCACAACCTCACGCTGCGCTCGCGCCGCACCAGGCCTGGCGACGACCTGGATGCCATGCTCAGGAAACTGGGCACGGGCCTGTTCGTGATCGAGCTCATGGGCCAGGGCGTGAACTATGTGACCGGCGATTATTCGCGCGGCGCCAGCGGCTTCTGGGTGGAGAACGGCGAGATCGCCTTCCCCGTGCACGAGATCACGATTGCAGGCAACCTCAAGACCATGCTCAAAGGCATAGAGGCCGTGGGCGCCGATGCCTACAACTACGGTGCCAAGACCGTGGGCTCCATCCTCATCAACCGCATGAAGGTCGCAGGAAGCTGAGCCTGCCTGTCACCCCGCGCCAGCCCGAGTGCCGGGCAGCGCTCATTGCGCGGCCTGGCCTGCCCGCTCGCATTGCTGCAGCCACTGCGTGAAGGCGGCCAGCCGCTCGAGGAAGATGCGGCCCTCGACATCAGGCGTGCGCGCCTCGCACAGAAAAAATTCCATCTGCGCCGCCATCTCTGGATGACGGCGGGCCAGGCTCGCGACATAGTCTTCCAGACTGCCAGGCCAGTGGCTTTCACCCTCGGTGCGCAGCACATTCGTGGCGCGTATCAGCTTGCGTGCCGCCTCTTTCTGCAGGCGCAGCCGCTGTTCGGGCATGCCGGCCCGGGCAATGCGCCGGCCATAGTCAGCAAGGGTTTGCGCATAGTCGCCATTGAGGGCCCGGGCAATCGCGGGCGACGGGGCGAATACCGCAAAGCCTGCAGCCAGATCCTCGCCATAAAGGCAACGGCATTCGTGCTTGAGCCAGTAGCCCCAGCTGTCGCGCTGGGCCGGCGCCAGCACCTGGGCCAGCTCGCCCAGGTCGAAGTCGATCTTGCTGACCACGGGGTGACGCTCCTGCAGCTGCAGCCGCAACTGCTCAAGAACCTGCTGCTCCTCGGGCTCCAGCGGGCCTGTGAGCACCAGGCTCAGATCCAGGTCGGAGCAACCAGCCTGAGCCGTGGCGCGGGCCACGCTGCCGTACAGATAAAGGCTGTGCAGTCGTGCGCCCAGCGTGCTGACCAGGCTGGCTCGCACATCGTGCACCAGGGGCAGGAACTCGGGCTGCAGCGGCGTGGCTGCCAAAGTGGGGAGCGCCATGGCGGCGCTGGAGTTGTTGTACATGACTGGGGTGGGCGGCGAAGCAGCCATGGCGGGCTTTATACACGCCCCCGGCAAAGGAATCTGCGATCGAGCCAATACCCGTCTTGCCGGGTACGCTGGTCATGCATCATCACGGCCTCTCAACCTCTTGCCAGACCCGCGAGAAGCCGCAGCTCGCCCCTTCAGAGCGTGCTCACGCTCTCAGCAGTCGTCCTCGAACGCATGGCCCGGCGTCAAAGGCTTGTAGCGGTAGCTGGCCGGCGTGCGGCTGAGCTTCACAGGAGCTCCCAGGCCCCGATAGTCGTCGTCCATTTCGACCACCATTTCACGATGCAGGGTATGCGGATGCTCGAGGGCGGCCTCCACATCGAGCACGGGAGCTGCGGGCACGCCCAGCGCCATGAGCTGCTCGGCCAGGACCGGGCCATCATGGGCCTGCAGGACCTCTTCGAGCAAGGGCTTGAGCTCATGTCTGTGACTCGATCGCTGGCCTGCGGTCGCAAAGCGCACATCAACGGCCAGGGCCTGGCAGTCCAGATGAGCGCACAGCAGGCCAAACTGCCGGTCGTTGCCCACCGCCAGAAACACCGGCGAGCCCCCCGTGGCAAAACTGTCGTAAGGATAGATGTTGGGATGGGCATTGCCCGTGCGCTGCGGGGTCTTGCCGCTCATGAACCAGTTGGCCGCATGCGGATGCAGCAGGGAAATGCCGCTGTCGTAGAGCGAGGCATCGACCAGCTGGCCCAGGCCGCTGCGCTGACGCTCCTGCAGCGCCAGCAGCACGCCGATGACGGCGTTGAGCCCCGTGACCATGTCCACCACAGGCAGACCTACACGCAGGGCCGGGCCATCGGCCTGGCCGTTGACGCTCATGAGCCCCGTCATGGCCTGCACGGCCGCGTCATAGCCGGGCCAGGCGCCCAGCGGGCCGTCGGCGCCAAAGCCGCTGACCCGGCACCAGACCAGGGACGGAAAGCGCTCGCGCATCTGCTCCCAGCCTATGCCCCAGCGCTCCATGGTGCCTATCTTGAAGTTCTCCAGGACCACATCGGCCTGGGCCATGAGGGCCAGCACCGCCTGCTGACCCGGGTCACTCGCGAGATCCAGGAACTGGGTGCGCTTGTTGCGGTTGAGTCCCCGGTAATACGAGGCCACGCCGTCCTGGAACGGCGGGCCCCAGCTGCGTGTGTCGTCGCCCTGGGGCGGCTCTACCTTGAGCACATCGGCCCCGTGGTCACCCAGGATCTGGCCGCACAGCGGCCCGCCCAGAATGCGCGACAAATCCAGCACCTTGATGCCTGCGAGAGCACCTGTACGTGCTGCAGCGGGAGCTTGCATTGACCTCTCCTCCAAATACATGCGGGCGGCTACTGCGCCCGGATAGCGGCATGCACCCATGCCACGACATCAGGCCAGGGGCTTGCGCCCCACGCTCTGGATGAGTTGCGACAGGCGCCGGTACTGTTCCTGAAAGCGCGCATCCGACTCGGCCTGGGTTTGGGCCGGAGGACGGATGTTCTTGCCTTCGCTCTCCAGCTTGGCGCGCACCTCGGGCTTCATCAAGGCCTCGGCAACCGCGGAGCGCAGCACCGCAACCCGCGCCTCGGGCGTGCCTTTTCTGACGAAGTAGCCCGCGCCGATCGCGTATTCGAAATCCGGGCTGTAGCGGCTTTGCGAGATCAACGGGATGTGCGCCAGCTCTTTGGGCAAGGCCTTGGAGAAGCTGGTCAGGATCTTCAGCCGCCCCTGTTTGGCCATGCCGTCAAAACTGGCCTGGTAAGGCAGGATGGCGAAGTCCACCTGCCCCCCTGCCACATCCTGCAAGGCCGGTGCCGCGCCCTTGTAGGGCACATGCAAGAACGAGAGCTGCAGCTGTGCGGCCAGCGCATCGCCCATGAGGTTGTACATGGAGTCCACCCCCACCGTCCCATAGGTCAGCGGCTTGTCCTTGTGCTGGCGGGCGTAGGTGATGAACTCGTCATAGCTGCTCACCGGCAGCTCGTTCTTGGCCAGCAGGACGATGGCGGCATCCGTGGTGGGGGCAGCCAAGGTGAAATCGCCCGGCTTGTAGCGCGCAGCAGGATTGAGCATGGGCGCCAGAAAGATCTCGTTGGCCGAGCCGTGGAAAAACATGTATCCGTCGGCCGGGGCACTCAACACCCTGCCGGCTCCGATCAGCCCGGTACCGCCGCCGACGTTTTCCACAATCACCTGCTGCTTGATGGAGCGGCTGATGGACTCCCCAAAGATCCGGGCCGCGACATCGCTGGCCCCGCCTGCGGGATAGGGCACCATCAAGGTCAGCGGCTTGGTGGGATATTGCTCGACGGCCCAGCTCATGCGGGCTGGCACGCTGGCAGCGGCAGCCAGTGCGGCTGCGCCTCGAATCAGGTGACGGCGCTGGATATTGGCTTTCATGGGTTTGTCTCCTCTTTTGTCAGGGGTGGATATGCGATGAATGCTGTCTCTCAGACCAGATAGCTGCTGGCCAGGTGGACCCAGAACGCGGCGCCGATGTGCAGAGCCTTGTCATTGAAGTCGTAAAGCGGGTTGTGGACCATGCAGCCACCGTCCTCCCCCACGCCATTGCCAAGGCGGATGTAGGCGCCCGGCCGATGCTGCAGCATGTAGGCGAAATCTTCGCTGCCCATGGTCGGCGGGCGTTCGCCCACCATGTCAGCCCCCAGAAGGCGGATGGCGGCCTGGCGTGCGTATTCGGTTTGTTCCGGGCGGTTCACCAGCACAGGGTATTTGTGCAGATATTCGATCTCGCACTCCAGCTGATAGCTGCTGGCCTGGGCCTGCACGAACGCTTGAAGCCGCTGCTCGACCTTGCGCCGCACATCGGGGTCCAGCGCCCTGACCCCGATCTTCAGTACCGCGCTTTCGGGGACGATGTTGTAGACCTCGCCGGCCTGAATAGAGCCTACGGTGATCACCACCGCCTGCTGTGCGTCGATCTCGCGCGTGATGATGGATTGCAACCCCAGAACGATGCTGGCAGCACACTGCATGCTGTCAATGCCATGGTGCGGCATGGCGCCGTGTGCGCTGCGCCCGCGCAGGGTGACAGTCACGCGGTCGAACGAGGCCATGGCCGGCCCCGAGCTGATGGCCATCTGGCCCACGGGCAGACCGGGCGCATTGTGCAGGGCATAGATTTCGTCGCAGGGAAACTGCTCGAACAGCCCTTCCTCCACCATGCGCAACGCCCCACCCTCGTTTTCTTCGGCCGGCTGAAAAATCAGATGCAACCGGCCATTGAAATCCTGGGATTGCGCCAGATACCGGGCCGCGCACAGCAGCATGGCCGTGTGCCCGTCATGGCCGCAGGCATGCATTTTCCCGGGCAGCCGGCTGGCATAGTCCAGCCCGGTACGCTCGAGAATCGGCAAGGCATCCATATCGGCACGAATGCCTATCGATTTGGTGCCCTCCCCTTTCTGCAGCACGCCGACCACGCCGGTCCCACCCAGCCCCCGGTGCACCTGGTACCCCCAGTTGCGCAGGCATTCGGCGACCAGATCGCTGGTGCGTTGCTCCTCGAACGCCAGCTCCGGGTGCGCGTGGATGGCGCGCCGGATGGCGATGAATTCATCGGCAGTGGAATGCAGCTGCCCCAGCAGCTCATGAGGTTCGGATGCCACAGTTTTTTCCATGATTGAAGTGTTTCAAAAGCCCGGATGATGCTGCACCACGGCGGGCCTGGGCGAAGGGCCGGCTTCCGTGCCGGCAGCCTCGCCCGGTGGTGGCCGCTCTCGCCTGTGCCGCATCCGGGCTGCATTGGATTTCCCTGGACTAGTCCAGGCGCGCGCCCGAGACCTGCACCACGCGCTGCCACTTCGTGACCTCGGCAGGAATGAAGCGCGCCAGACCTTCGGCCGTCAGATCGGGCGAGGCTTCCAGCCCCTGGGAGGCAAACAGCGTGCGCACCTTGTCGCTTTCCAGCGCCTGGCGAAAGCCCTTGTTCAGCACCGCAATGCGCTCGGCCGGCGTGCCCGCCGGGGCCACCACGCCAAAGAACACGCTCACGTCATAGCCGGGCAGGCCTTGCTCGGCAATCGTGGGTGCCTGCGGCAGAGCCTGGGAGCGCTTTTCGGTGGCCACACCGATGAGCTTGACCTTGCCGGTCTTGATATAGGGCAGGGCCGTGAGGATGTCGGTGAAGGTCATGTCCACCTGGCCGCCCAGCAGGTCGTTGAGCGCCGGCCCCGTGCCCTTGTAGGGCACATGCTGCAGCGTGGTGCCGGCTTTTTCATTGAACAGCACACCGGCCAGGTGCGAGGAAGCGCCATTGCCCGACGAGGCGTAATTCAGCTTGCGCGGCTGGGCCTTGTCCAGCGCAATCAGCTCCTGCACGGTATTGGCCTGGATGCGGGGATGCACCACCAGCACATTGGGCAGATAGCCCACGCGGATGACGGGCGCAAAGCTGGTGGCTGGGTCATAGCTGATCTTGCTGTAAAGGCTTTTGTTGATGGCCAGCGGGCCCGAGGTGCCGAACATGATGGTGTAGCCATCGGGCTTGCTGCGGGCCACGGCATCGGCACCGATGTTGCCGCCAGCCCCGGCACGGTTTTCCACGATCACGCTCTGACCCAGGCTTTCGGTCAGGGCCACGGCCAGGGTGCGGGCCATGGCATCGGTGGGGCCACCTGGTGGAAAGGGCACGACAAAGGTCACGGGACGATCGGGAAAGTGCTCGGACCAGGCGGCCGTGGAAGAAAGCATGGCACCTGCCAGCAGCGCGCAATGCAGCGCAAAAGTGCGTTTTTGCATGAGTTGTCTCCTTTGTTGTGGTCGCCGCCGCCGTCTCTTGTGGACGGTCGCCAGCAGGGGCGGAGCCGCGCTTGCCATGCAGACAGGCGCTCTCCGGAATGCTTCTGGCTCCTAGCTCGTCCAGTCGGCAGGCAGCTCGCCATCGCCCAGGGGATCGCGCGGCAGCACACGGTGCAGCAGCACCAGCTGCGCCCAGCGCATGCGCTCGGGGCTGGCGGTCTTGGTCGCCTCCCAGGCCATGGCAATGGCCGTGAAGCAGTTGTAGAGCCCTGAAGCAGCTGCGCGCGCGAGCTTGTCGCCGCCCTCCTGGGCTGCGCGCAAGCCCAGGGCGGCGGCCTTGTCCATGCAGGCCGAGAGCGCGGCCTTGAAGTCGGCACTGGCCTCGGTCTCGGCCAGCAGTTGCGCCGCATGCGCCTGCAGCACGGGCAGCGAGCCCTCGCGCTTGATCGCGCGGATCACGTCCAGGGCCACGATGTTGCTCGTGCCTTCCCAGATCGAGCCCAGGTGGGCGTCGCGCACCAGGCGCGGATCGCTCCACTCTTCGATGTAGCCGCAGCCGCCGCGCACCTCCATGGCGTCGCCCGTGACCTTGCGCGCATCGCGGCAGGCACGGAACTTGATCATGGGCGTGAGGATGCGCAGCAGCGCGTAGGCATTCTCCTCACGCGCGTCCGAGCGCTGCAGGGCCGTGGCCGTCTGCAGCACCATGGTGCGCGCCTGCTCGGCGTAGATGCGCAGCTTGTCGAGCTGGCGCTGCATCAGCGGCATGTCCTGCAAGGCCTTGCCGAAGGCGCGGCGCTCGCGGGCCACGAACTCGGCCTCGGAGACCGCCCGGCGCATGAGCCCGGCCGCACGCACGCCGTTGGACAGGCGCGAGTTGTTGACCATGTCCGCAATCTGCACAAAGCCCCGGCCGCGCTCGCCCACCAGGTAGGCCACGGCGCCATGCAGGTTGATCTCGCCGCTGGCCATGGAGCGCGTGCCCAGCTTTTCCTTGAGGCGCACGATGCGGTAGTGGTTGTGCGTGCCGTCATCCAGCCAGCGCGGCAGCAGGAACAGCGAGATGCCCTTCATGCCTGCGGGATCGCCCTCGACGCGCGCCAGCACCATGGCAAAGTCCGCATCGGGGTTGGAGCAAAACCATTTCTCGCCGCTGATGCGCCAGTTGCCGTCCTCGTCCTGGCGGGCCAGGGTTTCGGTGCCCGCAATGTCCGAGCCCGCGCCCTGCTCGGTCATGAACATCGCGCCCTGGGCCTGGTCCTCGAACTTCAGTGCCGTGAGCCGGCTCCAGTACTTCTCCACGAGCCTGGGCTCGCCGAACTTGCGCAGCGTGCGCGCCAGCGAGTCCGTCATGGACAGCGGGCAGCACAGGCCAAACTCGGACTGCACGAACAGATAGGTCAGCGCGTACTTGACCAGGGGCGGCAGCTTGCCCTCCCAGCCCAGCACGCCGCCACGGTGGGACATGATGGCCAGGCCGAACTCGCCATAGGCCACGCGCTCCAGCTCGACATAGGCCGGGTGCTTGATGATGCGCTGGCGGTCCTGGCCCGAGCGGCTGCGGTGCTCGAGCACGGGCGGGTTCTTGTCGGCCGTAAGCGCCCATTCGTCAAGCTTGCCTGCGGCCAGCTCGCCCATGCGCTGCAGATAGGGCTGCAGGTGGGCGTTGACATCGGCAGGCAGGTACAGCGCCAGCAGTCTCTCCAGCTCGGCGTCCGTGGTGTAGAAGTTGCCGTCCCTGCGGTCGGGCACGGGGGCGTGTAGCGCAGCCGTCATGGCCTGCAGCGCCTGCTGATCCGATTTCATGCTTGTCTCCTGAAAATCCGCCTTGCATTGCGCCAAGGCAACTCATCGATTCATGAGCCCATTCTTGGGAGCAGAATCATTCGCGTCAAATATTGATAACCTATTGATCAATATTTAAAACGGATAGACAAGCCATGGAGCTCAGACAACTCCGATATTTCCTGGTGCTGGCCGAGGAGCTGCACTTCAGCCGCGCCGCGCAGCGACTGGCCATCTCCCAGCCGCCGCTGAGCGTGGCCATACGCCAGCTCGAAGACGAGCTCGGCGCCCAGTTGTTCGAGCGCAGCAGCAAGGAAGTGCGGCTCACGGCCGCAGGCGCGCATCTGCGCGAACAGGCGCAGTCCATCATGGACCAGACCCAGCGCGTGAAGCAGGACATGCGCGCCATGGGCCAGGGCCTGCGCGGGCGCATACGCCTGGGCTTTGTGGGCTCCAGCGTCTACCGGGGCCTGCCCGAGGCGCTGAAAAGCTTTGCTGTCGAGCATCCACTGGTGCGCATCGACATGCTGGAGCTCAACAGCGCCGAGCAGGCCCTGGCGCTGCAGCAGGGCCGGCTCGACCTGGGCCTGCTGCATGCCACGCGCGCGCCTGCGGGGCTGCAGGCGCATACCCTGGTGATCGAGCCTTTTCTGGCCTGCCTGCCCGCAGAGCATGCGCTGGCCGGACAGGACAGGCTGCAGGTCGCGCAGCTCGCGCATGAGCGCCTGGTGCTGTTCTCGCGCGAGGTCTCGCCCGACTACCACGAGCAGATCTGGCAGATCTGCCACAGCGCAGGCTTTGCGCCCGATCTGCGCCACGAGGTCAGGCACTGGCTGTCCGTGCTGTCCCTGGTCTCGCTGGGCCAGGGCGTATCCCTGGTGCCCGCCTGCCTGCAGCGCGTGAACTTCCCCGGCCTGGTCTTCATCCCGATTGCCGGCGACCATCCTCTGTCGCAAATGCAGGCCATGTGGCTGCCGGGCCCGGCCCAGCCGCTGCTGGAGTCGCTGCTGACCCACATACGCGCCAGCATCAGCCAGCTGCAAAGAAAAAGCCGTCCTGGCAAGACGACTTGAATCATTGTTTTGATAGCTGGTAGCGCTTTCCAGTTGTCACTTTCAGATAGTTTCAGTACTGAAAGTCATGACTGACAAGCGCTAGCCGCTATCAAAACCGCTAGCTCCGTGTGCGCTCAGGACGCGGTCAGCAGTTGCCGCAGCACATAGGGCAGGATGCCGCCCGCGCGGTAGTAATCGACCTCGATGGCCGTATCGATGCGCAGCTTGAGCGTCAGCTCCTGCTGGCTGCCATCGGCGCGGTGGATCACGAGCCGGGCATCGCTCTGGGGCGCGAGATCGGCCGCCGGAATGATGTCTATGCGCTCATTGCCCGTGAGCCCCAGCGACTCCCAGCTGTCGCCGCCCTTGAACTGCAGCGGCAGCACGCCCATGCCCACAAGGTTGGAGCGGTGGATGCGCTCGAAGCTCTTGGCCACCACGGCCTTGATGCCCAGCAGCTGCGTGCCCTTGGCGGCCCAGTCACGACTGGAGCCCGTGCCGTACTCCTCGCCGGCAAAGATCACCGTGGACAGGCCCTGGGCCTGGTATTTCATGGCCGCGTCATAGATGTACATCTTCTCGGTCTGGCCGTCCTCGCCCTGGAACAGCGTGAGGCCTCCCTCCTCGCGCGAGCCGCCGGCCAGGGCCGGGAGCATGAGGTTCTTGATGCGCACGTTGGCAAAGGTGCCGCGCATCATGACCTCGTGGTTGCCGCGGCGCGAGCCATAGCTGTTGAAGTCGGCCTTTTGCACGCCGTGGGCCAGCAGCCACTGGCCTGCGGGCGAGCTTTCCTTGATGGAGCCGGCCGGCGAGATATGGTCGGTGGTGATGGAGTCGCCAAACAGCGCCATGATGCGCGCGCCCTGCACGCCCACGGCCTCGCCCTTGTCGGCAGCGGGCTCCAGCGCGAAGTTCTCGAAGAACGGCGGCTCGGCGATGTAGGTGCTCTCGGGCCAGGTATAGGTGGCACCGGAGACGCCCTGGATCTTTTCCCAGAGCTTGCCGGGCTCGGTCTTGACCTTGGCGTAGTTGGCGCGGAAAGCCTTGCCGTTCATGGCGTACTTCATCAGCGCCTGGATTTCCTCGGTCGTGGGCCAGATGTCGCCCAGATAGACGTTCTTGCCGTTCTTGCCCTGGCCCACGGGCTCGGTCATGAGGTCGCGGCGCATGGTGCCCGCAATCGCATAGGCCACGACCAGCGGCGGGCTGGCCAGGAAGTTGGCCTTGAGGTTGGGGTGAATGCGCGCCTCGAAGTTGCGGTTGCCCGAGAGCACGGCCGCGCACACCAGGTTGTTGCTGGTGATGGTCTGGTTGAGCTCGGGCGTGAGATCGCCGGCATTGCCGATGCAGGTGGTGCAGCCGTAGCCGGCCAGCGCAAAGCCCAGCTTCTCCAAGTAAGGCAGCAGGCCGGTTTCCGTGAGGTACTCGGTGACCACGCGCGAGCCCGGTGCCAGCGAGGTCTTGATATGGGGCTGGACCTTGAGCCCGGCCTTGACCGCCTTCTTGGCCAGCAGGCCTGCGGCCAGCAGCACGCTGGGGTTGGAGGTGTTGGTGCAGCTGGTGATGGCCGCGATCAGCACATCGCCATCGCTGATCTTGAGCGCAGGCCCGGCATCGAGCGTGCATTGCGCAGGCTGACCCGCATCCTGGGCCGACTCCAGCGTGGGACGGTTGCCCACCATCTCGACCACGGAGCGCTGCGAGCCCGGCTGCGGCGCCACCGCATCCTGCGCAGGCGTGCCCTGGCCGCAGCTGACATCGAAGCTCTGCGCGAGCCGCTCGGCGGGCTGGTTGAAGCCGTTGTCGGCCATGGGCGCGGAGAACAGCTGATCGAAGGTCCTGGCCACATCGCCGATCTCCATGCGGTCCTGGGGACGCTTGGGGCCGGCCAGGCTCGGGGCGACCTTGCCCAGATCGAGCTTGACCACCTGCGAGTAGTCGATCTCGCCGGCCTCGGGCACGCCGAACAGGCCCTGGGCGCGAAAGTAGGCCTCGAAGGCCTCGATCTCGGCCTTGCTGCGGCCCGTGCCCTTGAAGTAGTCGATGGTTTTTTCGTCCACGGGGAAAAAGCCCATGGTGGCGCCGTACTCGGGCGCCATATTGCCTATGGTTGCGCGGTCCGGCAGGGACAGGCTGCGCGTGCCCTGGCCGAAGAACTCCACGAACTTGCCCACGACTTTCTCGCGCCGCAGGATCTCGGTCACGGTGAGCACCAGGTCGGTGGCGGTCACGCCCTCGCGCAGCTCGCCCGTGAGCTCGAAGCCCACGACGTCGGGCGTCAGAAAGTACACGGGCTGGCCCAGCATCGCAGCCTCGGCCTCGATGCCGCCCACGCCCCAGCCGACCACGCCGATGCCGTTGATCATGGTCGTGTGGCTGTCGGTGCCGACCAGGGTGTCGGGGTAGTAGATGTCCTTCTTGGCCTTGTGCACGCCGCGCGCCAGGTATTCGAGATTGACCTGGTGGACGATGCCGAAGCCCGGGGGCACGACGCCGAAGGTGTCAAAGGCCTGCATGCCCCATTTCATGAACTGGTAGCGCTCCTTGTTGCGCGAGAACTCCAGCTTCATGTTCAGATCCAGCGCCTTCTTGCTGCCGAAGTAGTCGACCATGATGGAGTGGTCCACGACCAGATCGACGGGCACCAGGGGCTCGATGGACTTGGGCTTCTTGCCCAGCTTGGCGGCCGTGCTGCGCATCGCGGCCAGGTCGGCCAGCAGGGGCACGCCCGTGAAGTCCTGCAGCACCACGCGCGAGACCACGAACGGGATCTCCTCGCTGCGCACCGCCTTGGGCGCCCAGTTGGCGAGCTGCTTCACATGCTCTTCGGTGACCTTGTTGCCGTCGCAGTTGCGCAGCACGGACTCCAGCACGATGCGCAGCGACACGGGCAGGCGCTTGATCTGGGGGTGAAGCTTGGCCAGGGCTGGCAGCGAATAAAACTTGCCTTTCTTTCCGCTGGCAGTTTCAAATGATTTGAGTGTGTTGGCGAAGACATGAGGCATCGTGGGGCTCCTGAGTGAAACGCGGAAAACAAAACTCTTCTCTTCTGACATTTTGCCCACAACCTCGCACATGGCCATGACTGGCACAGAAATAAGCCTCACCTGCCGGCATCTGCGACCGCCCTGACCGGGGAGGGCCCGGACTTTTGCGCCGCCGCATGCCGATCATTCCCGAGCGCTCCGCTGCACCAATCCAGTTGCAAAGCCCTGCAGGCGCGCGGCGAGAAGAATCAAAGCCATGAAAAAAGCCCGCTGGCACATGCCTGGCGGGCCTTTTGCGGATGATGGGTCAGCAGCTTTGTCAAAGCCGGATCAAGCGATCGGCCTGCATGCAGCTGCCTGATCTGGACATGGGCTTACTTGGCCGCGTCCTTGAGCGCCTGCTTCACATCACCCACCTTCTTCTGGGCCGTGCCTTCAACCTGCTTGGCAATGCCCTTGGCCTGCTGCTCGGGGCTGTTGATGAGCTCGCCCGTTTTTTGCTGCACCTTGCCGGCAGCATCCTTGAGCGCTCCTGTGACTTGATCCTTGTTCATAACTTCATCCTTTCGTTGTAAGTCTCAAACGAGTACGGCCCTGGTTGACCTGTGTTCAGGTTAGCCCTCGCGGCACGGCCTCCCATGCCAGTCGCGAGGGCATTTGCCCGTGGTCACAGCAGAAATTCCGTGTCAGACCAGAACCCACGGCAAGGGCTGCCCCCCTTGCAGCAGTGGCTTTGCCGTCAGCAGCTGGCGGCGCTATTGCCGGTCTCGGGCTGCGGACCGGCATGGCGAAGTGGCGCACTCAGCCTCACCAGCGCTGGTGCGAGAAACGGATGGCGAAAGCGATACCCGCTCCGCAGGGCCGCAGCCGGCACCACGTTCTGGCCGCTGAGCAGCAGCTCGGACATCTCGCCCAGAGCCAGCTTCAAGGGCCAGGCCGGCAGGCTCAGCCACTGCGGGCGCTGCACGGCAGTGGCCAGTGCACGCGCAAACTGCTGCTGCGTGACGGCCTGAGGCGCCACGGCATTCAGCGGGCCGTGCAGCGCGGACTCGGTCAGCGCATGGCAGATCAGGCCCACGGCATCGTCCAGATGAATCCAGGGCATGGGCTGGCGCCCGCCTGCGAGCACGGCGCTCAGCCCCATGCGCGCCGCAAACGCCAATGCCGGAAACGCTCCATCGCCATGGCCCAGAACAATGCCGGGGCGCAGGCAGACCACGCGCAGACCCAGCGCCTGATTGCGCTGCGCTGCGGCCTCGATCTGCGCGCACAGCTCGGACTGAAAGCGCCCGGGCTCGGCGGGCGCCGCCTCGTCCAGCGGCAGATGGTGCGCGGGCAGGCCGTAATACCCCACGGCAGAGGCGCAGACCAGGACCTCGGGCCTGTGCTGCAAGCGCTGAATCAGCGCCTGCACCTGGTCGGCCACCTGCAGGCGACTTTGCAGCAACACCAGGCGCCGGCCCCGGGTCCAGGGAGCGCCCAGGATGGCCGCACCCGCCAGATTCACCACGGCATCGATGCGCGTCTCGCAGGGGATGTCGTCCAGCCGCTCCATCACCCAGACATGCTGACCCAGTGCGGCACGCGCCTGCAGCGGGTCGCGGCTGAGCACCAGCACGCGGCGGCCTTCATGCAGCAGACGCTGCACCAGGGCCTGGCCCACAAAGCCGGTGCCGCCGGTCACCAGCACCGTGGACTGCCCCAGACCTTGCCGCAGCGCGCCATGCGCGGCTGGAGCCGCCTGCAGCTCCTCCAGCATGGCGCCGAGCTTGTGCACGGCCAGCGCATTGCGCAGGCTCCACAGCAGCACCCCCGCAGAAGCCAGGCTGAACAGCACCGTCCACCAGCCATGGGTGACGACCACCACCCCGGGCGCGTCCTGAGCCGCCTGCCAGAACAGCGGCCCCACCAGACCCACGAGCAGGCCATAGCTCACGGCCAGCACGGTGTGCAGGGCGCGCTCCAGCGGCGGCAGCTTGCGGCTGCGGTCCTCCTCCAGGAAATCGGCAATCGTGATGAACAGCTCGGTGACGAGCAGGCCCGCAGGCAGCACGACCCACCAGCCGCTCCACTGCAGCCAGGCAAAGCTTGCGAACAACAGGCCATAAATGGCTTCGCGCGCCGCATGCAGGCGCAGCTCGTACCGGGCCGAGGTGCGCTGCGGCAGACGGGCCTCGCGCTCGTGGTGCCAGAAATTGTCGAATGCGCCCAGCAGCGATTGCACCGTGAGCAGGATGAAGATCATGGTCATGTCAGAACTCCAGAGGGTCGGTGAAGACACCGGTTTGATGAAAGGTATGGCCCCATAGCGGGTGCTGCATGTCGAGCGTGAAGCGAAAGCGCTCCGGACCTTCGTCGCGGTGCTCGACGCGGCAGACGCCGGGAGTCAGCCAGGCCGGCACCGGCATGCGCCAGCGACCCAGCAGAAAAAAATAGCGGCAGCTGTAGAACACCAGGGCGCCGTCCTCCACGCAGACCCGCAGATCCATGGACAGCCCGCCCTCCGTGCACTCCTCGAGGCTGCCACCAGGCCCCAGGCGCTTGGTGGAGCGCACACGCTGGCTGCCTCTGCTGCCCGGCGTGCCAAGCTGCCTGGCCCAGACCACGCCGCCCCGGCCATCGCCGTACACCTGGACCCAGGCGGGCACGCTGCCTGCACGGCGCCCGGCCAGCGGGCTGCCCAGCAGCCGGGCCAGGATGGCGAACACCTGTCCGAGCGGCGATGCCCGCAGCTGCATATGCCCTGCATAGCAAGCCGTTTGGCGATGGCTGCCGAACCTGCGCTGTATGGCGGGCGACAACTGCTGCCAGGCAGCAGGGCCGAGCAGCGTGCTGATCTCCAGTTCAGCACGGGCATGGCAGGAGGCGGTGGCGTGATGCAAGCGGTTCATGCACCAGTTGACGCAGCTTCCATGCCAGCCAGCAGATCTTTGATTTCATTGATGAATTTCCATGACCTGTCAACAACGGATACAGACCTTCGGCAGGCCCTGCTCACGGCGTTTACAGTCCTGCCATGGCCATACACCTCGCCCTGCTGCTCACCTTGTTCGAAACCCTTGCGCTCAGCGGCGTGCTGCTGCTGTGGGCCAGGCAGGTCGCGGGCTCGCGCCTGCTGGTGGTATTTCTTCTGGGGGTGGCGACCTGGATCGTGGGCAACGAGCTGCCCAACTGGCTGGGCCTGGCCAGCGTGCCCGTCTCCATGGCCTTGCTGTCCTCGCTGCCGCTGACCTCGGCCGCCTTTCTGCACTTTTGCGTGATCTTTTGCGAGGTCGCGCTGCAGCGGCGCTGGCTGATCGCGGCCTATGCGCTGGCCGCCCTGGCTGCCTTGCTGTCCCTGCTGTACTCGCCCGGCGAGTTTGTGCATTTCGAGCCCTTCACCGGGCTGGAGTGGGTGGTCGTGCCCAGTGCCGTGGGCTGGACCACCAGCCTGATCTGGGCTTTTCTCGCGGCCGCCGGTCTGGCCGTTCTGGGCTGGGGCTTTGTGCACACGTCCGTGCCGCTGCGGCGCAAACAGATGGCCGCGATCGCCATCTCCTGCGCCTGGGGGCTGCTGGCCATGTCGGGCTTTTCCTTTGCAGCCCTGGGCATTCGCCAGTATCCATGGCAGGTGCTGCTGGAGCCCTTGTTCCCGCTGGTGCTGGTCTATGGCGTGCTGCGCTGGCGCGTGTTCGTCGTCAACGTCTGGGCCAGGCGTGCGCTGGCCTCGGCCATGCTCATCGTGCTGGGCCTGCTGGTGGCGTCGCTGACCGTTTTGCTGCCCGTGGAGTCGAAATGGCTGAACGCCATGGCCGTGGCCATCACCTGCCTGGTGCTCAGCGGGCCGGTGTGGCGCTTTGCGTCACGCCTGGTCTATCCGGGCGGCACGCCATCGGCCGAGGATCTGCGCCATTGGCGCAGCGCCATGGCCCAGGCCGACTCCATGGAGCAGCTCGCAGACATTGCCAGCCGGCTGCTGTCTGCGCGCATGGGCACCCAGGTGCTGGTCCGGGCGGACAAGGGCTTATCGAGCTCGCCGGCCCGCACGGCGGCGGCCCTGCCGGGCCTGGTCTGCAGCAAGAGCGGCGACACCTGGCACACCACTCTCACGGGCTTTGACGAGGCCCCGCCCGGCCAGCAGCACCTGGCCGCGCTGTTCGGCAACAGCCTGGCCGATGCAGCGGCCCAGGTAGAGCATGCCGCACAGGCCCTGCAGCGCGAGCGCGAGCGCCAGCAGCAATCGCGGCTTGCCGAGCTCGGCTCGCTGGCCGCAACCGTGGCCCACGATGTGCGCAACCCGCTGAACATCATTGCCATGGCCGTGGCCCTGGCCCCGCAGGAGACCCGCCAGGAAGTCGGCGAGCAGATTGCACGCATCTCGCGCCTGACCGAAGACTTGCTCGACTACGCCAAGCCCTGGCAGGTTGCGCCCGTCTCCACCGACATCCATGAGCGCCTGGCCGCCCTGCTGCGCCACCGCCCGGGGCTGGAGGCCGGCACGCAGCTGTCCCGCCCGCTGCATGTTCGCGTCGACCCGATGCGCTTCGACCAGGCCCTGGGCAATCTGCTGTCCAATGCCTGCACGGCCGCAGGCCATCAGCGCGTGCTCGTCGATACCGAGGTGCTGGACGGTGCCGTGCTGGTCCATGTCTGCGATGACGGCCCCGGCATTCCCGCCGATCTGCGCGAGCGGCTGTTCGAGCCCTTTGCCTCGCGCAGCCCCGGCGGCACGGGCCTGGGCCTGGCCATCGTGGCGCGCATCATGGCCGCCCATGGCGGCAGCGTCAGCGCAGGCGAGCGCGCGCCCTGGCGCACCTGTTTCACCCTGAGCTTTCCCCTCACCCCAGCCGCATGACACTTCACCACGCACCAGACTCTCCGATGCCAGCCACAGGCCATGTGCTGCTGGTCGATGACGAACCTGCCTACCAGCGCCTGAGCAGCGCTTTTCTGCGCCAGCTCGGCTACCGGGTCTCGCTGGCCGGCGATGTGGACGGCGCGCTGCAGGCCTTCGCCCAGGATCGCCCGCATGTGGTGCTGCTGGACCTGGCCATGCCGCCCAGCATGGACCCGCAGGCCGGGCTGTCGCTGATCCCCCGCTTTTGCGAGGCCGTGGTCGTGGTGCTCAGCGGCCACGGCGAGCGCGCTACAGCCTTGCAGGCCGTGGACCTGGGCGCATGGGATTTTCTGACCAAGCCCATAGACCCCGATGTGCTGCGCATGGTGCTGGCCCGCGCCATGCACAAGGCCAGGCTGGACGAGCAGTTGCGCACCCTGCGCGCCGCCCAACTGGCCCAGGACCCCGACGAGATGGGTCTCATAGGCCAGAGCGCGCCCATGCAGCAGTTGCGCGCCCTGGTGCGGCGCGTGGGCGCAACCTCGGTCAACCTCATCGTGCTCGGGCCCACGGGTACGGGCAAGGAACTGGTGGCGCGCGCCCTGCACCAGTGCAGTCCGCACGCGCGCGGACCGTTTGCGGTCATCCACTGCGGCGCACTGTCGGCCGAGCTGCTGGAAAGCGAGCTCTTCGGCCACCTCAAGGGCAGCTTCACGGGCGCCCACCGCGATCAGACCGGCCTGCTGGAGAGTGCGCACGGCGGCACTCTATTTCTCGATGAAGTGGGCGAGATGCCGCCGCCCATGCAGGTCAAGCTGCTGCGCTTTCTTCAGGAAGGCAGCTTCATGCCCGTGGGCGGGCGCGAGATGAAGAGCGCCGAGGTGCGCGTGATCGCCGCCACCCACCGCGATCTGGAGGCCATGGTCCAGGCCGGCAGCTTTCGCGAAGACCTGTACTACCGCCTCAAGGGCATGGTGCTGCGCACGCCGGCCCTGGCCGAGCGGGGCGCCGATGTGCCGCTGCTCGCTGCTCGCTTTCTGAAGAACGTGGCGCCCGCAGCCAGGCTCAGCGCCGATGCCACCGCCTGGCTGCAGCAGCGCGACTGGCCCGGCAACGTGCGCCAGCTGCGTGCCGTGGTGGAGTCGGCCGGCGCCCTGATCCTGCAGGGCAGCGAACTCGTCGATGCCGAGCTGCTCAGGTTTGCGAATGGAGAGAGCACGCACCTGCCCGAGCCGCCCTCTGCGTCATCTCCTGACGCTGCCGGCAGAACTCCCGCCCCGGGCCTGGGCGCATTGGATGGAGCCATCCAGGAGCTGGAGACCCGCATGCTCGGCGAAGCCATGGCGCAAGCCGGCGGCAACCAGTCCGAAGCCGCACGCCGCCTGGGCATTTCGCGCGTGGGGCTGATCAAGAAACTGGCCCGGCTGGGGTTGAAGTAGCCCTCTGGGAAAACCTGTTCACGGTCTGAGCCAGCGGCCCTTGTGCAGTTGGCGCAAGAGCATGGCTGCGCGACCGGGCAAAAGAAAAAGCCCGCATGCACATGCATACGGGCTTGATTGGCTCCTCAACCTGGGCTCGAACCAGGGACCTACGGATTAACAGTCCGGCGCTCTACCGACTGAGCTATTGAGGAATATCGGTCAAATTTTCAAATGTTTGCCCTGTGCGATTGCAGGGCAAGAATCCTGGCTCCTCAACCTGGGCTCGAACCAGGGACCTACGGATTAACAGTCCGGCGCTCTACCGACTGAGCTATTGAGGAATGTCGGTCAAATCTTCAAACACTTGCCCTGTGCGATTGCAGGACAAAAAATCTTGGCTCCTCAACCTGGGCTCGAACCAGGGACCTACGGATTAACAGTCCGGCGCTCTACCGACTGAGCTATTGAGGAAGAAGACCGAGATTGTAGCCTGGAATTTCACCCTCTCGGACAAACCCGATAATTTTCCGAAATTTACGCAGAATCTGGTGACGGCTCCGGCCGTAGCCAGAGCCAGATCAGCACGCTGCCCATGCAGCCCAGGGCCACGACACGCACCCACAGCGGCGGCATGGTCCACAGCAGGATCAGGGCGCAAAGACTCATCATGGCCGTGGCGCTCCACTTGGCCTTGCGACTCATGAAGCCTCCGCGCGCCCAGTTCTGCAGCATGGGGCCGAACAGCCGGTGGTGCCACAGCCAGGCATGCAGCCTGGGTGAGCTGCGCGCCGCAGCCCACCCGGCCATCAGCACAAAGACCGTGGTCGGCAGGCCGGGGATGAAGATGCCTGCAATCCCCGTGGCCAGGCTCAGCAGCGCAAACAGCTGCAAGGCCCAGCGCACGGGCGCTGGCGGCAAAGGCCTGGGCGCAGGCTCGCACGCATGGCCACAGTCCGGCCCTTCCTGCGAGGAAACCGGGCGGCTGGACTCTGGGCGTGGACTGTGCATGGCCGAGCCATTGTGCCAGCGCATTCGGGCCCGGCCCGGCCTTGAGCCCGGCAAGACCATGGCCCGGGTGCGCGCTATGCTTGGCCACTGTTCAAGCCCTACGTTTGCTTTTCACACCCATGACTGTTCGCACGATATTGAAGATGGGCGATGCGCGCCTGCTGCGCCAGGCCCGGCCCGTCACCGAGTTCGGCACCCCGGCTCTTGCCCGACTGCTGGAGGATTTGCAGGACACCATGCGCGCGGCCAACGGCGCAGGTCTGGCCGCGCCCCAGATCGGCGAGGACTGGCAGGTGGTGATCTTCGGCTCCGACCAGCCCAACCCGCGCTACCCCGATGCCCCGCAGGTGCCGCGCACCGTGCTCATCAACCCCGTGATCACGGCCCTGGGCGACGAGGAGCAACTGGGCTGGGAAGGCTGTCTTTCCGTGCCCGGCATGCGCGGCCTGGTGCCGCGCCTGAACCGCATACGCTATAGCGGCCGGGATCAGAACGGCCAGCCCCTGGAGCGCACGGTGGAAGGCTTTCACGCCCGCGTGGTACAGCACGAATGCGATCACCTGTGGGGCAAGCTCTACCCGATGCGCATGCGCGACTTCACACAGTTCGGCTTTACCGAGGTGCTGTTCCCCGAGCTCGATCCGGCCGAGGACGACTAGGCCCGGGGCTCTGCCCGCCAGTTCAAGGCAGCACCTCAAACCAGCCGCTCAAAGCGCCAGGGCCTGCAGCAGCTCGGCCTCTATGCGCAACTGCCGCTGTGCATCCTGCAGCTCAGCGCCTTCGATCAGAAAGCTGTCCTCCACACGCTCACCCAGGGTGCTGACCTTGGCCAGCTGCACGCTCAGATGGTGCCTGGCCAGGATGCGCGCCACCGTGTAGAGCAGGCCTGCGCGGTCCGTGGCCGAGATCGACAGCAGCCAGCGCTGGGCCTTTTCATCGGGCTGCAGGCTGACGCGCGGCTCGAAGGGAAAGTTCTTCACGCGGCGCGAGACGCGGCGGCGCGAGGGCTCGGGCAGGGGCGCCTCGGCAACCAGGGCCAGGGTCAGATCGTTTTCCACCATGTGCATGAGCTCGCGGTATTGCTCCTGCATGGCCGGTGCCACGACCTGGAAGGTGTCGAGCGCAAAGCGGTTGTTGGCCGTGTGCACGCGCGCATCCAGAATGGAAAAGCCTGCGCGGTCGAAGTAGCCACAGATGCGCGCGAACAGATCGGCCCGGTCGGGCGCATAGACCAGCACCTGCAGGCCTTCGCCAGCCAGCGAGCGGCGCGCGCGCACCACGGGCCGCTCGGCCCCCACATGGCGCGAAAGATGGCGCGTATGCCAGGCGATGTCGGCCGCCTCGTGGCGCATGAAGTAATCCACGCCCAGCGTATCCCAGAGCTTTTTGTGCGACTCGAAGGGCTGGGCCGTGAGCGCCAGCGCCACCTTGGCGTCGCGCTTGCGCGCCTCGACCTCGGCGGCCGCATCGGGCGCACCGCCGCCGAGCACGCGCAGGGTCAGCCGGTAGGTGTCCTCAAGCAGCTTGCCCTTCCAGGCGCTCCAGACCTTGGGGCTGGTGCCGCGGATGTCGGCCACGGTGAGCAGGTACAGCGCCGTGAGCCGGCGCTCGCTGCCCACGCGTTCGGCAAAGGCGCGAATCACCTCGGGATCGGACAGATCCTGCTTTTGCGCCACCTGGCTCAGCGTCAGGTGCTCGCGCACCAGGAACTCGATGGAATCGGCATCGGCGCGCGCAATGCCGTGGGCGCGGCAAAAGCGCCTTACCTCGACCGCGCCCACGATGGAGTGGTCCCCTCCCCGGCCCTTGCCGATGTCGTGGAACAGCGCGGCCACATAAAGCATCCAGGGCTTGTCCCAGCCGCTGGCCAGCTGCGAGCAAAACGGATATTCGTGCGCATGCTCGGCCATGAAGAAGCGGCGCACGTTGCGCAGCACCATGAGAATGTGCTGGTCCACGGTGTAGACATGGAACAGGTCGTGCTGCATCTGGCCCACGATGCGCCGAAACGGCCACAGATAGCGGCCCAGCACCGAGGTCTGGTTCATGAGCCGTATTGCATGCGTGATGCCGCTGGGCTGCTGCAGTATCTTCATGAAGGTCGCGCGGTTGACCGGATCGCGCCTGAAGCTGCTGTCCATGAGATCGCGCGCGCCATAGAGCGCGCGCAGCGTGCGCGCCGACAGATCGGTCAGGCCCACGTGGGTCTCGTACATCAGAAAGGTTTCTAGGATTGCATGCGGCTCGCGCTCGTAGAGATCGTCGCTGGCCACCTCGATGGTGCCGGCCTTCTCGAAAAAGCGCTCGTTGAGCGCAATCAGCTTTTGCGAGCCCGGGCTCAGCCGCTCCTGGATGTTCAGCCGCAGGATCTGGCACAGCTGGCTCACGGCCTTGGCCGCCCAGTAGTAGTGGCGCATCAGCGTCTCGCTGGCGCGCATGGCCAGGCGCTTGCCGTCGGGCGACGGCAAGGTGGAGCGGTAGCCAAAGGCCTCGGCCACGGCGGTCTGCAGATCGAACACCAGCCTGTCCTCATGCCGGCCCGCAAGCGCATGCAGGCGCGCGCGGATCAGGCCCAGCATGGCCTCGTTGTCCTCGAGCTGCCCGCACTCGAACTCGGTGATCAGGCCCTGGGCGCAGAGATCGCGCCAGCTGCGGCCCAGGCCTGCGGCGCGCGCCAGCCAGATCATGGTCTGCAGATCGCGCAGCCCGCCCGGCGACTCCTTGCAATTGGGCTCCAGCGCATAAGGCGTGTTCTCGTACTTGCCATGGCGCTGGCGCATCTCCAGGAGCTTGCCCGACAGAAAGGCGCGCGCATCCATCTGCTCCTGGTAGCGCGCCTCAAAGCGCGCAAACAACTGGGCATCGCCGCACACCAGGCGCGCCTCCAGCAGCGCGGTCTGCACGGTCAGATCGCGCGCCGACTCCTGCAGGCATTCCGAGAGGCTGCGCACGCTGGAGCCTATCTCCAGGCCCGCATCCCAGCAACTGCCGATGAAGCGCTCCAGGCGCGCAGCCAGCGCCGCATCGCCCGGCCCGTCGGGCAGCAGCACCTGCACGTCCACATCCGAACAGGGAAACAGCTGGGCCCGGCCATAGCCGCCCACGGCGACCAGACAGGCCCCGGACGGCAGGTCCGCACGCGCCCAGAGGACAACAAGCAGGCCATCGGCCAGATCGCTCAATTGCTGGGTCAGCGCACGCACGCTGCGCCGCCCCATGGTGGGCGCCCGCAGCGTATCTATGAGCCGCTTGCGGCTTTGCTCGTAATGGGTGCGCAGGGCTTGCAGCGGGGCATCGTCTTCAACGGTGCGGGTAGCGGGTAAGGACTTCATACGGTGCCTGGTGACGCGTCACTGATCGGATGCCGAAGACTGCGCGCTGCCATCAGCCTGCAGCGCAGCGATGCGACTCGACGGCCTGCGCAGACCGAAAAAATCGGTGACGCGGCCCTGGCCTGCAAGAAGCATCCCGGTGCGCCAAGAATAGGCCAAAGCCGCAACACCCAGGATCGACAGGGGAAGAAAAAAAATCACGTCTCCCTGTTTATCACTCCTGAAATAAGAGCTGCCAGCACCTGCTATCACTCGATCTCAGATACAAAACCATCTGAAATCACCAGAACACAAGTGCTAACAGCTATCTTTTCAGCAGCTTGTCGTCGTCACGAATGCGGGCAGAGGCGGCGAGCCTGCGGACAGCGTCATGACCTCGTAGCCCGTGCGGGTCACGACCACCGTGTGCTCCCACTGGGCCGAGAGGCTGTGATCCTTGGTCACGATGGTCCAGCCGTCCTTGCCAAGCTCCTTGACCTCGCGCCGGCCCAGATTGAGCATGGGCTCGATGGTGAAGACCATGCCCTCTTCGAGCATGACTCCCGTGCCCGGGAGGCCGTAATGCAGCACCTGGGGCTCCTCGTGGAACTTCTGGCCTATGCCGTGGCCGCAGAACTCGCGCACCACGGACAGGCCATGGCCTTCGGCAAAGCTCTGGATCGCATGGCCGATGTCGCCCAGCGTGGCGCCGGGCCTGACCTGCTGAATGCCCAGCCACATGGCGTCGAAGGTCAGGGCCGACAGGCGCTTGGCCGCAATCGAACACTCGCCTATCAGATACATGCGGCTGTTGTCGCCATACCAGCCATCCTTGGTGATCACGGTCACGTCCACGTTCACGATGTCGCCTTTTTTCAGCGGCTTGTCGTTGGGGATGCCGTGGCAGACCACATGGTTGACCGAGGTGCACAAATGGCCGGGATAAGGCGGATAGCCGGGCGGCTGATAGCCTATCGTGGCCGACACCGTGCCCTGCTGGGCCATGCATTCGGCGCCGAGCCGGTCGATCTCGGCGGTGGTGATTCCAGGTTTGATATGCGGGGCAATGTAGTCCAGCACTTGCGAGGCCAGGCGGCAGGCCAGGCGCATGGCTTCCAGGTCCTGCGCGCTCTTGATATTGATGCTCATGGCGCGCAATTATCCCATTGCGGCTTTGAGAATACTGCCGGCATGGGCGCTTACGCGTGCAGCCCGGTAAAATGGCGGGCTCACCGATTCAGCGCCCTGGCCCCGTCCTCATGCTCTGCAGGACAGGGCCCTGGCGCTTTTCCGACCAGCCTTCACATAAACAGGCCGCCACGTGACCTTGCATTTGACACAGTTTGAGGGTGGAAACGCCCTGAGCTCGTTCCGCGCCCAACAGCTTTTGACCGACTTGGTCGCCATCCACCCCAAGATCTGCGGCATTGCTGCGCGGTTTGTCCACTTGGTGGCCACCGAAGAAGGGGTTCCTGTGCCCGCATTGCAAGAGCGCCTGTCGGCGCTCTTGACCTATGGTGACCCCTATGAAGGGAGCAGCGAAGGCCAGGCCTTTGTCGTCACGCCCCGCATGGGCACCATCTCGCCCTGGGCCTCCAAGGCCACGGACATTGCTCGCAACTGCGGCCTGGCCGTGTTTCGCGTGGAGCGCATCACCGAGTACCGCGTGCAGCTGAAGTCCGGCCTGCTGGGTGGGGCTACCGAATTGAGCGCCGAACAGACTGCGCAAATCGCCGCGCTGCTGCACGACCGCATGACCGAGTCGGTGTTTGCCACCCGTGCCGAAGCCGAGACCCTGTTCTCCACCCTGCAAGCCCAGCCCATGGAGTTTGTGGACGTTCTGGGTGGTGGCCGCGCCGCGCTGGAAACCGCCAACAAGCAATGGGGCCTGGCCCTGGCCGAAGACGAGATCGAGTACCTCGAAAACGCCTTCAAGGGTCTCAAACGCAACCCCACGGACGTGGAGCTGATGATGTTCGCCCAGGCGAACTCCGAGCATTGCCGCCACAAGATCTTCAACGCCCATTTCACCATCGATGGCGTGGCGCAAGACAAATCGCTGTTCGGCATGATCCGCAACACCGAGGCCGTTTCGCCCCAGCACACCGTGGTGGCGTATTCGGACAATGCCTCCATCATGGAAGGCCACCAGGTCGAGCGTTTTGCGGCCAAATTCGACGGCAGCGCTGATCAATCCAGCGCTCCCAGCTATCAAAAGCAAAGCGCTACCAGCCATGTGCTGATGAAGGTGGAAACGCACAACCACCCCACGGCAATCTCGCCTTTCCCCGGTGCATCCACCGGCGCCGGCGGTGAAATCCGCGATGAAGGCGCCACCGGCCGTGGCTCCAAGCCCAAGGCCGGGCTGACGGGTTTCACCGTCTCCAAGCTCTGGGGCAGCGAAGTGGGCAAGCCCGAGCACATTGCCAGCCCGCTGCAAATCATGATCGAGGGCCCCCTGGGGGGCGCGGCCTTCAACAACGAGTTTGGCCGCCCCAACCTGACCGGCTACTTCCGCGAGTACGAGCAGCAAGTCGGTGACATCACCCGTGGCTACCACAAGCCCATCATGATTGCCGGTGGCCTGGGCGTGATCGATGCCCAGCAAACCCAAAAGATTCTGTTCCCCGCAGGCACGCTGCTGATCCAGCTGGGCGGCCCGGGCATGCGCATCGGCATGGGCGGCGGCGCAGCCAGCTCCATGGCCAGCGGCACGAATGCGGCCGAGCTGGACTTTGACTCGGTGCAGCGCGGCAACCCCGAGATCGAGCGCCGTGCGCAAGAGGTCATCAACCACTGCTGGCAGCAGGGTGACAAAAACCCGATTCTGGCCATCCACGACGTAGGTGCCGGCGGCCTGTCCAACGCCTTCCCCGAGCTGACCAATGATGCCGGCCGTGGTGCCCGCTTTGACCTGCGCGCCGTGAAGCTGGAGGAATCCGGCCTGGCGCCCAAGGAAATCTGGTCCAACGAATCGCAAGAGCGCTATGTGCTGGCGATCGCCCCCGAATCGCTGGCGGAGTTCACCGCTTTCTGCGAGCGCGAGCGCTGCCCGTTTGCCGTCATCGGCACGGCCACCGAAGAGCGCCAACTGGTGCTGGACGACACCGCTGTGGAGTCCGGTGACCAGAAGCTGCCGGTGAACATGCCCATGGACGTGCTCCTGGGCAAGCCGCCCAAGATGGTCAAGGACGTGAAGACGGTGGAGCGTGCGCTGCCCGCTATCGACCTGACCGGCGTGCCGCTGGAAAAGGCAGTCATTGAAGTCTTGGCCCATCCCACGGTGGCTTCCAAGCGCTTTCTGATCACCATCGGCGACCGCGCCGTGGGTGGCCTGACCCACCGCGACCAGATGGTGGGCCCCTGGCAGGTACCCGTGGCCGACGTGGCCGTGACCCTGGCCGACTATCGTGGCTTCAAGGGCGAAGCCATGGCCATGGGCGAGCGCACGCCGCTGGCCGCCATCAATGCCCCCGCCTCGGGCCGCATGGCCGTGGCCGAGGCCATCACGAATATGCTGGCTGCGCCCATAGCGCTGTCCAAGGTCAAGATGTCGGCCAACTGGATGGCCGCCTGCGGCGAGCCCGGTGAAGACGCCGACCTGTACGCCACCGTCAAGGCCGTGGGCATGGAGCTGTGCCCGGCTTTGAACATCTCCATTCCTGTGGGCAAGGATTCGCTGTCCATGCGCACCCAGTGGAGTGAAGGCGGTGCGGTCAAAAAGGTCACATCCCCCGTCAGCCTGATCATCACCGGCTTTGCCTCCATCGACGATGTGCGCAGCACGCTGACGCCTCAACTCGATGCCGAGGAAGAAGACAGCTCGCTGCTGCTGATCGACCTGTCGCGGGGCAAGATGCGTATGGGCGGCTCCATCCTGGGCCAGGTGCTGAACCAAAGCGGCAACGAAACCCCGGACCTGGACGATGCCAAGGACTTGATCGCCCTGGTCGACGCCGTGAACGCGCTGCGCGCCAAGGGCCAGATCCTGGCTTATCACGATAAGGGCGACGGCGGCCTGCTGGCCACGGTGGCCGAAATGGCCTTTGCCGGCCATGTGGGCGTGGCCCTGAATGTGGACATGCTGATCACCGAGGGTGATGGCATCAGCGACAGCCGCATGGACAGTGGCGAGGGCAAGAACTGGGGCGGCCAGGTCAGCGGCCGTCGCGAAGACCTGACGCTGCGCGCGCTCTTCAACGAAGAGCTGGGCGCCGTGCTGCAGATCAAGACGGCCGACCGCGCCGAAGTGCTGCAAACCCTGCGCGAGCATGGCCTGGCCACCTGCAGCCACATCATCGGCAAGACCCGCCCCGCATCCTCGCCCGTGGACATGGGCAAGGGCGAGCTGCAGGTCTGGCGTGATGCGAAAAAAGTGTTCGGCGCCACATTGAGCGATCTGCACCAGGTCTGGGATGCCGTGAGCTGGAAGATTGCCCAGCAGCGCGACAACCCCGTGTGCGCCGACAGCGAGCACGCCGCTGCGGGCGTGCCGAACGACCCCGGCATGCATGTGCAGCTGACGTTCGACCCGCAAGAGAATGTGGCTGCGCCCTTTATCAATGTGGCCGCCAAGCCTCGCGTGGCCGTGCTGCGGGAGCAGGGCGTGAACTCCCACGTCGAAATGGCCTATGCCTTTACCGAGGCAGGTTTTGAGGCTGTGGACGTGCACATGACCGACTTGCAAACCGGCCGTGCCCAGCTCAAGGACTTTGCGGGCGTGGTGGCCTGCGGTGGTTTCAGCTATGGCGACACCCTGGGTGCCGGCATTGGCTGGGCGCGCTCCATTACCTTCAACGACCGCCTCTCGGCCGAGTTCCAGCAGTTCTTTGGCCGCAGCGACACCTTCGGCCTGGGCGTGTGCAACGGCTGCCAGATGTTTGCCGAACTGGCCGACATCATTCCCGGTGCACAAGACTGGCCGCGCTTTACGCAAAACCAGAGCAACCGCTTTGAGGCACGCCTGTCCATGGTGGAAGTGCTGGATTCGCCCAGCATCTTCCTGCAAGGCATGGCCGGCTCGCGCCTGCCCATCGCCGTGGCGCACGGCGAGGGCTATGCCAATTTCAAGTTCCGCGGTAATGCGGACCAGGTGATTGGCTCCATGCGCTATGTGGACAATCTGGGCCAGGCCACCGAGCAGTACCCCTTCAACCCCAACGGCTCGGCCGGTGGTTTGACGGCGGTGACCACGGCCGACGGCCGCTTCACGGCCATGATGCCCCACCCGGAGCGCGTGTTCCGCAATGTGCAAATGAGCTGGACCTCTGGCGACAAGTCCGAATTCAGCCCCTGGATGCGCGTGTGGCGCAATGCGCGCAAGTGGATCGGGTAAGCAGCCCCCCTGAGTCGCCTGCGGCGCCTTCCCCCCAGGGGGACGACAGCCTTTGCTGAGGCGCGACACCGCAACAAGCCCCGCAGTGGCAACGCTGCGGGGCTTGTTGCATGGCCTGCCCTGGTGTTTTGCCGCCGGATCGCTCTGCAGATTGTTACCATTCGCAGATCCACTTCCAACAACAGAGAGGCAAGCCGCGTGGGGAGCAGCAATTTCAGCTTTCTGGCAGAACATTCCCAGCCCTTGGCCGACCTGGGCGCAACGGCGGAAAAAATCTTTCCTCTGGACCCCACCAGCTGCGTCTTCAAGTTGCGCCTGCTGGCCGAGGCCATTACCAAGGAGGTTGCGCTGCGCATCGGCGTGAGCACGCTGGAGCAGACCCAGGCCGAGTTGCTGCGCACCGTGGATGCTCGCCTGGGGCTGGAGCCACAGCTCAAACAGATGCTGCATGTGCTGCGCCGGCGCGGCAATGAAGTGGCGCATGAGGTCCAGCCCTCCATCGGCTACAAGGAAGCGCTGGACTCCATCAGGATCGCCCGCGAAGTGGCCCTGTGGTTTCACCGCAGCTTTGGCAGCAATCCCGACTTCCGTCCCGGCCCCTTCACCCTGCCCGACGACCCCAGCCAGAAGCTGCTGGCACTGCAAAAGCAGATTGCCGAGCTGCAGGCCCAGGTCGAGCAGGCGCAGCAGCCCGATCCGAGCACCATGGAGGCGCTGCAGGCGCAACTGCAGGCGCAGGCCGAACAAGAGCGTGCGCTGGCCGCCCAGGCCCAGCACGAGCGCGACATCTATGCGCAACTGGCCCAGGAAGCCAGCGACAACTACGCCCGACTCAAGACCGAGCTGGAGCAGGCCCAGGCCCAGGCCAGTACCCAGGCCCCCAGCAGCCAGCAACTGCGCACCTGGACCGAACGCAGCAACCGCGCGGCCAGCCAAGTGCATATGGACGAGCGCAGCACCCGCCTGCTGATCGACCAGATGCTGCGCGATGCCGGCTGGCAGACCGACAGCGAGCAGCTCAGCCATGCCAAGGGCGCGCGCCCGCAGCGCGGGCAGAACCTCGCGATTGCCGAATGGCCTGTTTCCGGTGCCGGCGGCCGCAGCCAGAGAGCCGACTATGTGCTGTTCGCCGGCCTCATGCCGCTGGCCGTGATCGAGGCCAAGCGCCAAAGCGCCCCCATTGCCAGCAGCCTGGCCCAGGCCGAACGCTATGCGCGCGGCATGTCCGTCAACGGCGAGCTTCAGCCCGCCTGGCAGCAGCCCTGGAGCGACGGCCAGGGCGCGCAGTTCTTTCTGCCCTTTGCCTACGCCTGCAATGGCCGCCCTTTTGTGCGGCAGTGGGCCGAATCCAGCGGCACCTGGTTTCGCGATCTGCGCCAGCCCTCCAACCTCGCCAGGCCCTTGCCGGGCTTTCACTCGGCCGAAGGGCTGCAAGACCTGCTGCGCCGCGATGTGGCCAAGGCCCAGCAGTTGCTCACGCAAGAGGCCACGGCCTATCTGCAGCTGCGCGACTACCAGCTCAAGGCGATTGCCGCCGTGGAGCAGGCGCTGGCCCAGGGCCGCACGCAATGCCTGCTGGCCATGGCCACGGGCACGGGCAAGACGCGCACCGTGATCGGCCTGATCTACCGCCTGCTCAAGACAGAGCGCTTCAGGCGCATTCTGTTTCTCGTGGACCGCACGGCTTTGGGCGAGCAGACCCAGGACAGCTTTGACGACATGCTGCTGGAGCAGAACCAGCCGCTGTCCAGCATCTACAACATCGCCGAGCTTGGCGACATGGCGCCCCAGGCCGCCACCCGCGTGCAGGTGGCCACCGTGCAGGCTATGGTCAAGCGCGTGTTCGCCAGCGATGCACCGCCCGGCATCGACACCTTCGACTGCATCATCGTGGACGAGGCCCACCGCGGCTACACGCTGGACCAGGAAATGAGCGAAGCCGAAGCCGAACTGCGCGACCAGGCCCAATATCTCTCCACCTACCGGCGCGTGCTCGACTACTTCGACGCCGTGAAGATCGGCCTCACGGCCACGCCCGCCAAGCACACCAGCGACATCTTTGGCAAACCCGTCTACACCTACAGCTATCGCGAAGCCGTGGCCGACGACTGGCTCATCGACTACGAGCCGCCCATCACCATGGAGACCCAGCTCTCCAGGCATGGCATTCACTTCGACAAGGGCGAGCAGGTCGAAAGCGTGGACCTGTCCAGCGGCGAGATCGACGTGGCCGAGCTCGATGACGAGCTGCACTTCGATCTGGAGAGCTTCAACCGCAGCGTCATCACCGAATCCTTCAACCGCGTGATCTGCGAGCAACTGGCCCAGGCCGAGATCACGCCTTTCGGCGAAGAGAAAACGCTGATCTTCTGCGCCACCGACGCCCATGCCGACATGGTCAAGCGCCTGCTGGACGAGGCCTTCAAGGCCCAATATGGCGAGCAGTACAACCAGGCCGCCGTGGCCAAGATCACGGGCTCCGTGGACAACGCCTCGCAGCTGATACGCCGCTACAAGAATGAAGCCCTGCCCAGCATCGCCATCACGGTCGATCTGCTGTCCACAGGCATCGATGTGCCCGCCATCTGCCACCTGGTATTTCTGCGCCGCGTGAAGTCACGCATTCTGTTCGAGCAGATGATGGGCCGGGCCACACGCCGCTGTGACCCCATCGGCAAGACCGTGTTCAAGATCTACGACCCCGTCAAGCTCTTTGCCACACTGCAGCGGGTCAACACCATGCAGGCCTCGGTCAAGAACCCCCAGATCGGGCTGGACCAGTTGCTGGACGAGCTTGCCAATCCGCGCTCCCGCGAGCTGCCGGGCGCGGCCGGCAAAGCCGATACCAGCCACGCCGACGACCTGCTCACCCAGTTGGGCCAGCGCCTCATGCGCGTGCTGCGCCGCGCCGAGCACGCTGCCCAGAAAAAGCCCGCGCTCAAGACCAAGCTCTCGCAGCTGCAAGAGCAATGGGGCGTTGCGCCTGCCGAGTTGCACCGCCACCTGCATGCGCTCAAGACACAACAGGGCACGCAGGCCGCCGTGCAGTTCCTGCAGGCCCAGCCCAGGCTGCTGCAGCAGATCGGCGAGGTGCAAGAACTCATGGGCACCGGCTGGCGCCCCGTGATCGCCGGCCACGAGGACCGGCTGCTGGTGCGCGAGCAAAGCTGGGGCAGCTATCCAAAGCCCGAAGATTACCTGGACAGCTTTACCCGCTTCGTGCAGGAGCAGCTCAACCAGAGCGTGGCCCTGTCCGTGGTCGTCAACCGCCCCAGAGAACTCACGCGCGAGCAGCTGCGCGAAGTGCGCCTGCTGCTCGACGGCGCAGGCTATGGCGAAGCCAGCCTCAAGGCCGCCTGGCGCAACCAGAGCAACCAGGACATCACGGCCGGCATCGTCGCCTACATTCGCCGCGCCGCGCTGGGCGAGCCCCTGCTGTCCTTCGAGGAACGCGTCAACCGCGCCATGCAGCGCATCTACGCCCTGCAGGCCTGGACCAGCGTGCAGCGCCAATGGCTGGACCGCATTGCGCGCCAGCTCAAGCACGAAACCGTGATCGACGAAAGCTTTCTCAACACCGTCTTCGCCCCCGACGGCGGCACGCCGCGTGTGGACAAGCTGCTGGGCGGACAATTGCAGAACGTGGTCAACACGCTGGCAGAATCGCTATGGTCGCGGGCGGCCTAAGGCTCTGCCCGCCCCGGGCCACCTCACCCGGCCCCGGACACAAGCGCACCCCTATCAATACATGAGCTGGTAGCGCGCATCACACGGCCATTTCAGGCATAAAACATGCTGAAACTGGCTGCTGGCAAGCGCTACCAGCTATCTTATTCATTTCTTCTTTTGGCATGACACCTTCCGACATCGTCCAGAAACTCTGGGGCCTTTGCGATGTGCTGCGCGACGACGGCATCAACTACAGCGACTACGTGACCGAGCTGGTGCTGCTGCTCTACATCAAGATGGAGCATGAAAGCGTGCATGTGCGCGAGCGCCACCGCCTGCCCGAAGAAGCGCGCTGGCCCGAGCTTACCCAGCGCAGCGGCATGGTCTTGCTCACCCACTACCAGGACGTGCTGACCATGCTCTCGCGCAGCAGCGACCCGCGCATTGCCGCCATCTACGCGGGCGCGCAGACCCGCCTCAAGGAGCCCCGGCACCTGGCCCAGCTCATCGCCAGTCTGGACGCCATCGACTGGTTCAGCGCCGACAAGGACGGCCTGGGCGATCTCTACGAAGGACTGCTGGAGAAAAACGCCGGCGAGACCAAGAGCGGCGCAGGCCAGTACTTCACGCCGCGCCCGCTCATCGATGCCATGGTCGCCGTCATGCAGCCTGAAAAAGGCGAAACCGTACAGGACCCGGCCGCAGGCACGGCAGGCTTTCTGATCGCCGCCGACCGCTACATCCGCAACCGCACCGATAACCTGTACGAGCTGCCCGACGCCGACCGACAGTTCCAGCGCAGCAAGGCCTTTGTGGGCATGGAGCTCGTGGCCAACACGCGGCGCCTGGCGCTCATGAACTGCCTGCTGCACGGCATGGAGGGCGAAGGCGAAGGCGCCGTGCGCCTGGGCAACACCCTGGCCGAGGCCGGCAAGCGCCTGCCGCTCAGCGACCTCATGCTCAGCAACCCGCCCTTTGGCACGGCCAAGGGCGGCGGCGGGCCCACGCGCGATGACTTCACCTTCGAGACCAGCAACAAGCAACTGGCCTTTGTGCAGCACATCGTCGCCCACCTCAAGGACGGCGGCCGCGCGGCCGTGGTCCTGCCCGACAACGTGCTGTTCGAAAGCGGCGTGGGCACCGAGATCCGCCGCGACCTCATGCACAAGTGCCGGCTGCACACCATCCTCCGACTGCCCACGGGCATCTTCTACGCCCAGGGCGTGAAGACCAATGTGCTGTTCTTCGAAAAAGTGGGCAAGGCCGCCACCGACAGCACGCAAGAAGTCTGGGTCTACGACATGCGCACCAATGCGCCCAAGTTCGGCAAGCGCACCCCGCTGACCGCCGCGCATTTTGCGGAATTCATCTCCGCCTATGGCGAAGACCACAACGGCCGCAGCCCACGCACCGACACCGGCGAACAAGGCCGCTTTCGCTGCTTTGGCCGCGAATGGATCGCCAAAGAAAAGGCCGACAGCCTGGACATAGCCTGGCTCAAGGACGATGGCGTGGAAGATGCAGCCGACCTGCCCGAGCCCGCCGTGCTGGCGCGCGAGGCCGTGGAGGAACTCAATGCGGCGGTGGCGGAGCTGGAGGGGATTCTGAGGGAGTTGGGGGAATGAGTGCGTTGCCTTGTGGATGGGCCACTGCTGCCATTGCAGATGTTGCAACTTTCAATCCCAAAACGCTCGCTGAAGATTCATTAAATGCTGCATTCGCGCCAATGCAGTATCTCGGCACCCGTTATCGCCATCGTATGGCTTTTGAGCAAAAGCCTTGGGGTGAAATCAAGAAAGCCTACGTTCACTTTCAGCCACGCGATGTGATCGTCGCCAAAGTCACTCCCTGCTTTGAGAATGGCAAAGCAGGGGTTGCACCACCGCTTCCCAACAACATTGGGGCTGGAAGTTCTGAATTCTGTGTGTTCAGGCCTTTCCAGGGCATTGATGGGCGCTACTTGCTAGCTTGGCTAAGCACAGAGGATTTTCGACGGCGTGCCACGGTCGCAATGACAGGGTCTGTAGGACTGAAGCGAGTGCCTAAGGAGGTGTTTCTGACCGAGGAAATTCCGCTGGCCCCAAAGCAGGAGCAACGCCGCATAGCCGACAAACTCGACACCGTGCTGGCCCACGTGGATGCGGTCAACGAGCGCCTGGCCCGCGTGGCGCCCTTGCTCAAGCGCCTGCGCCAGTCCGTGTTGGCTGCCGCTACCTCGGGACGGTTGACGGAGGATTGGCGGGAAGGAGCGCCAGACTGGAAAATCTTACGTGCTGATGAGATATGCGAGAAGGTACAAAGTGGTGGCACTCCAAAAGCTGGTTTTTCTGAAAATGGTGTGCCATTCCTCAAGGTTTACAACATCGTGGACCAAAAGGTTGATTTCCATTACCGACCTCAGTATGTCGCAGACGTCGTTAATTCCAGCGAGCTTCGCAAGTCACAAGTAAAACCCGGCGATGTACTGATGAACATTGTTGGTCCTCCGCTAGGAAAGGTTGCAATCGTCCCAAGCACTTATGACGCCTGGAACATTAACCAAGCAATTACGTTATTTAGGCCTTCAGAAGCTATATCTGCACAATGGATTTACGCCGTGTTATGCGAAGGAGCTCCTATCCGAGCTGTCCTAAGCAGCACGAAAGGCTCTGTGGGACAGGTAAACATTTCATTGTCTCAATGCAGAGCTTTTGATTTTCCAGTTCCTTCAACCGAAGAACAAACCGAAATCGTCCGCCGAGTAGAGCTTTTATTCGCCTACGCCGACCGCCTCGAAGCCCGCCTGCAATCCGCCCAGACTGCCGCCAACCGCCTCACGCCTGCGCTGCTGGCCAAGGCCTTTCGTGGCGAGCTGGTGCCGCAGGACCCCGATGACGAGCCCGCGGCCGAGCTGCTGCGGCGCCTGGCCGAAAGCCGCTCCAGCCTTGCAGCCAAGCCCCGCAAACCCCGTAACACTGCATATAAGAACACCCAAAACCCCGCGCCACAGAGCGCTCAGGAGAAGCCGCTGTGAGCGATATTCAACTCTTCAGACTGGACGCTGCAGGCGGCGCCAGCGAGCTGCAAGGCCTGGCATCGGGGCTGGAAAAGCCTCTGCAGAACCTGATCGAGGCCAACCTCGAAGTCATGCTGGGCATACGCTTTCTGGCCACCGAGTACGGCACAGGCAAGACGCATGGCGGGCGCATGGACACGCTGGGCATCGACGAAAATCATTGCCCGGTGATCATCGAATACAAGCGCTCGGTGGGCGAGAACGTGATCAACCAGGGCCTGTACTACCTGGACTGGTTGCTGGACCATAAGGCCGAGTTCGAGCTGTTGGTGCTCAAGAAACTGGGCGCCACCGCAGCCGAAGCCATTGACTGGAGCGCGCCACGCCTGGTGTGCATCGCGGCGGATTTCACCAAGTACGACGGGCACGCGGTACAGCAGATTCAGCGCAATATCGAGCTCATGCGCTACCGCCGCTTTGGCGGCGACTTGCTGCTGCTGGAGCTGGCCCATGCCTATGCGCCCGTGGCGCCCTCTGGCAAGAAGACGCAGGCCGATGGTGTCGTCGCGGCTGCAGCCGATGGGCTGGCCGGCATGACCGGCGGTGTGGCGCCAGCTTCCAGCCTTGCGGATGCTGGCAAGCCTGCAGGGCCGGACAAAAGCTATGCAGACATCGTGCAAGCCCTGCCGCAGGATCTACTGGACATGCTGGCCTCGCTGGAGGAGTACACGCTGTCCCTGGGCGACGATGTGCAGCGCAAGGAGCTCAGGCTTTACGCGGCCTTTAAGCGCATTCGCAACTTTGCCTCGGTGGTGGCGCAAAAGTCCCGGCTGCTGCTATACCTGCACCTGGACCCGCAGCAGCACCTGCCCGCCATCCGGGCCGTGCTGCCCCAGGTACGCGACGTATCAGTCAAAGGCCACTGGGGCACGGGCGATATCGAAGTACCGCTGACGTCGCTGGCCGACCTGGAAGCCGCTAAGCCGTTCATTGAACAGGCCTATCTGCGCTAAGAGCGCGTTTTCGGCCTCTACGCAGCCCACCCGCAGACCAGTGAAAAACTGCACGCGGAGAGCTTTCGCCCGCGGCCCGGGTAGGCCATGTGCGTATCGCGCAAACCGTCAAGCCGCGCGCACCACGGCGGGCGTGGGGTTGGAGGGTTGGGCCGCCTCGGGGTTCATGGACTTGAGCTGGCGCTCTGCAGGGCGGGCCTCGTTCGTGGAGCGGGGCTGCCTCTGGGCCTCTTCCCAGTGGCGCAGCTCTTCTTCAAGGCGAATGACGCGCTCGGCATACATGTCGGCGCAGGATTTGTAGTGTTCGGCGGCTATCGAGTGCTCCAGCATGGCCAGGCGTGCTTCCTCCAGATAGCTGCGTGCGCGCCGGATATGACGAGGTTCGACCAGGCCTCCTGCCGTGAGAAATTTTCTCCAGAACATGGCTCATCCTTCTTCCATGGCCTCAAGGGGAACATGGAGCAGTTTGGAAGGCCACACCCCAACTGCCCTGCCTGGCCCTGGCCTGCTGGCGGCTGCTGCGCTGTCCGGCCCGGCCGGTCGGCAGCCGCCCAGATCAGTCAGGGCCAGGCCCGTGAACGACGCTCCCCCGAGTTTGTGCAAAACTCACTGCATCTTGGTGTAACTGTTTTCAAGCTCCATGTCCCACCCCCTTCCCTGGCTTGCTCCGCAACAGCCCTTTCCCCCGGTTGAGGCGACCTGGGGCGCGGACGATCCGATTCCCGGGCTGCTGGCCGCAGGCGGCCAGCTTGATGCCGAGCATCTGCGCGCGGCCTACAGCCAGGGAATCTTCCCCTGGTTCAGCGAGGGGCAGCCGACGCTGTGGTGGTCGCCCGACCCGCGCATGGTGCTGCAGACGCGCGAGCTGCGCCTGCATCGCAGTCTACGCAAAAGCCTTGTGCGCTTTCGCCAAGACCCCGAGTGCGAGATACGTATAGACAGTGCTTTTACTTCCGTCATCGGGCATTGCGCCCGGACGCCGCGCCAGGGCCAGGACGGAACCTGGATCGTGCAGGCCATCATCGATGCCTATGTGCAACTGCATGAGCAAGGTCTGGCGCACAGCGTGGAGACCTGGGTCGGGGGCCGGCTGGTCGGCGGCCTGTACTGCGTGGCCCTGGGGCGGGCAGTGTTCGGCGAGTCCATGTTCGCCCATGCGAGCGATGCCTCCAAGATTGCGCTGGCGGCCCTGGTGGCGCTGTGCCGGGCCCAGGATGCACCACAGATCGACTGCCAGCAGGCCACGCCCCATCTGGCCTCGCTGGGTGCACGCGAAATGCCCAGGGCCGAGTTCCTGCGCCGAATGAAGCAGCAAAGCCGCAGGCCTGCAATGCAGTGGCAGTTCGACCCCGTATACTGGGACGAGCTGCTGTCCCGGCCCTGAAGTGCGCAGCCGCATTCTTCAGGCAGCCGGCCCGTCTTCAGGCATAGCCGTCACCAGCACACCATGACGCATCCGAACGACCTGCCCTTGCAAGCGCTGCAGTTCTACGCAACCGCAGCCTATCCCTGCAGCTATCTGCCCGACCGCATGGCGCGCTCCCAGGTGGCCACGCCCAGTCATCTGATACAGAACAGCGCCTACTCCGAGCTCGTGGGCCTGGGCTTCAGGCGCAGCGGCATGTTCACCTACCGCCCGTACTGCGATGGCTGCCGCGCCTGCATTGCGCTGCGCATCGTGGTGCAGGACTTCCAGCCCGACCGCAGCCAGCGCCGCGCGGCCACGCGCCATGCGGATCTGAACGCCTCCATCCAGCGGCTGCATTACTCCAACGAGCATTACGCGCTGTATCTGCGCTACCAGCAAAAACGCCACAGCGGCGGCGGCATGGACCAGGACAGCGTGGACCAGTACACGCAGTTTCTGCTGCAAAGCCGGGTCAACTCGCGCCTGGTGGAGTTCCGCCAGGCCATGCCCGACGGCAGCCAGGGGCCGCTGAAGATGGTCTCCATCCTCGACGTGCTTGAAGACGGCCTGTCTGCGGTCTACACCTTCTACGAGCCCGATGATCAGGCCAGCTACGGCACCTTCAACGTGCTGTGGCAGATCGACCAGGCGCGCGCCATGGGCCTGCCTTATGCGTATCTGGGCTACTGGATAGAGCAAAGCCCCAAGATGAACTACAAGGCGCGCTTTCTGCCGCATGAAATCCGGGTGAACGATCGCTGGCAGCGCGTGGACAAGGCCTGATGCTGCGGGCGCAGGCGCCCATGTCGCTTGAGCATGCCCAGGCGCCGCCTGCCACCGCTAGAATGCCCGGATTCCCCAAATGCCTCTGTGCCCCCTTCGTGCCCTATGAAAAAAGAAGATAACGCGGCCTCCAACAAGCCCAGCGTGCAGGTTCTGGAACGCATGTTCACCCTGATCGACGTTCTGGCCTCGCGCGAGGAAGCGGTATCCCTCAAGGAGATCAGCGAACGCACCGGCCTGCACCCTTCGACCACGCACCGCATTCTCAACGACCTGGCCCTGGGCCGGTTCGTGGACCGGCCCGAGTCCGGCAGCTACCGCCTGGGCATGCGCTTTCTGGAGCTGGGCAATCTGGTCAAGGCCAGGCTCAGCGTGCGCGAGGCCGCACTGGGCCCGATGCGCCTTTTGCACAAGCAGATACAGCAGCCGGTCAGTCTCTCGGTGCGCCAGGGCGATGAGATCGTCTATGTGGAGCGCGCCTACAGCGAGCGCTCGGGCATGCAGGTGGTGCGCGCCATCGGCGGCCATGCGCCGCTGCACCTGACATCCAACGGCAAGCTGTTCCTGGCCGCCGATGATGCCCAGCAGGTGCGCGCCTATGCCACGCGCACCGGGCTGGCGGGCAAG
Organism: Comamonas composti DSM 21721; assembly: GCF_000429845.1. Lineage (GTDB taxonomy): Bacteria > Pseudomonadota > Gammaproteobacteria > Burkholderiales > Burkholderiaceae_C > Comamonas > Comamonas composti. The sequence continues at coordinate 205,533 of NZ_AUCQ01000001.1, forward strand.
ACCCACTACAGCATTACCCGACTCATCGACCTGGAAAGCGAGCTCGAAAAGGCCCGCCAGTACGGCGTGGCGCGCGACAACGAGGAGCTGGAGCTGGGCGTGCGCTGCATGGCTGCAGGCATTTACGACGACCAGGGCAAGCTGGTCGCGGGCCTGTCGATCTCGGCACCGGCCGACCGGCTCGACGAGGGCTGGCTGTCCAGGCTGCAGGCCACGGCCCAGGAGATCTCCGAGGCCATGGGCTTCCACGGCATGCGCACCGCCCCCGCACGCGCCACCCGCTAAAACAGGAGCTGCCAGCGCTTGACCTGCCTGAGTTTCAGATGGTTTTCCATCTGAAATCCTTGATCAGCAAGCGCTAGCAGCTCTTATTTTTAATGTCACTCCAAGGCCTGCAGCCACTGCATGCTGGCCGCCAGCTCCTCGGGCCGCAGTTCGTGGTAGCCCGGGTATTCGTGATAGCTGAGCTCCAGCGGCAGCTCTTGCACATGGGTGCGAATCGCCTGCGCGCTGGACAAGGGAATGACGTTGTCATCCACCCCATGGCTGACCCATAGCGACTTGCCCGTGAACTGCGCCTGTGCGGCCTGCTCGTGCAAGGCCTCGGGCAGCAATCGCCCGTGCCAGACCATGGCCGCACGCGCAAGAGCGGGCTGGGTCAGCAGCGTGGTCAGCGCCATGATGCCGCCCTGGCTGAATCCGCCCAGCACGCTGCGCGCAGGACCTACGCCCAGGCGCGTCTGGGCCTCCTGCAGCGTTGTCAGCAGCAAGGCGCGCGCCTGCCGCGCCTGGGCTTCGTCGATGTGGCGCCGCCCCTGTGCGTCCACGCTGAACGCAAACCAGCCATGGGAGTCCGGCCCCGCCATGGGCATGGCATAGGGCGCGCGCAGGCTCAGCACATGAAACCGGGGCGGCACGTAGGGCGCAAGCCCGAACAAATCCTTTTCATTGCTGCCCACGCCATGCATGAGCAGCAGCAGCCAGGGCTGCTCTCCGGGCCCGGGGCTGGCCGCGCGCTGCAGCGCCAGCAGGGGCAAATCCTTGATCTCCATCTCTTGATTCCTCATCCGGCCACCTGGGCCTGTTCACCAAAAACCATGGCATCCATGGCCAGCGTCTGGTACATGACTTCGCGGCTCAGGTAGCGCACACCGGCCTGGTCTGCGGCAGCGCCCAGCGCAAAGAACAGGGGCAGAAAATGCTCTTGCGTGGGGTGGGCGCGGTGCGCATGCGGAGCGCGGGCCCGGTAGTCCAGCAGGGCCGACACATCGGCCTGCCTCAGATGCTGCTCGATCCAGCGCGAGAACTCCCGGACATAGGGCAGGCAGTCGCTGTCCCCGCCCACGGCCTGATCGTCTGCACCCGGGTTCGGGTTCGCGTTCATGGCCTGGCCGGACTTCAGCAGCAACTGCCCTGCCGGGCGCAGCTGGCGAAACTCCGCGAGATTGTGCGTCATGCTGCCCGAGCCCACGATGAGCACGCCCTGCTCGCGCAGTCCGGCCACGGCCTGCCCCAGCGCATACACCTGGGGCGTGTCGAAACCGGCCGGCAGGCTGATCTGCAGCACAGGCACATCGGCCTCGGGAAACAAATGCCTGAGCGGCACCCAGGCCCCGTGGTCCATGGGGCGCTCGGGGTTGGCATGGGCCGGCAGGCCTGCGGCCAGCAGACGCTGCAGCAGCTCATGGGCCAGCTGAGGCGCTCCGGGCGCGGGATATTGCAAGGCATACAAGGCCTCGGGAAAGCCGCCAAAGTCATGCCAGGTTGCGGGTCTGGCGGCCGTCATCACCTCCAGGCCCTGAGTCATCCAGTGCGGCGACAGCAGCACAACCGCACGCGGGCGGCCATATGCCTGGACCAGGGCCTGGCCCCAGCGGCCCAGCGCAGGCCCGGTCTGACCGGGCTCGAGCGCAAACATGGGCGAGCCATGGGAAACATAGAGCACGGGCATGGCAGCGCCCTGGTGCACAGAGCTGAGAACTTGATCTTGCATGCTCATGAATATAGAGGCGAAAGCCCGCCCATCCAGCTCTGCCGGCCGGTACGGACTGTTTCGCCCATGGCTTCAATCAGCCCACCGAAGATCCCGATCAAAACTCCGCATTGCGCGAGCGCAGGGACTTGATCCGGCTGCGGCGGCTCTTGCCCTCCAACCGCCGCAGTTCGGAGCCGCGCGTGGGCCGGGTCGCGCGCCGCACACGGGGCTCATGGGCCACGGAGGCCACGAGTTCATTGAGCCGCTGCAGCGCCGCGCGCAGATTGAGCTCCTGGGTTCTGTGCTGCTGGGCCTTGATGACGACCACGCCCTGGCTGCTGATGCGCCTGTCGCCCAGATCCAGCAGGCGCTGCTGCCAGGCCTGGGGCAGGCGCGAGGCCCGCACATCGAAGCGCAGGTGCACGGCGCTGGCCAGCTTGTTCACGTTCTGCCCGCCGGCGCCCTGCGCACGCACGGCCGTCCACTGCACCTCGTGCAGACCGATGAAGCCCTGCTGCTGGGTCTTCATGACGCGGCGGATGGCGCGAGCAGCATCTCGTCCAGCACCTGCATGAAGGCTTGCGGCTGCTCGTGCATGACCCAGTGGCCCGCATCGGCCACCGTGGCAAAACGCCTGAAATGCGCGGCCTGCCGGGCAAACGCCTGGGCCAGCTCCTGCATGCGCCCCGCGTAGAGCGCATCGTGTTCGCCATAGATGGCAGCCACAGGGCAGGCCATGGAGGACAGGGCCTGGGCCAGCACCGGGGTTTCCGACAGGCGTCGGCGCGGCAGGCGGTCGCGCTGCACATTGAGCGCATGCAGAGCCAGCGTCTCAGCGTCTATGCGCGCGGCATCGTGCAGCATCAGGGCCGCAAGATTGTGACTGTGCACCCGGGCCTGGTCTGTCCAGTCCGGCAGATGGCGCCAGCCCTTGAGCCTTACCCTCTGGCCCAGCCCCATGCCGGGCGCACCCACCACGGTCAGGCTGCGCGCCAGCCCCGGATAGGCTGCAGCCAGCAGGCCGGCCGCCATGCCGCCAAAGGAAAAGCCGACCAGCTCGCATAGCGGAGCCCCGGCAGTCCCGCCCGCCTGGCCCAGCAAGCGCTGCAACCCATGGTGCAGCGGAGCCAGCATGCCGTCCACATCGCCACTGCCGGGCACGCCATCGGAATCGCCAAAACCCGGCAGATCGGGCAGCCAAAGCTGGCGCTTGCGGCTCAGGCCCTCTATGCAGCGCAGCCAGTGGGTCCAGCTGCCGCTGCCGCCATGCAGCAGCACCAGGGGCAGCTCGCCCTCGCGGCGCTCGCCCCAGACATGCCAGACCATGTGCCCTGACTCGGGCCGGGCGGGATCGAGGGGCGTCTTCAGACACTGGGCCCGTGCCCGCAAACCCGTGATCGAAACGGGCTCTGAAGGCAGGCCTGACTGTGTCTGGCTCACCACTGGGCCACGGCGTCTATGGCCAGGCCATAGCCTGCGACACCCAGGCCGCAGATCACCGCACGTGCTGCCGCCGACAGATAGGAGTGGTGGCGAAAGCTCTCGCGCGCATGCACGTTGCTGATGTGCAGCTCGATCATCGGCACACCCGTGCCCTTGACCGCATCAAGCAAGGCCACGCTGGTATGGGTATAGGCGGCGGCATTGAAGATCAGGGCCGCGAGTTCGCCCCGCGCATGGACGCCCCCGGCTTCATGAATCCAGTCCACCAATTCGCCTTCATGATTGCTCTGGCGAAACTCCAGGCCCAGCCCGTGGCGGGCGCAGGCCTGCTCGCACAGCAGGCGCACATCCTCCAGGGTTTGTGAGCCATAGATGGCGGGCTCGCGCAGACCCAGCAGGTTCAGATTGGGTCCGTTGAGTACGTAGACGGTTTTCACGGCAGGGCGCTCCAGAGATCAGATCGGGAGCATTATGCGGGCCGGGGCAGGCGCTTCCAGGCTGCGGCCACCCCATGGGAAGCAGGGCGGCCAGGCACTGGCCGCGCGTGCGCAGAGCGTGTTCACGATCTCAGGGCTCAATGGTGGCCATGCCTGCCTGCGTGACCATGCCGGTGCCCATGCTTTCCGCGATGCCCATGCCAATGCGGGTGCGGCCCGTAGCCATGGCCAGGCACCACGACCACAGGCGCGGGCCGGTAGACCGGACGCGGCACGTAATACACGGGGGGCGGCGGCGGCGCGTAATACACCGGGGGCGGGGGCGCCACATAGACCGGGGCAGGCAGGTAAACCGCAGCGGGCACGCCTACGCCGATAGAAAAATGCACATCGCTGCGCGCCTGGGCCGTGCCCGCAAACCCGCAGGCGGCCAGGGCCAGGCCTGCGGCCACCATTTTTGCCATCCCAAGCTTTGTTGTCATAGGTTGCTCCTCAAGAAACAGCAGGCATGCAAGTCCTGCTTCTGATTCCCCTAACGTGCGAGGCCCGCTGTGGGTTGTCAGGCAATGTCATCGGTTTTGTGTCCAATTGCCTGTATACGCAAGCACCTGGGGCCCAGGAGACAGGCTTCGCCAGCCTACAATGCCGTGATGAGCTCCTCTGTTGATGCCCCCTCTTCGACCCCAGAACCGGCCAAGCCGAGTAACTTTTTGCGCCAGATCATCGAGGCCGACCTGGCCGCCGGCACCCACGCCCAGCGCCGCTGGGGCGGCGGCCCCGGCGATGCCGCCCACCATGGCCAGGGCCAGGTGGACGAGGCCAGGATACGCACGCGCTTTCCGCCCGAGCCCAACGGCTATCTGCACGTGGGCCATGCCAAATCCATCTGCCTGAACTTCGGCCTGGCGCGCGACTATGCAGGCGTCTGCCACCTGCGCTTTGACGATACCAATCCCGAGAAGGAAGACCAGGAATATGTGGACAGCATCATCGATGCCGTCCACTGGCTGGGCTTCGGCTGGCAGGATGCCGACGGTCACGAGAACCTCTACTACGCGAGCAACTACTTCGACTTCATGTACCGCGCGGCCGAGTACCTGATCGAGCAGGGCCTGGCCTATGTGGACGAGCAGACGCCCGAAGAGATGCGCGCCAACCGTGGCGACTTTGGCCGCCCCGGTGTGAACAGCCCGTTCCGCGACCGCAGCGTGGCCGAGAACCTGGCCCGCTTTCGCGAAATGCGTGATGGCAAGCTCGCCGACGGCGCTGCCGTGCTGCGCGCCAGGATCGACATGGCCTCGCCCAACATCAACATGCGCGACCCGGCCATCTACCGCGTACGCCATGCTGAACACCACAACACCGGAAACCAGTGGTGCATCTATCCGATGTACACCTTCGCCCATCCGATCGAGGATGCGCTGGAGCACATCACCCACAGCATTTGCACGCTGGAGTTCGAGGATCAGCGCCCGTTCTATGACTGGCTGCTCGACCATCTGCGTGAAGGTGGCCTGATCGCCGCGCCCCAGCCGCGCCAGTACGAGTTCTCGCGCCTGAACCTGACCTATGTGATCACCAGCAAGCGCAAGCTCAAGCACCTGGTGGACAACGCCATCGTCAGCGGCTGGGACGATCCGCGCATGCCCACCATCGTCGGCCTGCGCCGCCGCGGCTATACGCCGGCCGCGATTCAGATGTTCTGCGAGCGCATAGGCGTGACCAAGGACTATGCCTGGATAGACTATTCGCTGCTCGAAGGCTGCCTGCGCGAGGATCTCGAAGCCAAGGCGCACCGCGCCATGATGGTACTGGATCCTCTCAAGCTGGAGTTGAGCAACTGGGCCGAAGTCTTCGGCTCCGACCAGCACCTCGAGGCCTGCGAACTGCCGGCCCTGCCCCACGCAGCCGAAGAGCTGACACCGCGCCGCTTCACGCTGGGTCGCGAGGTCTGGATAGAGCGTGAGGACTTTGCCGAAGTCCCGCCCAAGGGGTACAAGCGCCTGTTCCCGGGCAACAAGGTGCGCCTCAAGGGCGGCTATGTGATCGAGTGCACGGGCTGTGAAAAAGATGCCGACGGCCATGTGGTCAAGGTGCTGGCCACGGTCGTGCCCGACACCAAGAGCGGCACGTCGGGCGCAGACAGCGTCAAGGTCAAGGCCGCCATCACCTGGGTCGGCGTGGCCGACGGCCTGCAGGCCGAAGTGCGCCTGTACGACCGCCTGTTCACCGATGCCCAGCCCGATGCTGGTGGCAAGGACTTTCTCACCCTGCTCAACCCCGACAGCCTCAAGGTGGTCACAGCCTATGTCGAGCCTTCGCTGGCCCAGGCCCAGGCAGACGACAAGTTCCAGTTCGAGCGCTTTGGCTACTTCGTGGCCGACCGCAAGGACCACACACCGACCAAGCCTGTGTTCAACCGCATCACGGGCCTCAAGGACTCCTGGAGTAAATAAGCCCTGGTCTGGATGGAAAAGCAAAAGGCTGCCTGCGGGCAGCCTTTTTTTCGCTCTGCTCGTTTTCCGAACTGCTTTTCCGATGCCTGGCAAGGCATTCATGGGACTGGCTGCAGGCCGAGACCAGATCTGTGGCTCAATCATGACTAGCCCCGGCTCAGGTTCGGTTTTTTCCCCAGTCAGCGGCCCGTGCCGCAGCTTTCATGTACCTGCCCAAACATTTCTCTGTCAACGACTCGGATGCCATCAAGGCGCTGATGCGCGAGCATCCCCTGGCCATGCTGGTCACCCACACGGCCCGGGGGCTGGACGCCAACCACCTGCCCCTGGAACTGCGCGAGGACGCGAGCGGGCGGCTAAGCCTTGCAGGCCATGTGGCCAGGGCCAATCCCGTATGGCAGCAGCTTGCCGATGGGCAGCAGGTTATGGCGGTGTTTCGCGCCGAGCAGGCCTATGTTTCGCCCAACTGGTATCCAAGCAAGCAGGCAACCCATCGCCAGGTGCCTACCTGGAACTACCGCGTGGTCCATGCCCATGGCCGGGTGCATGTGCGTGATAACGCGAGGTTTGTGCTGGGAGTGGTGGGCAGACTGACCAAGACGCATGAGCAAAGCGTGAATCCCGATACGCCCTGGAAGATGGCCGATGCCCCGGCCGACTATCTTCAGCAGATGCTCGCGGCTATCGTCGGCATAGAGATCGAGATCACCGGGCTGGAGGCCAAGTTCAAGCTCAGCCAGAACAAACTACAGGATGACCGGCTTTCGGCCGCCGATGCGCTGCAAGCCATGGGCGAGCATGGGTTGGCGCAGAAAATGCGCATGTCGCCCAAAGCCTGATCCTCGCAAGCCGCCATGTCCCTCAAGCTATGCGGCGGAGCGCATGCGCCGTTATCAAAAAAATAGCACCTCCCCCTTTGCCTGATTGATTGTTTCAATGGAAGGCCTGCGTTTTTTTGCCACTTGAGACAAGTCAAAACCCCATGAAGCCTTGGCCGGAAGATGGGCACTTGTTCGTTCACTACAGCCCGTGCACTGCATGGCAGGTACAGAAGCTTGCAGCAGAGAATGCCCCGGATCGCCCGGTTTTGCGCAATTGCTCCAATCCTCACGCCCTGCGTGCGCGCGCGCAACACGGCCTCATAGCTCACATGGCAAAGCATTTGTTTCCTACTCACGGCCTAGACCGTCAGGCTCCACACTCCCCCGGCAGGGAAGGGAGTGTTCATGTTTAAAGCGATAAAGACTCTGGTCGAGCGCCTGGATGGCGCCGTGCCATTTCGCATGATTCCTGCCGTGATCACCACGGCAGTGTTGTTTGCCCTGCTGCTCATACCCTGCCCCGAAGGACTTACACCCAAGGCCTGGGGACTGGTGGGCATCTTTCTGACCACCATCGTGGCCATCATCCTCAAGGTCATGCCCATAGGCGTGATGGCCATGATGGCTATCGTCATCGTCTCGCTGTCCCAGGTGACTGCAGGCTCATCCAAGGCAGCCATCGCCGATGCGCTGGGCAGTTTTTCCAATCCGCTGATCTGGCTCATCGTTGTGGCCATCTTCATCTCGCGCGGCCTCAAGAAGACCGGCCTGGGCAACCGCATAGGCCTGCTGTTTATCGCCTTGCTCGGCAAGAAGACCGTGGGTATTGGCTACGGCCTGGCCGCCTGCGAGTTGCTGCTGGCACCTTTCACCCCCAGCAACACTGCGCGCGGCGGTGGCATCGTCCATCCCGTGATGCGCTCCATTGCAGGCGCATTCGACTCAGACCCCAAGAAAGGCACGCAAGGCAAGGTTGGCACCTACCTGGCCCTGGTTAACTACCACGCCAACCCCATCACCTCGGCGATGTTTCTCACAGCCACCGCCCCCAACCCCCTGGTCGTGGACTATGTGGCCAAGGCCACAAACCAGAGCCTGCACCTGAGCTGGACTACCTGGGCTTTATGCATGCTGCTGCCCGGCCTAATATGCCTTGCCCTGATGCCGCTGGTGATCTATCTGATGGCGCCGCCCGAGCTCAAGGTCACACCCAATGCCGTGGACTACGCGCGCACCGAACTTGCAAGAATGGGCCGCCTGAACATTCGCGAAAAAATCATGATGGGCACGTTCGCTTTGCTTTTGCTGCTCTGGGCCAATGTGCCGGCCATGATCTTCGGGCCGGCCCTGACTCTCGACCCCACGGTCGTGGCCTTTGTGGGCCTGTTCGTGCTCATCATCACAGGCACGCTGGACTGGGACGATGTGCTGTCCGAGAAAAGCGCCTGGGACACCTTGGTCTGGTTCGGAGCTCTGGTGATGATGGCCGAGCAGCTCAACAAGCTGGGCGTGATCACCTGGTTTTCCGATGCCATGAAAACCGCCATCGCCAGCAGCGGCATGGGCTGGGAAGCCGTGGCCGTGGTCCTCGTACTGGTCTTCGTTTTCTCGCACTATCTGTTTGCCAGTACCACGGCCCATATCAGCGCCATGATGCTGGCCTTCCTGGGCGTGGGCGCCCTGCTCATTCCAGCCGAATACGTAGTTCCTTTCATGCTGATGATGACTGCAGGCTCGGCCATCATGATGACGCTGACCCATTACGCCACGGGCACCTCGCCCATCATCTTTGGCAGCGGCTACGTCAGCCTTGGCAAATGGTGGCAAGTCGGCTTTGTGATGTGCGTGCTGGAGCTTGCGATCTTTGCGGTGCTGGGCAGCATGTGGTGGAAGTTCCTGGGCTTGTGGTGAACCCAGTCATCCCATGCAGCTTCGGCTCTGGCCGACAATGGGGTGGTTTGCTTCATCACCGCTCCATTGCCTGCATGCCTATCCCCGCCACCGCCCCGCCTTCGCGCCGCCAACTGGTTCACTCCCTTCTCGCTCTGGGTGCAGGTCTGACTCTGCCTCAAAGCTCTTTTGCCGCGCCAGACTCTGCTGACACCGTCTGGCCACGCGACAGCCGCGTGCCCGGTGGCGTAGCCAGGCTTTCCCTGGGCCCTGCACCTCAGCGCCCTCAGGTGTCTGCAGACGGCATACCGTCTCTGGTGCTGGGGGACATGATCGAGTGGACGGCCTTGATCGGCATCCCCTTGTCAGCCACGGTGGGACAGCACGAGGCCTTGATCCACACCGAATCCGGCCGCAAGACACTGGCCTATCAAGTCATCGACAAGAAATACACCGAGCAGCGCCTCAAGGTCTCGCCCAAGACGGTGGATCTTTCCGCCGAGGATCAGGCACGCTACGAGCGCGAGCGCGCGCATCAGCAGAGCATCATCGAGCTGTTCACCCAGCCTCTTCCCAAGGCATCGAACCTGCCCATGCAGGCGCCGGTGAACGGCCGGCGCAGCAGCAGTTTTGGCCTGCGCCGCGTCTTCAATGGCCAACCGCGCAATCCGCATAGCGGCATGGACATTGCAGCCCCAACGGGCACAGCCGTGAAAGCCCCCCTGCCTGGCAAGGTTGTCGATGTGGGCGACTATTTCTTCAACGGCGGCACGGTCTGGCTGGACCATGGAGGTGGCTTGCTTTCCATGTACTGCCACTTGAGCTCCATGCAGTGCAAGGTCGGCGATGTACTGGGCACAGGGGATGCATTTTGCAAGGTCGGCGCGACAGGCCGTGTTACCGGGCCGCATCTGCATTGGGGTGTGATGCTCAACCGGTCCATGGTCGACCCGGCTCTGTTTCTCGTACGCTGAATTGCCCGCCCTCAGGGCAACTCACGCTCCATGTTCAGGTAGCGGTTCACTAGGTCAAAAAAGCTGTCATAAAAGCCGCTGGTGGCAATGGTTTCTCCACCAACCTTGACCAAGGAGTCGTTGTTGGAAGAGAAAGGCAGTGAGACCGAGCCCAGCGCCCCCACGCCCAAGCTCGCAGAGTTTGCGCTTTTCTTGAGCATGTAGCGGTCCTGCTGGGCCGTCACAAAGCCTATGCTCACGCTGCCATCGCTGGTTTCAGGTACACAGACCACGCGTATGTTCATTTGCAGATTGAGTTCGGGGTCGGGCTGAAAGCTCTTGCTGCCTTCTATGAGCTCATTGGAGCGCGCCATGGCCACATAACCCTGGCTCAACAAGGCTCGTCGCGCGGCTTCACAGGTCTGAGCCGGGGTGGCATCGAACATGCGTGAGAAAGTCTCCATGGACCCAAAGCTCTCCTGCACCGGAACCTCTCTTGGAATAGAGCTGCAACCAGCCATAGCGACCATGAGCAGAACCGACAAAGCCCGCAGATGGCGTGTTCCGAATTGTGCGTTCCCATGCCTATTCACAGAAAAAACTCCTTGGGTGAATGCTCTTGCAAGACATCTTGTTGGGCTCATATTTTCGCTTGTGCCAGTCTCACTCAAAAGGCCGCCATGAATTTCAGCACGAGCAAGTAAATACATGTATAAATTGCGCCCTCCACTGACATAAAAAGCCGCCACAGTAAGTTACGGTGCACACATTCACGAGTGGCGCACAAGACTGTCTGGCCCAGTCCTTGGGTCAAAGACTTGCCCCCTACCCCTGCAACCCGAGGAAATCTATGAAACCCAATTGGATCTGGTGTCTGCCCCTGATAGCGACTATGGGACTGAGCGCCTGCGACACTACAAGCAGCGCTGGCGGCAACAAGACCGGCACTCAAGCGGCTTCAACCGGCATCGCCGGCGATGCCCAATCCCTGGCCGCCTATCACTGGCAATTGCGCCAAGCCTTTACCCCTCAGGGGAATGAAGATCAAAGCTGGTTTCTGAGCCCCAGCCGCCAGCCCATACAACTGGACTTTGCCGAACAACGCCTGGTTGTCAAAAACCTCTGCAATGTTGTTACCGCAGGCTATAGCATCAACGGCCAGCGCATTGCCGTGCAGCGTGCAGCCAGCACCTTGATGGCCTGCCCAGACAGCGAGCTCATGGCGCTTGAGCAGCGCGTCGCCCGCATCCTTCCCCAGGCAAAGCAATGGTCGGTTCTCCTGGGCCAGGAACAAGGAGAAAAGCCAGCCACCCTGAGCCTGCAATTCATAGACGGTACACGCTGGCAACTCCAGGGCGAGCCGACGGCCCAAACCAAATACGGCAATGCGGGTGAACGCATTTTTCTTGAAGTTGCCCCTCAGCTTGAGGCCTGCAGCCACCCCCTGATGCCCAATTTCAAGTGCATGCGCGTGCGCGAAATTCGCTATGCAGACAATGGCGTTAAGAACTACACGGGCGAATGGGAAAACTTCTATCAGCAGATCCAGGGCTATGAGCACCAGGCAGGCACGGGCAAGGTGCTGCGCATCATGCGCTATAAGGTGAAGAACCCGCCTGCGGATGCCTCCAGCCTAGCCTACGTGCTGGACATGGTGGTCGAGTCGTATCAGGAAAAGCGTTAACCCGATACCCAACAAGTCTTGCACAAGCAAGACCTGACCCGCCAAGGCCTGCAATGCAGGCCTTTTTGCTTGCGACCATGCACGCCCATGCATTTGCAGCACCTGGACAAAGGTGCATGAATCATCTGCCGCTCTTCAGACGTTTCACGCCCCTCGAGCAGATCGCGCAACTCAGGCTCCACCGAATCCCCAATAGCTTGGGGTGGCAATAACAGGCCTCAAAAGCATCGGGCCGCCGGTCAAAGACTTTCTGCAAGCTCTTTTCAAGCGTCTCAGCTTATGCCCAGCGACTGTGGGCGCACCTGTGGACAACGCTCAGGATAACTAGGGCCAAGCCGCGCCAGACCTGGGTTTGCGCAACGCGCTCAAAAAACAGGCAACGCCTGGCTCAGACTGATATTTCACGCGTCCACAAGAAAGGATCAGCTGTTTGCCATTGCCCAATCCTTGACGCGCACAGAAAAAACACCAATGCTTTCCCCGTGGGCGCGAAGCGTGCATTGGCCCGCATTACTGACCACTCACTGCAGGAATCCTGGTTTGGCGTAGCCAGGAAACTGGCTATCCACCACGGCCTTGAATTCAGCCGAGCGATAGGCTGCAGCCAAGTCCTTGGCCCATTGAGTAGCGTCATTTCCACTCTTGACTGCGACCACATTCAGATACTGATCGGGAGTCTTCTCGAGGACTACGGCCTCGTTGAGCCTGAGACCTGAAGAGACTGCGAAGTTGCCGTTGACGACCACATAGTCAGCATCTTCGAGCACGCGCGGCAGTTGAGCCGCATCCAAAGCCAGGAATTTGAGCTTGTGCTGATTTTCAGCCAGGTCCAACTCCGAGATACGGGCCGGATTCACGCCCGGCCGAACCTTGACTAGGCCAGCCTGCTCAAGCACCAGCAGAGCACGCGCAAGATTGCTGGGGTCATTAGGCAAGGCCACCTTGGCTCCGGTCTTCACACCTGTGAGCGTCTTGTGCTTTTTGCTGTATATGCCCATGGGTGCGACGGGCCCTTGCACAATGGCAGCCAATGCCAGCTTGCGATCTGCGGTGAACTGGTCGAAATAGGCGCGGTGCTGAAAGAAGTTGGCATCCAGCGAGCCATCGCTGAGCGCCAGGTTCGGCTGCACATAGTCATTGAACTCCACAAGCTTGACCTTGTAGCCCTTTTTCTGTAACTGGGGCACTATGCCTTTTTGCAGCAGGTCATAGTTGGAGCCTGCAGTAGCCCCGATAAGCAGACTCTTCTTGCCGCCATCCTGCGCCATGGCCGATGTACCCAGTGTGGCGGCTGCAGCCAGGGCAACTGTGGCCAGCAATGTGCGACGGCCCGAGACAAAAGAGATGCGTGCAAACATGAGGAACTCCTTTCAATTAAGTATCGTGCCGCCATCGTGATTCACATGCTCACAAAACTGACGGAATGCAACGAGTATGCATGCTCTAAAACTTGACTCTTAAGAATAAAAAAATATCTATTTATTCATATTTAATATAAGAAACTCCAAGGAGCATTGCCTTGATCACTCCAACGTCTCTTTCAGCTCTTCTAGCTCACAGCGGCCATATCGCCCGAGTTCAGGGCCTGCTTGTCGGCCACTACACCGACAGCCGCCGCCCAACAGGCTGTACGGCCGTACTCACGCCTCAGGGCTCCGTGGGCGGTGTCGATGTACGCGGCGCCGCTCCTGGCACTCGTGAAACCGATTTGCTGCACCCCAGCAATCTCGTGCAGCAGGTTCATGGTGTCGTGCTTTCGGGTGGCAGCGCCTGGGGCCTGGATGCCGCCACGGGTGTCGTGCGCTGGCTTGAGGAGCAAGGCCATGGCCTGGATATAGGCGTGGGCAGAATCCCGCTGGTGCCCGCAGCCGTGTTGTTTGACGTGATGATGGGCGATATGCGCATACGCCCTGACGCAGCGGCCGGCCATGCCGCTTGCAAGGCCGCGAGTACCCAAAGACCTGCCGAAGGTTCCGTAGGCGCTGGCGCGGGTGCTGTGGTCGGAAAAATCTTCGGGCATGAGCGCGCCATGAAAGGCGGCCTGGGTACAGCCAGCTTTACGGTCGAGGGTGTGACTGTCGGAGCCATCGTGGCTTGCAATGCACTTGGCGATGTCTACAACCCCTATGACGGCACACTGCTGGCTGGTGCACGCACGGCGGATGGCGGGCATTTGTTCAACGCGCGCAATGCCTTGCTAAGCGGCGAATCCCCACATCCTGTTCTTGCCGGTAGCAACACCACGATCGGCATTGTTGCCACCGACGCCCAGATCACCAAAGCCCAGGCACAGCGTCTGGCCGTGATTGCCCATGACGGCCTGGCACGCAGCATCAACCCCGTGCACACCATGAGCGATGGCGACACCATGTTCGCACTGGGTACAGGTCAAGCAGGCAAGAGTCTGGGCCTCATGACACTGTTCACCCTCGCCGCCGAAGCCGTGGCCGTGGCCACAGCGCGCGCAATCCTGCTTGCCACTTCAGTGAACACGGAAAATCAGCCAAGGCTGCCGAGCTGGGAGGATTTTCAGACCGTCTGAACATAAAAAACCCTCTTGGAACTAATCCAAGAGGGTTTAAGTATGGTGGGTGATACATGGATCGAACATGTGACCCCTGCCGTGTGAAGGCAGTGCTCTACCGCTGAGCTAATCACCCTAAGAAAGGCGCGTAACCTATCCAAAAAATCTGGTGGGTGATACATGGATCGAACATGTGACCCCTGCCGTGTGAAGGCAGTGCTCTACCGCTGAGCTAATCACCCAATTCACCGCATTGCGGCAAGACATAGATTATGTCACAAGTTTGAGCCCTGCTTCTCAAAATTGCGCCACATTGTCTTGCCGCCACTGGATTTATCCAGTTGTACCAACACCTCTTCATGGGCTGCCAGCTCTTCGGCATTGGCTTTCAGCACATGCAGCCTGATTCCGCTGAGGTCGACCTGCGGCAGCAGTAAGTCACTACTAACCTCTTCAGCAGGCTCATCAGCCATGATCAGAGCCTCCTGACCACGCGTGAGGTTGATATAGACATCGGCCAGCAACTCCGAGTCCAGCAAGGCGCCATGCAGTGTTCGCCCCGAGTTATCCACGCCCAGGCGGTCACACAGAGAGTCCAGCGAGTTTCGCTTGCCGGGATACATCTCCTTGGCCATGACCAAGGTATCGATGACACTGCTTACACACTGGAGCAGAGGTGGCCGACTGGATCTCTCCAGCTCCTTGTTGAGAAAGCCTATGTCAAAAGGTGCGTTGTGGATGATGAGCTCGGCACCTTGTAGATAAGTCCAGATTTCATCCACTTTCTCTTCAAAGCGCGGCTTGTCCCTAAGAAACTCAGTGGTGATGCCGTGAACACGCAAGGCATCGGGGTGGCTGTCGCGCCCTGCATTGAAGTACAGATGCAGATTGTTCCCCGTGAGCTTGCGGTTGATCATCTCCACGCAGCCCAGCTCGATCAAGCGATCGCCGTTCTCGGCGGACAGGCCTGTGGTTTCAGTATCGAGAACGATTTGACGCGACATGCTCTGCCTTTCAGTGATTTTCCTTGGCGTGATTGATGGAGTACTTGGGAATCTCCACCGTCACGTCCTCGCGCGCCAAAATGGCCTGGCAGGACAGGCGGGACTGAGGCTCCAGCCCCCAGGCACGGTCTAGCAGATCCTCCTCTTCCTCCTCGGCCTCGTTGAGCGAGCCAAAGCCTTTTCTCACGACAACGTGGCAAGTCGTGCAGGCCCGGCTCATGTCACAGGCGTGCTCTATCTTGATATTGTTGTCCAGCAAGGCCTCGCAGATCGAGGTACCAACTGGGGCCTGGATTTCTGCGCCCTCTGGACAATATTCGGCGTGGGGGAGAATTTTGATGACGGGCATGACTTCTGCGTTCAAACCTAGATTCAAGAAAGGGATTGCACATTTTTGCCGGCCAGGGCCCGCTGTATGCTGCGATTCATACGTTCGGCAGCAAAGGCCTCCGTGCCTTTGGCCAATGCCTGGGTCGCGGCCTCAATCACGGCGGCATCCTCAGCCCCCATGCTGGCACGCAGGCCCTGCATAAGAGCATCGATTGCCACACGCGGTCCGGGCTCCAGCACATCGCCATCGGCCTCCAGTGCGCTTTGCGTGGCAAGCAGCATGCGATCGGCATCGACGCGCGCTTCGACCAGGGCCCTGGCCTGCATATCCTGCTGGGCCGTGGCAAAGCCTTCTTGCAGCATGCGCGCAACCTCGTCATCAGACAGGCCATAGGAAGGCTTGACATCGATATGAGCCTCGACCCCGCTTAGCTGCTCCTGCGCACTGACCGAAAGCAGGCCGTCCGCATCAACCGTAAAGGTCACGCGTATGCGCGCCGCACCTGCAGCCATGGGCGGAATGCCACGTAACTCGAAGCGAGCCAAACTGCGGCAGTCAGCTACGAGGTCGCGCTCGCCCTGAAGCACATGAATGGCCAGCGCTGTCTGACCATCCTTGTAGGTGGTGAAGTCCTGGGCTTTGGCTGTAGGTATGGTTTCGTTGCGTGTGATGATGCGTTCCACCAAGCCACCCATGGTTTCCACCCCCAAGGACAGGGGAATGACATCCAGCAGCAGCATGTCGCCACTGGTGCTGTTGCCGGCCAATTGGTTGGCCTGAACAGCAGCACCCAAGGCTACGACCTCATCGGGGTTAAGGTTGATCAAAGGCTCACGCCCGAAGAACCTTGCCACGGCCTCGCGTACCTGAGGCATGCGCGTGGAGCCACCAACCAAAACCACGCCCTGAACCTCATCACGACCCAGGCCCGCGTCCTTGAGCACCCGACGCACAGCAGCCAGCGAACGAGTCGTCAGGTGCTCACTGGCAGCATCAAAATCCGTCCTTGTAATGTCCAGGACCACCTTCCCACCACCGAGTTCGGCCTCGAACAACGCGTTAGGCATATCCGTCAAGGCCTGCTTGCAGGCCCGCGCAGCCAAGCGCCAGCGGGCCTTGTCTTCAGCCGTCTGAGGCGTAATTTCCGTTCTGCGTGCAACCCACAGTCCGAGAGCAGCATCGTAATCATCGCCACCCAGAGCTGAATCACCGCCTGTGGCTACAACCTCGAAGACACCTTGGGTCAAGCGCAATATGGAGATGTCAAAAGTACCGCCCCCAAGGTCATACACCGCATAAACGCCTTCAGCGGCATTGTCCAGTCCGTAGGCAATGGCTGCTGCCGTAGGCTCGTTGATCAAACGCAGCAAATGGATACCAGCCAGCTTGGCCGCATCCTTGGTCGCCTGACGCTGAGCATCATCGAAGTAGGCCGGCACGGTAATGACTGCACCATAAAGGTCCTCATCAAAACTATCCTCGGCGCGAAAGCGCAGCGTGGCCAGGATTTCAGCACTGACCTCCACCGGGGTTTTGACTCCATCCACGGTCTCGATGGCGATAGAGCCGCCCTGTTCCTGCTGATGCACGAAGCGATAGGGAAGATGCCCGGGCGCCGCCAAATCGGCCAGGGTCCGCCCCATGAAGCGCTTGGCCGAAACCAGGGTGTTGGCCGCATCCTGAGTCTGAGCGGCCAGAGCAGCCCGCCCGATCTCACGCCGCCCACCAGGCAGGTAGTGAACCACGGAGGGCAAAAGCACAGCACCATCCTCGTCAGGAAGGCACTCGGCCACGCCGTTACGCACGGCCGCAACCAGGGAATGGGTAGTACCCAGATCTATGCCAACGGCGATTCTTCGCTGATGGGGATCCGGCGACTGACCAGGCTCGGAAATCTGCAATAGCGCCATGGAAATATTCAAAAAATGCGCAAGACTGATCGCATAAACAGCCTTGTAAAGTCATGGAAAAGATGTACCAGGGTTTGGCTTATTGTCCCAGTTGGTCGCGCTGCCGCTCTAGGTCCTGGACAAAGCGCTCAACAAACATGAGGGCTCTCACGTTCTGCACGGCAGCCGTTGCATTCTGAGTCTCATCCAGTAAATGAGCACATTCAGTCAGCAAGCGCTTTTGCTCCTGTCCGACCTCAGCTTCGATCTTGTCCAGATCGCGCTCTTCAACAACTTCCTCCAGCGCTTCACGCCATTGCATCTGCTGCATCAAAAAGGCTGCAGGCATGGCGGTGTTGTCTTCAGCCTGGACGGGAGCCCCCATAAGCTCACACAAATAGGCTGCGCGTTTGAGCGGATTTTTAAGCCGTTGATAGGCCTCATTGATACGCACTGACCATTGCATGGCAACACGCTGTGCCGCAGCGCCCTGGGAGGCAAAGCGGTCGGGATGGGCCTCACGCTGCAACTGCTTCCAGCGCGCATCCAGGACATTGCGCTCCTGGGTGAATTGGCGCGGTAGCCCAAACAATTCGAAATCGTCAGCTTGCAAGTTCATAGGAACAAAAAACCGCCAGCACCGAAGCGCTGGCGGTTTTCTCAAAAGAAAGTCATAACCCGCGCAAGCCCCGCAAAGCGCTTTCACGCGCCAAGCCTGAGCCTCACGGTACAACGCCAGTTGTCAGATGCGAAAGCTCTCGCCGCAGCCGCAGCGATCGCGCTCGTTAGGATTCAGAAACTTGAAGCCTTCATTCAAGCCCTCACGCACAAAGTCCAGTTGCGTGCCATCTATATAAGCAAGACTCTTGGGGTCGACCATGACCTTCACGCCACGGTCTTCGAACACCACATCCTCGGGCGCAAGCTCATCCACATATTCAAGCTTGTAAGCCAGGCCCGAACAACCTGTGGTCTTAACCCCCAAACGCACGCCTATGCCATGACCACGACGCGTGAGGTAACGACTCACATGGCGGGCAGCAGCTTCGGTCAGGGAAATAGACATATCAGGCAGCCGCGCCGGGTTCGCGCTTGGCGCGATAGTCATTGACAGCAGCCTTGATGGCATCTTCAGCCAAGATGGAACAATGCACCTTCACCGGAGGCAGTGCCAGTTCCTCAGCGATTTCACTATTCTTAAGTGCAGCAGCTTCATCCAGTGTCTTGCCCTTGACCCATTCGGTCACCAAAGAAGATGAAGCGATGGCCGAACCACAGCCGTAAGTCTTGAAACGCGCATCCTCGATCACTCCAGTTTCTGGATTGACCTTGATTTGAAGCTTCATCACGTCGCCACAGGCTGGCGCGCCGACCATGCCCGTACCAACGAACGCGTCATTCTTGTCGAAGGAGCCTACGTTGCGGGGGTTCTCGTAGTGGTCAACCACTTTGTCAGAATAAGCCATGGTGTCTACCTCTTCAATTCTCGATTCGTGCGAACTTCAATGCGCAGTCTTTAATGCGCGGCCCATTGGATGGTGCTCAGATCTATCCCGTCCTGATACATCTCCCACAGGGGACTGAGCTCACGTAGCTTGGCCACATTCACACGTATGGTGCTGATCGCGTAGTCAATCTCTTCCTCTGTCGTGAAACGACCTATGGTCATGCGCAGACTGCTGTGAGCCAACTCGTCGCTGCGCCCCAGAGCTCGCAGCACATAGCTGGGCTCCAGGCTGGCCGAAGTACACGCCGATCCCGAAGAAACCGCTAGCCCCTTGATGCCCATGATCAGAGACTCGCCCTCAACGAAGTTGAAGCTCATGTTCAGGTTCTGAGGCACGCGACGCTCCAGGCTGCCGTTCACAAACACCTGTTCAATGTCCTTGAGGCCGTCCAGCAAGCGCTGCTGCAGGTGCTTGGCATGCGCCAGATCCTTGCCCATGTCTTCTTTGGCAATGCGAAAAGCCTCACCCATACCAACGATCTGGTGCGTAGGCAACGTGCCGGAACGCATGCCACGCTCATGACCACCGCCATGCATCTGTGCTTCCAGACGGACACGCGGCTTTCTGCGCACGTACAAGGCACCGACCCCTTTGGGGCCGTAGGTCTTGTGTGCCGTCATGCTCATCAAGTCAACAGGCATGCTCTCCATATCGATCTCGACACGGCCTGTAGCCTGAGCTGCATCCACATGGAACAAGATGCCCTTTTCGCGGCAAATGGCACCAATGGCAGGAATATCCTGAATCACGCCGATCTCGTTGTTCACGAACAGCACGCTCACCAAGATCGTGTCCGAACGCAGAGCAGCCTTGAATGCATCAAGGTCCAGCAAGCCGTCTTCCTTGACATCCATATAGGTGACCTCAAAGCCTTGACGCTCCAGCTCACGCATGGTGTCCAGCACAGCCTTGTGCTCGGTCTTGAGCGTGATCAGGTGCTTGCCCTTGCCTTGATAGAAGTGAGCTGCACCCTTGATGGCTAGGTTGATGGACTCGGTCGCACCGCTGGTCCAGACGATTTCACGCGAATCCGCGCCGATCAGATCGGCCACCTGCTTGCGTGCATTCTCAATAGCTTCTTCGGCCTCCCAGCCCCAGGCATGGCTGCGTGAGGCCGCATTGCCAAAGTGCTCGCGCAACCAGGGGATCATGGCATCCACGACACGTGGGTCGACAGGGGTGGTTGCGCCGTAGTCTAGATAAATGGGGAAGTGTGGGGTCATGTCCATGACTGGCTTATCTCGGTTTTATGGCTTGCAAAACATCTTGGGCGATCAGCAGCGCTGCGCCCTGAGGCTCAGTCACTCCATACACCTGGACAGAGCACAGCAGGCTCTGCCGCGATCACGGCAATTACGACTTGGCAAACGCGTTGCCCAACGCAAACACCGAGTTCGGTGCATTCACGCGTATGGGCTTGACCACGGGCGCTGTGGAAATCGCACGGCGAACCACAGGCTTGTCTTCAATCTGTATACCCTTGGCAAGTTGCTCATCGACCAGCTTCTGCAACGTCACGGAGTCAAGAAACTCGACCATGCGTTGATTGAGCGCAGACCACAGCTCGTGGGTCATACAGCGGCCGGCCTCACCGAGGCAGTTTTCCTTGCCACCACACTGGGTGGCGTCAATGGGTTCATCTACCGAGACGATGATGTCGGCTACGGTAATATCAGCAGCCTTGCGAGCAAGGGTATAGCCGCCACCAGGTCCACGCGTGGACTCAACCAGTTCATGGCGACGCAGCTTGCCGAACAGCTGCTCAAGATATGACAGGGAAATTTGTTGCCGCTGGCTGATGGCTGCCAGCGTGACGGGGCCATTGTTCTGGCGCAGTGCCAGGTCGATCATGGCGGTGACCGCAAAGCGGCCTTTCGTGGTGAGACGCATTACGAGCTCCTTCAGTCAGGCTTGTACGTTACAGAAACACCCGTTCAGGCTTGCGGCCTAGCCGGGCACAGTCTCCGCCCTTACTCCGCCCTTCTCAGGTTCAGAGCCCTTCTTCATCGAGGTTTTTTTGTTGAGTGTTCCGAGCAAGTATAACACATTCCCCATCAATTTGGTCGGGTAACTACTGTTTTCGCCCTTCACTCGCCTGCAGCGGCCACGCAATCCTTCTTTAGTTTCATGCGCCGAACAACTGCTGCCTGAGCAAGGCCAACTGGTCCCGCACGCGCGCCGCCTGCTCGAACTCCAGACTGCGAGCGTGTTCCAGCATCTGCTTTTCCAGGCGCTTGATCTCTTTGGCCACATCCTTTTCCGAAAGGTCTTCGACACGTGCGCGCTCCAGCGCCTGGGCTTCGATACGCTTGGCTTCTTGACCACTTTTTTCGCTATAGACGCCATCAATCAGGTCTTTCACCCTCTTGACAATTTGCTTTGGCTCAATTCCGTTTTCCTGATTGAAACGAACTTGTTTGGCCCTGCGCCTTTCGGTCTCATCCATGGCCTTGCGCATGGAGTCTGTAATGCGGTCCGCATACAAGATCGCCTTGCCATGCAGGTTGCGCGCCGCCCGGCCTATGGTCTGGATCAGGCTGCGCTCGGCACGCAAAAAACCCTCCTTGTCCGCATCGAGAATGGCTACCA
Source organism: Comamonas composti DSM 21721 (assembly GCF_000429845.1). Classification (GTDB taxonomy): domain Bacteria; phylum Pseudomonadota; class Gammaproteobacteria; order Burkholderiales; family Burkholderiaceae_C; genus Comamonas; species Comamonas composti. Next base: position 227,037 of record NZ_AUCQ01000001.1, read on the forward strand.
GCGACACCTCGGGGATGTCCAGCCCTTCACGCAACAAATTAATCCCCACGAGCACGTCGAAGGCACCAAGGCGCAGATCGCGGATGATTTCCACGCGCTCCACGGTGTCCACATCGGAGTGCAGATAGCGCACCTTGACGCCGTTGTCGGCCAGGTATTCGGTCAGCTGCTCGGCCATGCGCTTGGTCAGCGTGGTGATGAGCACGCGCTCTTGCAGCTCCACGCGCAGCCGTATTTCCTGCAATACGTCGTCCACCTGGTGGATGGCCGGCCGCACTTCGATCTCGGGATCGACCAGGCCTGTGGGCCGCACGACCTGCTCCACGACCTGGCCTGCATGCTGCTTCTCATAGTCGGCGGGTGTGGCCGAGACAAATACCACCTGACGCATGCGCTGCTCGAACTCCTCGAACTTGAGCGGCCGGTTGTCGAGCGCCGAGGGCAGGCGAAACCCATACTCGACCAGCGTGGTCTTGCGCGAACGGTCACCGCTGTACATGGCGTTGAGCTGGCCGATCATCTGATGACTCTCGTCAAGAAACATGATGGAGTCTCCGGGCAGATAGTCGGTCAGCGTGCTGGGTGGCTCCCCCGGTGCCGATCCCGACAGATGGCGCGTGTAGTTCTCAATGCCCTTGCAGTGCCCGACTTCGCTGAGCATTTCCAGATCGAAGCGTGTGCGCTGCTCCAGGCGCTGGGCTTCGACCAGCTTGCCGTCGGCCACGAGCTGCTTGAGACGCTCGCCGAGTTCGAGCTTGATGGTCTCCACGGCTGCCAGCACCTTGTCGCGCGGCGTCACATAGTGGCTGCTGGGGTAGACCGTGAAGCGCGGAATGCTCTGGCGCACACGGCCCGTGAGCGGATCGAACAGTTGCAGACTCTCGACCTCGTCGTCGAACAATTCGATGCGGATCGCGAGCTCCGAGTGCTCGGCCGGGAACACGTCAATGGTGTCGCCGCGCACGCGGAACTTGCCACGGCTGAAGTCCTGGTCGTTGCGCTGGTACTGCATGCGTATGAGCTGGGCAATGACATCGCGCTGGTTGATGCGGTCGCCCGTGCGCAGCGTCATGATCATGCGGTGATAGCTCTCGGGCTCGCCGATGCCGTAGATCGCGGAGACCGTGGCGACGATGACCACGTCACGCCGCTCCATCAGGCTCTTGGTGCACGACAGACGCATCTGCTCTATGTGCTCGTTGATGGCGCTGTCCTTTTCGATGAACAGGTCACGCTGCGGCACATAGGCCTCGGGCTGGTAGTAGTCGTAATAGCTCACGAAGTATTCGACGGCATTCTTCGGGAAGAACTCGCGAAACTCGCTGTAGAGCTGGGCAGCCAGCGTCTTGTTGGGCGCGAACACGATGGCCGGCCGGCCCAGGCGCGCAATCACATTGGCCATGGTGAAGGTCTTGCCCGAGCCCGTGACGCCCAGCAGGGTCTGAAACGCCTCCCCATCGTTCACTCCCTCCACAAGAGCATCAATGGCTGCAGGCTGGTCCCCTGCAGGCGGGTAGGGCTGAAACAGCTCGAATGGCGAATCGGGGAAGTGCACGAACTCGCCCTGGGGCGCATTCACATTTATTTCTTGCATAGACCTATGTTTTTAACGCATGACCCTGCTCAGGGGTAGAATGCCGCGGCAACTCTCAAGACTAACGCAACAACTGAGGGTGCTCCCGCTTAAATTCCATCCATCAAGGACGTTTCATGTCTCTGTTTACCGCCGTCGAAATGGCTCCCCGCGATCCCATCCTGGGTTTGAACGAACAATTTGCTGCCGACAGCAATCCCAGCAAGGTCAACCTGGGTGTAGGTGTTTATTTCGACGACAACGGCAAACTCCCCCTGCTCGCCTGCGTCCAGGCAGCGGAGAAGGCCATGATGGACAAGCCGACGGCACGCGGCTATCTGCCCATAGATGGCATTGCCGCCTATGACAGCGCCGTCAAGGGCCTGGTCTTCGGCGCCGACTCCGATGTGGTCAAGAGCGGCCGCGTGGCCACGGTGCAGGCCATCGGCGGCACGGGCGGCCTCAAGATCGGTGCGGACTTTCTCAAGAAACTCAACCCCGGCGCCAAAATCCTGATCTCCGACCCCAGCTGGGAAAACCACCGCGCCATCTTCACCAATGCAGGCTTTGAAGTCGGCACCTATACCTACTACGACGCAGCCAACCGCAAGGTCAACTTCGAGGGCATGCTGGCCGACCTGAATGCGGCCGCGCCCGGCACCGTCGTCGTGCTGCACGCCTGCTGCCACAACCCCACGGGCTATGACATCACGCCCGCACAGTGGGATCAGGTCATTGCCGCCGTCAAGGCCAAGGGGCTGGTGGCCTTTCTCGACATGGCCTACCAGGGCTTTGGCCACGGCATCGCCGAAGATGGCGCCGTGATCGGCAAATTCGTGGCCGCCGGCCTGAACATCTTTGTGTCGACCTCGTTCTCCAAGAGCTTCAGCCTCTACGGCGAGCGCGTGGGTGCGCTGTCCGTGGTCGCCAATGACCAGGAAGAGGCCGCCCGCGTGCTCTCCCAGCTCAAGATCGCGATCCGCACCAACTACTCCAACCCGCCCATCCATGGCGGCGCCGTGGTCGCTGCCGTACTGGGCAACCCCGAGCTGCGTGCGCTGTGGGAGAAGGAGCTGGGCGAGATGCGCGTGCGCATCAAGGCCATGCGCCAGAAGCTGGTCGACGGCCTCAAGGCTGCCGGCGTCCAGCAGGACATGGGCTTCATCACCACCCAGATCGGCATGTTCAGCTACTCGGGCCTGTCCAAGGAGCAGATGGTGCGCCTGCGCAGCGAGTTCGGCATCTACGGCACGGACACGGGCCGCATGTGCGTGGCCGCGCTCAACAGCAAGAACATCGACTACGTCTGCCAGGCCATAGCCAAGGTCATCTAAGAACGTGTTCTAAGCCTTCCACAGGCCGGACCCAGGCGAGAGAGCCTGGACCGGCAAGTCCCTCGATGCCGTCCGCGCGCCATGCGCTGACGGCATTTTCATAGCTGCATGCGCACATCCCGCCTCAAATTCTTGCTAAAACCATCATATTTTGAGATGGGGTAAGCGGTAGCAGCTTTCGTTTTCATAGCATGCGCGCCAGGGCGACAAAGTTCCTGCCTCTGGAGCAGGGATACTCAAGCATTCCGGGCCTGCGACGGGCCTGGCATCCTGATTTACCACCTTGCCCAGCTCCATGCCTCAGTCCAGCGTCACTCCCCTCGCCTTGCACGGCACCCGCGTACTCAGCCTCGCACTCAACCTGCCCGGGCCAGCGGCCCTCATGCGCTGCGCCGCCATGGGCGCGCAGTGCGTGAAGCTCGAACCTCCGCCACGCTCAGGCCATGACAGCGCCGACCCCATGGCCATCTACAGCCCCGCAAGCTATGCCGTCATGCACCAGGATGTGCGCCTGCTGCAGGCCGATCTGAAGGCCCAAGCGGGCCGCGAGCTGCTGGAGCAGGAGCTTGCGCAGACCGATGTACTGCTGACCTCGTTTCGCCCCTCGGCCCTGGCCAAGCTCGGGCTCGACTGGCCAGGCCTGCATGGCCGCCATCCACAGCTGTCCCTGGTGCGCATCGTTGGCGCAGCGGGCGAGCAGGCCGAGCTGCCCGGACACGATCTCACCTATCAGGCCGAGGCCGGCCTGATCCAGGGCACGGACCTGCCGCCCAGCCTCTATGCCGACATGGCCGGCGCACTCATGGCCAGCGAAGCCGTGCTCCAGGCGCAGTTGCTGCGTGCGGCAAGCGGCCGGGGGCAATGCCTTGAGATTGCGCTTGCCGATGGCGCGGCCTGGCTGGCCCAGCCCCTGCAGTGGGGGCTGACCCGGCCCACAGGCGATGTGGGCGGCGCCCATGCAGGCTACCGTGTCTATGCCTGCGCCGACGGACGCGTGGCCGTGGCCGCGCTGGAGCCGCACTTCATGACCAGGCTCAGCGAGGCCGCAGGCCTAGCCTCCGATGCCGACCCACGCTCGACAGCCACGCATCAGGCGATTGCCGCCTTCATCGGCGGCCAGAACCGGGCCCAACTGCAGGACCTGGCGCTGGCCCGCGATATTCCGCTGCACACCCTGAGTGGCAACTGAGTATGCACACCCAAGGCAAGGTGCTGCGCTGGAACGCGGACAAGGGCTTCGGCTTCATTCAGAGCCAGGACAACAGCAATGTCTTCTTTCACATCCGCGACTACCAGGGCACACACCCGCCATCGCCGGGCATGACTGTCGCATACGAGGAAATACATGTGGGCGGCAAAGGCCCGCGCGCCATGGCCGTGCGCCCGCTGCACAGTTCCACGCCAGCGTCCGCCGCAGCTTCTGCGCCCCCCCGCACAAAGGCCGGCCCGCAGGCCGGGCGCAGAACGAACCACAACCACTCGCCCGCCAGACGGGAAGCCCCCTCACCACGACAAGGTGAAGCCGCCCGCGCCCGCAACCACCACCCTGCCCCGGCCGGTGCCGCACTGGCCTATGCCCTGATGCTGGTCTGGCTGGTTTTTCTGGTCTGGGGCGTCTTGGCACACAGCCTGCCCGGCTGGATCTGGGCCGCTGCCCTGGGACTGAACCTGCTGAGCTTTGCGGCCTATGCCCTGGACAAGAGCGCCGCACAGCGTGGCGCCTGGCGCATCAGCGAAAAACATCTGCACCTGCTGTCCCTGGCCGGTGGCTGGCCCGCCGCCTGGTGGGCCCAGCAGTGGCTGCGCCACAAGTCCAGCAAGCACGCGTTTCGCGTGACCTACTGGGCCACGGTGCTGCTCAACTGCGCAGGCCTGGGGCTGGCGGTGCTGCGTCCGGACCTGATCCACTTCGCCTGAGCGCAGGCTGCAAGCGCTTTACCGGCGTCCCTGGGGCTTGCCGCCTGCAGCACCAGGGCCACCGGGCTTGCCCGGCTTCTTTCCAGGCTTGCCCGTCACACCCGCGCGCGGCGGCAGGCCCGTGTGCTGGGTCAGAATGCGGCCGGGCTGAGGCTGGGCATTGCGAAAGCGCACATCACCCTTGGGCTCCTGCAGCTCCTGGGGACGGCGGCGCAGGGCCACGGCCTTGCCGTCCTTGTTGATCGCATAGCCGGGACCGGAGCTGCCCGAGGAGGAGGTGCTGTTCTTCTTGCGCGCGCTCTGGTAGCCCCCGTCCACCAGAGGCTGGAAGGTGGGTATCAAATGGTGCTTGCCATTGCCGATCAGATCGGCACGCCCCATGGACTTGAGCGCCTCGCGCAGCAGCGGCCAGTTGTTCGGGTCGTGGTAGCGCAAAAAGGCCTTGTGCAGGCGGCGGCGCTTTTCGCCGCGCACGATGTCCACGCGCTCCTCGGCCTCATCGCGCATCTTGCGGCGCACCTTGGTGAGGGTGTTGCGGCCGCTGTGGTACATGGCCGTGGCCGTGGCCATGGGGCTGGGGTAGAAGGTCTGTACCTGGTCGGCGCGAAAGCCGTGCTTCTTGAGCCAGACCGCCAGATTCATCATGTCCTCATCGCTGGTGCCCGGGTGGGCGGCGATGAAGTAGGGAATCAGGAACTGCTTCTTGCCGGCCTCTTCGCTGAACTGCTCGAACATCTGCTTGAAGCGGTCATAGCTGCCAATACCGGGCTTCATCATCTTGTTCAGCGGCCCGGCCTCGGTATGCTCGGGTGCGATCTTGAGGTAGCCGCCCACATGGTGCTGGACCAGCTCCTTCACGTACTCTGGCGACTTCACGGCCAGGTCGTAGCGCAGGCCCGAGCCGATCAGAATCTTCTTGATGCCCTTCAGCGCACGCGCGCGGCGGTAGATCTTGATCAGTGGTCCGTGGTCGGTATGCAGGTTCGGGCAGATGCCGGGGAACACGCAGCTGGGCTTGCGGCAGGCAGCCTCGACCTCGGGGCTCTTGCAGCCCAGGCGATACATGTTGGCCGTGGGCCCGCCCAGGTCGGAGATCGTGCCCGTGAAGCCCTGGACCTTGTCGCGGATGTCCTCGACCTCCTGGATGATGGAGTCTTCGGAGCGGCTCTGGATGATGCGTCCCTCGTGCTCGGTGATGGAGCAAAAGGTGCAGCCGCCAAAGCAGCCGCGCATGATGTTCACCGAGGTGCGGATCATCTCCCAGGCCGGAATCTTGGTCTCGCCGTCATGGCTGCCACTGGCATCGGCGTAGCTGGGATGGGGGTTGCGCGCATAGGGCAGGCCGAACACCCAGTCCATCTCGGCCGTGGTCAGCGGAATCGGCGGCGGGTTCATCCACACGTCGCGCGCAGTTGCGCCCTCGCCATGGGCCTGGACCAGGGCGCGTGCATTGCCGGGATTGGTCTCCAGGTGGAGCACGCGGTTCGCATGCGCGTAGAGCACGGGGTCGCTCTTGACCTGCTCGTAGCTGGGCAGGCGGATCACGCTCTTGTCGCGCGGCGGCAGCTTGCTCTTGGCGCGCAGCGACAGGTTAGGCATGAATTCGATTTTCTGCTCTTTTTGGGCTGTAGCGCCCGCCTGCATTGCGCTTGCAGCTCCTGAATCCGCAGCATCTTCCTTGGAGCAGCTCTGGCCCTGAGCCTGGGCCTGCTCGCTGGTCGTCATATAGGGATTGATCTGGGGCTCGACCAGGCCGGGCTCGTCCACCGAGGTCGAATCGATCTCGAACCAGCCCTCGTCCGAATGACGGCGAAAGAATGCCGTGCCGCGCACATCGGTGATGTCCTCGACGGCCTCGCGTGCGGCGATGCGGTGGGCAACCTCGATCAGCGCGCGCTCTGCATTGCCGTAGAGCAGGATGTCGCACTTGCTGTCCACCACGATGGAGCGGCGCACCTTGTCGCTCCAGTAGTCGTAATGCGCAATGCGGCGCAGGCTGCCCTCGATGCCGCCGAGCACGATGGGCACATCCTTGTAGGCCTCGCGGCAGCGCTGGCTGTAGACGATGGCCGCGCGGTCGGGGCGCTTGCCGCCCACGTCGCCGGGCGTATAGGCGTCATCGGTGCGAATCTTGCGATCGGCCGTATAGCGGTTGATCATGGAGTCCATGTTGCCCGCAGTCACGCCCCAGAACAGGTTCGGCCGGCCCAGGGCCTTGAAAGCCTCGGCGCTGTGCCAGTCGGGCTGGGCGATGATGCCCACGCGAAAGCCCTGAGCTTCGAGCACACGGCCGATCACGGCCATGCCGAAGCTCGGGTGGTCCACATAGGCATCGCCTGTGACCAGGATGATGTCGCAACTGTCCCAGCCCAGCTGCTCCATCTCGGCCCGGCTCATGGGCAGGAACGGCGCCACGCCAAAGCGCTTGGCCCAGTAGGGCCTGTAGCTGGTCAGCGGCTTGGCCGCACGGTCAAAGAAGGAAACATCGATCGGGGCATTCATGGCGGGCTGGGCGGCCGCATCATGGTGGGCCTGGGCATCAGTGGCCGGCTAGTGTACGCCCGGCCTGCACTCGTTGCAGGCCTGGGGACTTTGGATTCAAGACGTGCCTACGCTCTCAGAACGCCTCGGCCGGCAAATCCGCGCAGGTCATGTCGCGCTGCCTGACCACGTTGAGCCAGGCACCGATCTTGGGCAGCTCGTAGTGGAAGAAGTAGCGCATGGCCGCCATGCGCCCCTGGTGCGCAGGTGCTGCTGCCTCCGGGTCGCTGGCAAGCACGGTCAGGGCCAGATCCAGCCAGGTCCAGGCCAGCACCGTATGGCCAAAGGCCTGCATGTAGGGCACGGCATTGGCCAGAGCCTCCTGCGGATTGCCCGTGGCCCAGGCTGCCTTGGTGGCCGCGCCTATTTCCTGCAGGGCCGCGGCCAGCTGGTTTGCATAGCCGGCCAGCTGCGGCTGGGCAATGGCCTTCTGGATCGTGGCATTGATGCGCTCGGCCAGCAGTTGCAGGCCACGCCCGTCCTCCATGAGCACCTTGCGGCCCAGCAGGTCCATGGCCTGTATGCCGTGCGTGCCCTCATGGATCATGTTCAGGCGGTTGTCGCGCCAGTACTGCTCCACCGCGAAGTCGCGCGTATAGCCATAGCCGCCGTGGATCTGGATCGCCAGCGAATTTGCTTCCAGGCAGAACTCGCTGGGCCAGCTCTTGGCAATCGGCGTGAGCACTTCCAGCAGCAGCTTGGCGCGCGCAGCGGCCTCGGGCTCGGCCGTGTACTGCTCGTCCACCAGACGCGCGCAGAACAGGTTCAGCGCCAGCGCGCCCTCGCCATAGGACTTCTGCGCCAGCAGCATGCGCTTGATGTCCGCATGCTCGATGATCAGCGCCTGGGGCTTGCTCGCATCCTTGCCACCCACGCCCACAGCCCTGCCCTGGGGCCTGTTTTGCGCATATTCGAGGCTGGCGTAATAACCGGCCAGACCCAGCATGGTCGCGGCCATGCCGATGCTGATGCGGGCCTCGTTCATCATGTGGAACATGCACTTGAGGCCTTCGCCAGGCTTGCCCACGAGATAGCCGATCGCGCCGGAGCCGCCGCGCACGGGGAACTTGCCTTCGCCAAAATTGAGCAAGGTGTTCGTGGTGCCACGCCAGCCGAGCTTGTGATTGAGGCCCGCCAGGGCCACGTCATTGCGCTCGCCGGTCAGCTGACCCTGCTCGTCCACGAGTTGCTTGGGCACGATGAACAGCGAGATGCCCCTGACTCCGGCCACGGTCTTGCCATCGGGCCCGGGAATCTTGGCCAGCACCAGGTGGACGATGTTCTCCGTGAGGTCGTGCTCGCCCGCGCTGATCCACATCTTGTTGCCCTTGAGCCGGTAGCGCGGCCCCAGCGCATCGCCGTCAAATCCCTCACCATCGGGCTCGGCACGCGTGGCGATGTCGCTGAGGCTGGAGCCGGCCTGGGGCTCGGACAGGCACATGGTGCCGGCCCAGCGGCCGTTGAACTCGTTGGCTGCGAACACCTGTTTTTGCATCGGCGAGCCATGGGCCATGATGGCGTTGGCATTGCCCGAGGTGAGCATGTTCGAGCCTATGCTGATCGAGGCTGCGGCAAAAAAGCTGTTGGCTGCGGCCTCCAGCGTATAGGGCAGCTGCATGCCGCCGATGTCGTAATCCTGGGCGGCCGACAGCAGACCCGATTGCGCATAGGCATCGCGCGCCTCATGCGTGGCCTGGGGCAGGATCACGCGCAGCGAGCCATCGGGCGCTATCTGCGTGCGCGGCTCCTCGATATCCACCAGCCGGTTGAAGGGCGCGTATTTCTCGCGTGCAATGCGCTCGCTGGTATCGAGCACGGCATCAAAGGTTTCGCGCGAGTGGTCGGCAAAGCGCTCGCGCGTGGTCAGCGCATCGGCTTGCAGCCAGTCGTAGAGCAGGAATTCGAGGGTGGAGCGCAAGGTGGTCATGCCGCAAATTATGGGCGGCCACGGGCCTGACACTTGTCCGGTTTGTGACCAGGCCCCGGGCTTGCGCCAGGGCCTGTCCTGCCGCGCACCTGCCGGCTCGCGACCGGGCGCGGACCGGCGCTTATTTCTCCACCAGATCCAGGCGCTTGATCAGCGGCGCCCAGCGCTGCAGCTCTTCCTGCATGTACTGGGCAAAGGCCTTGGAGCTTTGCGGCGCGGCCTCCATGTACATGGTCTTGAGACGCTGATCCACCTGCGGGGATTTGAGCGCCTGCACCAGCGCCGCATGCAGCCGGGCCTGAACGTCGGCAGGCAGGCCGACCGGGGCGATGAAGCCGATCCAGCCCGAACCCTCGACGCCGGGGTAGCCGAGCTCGGCCGCCGTCGGCAGATCGGGCAGAAAACTCAGGCGCTTGGCCGAGACCGCCGCGATCGGGCGCAGCCTGCCATCCTGGATCATGGGCATGACGGCCACCGGCGGCAGGGCCGCGAAATTGGTATCGCCGCTGACCAGCGAGGTCACGGCCGCCGGCGAGGACTGATAAGGCACATGCAAGGCCTTGCCGCCCACGCGGTCCAGCAGCAGCTCCACGGCCAGGTGGGACACCGTGCCCGCACCCGTGGTCGGGTAATTGAGCTTGGCATCCGGCCGCTTGGCGGCGGCCACCAGATCGGCCAGCGACTTGATGGGCGACGAGGCCGGCACCACCAGCACGTTGTACTGGTGCACGGCCAGGGTCAGCGGCGTCAGGTCTTCGAAGGGGTTGTAGGGCAGGTTCTTGGCGATCACGTGGTTGTTCACCAGCGGCCCCGTGAACGACACGCCAAAGGTATAGCCATCGGCTGCCGCCTTGGCCACCAGGTTCGTGCCCAGGTTGCCGCTGGCACCCGGGCGGTTCTGCACCACGATGGTCTGCTGCAGCAGCCGGCCGGCCTCCTCGGCGATCACGCGCGCCATGGTGTCCGGACTCGACCCCGCGCCGGACGGCACCAGCAAGGTGATGGGCTGCTTGGCAGGCCAGGCCGCACCCGGTGCAGCAAACGACAGCGGCATCAACGCTGCAGAAACAACCGCTGCCAAGGCCAGCCGCGCTATCTTCTTCATCAAAAGTCTCCCAACACTCTGGTCACGATATGTAAATTTCGATTCTAGCCTGCGTGCAAACCCCCTTCAGAGCATGGATTCGCAATATTCCTGCGTCATTCCGGGATTGAGAGCACCCCTGACAAGCCCGCGAATGGGCATGCAGGCAGCGGCAGTGCCTGATTTCTGTTACTTTTGCGCCCGGCCCGGAGCCTGGCGAAAGACAGGCCATCACCGGGCCGTGGCGGACTGCAGGGTGCAGCCCGCACAGGAAAGAACGACTGGAGCAAATGCGGCCGAGGCCGGACAGCCCTGCGAGGCCAGTCCCGCCCCCTTGTTTGCCCAGGCCACAGAAAGAAAAGTGAACGTCGGGATGACAATGCAGATGAGTGACCAGCAAAGCGCGGCCAACAGCGCCAGCGCAGCAGGCGGCAATGAGTGGATGGTGGAAGGCATGAGCAATGGCGAGATCTTCTTTGCCTCGCCCAGCCTGCAGCAGCGCTCCTACGGAACAGCCGGCGCCGTGCGCATGCACGAAGCTGTGAGCGCCGCCAGCGTGCAGCGCATGTTTGCCAAGGCACGCAGCCAGGGCCAGGAAGACGCCGTGATGTTCGGCCTCATCCCGTTCGACACACGCCGGCCCGCAAGCCTGACCATTCCCGCACGGCTGGTCCAGGCGGCCATCCCCGAAAACCAGGCCCAGAGCGCATCCACCCACCGCCCTGCCGTGCAGGCCCGCCAGCCCGTGCCAGCCCCCGAGGTCTATGGCGACATGGTGCGCAAGGCCCTGGACCTGTATGCCGAAGGCGGTGTCAGCAAGATCGTGCTCTCGCGCGCCATGGATGTGGAGCTCGACGCCCCCATCGACTACGCCACCGTGCTGCAGGACCTGCTGCGCCGCAACCGCCACGGCTATACCTTTGCCATACCCGCCTGGTCCGGCGAGGATGACCCAAGCCCGCCAGCCATCATGCTGGGCGCCAGCCCCGAGCTGCTGGTGCGACGCGAAGGCGACCGCGTCTTCATCAACCCTCTGGCCGGCTCCATTCCGCGCCATGCCGATCCCGCCATCGATCAGGCCCGGCGCGAAGGCCTGCAGGTCTCGGAAAAAGACCTGCGCGAGCACAGCTATGTGGTCAGCGACATCGTGCGCATACTGCGCGAGCATTGCGAGGATCTCGAAGTGCCCGACGGCCCGAGCGTGATCGGCACCGATGCGCTGTGGCATCTGTCGACCTTCATCACGGGACGCATCAGGCACCTCGAGATGTCGGCGCTGGAGCTGTCCTGCGCCCTGCACCCCACGCCGGCCATCTGCGGCTTTCCCACGGCCACGGCCTTTGGCCATATCCAGGAGCTGGAGCCCTTCGATCGCGAATACTTCGCCGGCCTCGTGGGCTGGCAGCGCGAGAACGGCGACGGCGAATGGGCGCTGACGCTGCGCTGCGCCAAATACGACGGCGATCGCCGCCTGCGCCTTTATGCGGGCGCGGGCACGGTGGCAGGGTCGGATCCGGACAGCGAAATCCGCGAAACCGCAACCAAGATGGAAACCTTTATGCGGGCCATTGCCTGAAAGCCTGAACACGTTGCGGGGCTGCCCCCTGCCACGCCGCCTTCATGTCCCCCATGCGACTGCAGCACCCCACGCATGGGATCGAGCATGTGCACTCCATTGCACAGATAACAGGAGACAGCACCATGCCAGTGGCACATGTGAACGGACAAGCTCTGCACTACGAAGACACGGGCGGCGACGGCCCGGTCATCGTTTTCTCCCACGGCCTGCTCATGGACGGCAGCATGTTCGCGCCCCAGGTGCAGGCGCTGCGCAGCCACTGGCGCTGCATCACCTGGGACGAGCGCGGCCATGGAAAGACGGCCACAGGCCATTGCGCGCCCTTCAGCTACTACGACTCGGCCGACGATGTGGTGGCACTGCTCGCCCACCTGGGCGTGCAGCGGGCCGTGTTTGCCGGCATGTCCCAGGGCGGCTATCTATCGCTGCGCGCCGCACTGCGCCACCCACAGGCCGTGCGCGCGCTGGTGCTGATCGACACGCAGGCCCTGCCCGAAGATCCGGCCCAGATGGCCGGCCATCAGCTCATCGTGCAGGAATGGATGGAGAGCGGCCTCAGCGACGAGCGAGCGCACACCATTGAGCACATCATCCTCGGCCAGGGATGGGAAGGCGCTGCCGCATGGCGCGCCAAATGGAAGAGCATGCAGCCGGGCGACCTGCTGGCCTGCTTCACCACACTCGGCACGCGCGACGACATCAGCGCCGACATCGCAGGCATCAAGGTTCCCGCCCTGGTCCTTCATGGCGACCAGGACCAGGCCATAGACCTGCCCCGCGCCCAGGCCATGGCCCGAACACTGCCCCAGGCGCAGATGGTGACCATACCCGGCGCAGGCCATGCGGCCAACCTCACGCACCCGGAGCCCGTGAACGCTGCCCTGCGGCAGTTTCTTGCGCAACTGCCGGATTGACGATCTGCCTGCAACGACCTGCGATCGCTTGCAGGGCCGCGCTGCGCCCTGCAAGCGCTACTCGACCAGGCAAGTACGACCTCATCTTCGCGATCTCGGAACAGGGCAGTTGCCAGGTCTTTTCCCACCAGTGCCCAAACTGGCCCGCGATGTCAGCGGCCGCAGGTTTTTTCGTGGCGAAAGATCGCCCGGCAAGACAATGTCCCAGGCCAACCCAAGACGGTGCAAGGCGTTCAGCACCCACCACCCCGGATCAGGCTGATCGTCATAGATGCCCAGGATCGCCGAGCCTGGAAACGCATGATGGTTGTTGTGCCAGGACTCGCCCATGGTGATGTAGGACATCCACTTCACATTCCGCCCCTGGACCACCGCAGCGACGACCTCATGCTCCATGGCGCCCCGGTTGTGTGCGAAATAGCCAATCAGCCAATGCCCAACCACAGAGACGAGCACACGCACCGAAATACCCCATATCACCCATGGCCACCCGCCCAAGGCCGCAAGCACGACGGCCAGGGGAAGTTGCTGAAGCATCCATGTCCGCTCCATGAAAAGCAGCACCCGATCATGGAGCAAGCCGGGCTCCAGGCGAAACACGGGCGGATGCTCCAAGCGCAGCTCACAGTGCAACTGCCACCAGCCGTCAACCCACAGCCCCCGCCCATGGCGCAGGTAAGAGTGGCAGTCCGGTTGACGCTGCGCCCAGTCTCGCAGGTCGTGCGTTCGCACCATTCCCAAGGGGCCAGCCATGCCAACCAAGACCCCCAGGTGAATCAAGAAATACTCAAGCCATTTAGGACATGCATAGCTGTTGTGAATGAGCTTCCTATGCATTCCAGGGAGTGTCCGAGGCAAAGCGTAAGGGCCGTTGTAACCAGAAACACTGCGACCACATCAACGGAGACTGTCAGCACGCCCCCAACGCTTGCCACTGCGAAGTGAGCCAGCAACCACAGTGACTTCACAGGCGACCAATGAACCCGCCCCTTGACCGGATTCGTCTTTGAATTCACCGCCCGAATGCGGGCCAGTTCCGTCTTCGTCTGCATGGCGCTCCCTGGATACGACAACGCACGGGCCGGCTGAGTGCATGCCACACGCAAAATCCATGAAATCGGTTGATCGCAGCAAGAGGCCTGGCCAGGGCTTTCACTGGAAGCCGGCATATGAGCCCGCCTGCGACCGCAACTCAAAGGGCAGGAACTACGACTGCGGCGCAGCTTAGCAATAGAACATGCGCTACACCATGCTTCATCGCCCCGGCTCACGGTCTTTAACCTTCGAGCAAAATCAGCCTCAAGCGCTTGACCAACAAGCGCCACAAGCTATCGAATAAGGAGCAACCAGCCATTTATGTGGCCACAGGCGCAGCGGCCGCCCGGGCCTCACAAACCTTTGAGCTCAGCACTCGATATGTTCTGGCTCGGGCGCCGGCAAAGCATGCACAAGTAGTTACAATCGCGCGTCCTCAGGTGCTGGCTGATTGATATGGATCAGCAGTTAAACGGGAAACAGGTACGTGACGACCTCACAAAGCCTGTGCTGCTCCCGCAACGGTCAACAGACATGCAAGACACGCGCTTTCGGCCCGGGGCCGGAGCAACCACTGCGCAAGCGGGAAGGTGTGTCAAGCCTCTGGCGCACGGCGCCGGAAATCTGTAAGCCCGGATACCGGCCTGCGAACACTCCACGAAGGTTCAGCGGGAAGGCTGGGTCTGGCGGGGCTGCGCAGCGCGTGCCCGGCAGGCTTTGCGCCCTCTGTTTGTACAAACGGTCTCGGGTTGCAGGCCATTATTGGAAACTGGGTATTGCATGGCGCGCACGCATGGCGTGGTATCGCCCATGGTCTGGGTCTACGCGGCCCACCGATGGGCTGGAGCAGTGGCCGGCTGGCTGCTGCTCGTCATCTGCCTGACCGGCACCCTGGTCGTCTACAAGCATGCGATCAAGGCCTGGGCCAACCCCACCCTGGTCAGCCACCCCGCAAGCCTGCCCGGCCTGTCACCCGATCAAGCCCTCGCGCATTTCCAGCAGCACTATCCCGGAGCGACTCCCAGGCTTCTGGCATTTCCTGCCGACGCCTACTCCATCCACAGTTACTCGTTCAGTCTTCCCGGACAAGGCCTGGCCTCGGGCCGGGCCTGGCTGAACCCGCATACCGGCGAGGTGCATGCAGGCCTGCCCTCGGACTTTGCCGATTTCGTGCAGCGCCTGCATGCAGGCCTGTGGATGGGAGGCGTCGGACGCTGGATCGTGGGTGCACTCGGCCTGCTGATGCTGATCTCGCTGCTCTCCGGCCTCATCTTTCACTGGCGGCGCCTGGGCCGCGATCTCTTCAAGCTGCGCCTGCGTGCAAGCCCGCGCAAGGCCTGGGCCGACCTGCACAAGGCCGGGGCGGTGTGGCTGCTCTGGTTTCATTTGCTGATTGCGCTCACCGGGGCCTGGCTGGGGCTGGAGTCCTTGTTCGGGCTGCGCAACCCGCCTCCCAGGACGCTGATGCCCGGCACTTTGCAGGCCCTGGCACAACCACTGCCACCGAGCGCTTTTCTGGAGCAGGCCCGGGCGAGCTTTGCGCAATTGCGGCCCACGCACATGAACTTTTCCGCCTATGGACAAGCCGCATCCTCGGTGCGCGTGCAAGGCGACCTGCCGGGCCTGGCGCTGGTGCAGCGCGGGCAAAGCATGGTCGTGATGCAGGCCGAGGACGCACTCGCCATCGATGTCGTCGACCGGCGCGAGCAAGGCCTGGGCGCCCGGCTTCTGGCCATGATGCGGCCGCTGCACTACGGCTACTTTGGCGGCAAATGGATGCTGCTGGCCTATTTCCTCATGGGTGCTGTCTGTAGCGCCCTGGTTTTCTCGGGCCTCGCGGTCTGGAGCTTTCGCAAGGCCGATGCGCAAGCCAGGCGCACGCCCGCCCAAACCGCAGCGCCCTGGATGGCGCGTGTCAACGCCGGCATGAGCCTGGGCCTTTTCATCACCCTGCTGCTGTCCGCACACGCCAGCCAGTTGCGCTGGACCGCCTGGGGCAGCGCTTTGCCGCACGGCCTCGACTGGCTGCGCTTCGTGGGTTCGCACGATCTGCTGGGGAGCGCCCCTGTGGCGGTGGAGCTGATCGCCTTTCTGCTGATCTGGGGTCTTGTGGCGCTGTGCCTGAGCCTGGACAAGTCCACACGCCGGGCCTGGTCCGCAGGCTGGGCCCTCACGGCCCTGCTCCTGCTGGCCCTGCCCCTGACTTCGGCGGCCGCCAGCGGCGGCTTTGCGCCGGACTGGCAGCGCGGGCAGCAGCAGGCCCGGTGGATCGCCCTGTCCTGCTGGGCACTGGCCGCAACCTGCTTCATGGCTGCCTGGCAGCAGCACAAAAAACGCAACTTCCATTAATTTCAAGGACCCATCAATGAAATCTTGCCGCCACCCCCTGGCTGCGGCCGCTTTGTGGACCCTGGGCCAGACGGCCTGGGCACAGGCCCAGCCGGCAACGGATGCCCAGCCCGTCATGGAGGATGTGACGGTCCGTGCAACGGCCGATGCGATCTCCAGCAGCGTGGCCACGCGCCTACCGGCCAGCGCCATGGAAACCCCGTTCACCGTGACCTCGGTGGATGAATCGGTGATCGAACACAGCAGCGCCACCAGCCTGTCGGACGTTCTGCGCTATGCAGCCACCGTGGGCGGCACGGACAACTTCGGCAACTCGGGCGAGTTCTTCAGCTCGCGGGGCTTTCAGCTGGCGGCTGGCAGCAACTACTTTCGGGATGGCCTGCGCTACCGCAAATACGGCCAGGTCCCGCTGTACGACATTGAGCGCATAGAGTTTCTGCGCGGCCCCGCATCCGTGCTGTATGGCGCGCTGCAGCCAGGCGGCGTGGTCAACATCGTGAGCCGCAAGCCCCAGGCCAGCTTCGGAGCCTCGGCCAAGCTCAGGCTCGGCGAAAACCAGCAGCGCCAGGCCACGCTGGACATCACCGGCCCCATCAGCGACAGCGTGCGCTATCGCGTACAGGCCTTGCACGGCGAGGGCAACAGCTTTCGCGACCAGGTCTCCGGGCGCTCCAAAGGCCTGTCGGCCCAGCTTGAGGTCGATGCCGGCCGCGATACCTTGCTCACGCTGCGGGCCAGCACCTACTCGGACCGGCGCACGGGCGACCGCGGCACCGTACTCGCAAAGCGGCCCGACGGCGAGATCGGCTTTGCCGATGTGCCGCGCTCGCGCTTTCTGGGCGAGCCCTGGGCCGAGTTCAATTTCCGCGACACGCAGATGTCCATCGGCCTGCGCCATCAGTTGAATGCGAATTGGCAGGTGCGCGCCGACCTGGTGCACTCCAAGCAGAAGGAAGAGCGCACCTATATGTGGTTCCTCGCGGACAACTCGCCCGTGGGACTCGATGGCCTGCTCAACCGCCAGGTCGGGGACTGGGATGCCAGCCTGAACGGCAACCTCGGACGGATCGAGGCCGTAGGCAGCTTCAGGACCTGGGATCTCAGCCACCGCCTGCTCATGGGAGCCGAGTTCGAGAGGTTCACCAATCGGCGCACCAATCTGCGCTGGGCCGCAGACCCGATCAACATCTACCAGCCCGTCTACGCGCCGACGCGCCCGGCCAACGGCAAGCAGACACTCAACTCCCTTTACGCGAACCGCGATGACAGCCAGGGCTTTTACCTGCAGGACATGATCAAGTGGCGCGACAGCCTGACGCTGCTCGCAGGCCTGCGCTGGGACAAGGTGGACTCCAAGAATCCCGACTCCGGCAAGCCCGGAGACCATGCCAGCGGCATGACCCCGCAACTGGGCATCGTGTTCCACCCCACGCCATGGCTGTCGCCCTACCTCAGCCACAGCCGCAGCTTCATGCCCCAGGACGGCACCGACCGCTTCGGCAACCGCTTCGACCCTCAAAAATCCAGGCAATGGGAGGCCGGCATCAAGATCGACCTGCCCGAGGCCAAGAGCTTTGTGACGGCCGCCGCCTTCAAGCTGGACAAGCAAAACCTCAAAGTCATCGATTCGGAGGATCCCTCCTACTCGCGCCTGTCGGGCCTGCAGCGCAGCAAGGGTCTGGAGCTGGCCATCCACAGCCGCCCGCTCAAGGGCCTGAACCTGGCCCTGAACTACGCCTATCTGGCCGAGGCCAAGTTCGTGATCGACAACAAGTACAGCGGCAACAGCATTCCAAATGCACCCAAGCATGCGCTGGGCCTGTTTGCCGACTACAACTTCCCCGGCGAGTGGTCGCGCTGGAGCGCCAGCGCAGGCGCCAGCCATGTGGGCGAGCGCCAGGGTACGGACAACAACAGCTTTCAGTTACCAGCCTATACGCTGGTCGATCTCGGTCTGCGCTACCGTGCCACAGACAGCCTGATCGTCTCCGCCAGCCTGCGCAACGCCCTGGACCGCCGCTACTACACCGGAGCCATCAACGCCACCACGATTGGCGTGGGCGCGCCCAGGCAGCTGTTCATGGGGCTGGAGCTGCGCCTGTAATGGAGCGCCCCGGTCGCCCACCCGTTTCATCACCCCAAGGAGTCCTCATGGCCTACCCCCATGCGCAACGCGCGCTCACCTCGATCACTGCTCTTGTCCTGGCCACGTCCTCGATCAGCGCCCATGCCCATCACGGCATGGAGGGACAGTTGCCCAACACCTTTGCCCAAGGCCTGATCTCGGGACTCGCTCATCCCGTCATCGGCCTCGATCATCTGGCCTTCATCGTCGCGGCAGCCTGCCTGATTGCAAGGTTTGGAGCCACTTTGCGCGCCGGCCTGTGCGCCGCATTCGTGCTGGCCTCGGTGCTCGGCACCGTGGTGCATCTTCAAAGCGTGGACTTGCCCGGATCGGAGCTGCTGATCGCCCTGTCCGTGCTCGCGGCCGGCGCCCTGGTATGGTCGCGCAGACTCGCGCCCAGCCAGTTGCTCTGGGTGGCCCTGCCCATTGCCGGCCTGCTCCATGGCTATGCCTATGGGGAGTCCATTGTGGGCGCACAGACCTCGGTGCTCACCGCCTACCTGCTGGGCTTTGTACTCATCCAGTGGGGTGTGATGTTCGGCATTGCCTGCATGCTGAACAAGCTCGAAGCCCCGCGCTTCGCGCGAGCGGCCCTGCTGTCGGGGGCACTGATCACGATCGTGGGCCTGTGGTTCAGCATCGACCAGACCATGGGCCTGCTGGCTTGAGGCGAGAAGCCATTTCGGGGACCCGCCAAGCGGGTCCGCGCGAAACGCCAGGGCACTGGCCTGGCGCACTCGCTGCCGAATGCATCGGAGGCCCCGTCCGGACTGACTGCAGATGAAGCCAAATGCCATGGCCGGACTGCCTCAGCCCCAGGGTGAATTACTAGCCCTGCTCTATGGCGATTTGCGTGCAGATGCTGCGGCACATTTGCACGACCTTGTCGTTGGCGATGAAGTAATAAATGCTCACACCTTCACGCCTGCGGCCGAGAACACCGGCCTGATACAAGGTGTTGAGGTGCTGGGACATATTCGGCTGGGTGGTCACAATCGTTCCCAGCAACTCCGATACGTTCTTCTCCCCATTGCATAACGCACTGATGATCTTGAGACGCATGGGCGCTGCCATGGCACGGAACAGCTCAGCGGCGCTCTCGAAAACGCTGTCATCGCCGAGTTCCAGATCATCAATGCTGCTACTCATAGTACGTTATTCACCTTCGTATACGACGATTTTAAATCGCAAACAGCTTCATACGTCGAAACCGATAGTTTATAACCGTCCCTTAACGTTCGGGCCAATCCCCGACTGGGCGTATTGCAAAGAACATGCATCAGGTCTTTGGCTGCGAAAAATAAACGAGGCCCCCACGCTCCCCAAGGGAGCCGCTTTTCCCTTGGGGTGGCCCGGACGCGAAAAAGGGGACGGCATCTGCAATCCCCTTTTTTGCGAGCCACACGAACCCCATAAGAACGTGTTCACGATCTCTACGCAGGTGCGTGAGCGCCTCAGGCGGGGTCAATACCTCGCATCGGCAGGCTTCTTGCCATTCGGCCAGTCCTTGTGCTTGTTGGCAAAGTCCGGACGCGGCTTGTGGCTGAAGTATTCGGCCACGTCCACGGCTTCCTGGTCGCTGAGGCCACCTTGTCCCAGCGGGAACTTGTTGTGCATGGCAATCGGCATATTGCGCTTGACGAAGGCCGCAGCCGTGTAGGTACGGGCCAGGCCTGCGCCCAGGTTGAAGGACTCATCGCCCCACAGCGGTGGGTAGACCCACTGGCCCTTGGCATTCTTGATGCCTTCGCCGTCGCTGCCGTGGCAGATGGCGCATTGGGCGGTGTAGATCTTCTGGCCGTTTTCGGGGTTGGGGATGATGTCCTGGCTGATCTTGCCCACGCCACGGCCCTCGACCTTGTCTTCGGGCTTGGTTTCGTTGCGCATCCAGTCGAACAGCGCGACCATGGACTTCATCTCTTCCGAATCCAGCGGCAGGGGCTTGCCGTTCATGGAACGCAGGAAGCAGCCGTTGATGCGGTCTTCCAGCGTGATGGTGCGGCCGGCGCGCGGCGCGTAGCTGGGGAAGAAAGCCGAGACGCCGATATAGGGCGAGCCATCGGCCACGGTACCTGCGTTCAAGTGGCAGCTGGCGCAGTTCAGCGCATTGCCCACGTTCTTGGGTAGCAGGTCACGGGTTTCGATGTTCAGACGTGCACCGTAGACCAGTTGCTCGGCATTCTCTTCCTTGAGCATGTTGGCCAGGCGAGGCGTCTCGAAGGGGCGCGAGTTGTCGGGCTGGGCATTGAGTTGCTTGCGCTGGCTGGCAATGTCCTTGGCCTTGATTTCGGCGGCTTCCTTGCTGCCCCAGCTGCGGCGCGCAAAGTTCAGGATGTCGGCAATTTCCTGGTCACCCAATTGGGCGAAGGAGGGCATGGTCAGCGGGTGCGAGTGGGTCTGGGTCACGGGTGTGGTCCAGCCGGTCAGCATGATGTGCACCAGGGTGCTGGGGTCACCGCCGCGCAGCGAGCGATTGCCTTGCAGGGGCGGGAACACGTCCTTCACGCCGCCGCCATCTGCACGGTGGCAGTCGGCGCAGAACTGCAGATAGCCCAGGCCGCCACGGGTGGTGTAGAGGTCGGCAGGCACGTTGTAGTGGGCGGCATTGGCGGCCACCAGGGCCTCGGTGCTGCCCACGGCGCGTGCCGGAATGGCGATTTGCGGTGCAGGGCCTTGGGCCACTTGCATGGGCAGGTCGGCCTTGCCGGCCGGCAGGGCCTTGAGGTAGGTGCCAATGGCCAGCAGATCGCTGTCCGTCATGTACTGGGTGCTGTGCTGCACCACGTCCACCATATTGCCGGAGACGGTGCCGTGGCGGTTGCGCCCGGTCTTCAGCAGCTCGGCGGTTTCCTCGGGGGTCCACAGATTGCGCAGGCTCAGGGCGCGCCAGCCTTCGACGATTTCGCCGGCCAGGAAGTGCACGCCATTCTTGCCTTCGCCGGTCATGGTCTTTTCCTGGAAAGCCACGCCACGCGGGGTGTGGCAAGCGCCGCAGTGACCCAGGCCTTGCACCAGGTAGGCGCCGCGGTTCCATTCGGCACTTTGGCTGGCCTGGGGCTGGAAGGGGGTGCTGTCCAGGAACATCCAGTTCCACAGCGACAGGCCCCAGCGCTGGTTGAAGGGAAAGCCCATCTCCGAGGGCTTGTTGTCGGCCTGCACCGGCTCCACGCCCTGCATCAGATAGGCGTACAGCGCCTGCATATCGTCCTCGGTCATCTTGGCGTAGGACGGATAGGGCATGGCCGGGTAGAGGTTGCGGCCGTCTGCGGCCACGCCCTTGCGCATGGCGCGGTCGAATTGCTCGAAGCTGTAGCCACCCATGCCGGTGCCCTTGTCGGGCGTGATGTTGGTGGAGTAGAGCTTGCCGAAAGGTGTCTCCAGCGCCAGGCCGCCGGCCATGGGCTGGCTCTTGGTGCCGGTATGGCAGGCCACGCAGTCGCCCAGACGGGCCACATAGCGGCCGCGCTCGATCAGGGCGCGCTGATCGGCCGGCAGATCGGCGGCGTAGTTGGCGGGCAGGTCGTCAATGACCTGGGGAATGTTGTCGGTTGCGCCGGCCAGGTGCCAGCCAGCGGCCAGCGCCGCTGCCGCCAAAGGCAGGACGCTGTATTTCCAAATGGTTTTCATGGGCTTTCCCCCAAATGCTTGTTATGTAGGGTGCCCAATAATACGTTTTTTACTTCGCTATATTCTGATATGCATATCGATTTTGATATTCATCAGCAATCATGCCGCCGGGTTTATTTACCACCAGACGATGTATACGGGAGATGGCCCGAGAGCGTACCGGCCGGAGACAAGCCCGGGGTATTTTTCATGCAAGCTGTTGTTTTTAAATATTTTCATGATTTTCACCCATGTAATTCCGAACCGTGAAATGCATGATTTCGGCAGGTCTGAAATGGGACGCGAAAAATTCTAGATTTTTTCAAAAACCGGATGAATACTTTTCCGATGGATTTGGTGTATTAATTTTTTATTTAATGCGAGCTTAATTATTGTGATGCATGCATGAATGACTGATTTTCACCAGCTCCCACGGGATTTTCTGTCCGGCATGGGCCGGCTCCCTGGCAGCTGGTGCAGCGGTTGCGCAGGGGCAGCAGGCCGCGTCTTGCAATGCGCGGCCCGCACAGGACGGTCCAGGGCTTAGATCGTTAGTTCTTTCGCAGGCATTCGCTCATGAAGGCCTTGCGCTCATCGCCCTTTTTGCCCGTGGCTTCGGCGTTGCAGCTCTTCATGCGTTCCTGCTGGCGCTTTTTGCCATCGGACAGGCAGGCCTTCATGAACTCCTTGCGCTCATCGCCTTTCTTGCCTGTGGCTTCTGTATTGCAGGTGCCCATGAGCTTTTGCTGGGCCGTGGGGGCTTTGCCTTCTTTCTGGCCTTCGGCAGCGAAGGCCATGCTGCAAGCCAGGGAAGCAGCCGCCAGAACAATGAGTTTTTTCATGATGCTATTGATGGAGAGCACGCCGATAGCCAGCGCCAGCGGATTGCAGCACAGTGCCGCAGCACACGCAATGTCCCAGGCTGGCAACGCAGGATTTCTCGTCCGGGCAGGCTCGGCCCGGGTCGATAATGGACGGTTTTGGGACTCAACAGGACATTCGCGTGGACACTCTTTTGCTGCTCAAGGCTGCCATCATGGGCATTGTCGAAGGACTTACCGAGTTCTTGCCCATTTCCTCCACGGGCCATTTGATCCTCGCGGGCTCTCTGCTGGGCTTTCATGATGAAAAGGCCAAGGTCTTCGATATCGCCATCCAGACCGGAGCCATCTTTGCAGTGGTACTGGTCTACTGGCAAAAGATCCGCAGCACCCTGGTGGAGCTGCCGTCCAGCCGTCAGGCACAGAAGTTCGCGCTCAACGTGATCATCGGCTTTCTGCCGGCCGTGGTGCTGGCGCTGATCTTCGGCAAGCTCATCAAGGCGCATTTGTTCACGCCCACCGTGGTCGCCACGACCTTCATCCTGGGCGGCTTCATCATTTTGTGGGCCGAGCGCCGGCCCGCTGCGGCCACGCGCGTGCAGACCGTGGACGAGATGACGCCCATGGACGCGCTCAAGGTCGGCCTGGTGCAATGCCTGGCCATGGTGCCGGGCACCAGCCGCAGCGGCTCGACCATCATCGGCGGCATGCTCATGGGCCTGTCGCGCAAGGCGGCCACGGATTTTTCGTTCTTTCTTGCGATTCCCACGCTCATAGGTGCGGGCGTCTACAGCCTCTATAAGGAACGCGCCCTGCTGTCGGCCGCCGATATTCCGCTGTTTGCCGTGGGCCTGCTGTTTTCCTTCATCAGCGCCTGGTTCTGCGTGCGCTGGCTGCTGCGCTATATCTCCAGCAACAGCTTCGTGCCTTTTGCCTGGTATCGCATTGCCTTTGGCATCGTGGTGCTGGTCACGGCCGGCACCGGGATCGTGAGCTGGAACGAGGCATGAGCCCTGCAGATTCTGAATAAATGTTCATAGCGCCTAGCGCTTGCCAGGTGGCGGTTTCAAATGGTTTTTTGATTGAAATCGCCTTCTGGCAAGTGCTTGCAGCTATATTTTTTGAATGCTTGAGCCCGTGGTCAGGGCCTGGATCAAAGCCTTGGCCTGGCTTGGATGCGTGAGCTCCAGCCACTGCAGATGGGGGTATTCGCCTGATTCGCGCAGGGCCGCATAGCGGCTGCGGTTGCGTTGAAAGCTGTTCCAGGACCACAGGAGTATCGAGTCCCTGGAGAAAAAGGCCATGCGCAGCGATTCGCGGTTGCCATGCCAGAGTGTGGTGTCCAGAAAGGCCCGGCTCACGGTGCGCCACAGCACGCGCGGGAAGATGGTGGCGCGGCCGTAGTTGAGCCAGATGACGTGGCTGGCCTGGGGCCACAGCAGATCGCGCACGGCGCTGTAATTGCCATCGGCCACCCAGCTCTTGCCGCCCTCTTCTTCCAGGGCCCGGGCCACCGAAGCGCGAAACTGCTCGGTCGGCACCATCGCCCAATCGGGCCCCCAGTGGTGTGCATCAAGCTCGATGTGCGTGCAGCCCAGGCCAGCGGCCAGATCTTGCGCCAGGCGGGTCTTTCCGGATCCGCTGGTGCCTATGACCAGGGCGCGTACAGCCGGTGTGGTGGCGGGCGGCGCACTCGCCATCAGCGGGCCTGGCTGCTTTCCGTGGCCAGCAGGTTCAGCAGGCTGGCCTCGATGGCCGCAGCCGTCGCATGGGGGCGCTCCATGGGAAACAGGTGGCCGCCGTCCAGCATGGTCACGCGCCCGCGCGTGAGGTGCTGGGTGAAGTCCATGCCGACCTGGCGCATCTCCACCGAAGCGCGTCCGCCGATGAAGGCCGCAGGGCAGCGCAGCGGCTGACGGCGCAGCATGGTCTGCAGGTTGTGGGGCAGGCTGTTGTAGATGGCGGTCTCCACCTCACGCGTGAAGAACAGCTCACGCCGGCCGTTGGCATCGACCAGGCCGCTTTGCACGTAGTCGCTCAGCACCTGCGGATGCCACTGGGCAAAGGCCTTCTTGGCACTGAAGTGAGCCAGGGCCTCTGCATTGCTGGGCCAGTGGTTGCGCCGGCGCTGGCTGATCTTGCCCGGCGAGACCGAGCCCACGAGCTGGGTGCGCTTGGCCACGTGCAAGGCGTTGGCACGCCAGCCGCTGACCAGGGGCGAGTCGATGAGCAGCACGCCGCGCGCAAGCTCGGGGTGCTGGGAGGCGACCATGATGCTCAGCAGGCCCCCCAGTGAGTGGCCGACCAGAAAGACCGGCATGCCTTGGCGTGCGACCTCGGCCCGCGTGAACTCGGCGAGCTGCTCCACCAGATGTGGCCAGTTATTGGTCACGGGAAAGCGCGGATCGTGGCCAAAGCGCTCCACGCCCCGCGCCTCTATGCCGCGCTGATCGAGAAGCTCCATCAACAGCTTGTAGGTGGGCAAGGCAAAGCTGTTGGCATGGGAAAACACCAGGGACAGAGGTCCGTCTTGCTGGTGTGGGCCGGGTGCCTGAGTACGGCGGGGTAGCGCGCTGGCGTGGGAAATGGTCATGGTGGTGAAGGTTTCGCGAGACTTGTAAGAGACGCTGCCGCCAGCATGGCGACAGTGAGAAGCTGTCGCCGGGCGCTGTCATGCAGTAGCGGTAACTCTTGGGCAAGTATGTGTACCGGACGGATGGTGGGCATGCCGTGAGCCGGTGATTGTTGTTGATAAATATTCGCACTGCTATGAGAGCTGCGATGACCCTTGCCGCAAGTCGTTTACCAAGCCGGTAAAGAGGGCCGATGGCTTGAGGAGGGAAGCAGTGAGGTAATTCATGGTGCCAGCATGAGAAATTTATATTTTATAAATAAAAATAAATGATTTTCCAATCAATTATCTGGATAAATGCATGCTGTATATGGGCTTTTATGGATTCTTATATTTTGGATGATGGTCTTTATATTGGTTGCTAAAAATACCCAAGCAGCATGAATTGATTTTGATGAAATGCAGTGATTATTTTTCCTTGAGGCTTATTTCTTCGCTGGATATTTTTTGACTGTCTTGACGAAGTCTTCCTTCGAAAAGGCACAGAAAAGCGCTTGCTTTGGTGTATTTCGAGAGATTGGCTTCTCGCAGGCGTGCGAATATGTTTTTATCTGTGTGTTTTGCATCTTGTGTCTTGTATGAGACACGCTTATTAACAATCGGGAGCCTTCATGCACGTGTTTCGCAATTTGTCAATACGGCACAAGCTCATGTCCAGCATGATGGCGTGCTTGTTGCTGTTTGTGGCTATTTCCACTGTATTGGGCTTTGTGTTGACGGGCGCCAGCCTGCGTGAGCGCGTGGTTGGGCAGGAGCTTCCTGCCGTGGTGGGCGAGATTCGCAACGATATCCTGCGCCAGATAGGCAGGCCTTTGGCCATGGCGAAGTCCGTGGCTGGCAATAGCTTTCTACTGGACTGGGAAGCCGCCGGAGAGCCGCAGGAGGGCAATGACGCCTGGATTAAATATGCCCAGGCAGTCAAGCAGCAGGCGGGGGCTTCTTCCGTATTTTGGGTGTCCGGCACGACCGGGCAGTATTTTGGCGAACAGGGCCTGGTTCGCAGGCTGGCCGCCGACAGCCAGGGCGATAAGTGGTTTTATGACCTGCTGGCCAGCGGGCAGTCGCAAGTCGTGGTGATCGACAAGGATCCGAGCTCAAGCGTTTATATGCTGTATATCAACGCCAGGTTCGACGCGGGTCAGGGCAAGCTGGGCGTGGCCGGCCTGGGCCTTTCGGTGGATGATTTGGCGGAGACCGTGCGCTCGCACAAGATCGGGCAGTCCGGCTCGGTCTATCTGGTGCGGGGCAACGGCAGCATTCTTGTGCACCGCGATCCGAGCCTGGTGGACGGAAAGCACTTGCTCAAGGATCGCCCGGGCTTTAATGCCGAGCTGAGCGCCTCCTTGCTGGGTAGTGAGAGGTTCGCCCACGCGATGTATGACGCACCGTCTGGCCGCCAGATCATTGCATCGTCCTATGTGCCTGAGTTGGACGTGTACGTGATCGCGGAGCTGCCCGAGACCCAGGTGCTGGGTGGCGTGCGGCAAACCATTGCCTTGACCTCGATCGTGGCAGGCGTGATCGGTGGAGGCATAGGCCTGCTCGTGATCTGGTGGGTGAGCCGCGCCATCGCAGGTCCCGTGGGACGCGCATCGCGTATGTTGGAGGAGATTGCAGATGGACATGGTGATCTGAGCCGACGCATGCCCGTGGAGACCGGCGACGAG
Organism: Comamonas composti DSM 21721; assembly: GCF_000429845.1. Lineage (GTDB taxonomy): Bacteria > Pseudomonadota > Gammaproteobacteria > Burkholderiales > Burkholderiaceae_C > Comamonas > Comamonas composti. The sequence continues at coordinate 254,141 of NZ_AUCQ01000001.1, forward strand.
GTGGGCGCATTGGCCACGGCGTTCAACCGCTTTGTCTCCTCGCTCGAACGAATGGTGGGGGCGGTGCGTCAGGCGGCCGATTCGATTTCCGTTGCGAGCTCCCAAGTGGCCCAGGGTAATCTGGACCTGAGCCAGCGCACCGAGCAAGCGGCCAGCGCGTTGCAGCAGACGGCCTCATCGCTGTCCGTATTGACGGACAGCGTGCAGGCCAATACCCAGGCAACCAGTAGCGCAGGCGAGCTGGCGCAGACGGCGCGCGGGGTGGCCGCGCGTGGCGGAACGGCGTTTCAGCAGGTCGTGGTGACGATGGATGGCATCAACAGCGCATCGCGCAAGATCGCTGACATCATTGGCGTGATCGATGGCATTGCATTCCAGACCAATATCCTGGCGCTCAACGCAGCCGTGGAGGCCGCGCGCGCGGGTGAGCAAGGGCGTGGCTTTGCCGTGGTGGCCGCCGAGGTACGCAGTCTCGCGCAGCGCTCGGCCGAGGCCGCCAAGGAGGTCCGCCTGCTGATCACCGACTCCGTGGCTCAGGTGGGTAGCGGCTCGCAGCAGGTAGAGCACGCAGGCGCCACCATGCAGGAGTTGCTGGACGCCGTGGCCAAGGTGGCTCAGATCATCGAGGAGATCAGAGATTCCTCCCAGACCCAGGGGCACGGCATTTCGGGCATCAATCAATCGGTCGCTGGGCTGGACGCCGCCACCCAGCAAAACTCGGCCCTGGTCGAGCAGTCGGCCGCCGCCGCCGCCAGCTTGCGTGAACAGGCCGAGCGCCTGATCAGCGAGGTGGCGGCCTTCAAGCTCGGGGACAAGTCCTTGCACCTGTCGGTTTAAGCCAGCCGTACATCAGACATGGGTCGCAGAGGCCCCCACGCGGGGCGCAAGGCCAGGCTGCTGGCGTGAAAGAGCGCCAAGAACCGTGCCAACGGCACTCATGATCAGTGCTTTTCAGGGGCAGTGCTGGCTACGGGCGGCCGCTGGCCCATTGCCTGGCCAGCATGGGATGCGCTCTCGGGAGCGCCGACCTTGCTTAGAACGTGTTCACGATCTCTACACAGGCGTGCCGCGAGGAGGTCGTGAACACACTCTTAATGCCTGGGCCTGGCCCGGCTGGACCAGGATGGAGGCCATGGAGTTAGCGCCGCTCCAGTCGGGGTCTTCTATGCTGTCGAATACCTGGCGCAGCTTTTCGTCCCAGCTATCGTGCAGCATGCGGAAATAGGGATTGCTCGTGTCTATGCAGATCACCTTGTCGGAGGTGAAGCTGTTGTTTTCATAGACTGCCAGATCCAGGGGCAGGCCGACGGACAGGTTGGACTTGAGCGTGCTGTCCATGGAGAGCAGCGCGCACTTGGTGGCCTCACCCAACGGTGTGCAAGGCGTGATCACGCGGTCCAGCACGGGCTTGCCGTATTTGAGTTCGCCGATTTGGAAATAAGGCGTCTCATTGGTTGCCTCTATGAAATTGCCGGCTGAATAGACCTGGAACAAGCGCATGCTCTCGCCCTGGATCTGGCCGCCCAGCAGCAGCGAGATGTTGAAGTCCACGCCCGAGCGCGACAGGGCCGCGCCGTCGCGCTCGTACACATGGCGCACGGCCGCGCCCAGCACACGGGCCGCATCGAACATGCTGCGCACATTCCAGATGGTCAGCAGCTCGCCCGTGGCCTCGTCGCGCAGCTGCTGGCTCTCCAGCAGCTCGCGCACCGACTGGGTGATGGACAGATTGCCCGCCGACAGCAGCACCATGAAACGCTCGCCAGGGTTCTCATAGACCATCATCTTGCGAGAGGAGCCGATCTGGTCGAGCCCCGCATTGGTGCGCGAGTCCGACAGAAAGACCAGGCCCGCATGGAGTTTGATGGCTACGCAATAAGTCATGGAGCGCCTTGAGGACAGCGAAGCTGCAAGTGTAGTTCCAGGCTTTTGCCGGGCTCAGGCCGCAAGCCGCTTGAGCCGGTAGAGTTCCTCCAGCGCCTCGCGCGGGCTCAGCGCATCGGGGTTGAGCGCGGCCAGGGCCTCGGCCAGCGGGCTGTGGGCGGCGGCGGGCTCGGGCATCTCGGGTGCCTCGAACAAGTCCACCTGCAGCCGGCCCTCGTCGGCCTGGGCTTCGAGCGCGGCCAGCGCATGGCGCGCATGGTGGAGCACGCCGGCGGGCATGCCCGCGAGCTTGGCCACCTGTATGCCGTAGCTGCGGCTTGCGGGGCCGGGCTGTATCTCGTGCAGGAACACGATGTCGTTGCCCGACTCGGCCGCGCTCACATGCATGTTGACGGCGGCGCGAGCCTTGGCCGGCAGCTCGGTGAGTTCGAAGTAGTGCGTGGCGAACAGCGTGAAGGCGCGGGTCTTGTCATGCAACTGGCTGGCAATGCCGCTGGCCAGGGCCAGGCCGTCGAAGGTGCTGGTACCCCGGCCAATCTCGTCCATGAGCACGAGCGAATGCGGCGTGGCCGAGTGCAGGATCTGCGCGGCCTCGGTCATCTCCATCATGAAGGTGGACTGGGCATTGGCCAGGTCGTCGGCCGCACCGATGCGCGTGTGGATGGCATCTATGGGGCCGAGGCGGCAGCTGGCGGCCGGCACATGCGCACCCATGCTGGCCAGCAGGACGATCAAGGCCACCTGGCGCATATAGGTCGATTTGCCGCCCATGTTGGGGCCGGTGATGATTTGCATGCGCGTGTTGGCGTTCATGCGCGTGTGGTTGGCGATGAAGCTGCCGCTGGAGGTCTCGGCCATGCGCGCCTCGACCACGGGGTGGCGGCCGGCCTCGATCTCTATGCAAGGCTGGCCCACGAATTCGGGCGCGCACCAGTTGAGCGTGAGCGAGCGCTCGGCCAGCGTGCACAGCACGTCCAGAGACGCAATCGCCTGGGCCACACGCGTGAGCGCGGGCACATGCGGCTGCAGTTGGTCGAGCAGCTGCTCGTAGAGGAATTTTTCGCGCTGCAGCGCGCGCTCCTGGGCCGACAAGGCCTTGTCCTCGAAGGCCTTGAGCTCGGGTGTGATGTAGCGCTCGGCATTCTTGAGCGTCTGGCGCCGGCGGTAGCGCTCGGGCACGGCGTCCTTGTAGCTGTTGGTGATCTCGATGTAGAAGCCGTGGACCTTGTTGAACTGCACGCGCAGATTGGGAATGCCGGTGAGCAGCTTTTCCTTGGCTTCCAGCTCCAGCAGAAAGTCGTCGCAGTTGTTCTGGATGGCGCGCAGCTCGTCGAGCTCGGCATCGAAGCCATTGGCGATCACGCCGCCATCGCGCACCAGGGCCGCAGGCTCCTCCAGAATCGCCGCCATCAGCAGCTCGGCACAGCCCTGGGGTGGCTGCAGGTCGCTGAAGATCTGGTTCAGATAGGCCGCAGGCGCTTGCCCGGATTGCGCCAGCAGCTGCGCTTTTTGTAGCGTCTTGCCCAGGCCCACAAGCTCACGCGGGCGCACCTGGCGCAAGGCCGTGCGTGCGGTGATGCGCTCCACATCGCTCACGCCCTTGAGCTGCTCGCGCAACTGTTGCCAGGGCGCGGCCATGCCGCCCCGGCCCTCGGCGCCGCGCAGGACCTGGGTCGCCTCCAGCCGGGCCCGGGCCTGGCTGCGGTCGCGGCGCGGCTCCAGCAGCCAGGTCTTGAGCAGGCGGCTGCCCATGCCCGTCATGCAGGTGTCGAGCAACGAGAACAGCGTGGGCGAATCCTCGCCGCGCAGGGTCTTGACCAGCTCCAGATTGCGGCGCGTGGTCAGCGGCAGGGCGATCAGCTCATCGTCGCGCTGCACCTGCACGGCGTGGATGTGCGAGAGGCTGCGCCCTTGCGTGTGCTCGGCATAGGACAGCAGGGCCGCGCCGGCCGCATGGGCCAGGGCCAGGTCCTCGGCCTCCCAGGCCTTGAGGCTGGCCGCGCCCAAAAGCTCAAGCAGCTTGCGCTCGCCCAGGCCGGAGTCGAACTGCCAGTCGGGGCGCGGCGACAAGGGACAGGCAATGGAGCCGCCGCTTTTGAGATCGAACAAGGCCTGCTCGAAACGCTCGGTCACGCCTGCGCTGTAGATGAGCTCACTGGGCGCGATGCGCGAGATCCAGCCCGAGAGCTCGTCCTGCGCGCATTCGGCCATGTGAATGCGGCCCTGGGTCACGCTCATCCAGGCCAGGCCGCAGCGCTGGCGCCCGGCCGTATGCAGGGACAGCAAGATGGCCTCGCTCTTGTCGGACAGCAGTTCGCTGTCGGTCAGCGTGCCTGGCGTGACCACGCGCACCACCTTGCGCTCCACCGGGCCCTTGGAGGCACCGACCTCGCCCACCTGCTCGCAGATCGCCACCGACTCGCCGAGCTTGATGAGCCGGCCCAGGTAGTTCTCCAGCGCATGGAAAGGCACGCCTGCCATGGGAATCGGAATCCCGGCCGACTGCCCGCGCGTGGTCAGCGTGATGTCGAGCAGATGGGAGACCTTCTCGGCATCGCCGAAGAACAGCTCGTAAAAGTCGCCCATGCGGTAGAAGACCAGGGTGTCCGGGTAGTCCGCCTTGACGCCCAGGTACTGCTGCATCATCGGTGTGTGTGCAGCCAACGGTGCTTGTTCAGGTTGGAGATTGCTTGGAGTTGCCTGACCCATATCGTTTGAAATCAATGTATTGGGGGCGCTGTCGCCCGCCTCTGCTTTCTGCCCCTGCGCATCCCGCTCCAGCAGCGCTGGCGGTGTTGACGCAGGAGATCGAGTGGCTTGAAAGAAAAATCTATGCCGGCCTTCTGGCCGGCGATCAGAAACCTGCGCCGTCCGGGAGGCGATATGGGCTTCAATGCACGGCAGGCCAGGCAATCGCTGGCACTTGCCGGGACGCACATTATTGTCGATGGAGCGGCATGCCAGCGCCGCCCGCACGGGTCTCGGGCAATGACGACGTCGATGATCTTGCACGTCCCGTCAAATGCCCACGCCCAGGTGAAAGATAAGCCATGGAGCGCATCCGGGAAGGCAAGGGGCCATCTCAGTGCGAGCGAGCTTGCCATGCAGGGCTCGATAACAGTGCCAAACAAAGGTTATTCCGCACCCATGTACATTAGCCGGACTCGCTGTTCCGTCGTTCGCCCCGACAGCGCTTGTCTGACACCCACGCCGCCCATTGGCCGCCGGTATCCGCACCTTCCCTGACGAAGCCCTGCGGTTGTCACTCTCCCCCTGGCGAATCCCTGGCAGATTCCGCCCCTTGTTTGGGGTTTGTCTCTCTCGCCCTACTCTGGGCCGCTTCCCTTTCTGATCGATGGCATGCGCTCGTTCGCGCGCCATCACCTACATGCTGCAAAAAAATACCAAAGAGCAGATTGGCCGCTACCTGGTCACCCCTCTCCCCTTTGCCAACGACTGCGGTGGATTTGTCGCCGCTGTTTCCATACGCCGCGGTAAATACGACCGTGTTTTCCGCTTCATCCCCAGGTTCGCCACTGAATTGCTGGCCTCCAACTATGCGCTGTCCGAAGGCCGGAGCATGGTGCTGAGCCAGCAGTTGAGCTAGGGCTGGACTGTCCGCCACATCACACTCAAAGGAGACGCATGGCCAAGGAAGAACTGATCGAAATGCAGGGCCGGGTAGAAGAAGTGCTACCCGACGCGCGCTTCCGTGTCACGTTGGAAAACGGTCATCAACTCATTGCCTACAGCGGCGGGAAGATGCGCAAGTTCCGCATCCGTGTCCTGGCCGGCGACAAGGTAACGCTGGAAATGTCTCCCTATGACCTGAACAAGGGCCGGGTGACGTTTCGCCATATCGAGACACGCTCAGGCTCCACAGGCCCTCGTCCTCCCCAAAGACGCCGTCGATAGATTCCTGTCGAACCTCCACTGGCCTGCCCTTTCTGGCAGGCCTCACATTGAAAGAGCAATATGCAAACCAATCTCTACATCACCAATCTTGGCTATTCCGTCACCGACGACTCGCTGCGCAATCACTTCGAGAGCTGCGGACATGTCACCTCTGCACAGGTCATCCTGGAGCGTGACACCGGCCGTTCGCGCGGCTTCGGCTTCGTTGAAATGGGCTCCGAATCGGCAGCCCAAGAGGCAATCCAGAAGCTCCATGACCAGCCATTGGATGGCCGCTCGCTGGGTGTGGCATTTGCCCGCGCCCGCAAGTAATTCGGCTCCCTTTTTCAAGAACGTGTAGGTGATCTGTTCGGCGCGCTGCGCCAGTGCAGAGATCGTCAGCACGCACCAAAGGTTCGCATCGCGCAAGCAATGGGAGCCTTTTTGATTTGAGGATCGGACAAGGCACGTGCGGACTCCAGGAAACTGGGGCATCGGGCGCAGCAGCCCAGCGCGCTTCGGCGGCTGTGCCACAGGCAAGCACTGCTCCGCAAAGCATATGCCTGGACTGTCCGGCTGTATGAGGGTACCGTCTGGAGCGGCCTCTAATCCTGATCGAAAGTGACACCTTCATGAGTAAAACCAAAGAAAGCACCGTCCATCGCATCGTGGCACCGAAGCAGTGGGAGCTCAAACGTGCGCAAGAACGCATCACCTACCCGCCGGAGCATGCGGGTCCGATTCAGATGGACTGGCGAGCCCGGGAGACCTATTGCGGCAAAGACCTGGATTACCGGGGGCGCGCCAAGCTCGGGTGAACCGCCCCTGCCGCGCTCGGCAAACGCATGCGGTACGACCGCGCGCTCCTCTTCAGCTGCGCCTGACTCACGTGTATTGAATTGAAGCTGAAGCACCGCACAAGCACTGTTTTTTCCGGGGCAGGATCGTGCCGCCTGCGGCATCGCCGAAAATGCAGGCGCCCGATGCAGTGCCTCGGGCATCTTCGACCGGGTTGCTCCCGGATGTTCAATCCGTCCCAAGTGTCAGCCGGGCTGAGGGCGGGTCGCAGTTGGCGGGAGGTCGGGCGTGGGTCTTTTGAAGGTGTCGGGGCTGGGCAAGTCCTTTGGCGGGGTCAGGGCCGTGGATGGCATCGACTTCGAGCTTGAGGCGGGGGAGTTGCTGGCCTTGATCGGCCCGAATGGCGCGGGCAAGTCCACGACCTTCAACATGCTCAACGGCCAGCTCAAGGCCGATGCGGGCTCGATCCGGCTTGGCGGTGTGGAGCTCGTGGGGCTGCAGCCGCGCGAGATCTGGAGGCTGGGCGTGGGCCGCACCTTCCAGATCGCCCAGACCTTTGCCTCGCTGTCGGTGCTGGAGAACGTGCAAATGGCCTTGCTGTCTGCGGATGGCCGCGCCTTCAGCTTTGCTCGCCGGGCCGCAGACTACAGGCGCGACGAGGCGCTGGGTCTGCTGGACAGCGTGGGCATGGCCGCCCAGGCCGGCCGGCCCTGCAGCGAGCTTGCCTATGGGGACGTCAAGCGCGTGGAGCTGGCCGTCGCCATGGCCAACCAGCCCAGGCTGCTGCTCATGGATGAGCCCACGGCCGGCATGGCCCCGGGCGAGCGCCACGAGCTCATGGCGCTGACCAAGAGGCTGGTCGTCGAGCGCCGCATGGCCGTGCTGTTCACCGAGCACAGCATGGACGTGGTCTTTGCCTATGCCGATCGCATCATCGTGCTCGCGCGCGGGCGCCTGATCGCCGGCGGCAGCCCCGAGATGATCCGCGAGCATCCCCAGGTACAGCAGGTGTATTTCGGCAGCGGCAAGACCTTCGGGGTCCGCAAACCGGCAGAGGAGACCCTGTGAGCCCATCGGCAGCAAAGGCAGACAGCGCAGCCGGGACGCGGCTGCTGGATGTGCGCGGGCTGTGCGCCTGGTATGGCGCGGCCCAGATTCTCTACGAGGTCGATCTGCATGTGGGGCGCGGCGAGGTCGTGGCCCTCATGGGGCGCAATGGCGCAGGCAAATCGACGACCCTCAAGGCCATCATGGGTTTGCTGCAGCGGCGCAGCGCAGGCCTGGACTTCATGGGACGCGATCTGTCGCGGCGCGCACCGCATGAGATCGCCGCCCTGGGCCTGGGCTTTGTGCCCGAGGACAGGCGCGTGTTCACCGATCTGAGCGTGGCCGAGAACCTCGAGGTCGGGCGCCAGGCTGCGCGCCAATGGCCGGACGGCAGCGCTGCGCCCTGCTGGACGCCCGAGCGCCTGTACCGGCTGTTTCCCAACCTCGGCGAAATGCCCGACCGCCGGGGCGGGGCCATGAGCGGCGGCGAGCAGCAGATGCTGAGCGTGGCCAGAACCCTCATGGGCAATCCCTATCTGGTGCTGCTGGACGAGCCCTCCGAAGGCGTGGCGCCGGTGATCGTGGAGCAGATGGCCCAGATGATCCTGGAGCTCAAGACCCAGGGCGTGAGCATTTTGCTGTCCGAGCAGAACATGCACTTTGCCGAGCTGGTGTCGGACCGCGCCTATGTACTGGAAAAGGGCCAGATCCGCTTTGCAGGGAGCATGGCCGGGCTGGCCGCCGACGAAGCCGTGCGCCGGGCCTATCTGAGCGTCTGAGCCGCAAGCGCGGCCACCGCCTCATGGGCGCTGGCAGGATTCCTGGCCTGGGCATGAAGGCAATGGTTCTGGGCTACATTGCAGACGCGCCGCGCGCTGTGGCCGCGCGGGCAGGATACGTTGAAGCGGCTTATGCAATTACAGGATATGTTGTTCTCCCAGGGCTTCGGGATTCGCCGGGTCTGCTCGGGCCTGGTCCAGCAGGGCTGGGTGGAACTGTGGAATGAAGAGGCCCAGGACTGGGACAAGGTGCAGGACTCGATGCTGGATGTCCAGCCCGAGGGGCTGCGTTTTCGCGTGCAGGGCCAGGAGTGGCAATACCAGGCCCTGGGCTATGTGATGCTGCACAAGCCGGCGGGCACGGAATGCTCGCAAAAGCCGTCCGCCCATCCCAGCATCTACACCTTGCTGCCCGCACCGCTGCGTCAGCGGCCCAACAAGGGCGCGATCCAGGGGCTGCAGGCCGTGGGCCGGCTGGACCAGGATACGACGGGCCTGCTGCTGCTCAGCGACGACGGCCAGTTCATACACCGCATGACCTCGCCCAAGAAGCATGTGGCCAAGGTCTACCGCGTGACGACCAAGCACGCGCTGGACGAAAAGCAGCTCCAGCGCCTGCTGGCTGGCGTGGTCCTCGATGATGACCCCAAGCCGGTCAAGGCTGCGGCCTGCGAGATCGTGGACAGCCATGTGCTGGATCTGACGCTGACCGAGGGCAAGTACCACCAGGTCAAGCGCATGCTGGCAGCGGTGAGCAATCGCGTCGAGGGCCTGCACCGCTGGAAGATCGGGGAGCTGGAGCTACCCGCCGATCTCGCCCCCGGTGAATGGCGCTGGCTTTCGGCCGGGGACTTGCTCAAGCTCAAGCCTTCGAAATGAAATATAGGAGCTGGTAGCGCTTGCTGCTCCTGCATTTCAGCTGGATTCAGTGCTGAAATTGGCTACTGGCAAGTGCTAGCAGCTATCAAAATATGATCTCAGCGTTTGCCGGGCTTGTCGATGGAGGCGCTCCAGCGATCGCCCCAGCCGCTTTGGCGCGCCTCGTCGATCTGGCGACGGTCGCGCTTGGTGGGCCGGCCTTCGTGCGCACGCGCAATCGTCTGGGCGGGCTCGGGGGCCAGGCGGCGCTGCTCGCTGAGCAGGGCGCGCTGGGCCAGGCTCTCGGCGGTTTCCTCATACAGCGCCTGGGCCATGGGTGCGGGGCCGCGCATGCCGCAAAGGCCGCGTATGACCACGGTGCGCGGCATCTGGCCCTGGCGCAGCGCCACGGTGTCGCCGCAGCGCACCTCGCGCGCAGGCTTGACGGGCTGGCCATTGACGCTCACGCGGCCCTTGCCGATTTCCTCCACGGCCAGGCTGCGCGTCTTGTAAAAGCGTGCGCACCACAGCCATTTGTCCAGTCGCATGGATTCGATTTCGCTCATGGGTAGATTGTGCTCCTGGGCGCAAGGGGTGGAGATCGTCACGAGGGTTGGTCATGCGCCCCGCCGTGCGCGGACGGCAGGGGCAGGATGACCTGGGCGTCCAGCCCGCAGATCTGGCCTTGCTCGTGGAGGTTGCGCAGCTCGATGCTGCCGCCCAGGGCCTGCACGATCTCCTGACAGATGGCCAGACCCAGGCCGGAGCCGCTGCGCTCGTTGCCGGCCGAAAACGGCTGGAACAGCCGCTGGGCGAGCTCGCCATCGATGCCCGGGCCGCTGTCCTGAATGCTGAGCAGGGCCTGGCTGCCTGCGCGGTGCACGCCTATGTGCAAGCGCCCTCCCCTGGGCGTGTGGCGTATGGCGTTGTGCAGCAGATTGCGCGCCAGCTCTCGCAGCATCCACTCATGGGCAGGAACGAGACAGGGGTCGGTGCTGATGGAAAAATCCATGCCGCGTTCGCCGATCAGGGGAGAGAGCTCGATGGCAATGTCGCGCACGATGTCGTCAAGGGCGTTGAGTGCCGCAGGCGCGCTCTGGACACTGCCCTCCTGGCGCAACTGCTCGACCTTGGCCAGGGCCAGCATCTGGTTGGCCAGGCGCGCAGCCCTCTCGACGGTGCTGCCGATCTCCTCGAACGCCTGCTGGGGCGGCAGGTCGCCGCGCTGGGCCGATTGCAGCTGGGCCTTGAGCACGGCCAGCGGTGTGCGCAGTTGATGCGAAGCGTCACGCACAAAGCGCTTCTGGTCGGACAGCAACTGGCGCAGGCGCTGCATGTGCTGATTGGTGGCCTCGAGCAGGGGCTGAATTTCGCTGGGCGCAGCCGGTGCAGACAAGGGATTGAGATCGCCTTGGGGGCGTGCGCGCAAATCGGCGCTGAGCTGGCGCACGGGCTGGGTGGAGCGCTGCACGGCCGCAACCACGATGAGGGCGATGGCCGCCAGCAGCAAGGCCTGGCGTGCCAGCGTATTGCGCAGAATCTGCAGGGCCAGGGTCTCGCGCAGCTCCAGGGTCTCCGCGACCTGGATCACGGCCATGCCCCGCCCATGGGCGCTGGACACCGGCTGCAGCAGCACGGCCACACGCACCGGCAGGCCGCGAAACTCGTCATCATAGAAATCCACCAGGGCGGCGTAGGGTGGGCGCTGGGGAATGCGGCCATGCCACATGGGCAGCTCGGCAAAGCCCGAGATCAGCGCTCCGCTCATCGCGGAGACGCGGTAGTACATGCGGCTTTGGTTGTCGGCCTCGAAGATTTCCAGCGCCGAATAAGGAACGATGGCACGCAGCTTGGCCGCTTCATCGAAGCCCTGCACATCGAGCTGCTCGCTGATGCTCTTGGCCGAGGCCAGCAGCGTGCGGTCATAAGCCGTGTGCAGCGATGCCAGGGTTTGCTGGTGCTGGCTCCAGGTATTGAAGCCGATGAAGAGCATCACGGGCAGCAAAATGCCCAGCAGCAACTGGCGTCGCAAAGACCAGGGCTTGCGTCGGGGCGAAGCGGTGCGTGGCTTCATGCACTCGTCATGCGCTTGCGGTCTTGATCAGATAGCCGAGGCCGCGCAGCGTGACCAGCTCCACGCCCGTGCCTGCGAGCTTTTTGCGCAGGCGGTAGACCACGACCTCCACGGCCTCGTACTGCACATCGGATTCGCCGGGAAAGACCAGCGAAAACAGCCTTTCCTTGGCCACCGCATGTCCGGGGCGGGCCAGAAGAGCGCGCAGCAAGGCCTGCTCGCGCGGAGTCAGCTCCAGCACGCTGTCGTGCAGATAAAAGGCGCCGCTTTGCTTGTCCAGTCGCAAAGGGCCCAGGCTCATGCTCTCGGCATCGGGCCTGGTGGTGAAGCTGTCCAGGCTTCTGCGCTGCAGGGCACGCAGCCGGGCTTCGAGCTCGTCAAGGTCAAAGGGCTTGGCCAGATAGTCATCCGCGCCCGCGTTCAGGCCGAGCACGCGGTCGCCCACGGTGCCGCGCGCCGTGAGGATCAGCACCGGGGTGCGCAGGCCGTGGCTGCGCGCCTGCTCCAGCACCTGCAGGCCGTCGAGGCCGGGCAGGCTCAGATCCAGCACCACGGCATCGGGCTCGCGCGCCAGCCACTGGCTCAGGGCCTCGGGGCCGTCGGCCGCCGTGCTCACCTGTATGCCACGCCGCATCAGCGTGCGCTGCAAGGTGGTGCGCATCGCAGAGTCGTCTTCAACAAGCAGCAATTGCATGGCGCGTACGTTATCACCGGCAAGCCAGGGCCGGGCCCGGGGAGCGAAGCTCTAGGGATATCCCTAGACTCCTGGACAGCTGTTTGACAGCTGGGCTGTCGATGATCAAAAGCCTAACAACACAAGGACGACAAGCATGCGCCGTGATACCTTTTTGAAATCGCTGGCCGCCCTCGCGGCAGCGGGATCGCTGCCGCTCTCGGCCCAGGCCGCCGCCGCTGTGAAGATGATGCTGCCGGCCAACCCCGGCGGCGGTTGGGACACCACGGGCCGCGCCCTGGGCAAGGCCTTGCAGGATGCAGCCCAGGCCTCTTCCGTGACCTACGAGAACAAGGGCGGCGCGGCCGGCGCCATAGGGCTTGCGCAGTTCGTCAACGGCAGCAAGGGCGATGCGAATGCCATGATGGTCATGGGGGCCGTCATGCTGGGCGGCATCATCACGGGCAAGCCGCCTGTGAGCCTGAGCCAGGCCACGCCGCTCACGCGCCTGACCAGCGAGTACAACGTCTTCGTGCTGCCCGCGAACTCGCCTTACAAGAACATGGCCGAGGTCATCGCCCAACTCAAGAAGGATCCGGGCTCGATCAAGTGGGGTGGCGGCTCGCGCGGCTCCACCGAGCATATTGCGGCGGCCATGATTGCACGCGAGGTCGGCGTCGACCCCGGCAAGATCAACTATGTGGCCTTCCGGGGGGGCGGAGAGGCGATCTCGGCCATTCTCGGGGGCAATGTCACCATCGGCGGCAGCGGCTATAGCGAGTTCGCCGAATACATCGCCACCGGCAAGATGAAGCCCATTGGCGTGACTTCGGCCCAGCGCCTCAAGGGCCTGGACACGCCCACGCTCAAGGAGCAGGGCATCAACGTGGAAATCGGCAACTGGCGTGGTGTGTACGGCGCACCGGGCCTGAGCAAGCCCCAGCGCGATGCCTTGATTGCCATGATTGAAAAGGCCACCAAGAGCAAGGCCTGGGCCGAAGCCCTGGACAAGAACGGCTGGACTCCGGCCTGGCTCGCCGGCGACGCGTTTGCGAGCTTTGTGGACCAGGAGTTCGCGAGCCTGCGCGCCACCATGGTCAAGTCCGGCATGGTCTGATTCTGTCGCCGGAGCTTGCGGGGGAAGGCCTTGCGCGCGCCTTGCCCCGCTCCCAGCGGCTTTCAGGTGGATGCCCGCGAGGGCTTTCGCGCAAGAGCCGCCCGGCTTTTACGCCGCACCGTCCTTCCCTTTTCTGATGCCTGCAAAGGCCCGGGCGTCCAGCCCGGGCATTCCGTCAGGAGCCATTTATGCCCGAACCCTGTGCATCTTCCATTCCTGCAGCTGACGCTGCCTCGCAGATACCCAGCTGCGTGCCTTCGGCGCGCGCCCAGACCATTGTGGGAGCAGGCGTGCTGCTCGTGGCCCTGGGCCTGGGGGCCGGTGCGCTGCAGATCTCGGCCGATGCCGGTTACGGCGGTGTCGGCCCCAACTTTCTGCCCTGGCTGTGCACCGTGGTGCTGGCGCTGTGCGGCGCCTGGCTGGTATGGGAGGCAAGGTCCGGCGGGTTTCGCGAAGCGGCCGACCCGGGCGGCCAGCCACGTGCGGATCTGGGCGCCGGTGTCTGGGTCTCCGCAGGCCTGCTGAGCAATGCCGCCCTCATAGGCACGCTGGGCTTCATCCTGAGCTGCACGCTGTGCTATGTGCTGGCCGTGCAAGGACTGCGCCGCGCGGCCCATCAACCCCAGGCAGGTTCGCCCGTCACCTGGCTCAAGGATGTGATCACCGGCCTCGTCATCTCGGCCCCCGTGTTCTGGACCTTCACGCAATTTCTGGCGATCAATCTGCCAGGCCTTACCGAAACAGGGTGGCTGTAATGGAAATCTTTGACGCCTTGCTCGCGGGCTTTGCGACGGCCTTGACCGTCAGCAACCTGCTGTGGGCCCTGGTCGGCTGCGCTTTGGGAACCGCCGTGGGCGTGCTTCCCGGTATTGGTCCGGCCGTGGCCGTGGCCATGCTGCTGCCGATCACGGCCAAGGTCGAGGTCACGGCCTCCATGATCTTCTTCGCCGGCATTTATTACGGCGCCATGTATGGCGGATCGACAACCTCCATCTTGCTCAACACCCCTGGCGAGACGGCCTCCATGGTCACGGCCATGGAGGGCAACAAGATGGCCAAGAGCGGCCGGGCCGGCGCGGCGCTGGCCACCTCGGCCATAGGCTCGTTTGTCGCCGGCACCGTGGCCACCGTCGTGGTCACGCTGTTTGCGCCGTCGGTGGCCGAGTTTGCGGTCAAGCTCGGTCCGCCCGAATACTTCATGCTCATGGTGCTGGCCTTCACCACCGTGAGCGCGGTGCTGGGGCAAAGCGCATTGCGCGGCATGACGGCGCTGTTCCTGGGCCTGGCCCTGGGCTGCGTGGGCATGGACCAGATCTCGGGAGCGGCGCGCTACAGCATGGGCCGGATGGAATTGCTCGACGGCATAGACATCGTGCTGGTGGCCGTGGGCCTGTTTGCCGTGGCCGAAGTGTTGCACGCAGCGCTGTATGAAGGCCGTGTCTCGGAGACGCAAAACAGGATGGGCCGCGTGCACATGACGGCTCGCGACTGGAGGCGCTCGTGGCCAGCCTGGTTGCGCGGCACGGCCATAGGTGCACCGTTCGGCTGCATTCCTGCAGGCGGCACCGAAATCCCGACCTTTCTGAGCTATGCCACCGAGAAAAAGCTGGCCAAGGGAGAGGACAGGGCCGAGTTCGGCACCCGGGGCGCCATCGAAGGCGTGGCAGGCCCCGAAGCCGCAAACAATGCCACAGTGACGGCTGCGCTGATTCCTCTTCTGACCCTGGGCATACCCACGAGCAACACCACGGCCGTGCTGCTCGGGGCTTTTCAAAACTATGGCATCAACCCCGGCCCTCAATTGTTCAGCTCGTCCGCAGCACTGGTCTGGGCCTTGATTGCCTCGCTCTACATCGGCAATCTCATGCTGCTGGTGCTCAACCTGCCCATGGTCGGCCTGTGGGTCAAGCTGCTCAAGATTCCTCGCCCCCAGCTTTATGCCGGTATCTTGATCTTTGCCACGGTGGGCGCTTACGGAATGCGGCAGAGTGCGTTCGATCTGTTCCTGCTCTATGGCATAGGCGTGCTGGGCGTGATCATGCGGCGCTTTGACTTTCCCACGGCTCCCGTGGTGGTCGGCATGATTCTCGGCCCGCTCGCAGAAGCGCAGATGCGCAATGCCGTGGCCATAGGCGAGGGCAGCTGGATGATCTTCTTGCAGCGTCCCATGTCGTTGACCCTGGTCGTCATCGTGCTGGCGGTGCTGATCGTGCCGCGTGTGCTCAAGCGCATGTCGTCGAAAGCATCACCCGGCTCGGCCCCTGCCTGATATGACGTTTGCTAGCCTGCCCGACGGATGCAAAACATGGTGTTCCCGGGCGCTTAAAGCGTGTTCACGATTGCGCTCCAACGCGGCAGCGTAGAGATCGTGAACACGTTCTTACGGCCCCTGTCGAAAGACAGGGGCTTTTTTGCTGCCCCGGCTGCACCCCAAGACAAAAAACTGCCCCCTTTGGGGGCAGCAGTCACACGCAAGCGGACAACACCAATCCATAGTCCACCCTGCGGGGACTGGCTCAATGCCTGATCAGGTGATCGAACGCCGACAGCGCAGCCGTGGCGCCTGCGCCTGCGGCGATGATGATCTGCTTGTAGGGCACATTCGTGCAGTCGCCTGCCGCAAACACGCCGGGCACATTGGTATGGCCCTTGGCATCGATCACGATCTCGCCAAAGCGCGAAAGCTCCACCGTGCCCTTGAGCCAGTCGGTATTGGGCAGCAGGCCGATCTGCACGAAGATGCCTTCGAGCGCCACGGTCTTGGTCTCATCGTTCGTGCGGTCCTTGTAGGTCAGGCCCGTCACCTTCTTGCCATCGCCGTTGACCTCGGTGGTCTGGGCATTGAGGATGACGCTCACGTTCGGCAGGCTGCGCAGCTTTTTCTGCAGCACGGCATCGGCCTTGAGTTCGGCTGCGAACTCCAGCACCGTCACATGTTTGACCAGGCCGGCCAGGTCGATCGCAGCTTCCACACCCGAGTTGCCGCCGCCGATCACGGCCACGTCCTTGCCCTTGAACAGCGGGCCGTCGCAGTGAGGGCAGTAGGTCACGCCCTTGGTGCGGTAGGTGTCCTCGCCGGGCACGTTCATGTTGCGCCAGCGCGCACCCGTCGAGAGGATCACGGTCTTGGACCTGAGCTTGGCACCGGACTCGGTCTGCACCTCGATCAGGCCGCCCTCCTCGCTGGCAGGAATCAGCTTGGCTGCAGTCTGCAGGTTCATGATGTCCACTTCATAGTCGCGCACATGACGCTCCATGGCAGCAGCCAGTTGCGGCCCTTCGGTCTTGGAGACGGAGATGAAGTTCTCGATGTCCACGGTGTCCAGCACCTGGCCGCCCAGGCGCTCGGCAGCCACGCCGGTGCGTATGCCCTTGCGTGCCGCGTAGATCGCCGCTGCGGCGCCAGCAGGGCCACCGCCCACGACGAGCACGTCGAAGGCTTGCTTGGCGGAGATCTTCTCGGCCTCTCGGGCAGCTGCGCCGGTATCGACCTTGGCCACGATCTCGGCCAGCTCCATGCGCCCCTGGCCGAAGCGCTCGCCGTTCACAAAGACCGTGGGCACGCCCATCACGCCGCGCTCTTCGACTTCCTTCTGGAACAGGCCACCGTCGATTGCCGTATGGCTGATCTTGGGGTTGAGCACGGACATCAGGTTCAGGGCCTGAACCACGTCGGGACAGTTATGGCAGGACAGCGAGTAGAAGGTCTCGAAGTGCAGGGGCACATCGATGTTGCGCACCTGTTCGAGCAGCTCCGCAGCCTCCTTGGAAGGATGGCCGCCGACCTGCAGCAAGGCCAGTACCAGCGAGGTGAACTCATGACCCAGAGGCACGCCTGCAAAGCGCAGGCCCGTGTCCTCGCCGGGGTTGGTGATCAGGAACGAGGGCTTGCGCACATCAGCCTCGTTGCTCTCGACCACGGTGATCTTGTCGCTGAGCTCGCGGATCTCCAGCAGCAGCTCCTTGAGCTCGCGCGCACCTTCGCTGTCATCCAGCGCAGCCACCAGCTCCACGGGACGCTGCAGGCGCTCCAGATAGGCCTTGAGTTGGGCTTTCAGGTTGTTGTCGAGCATGTCGGAACTCCTTCTTGGTATGCAAAATTCTGGATAAAAAAAGCCCGGGCGCCAGGCACCCGGGCGTCTTCAACAGTTGTTCTATTGTGGTTGTCTTAGCTGAGCCAAGCTTTTGGCGCCGCACACAAAACCGGCACGGCCAAAAAACAAAAGGCAGCAAGCAAGGACTGCCCCTTTGCTGAGGCTGTCGTCCCCCCTCCAGGGGGGAAGCCGCTCAGCGGCTCAGGGGATCTTTAGATCTTGCCGACCAGGTCCAGCGAAGGAGCCAGGGTCTTGGCGCCTTCTTCCCACTTGGCGGGGCAGACTTCGCCGGGGTGGTTGCGAACGTACTGGGCAGCCTTGACCTTGCGCAGCAGGTCGGCAGCGTTGCGGCCAATGCCTTCGGCCGTGATTTCCATGGCCTGGATCACGCCATCGGGATCGACGATGAAGGTGGCACGGTCGGCCAGGCCCTGACCTTCGCGCAGGCAGTCGAAGTTCTGGCTGATCTGCCAGGTCTGGTCGCCCAGCATGGTGTACTTGATCTTGCGGATGGTGTCCGAAGCGTCGTGCCATGCCTTGTGCACGAAGTGCGTATCGGTGGACACGGAGTAGACCTCCACGCCCAGCTTTTGCAGCTCGTCATAGTGGTCGGCCACGTCGCCAAGCTCGGTGGGGCACACAAAGGTGAAGTCGGCAGGGTAGAAGAAGAACACGGCCCACTTGCCCAGCACGTCTTTTTCGGTCACTTCAATGAACTTGCCGTTTTTGAAGGCTTGCGTTGCGAAGGGCTTGATAGTGGTGTTAAGCACGGACATTGACGTTTCCTTTGTTGAGTGAATCAATTGAACAGACTCAAGTGTAGGTTTCCCCAATCAATTGATCCAATTGATTGATGGAATCAAATCGATTGATAAAAACTAAAACTCAAACCTCTCATTCATCTGCGCCACAGCTGTCTCCAGCCCGGACAGAAGAGACTATTTTGGGCCGAATTCACATATTGCAAGCATTGCCCATGGCGGACATGTCTGCCATCAGCCCACCTCCCGGGCTTGGAAGCAGGTTTGCGGGCTCATGAATGCCACCCAGCCTGAAGACCATGAACACGTTCTCGACCCAGCGATTTGCGAACGAGAACGCACCTTATATGCAACTAATCCGGCAAAGCAAGGGTTTTCATGAGGCCGAGCAAACCCACGGGATAATCGTCGACGCGTACCCATCAAAAAAGGAGCCCCCATGAAAGGCGATACACAGGCCATAGCCTGGCTGCAAGCCCAGCTCAAGAACGAGCTCACTGCCATCAACCAGTACTTTCTGCACTACCGCATGTACAAGCACTGGGGCTTGGACAAGCTCGCAAAGAAGGAATACAAGGAGTCGATCGGCGAGATGAAGCACGCCGACTGGCTCATGGACCGCATCTTCATGCTCGACGGCCTGCCCAACCTGCAGGACCTGGGCAAGCTGCAGATCGGCGAGGATGTGCCCGAAGCCCTGGCCTGCGACCTGCGCCTGGAGCTCGCATCCCAGCAGACCATCAAGGAAGGCATGGCCCATTGCGAAAGCGTGCGCGACTATGTCTCGCGCGATCTGCTGCAGAAGATCCTGGACGACACCGAGGAGCACATCGACTACCTGGAAACCCAGATCGAGCTCATAGAAAAGGTCGGCGTGCAGAACTATCTGCAGTCCCAGATGGGCGAGGACTCCTAGGGCAAAGATTCGTAGAACGCAGCTCTTCGAGCGTTCCCCTGCCTGCTACCTTCAAAGCCTTGTGACGGCCTCCATCACAAGGCTTTGAAGGTAGCAGGCACCAGGATGCTCAGCGTCTGCCATCGGGCGCGCAGCTGTCGCCTTCACAGGCGCTGCAGCCGCCGCAGCCGCCTCCTTTGGGTGCCAGCGCCGGATGCAGTCGTCCAGCCCTCTGACGCCAGGCCATGGGCAGATAGCGCCACAGCAAGAACGCTGCGGCCAAGATCACGATGATGCCGACAATGATGTTCTGCCACATGCAAACGCCCTCCCTATCCGGCCCCCAGGGCCAGGGCCACGCGGTAAGTGATGAAGCTGGCCAGATAGGCCAGGCCAAACAGGTAGGCCGTCATCAGCAGCGGATAGCGCCAGCCATTGGTCTCGCGCTTGACGGCCGCGAGTGTGGATATGCACTGCGGCGCAAACACGAACCAGGCCAGCAGCGACAAGGCCGTGGCCAGCGACCAGCTGTTCGCGATCAAAGGGCCGAGCTGCTCGGCCATGGCCTCTTCGCTTGCGGCCGACAGCGCATACACCGTGCCAAGCGCACTTACCGCGACCTCGCGCGCAGCCATGCCCGGCACCAGCGCAATGGCGATCTGCCAGTTAAAGCCAATGGGCGCCAGCAAGGGCTCTAGCCAGTTGCCGATGCGGCCTGCGAAGCTGTAGCGAATCGCGGCCTCGGTCGCACCGTCCGGCGGTGCAGGATATGTGGCCAGAAACCACAGCACGATGCTCACGGCCAGGATGATGCCGCCCACGCGGCGCAGAAAGATCAAGGCCCTCTCCCACAGCCCCAGGGCCAGGCTGCGCGGACTGGGCCAGCGGTAAGTCGGCAGCTCCATGAGCAGCGGCGTAGGCCCGGCGCTGCGTCCCATGAGCTTGGCAACGCCCGCGACGGCCAGCGCGCTGAGAATGCCGCCCGCATACAGTCCGAACATGACCAGGCCCTGCAGATTGAACCAGCCCACATCCTGGCGCGGCACAAAGGCGGCGATGATCAGCGTGTAGACCGGCAGGCGGGCCGAACAGGTCATCAGCGGCGCGATCATGATGGTCACCAGCCGGTCGCGCCAGCTGGTAATGGAGCGCGTTGCCATGATGCCGGGTATGGCGCAGGCAAAGCTCGAAAGCAAGGGAATGAAGGAACGCCCCGACAGGCCCACGCGGCCCATGAGCCGGTCCAGCAGGAAAGCCGCACGCGGCAGATAGCCCGAGTCCTCCAGCGCGAGGATGAAGAGAAACAGGATCAGGATCTGCGGCAGGAACACCAGCACGCTGCCAGCGCCGGCAATCATGCCGTCGGCGATCAGGCTGCCGAGCATGCCTTCGGGCAGGCTGCGCGCGACCAGGGCCGAGAGCTGGGACATGCCGCCCTCTATGCCCTCCATCAATGGCTCGGCCCAGCTGAACACAGCCTGGAACATGAGCAGCAGCGTGGCCGCCAGCAGCAGCATGCCCCATAGAGGGTGCAGAACCACGGCATCGATGCGGTCGTCGCGCCGCGTATCCACCTGGGGCTCGTTCACGCACCTGGACACGATGGCGGCCACTTTCTGGTGCAGGGCCATGACCTGGGCACGTGCATCGCCGTCCTGCGCGTAGGTCTTGTCGCCCGCAGGCGCAGGAGGTGCAAGCCGGCCTGGGTCCAGGGCGTCGAGCCAGGCCAGGATCTCGCCTGCCCCGCCCTCGCGCACCCCCACCGAGGCCAGCACAGGCATGCCGAGTTCGCGCTCGAGGGCCTGACGGTCGATCTCTATGCCCTGGCGCTGCGCCATATCGCTCATGTTGAGCACCAGCACCATGGGCAAGCCCAGTTGCCGGGCTTCCAGCACCAGGCGCAGATTCAGGCGCAAGTGCGTGGCATCGGTCACGCAGACCAGGAGCTCGGGCGGCGCCTCACTCGCATGCCGGCCCGAGACGATGTCGCGCGTGATGCGCTCATCCTCGCTGTGCGCATGCAGGCTGTAGGTTCCCGGCAGGTCGAGCACGCGAACGCGGCGGCCGCTGCCCGTGCTCAGCCAGCCTTCCTTGCGCTCCACGGTCACGCCTGCGTAGTTCGCAACCTTCTGGCGCGCGCCCGTAAGCAGATTGAACAATGCGGTCTTGCCGCAATTGGGATTGCCCAAAAGCGCAAGGCGCAGCACGCCGGCATCGGCGGATCGTCCCAGGGGCTGCAGGACTTGCTCCTGTGCGCTCATGCCTTCTCCCCGTTGAAAACACCAGGGCGGACCCGAACCAGGGCCGCCTCGTGCCGACGCAGCGCAAACGTGGCCTGACCTATGCGCACGGCCAGGGGATCGCGCGCGGGAAAGCCCGCAGCCACGATGCTCACGGGCTCGCCCGGCAAAAAGCCGATTTCCATGAGCCGCAGCACAAGCTCCTGCTGCCCGGCATTCGCCGCCTCGTTCAGACCCACGACATGGGCAGGCGTGGCGCCAGGCAAGGCATCGAGATTGAGGGTGGGCAGCTGATCGGAAATCCTGCCTTCGGGCTGTGCCGGGCCTTGGCGTGCGTGGTCTGGATGCATGGTTGTTTTCAACTGATTTTTATTCTCATCCTTCTCATTTTCACTGAAACCCAACCTTGAGCAAAGCTCATGGTATTAGGAGAATGCGCGCCCATTTCCCGCGTCCCAGACTGGGTTTTCACGGCACTTGCTTTGCTTTTTATCACCGGGCTACCCCCGCCCTCAGAGCGTGTTCACAGTCATACGCAAGTGGACAAACGTGGAGCCTTGTTTTGCGCCCCGCACCCTGCACAAAAAAATCTGTGAACCCAGGTCTGAGACAGGCCCCGGCCGCCGCAAAATGCGCTCTGGCCCGTTTTGCCAGCCCCACCCATGTCTCATCCCTGCCTCAGTTGCGGCGCCTGCTGCGCCTCGTTCCGCGTGGACTGCTCCGTCCACGAATCCGACGAACATGGAGGCCGGGTTCCTGCAGGCCTTCTGGAAGAGGTGAATGCGCATGTGTGCCGCATGCGCGGCACGGACTGGGCCAGGCCGCGTTGTGCGGCCCTGGTCGGCGAGGTCGGGAAACAGGCGCGTTGCGGCATCTACGAGTGGCGCCCCTCGCCCTGCCGCGAATTCGAGGCCGCCAGCGATGCCTGCAACCGTGTACGCCAGCGCCATGGGCTGGCTCCGCTGGACGGGTTGATTTTCTGATGCAGCGCAATGGCTGCGCTCTTTTCCGGCGCAGTTCAAACCGCAGCCCCTGCTTTTCAGCCGCCAGCAGGTCTGGCTCGCGTCCGACTCCGAAGCAGGCACAGCTTGTGTTACCTTTCCGGGGTTTTTCAGCCGCCTGCCCCCAGGAGCCCTGCCCCAAAAAACCGCTTAGCCATGGCAAACCGCCTGCGATTCATGCCTTTGAGTGCCTCTTTTTCCTCCAGATCTGTTTTCGTCGCTGCCCTGCGCCCCCTGGCCCTGTACGCTCTCCTGCTGAGTGCGGGCCTGCACCAGGCAGTGGCCGAGCAGCCTGCGCCCGGGCTCAGCTTCTCGCAGGCCAGGCAGACCCTGATGGAGCGCTCGGACCAGTTGGCCGCCTCGGCCAAGGCCGTGGAAAGCGCCAGACTGCGCCGCCAGGGCAATGAAGGGCTGGGTGGGCCCCAGGTGATGCTGTCGGGCCGGGGCTATCACTATTCGATGAACGCCGATATCAGCCTGGACCCCGCGCGCAACGCGCTGGACGGCATGGGCGGCATGCTGCCCCCGCCCCTGGGCCAGGCTGTTCCCTCGCTGCCCTATTTCCCCGACAACTACGATCTGCAGCACAAGAAGACCACGGGCTCGGCCAGCATGCTCATGCTCTGGCCGGTCTATATGGGCGGCTTCTCCAATGCCGTGCGCCAGGGGCTGGATGCCGCAACCGACGAAGCCCAGTCGGAAGCCGACGGTAGCAACTACAGCCTGCAGACCCAGCTCGTGCAGCGCTACTTCGGCGCCCAGCTCGCCGAGCGTGCGGCCAGGCTGCGCGAGGACGCCGTGCAGGGCATTCGCGAGCACGATACGGCCGCGCAAAGCATGCTCAAGGCCGGCGTGATCTCCCAGCTGGAGCGCCTGCAGGCCGCAGCCGCCCTGGCCGATGCCCGGCAACAGGCAAGCAAGGCGCGCGATGATGCGCATCTGGCAGCCACGGCCCTGGCGCGCAGCCTCAAGGAACACCAGCCCCTGCGGCCCAGCACGCCGCTGTTCGTGAACAGCAAGCCCCTGCCGCCGCTGCAGGACTTCATCACTGCCGCCGAGGCCGGTCACCCGGCGCTGGGCAAGGTCGCGGCCAAGCAGCGTCAGGCCGAATCCATGCACGACGCGCAGGAAGCCTTGCGCAAGCCCCAGTTGCTGGCCTTTGGCTCGCGCGACCTCAACACCAGTGGCAAGGCCAACTGGGTTGCCGGCCTGACCGTGCGCTGGACGCTGTGGAGCAGCACGGACCGCGACACCCTGGCCGCAGCCTCGCAAAGCAAGATCGACCAGGTACGCCTGCTCGATGCCCAGGCACGCACCGACATCGGGCTGCTGGTGGAAAAGAACTGGCTTGCCGTGTCCCAGGCCCAGAGCCAGTACCAGGCGCAGCAGGCCCAGGAGGATCTGGCACGCGAGCTGCTGCGCCTGCGCAAGGCCGCGCTCAAGGAGGGCACGGGCACGACCCTGGAGCTCATCGACGCCCAGCTCAATCTGGCCAAGGTGCTGACCCAGCGCGCCGAGCAGGCCAACCAGTATGTCCAGGCCCTGGCGGCCCTGCTCGAGAGCAGCGGCCGCAGCCAGGAATTCGAGAACTACATGGCCCAGGCCGATATCCAGATTTCTTCATCAGTACCATGAGCACAGACAAGTCTCAGCCTTCGCAGGACAAATCCGCAGCCCCGGACGTCCCGGCCTCTTCTGCGCCGCCCTCCGCATCGCGCAAGCGCCTGCTCGCGGCAGCCGCCGGCCTGGCCGTGCTGGGCTTTGTGGCCTGGGGCTTCTGGCGCGCGGCCCAGCCCGCGCCGCTGTACTTCCAGGGCCAGATGGAGGCGCATGAGGTCGATGTCGCACCCAAGGTCACGGCCCGTATCGCCAAGGTGCTGGTGACCGAGGGACAGCAGATCAAGCCTGGCGACCTGCTCGTGGAGATGGACAGTCCCGAAGTCCGCGCCAAGCTGGCTCAGGCCCAGGCAGCACGCGACGCGGCCCAGGCCGTGGCCGACAAGGCCGAGGCCGGGGCCCGCCCCGAAGAGGTCAGCATGGCGCGCCTGAGCTGGCAGCGCGCCCAGGCCGCAGCCGATCTGGCCCAGACCTCGCTGCGCCGCGTGCAAAGTCTCTACGACCAGGGACTGGTCTCGGCCCAGAAGCGCGACGAGGCCGAAACCAACTGGCGCGCCTCGCGCGATCAGGCCCTGGCCGCCAAGGCCCAGTACGACATGGCGGCCTCGGGTGCGCGCCGCGAAGACAAGAGCGCGGCCGCCGCCCAGGCACGCCAGGTGCAAGGCGTGGTCGCCGAAGTCGAGGCCGCCCAGGCCGAGACCGAATTGCGCAGCCCCGTGGGCGGCGAGATCACCCAGGTCATGGCCAAGCAGGGCGAACTCTCTCCCCAGGGCGTGGCCGTGGTCACCGTGGTCGATTTGAGCGACCAGTGGGTGGTGCTCAATGTGCGCGAGGAGCAGCTGGCGCGCTTTGCCAAGGGCAGCCGCTTCACGGGCCGGCTGCCGGCCCTGGACAACCGCGAAGCCAGCTTCGAGGTCTACTACCTGGGGGTGCTGCCCGACTTTGCGACCTGGCGTGCAACGCGCGCAGGCCAGGGATTTGACGCGCGCACCTTCGAAGTGCGCGCCCGTCCGGCCGAAGCCATAGACGGCGCACGCCCCGGCATGAGCGTGGTCGTGGAAGGCGCCAGGTAATGGGCAGCAGCCCTCACGGTCTGCTGGGAAATTTGTGAACACGCAACCACGCCGCCCGGCCTTTTCAGCCAGCCTGCTGCGGGAGGCAAGACTGCTGCGCGGCCGCCCCTGGGATCTGGCCATGATCAGCTGGGTACCCCTGCTCACCCTGCTGCTCATGGTCTGGATCTTCTCTGCCGGACTCGCCCAGCGCTTGCCGATTGCGGTCTGGGACCAGGATCACAGCAGCCTGTCGCGCCAGCTGGTGCGCATGCTGGCGGCCACGCCCGGCCTGGCCGTGGAGCAGCAGGTGCTCAACGCCGGCGAGGCCGGCTGGGCGCTGCAGTCCATGGAGGTGTATGGCGTGGTCCAGATCCCGCCGGACTTTGCGCGCGACGTCAAGCAAGGCCGTGCGGCCAATGTGGTGCTGCTGCACAACGCCCAGATGGCCTCGCACTCCAGCCTGATCCAGCGCGACCTGCGCCAGGTGGTGGGCACGCTGTCGGCCGGCATCGAGATGCAGGCTAGGGTCAAGCGTGGCGATCCCGCCCAGGCCGTGGCCGTGCGCATGGAGCCCGTGCGCACCAATCTGGTATCGCTGTTCAACATCTCCACCAACTACGAGCAGTTTCTGGCTGCGGCACTGATTCCGGCCTTGCTGCACATTCTGGCCATGACGGCCGGCGCCTGGTGCGTGGGACGCGAGCTGCGCGACTGCACCCTGGGCGCCTGGCTGGGCCCAGCCGGAAAGGGTCGCTGGAGCGCCACCCTTGCCGCGCTGGCCGGCAAGCTCTTTCTTCCCTGGACCAGCCTGCTGGCCTGCGCCGTCATCGCCATGCTGTGGCTGACCTCGGGCCGGGGCTGGCAGGTGGCGGGCAGCCTGGGCTGGGTGCTCGTGGGCCAGGCCGCCCTCATCGCCGCAAGCCTGGCCGCAGGCGCACTTTTGGCAGCCTTGACGCTGTCGCTGCGCACGGCCCTCTCGGGAGCCGGCCTGCTCTCCGCCCCCGCGTTTGCGTTCAGCGGCGTGGGCTTTCCGCTCATGGCCATGAGCGAGGGCTCGCGCACCTGGGCGCTGTCCATGCCCTACACGCATTACGCCAAGCTGCAGTTGCAGCAGTTCCAGATGGGCGCTCCGCTGGTGCAAAGCCTGCCCATCGTGGCCGGACTGCTGCTGGCGACCCTGATCCTGCTCGCGCTGAGCACGGCCGGGCTGCTGCGCGGCCTCGCACGTCCCGACAAATGGGGAGGCCGCTGATGGCAGACCTGCAGCCCCCCGCTCCCAGCCGCTTTGGCACGGCCTTTCTTCAGGCCCTGCGCACCCTGTTCGGCGATGTGGGCGCCGTCATGCTGCTTGTGGGCGCGCCCATTCTCTACAGCTTCTTCTACCCCTGGTTCTACACACAGGAAGCCGTGCAGCGCGTGCCCGTCGCCGTGGTCCAGCAGGAGCACAGCAACCTGGCGCGGCAAATGCTCCGCTTTGCCCAGGCCAGCCCGCGCATCGACGTGATCCTGGTCACAGGCGATGAAGGTCAGGCACGCGCGGCCTTGCTCAAGGGCGAAATCATGGGCTATGCGCTGCTGCCCGCCGGGCTCAAGCGCCAGGTGGTGCGCAGCCAGGAAGCCGTGATTCCCGTCTATGCGAATGGCGCCTATCCACTGGTGGCCAAGCAGGTGCAATACGGTTTTGCCGAAGCCGTCGGCACGGTCTCGGCCGGGATCGAGATCAAGCGCCTCATGGCCGGCGGCCAGAGCAGTCTGCAGGCCCAGGCCAGCCGCTCGCCCGTGAACCTGCAGCAGCAGGCCTTGTTCAACCCCACGGAGGGCTATGGCAGCTTCGTGGTCGCGGCCGTGGCCGTCCTGATCCTGCAGCAGACCTTGCTCATGGGCGGAGCCCTGCTGTTCGGCACCCTGCGCGAGCAGGGCCTGGCCCAGGCACCGGCGCGCATCTGGCTTGCGCGCCTGCTGGCCCTGTGCTGTGTGGGCTGGACCTCGGGGCTTTACTACTTTGGCTGGGTGTTCGTGATGCACGACTATCCGCGCGGCGGCAACCCTGGGGCGGCCCTGGCGCTGCTGGCCGTGTTCATTCCCGCGGTTGCCGGGCTCTCAGCCCTGCTGGGCTGGTGGCTGGCCAACCGCGAGCGCGCCATGCAGGTCGTGCTGTTCACCTCGATTCCCCTGGCCTTCGTCGGGGGTTTCAGTTGGCCCTCCGAAGCCCTGCCCGCGCTCCTGCAGGATCTGCGCTGGCTCTCGCCGAGCACGGCAGCCATCCAGGCCTCGCTGCGTCTGAACCAGCTGGGCGCTCCCTTGCAGGCCGTGCTGCCGCATCTGCTGGTGCTGCTGGTGCTGGCGCTGATCAGCTGGCTGGGCGCACTGTGGCTTGGTGCCTGGCGCGGCCGTGGAAGCAGGCCTGCTCCCTTAGCCCGATAGCGCCGCGCCGCAGCCCGGCGGGCAATGTCTGCACACACAGGGGTCGGACCAAAGCGCTGATACTTATGCCCCTGCCTTTGATAGCTTTCTAGACTCCATGGCCTCTTTTCAAGACATTCAACAGCGCGAGACCGGACTGCGCCAGCAGCTTTCGGCGGCCCAGATGGTGATGATTGCCATCGGCGGCGCAATCGGCACCGGCCTTTTCATGGGCAGTGCCTTTGCCATCGGCTTTGCAGGACCCAGCGTGCTGCTGAGCTACGCCATAGGCGCGCTGATCTCGCTGCTGCTCATGGGCTGCCTGGCCGAGATGACCGTGACCCATCCGACCTCGGGCTCGTTCGGCGCCTATGCCGAGCACTACATCGGCCCCATGGCCGGCTTCATGGTGCGTTATGCCTACTGGGCCGCCGTGGTGCTGGCCGTGGGCATGGAGGTCACGGCCGTGGGCATCTACATGGCCTACTGGTTTCCCGAGGTGCCGCGCTGGATCTGGGTGCTGCTGTTCTCGGGCGGGCTCATCCTCGTCAACGCCAGCAGCGTCAAGGCCTTCGGCCAGGTCGAATACGGCTTTTCCATGGTCAAGATCGTGGCCATCGTGGCCTTCATCCTGATCGGTGCCTGGGTCATCTACGGTGCGCCCGCACCCGATGCCAGCGGAACCGGCATCGGCTTTTTCAACTACACGTCCCACGGCGGCTTCTTTCCCAACGGCCTGTGGGGCACCTGGGTGGCGGTGATCATCGCCATCTTCAGCTACCTGAGCCTGGAAGCCGTAGCCGTGGCTGCCGGCGAGGCCGAGGACCCCAAGCGCGCCATCACCCAGGCATTTCGCACCACCATGGCGCGGCTGGTGATCTTCTACCTGCTGACCCTGATGCTCATGCTGGCCATTGTTCCCTGGAACCAGGCCGGCACGGACAAGAGCCCGTTCGTGAAGGTCATGGAGATCATCGGCATCGGGGGCGCGGCCGACATCATCAACTTCGTGGTGCTGGTGGCCGCGCTGTCGGCCATGAATAGCCAGCTTTACGTGACTTCGCGCATGATGTTCAGCCTCTCGCGCGGCGGCTATGCGCCTTCCGTCTTCGGGCGCCTGAACGCGCGCGGCGTGCCCATGGCCGCAATCGCGATCTCCTGCACGGGGATTGCCGTGGCCGTGGGCGTGAATCTCTGGCGCCCCGATGAGTCGCTGCTGTGGATGATGTCGATCTCCATGTTCGGCGCCATGTTCACCTGGTTCATGATCTTCGTGACCCATTTGTTCTTTCGCGCGCGCTTTTCGCGCGAGCACCCGGGCCAGCGCCTGCAGTTTCGCATGTGGGGCTATCCGCTGTTCACGCTCCTGGGCGCAGCCCTGATGCTGGGCGTGATCGTGACCACGTATTTCACCCAGGCCTTCCATATGACGCTGCCCATTGGCCTGGCGTTTCTCATCGTGCTTGCCCTGGCCTATCTGCTCTGGTACCGGCCGCGCAGCGCAAGAACATCCAGGGAGGACGCATGAGCCGCATCTGGGACATCTCCCCTGCCCTGGACACGGCCAGCCCCGTGTTTCCTGGCGACACGCCCTACAGCCAGCAATGGTGTGCCACGCTGGGTCCGGGCTGCCCCGTGAACGTGAGCGCCATCACGCTGTCGCCCCATGTGGGCGCGCATGCGGATGCACCGCTGCACTATGACAACGCCGGCGCGGCAATCGGTGCCGTGGATCTTGTGCCCTTTCTCGGCCCCTGCCGCGTGATCCACGCCATAGGCTGCGGGCCGCTGATCGAGTGGCAGCACATCGCCCATGCGGCGGGCCCAGGCCTGCCTGCGCGCGTGCTGGTGCGCACCTATGCGCATGCGCCCAGGGTCTGGGACCCTGATCTGACCGCCTATGCGCCCGAGACCGTGAGCCGCCTCGCCGACCTGGGCGTGCTGCTCATCGGCATCGACACGGCCAGCATCGACCCCGCGAGCAGCAAGTCCCTGGACAGCCACCAGGTGATACGCGCACGCGGCCTGCGCGTGCTGGAGAACCTGGTGCTCGACGAGGTCGAGGAGGGAGACTACGAGCTGATTGCCCTGCCGCTCAAGCTCATGCAGGCGGATGCTTCGCCGGTGCGCGCGATCTTGAGACACACCCCCTGAAGGGGAACGGTGCCTTCGCCGCGGGGCAGCTTTTGCTCGGTGTCTCTGAGCTGGGCTCTGCCGGTTTGGGGCGCCACACCCTCAACAAAACCCGCTGCAGCGCTTGCCAGCCAAGCGCTGGCAGCTATCAAAAAAGGAAACCATGATCACATTGCAAGACTGCCGGGCCCTGGATGCCAAGGATGCGCTGCGTTCGCTGCGCGCGCATTTCGCGCTGCCCGAGGGCGTGATTTATCTGGATGGCAACTCCCTGGGCGCCAGCCCCAAGGCCGCCGCCGCGCGCGCGGCCCGGGTGGTGCAGCAGGAATGGGGTCAGGGCCTCATACGCTCGTGGAACGACGCGGGCTGGATCACGCTGCCCACGCGCCTGGGCGACCAGTTCGCGCCCTGGATAGGCGTGGACGCAGGCGAGCTGGTGTTTACCGACACCACCTCGATCAACCTCTACAAGGTGCTCACGGCTGCAGCCCGCATGGCGCGCGAGGACGCGCCTGGGCGCACCAAGATCATCAGCGAGCGCAGCAACTTCCCCACCGACCTCTATATCGCCCAGTCGGTCTGCCAGGAGTACGGGCTGGAGCTGGTGCTGCTCGAGCCCGAAGAGATCGCCGGTGCGCTCACCGAAGAGGTGGCGATCTCCATGCTCACCCATGTGAACTACCGCACGGGTGCCATGCACGACATGGCAGCCCTCACGGCGGCCGCGCATGCCAGGGGCATTCTGTGCGTCTGGGACCTGTGCCACAGCGCGGGCGCCGTGCCCGTGGACCTCAAGGGCGCGAATGCCGACTTCGCCGTGGGCTGCAGCTACAAATACCTGAACGGCGGCCCGGGCGCGCCGGCCTTTGTCTGGGCGCACCCGCGCCTCATCAACCGCTTCTGGCAGCCGCTGTCGGGCTGGTTCGGCCATGAAAAACCTTTCGAGTTCGTGCCCGACTACCGCCCGGCCCAGGGCATAGGCCGCTATCTGTGCGGCACCCAGCCCCTGATCAGCATGAGCCTGCTGGAATGCGGGCTCGATGTGTTCACCGAGGCCGGCAAGCTCGGCGGCATGGCTGCGCTGCGCGAAAAATCCCTGGCGCTCACCGATTTGTTCATCGCCCTCGTCGAGCAGCGCTGCGCAGGCCATGGCCTGGGCCTGGCCACGCCACGCGCGCATGAGCAGCGCGGCTCCCAGGTCTGTCTCACACGCGAGGAAGGCCTGGGCGTGGAGGGCAGGAACAGCGGCGCCTACGCCATCATCCAGGCGCTGATCGCGCGCGGCGTGATCGGTGACTTCCGCAAGGGCGATGGCGGCACGGGCCGCCACAAGGACATTCTGCGTTTCGGCTTCACCCCGCTGTATGTGGGCTTCGAGGACGTGTGGAACGCCGTCGAGCATTTGCGCCAGGTGCTGGAGTCGGGCGAGTGGCAAGGCCCGCAGTTCAACCAGGTGAATCCCGTGACCTGAAGCGCAAGTCAGTAGGCGCTGTCGGCCAGCGAAGCCCACAGATGCGCGGCCACCAGCGCGCGCCAGGGCTTGAACTGCGCCAGCCAGGCGCTGGCGGCGCGCGCATCGGGCTTGTCCTCGCCGGTCAGGCGCGCGATGGCGCGGCGCACGGCCACGTCGCCATGCAGGCTGCCGTCGGGCCAGCCATAGCCGCGCAGCAAGGTGTAATTCACCGTCCATGGGCCTATGCCCTTGATGGCCAGCAACTGCTGCGTGACCTGACCCACATCGCCCTCGTTCCAGGCACCGCTTGCACTGCGTGCGGCCCAGTCGTCCAGCGGCAGCAGGCCCTGCTCCACGGCCCGGGACACGGCCAGCAGGGTCTGGGCCTTGGCCTGGGAAAAGCCTGCACTGCGC
Source organism: Comamonas composti DSM 21721 (assembly GCF_000429845.1). Classification (GTDB taxonomy): domain Bacteria; phylum Pseudomonadota; class Gammaproteobacteria; order Burkholderiales; family Burkholderiaceae_C; genus Comamonas; species Comamonas composti. Next base: position 285,331 of record NZ_AUCQ01000001.1, read on the forward strand.
AGCGCCTGCAGCTCCAGCCGGGCCACCCTGGCTGCATCCGGGTAGGCGTGCAGGAGCGGCAAGCCCCCGCCCGCATCCAGCGGCTGTCCGGCAAGCGCAATCAGCTTGCGCCGCAGGGCGACGGCCACGGCCACCGTGATCTGCTGGCCGGTGATGGCCCAGGTCAGGGCCTCGAAGGGCGTGGGCGATCCCGGCACATGCAGGCCCGCCTGGCGCCTGAGCAGCGGCCCCAGCTCGGGATGGGCGCCATGGGCCTGCTCCAGCCCCGCAGCCGGATAGGCCAGCCCCAGCATGCGGCCCAGCATGGCCTGCAAGGCCTGCTCGTCCTGCAGCTCAGGCTCGCCCTGCGGCCCATGCAGACAGGCTCGCACCGATGCGCTCTGCCATTGCAGCTGCAGCAGGGCCGGCCTGGATTTCCAGGTGATGGCCTTGTACAGCTGGCGCCCACCGGCATCGACACGCTCGGCCAGTTGCTGCGCATCGCGATCGTGAAAGTGCACGAACTCCTCGAATCGATAATGCCCGGGCAGGGCCATGGAAACCTCAAGAGGCATGCTGTGTTCCAACAATTGAATAGCTGCCAGCGCTTGCTGCATCACGACTTCAGATATATATCAAGCTGGAATCCTTATGTAGCAAGCGCTAACAGCTTCTATTAAGAGAGCGTTTCAGCGGGCGTTCCGGCGGGCGCCTCCTTCAATGCTTCGCCGGCCTGTCGCGCCTCGCGCAGCAGCAGGGCGCGCTTGCGCTCCACCCCCCAGCGATAGCCCGAAATACTGCCATCGTTGCGCAGCACGCGGTGGCAGGGCACGGCCACGGCGATGGGGTTGGCGGCCACGGCACTGGCCACGGCGCGCGTGGCGCTGGGCATGCCCAGGCGGCGCGCGAGCTCGGAGTAGCTCAGCGTCTGCCCTGCAGGAATCGCGCGCAGCGCCTGCCAGACGCGCTGCTGAAAGGCCGTGCCCTGCACGTCCAGCGGTAAGGACAGGCCCAGGCGCGGCTGCTCGATCAGGGCCACGACCTGGGCGACCGTGGCCTCGAAGCCCGCATCGCCGCCCAGCAGTTCAGCCCGGGGAAAGCGCCGCTGCAAATCCTCGATCAAGACCTGGGCATCGTCGCCCAGCAGCACGCAGCACACGCCGCGCGCCGTGCTGGCCACAAGAATGCTGCCCAGCGAGCATTCGGCCAGCGCAAAGCGGATGCTTTGGCGCGCGCCGCCGTTTCGATAATCGCTGGGCGCCATGCCCAGCATGGCCTGGGCATTCTTGTAGAAACTGCTGGCGGCCGCATAGCCGCTGGCATAGGCAGCATCGGTGACCGAGCTGCTGTGCCCCGGCTGCAGCGCCTGGCGCAAGGCCAGCCCCTGATGGGCCATGGCATAGGCCTTGGGCGTCAGCCCCGTGGCCTGCTTGAACATTCGGTGCAACTGCCAGGGGCTGAGCGCCAGGCGCCGGGCCAGGCTGGCGAGCGTGGGCGCAGGCTCTTCGCTTTCAAGCCAGCGGCAGCATTGGGCCACGGCGGCTGCGGCAGTGGCGGGAGTGGAGACAGCGGTCACGGCAAAGTCTTTCCTGTTGATGGGAAGCAGCCTGAAAGCAGGCCGCCCCTTTCCTCAGAACGTGTTCACGCTCTGAGGCCAGACTGTACGCAGCTCAGACCTGCAGTGCATCCACCTTTTTGCACATCCCATGGCTGGCAGCGGCCTCCGGCACGGACTCGCTGACCAGGTTCAGGCTGCGCCGCACCAGCCAGCCCGAAATGCGCTGGCGCATGCTGGCCGCGGGCAGGACCAGACTCTCAAGACCGCAGGCCGCATGGGTCAGCATGCGATAGCCGTCCTCCGTGATCAGCACGGTATCGCTGTGGCGATAGCCGCCGCTGCCCGGCGCTTGGATGCCTGGCTCTATGGAGATCACCATGCCCTGGACCAGCACATGGCCGCTGCCCTGGGCAAGCCATGGCGGCTCATGATGACCCAGTCCGAAGCCATGGCCGCAGCGGTGCAGCCGGGTGCGATGGTCGGCATGGCCGCCTGCACCGAAAAAGCGGTTCACGGCGGCATCGATTTCGCCGCAGGCCACACCGGGGCGCAGCATGGAGTAGGCAATCTTCCTGGCCTCGCCCATGAGCCCGAACAGCTCGCGCTCGTGTGCATCGGGCCGGCTGGTGAAGAAGGTGCGCGCGCACTCGGCCGCATAGCCATTGACCCTGGTGAGCACCAGGGCCACATGAGGGCCTTGCCCCAGCCTGGCCCCCAGCGGAGGGGCGCCGCATGGCTGAGCGCTGAGCGGTGCCGGCCAGGCCGCGGCCTGCACCTTGGTGGACAAGGGATCCCAATCAGGCAGCTCGCGCATGATTTTCTGCTGCAGGGACTGCATGGGAATCAAGGTCTCGGCTGCGCTGCAGCCCTGCCAGGCCCGGCGCAGCACTTCGCCCACGCCCCAGTCGGCATAGCGTGCGGCGCGCTCGATCTGGGCGACTTCCCAGTCGGACTTGAGCATGCGGATGTTCTCCAGCAAGTCCAGCGACTGGCCTCCGGCCGCCAGCAAGGACTGGGCCTGGGCCCAGGGCACACCGCTTTCGAAACCGAAGCGCAGGCCCAGCCTGATCTGCCCGAACAGTCCATCGCCCCAGCCTTGACCCAGAGGTGCGGGATATTCGCGGTATGTCAGGGTCTGCTCGACCCCCCAGGCCTGGCTGACGCTCTCCAGCTCGGGCTCGGGGACCAGCATGCGCCTTTGCCCCTGGGCGCTGATGACCAGAAAAAAAGCGTGCCCCTGGGGCTCGAAGGCCACGCCAGTCAGATAAAAAATATTCTCCGGGCTGCTCACCACATAGTGGTCCAGCCCATGCCGGTTCACTGCCCGGACCAGTTGCTCATGCCGCCTTCGAAAATCGGCCACCAGGGCCTCTGCAAAGCCATGTCGCATTCATTTCTCCGCGCCCAGCGCCCTGCTGCAGCCGAAACCAGGGCCCGTGCGGGCACGCAGCAAGTCAAGGGTCTTGTCATGGCAGCCTCAAACACCACGGCCGCAGCTATACACCACCTAAAACCCTTACACCAAAGTAATTGTTAATAAATGAACAGAATGCACAGAATTCATTTATGGACAACCGTGATTCATAAAAGGACATAACCATGCCCTCGCTGTTTGATTCCGTGGATCCGCGCTATCTCCTGTCTCTGGTCACCCATCTGGAGCAAGGCGGCCACAACTGCAGCCAGGCCCTGAGCAAGGCCGGAATCACACGCGCCATGCTCAGGCAACAACGCATTCCGATCGCAAGCAACCTCAGGGCCACCCAGGAGCTGGCCCTGAGCACGGGCCGCAGCGACCTGGGCTTTGTTCGAGGTCTGGTCACCAAGGTGGGCACCAGCGATGTGGCCACCCAGTTGCTGCTCAGCGCCGGCACGCTGCGCCAGGCACTGGAGACGCTGAGCCCTTATGTCGCCCTGATCTCCCCCATCATTCAGATGCAGCTGCGCCAGGAAACGGAAAAATCCGGCAACGCCTGGCTGGACTTGACCCTGGCCCGCCCCCTGCCCTACGAAAGCAGCATCATGGCACTGGAGACAGCGGCCCTGAGCTGCCACCGTCAACTGCTGTTCACGCTGCAAGTGCAAGAGCTGCATTGCGAAATGGAGTTTTCCTGGTCTGCTCCCGCCCATGCAGACAAGTACCGTCGGCTGCGTGGCGTGCACGCACGCTTTGGCCTGGGCGGTCAGCCCAGGGCCAGCCTGAGCTTCCCCGCTGCAGTGCTGGACCGCCCCTTGCCTCTGGCCGACGCCAAGACCTTGTACCAGGCCCTGAGCCTGGCCAAATCCAGCCTGCAGAAGCTCAAGAAAGAACAAAGTGTTACAGATTGGGTGGAATACGCGCTCACCCATGTGGAAGATCAAAAGCTGACTCAGGAATGCGTGGCACGCTTGCTGCTCATTTCCAGCAAGACCTTGGCGCGCCACCTGGCTCGCGAGCAGACCAGCTTTGGCGATCTTTCGCAAAAAGTGCGTCAAAGGCGGGCCGAAGCCCTGCTGCGCGAGTCCGGGCTCTCCGTGGGCGAGATCTCCCACAAGCTGGGCTTTGCGACGCTGGCCAACTTCAGCCGCAGCTTCAAGGCCAAGGCGGGTATGACTCCTTCGGAGTTCAGGGCCTCAAGCCTGCGCGGAACATGACGGCCCGCATGGTTTGGTTTAGGCTGCACCTCTTTCTCAAAGTCAAGAAACATGAGCAACCCATCCTCGGCCTGCCCCATGCATGGCGGCGCATCCATCGTTCGACAAGAAGGCGCACAACTGGACTTCAGCCAGGCCATGAGCTATGGCGACTATCTGCATCTGGACCCCATACTCAGTGCCCAGCACCCGCTGTCGCCAGCCCACGACGAGATGCTGTTCATCATCCAGCACCAGACCAGCGAGCTGTGGATGAAGCTCATGCTGCACGAATTGCGCGCGGCCACGGCGGCTTTGGCCGACGCCTCGGGCAGCACACGCGCCGATGCCTTCAAGATGCTGGCCCGCGTCTCGCGCATCATGGAGCAGCTGGTCAACGCCTGGAGCGTTCTGTCCACCATGACTCCGCCCGAATATTCGGCCATGCGCCCTTACCTGGCCAACTCCAGCGGCTTTCAAAGCTACCAGTACCGCTGCATAGAGTTTGCGCTGGGCAACAAGAACCCGGCCATGCTCACGCCGCATGCGCACCGCGCCGACCTGCTGGCCCAGGTGCGCGCAGCCTATGAAGCTCCCTCTCTTTACGATGTGTCGCTGCAGCTGCTCGCGCGCGAAGGCATTGCCGTGCCCGCCGACCGGCTCGAACGCGACTGGACCCAGCCCTATGAAGCCAGCGAAGGCGTGAAGCAGGCCTGGATCGCCGTCTACCGCGATCCCCAGCGTTACTGGGACCTCTACCAGCTCGGTGAAAAGCTGGCCGACATCGAGGACGCATTCCGCCTCTGGCGCTTTCGCCATCTGACCACGGTGGAGCGCGTGATCGGCTTCAAGCGCGGCACGGGCGGCACGGGCGGCGTGAGCTATCTGCGCAAGATGCTGGATATAGTGCTGTTCCCCGAAATCTGGGCACTGCGCACGGATTTATAGACGCCCCGAGCGAGGCCGCGCCCCCGCGACAGCAGAACTTGCGCTCTGCAGCTATGCTCTGGCGCCAGGAGACGCGCCTTGCCATCAACCAAAAACAACCCGCCCCCCGGCCTGCTCTGGGTCATGCTGCTGAGCCTGCTTTCCGCCTTTGCGCTGAGCCAGGCGTTTCGCAGCATCGCCTCGGTCATGGCCACGGGGCTGGAGCAGGACTTCAGCCTCAATGCCCAGTCGCTGGGCGCCTTTGCCGGTCTTTTCGGCCTGTCGTTCGGAGTGGCACAGCTGCTCATGGGCATAGGCATGGACCTGTACGGGCTGCGTCGCACCGTGCTCTATGCCTTTCCGCTGGCGATTGGCGGCGCCATTCTCTCGGCTGCCGCACCCAGCTATGGCTGGCTCATGCTCGGGCAACTGCTCATAGGCGTGGGCTGCTCGCCCGCCTTTCTGGCCTGCACGGTCTTCATCTCCCGCCACTTTCCCCTGGACCGCTTTGCCTTCATCTCGGGCATAGGCATGGGCGTGGGGGGCTTAGGCCTGCTATTCACAGGCACGCCCATGGCCTGGATGGTGCAGCACTGGGGCTGGCGCAGCGGCTTTGCACTCATGGCCGTCATGGCCTTGCTGTCCTGGCTGCTCATCCTGTGGCGTGTGCACGAACCCGCCAGCGAGCAGGCGCAGCAGCCGGCCCGGCGAGAAAGCTGGAGCCAGGCCATAGGCCGCATGCTGGAGCTGTTCACGCTGCCGCACACATTCGGCATCATCATCCTGGCCATGGCCTGCTATGCCTCCTTCCTGGCCCTGCGCGGGCTGTGGCTGGGGCCGCTGCTCATACACCGTCACGGCTTTTCCCTGGTCGAAAGCGGCAACGTGGCCCTGGTCATGTCGCTGATCTCATTGTTCAGCCCTGCACTGTTCGGGCGCATGGACCCCGGCCCCGCCAGGCGGCGACGCTGGATCATGAATTACTCGCTGCTTGTAGGCGGTCTGTTTCTGGCCACGGCCTTCCTGAGCCATGCCTGGGCCACGGTGGTCCTGCTGCTGGCGATTGGCCTGTTCTCAGGCTATGGCGTGCTGCAATATGCCGACGTGCGCTCCTCCTATTCGCCGGAGCTCACGGGCCGTGCGCTGTCGCTCTTCACCATGGCCATGTTCCTGGGCGTGGCCATGGTCCAATGGTTTACAGGCTGGGTTGCGGCCTGGGCCCAGACTTGGGGAATCGATCCCTACAGAGCCGTTCTGGTGGCCATTGCAGCCACGCTGTTCGCCGCCTCCATGGCATTCAGGCTGCTGCCAGCCTCTCCCTTGCTACACCAGGCCAGCAACAACTCATAGCGAGCTCGCGCTGGACCCATCTCCACGGTACAGCCAGGGCAGATCCAGCAGCTTTTCCCCCAGCATGCGCATGGACAGATCACGCCCCCAGCGCATCACCCCCGTGGCATGAAAGATGCGCCCATTACGCAGAGAGCGCGCCTGTACACGTGCGTTGCGCTGCCAACGGTTGAGTGCATACCGACGCAGCCTGAGGCTGACCTCAAGGTCGTCCATGGCCAGCGCACGCTGCAACTCGGCCGCATCCTCTATCGCCATCCCCGCGCCCTGGGCCAGGTAGGGCAGCATGGGATGGGCTGCATCGCCCAGCAAAGCCACCACGCCATGCGCCATCTGGGACGATGAGCTCACGGGCATGCGCGCGCTGAGTGGCCATAGCCGCCATTCGCCCCCGGCTTCGGGCACATGCCCGATCAGGTCCAGCAGCTCGCTGCAACTGCCGGCCAGCGCCCGCTGCAAGTCGTCGAGATTGGCCTCGTGATCCCAGGTGGCCATATCACCCGGGATGGCCCCTTCGATGATGACCACGAGGTTTTGCATTTCTCCACGCCGCACCGGATATTGCACGCCATGCAGGCGTGGCCCCAACCAGGCCGTGACATCGTGGGCACGCAGGCGCTTGGGCAGTTGTGCCTGATGCACCAAGGCTCGGTAAGCCAGATGGCCGCTGAAGCGCGGCGGGCCATCGCCCAGCAGTTGCTGACGCAACTGGCTGCGCACGCCATCGGCCGCGATCAGCGCATCTCCTTCTATGAGCTTGCCCGCCCGCGTACGCACGGTGACCACGCCATCCGCTTCGGAAAAGCTGTCCAGGCCTTGATTGAGGTTCAGATGCACACTGGGATAAGTCAGCAAGGCATCAAGCAGTAGTTGATGCAGGTCTGCGCGATGGATTGTTGCATAGGCCGCCCCGTAGCGGTTCACCGCCTCGCTGCCCAGCGCCATCGCACCGAGCTCGCCTCCCGTCATAGCGCTTCGCACCCGCAAATACCCCGGCAAGGCCACAACCTGCTGCAAAGGCTTTTGCAAGCCCCAGGCCTGCAGACGCCGCACCACATTCGGTCCCATTTGTATGCCTGCGCCGACTTCGCTGAACTGCGATGCCTGCTCAAAAAGCCGCACATCCCAGCCTACACGCGAGGCTCCGATGGCTGCGGCCAGGCCGCCAATACCACCACCGGCTATTAACACCTGCTTGTTCATGCGTGCATTGTGCCGGCGGTTACAGGTTTTTTCGCCAAGCCAGCCCAAAATCAATTTCAAAAACAAAAAAGCCCGTTGAGCAACGGGCTTTTTGATCTGCGCCAATAGGCGGAAACAAACCTTAGATGGCGAATTTTTCGCGGTCCTCGTTCTGGATCCACTTTGGCGGTTTGCCACGACCGGTCCAGGTTTGACCAGTTGCAGGATCGCGGTATTTAGGGGCGACCTTGGTTCCGGCGCTGCTGGCGCGTGAACGAGTCGGAGGAAAAACATCTTCAGCGGTCAAGCCATGTTCAGCGATCAAACCGCGAACCTTGGCCACTGCATCAGTCAGCTCGCGCTTGCGGGCATCCTGAATCTGCTGTTCCAGCTCTTCCCGCTGCTTCAATAGTTCCTTGTAAGTGCTCATGGTACGTGCTTGCAAAAGTTGATGGGGGAGATTCTATTATAAAAATCAAAATTACAATTGACAGAGTTATTTTGTACGCAATATCCACAATATAGACATTGCCTATTGATAACTCCTACTCTAAGTAATTTCACGTAACGCCAGAACCTTATCGATACGTTTTCCGTCGAGATCAATCACCTCAAAGATCCAGTCTGCAAAAACAATACGCTCACCAAGAGCTGGTAAATGACCGCTTTCAGCCATCAAAAAGCCTGCAAGCGTATTGTAAAGGCCTCGATGTTCATCAGTAAGCTCACGAATATCAAGTCTGGCCTTGAGCTCGGATATTGGCATCTGGCCATCCAGGAGCCAAGAGCCATCCTCACGCAATTTAGCCCAGGCTTCGGCTTCCATCAAGGGCTGCAGTTCGCCCGTAATCGCTTCCAATAAATCCCTGGGTGTCATGATGCCTTGTACTACACCATATTCATCAACCACGAATACCATACGGCCGGAACGTGCTCGCAATTGCTCCAGCAACTCCATGCCACTGAGCGTTTCAGGTAGAAACGATGCTGCTTGCACGTGCTCACGGATCAGTGTTTGGCCCGCTGCCTCTCCCAAAGCCAGCAAATGAGCCACACTCGCGATACCCACCACGTCATCCAGCGAATCTCGACACACTGGATACCAGGAGTGGCCTCCAGTTTCATGACCATCGGCCGCGGCTTGCAAAGCCTGAGCCACGGTAAAATCCGCACTCAGCCATTGAACATCCGAGCGCGGAACCATCATCGACGTCAAAGGGCGGTCATCCAAGTGAAAAACGTTCTTGACCATTCTGTGTTCACTGGCCTCGATTACACCTGCATCACGCCCTTCATCCAGGCTTGCCGTAATCTCCTCTTCGGTCACCGCTCGGCCTGCAGCATTATTAATGCGCAGCAAGGTCAAAACTGCCTGCGTGGAAAGAGCGAGCAGATGCACAAAAGGCTTGGCTACGGACGCCATCCAGGTCATGGGTCTGGCAATTAGCTTGGATACCAGTTCGGGGTACAGTTGCCCAATACGCTTGGGCACCAGCTCACCAAAAACAATGGTCACGAAAGTGATGACCACAATGACCACGGCCGTTGCCGAAATTCCAGCAGCACGTTCAGGCACTCCCATGGCCTGCAGCCAGACAGCCAGCCCCTGGCTGAAAGCCGCTTCACCCAAAATACCGTTGAGCATGCCGATGGAGGTGATGCCCACCTGCACGGATGAAAGAAACTGCGTGGGATTTTCCAGCAGCGCCAACGCTGCCATGGCTCCTTTGTCTCCTGTTTCGGCTAGAGCAACCAGGCGGGCCTTGCGACTGGAGGCCAATGCCAATTCCGACATTGCAAACACCCCGTTGAGCAGCGTAAGCAACGCGATCAGCAGAAAATCCATGATTCGATAATCAGAAAGAACACCATGGCACTTTACTGTATTGGCGATATCCAAGGCTGCCACGACGCCTTTGAGCGCCTGCTATCCAGCGTTGATTTTTCACCCAGCCGCGACATCCTGTACGTACTTGGCGATCTTGTGAACCGGGGGCCGGCCTCGGACAAGGTGCTGCGCACCTGCATGGAGGCGGGTGACGCCATGCGTTCTCTCCTTGGCAATCATGACCTGCACCTGCTGGCTGCCGCTCACGGCCTGCGACGCAGCAGTCGACGCGACACGCTGGACACGGTGCTCGAAGCACCCGACCGCCCCGCTCTGCTTGACTGGCTGCGCCAGCAGCCTCTGGCTCGTGAGCACCGCATGGCGGACGGCCAGGGCCTGCTCATGGTCCATGCCGGAGTGCTGCCGCAGTGGAGTGCACAGCAGACGCTGGATCTGGCCGCCGAGGTCCACGATGTATTGCGCGGCCCAGGACTGTCAGCCTTTTTGCAGGCCATGTATGGCAACCAGCCCGATCACTGGTCATCAGAGCTTGAAGGGCCCGATCGGCTGCGGCTCATCGTCAACGCCTTGACGCGGCTGCGCTTTTGCAGCGCCCAAGGCGTCATGGATTTCGAGAGCACGGAATCGGCCGAACAGGCACCTGCCGGACTCATGCCCTGGTTCGATGTACCCGGCCGTGCCACTGCCAGCCAAGTCATTGCCTTTGGCCATTGGTCCACCCTGGGCCACCTCAACCGCCCCGATCTCGTGGCCCTGGACACTGGCTGCGTCTGGGGTGGCTGCCTGAGCATGATGCGCTTTGGCAGCACGCTGGACGAACGCGAGCTCATCCAGGTGCCATGCCCACAAGCTCAGGCCCCTGGCAAGTAGGCACGGTTCCAGCGCAAGAAAAAAGCGCCTGTAGGGCAGGCGCTTTTATGGACTGGGTCAATGGACTGGGTCAACTCTCGCTGGCCACGATGGGGGCCTTAAACAAGGCCGCGATCTTGCGCTTGGGCTTGATGTTACTGCCTGTGCCACCCTTGAGAGCCGCTTGTTGGCTTTCCCAGGAAGGAGCTTCATTGCCCTGAGACGGCTCATAGGGCTTGTCGAAAAATGGGTCGGCATGTGCGGGGCGCTGCAGACGCGAGCTTCTATGGACCGAGCCACCACGCACGCCACCAGCCTCGCGCTCGCGTCCCGGGCGCGAGTCCTCATAACGCGGGCGATGGCCTCGCGACGACTCCTGCACAGGGCACGGCTCGACTTCGATTTTCTTCTTGATCAGCTTTTCGATCTCGCCCACCAAGCGCGCATCATGACCGGTCACCAGGGTCACGGCCAGGCCCGAAGCGCCGGCACGCCCTGTACGACCTATGCGGTGCACATAGTCTTCGGCATTGAAAGGCACGTCGTAGTTGAAGACCGCCGGCACATCCTTGATGTCCAGACCGCGCGCAGCCACATCGGTGCAGACCAGCAGGTCGACCTCACCCTGTTTGAAGGCCTCCAGCGCCTTCAGACGCTCATCCTGGCTCTTGTCGCCATGCATGGCCACAGCACGCAGGCCGTCACGTTCCAGTGCGCGCGTGAGGCGCGAGCAGCCGAGCTTGCTGTTCGAAAAGACAAAGGCCTGACGTATTCCGCGCTCCTGCAGCAGGCGGCGCAGCACATGGCGCTTGTCCTCATCGCTGCTGCTGAAAAAGCGCTGCTCCACCGTGGATGCGGTCTCGTTCGGCCTCGCAACCTCGATGGTCACGGGGTCTTGCAGATAGCTGCCGGCCAGGCGCTTGATCTCGGGTGAGAAGGTGGCGCTGAACAGCAGCGTGGTACGCGTCTTGGGCAGGTAGGAAAGAATGCGTTGCAGGTCGGGCAGAAAGCCTATGTCCAGCATGCGGTCCGCCTCATCGAGGACCACGTACTCGACCTGGCCCAGCACCACATTCTTGGCCTCAATGTGGTCAAGCAGGCGGCCCGGGGTGGCAACCAGCACCTCCACGCCCCTCTTGAGCTCGGCCGTCTGCGGCTTCATGTCCATGCCGCCAAACACCACGGTGCTGCGCAGCTTGGTGTGCTTGGCATATTGAGCAATCTGCTGTGCCACCTGGTCGGCGAGCTCGCGCGTTGGCAAAAGCACCAGGGCGCGTACGGGGTGGCGTGCAGGCGAGGCCGAGGCATTCTCATGGCACATGAGCCGCTGCAGCAGTGGCAGCGAAAAAGCCGCTGTCTTGCCTGTGCCGGTCTGGGCAGCGCCCATCACATCCTTGCCTGTCAGCACCACCGGAATGGCCTGGGCTTGGATGGGAGTCATGGACTCATAGCCCATATCGGCCACGGCACGTGCCAGGGGTTCAGAGAGATGGAGATTGGAAAAAGAACTAGTCATTGAGCGCGATATTGTCGCACTGAGCGTGATTTGTGCAGTGCAATGCCCTGAATTGACCAGGAAACGCACGAGGCGTTGCGCCCGTGCAACCCTGCCAAAACCTGATAACCCCGATCAGCAAACGCCTTGAAGTTTAAAGAGAAGCTGCGGAAAAAGTATCGCAGGACTTGATGGTACCAGTCCGCAGCCCCGTGCCGAACCAGCGCTGGCGCTGGGCACTCGTGCCATGGGTAAAGCTGTCGGGAACGACCTGGCCGGTCTGGGCGCGCTGCAAGGCATCGTCACCGATCTTGGCAGCCGCATTCATTGCGGATTCCACATCGCCATTCTCCAGGATCTGGCGCGCCTCCTGGGCGTGGTGCGCCCAGACTCCGGCCAGGCAGTCGGCCTGCAGCTCCAGCTTGACGGACAGGCGGTTGTACTCCACCTTGCTTACCCGGCCCCTGGCCTGATCCACCTTGCCGCTGATACCCAGCAGGTTCTGTACATGATGGCCGACCTCATGTGCAATCACATAGGCCTGGGCAAACTCTCCGGGCGCTCCGAGCTGGTTTCTCAGGGTTTCATAAAACCCCAGATCGATATAGACCTTGCGGTCCGCAGGGCAATAAAACGGCCCCATGGCGGCCTGGCCTGCACCGCAGGCCGTGGGCGTGCTGCCGCGAAACAGCACCAGCTTGGGGTCCACATACTGGGCGCCACCTTCGCGAAACAGCTGACGCCACACATCCTCGGTATCCGCGAGTGTGGTCGAGACAAAGCGCGCCAGGCGATCATCCACCGGGGGCTTGCGGGCCGGCGCCTGCTGTACCTGGGCCGGGCTGCCACCGCTCAGAAACCCCAGAATGGTCAAGGGATTGACCCCCAGCACCCAGCCGCCGACCAAGGCGATGACCACGGTGCCAATGCCTATGCTGCGCCCGCCGAAGACGGGCGAGCCGCCGCCTCCCGAACGCCTGTCCTCCACATTCTCCGACTCGCGATTGCCATCCCATCTCATGCTGCGTTTCCTTGTTGCTTGCTCACAGGGCGCCAGGACCGCTGTGCCCGATCATGGCTACAGCCGTGTTGCGCCGGACCTGATCGGTGGCCAGTTGGGCCATCAGCCCCAGCAGCAGTGCGACCAGGCAAAGGCCCAGGACAGCAGCCAGCCAGACCAGCCAGCGCGGCATGCGCCTGGCCGAAGCGGCAGCCGACGCCTGCAGCGAGCGGGACTCGTCGGCACGAGCCTGGGGCGGCGAAGCCGCAGGCCGAACGGCGACAGGCGCCGCAGCAGGTGCTGGTATGGTGGCCTCTCTCCAGCGCGGCTCTACGCGCGCAGGAGCTGGATTCAAGGGTGGTTCTGGATGAGGCATGTCTGGGCACGGATCTGAACAAAATGAATGGCAGGCAGTGCCAACCCCGCATTGTGCCTTCAATGCCCGCGCCCTCCATGACTTATTGCCATGGCAAGCACTGACACCCATTCCTGGACCACGGCCCTTGTGTACATTCCCCGCTCATGAGCACCATCACACATCCGCCTCTCGCCGCATCCTGCGCCCAGACCACGGCTGGGCTGCTGCCCTGGAACCCTCTGGCCGAGGAAATCGCCGCCCTGCTGATGCAGGTGCATGAGGTCCAGGTGCCGCCGCGCATCATCATGCCCCTGCCCGAAGGGGCCTGCCTTTTTTGCATGCCGGCCAGCGACACGCGTATCGCCATGACCAAGCTGATCAGTTTCACGCCGGCAAACGCAGGGTCGGCCAGGCCCGTCATCCAGGGGGATGTGGTGGTGTTCGACGTGCTCACGGGCGAGCGCTGCCTGATCCTGGACGGCCCCGTGGTCTCGGCCAGGCGCACGGCCGCAGTCTCCCTGCTCGCAGCCCAGCGCCTGGCGCCCAATCCGCGCGGGCCGCTGCTTATCGTGGGCGCCGGGGTTCAGGGAGCCGCCCATTTGCAGGCCTTTGCGGCGGGGCTGGAGCTTGAAGAGGTCTGGATCGCCTCGCGCAGCCGCAGCAGCGCCCAGGCGCTTGCGAAGCAGGCCCAGGCCCTGGGGCTGCGCGCCCATGTGGCCGATGACGCCGATGACGCAGCCCGGCACTGCCCGCTGATCGTGACCTGCACGCCGGCCCAGGCCGTGGTGCTGCGCCATGCGCCACGCGAGGACGCCTTCATCTCGGCCGTGGGAGCGTTTACGCCGCGCATGGTGGAGCTCTCGCCCGAGCTGTGCCGCGACCTCCAGGCCCGGGGCCATATCGTGGTGGACACGGCCGACGCTGCTCATGAGGCCGGCGACCTGCTGCAGGCCGGCATAGATGTGCCGCCCCTGCCCACGCTGGGCGATGTGGTACGCAAGCCCTGGCCGCGCCCCACCAGGCCCGTGCTGTTCAAGAACTGCGGCTGGGGCGGCTGGGACCTCGCGGCGACCCGTTTAGCGCTGCGCCAGGCCCAGGGCGGTTGAGCCCGCAGATGCGACAAGGCCCGCCAGCAGCGGGCCTTGTCGCATCAAGAAAACCGTGCTGGCTCAGGCCTTGGGCAGGGTCACGCCATGCTGGCCCTGGTATTTGCCGCCGCGGTCCTTGTAGCTGACCTCGCAGACCTCGTCGCTCTCGAAGAACAGCACCTGGGCGCAGCCTTCTCCCGCATAGATGCGCGCAGGCAGCGGTGTGGTGTTGGAGAACTCCAGCGTCACATAGCCCTCCCATTCGGGCTCGAAGGGCGTGACGTTGACAATGATGCCGCAGCGCGCATAGGTGCTCTTGCCCAGGCAGATGGTGAGCACGTTGCGCGGAATGCGAAAGTACTCCACGGTGCGCGCCAGCGCAAAGCTGTTGGGCGGGATGATGCAGCTGTCGCCCTCGAAGTCGACAAAGCTCTTCTCGTCGAAGTTCTTGGGGTCGACCACGGTGCTGTGGATGTTGGTGAAGACCTTGAATTCGGGCGCGCAGCGTATGTCGTAACCGTAGCTGCTGGTGCCGTAGCTGATGATCTTCTTGCCATCAACCTCGCGGACCTGGCCCGGCTCGAAGGGCTCGATCATGCCGTGCTGCTCGGCCATGCGACGAATCCATTTGTCGCTCTTAATGCTCATGGGCAGTCCTAATTTTCAGTGCCGCACCAAAGCCCGGGCCCTGGCGCAAAGCCTCTATTGTGAGCGAGAAACAAAGCTGCGCTCGCATGGGACAAGCTTGCGTCATGCAGGCAAGGGCTGAACATGCATAAGATGCTCGGTCGATTGCACCATTCCCCCAGAAAAAGGAGACTTCCATGCCCATGTTCGTAGACACCTCGCCGCCCGGCGAATGCATTTTCTGCCGCCTGGTCGCAGGCCAGATTCCCAGCGCCAAGGTGTATGAGGACGAACTCACGATTGCCTTCATGGACATCGGCCAGGTCAACCCCGGCCATGTGCTGGTCGCGGCCAAGCGCCATGCCGTGACCCTGCTCGATCTCACACCCGAGGAGGCTGGCGCCGTGATGCGCACGGCCCAGCGCGTGGCCGCCGCCGTGCAAAAAGCCTTCGACCCCGACGGCATCAGCCTGTTCCAGGCCAATGGCGCAGCCGGCGGCCAGACGGTGTTTCACTTTCACCTGCATGTGCTGCCGCGCCATGAGAACGATGGCGTATCCCTGGGCTGGCCGCGCAAGGAGCCCGGCCCCGAGGCGCTGGCTGGCTATGCCCAGCGTCTGCGCGAAGTATTGCAATAAAAAAGAGAGCTGCAAGCACTTGCCAACATTAGGTTTCAGGCATGAAAGCATCTGAAACCCATATATAGCAAGCGCTAGCAGCTCCTTTTTTGATTGAGCAGCCTATGCAGCCCGGGCAAAGCGCTCGAATACGGCCCTCAGCTGCTGCATCCATGGCGCGCGCTGGGCGGGCGTCACAAAGCTGGCCTCGAAGCTGTTGACCGCAAGCTGCCAGGCCTGGCCTGCGTCCATGGCCGTGGCCTCGAAGAGCTGCACGAAGTTGTCGTTCACATAGCCACCGAAGTACGCGGGATCATCGGAGTTGACCGTGACCTTGAGGCCTTGCGCCAGCAGCTGTGGCAGCGGGTGCCGGGCCAGATCGCCGACCACGCACAGCTTGAGGTTGGACAGCGGGCAGACCGTGAGCGGCACGGCCTCGCGCGCCAGGCGCTGCATGAGTGCCGCATCCTGGATGGCCTGCACACCATGGTCGATGCGCTCGGCCCCGAGCCTGTCCAGCGCGTCCCGGATATAGGCGGGCGGCCCCTCCTCGCCCGCATGGGCCACCACATGCAGACCCAGCTCGCGGCAGCGTGCGAACACGCGCTCGAACTTTTCGGGCGGATTGCCCAGCTCGCTGCTGTCCAGGCCCACGCCGATGAAGCGCTCGCGCAGCGGCAGCGCGGCCTGCAGCGTGGCAAAAGCATCCTCTTCGCTCAGATGGCGCAGAAAGCTCAGGATCAGCGCCGAGGAAATGCCCAGCTCGCGCTCTGCATCCCGGCAGGCGCGGTACAGGCCGTTGACCACGGCCTGCATGGCCACGCCGCGCTGGGTATGGGTCTGGGGATCGAAGAAGATCTCGGCATGGACGACGTTGTCACGCGCTGCGCGCTCCAGATAGGCGCGCGCCATGTCGTAGAAGTCCTGCTCGTGCAACAGCACGCTGGCGCCCGCGTAGTAGATGTCGAGAAAGCTCTGCAGGTCGGTGAACGCATAGGCCTCGCGCAGCGCTTGCACGCTCGCATAGGGCAGACGCACCTGGTTGCGCTGCGCCAGCGCAAAGATCAGCTCGGGCTCCAGCGTGCCTTCGATGTGCAGATGCAGCTCGGCCTTGGGCATGGCACGCAGCAGCGCCGGCAGGCGCTCGCGGGGAACCGGGGGAATGGAGGCCATGTCGGGCATGGAATTCATGGACGGGCTCCAAAGATCTTGCGCCGGGCAGACGATCCACCCGGTGCGGTGGGCTGCCTGGCTCCGACAGCCCGCATTGCTCAGCTGGGTCGGGCTTACTTGGAGCCCGGAACCGTGCCTTCCACGCCCTTGACGAAGAAGTTGATGCTGGTGAGGAACGAGTCGTCCGCGACCTTGCCGGCCTCGACCACGGGCTTGTCATCCTGACCGGCAATCGGGCCCTGCCAGATATGGAAGCTGCCGTCCTTGAGGCCCTTCTTCACCTCCTCGATGCGCGCCTTGGCGTTTTCGGGCACATCGTCGGCCAGCGAGACCAGGTCGATCGCGCCCTCCTTCACACCCCACCAGGTCTGGCGGCTGCTCCACTTGCCTTCCATGACTTCACGCGTGGTCTGTATGTAGTACGGACCCCAGTTGATCACGGCCGATGCCAGGTGGGCCTTGGGCCCATAGGCCTTCATGTCCGAGTCCCAGCCGAAGGCGCGCTTGCCCTTTTCCTCGGCAGTCTTGATCACCGCCGCCGAGTCGGTGTTCTGGAACAGGATGTCGGCGCCGCCATTGATCAGCGAGGTCGCAGCCTCGGTCTCCTTGGGAGGCGCAAACCATTCATTGACCCAAACCACGCGGGTCTTGATGTTCGGGTTCATGGACTGGGCGCCCAGCGTGAAGCTGTTGATGTTGCGCAGCACCTCGGGGATAGGCACCGACCCCACCACGCCCAGCACATTGCTTTGCGTCATCGCACCGGCCACGATGCCGGCCAGATACGCGCCCTCGTAGGTGCGGCTGTCGTAGGTGCTCACATTGGCTGCGGTCTTGTAGCCAGTGGCATGCTCGAACTTCACATCGGGGAAGTCCGGCGCAATCTTCTGGATGGGCTCCATGTAGCCAAAGGTCGTGCCAAAGATCAGTTGGTTGCCGTCGGCCGCCATGCCGCGCAGCACACGCTCGGCATCCGCACCCTCGGACACGCTCTCGACGAACGTGGTCTTGATCTTGTCGCCGAACTCGGCCTCCAGCGCCTTGCGGCCCTGGTCGTGGGCAAACGAGTAGCCGCCGTCGCCCACGGGGCCCACATAGGAAAAGCCGATCTTCAAGGGCTCGGCGGCAGCAGCGGCCGGAGCCTCGGGAGCGGCCACAGGCGCTGCAGGCTCGTCCTTTTTCCCGCAGCCCACCAGGGCTGCGGCGGCCACGGCGCTCAGGGCCGCAGCCTTGAGCATGGAGCGTTTTTGAAGATCGGTCATCATGATTCCTTGGATGGATGGGTCGAAAAGATGGCCGCCATGGCCGGGCACAAAGGCCCGCCAATCTAGACACAAAGCACTGGCCCTCGCCATTGCTTTTGGTATTGTCGCGGCCCGGGTCGTGTGGATTACTGGGCGCCGGGCACCTTGCCCTCGACGCCGTTCACGTAGAAGTTGATGCCCGTGAGAAAGGCATCATCGGCGACCTGGCCTGCTCCCAGCACCTCCTTGCCGCTGTTGTCCTTGATGGGGCCGGTCCAGACCGCAAAGCTGCCGTCCTTGAGACCATCGCGCGCCTTGCCCACCTTGTCGAGGATGTCCTGGGGCACATCGTCGGCGATCTTCACGAGGTCCATGGCCCCCTCCTTCACGCCCCACCAGAACGAGCCCGCAGGCCACTGGCCGTCCAGGGTGTCCTGCACCACCTTGCTGTAATAGGGCGTCCAGTCGATCACGGCCGAGCCCAGATGGGCCTTGGGCGCAAACGCGCTCATGTCGCCATCCTTGCCGAAGGCGCGCGCACCGCGCTCCTCGGCCGTCTTGAGCACGGCCGGCGAATTGGTGTTCTGGTAGAGCACGTCCACGCCGCCATTGATCAGCGTGGCTGCAGCCTCGGACTCCTTGGGCGGGGCAAACCATTCGTTGACCCAGACCACCTTGGCCTTGATCGCGGGGTCCACACTTTGCGCGCCCAGCACAAAGCTGTTGATATTGCGCACCACTTCGGGGATGGGCACCGAGGCCACCACGCCCACGGTCTTGGTCTTGCTCATGCCGCCGGCCACGATGCCGGCCAGATACGCGCCCTCAAAGGTCTTGGCATCGTAGATGGCCACGTTGTCGGCCTGCTTGTAGCCCGTCGCATGCTCGAAGCGGACCTGGGGCATGTCGGCCGCGACCTTTTGCACGAACTCCTGATAGCCGAAGCTGGTCGCGAAGATCAGCCCATTGCCCTGGCCCACCATGTCGCGCATCACACGCTCGGAGTCCGCACTCTCGGGCACGGACTCGACCATCGCGGTCTCGATCCTGTCGCCGAACTTCTCCTGGATCGCCTTGCGTGCCAGCTCATGCTGGAAGGTCCAGCCGCCATCACCCACCGGGCTCACGTACATGAAGCCGATCTTGAGCTTTTCGGCCGCTGCTGCAGGCGCGGGCGCCTCGGCCGCAGGTGCTGCGGGCGCATCGTCCTTCTTGCCGCAGGCCGTGAGCGCGGCCAGGGAAACAGCCGACAGGCCGATCATCTTGATCAGGGCACGCTTTGTCGTCATCTCAAATCCTCTTTTGGTTGTTTCAAGTCAATCAATTGTTTTGGCGTCGCAAGACTTGTGCCTGAAATCAGGCCCGGTGTCATGGCGGACAGCCCCGCAGCGAGGCTGTCGTCCCGCTCCGGGGGGATGGCGCGCGCAGCGACTCAGAGGGCATGCCTCATCCAGGATAGAACGGCTTGCCCAGCGAAGCCGGCATGTTCGCGCGAATCCAGGCCGGATTGCGCGAAATCAGCACCAGCACCACGATGGTCGCCAGATAAGGCAGCATGGACAGCAACTGGCTCGCCACCTGCACTCCCGTGGCCTGCAGATGGAACTGCAGCATGGTCACGCCGCCGAACAGATAGGCCCCGAGCAGCACGCGCGCAGGCCTCCAGGTCGCAAACGTGGTCAGGGCCAGCGCAATCCAGCCCCGGCCCGAGACCATGCCCTCGACCCACATGGGCGTGTAGACCGTGGAGATATAGGCGCCGGCCAGCCCGCACAGTGCCCCGCCGAACATCACGGCCGCCAGGCGTATGCCGCGCACGGGATAGCCGAGTGCATGGGCCGACTGGGGCGACTCGCCCACGGCGCGCAGCACCAGCCCCGCACGCGTGCGGTACAGGAACCAGACCATGACCGCAGCCAGGACCACAGCCCCATAGACCAGCGGATGCAGGCGAAACAGGGCATCGCCGACCACGGGCAGATCGGCCAAAAAGGGAACCGCGAACTTCGGGCGCTCGGGCATCTGCGCCTGCACATAGCCCAGGCCCACGAAGGCCGAAAAGCCTGCACCGAACAGCGTCAGCGCCAGCCCCGTTGCATACTGGTTGGTGTTGAGCCAGATCACCAGCCAGCCAAACAGGGCTGCCAGCAAGGCGCCTGCTGCCATGCCGGCCACAAAGCCCAGGGCCGTGCTGCCCGTGTGGACCACGGTCGCAAAGCCTGCAATGGCCGCGCACAGCATCATGCCCTCGGCGCCCAGGTTGACGATGCCGGCCTTTTCGTTGATCAAAAGGCCCAGGGCCGCCAGCGCCAGCACCGTGCCTGCGCTCAGCGTGGAGCCCAAAAGCAGAGCATAGGTTTCCATCACAGGCCTTTCCTGGCGGCAGCAGCCGGGGTCTTGCGTGTCACCCAGCGCAGGCGGTAAGCCACGAGGGTGTCGCAGGCCAGCAGGGAGAACAGCAGCAGGCCCTGGAACACGCCGGTCAGCGCCTTGGGCAGGCCCAGGCGCGACTGGGCCAGTTCCCCCCCGATATAGAACATGCTCATGAGAATCGCGGAAAAAATCATGCCCACGGGATGCAGGCGGCCCACAAAGGCCACGATGATGGCTGCAAAGCCATAGCCAGCAGGCACGTGGGGCGTGAGCTGGCCCAGGGGACCGGCCACTTCGAGTGCGCCCGCAAGACCGGCTGCAGCGCCCGAGATCAGCAAGGCCGTCCACAGCGCGCTGCGCGAAGAAAAGCCCGCATAGCGGGCCGCTGCCGGCGCGAGACCGCCGACCTGCAGCGCAAATCCCGCTCGCGTGCGGAATAGAAACACCCACAGCAAAGCCGCCGAGCCCAGGGCCAGCAACAGGCCGATGTTGACGCGCATGCCCTGGACCAGCCGGGGAATCTGCGTGACGCGCTCAAAGGTCTTGGTCTGGGGGAAGTTGTAGCCCATGGGATCCTTCCAGGGCCCATAGACCAGAAAGCTCAGAAAGAAGGTGGCCACATAGACCAGCATCAGACTGACCAGAATCTCATTCGCATTGAAGCGGTCGCGCAGCAAGGCCACGAGCCCTGCCCAGACCATGCCGCCCAGCATGCCTGCCAGCAAGATGGCCGGCACGATCCAGGGCCCGGTATTCTTGTCGGCCAGTAAGGCCATGCCGCCCGCAGCCACGGCACCGATGACGAACTGGCCTTCGGCGCCGATGTTCCAGACATTGGAGCGAAAGCACACGGCCAGGCCCAGCGCGATGAGCAGCAGCGGCGTGGCCTTGACGGCGAGCTCGCCCAGGGCATAGCCGGATTTGATGGGCTCCCAGAAGAAGGCCTGCAGACCGCTCATGGGATCCTTGCCCAGCAGTGCGAACAGCCCCACGCCGACGAGCACGGTCACGATCAGGGCCAGCAGCGGCGAGCCATAGGTCCAGAGCCTGGAGGCCTGGGGGCGTTGCTCAAGCTTGAACATGCGTGCCTCCCGTATCCCACAGGCCGCTCATCCATTCGCCAATCTGCTGCACGCTGGCCTGCTCGCGCGCCACCGAAGGCGACAGCCGGCCCTTGGCCACCACATGCAGGCGGTCACTGATTTCAAACAATTCGTCCAACTCCTCGCTGAGCACGAGCACGGCACAGCCTTCGTCGCTCAGCTGCAATATCGCATCCCGGATCTGCGCAGCCGCACCCACATCCACGCCCCAGGTGGGCTGGGAGATGATGAGCAGACTGGGCCTGGCATCGATCTCGCGGCCGACAATGAATTTCTGCAGGTTGCCGCCCGACAGCGACTGGGCCGGCGCATGCGGCCCGCCGGCCTTGACGTTAAAGCGCTCGATGATGCCCTGGGCCTGCTCCTGAAGGCGCCCCATGCGGATCCAGCCCCAGGGCCCCAGGGCCGTCTTGCGCGTGAGCAGCAGGTTGTGGGCCAGCCCCATGCTGGGCACGGCGCCCCGGCCCAGTCGTTCCTCGGGTACGAAGTGCAGGCCCAGGGCGCGGCGCCGGGCCGGGCCCATGCGGCCTACGTTCTGCCCCTGCATCTGGATCATCGAGGGAGCGGCTCGCGTGTCCTCGCCCGAAAGCGCGTACAGCAGCTCCTTTTGGCCATTGCCCGAAACCCCGGCAATGCCCACGACCTCGCCCGCGCGTACCTCAAAGCTCATGGACTGCAGGTCCACGCCAAAGGGATCGCTGCTTCGCAGGCCCAGCCCCTCGACCTTGAGCACGCTCTGCCCAGCCCGGGTCTTGCGGGCGCCGAGCTGCGGCGGCTCCGCGCCAATCATCATGCGCGACAGCGAGGCATTGCTCTCCTCGCCCGGATTGCAGACGCCCGTGACCTCGCCCGCGCGCAACACCGTGCAGGCCGTGCACAGCGAGCGTATTTCGTGCAGCTTGTGGCTGATGTAGAGGATGGAGCAGCCCTCGGAAGCCAGGCGGCGCAACACCACGAACAGCTTTTCCACGGCCTGGGGAGTGAGCACCGAGGTAGGTTCGTCCAGAATCAGCACGCGCGGATGGGTGAGCAGGGCGCGGATGATTTCCACGCGCTGCATCTCGCCCACGCTCAGCGTATGTACGGGTCGATGGGGATCGACTTCCAGTCCATAGTCGCTGGCCGTGGTCTGGATGCGCTCCACGACCTCGGACAGTGGCAGGCTTTTGTCCAGGCCCAGCCAGACGTTCTCGGCCACGGACAGCGTATCGAACAGACTGAAATGCTGGAACACCATGGCAATCCCCAGCTGGCGCGCCTCCTGGGGGTTGCGGATCTGCACCGGCTTGCCGTCGATATGAATACGGCCTTCATCGGGCTTGACGGCGCCGTAGATGATTTTCATCAGCGTGGACTTGCCGGCCCCGTTCTCGCCCAAGATGGCGTGCACGGAGCCAGCGCCCACCGACAGAGAGACGCCATTGTTGGCGATCACGGCCGGATAACGCTTGGAAATGCCTTCCAGCCGCAGCCTGGGTGCAGGCAAATGCGGCGCAGAAGCAGGTTCTGAGGGATTCATCGCTGAATTGTCTTTCAATTTTCGCAGCCCACTGCTGCCAACCACTTACCTCAGGCTCGGACCCGGCTGTTTCACATGCTCTTGCATCTGCTGCAAAGCGCTCTCGGCCACTGGCCGGCGCCCGGATTGGCCGCAACAAAGCCCGAGGCAAGGTGCGCAGCACCCCAGACCTGCCTTCGTCAGGACGGAGAGAGACGACCAACAGGCGAAGGCGCAAAAAGCCACATGAAAAAGGCAGAGATTGTAAGAGCGTCTTTCATCGCCCCGCCCAGCCGCACCGGATGCCCCCTGCTGCGCGAGCGGCTGGCGCCAGCGTGCCAGCCGCATTGCGACGCCGAGAGATCTCAATCAGGAATGCAAGGAGTGCAGCTCTACGCAGCCACGGCCCCTGCGCTTGGCCGTATAGCAGGCCATGTCGGCGGCCCGCAGCGCACTCGCCGCCGTATGCAGGCTTGCATCGAGCACGACCATGCCTATGCTCACGCCCATGAGATAAGGCTGGCCTTCGTGCAGCCCCCGCCAGTTCTGCACAGCCATGCACAGGCTCTGGGCCAGTCCCATGCCCTGTTCACCCGACACATCGGCCAGCAGTACGGCGAATTCGTCCCCTCCGAGGCGCGCCACCCAGCCGTGAGGACGCACGACGCTGTCTATGGTTGTGGCCATATGGCACAGCATCAGGTCCCCGGCCTCATGACCATCCTTCTGGTTCACATGGGCAAAGTGATCCAGATCCAGATATAGCAAAATACCCGGACTCTGCATGCTCACCCCGTCCCCCCGAGCCTGGGCCTGGGCCTGGGCATCGGCGAACGCGCACTCCTGCAGCCAGTCATGCAGATGCAGCAAGAAGGCTTCGCGATTCGGCAAGCAGGTCAAGGGATCGTGCAAGGCCTTCCAGCCCGGTTGCCCGCGGGCCATGCGCTGTACCGTCACGTCCTCCACCACCCAGACCAGGGAGGAATCTCCCGCCGCAGCGGCCAGCGGTCTGGCGCTGCGCTGCAGGCTTTGCATGCTCCGGCCGTGCATGCGCACCCAGACAGGGCTGCCGTTCTTGCGCAAAAAACGGTGTTCGCTGTCGAAGTGCCCATACATCTTCAAGTCCTTGCTGACCTGCTCCTGCAGGTTGGCATGCATCTCGCCGGACAGGCACAGCAGGCTCAAGTGCTGGCCCAGCAGCTCCTGCGGCTGATAGCCGAGCATGCGCGCGGCCTGCAGCCCGACCTGGTCGAGCCGCCCTTCGCGCGTAACCAGAAGGCCCAGCGGCGCATGATCGACCAGGGCCTGCAGTTGGTCCAGCGAGCGCCTGAGCTCGCCGCCCTGCAGTTCCAGCTTTTGCAGGACCTGCCATAGTACGCCAGCCTCACCCCATGAGGCCGGCCACACAGCACCTTCGGTCTGCACTCTTGCCATGCCTGCCAAGGCATGGGAATCACCCGCGAGCCAAAGCCGCGCCCGCCTGAACAAGGTGCTCCACGGGTGAGTGAGAAACACCAGGGCCAGCACCAGCACCACCGCTGCGACCAGCAAGATCAGCGCAATCTGCCATTGCTCACGCTGGGACAGTCCCGGAACCAGCCGCTCCATGGGCGTGATCTTGACCACCAGCCACTGCGGCAAGGGCATGCCCACCGAAGTCACAAGATAGCCGTCGCGCTGCTCGCTCATGACGCGGGTCTGCATGGCCCTCGTCGCAACACTGCTCGGCCAATCGCCTCCGAGCCCAGGCTCCGACGCCAGACCTGCAAAGCGGGAACCATTTTCCACCGGGGCCAGCACCTGACCATCGCGTGCCAGGACCAGAAAGCGGCTATGGGCGTTCGCTGCCTCCGTGCTTGGAGGCAGCAAGGGCTGGGTCGACATATGGGAGGAGAGCAGCAGCGCTCCGCCAACCTCGCCCCCCTCCAGGCGCAGCGGCATGGCATGCACAATGTCCATCTGCCCCGGCTCGCTGCCCTTGTGGGCCTGGGCCATGAGCATGGGCTTTCCCTCACTCAGACTCTGGCGTGCCAGAGCCAGCATCTCAGGCTGAGCCTGGGTGTACGGCTCCAGCCTGGAGCCCCCCAGTTGAAGCAGGGGCCGGCCCTGCATATCCGCCAGCAGCAACCCATCGAACAGATTCAACAACGAAGCACTGCCACGCTGGGCCAAGAGCCAGGCGGGATCGAGATTGCGGGACAACAGTCCCTGGGCCAGAGTCTGCGCGAGCTTTTGCTGCTGATCCAGGCGCGCGGCCAGCAGGCGCGCCACGAGGTCCACGGCATCGGCCTGAAGGGGAATGGCACGGGCCAGGGTTTGCTGCTGCACCGTGTGCGAAACCCACCAGGAAAGAGCCCCGCCCAGGATCAGCACGGCAGCCGCCACCAGCGCCAGCAGCTTGGCGACTATGGGGCCGAACGGCCAGAGGGCAGACCTCGACCAGCGAGGTCCAGGCGGCTGCGGGAGCAAGGGTTGACGGGCGTCAGTCGACATGGCCCGTTCAATATATGCATACGGATCATGCCGCCAATGGGTCGAACCCGCAGCGAGGTACGGGCCTCGTCACATTGCGCTCTCAGCCTACAGCCAGCACTTCGAGAGCAGCAGGTTTGGGCAGGTCGATGACGCTGCCCCTGCCGGCGATCAGGCCGTGATCGCGCAACTGGCGCAGCACACGCGAAAAGGTCTCGGGCGCAATGCCCAGCTGAGCTGCTATCAAACGCTTGCGCAGATGGAGAATGACTCTGAGTCCGCCCTGCTCGCTGGGCTTTGCGTGGTGCAAAAGCCACTGGGCGCACCGCGCTTCGGCGTCCTTGGACAGGCGACTGACCGTAAGCTCGATCTGTGTGCAATACACCTTGGACACATCCTGCAGCAAGGCTTGGGCCTGATGCGGCAGCTCGGATACGGCACAAGCGAGCTCCGACTGGGATTGCTGTAGAACGCGCACTTCAGTGTCAGCCAGCATGTCAAGACAGCAACTGCGTCCCTGCAACGCAAAAGCAGCATCCAGCCAGGCCGGCCCTTCCACCACGCCCAGTTGGTGGCGCAGTTGCCCATCCTGACCGACACCGAGCAGCACGCGACCGCGCTCCAGGTACATTGCGGTCTCAGCGACCTGGCGACGCTGTCTCAACCAGGTGCCTGCAGCAAACACCTGGGATGTTCCAGTCTTGGAAGCAAAAGGCTTCAAGGAGGGCAAGGCAAACATGAGGCTTACTTTGCCGGCTGTTACGACCTCCGACCTTGAGGAATATCAAAAACCCGTGTCACATTGACTTTCTCAATCACCTCCCGGCCTCTGGCAAGAGCACGTACGCCCTATGGTCCCACCCGGGCACCGCTTTCAAACCATTGCCTGATCATCTGGCGCTCCTCCTGGCTCAGAGCATCGGGATTGCCAAACGGCATTTTTCTGAGCTGTACCACCTGCTGGTAGATCTGGACAGCGTGGGCCTTGACCTCCTGTGGCGAATCCAGGCGCACGTTTTTCTGCTGTACGGCCGCACCATGGCAAACCACGCAATGCTGCGCAAAAAGGCCAGCCAGCTGCGCATAGCCTGTAGGCCCGACGGCGGCCGTCTCCACCGGGGCAGGACGTGCCGAGCTCTCGACAGGCATGGGTCTGAGCCAGGCAATCGTGCCCAGCAGCACCAGCACCCCGGCCAGGGCATAAGGCCATGGATGGGAGTTGCGCCCCAGCAGATAGCCATGGCGCATCACAAAGAACTGGCGTATGGCCGCACCGGCAAACATCATGAGAATCAGCACCAGCCAATTGAGCTCGTGGCTGTAGAGCCAGCCATAGTGATTGGAAAGCATCGCGAACAGCACGGGCAGGGTGAAGTACGTGTTGTGCACGCTGCGCTGCTTGCCGCGCTTGCCATGTATAGGATCCACAGTCCGCCCGGCCTTGAGGTCCGCTACCACGGTGCGCTGACCGGGAATGATCCAGAAGAACACGTTGGCGCTCATGGACGTGGCCAGCATGGCCCCCATGAGCAGGAATGCAGCCTGACCCGGAAAGAGATGGCAGGCCAGGTAGGTGGCAACACAGACCAGGGCCAGCACCAGGGCAGCAACAATGGGCTCGCCCTTTTCACGCTGACCAAAGATACGGCAAATGCCGTCATACAGCAGCCAGAACAGCAGCAAAAAAGCCAGCGCCGCCGCAATTGCCAGATTCGACGACATCAGCGGGTTGGCCGGATTCACCAGATAGACATCGGCATTCCACAGATAGGACACCGTGAGCAGCGCAAAACCCGAAAGCCAAGTGCTGTAGCTCTCCCAGAAGAACCAGTGCAAATGCGTTGGCAGCCTGGGTGGCGCCACATTGAACTTCACGGGATGGTAGAAGCCTCCGCCGTGCACGGCCCAGAGCTCGCCATTGACACCCTGCTTTCTCAAGTCCTCGTTCACCGGCGGTGTGAGACTGCTGTCGAGAAACACGAAGTAAAACGAGGAGCCCACCCAGGCAATGGCAGTGATTACATGCAACCAGCGCAGCAGCAGGCTGGCCCAGTCCAGTAGATAGCTTTCCATGGTGCTCCGCCCTGGGGGTCTTCAGGACCGCCTTCTACAAACTGCTCACCACGGCGGGCACTCTGAGCAGAAACCATGGCCACGCTTTCCGACCTGATGAGCCGGGGCACCGCTGCGACCTGTCTGTAAGCACAAAGTGTATGCAAAACTGCCTGCATCGAGCGTTGGCGAGCTCATTTTCCGGCCTAGAACTTTCCCTGATTCGCTCAAAAAGTCCGCCGTTGCAACAACTGAACCGCCGCGGCCACGGCGATGACTTCGGGCCCCTTGCCTGCAATGCCGGGCAGACCTACCGGACATGTCACCCGGGCGAGCTCCTGCTCGGCAAACCCGCGCTGCACAAGACGCCGCTGAAACACCTTCCACTTGCTGGCACTGCCTATGAGACCGATAAAGGGCAGATCCGCATGTAGGCGCTGGCGCTTCAGACACTGGATCAGGATTTCCAGTTCCTCGGCGTGACTGAAGCTCATGATCAAAACTTGGGAGCCTGCCGGCAGATCAGCCACCGCAGACTGCACTGGGTCCGAGTATTCACACCGCACCAGTAGGTCAGACCGCTGCCCTTCTTCGAACACGCTTTCACGGCTGTCTATCCAGAGCAGCCGATAAGAAAGGCTTGAGAGCACGCGCACCAAGGCCCTTCCCTCATGACCCGCCCGAAGACCGCCACCCAGCTTTCGGGCGACAGAAGACACTGCGCCAGCAAGCCCAGACGTCCTTGCAGCAAGCAGTCAAAACCAAGCACGGCCTCACCGCCGCAATACTGGCCAAGACCAGGCCCCGGGCTCTCGCGACCCTGAGCCTCGAACCAACAGCACCTGGACCCAGCACATGGATGCCTGGGCCAGCTCCTGGCGGATTCTTTGAAGCGTCTCACGCCACATGAGGCCCTTTTTCATCACGCGCCAGACGCGGGCCACGGTGCTTTGGAGCGGGCTGCGTCTTTGCGTTCAAGTCAGCTCGAATGGTCTTGGATTTCAGGATACGCTCTCGCCCATGATGGACCCACGCAATCCCTGCAACCATAACGCTCCTCGCCCAAACCGCAAGCCATGGCTTTGGACTTGCCTGGCCTTGGGCATGGCGTCGCTGATCAGCGCCTGCACCACCCCCTCAGGGCTTCCGGGCCGTGGAACAGGCACGTCCCCCTCTTCGGTGCCCGGCGCGGACAAAGGCTACCGCCTCGAAGCCGCACGTCACCTGTATGCGCGCAACGCATCGCGCATCTACCCCGGCAAGCTGCCCCCCATGCTCTACGCCATAGGTGTGCTGCAGGTCGACATAGACCGCAACGGCCGTGTCCAGCGCCTGCACTGGATACGTGCGCCGCGCCATGCGCCCGAGGTTGTGGCCGAAATCGAGCGTACGGTCCGCTCGGCCGCCCCCTACCCTGTTCCCCATGGGCTGGCCAGGGTCAGCTATACCGATACCTGGCTTTGGGACGAGTCGGGACGCTTTCAACTCGATACCCTGAGCGAGGGGCAGAACTAGCCTCGCCTGAGCCGTTTCGCTGTTTCAGCGCTTTGAACGCACAGCGCCATGGATGGGCAGCGAGGCCGCATCCATGAAAAAACCGGCCTCGTGGCCGGTTCCTCTGACGTAAAAACGCTCTGCGCTCAATCCACGATCTTGGTGATCTTGGAGCCCTGCAGCGAAACGCCGGCCTCCAGGCCCACATTGCTCAGCACATAGCTGGTCACCGGCCCCTGGGCGGTGGTGGTGTCCACGCTGCCATTGGCCCCCACCTTGCCCACGGTCACGTTGGCATCTGCCCCAACGGACCAGCCATTGCTGGCCTTGAACTTGTCGAGTGCCTCCTGGGTGTTGAATACATAGATCACGGCCTTGGACTGGCCGCCGGCCTGCCAGCCTATGGAAGCCCCGGTGGTGCTGTAGTAGCCATGGTTCTTGCCAGCCACACGCAGCACGCCCGTACCGTGCTCCACGCCCAGCACAAAGCTGCCACCGATCACCGAGGGGAAGACCAGCACGCCCTTGGCGCGCGCCACCATGTCCTTGGAGCCCGGCGCCGTCTGGTACAGGCGCTCCAGCGCCGTTGTGGCGCGTGCATCGACCGTTGTCCTGTCCGATTTGGGGGCGGAGGTGGTGCTGGGCTTGGTGGTCGTGCATCCCACCATGGCCAGGCTGCCAGCGGCGAGGGTTGCCGCCACGATCACGGTACGAATAGGAGTTGTGCGCATGAAAACCTACCTTTCTATCGTTCTTGGGAAAGCCCCTTGTTTGACTCTTTTGACGTCACTTCCAGTCATCGGCGTCTTGCCTGCTGATAGGGCCTGCGGTTGCACAGGCCATTGAGCGACATGTATTCATGCTAGATCGTTTCCCATGGTTGAACACGCATATCGCGCAACTCGGGAAGCAGGCCTACAAGAGCAGGCGCCAAACTCTGGAAATCTTGCCCTACCCAAGGCTCTTGCACAGGCACTTGGAGCAGCGTACCAGCCCCCCGCTGCAAAGCATGTGACCAAGATCAAGCGCCTTGCCACAGGTAGCTGCGAGCATTCAGCGAGACAATGCATGCTCAAGGTTTTCGCCGCACCCAAAAATCAGGCACAGGCCACTTGCCGCATCGACACAGAGACAGCCCATGAAAATCTGGAGCCACTTTCATCACCCCAAGGCCGCACTCGCACTGTTGCGCGCCACTCTGGCCATACTGCTGCTCTTTCATGGCTGGGCCAAGATCCGCCATGGCATCGGCGGCATAGAGAGCATGGTCTCCGCCACGGGCCTGCCCGGCTGGCTGGCCTACGGGGTTTACATCGGCGAAGTCGTCGCTCCCCTGCTGCTGCTCGTCGGCCTCTGGGTCGTCCCTGCAGCCCTGGTCGTGGCCGGCAACATGCTGGTGGCCTTCGTGCTCGTGCACACCAGCCAGGTCCTCCAGCTCAACAGCTCCGGCGGCTGGATGCTGGAGCTGCAGGCCTTCTTCTTTGTCTGCGCCCTGGTCGTGGCCATGAGCCACTCCCCGGGGAAGTAGCAAGCTGCAGCGGGCCTGTTGCGGTGCCTGGCCTGCAGGCATGCACTCCTGGCTCAAGAGCCTCGGTAAGTCGAATAGCTCCAGGGGCTGACCAGCAGTGGCACATGGTAGTGCCGCCCTTCGTGGGCCACTCCGAAATCCAGGTGCACCCAGTTGAGAAAACGCGGCTGCGGCAGATCCACGCCACGGGCATCGAAGTAGCCCGCGACATCGAAGCTCAGACGATAAGTGCCCGACTTCAGGGTCTGGCTGTCCAGCAGCGGCTCATCGGCCCGGCCATCGTGGTTGAGCAGCAAGCGCCTGATGAGCCTGGCCTGCTCACCCTCGGTCGCATACAAGGCTACGGCCATACGGGCGGCCGGGCATCCGTGCATGGTGTCCAAAACGTGGGTACTCAAGCCCATGAGCTTCTCTCCTGTACGGCGGCGGCAAGACTGCCGGCGGGATTGACAATCGCCCTGCAACCGGGCCTGTCGTCGAAGCCATCATGCAGGACTCTTGCAGACAAAGTGTATACAGTCCCTGCCCCATGCCTGAGACCGGAGGGCTGAAAATACCCGTTTTCTCTTCTCCAGCTCAGATTCTCCATGGTGTTTTCAGCTTCTAAACTAGGGGCCGAAATTTTTACCAGCCAAGGAGTATCGATGCCGTTTCGCTCAAGCTTGCTGGCCAGCAGCCTGGCCCTGGCCCTTCTCAGCCTCACCGCCTGCGGCCATCCCCCCTCCAACCCGGCCGCTGCCGCACCGGCTGTGGAGCAAAGCAGCGCCGCGCAGGCCGCCAGCGCGGCCTATGACTTCGACATGGACGTGTTCCACCCCGTGGTCGCCGAAAACGGCATGGTCGCCAGCGAGCAGGAGCTGGCCTCGCGCATCGGCCTGGAGATCCTCAAGTCGGGCGGCAATGCCGTGGATGCAGCCGTGGCCATGGGCTTTGCGCTGGCCGTGGCCCTGCCCAATGCGGGCAACATCGGCGGCGGCGGCTTCATGCTGCTGCACGACGCCAGGTCGGGCAAGGATGTGGCGCTGGACTTTCGCGAGGTCGCGCCTTCCCAGGCCTCTCGCGGCATGTACCTGGACGCCCAGGGCAAGCTCATCGACGGCAAGTCGCTGTACACGCATTACGCCGTGGGAGTGCCCGGCACCGTGGCCGGCATGGAGCACGCGCTCAGGAAATGGGGGAGCCTTCCGCTGTCCAGGGTGATCGCGCCGGCCATTGCCCTGGCCGACAAGGGCTATCCGGTCAGCGAGACCCTGGCCAAGACCTTGCAGCAGGAGAAGCAGAGCATGGGCCGCTGGCCTGCCACCCAGGCCATCTTCTGGAAGAATGGCGAGCCACTCAAGCGCGGCGATCTGCTGGTGCAAAAAGACCTGGCCCAGTCCATGCGCCTGATCTCCGAGCAGGGTGCCAAGGCCTTCTACGAAGGAGCCATCGCCCAGAAGATTGCTGCCGAGATGGCCCCCTACAAAGGCGCCATCACGCTGGCCGATTTGAAGAGCTACAAGGTCATAGAACGCCAGCCCGTGCGCGGCAGCTACCGAGGCTATGAGGTCGCGACCATGCCGCCGCCGTCCTCGGGCGGAGCCCATCTGATCCAGATCCTCAACATGATGGAGCGCTGGCCCATGAACCAGTGGGGCGTGAACAGCGCCCAGAGCGTGCACTACATGGCCGAGAGCATGAAGCTCGCCTATGCCGACCGCGCCGAATACCTGGGCGACCCGGATTTCGTGCAGGTTCCGCTCAAGGGCCTGGTCTCCAAACCCTATGCCGACCAGCTCGCGGCCGGCATAGACGGCAACAAGGCGCGTGCGGCCCAGAGCATCAAGCCCGGCAAGCCGCAAGCCTACGAGAGCGACCAGACCACGCACTACTCCGTGGTGGACAAGGCCGGCAACGCCGTGGCCGTGACCTATACGCTGAACACCAACTTCGGCACCGGCATCGTCGCCAAGGGCACGGGCATTGTGCTGAACAACGAGATGGATGACTTTTCGGCCAAGCCCGGCGTGGCCAATGCCTACGGTCTCGTGGGCGGCGAGGCGAATGCCGTGGCTGCGGGCAAGCGCCCGCTGTCCTCCATGACCCCGACCCTGGTGCTCAAGGACGGCAAGCCCGTGCTGGTCACCGGCAGCCCCGGCGGCGCGCGCATCATCACCACCGTGCTGCAGACCGTGAGCAATGTGATCGACTTCGGCATGAACCCTGCCGAGGCTGCGGCCACGCCGCGCTTTCACCACCAGTGGACGCCCGACGAGCTGCGCCTGGAAAAGGGCTTCAGCCAGGACACCATCAACCTGCTCAAGGCGCGCGGCCACCACGTTGCCGTCAAGCCGGCCATGGGCCGCACCCAGACCATTGAGATCCGCGACGGCAAGCTGTATGGCGCATCCGATCCGCGCAACCCCGACGGACAGACGCTCGGGTACTGACCGGCCCGCGCAAAAGCCTGCCCATGCAAAAGCCGTGGCCCTGGCCACGGCTTTTTTTCGCGCTCATGGCTGCCGCACATCCGGCCCCATGCCGCCGCTGGCGCCAGACTATGCGATCACGGCTCCGCCATCGGCAACCAGCGTCTGGCCCGTGACGAAGGCTCCCGCACGCGAGGCCAGAAAAGCCACCACGCCCGCGATATCGTCAGGCTGGCCCAGGCGGCGCAGCGGCAACTTGCCCTGCGTAAAGGCCTGCATCTTGGGATCGTCGACCAAGGCCTGAGCCATCCGGGTCTCGATCAGGCCCGGCGCAATGCAGTTCACGCGGATGTTGTGCGGGCCCAGCTCCACGGCCAGATCCCGCGCCAGCTGCATGTCGGCTGCCTTGGAGACCCCGTAGGCGCCTATGGTGGACGAGCCCTTGAGCCCGGCGATCGAGGAGATGATGATGATGCTGCCATCGCGGCGCTCGCGCATCTGCGGTGCCACCTGCTTGATCAGCCACAGATTGCTGAGCACGTTGTTGCGCAGTATCTTGAGGAAGATCTCGTCGTCCATCTGCTCCATCGGCCCGTAATACGGGTTGGTGGCTGCATTGCAGACCAGAATGTCGATGCGCCCCAGTTTCTCGTTCACCTGCCTCATGAGGTGCGCGAGCTGCTCCTGGCTGGAGATATTCGCCTCGCAGGCCATGGCCTGCCCGCCTGCGGCGCGTATGACCGCCGCCACTTCCTCGCAAGCGCCGAGGTGCCGGCTCGATACGCATACCGAGGCGCCGCGCGCAGCAAGCTGCAAGGCGCTGGCCCGCCCTATGCCCCGGCTGGCACCGGTGATGACGGCAACCTTGCCGCCGAGGTCGAAGAGATCTGATGCGATGGAGTTCATGCGTTCTGCCCTGGGTGAGTGAATTCCTGTGTTGCACATCCGGCAAGCGCCAGCAGACCGGCAGGAGCCATGGCGGCCCGAAGCAGATGCTCGACTTCGGGAAACAGATGGGCGAAATAGAAATGCGCGCACGAGACCTTGCCCGCATGAAAGACCGAGCTGCCGGCCGCCGCCTCGCTCACGCGGGCCATGTCTATCCAGATCCAGCCATAGACCAGATGGCCGAGCAGCCGCAGATAGCTGCTCGCGCTGGCACCGAGCTGGTCCGGGTCTTGCACCACCCTCGCGGCCAGGTCTTCGGTCAGGGCGTTGAGCCGCTCGCACAAATCATCCACGGCCCGCACATGCGCCTGCAGTGCCGAATCCGCCGGCACACGCGACAGCGCGCTGCGCACCATGTCCACGAAGGAGCGCAGCGCCTGCCCGCCATCGCCAAGCACCTTGCGCCCCAGCAGATCCTGGCCCTGTATGCCGTTGGCGCCCTCATAGATCTGGCCCACGCGCACATCGCGGATGAACTGGGAGGCACCGCTTGCATTCAGATATCCCCAGCCGCCCAGCACCTGCTGGGCCAACGTGGCGCATGCATAACCGTTGTCCGTGGCAAAGGCCTTGAGCACGGGCGTGAGCAGGGCCACTTGCGCTGCGGCCTCATCGCGCAATTGCGCATCGGGATGACAAAGGGACTGGTCCACGCGCAGCGCCACCCAATAGCCAAAGGCGCGGCCGGCCTCCAGCCAGGCCCGCTGGGTCAGCAGCATGCGCCGCACATCGGCATGCACCACCAGGGGATCCGCAGCGGCCTGCGGATTCGCCGGCCCACGTGCACTGCGTCCCTGCAGACGCTGCTGCGCATAGGCCGATGACAGCTGATAGGCACGCTCGGCCTGGTTCACGCCCTGCATGCCGGTGGCCAGGCGGGCGATGTTCATCATCACGAACATCGCCTGAAGGCCCCGCTGGGGCTGGCCCAGCAACTCGGCCCGGGCCCCGTCGAACTGCATGCGACAGGTGGGCGTGGCGCGAATGCCCATTTTGTCCTCGAGTGCGGTGCAGCGCACGGCATTGCGCACACCGGGCCGGCCCGCATCATCGGGGAGAAACTTGGGCGCGATGAACAGCGAGAGGCCGCGCACGCCCTCGGGCGCACCCTCTATGCGTGCCAGCACCAGATGCAGGATGTTGTCGGACAGGTCGTGCTCGGCATTCGTCGCCATGCGCTTGTGGCCCCACAGGCGATAGCTGCCATCGGGCTGCGGCACGGCGCGCGTCTGCAGCAGGCCCACATCGGTGCCGGCCTGGTCTTCGGTAATGCACATGCTGCTGGTCCAGTGGCCACTGGTCAGCGGGGGCAGGTACCTGGCCTTCTGGGCAGTGGTTCCATTGGCCTCGATGCAGGCATAGCCGCCGCGCGACATGCTGGTGTACATCAGCCATGCGTGGTTGGCCGAGCCCATGAGCTCGGTCACCAGATGGGTGAGCACGGTGGGCAAGGCCTGGCCACCATACTCTTTCGCCGCACCCAGGCCCGGCCAGCCGCGCCGGCAGAAGTCGCGATAGGCCTGTGCGAACCCTGCTGGCGCATGCACCAGCCCGTCCTCGTAGCGGCAGCCCTGCTGATCGCCGCTGAGGTTCAGCGCGGCGAGCTCATCCTGCGCGAACCGCGCCAGCTGTACCAGCAGGCTGTCCATGTCTTGTGCGCCGATGTGGGCATGGGGCGGCAGGGCGCGCAGGCCGGCTTCGACACCCAGCCATTCGTGAAGCACGAACATCAGCTCGTGGATGGGCGCCGCATACGCAGGCGCAGCGTGGTCTTTGTCTTGTGGCATGGCTGTATGGATCCGGAAAATTCGCTCCGCCTCGGGGTTCCTGCCCAAGGCCTTGGCAAGGCTTCAGTCTAGGAATCTTCGGCCCGCCGCATGTTCATGTTTCCAGCCAGCCCTGCAAAGTGCGGACAGCGGGGCTGTGCACTCACCTCCATGAAGAGAGCCCCGCCCCGGCCTGCGGCTGTTCAGGTTCGGCTGTCCCCCAGAACCTGGAGCCAGGCCCCGGCTCGCCCATCAGCGCTGCGGCAGTCTTCAGCCGCGATATGCCAGATAGCCGCAGACGGCCTGCAGGACTTGCGCCTCGATCTCGCCCGCCCTGGGCTCAACCGCCCATGTGAGCAAGGCGTTGCGCACCAGCCCGTCGGCCATGGTGAAGACCGAAAATGCCGCCATGGCGGGCTGCTGCCCGTCCGGCCAGTCGATGGCTGCGGCCAGGGCCTCATGCGTGATGTCCACATGGTGGCGATAGAGCTGGCGATAGGACTCCAGCGAGGACAGCCGGCGCTCCAGCAGGATCAGGGCCGTCCAGTGCGCAGGCTGGCCCAGCATCAAACCGACATGGGCCGCGACCAGGGCGGTGGCAATCTCCCGCACCGTGCGCGGCCCGTGCGCATCGCGCGCCCTGACAAGCGCGCTGGCCAGCTGGCGCACCCGGCTGCGCACCGTCACGGCGGCAATGGATTCCTTGTTCGGGTAGTAGAGATACAGCGTGCCTATGCCGACCCCGGCCACGCCGGCGATATCACGTATCGATACCGACTCGTAGCCCTTTTCCAGCAGCAGGATCAGAAACGCATCCTGTATCGCCTGGGAGGTGGCCCAGGCACGCGATTGCGAAGGCTTGCGGCGCGGCCGGATCCCGGCTGCGGTCAGGCTCATGGCCGCCGCGCTTTCGAGCCAGCCCGCGCCAGACCGGGCCGCCGCAGGACAGACCTTGCCCGGAAACCGGAATTCTCTTTTTTGTGAGCAGCTAGCGCTTGCCCTATCTCGATTTCATACATATTCAGCCCTGTAATCAAGCCATAGCAAGCGCTACCAGCTACAAAATCAATATCGCCCTGAAGTCGTTCACATTCGTGTGCGTAGGGCCGGTGATCACCAGATCGCCCAGAGCCTCGAAGAAGTCATAGGCGTTGTTGCGATCCAGGTGCTCGGCCACGTCCAGCCCCAGGGCCCGGGCACGGGCTAGCGTGTCGGGCCTGACGCTGGCACCGGCGTTGTCCTCCACGCCGTCCATGCCGTCGGTATCCGCAGCCAGGCCCCAGACACCGGGCTGGCCTTGCAGCGCCTGTGCCAGGCCCAGGCAGAACTCGCCTGCGCGCCCGCCGCGTCCCGCTGGCCTGCCGGGCGCGACGGGCTTGAGGGTCACCGTGGTCTCGCCGCCCGACAGGAGCACGCAAGGCCGGATGAAGCCAAGATCGGCACAGGCCTGCTCGCAGGCCGCGCTGCGCGCCAGGGCCGCATGCATCTTGCCGATCTCGCGCGACTCTCCTTCAATGGCGTCCGAGAGGATATAAGCGGCCAGCCCCGCGCTGCGCGCCGCAGCGGCCGCAGCCTTCAGCGATTGCATGGGCGTGGCGATCAGTTGCAGCTCATGGCCTGCCAGGCGCGCATCGCCGGGCTTGGGCGTCTCCAGCTGCCCGGCCTGCAGCGCCGCGTGCACCTTGTCGGGCAGCGCAATCCCGTAGCGCTGCAGTATGGTCAGCGCCTCCTCGCAGGTGCTGGCATCGGCCACCGTGGGACCGCTGGCGATGATGGAGGGATCGTCTCCGGGCACATCGCTGATCGCCAGCGTGAGCACGCGCGCCGGATGGCAGGCCGCGGCCAGCCTCCCGCCCTTGATGCGTGACAAGTGCTTGCGCACGCAATTCATCTGCGCAATGCTGGCGCCGCTGGCCAGCAGCGCCTGGTTCACGGCCTGCTTATGCTCCAGGCTCATGCCTTCGGCCGGCAGGCTCAAGAGCGCCGAGCCGCCGCCCGAGATCAGGCACAGCACCAAATCGTCTGCACCCAGCCCCTGGGCGAGCTCCAGCATGCGCTGCGCAGCGCCAAGCCCGGCGGCATCGGGCACGGGATGGGCGGCTTCGAGCACGTCGATGTGCTGGCGCACATGCGGTTCGCGTGGCGGCACATGGCCGTAGCGCGTGACCACCAGGCCGGACAAGGGCGCATCCGCAGGCCACAAGGCCTCCAGCGCCTGGGCCATGGAAGCGGCAGCCTTGCCCGCCCCCAGCACCAGCGTGCGCCCCTTCGGGGGCTGGGGCAAATGCCTTGCCAGACCCTGGGCCGGCGAGGCCTGATCCACGGCCACCTGGAACAGATGGCGCAGAAAACCTGCGGGGTCATCGCGCACCGAAGAAGCTTGCCATGCGGGCTGGCGCGTACCCGAAGCGGATTTCTGGACTTGCATGATGCCTGTCATTGTGCCAACGCCCCACGGCGCAGGGCCGCAGGGTTTTTTAGGGAAAAACCCCAAAATCAGTCGACAGATTTTGTATACAAATAGCAGCTGCAAACACTATCATGAAAAACATGGAATCCTCAGCCACCAGTTACATCGTCGAACATCTAACCCGGGCGATTGTCGAGCACAAGCTTCTGCCAGGCACCAAGCTGGCCGAGCAAAAGCTGGCCGATCACTTTGGCGTCTCGCGCACACTGGTGCGCCAGGCCTTGTTCCAGCTCTCTCAAAACCGCCTGATCCGCCTGGAGCCTGCGCGCGGCGCCTTCGTGGCCACACCTTCGGTACAAGAGGCACGCCAGGTGTTTGCAGTGCGCCGCATGCTCGAGGCCGAAATGGTGCGCGCCTTCATGGCCCAGCGCACATCGGCCAAGATGCGCAGGCTCAAGCAGCATGTGGCAGCCGAGAAGAAAGCCATGGAGCGCAACGATGTGGGCCAGCGCACCGAGCTGCTGGGCGACTTTCACGTGCGCATGGCCGAGCTCATGGGCAACGAGGTCCTGGCCCAGTTGCTGGGCGAGCTGATCTCGCGCTGCGCGCTCATCACGCTCATGTACCAGAGCAGCAGCGCCGCAGAACACTCCCACGAGGAGCACGCGCTGATCGTGGCCGCGCTGGCCGGCGACGATGTCGAGCATGCCGTGCGACTCATGCAGCAGCACCTGGTCCATGTGGAAGCCGGCCTGACATTCGACCGGGACATGCCCAGCAGCGATTTATCCATGGCCTTGTCAAGTCTGACCCCATGACCTACGACGCCACCGCACCCTATCCCCGTGATCTTGTTGGCTACGGCCGCCAACTGCCCCATGCCCAATGGCCGGGCCAGGCCCGCGTGGCCGTGCAGTTTGTACTGAACTACGAGGAAGGTGGCGAAAACCATGTGCTGCACGGCGATGCGGGCAGCGAGCAGTTTCTGTCCGAGCTGTTCAACCCGGCCGCCTACCCGGCCCGCCACATGAGCATGGATGGCATTTATGAATACGGCTCCCGCGCTGGCGTGTGGCGCATATTGCGCGAGTTTGAAAAACGCGGCCTGCCGCTGACCGTATTCGGCGTGGCCACGGCCTTGCAAAAACACCGCGAGCTGGCCCAGGCCTTTGACCAGTTGGGCCACGAGGTGGCCTGCCACGGTCTGAAGTGGATCCACTACCAGAACGTGCCCGAAGAAATCGAGCGTGCGCACATGGCGCAGTGCATGGAGATTTTTGCAGACCTCTACGGTCATGGGGGCGACCACGGCCTGGGCTGGTACACCGGCCGCGACAGCCCCAACAGCCACCGCCTGGTGGCCGATGACGGCCGCTTTGTCTACGACAGCGACTACTACGGCGACGACCTGCCCTTCTGGATGAAGCAGGAAAAAACCGATGGCAGCCTGCACCACCAGCTCATCGTGCCCTATACGCTGGACGTGAACGATATGCGCTTTGCCCTGCCCCAGGGCTACTCGCATGCCGACCCGTTCTTCCAGTACATGAAGGACAGCTTCGACACCCTGTATGCCGAGGGCGACCCCAGCGGGGACAACGCCCCCAAGATGATGAGCATAGGCATGCACTGCCGCCTGCTGGGCCGGCCCGGCCGCATCACGGCGCTGCAGCGCTTTCTGGACCATATCCAAAACCACAGCCAGGTCTGGGTGTGCCGCCGCATCGACCTGGCCCGCCACTGGGCCCAGCGCTTTCCCGCTCCGGCGATTTGAATAAAAACAGCCTCCAGCGCTTTCTACATAAGCGCTGAATGCTCATATTTTGATAGGAGACACCATGGCTTTGACCCTGGAACAACTGAACGCTGCGCCCGCAGAACAGGCCGTGGCCCTGCTCGATGGCCTGTACGAACATTCCCCCTGGATTGCCGCCGCCGCGCTGGCCCAGCGCCCCTTCCAATCGCTGGCCCATCTCAAACACGCCATGGTGCAGGTGCTGGCCCAGGCCTCGGCACAGTCGCAGCTGGAGCTGATCCGCGCCCACCCGGAGCTGGCGGGCAAGGCCATGGTGGCCCAGGCACTCACGGCCGAATCCACCAATGAGCAGAACAAGGCCGGGCTGACGGCCTGCACGCCCGAGGAGTTCGCCCGCATCCAGCAGCTCAACGCAGACTACAACGCCCGCTTTGGTTTCCCCTTCATCCTGGCCGTGCGCGGCCCGCGCGGTACAGGCCTGGCCAAGCAGGAGATCATCGACAGCTTTGCGCGCCGCCTGGCCAACCACCCCGACTTTGAACGCGCCGAGGCGCTGCGCAACATCCACCGCATTGCCGAAATCCGCCTGAACGACAAGTTCGACTACGAGCCCGTACTGGGCCATGACGTGTGGGACTGGCAGGAAAAACTCAGCGCCCACACCGACCCTGGCTACGCCGAGCTGGGCCAGCTCACCGTCACCTACCTCACCGATGCCCACCGCGCCTGTGCCCAGCGCATCAGCCACTGGATGCGCGACTGCGGCTTTGACGAGGTCGAAATCGACGCCGTGGGCAATGTGGTGGGCCGCTACCACCCCGCTCCACCCGACGATAACGGCGCAGCGCCGGGCCGCCCCAAGCAAGCCGCGGCCCCCTCGGGGGGCAGCGCAGCACACGAAGTGGCAAGCGTGGGGGCGCGTTACCTGCTCACCGGCAGCCATTACGACACCGTGCGCAACGGTGGCAAATACGACGGCCGCCTGGGCATCTTCGTGCCCATGGCCTGCGTGCGCGAGCTGCACCGCGCCGGCAAGCGCCTGCCTTTTGGCATTGAAGTCGTGGGCTTTGCCGAGGAGGAAGGCCAGCGCTACAAGGCCACCTTCCTGGGCTCGGGCGCGCTGATTGGCGACTTCAAGCCCGAATGGCTGGACCAGCAGGATGCCGACGGCATCACCATGCGCGAAGCCATGCAACACGCTGGCCTGTGCATAGACGACATTCCCAAGCTGCAGCGCGATCCGGCCCGCTACCTGGGCTTTATCGAGGTGCATATCGAACAAGGCCCGGTGCTCAACGAGCTGGACATTCCCCTGGGCGTGGTCACCTCCATCAATGGCGGCGTGCGCTACAGCTGCACCATGCTGGGCACAGCCAGCCACGCCGGCACCACCCCCATGAACCGCCGCCGCGACGCGGCCCTGGGCGTGGCCGAGCTGGGCCTGTACATGGAGCAGCGCGCTGCACAAGACGGTGACAGCGTGGCCACCATAGGTATGCTGCAAGTGCCCAATGGTTCCATCAATGTGGTGCCGGGCCGCTGCCTGTTCAGCATGGACATGCGCGCGCCCACCGATGCCCAACGCGATGCCCTGGTCCAGGACGTGCTGGCCAAGCTGGAAGAAATCGCCCAGCGCCGCGGCCTGCAATACCAGACCGAGCTGGCCATGCAAGCCGCCGCCGCACCCAGCGCTCCGGCCTGGCAGGCCCGCTGGGAAAAAGCCGTGAGCGCCCTGGGCGTGCCACTGCACCGCATGCCCAGCGGCGCCGGCCACGACGCCATGAAGCTGCATGAAATCATGCCCCAGGCCATGCTGTTCACCCGCGGGCTGAACAGCGGCATCAGCCACAACCCGCTGGAATCCACCACCAGCGACGATATGCAGCTGGCCGTTGACGCCTTCAGCCATGTGCTGGAGCAGCTGGCTTCCGAATAAATACCGCAGACAAGAGACACACACCATGACCCCCAACCGCCAAGCCACCTATGCCGCACTGGACGCCTGGATCGACCAGCATTTCGACGAGCAGGTGCAGTTTCTGCAGGCCCTGGTGCAAGTGCCCACCGATACGCCACCGGGCAACAACGCCCCCCATGCCGAGCGCACGGCCGCGCTCATCCAGGCCTTTGGCTTTGATGCCGAAAAGCATGTGGTGCCCGCGCAAGAGGTCAAGGACTACGGCATGGAGTCCATCACCAACCTCATCGTGCGTCGCCCCTACGGCCAGCCCGGCAGCGGCAAGACCATTGCCCTGAACGCCCACGGCGATGTGGTGCCCCCGGGTGAAGGCTGGAGCAAAGACCCCTATGGCGCACTGATTGAAGACGGCAAGATGTATGGCCGCGCCACGGCCGTGAGCAAGAGCGACTTTTCCACCTTCACCTTTGCCGTGCGTGCGCTGGAGGCCGTGGCCAAACCTGCCAAGGGCGCGGTGGAGCTGCACTTCACCTACGACGAGGAGTTTGGCGGTGAACTGGGCCCGGGCTGGCTGCTGAAAAAAGGCCTGACCCAACCCGACCTGATGGTGGCCGCAGGCTTTAGCTACGAAGTGGTCACCGCCCACAACGGCTGCCTGCAGATGGAAGTCACCGTGCACGGCAAGATGGCCCATGCCGCCGTGCCCCACACCGGGGTCGACGCCCTGCAAGGCGCCGTGGCCATCATGAACGCGCTATATGCCGAGAACGCAAAGTACCAGCAGATCACGTCCAAGGTGCCGGGCATCAAGCACCCCTATCTCAATATCGGCCGCATCGAGGGCGGCACCAACACCAATGTCATCCCCGGCAAGGTGGTGCTGAAGCTGGACCGCCGCATGATCCCCGAGGAGAACCCCGCCGAGGTCGAAGCCAGCATCCGCGCCGTGATCGCCCAGGCTGTGGAGGGCTTCAACCAGCAGCGCGGCTACAGCGGTGAAGACGCGGTGCGCGTGGACATCAAGCGCCTGCTGCTGGCCAACGCCATGACGCCACTGCCCGGCAATGCCCCGCTGGTGGACGCCATCCAGGCCCATGGCGAAGCCGTGTTTGGCGAAATACCCCCCGCTGTGGGCACGCCGCTGTACACCGATGTGCGCCTGTATGTGGAGCGCGGCATTCCCGGTGTGATCTATGGCGCCGGCCCCCGCAGCGTGCTGGAGTCCCATGCCAAGCGCGCCGACGAGCGCCTGGAGCTGGAAGACCTGCGCCGCGCCACCAAGGTGGTGGCGCGCTCGCTGGTGGACTGGCTGGAGTAATGGGAACACCCCCCTGAGGCGCTGCGCGCCTTCCCCCCGCTCTTCGCTCGCTACGCTCGCGGGCAGGGGGACGCTGCCAGCGCGGCGGGGCGGCCCTTGCGCGGCAGCCCTGACCTTGGGGCGCGCCAGTTTCAAGTGCTGCGCTCCTGACCTTGTCCTTTTTGCTTTTCCCCCTCTCCCGCTTGCGGGAGAGGGTTGGGGTGAGGGCTGCCCCACCAAAGCCCAGCAAACGCTGAGTCTGTCTGCATGGCTGGCTCACATGGCAGGAGCGCCGTAGTCCCTTCAGCTCACCCGGCCGCAGCCTGCTGCTGCAATCGATAGGCTGCGGGTGTGCTGCCAAAAGTACGCCGAAACAGGCTGATATAGCTGCTGACGCTGGCATAGCCCAGGTCCAGCGCAATGGCGGTGATGCTCTGGCCCTCGGCCAGCATTTCCAGCGAGCGCAGCAGGCGCACGCGCTGGCGCCAGGTACTGAAGTTAAAGCCGGTCTCGCTCACAAACCTGCGGCTGAGCGTGCGCGTGCTGAGCGCCCCCCAGCTGGCCCAGGCCTCGATATCGCGTGCATCGGCCGGGTCGGCGATCAAGGCCTTGGCAATGCGCAGCAAGCGGGCATCACGCGGCAGGGGCAGGCCAAAGGCTTCTATGGGCAGATGGCGGATTTCATCCAGGATCACGGCGCAAATATGCTGGTGTGCAGCACTGTGCGCCAATGCGGCGTCGGGCGTTGCACTGGCCAGGCGCAGCACGGCTTCACGCAGCAGGCCGGAGATGCGGATGGTGCAGGGCTGCTGGGGCAGGTCGGCGCAGGCAGGCTCGGCCACATAGGCACTCCAGCCATGGTAGGGCCCATAGGAGCGGCCCGCGTGCACATGGTGGGGCGGCAGCCAGACCGCGTGAATGGCGGGCACCATCCAGACCGCATCCTCCACCTGCACGGAAATCAGGCCCTTGAGCGAGCCGAACAGCTGGCCACGCGCATGCTGGTGTGGCTCGGACGACAACTCTTTTTCCTGCCAACGGGTGGCGGCAATCACACAGGGCCCCTCGGCGGAATCGATGTACTGGCCCAGTTCGAGGAAAAGATCAGACATGGCGGATTTTCATTGTTTCTTGGCTTGAAAATTCTATAGCCGCCAAACCTTGGCGTCTTAAGCTGCAGACATCCCCCTCGCACAAGGTTTTCCCATGTCTTCAGCCCCCTCTTCTTCCCAGCATCTGCAGCCCGACGGCCCACGGGCCATCGACCTGGACAGTCTCTATCAGCCGCCCACGGAGCGCATCCAGCAAGGCGTGCTTGACCGGCTGTATGACTTTCACCGCAGCTACCTGGCCCAGGCCCGGTTTTTCTGCCTGGCCACCGGCGATGGCTGCGGCCTGGATGCCTCTCCGCGCGGTGGCCCAGCGGGCTTTGTCCAGGTGCTGGATGCCCACACCCTGGCCTTCGCGGACTGGCCGGGCAACAACCGCATCGCATCGCTGCGCAATCTGCAAAGCGACAGCCGCCTGGCCATGCTGTTTCTGTTTCCCGGCCTGGACGTCTTTTTGCGCATCAACGGCCAAGGCCGCATCTCCACCGATAGCGAGTTGCTCGAGAGCTTGGGCGAAGCCGGCAAAACGCCCAAGGCAGCCACCGTGGTGCGCATCGATGAGGTGCTGTTTCACTGTGGCCGCGCCGTCAACCGGGCCCAGCTCTGGCAGGCCGA
This sequence comes from Comamonas composti DSM 21721, assembly GCF_000429845.1. Taxonomy (GTDB): domain Bacteria; phylum Pseudomonadota; class Gammaproteobacteria; order Burkholderiales; family Burkholderiaceae_C; genus Comamonas; species Comamonas composti. Next base: position 329,987 of record NZ_AUCQ01000001.1, read on the forward strand.
TGCCCAGCTGGGCCGCAGCGACCTGCCCAGTGTGGGCCAGGTCATGGCGGCCATGGGCAAGCTGCGCGGCGAGGCCGAGCCCAGCAGCAGCGAGGTGACGCAGGCCGATGCCCACTACGCGCACGCCATGCGCCACGCGCTCTATTGAGCCCCACGCAACCGGCACACCGCTTGCCGGGGTGAAGAACCGCCGGACCTGCTGCCCAGGATGGCGGCCCTGATGATGTTCGGCATGATGCCAACCACCGGCATCCGCATCTTCCAGACGGTGGATTTCCAACACAAACGCAACCAGGCCATGATGGTGGCCATGTCGATTGGCGTGGGCATGCACCCCCGGTGGCCCCGAGTTTCCATCCGTGGATGTCCCACGCTCTTCATCCACTGATCGAATCCGGTATTCTCTTGGCCTCGCTTTGCGCCGTGCTGCTGAATATGTTCTTCAACGGCACGCGTGGCGATAACCAAGCTGCCATCCGTGCTGCACGCTAGGCCGACGCCCACTGAGGCCCAAGACCTGTCTGCAGCCCCCTGCCCGGCCACCGCCGGGCGTGCGCCCCCTGGACGACACCGCTTTCCAGGGGGTTTTGGCGTGTTGATCCCGTACAAGTCAATATCTGCTGCCTGATGAAACCGTACTTTGGTTTGAGCCCGATAGTCATCAGGTAAGCTTCCTGTCAGCTCCGATTTTTCGTTGAGATTTCCGTATGACACAAAACCTGTCCGCCGCAGAACAAGCCTTGCGCGAAGCCGCACGCGAATACCACCGCAGCCCCGTCAAGGGCAAGATTTCGGTGACCCCCACCAAGCCGCTGTCCAACCAACGCGATCTGTCGCTGGCCTACTCGCCCGGCGTGGCCTATCCCTGCCTGGACATCGAGGCCGATCCCAGCCAGGCCGCCGAATACACCTCGCGCGGCAATCTGGTGGGTGTGATCACCAACGGCACGGCCGTGCTGGGCCTGGGCGATATCGGCCCGCTGGCCGCCAAGCCCGTGATGGAAGGCAAGGGCTGCCTGTTCAAGAAGTTTGCCGGCGTGGATGTGTTCGACATCGAGCTGGACGCCCGCGACCCGGACAAGATCATCGAAATCGTGGCCGCGCTGGAGCCCACGCTGGGCGGCATCAACCTCGAAGACATCAAGGCGCCCGAGTGCTTCTATATTGAGCAAGAACTCTCCAAGCGCATGAACATTCCGGTGTTCCATGACGACCAGCACGGCACGGCCATCATCTCGAGCAGCGCCCTGCTCAACGGCCTGGAGCTGGTGGGCAAGGACATTGGCGCAGTGAAGGTGGCCGTCTCGGGCGCCGGCGCTGCCGCCATTGCCTGCGTGAACGTGATGGTGGGCCTGGGCGTGAAGCGTGAGAACGTCTTTATGTGCGACTCCAAGGGCGTGATCTACGAAGGCCGCCCTGGTGGCCTGGATGCCTCCAAGGCCCAATACGCCCAGAAGACCGAGGCCCGCACCCTGGCCGACGTGGTCAACGGCGCCGACGTGTTCCTGGGCTGCTCGGCCCCCGGCGTGCTGACGGCCGACATGGTCAAGACCATGGCCGACAAGCCCATCATTCTGGCCCTGGCCAACCCCGAGCCCGAAATCCGCCCCGAACTGGCCAAGGCCATTCGCCCGGACTGCATCATCGCCACCGGCCGCTCGGACTACCCCAACCAGGTCAACAACGTCCTGTGCTTCCCTTATATCTTCCGTGGCGCGCTGGACTGCGGCGCCAGCAAGATCACCGAAGCCATGAAGCTGGCCTGTGTGCGCGAAATCGCCGCCCTGGCCAAGCAGGACGTCAGCGATGAAGTCGCCGCCGCCTACCAGGGCAAGGAGCTCAAGTTCGGTCCCGACTACCTGATTCCCACGCCGTTTGACGCACGCCTGATCCTGCGCATAGCGCCCGCCGTGGCCAAGGCCGCCGAGGAATCCGGCGTGGCCACGCGCCCGATTGCCGACTACGCGGCCTACCGCGACAGCCTGACCCGCTTCGTCTACCAGACCAGCATGTTCATGCGCCCGGTGTTTGCCGCTGCCAAGACCAGCCTGCAGCGCGTGGCCTATGCCGAAGGCGAGGACGAGCGCGTGCTGCGCGCGGCCCAGGTGGCCATAGACGACGGCCTGGCCAAGCCCATTCTGATCGGCCGCCCTGCCGTGATCGAAGCGCGCATCGCCAAGGCCGGCCTGCGCCTGCAGCCCGGCGTGGACGTGGAGATCTGCAACCCCGAGGACGATCCGCGCTTTCGCCAATACTGGGAAACCTACCACCGCCTCATGGGCCGCGACGGCATCACGCCCGAAGCCGCCAAATCCGCAGTGCGCCGCTCCAACACACTGATCGCGGCCCTCATGGTCCACATCGGCGACGCCGATGCCATGCTCTGCGGCCTGGTCGGCAAGTTCGACGGCCACCTCAGCTATGTGCGCAACGTGCTGGGCATGGCGACGGGCGCTGGCGAATTCGCCACCGTCAACGCCGTCATGCTCGACAGCGGCACGCTGTTCATCGCCGACACCTACATCAACGAGAACCCCAACGCTGCCGAGCTGGCCGACATCGCCCGCCTGGCCGCCGACGAGGTTGCCCGCTTCGGCCTACCGCCCAAGGTGGCCTTTCTCTCGCACAGCAACTACGGCTCGTCCAGCCGCCCCTCCGCGCTGAAAATGCGCGAGGCCCGCAACCTGTTTGCTGCCGCCAACCCCAGCATCGAATGCGACGGCGAAATGCATGGCGACTCCGCTCTGTCCGAGACCATCCGCAACCGCGCCCTGCTCGAGTCCAGCCTGCATGGCGAGGCAAATGTGCTGATCTGCCCCAATCTTGATGCGGCCAACATCCTGTTCAACGTGCTCAAGACCACGGGCGGCCACGGCACGACCATAGGCCCGATCCTGCTCGGCGGCGCGGCGGCAGCCCATGTGCTCACGCCCTCGGCCACCGTGCGCCGCCTGGTCAACATGACGGCCCTTGCCGCAGCCCAGGCCATCGCGCAACGAAGCTGAGCCTGGCGGAGCCGACGCGCCCCAAGAAGCGCGCCGGCGTTCGCCCTCCAAGATCCAGGGCGCCCTTGTGGCGCCCTTTTTCATGCAGGCCTCGCCCAGAAAGGGGCTGACATCAGTATCAAAAACAAAGCGGCTTGCGCGCGCCCATATTGAACTCCAAGCCAAAAACGACCCAGAATCCAATAGAATCAAGCGCTTGGCGCTCATATTCTTGATGATTCAGCCTCTATCGCAAGCCTGGTAACCAAGGATGGAGCAAAAGGCCTCCAAGCCCGGCTAAAATACGCAGCTTCGGAGGTTTGGGTGAGTGGTTTAAACCAGCAGTCTTGAAAACTGCCGAAGGAGTGATCCTTCCGTGAGTTCGAATCTCACAGCCTCCGCCATATCAAGGTCCCGCAACGTGTCACAACGTCGCGGGATTTTCTTTTCCCCCTCTGTGAAGGCTGACTTCTTGTCCCGGCTTGTGTCGTGAGATGCATTGTCATCTCATGTTTTGCGGGTACTTTTGTTGGTGGTTTGATGTACCAACCAAGGCCGATACCAACACTATCCGCCTGAGCCGTCACATGGCGCTTTTTACGACCTTGCCCTCGGATTCCGTATCCCATGCAATTGCAAAAAGCTCTTTGCCTGCCCACGGGCAACCGTGCGGTCCTCGACCACCACCATGGGGAAGCCGTACATTTTCTTCACTGTTTCCAAGCGTCCTTCCAGTAATGCACGCAACGCAGGCTCTGCCGTTATGTACAGATAGCCACGGCAGTGCTGGCGCAAATCTGCCTTGCGCTGCTTGATCCACACCACTGAGCGTTTCTCGTCTTCGTGGGGTTCGTCATCATGGTCATGGCTGGGGGGGATCCAGGCCATCACAAACGCCTGCTTCAGCGCCAGGATCGCATCCAGCGAATCCAAGATCCGTGAGACACGATCAGGCTCATTGAGCTCGGGAAAACGGCCATACACCAATGGCCATTCGCTGGCATCGAACAATGTGGCGTCCAGGCCAGGGATAGAGAATTCAGGTTTTGTCATCATTGAAAATGGAAAAATCACGCCAAAACGGCGAGAAGGTTCAGTCGATGGGCTCCATGCCGCGCAGGCTGATCAGCATCCATGCCGTGGATGCCAGCAAGGCCAAAAGACCCAGGCTGTAGAAGGCGGTCCACTCCATGCGTACGAGCAACTTTCCCGCCAGCACCGAGGTCACAATGCCGGCCAGTCGGGTACCGCAAAAAAGCACGGCGTAGTTGGTCGCAGCCTGCACACCTTGTGATGACCAGCGCAGAATCAACGCGGCATAGACCACCATCAGCCCACCCACCACCGTGGACATGCCCACGGTGCCGGCCACTGCAAGGGCCTGCGACTTACCTTGATGCCCCAGCATCAACAGCACGATGCATCCCCCACCTATCGCAGCCAGCAGCAGCATCGTTTTTTGATGGCCTAGATAGCGAATCAATGGCGTAGTCAGCACCGAAATACCCAGCAACCCCAGAGGCTGTAGCGTGCCAACCAGCCATGCAATACGTTCCATCGGCACCCCCACATCGACCAGCATGACGCGATTGAGGGCACTGAGCGGGAAGATGACACCGGCAGCAGTCACCAGCAGAACCAGATACTTGCGCATCTGCGGCTGGCGCAAACAGGCAAACAGGTGCCCGCCAGCCAATGCTTTGCCCATGCGCACATGGGCCCGCTCCTGCTCGACCAGACCCAACACAGGCAGCAAGGACAACAGCATGCACACGGCCATCAGCGCGAAGGTGATGCCCCATCCCCACCGCCCGAGCACCACGACCAGCACGCCGCCCCCCAGCATAGAGCCTGTGGCCAGCGCGGCCAGTTTCAATGATGCAGCCATCGGTTTGCGCGCTTCACTGGTCATTTCTACGGCCAGGGCATCCAGCGCCAGATCCATCGTGGCCACTGCCATCGCCACCAGCAAGCCCAGACCAAAGAGCACACCCAGCGGTGCCCCCTCCAGCAAAGCCACCGCTCCCAGCCCAACCACAGTGAGCAACTGAGCCAGCACGATCCAGCCAATGCGCGGCGACAGAAATGGCAAGCGCAGCCGGTCTACCAATGGAGCCCATAGAAAGGACAAACCAATGGGCAAATACAAGGCGAACGTCCAGGCGATCTGGTCCACAGCCATTCCGCGTGCCCGCAAGACAGGGGGCAAGCCTCCTTGCAGCAAGCCCACGATCACGCCGAATCCCACATACAGCAGGCCCATTGCAACCATGATGCGTGCGCCGCCCTGTTGGGTGGGCGCCCCCCCCATGTACTTGTGCTCACCAGCCATACTTCAGCGAGGCCAGGAAGGTGCGGCCTTGTCCGTAGTTGCAGAAGTTCACGCCGTTGCAGGTGAAGTAGGTCTTGTCCGTCAGGTTGGAAACATTCAGCGTCAGCGACATACCACGCAATGCCGGATCCAGATGGCGCAAGTCATAGCGCAACATCGCATCCATCAAGGTATATGCAGGAATCTTCTGGGTATTGGCCGGGTCAGCAAAGGCAGAGCCCACATGACGCACGCCCGCACCCAGGGTCCAGCCCGCCATTACACCTTCGGCAAATTTGTAGTCGCCCCACACCGATGCTGTCTGCTTGGCCACCGTGATAGGGCGCTTGCCCAGATCCGCACCGTTGCTGCGCGTCACCTCGGGATGAATCACACTGAAGCCGCTGATGATGTTGAGGCCTTTAGCGGGACTGAAGCGCGCCTCCAGCTCTATCCCACGCGAATTGATTTCCCCGGTCTGTACCCGCGCATTCGGCAAGGGTGAGCGTGGATCCTGCGTCAACACGTTCTGCTGGGTCAGGTCAAAGGCAGACAGTGTAAACAGCGCATTCTTACCAGGTGGCTGATACTTCACACCCAGCTCGAATTGCTTTCCGGTCGAGGGCTTGAATGGATCCCCATAAGGGTTCGCCGTAACCGATGGGTCAAACGAGGTGGCATAGCTGGCATAGGGGGCAAAGCCGCTGTCGAAGTTGCGGATAACACCCGCTCTCCATGTGAATTTGCTCAGCGTTTGCTCGGTGAATGACTTGGCCAGTGCGTTCTCGTTCTTGACACGCGCACGGTCAAAGCGACCTCCCAACGTGAAGCCCCACTGCCCCCACTTCATTTGGTCCTGCACATACACCCCTGCAATGTTTTGCTTGCGATCCGGACTGGTGTTGGCCGCAGGACGTGTGATCGCCTGGCCATAATCAGGCTCCAAGTAATCCAGTGTGGGCGCGGCGCCATAGCCTTGTGTTTGTTGCCAGCGGTCATGCTGAAGATCAACTCCCAGCAGCACTTGGTGAGACACCGCCCCCGCTTGCAGATTGCCTTGCAAGTGCGTGTCGATGTTGAGGGCATTCAGCTTCTCCTTGGACCACAGCGCATAGCGGTTCAGCGTGTGCTGATCCGCCTGCAAGCCGGTACTCCCCACTTGGCTGGAGTCCAGATCCATCCGCGTGTAGCGCAGGTTTTGTCTCAGGCTCCATTGCGCGTTGAAGCGGTGGCTAAACTCATAGCCGATGTTGCTGTGCGTCCGGTCAAATTCATTCATGTCTGGCGAGCCATCGAAGAAGTTGCGTGGGAATGCACCATGCACATTCGGCAAGATGGAGCCATTCGAGGGCAGGACACCATAGAACCCGCCCTTGGGGTCATGCTGGTACAGCCCCATAACCGTCAGCTGCGTGTCGGCATTCGGCTTCCAGGTTATCGATGGTGCAATCAACACGCGCTCTTCCTGGGTCATGTCCACCGAGGTGTCAGACTTGCGGCCCAATGCCGTCAATCTGTACTGCACGCTGGCATCTTCATTGAGCGCTCCGCCACTGTCCCAGCCCAGTTGCCGGCGGTTGTGACTGCCTGCTGATATGCCGACCTCATGAAATGCCTCTGGTGTGGGGCGTTTGCTGACCATGCTAACAATACCGCCCAGTGGAGCCTGCCCATACATGACCGAAGCCGGCCCCTTCAACACCTCCGCGCGCTCCAGCAAAAAGGCGTCAATTTGCGGCACCAAGTAGGAGGCCCCACGCGGCATACGCAGCCCGTCGAGGTACAAGAAAGTGTCAGACACACCACCAATGCCTCGGAAGGCCATCATGTCAAACCGTGATGTATCTCCGCGCATATCCGCAGACAAGCCGGGCGTATAACGCAAGCTCTGGGTCAACTGCTGAGCGCCCAGGTTTTCAATCTGCTCCTTGGAAACAACATGGATGGACATGGGCGTTTCCATCAACGGAGTGTCTGTCTTGGTGGCCGTCAGGCTGCGTTTTGCCACATAGCCCAGAACAGGCCCGTTGCCAACTTCCTGGTAGCTTTGCGCCGAAACCTCCACTTCAGGCAATGCAGGAGTCGTACTGCTGGCGCGTGAACGCAGCTCGATCGTGACCAGGTTTCCATCAAAGCGCCCCTGCAGGCCGCTGCCTGCGAGAAGACGTTCCAGCGCTTCGCGTGGCGTCCACTTGCCTGATACGGAGGGCGCATTTTTTCCTGCCACCAGGTCTTGCTGCACCAGCAATTGCATGCGTGTTTGACGCGCCCAGTGATTCAGCGCCTGGGCCAAGGGCTGGGCCTCTAACTGAAACAGCACAGCTGCACCTGTCGAAGGGGATGCGGGCGCAGTCTGCGCGTGCAATATGCTGCTTCCCCATGCCAGTGTCATAGCCATGGCAACAGGCAGAAGCCGAAACGTGCGGCGATTCATGTGAAATCTCTCCCATAGAAAATTGGATGTCTATGAGGTAGACGCAGCAGCCGCGCGAAACCCTGTAATCAATACGAAAAATTCTTATTCAGTTACGTGTCACGATGTCGGTGAACTCGCCTCCCACTTGCAGACGTACCGGCAGAACACGCGGCAATGCCTTGTACAAAGCGGCAGTTTCCATGGGATCAAAAGTCCCGGACAGGCGCAAAGCACCCACTGCGGGGTCCTTTACCCGCAACCCTGTTGCACCATAGCGCTCCAGCTCTGCCAAGGCCTGTGCCAGAGGCACATCCACAAAGCTGATGCGCTGATCACGCCATGGGGCAATACCGTCAGCAGGCACCACGGTGGTGGCTTTGACCACACCCTGCTCATCCACTGTCGTCTGCTGCCCGGCCGTAAGCAAAGCCCCGGCTTCCAGGTCATACGTGTTTTTCTCTACCTCAGAGACCTGCAAACGCGACACGCGCACCTTGCCTTCTTCGACCGCCACCTGCACTTGCGAATTTCCTGCCAGTCGCGGTGTGTAGCGCACCGCAAATCGTGTGCCGACCACTGTCACCCGCGCTCCTCCTGCAAGCACATGAAATGGGCGACCATCATGCTGCACCTCAAAGACGGCTTGGCCATCGAGTAGCTGCACCTCACGCCGCTGGCGGTAAAAGCGCACCTCTACCTGCGTTTGCGTGTCCAGTCGGAGGCGGCTGCCATCTTCCAAGGTAAGCTGCTGCTGCTGGCCTTGCTCGGTACGATAGGCCTGGGTCCAGACTGGTTGCATCTGTAGGTGTTGCCATGCCATATAACCCATGCCTGCGGCAGCGGCAGCTACCATGGCCGAAGCCGCAGGCCATGCCAGAAATCGGCGGCGTGCCAATGCAGGTGCCGATAAGCGTTTGCGCTCGTGTAATTTGTCATGAGCGAGGCGAGAACGCATCCCCTGCAGCAAATCGGCAGGCATGGCATCCATCTCTTGCCATTGCGCACTGCATTGCGCATAGGCTGTGGCATGTAGCACATCTGCCGCAAGCCAGGCCTCAAAACTGGCTTCTTCTTCCACACTCCACCCCGCATCACGACGGCGCACAAACCATCTCAGCGCCACCTCGTAAAGGCGCTGGGCATCATCAGCGGAGCCATTCAGCACAGGCATAGGGGCTTTCTTTGAAAAGTAGACACATGCGCAGTCCACAACCCTGTAGATAACATCGCGGAGAACCAAGCCTCTTTCATTATTTTGATTTCGCTTTGGGGGGCCTGCCTCTAGGGCGGCGTATTGGTGGAGTCAATGACTCTATTGCATCCATACGCGCACGACATGCATGCAGTGCAATCTGGATCTGCATCTCTACCGTTTTTACTGCAATCCCCATCCGGTCTGCGGCCTGGGCATGCGTTAGCCCATCAAATTTGACCAAGATGAAAGCTTCTCTGCACCGCGTGGGCAGACTGTCCACTGTCTGGGCCATGGCCTCGAAACGCTGTCGAGAAGCCAGAGCAATTTCAGGCTCGAGGGTCTCGGGCCCTGCATGCATATCCGGTTCGACCAAGGCCTGCGACGTATGGAGATCGCTGTCCCCAGACAGGACTCCCGCGCGTCGATGGTTATCTACCAACAAATTACGGGCTGTTCGGTACAGCAGTGCGCGTGGATTGTGGATCGCAGAGCCCGCTCGCTCGGCTGCATACACGCGTGCAAAGCTCTCTTGTGTGAGATCCGCAGCCACATCACGGTCCCTGACCTTGCGGGCCAGAAAGCTCAGCAGTTCACGGTAATAGTGTTCGATCACAAGGACAGCAGCAGTTAGATGGGCTAGCGCATCAAGCCCGAAATCACCCTGCAAAGGTTTTGGGTAGAGCACTTATTTGCAAATAGTTCTCATTATCTACCAAGTAATGGGCATTGTTGCTGGCCCTACACTTTGGACACTGACCTTACCCTCGAAAAACGTATCCCTTGCTGAGTGGTCCAATCAAGCAAGGGGTAACGAAATGAAGAAGACAAAGACGGCGATGACCAGGGCGCGTTACACGCTGGAATTCAAGCGGGGGGCTGTGCGGCTGGTTGAAGGCGGGCAGAGCATTGCGGCGGCGGCGCGCACAGCAAGCCTGTGAGCGCCGAGCAGATGGAGGTTGCGCGACTGCGAGCCGCAGTTGGCACGGGTACCGGTGCGTGTGCCAAGGGCCAGTGGCTATATCAAAGAACAGCTCGATGCGGTAGCAGGCCAGCCCAATGGACGGCCCGGGATGCCCCAGGGCTGGCGCACGCCGATCGATGTTTATGCGCAGCATCTGGCTCAGCTTGCTTTGCAGCACAGAATCTGTGCATCAACCTTTTATTGCACTTGGACTTGAATCCGCCCAGATATATACAGCGCCAGAAGCTACCGTAGCCATAGCATCCCCTGGCCCTGCTCGACAGCCGGACGCAGGCACAATACGTGCGTGGCCATTCCCCAATCATTCATCCAGGAGCTTCTTTCCCGCATCGACGTGGTCGATATCGTGGGCCGCTATGTGCAGCTTCGAAAGGGCGGCGCCAATTTCATGGGCCTGTGCCCGTTCCACAGCGAAAAATCGCCCTCGTTCACGGTCAGCCCCAGCAAGCAGTTCTATCACTGCTTTGGCTGCGGCAAGAACGGCAATGCGATCGGCTTTCTGATGGAGCATGCGGGCATGGGCTTTGTCGAGGCCGTACAGGATCTTGCAGGCCAGGTGGGCCTGTCGGTTCCGCAGGACGACATCAGCCCCGCCGAGCGCGAGCGCCAGGCCGCGCAAAAGCAAAAGCAGGCCAGCCTCACCGATGTGCTGGAGCAGGCGGGCAGCGCCTACCGCAAGCACCTGGCCGGCTCTGAGCAGGCCATCGCCTACCTCAGGCGCCGCGGCGTCTCACCCGAAACCAGCCGGCGCTTCGGCCTGGGCTACGCACCCGCAGGCTGGCGCTCCCTGGCCAGCGTGTTTCCCCAATACGATGACCCGCAGCTCGAAGAGTCCGGCCTGGTCATCGTGGGCGAGGAGGACAAGCGCTACGACCGCTTTCGCGACCGGCTGATGTTTCCCATCCGCAACGTCAAGGGCGAGTGCATAGGCTTTGGCGGGCGCGTGTTCGGCGATGAAAAGCCCAAGTACCTGAACTCGCCCGAAACCCCGGTGTTTCACAAGGGGCGCGAGCTCTATGGCCTGTACGAGGCGCGTCAGGCGCTGCGCGACCTGGGCTATGCCCTGGTCGCCGAAGGCTATATGGACGTGGTGGCTCTGGCCCAGTTGGGCTTTGCCAACGCCGTGGCCACGCTGGGCACGGCCTGCACACCCGAGCATGTGCAAAAGCTGCTGCGTTTTACCGATGCCATCGTCTTCAGCTTCGACGGCGACAGCGCTGGCCGGCGCGCGGCGCGCAAGGCGCTGGATGCGGCCCTGCCCCACGCCAACGACACGCGCAGCATCAAGTTTTTGTTCCTGCCCGCCGAGCATGACCCCGACAGCTTTATCCGCGAGCACGGCCCCGACGCGTTCGCGCGCCATGTGGGTGATGCGCTGCCGCTGTCGCGCTTTTTGATCGAGGCCGCCAGCGAAGCCTGCGACCTGGGCCAAGCCGAAGGCCGCGCCCACATGGCCAGCAATGCACGCCCGCTGTGGAGTGCCCTGCCCGACGGCGCCCTGAAGCGCCAGTTGCTGGCCGAGATCGCAGCCCTGGCCCAGCTCGACGCACGCGACCTGTCCGAAATCTGGGCCCAGGAAGCCGCACGCACAGCCCCCCGGCGGATCGGCCATGAAGCGGCTCACGCGCAAGGCACACCTGTGCCGCCCGGCCATCCATCCGGCTTTGCCCCTGCACCTGAATGGGACAGCAGCTACGGCGTGCCCGAGTCCCAGATGCCCGGCCATGGTGGTTATTCGCCGCACCCGGCCCAGGGCGCAGGCTGGCGCGGTGCGCGCCAGCAACAGGGCCGAGGTAGCCGCAAGCCCTGGGGGCGCGGCAAGGGGGAGCGGGACTGGGCGCCAGCTCCACAGCCCGGCCCGCGCCTGTCGCCCACCATGCGCCTGGACCAGGCCGCACGCCTTTTGATGTCGCACATGGAGTTCATGGAAGAGCTCACACACGAGGACTTCGATGCCCTGGCCCATAGCGGCGCCAGCCACGGTGCTCTGTTTCGCTGGCTGGAGGCGCAATTCCAGGAAGCAGGCCCCCGCCCCTGGGCCTTGCTGCGCGAGATGCTGCGCGGCCAGCCCCACGAGGGCCTGGCCGACAAACTCATGAGCGGCCCCCATGCCCAACCCGAGGGCGAGCTGCCCGAGCTGCGCCAGGAGCTGCGCGACGTGCTCAATCGCATGCAGATCAGCCGCATCACCACGCTCACCGAGGAAGCGCTCAAGGCCCTGTCCAGCGACCCCGGCGCAGCCCAGCGCTGGCGCGAGCTGCAGGCGCGCAAAGAGGCCTTGAACGCCCAGCTCTCGGGCTCGAACTGAAGAGCCTGGTCACGAGCTGCCTGGCAAATTTCCAGGTCGGCAGGGCTTGAGACCTGCGCCGGGCCTATACCATTCACAGGTTCACAAAGTCTTCAGCCCAAGCTGGCAAAGACTTTGTTGGTGATCTCTGAAAGGAAGAAGGCATGCGCCGTTTTGAACTGGTCGAAGGAACGGCCAGCAAGTTCTGGGAAATCGAGCAAAACGACAGCGATCTCAACATCGCCTGGGGCCGCATAGGCACCGCAGGCCAAAGCCAGACCAAGTCTTTTGCCGATGCGGCCAAGGCCTTGGCGGCGCTGAACAAGCTGGTCAAGGAAAAAACCGCCAAGGGCTATAGCGAAACCGGGAGCGCGGCTTCCGGTGCTGCTGCACCCGCCACCACGCCCGCAGCAAGCCCTGCTCCAGCAGCCAAAGCCGCAGCCCCCAAGCCAGCCAAGGCCGCAGCCAGCAAAACCGCAGCAGCCGCGCCTGCAGCAGCTGTGGCGCCTGCTACAGCAACGGCCCCCGCAGAGAGCCTGGACGCACAGTGCGAGCGCGTGTTCGAGGCCGTGCGCGCCCAGATTGCCGACGGCAGCTTCAAGCTGGGCCATGATCTGTCTGCAGCCCAACTCAAGCGCCTGCATGGCGTGAGCGATCTGGGAGCCAGCATGGCCTTCGACCAGCTCAAGTCCACGGGCATGCTCTACGGCTGGGGCAGCACGGCCAAGGTACAGGACAAGGCCCAGGCCATTGCCAAAGAACTGGGCGAGGAAAGAGCACAGCACCTGGCCGAAATGGCCAGCCAGCCCCAAGCAACGACCACCGCCGTGGCCGACGCCGGCACACCGCCCTGGGCCCAGGGCGAGCTGCTGCGCCTGCCTGCCGGCCTGCGCAATCTCGCCTATGCCACGCGCCGCCACCCGCAAAAGCCCCCACAGCCCAGCGCGGCTGCGGCGTGGCATCTGGTGCGCCCCATGGCCAAGGACAATGGCCGTGTCGATCTGGCCGGCTGCGAGCCTCTGCTGCGCCCCGCGCTGGAGCGCCAGCTCTCGCGCCTGACCCTGGCCGAGCCTGCGGCCGACATCGAGGCCGACACCCTGCTGCTGGCCCGCGCCATGGGCACGCGCCGCTACCACGGCGATGCCGAAATCGGCAGCCACCTCATCGACTATCTGGTGGCCCAGTACGGCCTGCCCGGTGCCGTGGACATTTACCTGGCGTCCCAGCAAATCCAGGTCAGCAGCAGCTATGACAGCAAGGCCAAGGGCCATGTCAGCACGCTCAGCCACACCGTCACCAGCCCGGTCTCTGACAGCTGGTATGGCCCCCTGGGCCAGACCGAGGAGCAGATGCGCAAGCACCTGTCGGCCGCCCCCGAGGAAGAGTGGCAGGTCTGCGCCGAGAAGATCGCCGCCGCCCTGCCCACGCTGCACCCCAGCCGCAAGACCGCCGTGGTTCTGCTGGTGCCGGAATGCAGCGACATGAGCCATGCACTGGCCTTCGAGCTCGCGGCCGAAAAAGACACCCCCGAAAACGCACACTGGCTGCTGCTCACGGTCACCGACCCTGCCGCCATCGCGGCCCTGGTCAAGGTCAAGCAAAGCTATTCCAGCGGCCTGTGGGACAACCAGCGCATGGTGGCCACCTTGCTGCTGGAACGTGGACTGGATGCCATTGCGCTGCTGGAACGCGGCGCGGCCCAGGATGAGGCCGGCGACGCCCTGGCCGCCATGGGCACGCCCGAGGCCGTGACCGCACTGGCCCGCGTGGCCAGCGGCTCCAAGGGTGCGCTGGCGCGCCTGGCCCTGGCGGTGGACCGCTGGCCGCTGGCGGCCATGGTGGCCCTGGCCAAGCTGATTGCCTCGGGCGGCAAGGACGCCGGCTTCCTGACCCCCAGCCTCACGCGGCTGCTGCGCGCCCACAGCGGGCAGGTCGATGCGCTGCGCCCCTGGCTGGACAGCGCGGCCCAGGCCAGCATAGACCGCCAGCTGGCCCTGCTGGCCGGCCCCGCCGAAGTGGCCGCCGCGAGCGAGCTGCCCCAGGTGCTGGCCGCACCGCCCTGGCAGGCCAAGGTGCAAAAAAAGGCCGCCACCGCCCTGGCGCTTGCGCCTTTGACGCTGGAGCCCGTGGAGCAATGGGCCGACGGCGCGCGCGAGCAGGCACTGCAGCTCAACCAATGGGAGCAAAAGCGCTTTGACAGCGCCAGCAAGAACGTGCTGGAGCTGGTGGACCGGCTGGGCTTTGACGACAACAAAAAACAGTTCAAGCACCTGCTGGAAAACGCCGCCGCAGCCATACGCCAGCGCGACACAGAGGCCTTGATCGCGGCCTGGCGCGCCATGGTGGAGCAGCGCAAAAAAGAGCGCTACTACTGGTTTTACTTCTACGCCGAATACATCAGCCTGCTGCCCGAGGAGATGGCCGCCCCGTTCTGGAATGCCGTGGCCGGCGAAGCCACGGACACGCGCGGCGTGGACTTCATGGCCGCCAAGCTGGGCCTGGCCGGGCTGCCCGGCCTGCTGGCCATGGTGCGCAGCAAGCCCAGCGAGAACCTGGAGCTGGCGCTGAACTTTGGCGCCGTGGAGCTGGCAGCCCCTGCGGCCCGGGCCTTTGCCAAGCTCAAATCGCTGCGCGACGCGGGCCGCCAATGGCTGCTCCGCTACCCCGAGTACGCGGCCTGCGCCCTGCTGGCTCCGGCCCTGGGCAAGCCCGGCGAGGCCCGCGACTGCGCAGGCTCGGCTCTGCGCCTGCTGCAGGCCAACGGCCATGCGGCCTTGCTGCAAGAGGTGGCAGCGCGCTATGGCCGCGAAGACGTGGTGAGCGCCCTGCAAGCCGTGCTGGATGAGAACCCGCTGGACCGCTTTCCCACCAAGCGCGCCAAGCTGCCCGAGTGGTGGCAGCCGCGCGGCTGGCGCCGCCCCGTACTGCAAAACGATAAGGCCCTGCCCGACGAGGCCCTGGACGCCCTGGGCCAGATGCTGGGCTTTCCCACCAACGAAGAGGTGTATGCCGGCATTGCCGACGTGCAGGCTGCCTGCACGCGCGAATCGCTGGCCGACTTTGGCTGGGACGCTTTCAGCGCCTGGCTGGAGGCCGGTGCCCCCAGCAAGGAAGGCTGGGCGCTGACGGCCCTGGGCCTGCTGGGCACGGACGAGACCGCGCGCAAGCTCACCCCCTTTATCCGCACCTGGCCCGGCGAATCGGCCCATGCCCGCGCCGTCACCGGCCTGGATGTGCTGGCCGGCATTGGCACCGATGTGGCGCTGATGCTGCTCAATGGCATTGCACAGAAGATCAAGTTCAAGGGCCTGCAGGACAAGGCCCGCGAAAAAATCAATGCCATTGCCGAGGCCCGAGGCCTGTCGACCGAAGAGCTGGAAGACCGCCTCGCCCCCGACCTGGGCCTGGACGCCCAGGGCACCTTGAAACTCGACTTTGGCCCGCGCGCCTTTGTGGTGGGCTTTGACGAAACGCTCAAGCCCTATGTGCGCGAGCTGGACACCGACGGCCGCCCCGGCGCACGCCTGCCCGATCTGCCCAAGCCCAAGAAGAGCGATGACGCTGCCCTGTCCAAGGAGGCGACCGAGCGCTTCAAGCTGCTGAAAAAAGACGTGCGCACCATTGCCAGTCAGCAGCTGCTGCGCCTGGAAGTGGCCATGTGCGCGCGCCGCCGCTGGACGCCCGCGCTGTTCCGCATGTTCCTGGTCGAGCATCCGCTGGTGCGCCACATCGTGCAGCGCCTGATCTGGGGCGTGTACGCGCTGCCGGGCCAGAGCAGCTATGGCGGCCAGCTGCAAGCCTGTTTCCGCGTGGCCGAGGATGGCAGCTTCACCACGGCCGAGGACGATGACTTCGAACTGCCCGAGGGCGAGAGCATCCGCATTGGCGTGCCCCATGCGCTGGAGCTGTCGGCGGCCGATGCCGCCGCCTTTGGCCAGGTGTTTGCCGACTACGAGCTGCTCCAGCCCTTTGCCCAGATTGGCCGCGACACCTATACGCTGAGCGAAGACGAAACCAAGGCCCTCAAACTTGAGCGCTGGAAGGGCGCCAAAGTGCCCACCGGCCGCGTGCTGGGCCTGGTCAACAAGGGCTGGCGCCGTGGCCAGGCCCAGGACGGCGGCGGCATCTGGTATTTCACCAAGCCCCTGGGCCAGCACAAGGTCATCGAGCTGTATCTGGACCCAGGCATCATCGTCGGCATGGTGGACGAATACCCCGAGCAGGAGCTGGGCGACGTCCATGTGGGCAAGCCCGCCTCCTGGGGCGAGATCGACAAGCCCGAGGCCTTCACCCTGCTCGACCCCATCTCGGCCAGCGAGTTGGTACGGGACCTGGAGGCGCTAAAAGGATGACCCCCTGTGCGGCTGCGCCGCTTCCCCCTGAAAGGGGGACGACAGCCTCGCTGCGGGGCGGCCCTTGCTCGCTGTCTCTGAGCTGGGTCGCGCCAGTTTTTTACGCTGCGCGCCTTTGCCTTACTCCCTCGCCCCTTTGGGGAGAGGGGCCTGCTGGCACGGCGCACTACGCCGGCCTCACCCGCCTTCGCTTTGACCATCCAACACACAGAAATTTGTATGGCGACTTCACGTAAATCGACATCCAGCGCGGCCCAGCCCGTGCTGCAGCGCCCGCCGGCGGAAATCCAGTACGCCGCGCAGCTGGCACAGCTCCAGGCCCAGGACGCGGACCAGCCGCGCCCGCCGGGCTGGCGGCTCAGCCTCAAGGCCGCGCGCAGCTTTATTTTGGGCAATGCGGCTCTGGGCATTGCGCCCAAGATCATGGCCCCCGTGGCCAGCATTGAACGCATGCTGGTGACCCTGGCCACGGGCCGGGGCTTGATGCTGGTAGGCGAGCCGGGCACGGCCAAGTCCATGCTGTCCGAGCTGCTGGCCGCGGCCGTCTGCGGCAGCTCCACGCTGACGATTCAGGGCGGAGCCTCCATCACCGAGGACCAGATCAAATACGGCTGGAACTACGCCTTGCTGATCAACGAGGGCCCCAGCCCCCGGGCCCTGGTGCCGGCCCCGCTCTACCAGGGCATGCAGGCCGGACAGATCGTGCGCTTTGAAGAAATCACACGCGCCCCGCTGGAGGTGCAGGACTGCCTGCTGGGCATGCTGTCCGACCGCGTGATGGCCGTGCCCGAGCTGGCCGGCGAGCACGGCATGCTTTATGCCCGTGAAGGTTTCAACATCATTGCCACGGCCAACACGCGCGACCGCGGGGTCAACGAAATGAGCGCGGCACTCAAGCGCCGCTTCGACTTCGAGACCGTGTTCCCCATTCTCAATTTCGACAGCGAATTGGCCCTGGTGCAAGAGGCCAGTGCCCGCCTGCTGGCCCAAAGCGGCATTCCGCAAACGCTGCCCGCGCCCGTGCTGGAGCTGCTGGTCACCACCTTCCGCGATCTGCGCGGCGCCAGTGACAGTGGGGGCAGCGGCGCCATGGACAAGCTCAGCGCCGTGATGTCCACGGCCGAGGCCGTGAACGTGGCCCATGCCGTAGGCGTGCGCGCCTGGTTTCTGGAGCAGCGCGAGGGCTCGCCCCAGGACCTGGTGGACTGCATTGCCGGCACCGTGGTCAAGGACAATGCCGATGACCGCGCCAAGCTGCGCCGCTACTTTGAGCAAAAAGCGGCCAAGCGCCAGGGGCTGCACTGGAAGGCTTACTACGAAGCAAGACATAGGCTTCCATGAGCGCTCCTGAAATCATTGGTGTGCGCCACCACAGCCCGGCCTGCGCGCGGCTGGTGGCACAGCGCATACGCGCGCTGCGCCCAGCCTTTGTGCTGATCGAGGGCCCGGCAGACTTCAACGCGCGCCTGGATGAATTGGCCCTGCCCCACCAGTTGCCAGTGGCCATCTACAGCTATCTGTCCACGGGGGAAGTCCACCACGGCTCCTGGTCGCCCTTTGCCGAGCATTCGCCCGAATGGCAGGCCCTGGTCGTGGGCCGCGAGACGGGGGCGCAGCTGCGCTTTATCGACCTGCCGGCCTGGCACAAGGCCCTAGGCCAGCTGGAAAACCGCTATGCCGATGTGGCCGACGCCGAGCACGAGCACCAGGCAGAGGCTTACGAACAGGCGCTGGAGCAGCAACTGTCCGTGCAAGGGCGCGACGCGCTGTGGGACCATTTGTTCGAAGACGCGCTCGAAAACGACGGTGAGGGCAAGGAGCTGGCACAGCGCCTGTCCACCTACTTCGCCCACCTGCGCCCGGCACACGCGCCCGGCTCGCAGGGCAACCAGCAGCGCGAGCAGATGATGGCCCGCTGGATCGCCTGGGCCATGGCCCAGGGCGCCGGCCCGGTGCTGGTGGTGTGCGGGGGCTACCACGCCCCGGCGCTGGGGCGGCTGTGGACCGAGGTGTCCGCAGAGCTTCCGGAAACGCCGCTGCCTGATTCCACTACGGAATCAGGAGCTATCAGTGCTGATGGGGCAAGCGACGCACCGCGATTTGGCTCATTTCTCGTGCCCTATACCTTCAAGCGCCTGGATGCGTTTGCCGGCTATGCCGCGGGCATGCCCTCGCCCACCTGGTACCAGTGGCTGTGGGAGCATGGCAGCGAGGGCGCGGCCCGGCGCGCGCTGCAGGCCGTGCTGGGCCGCATGCGTGACAAAAAACTGCCTGCCTCCACCGCCGACCTGATGGCCGTGCACGGCAAGGCCCTGGGGCTGGCGCGGCTGCGTGGCCATGCCCAGCCGCTGCGCTGCGACTGGCTGGACGCCCTGGCCGGTGCCCTGGTCAAGAACGCGCTGGATGCCCCCCTGCCCTGGTCTTACCGTGGCCCGCTGCGCCCGGGCACCGACCCCGTGCTGGTGCTGGCCATGGATGTGCTGGCAGGCGATGCCACGGGCCGCCTGGCCCCCGGCACACCCCAACCTCCGCTGGTGACCGCCGTGGCCGCCGAGCTGGAGGCCCTGGGCATACCCCAGCGCGGCACGCTCCAGCTGGATTTGCTGTCCGAGGGCGACCGCGCCAAAAGCCGCTTGCTGCACCGGCTGCAAATACTGGAGTTGCCCGGCATTCGCCGCAGCCAGGGCCCTGAGCTGGCGCTGTCTGCCGAACGCGGCGAGCAGTGGGAGCTCAGACCCGTACTGGAGCAGCAGGCCGCACTGATTGAGGCCGGCGCCTGGGGCGCCACACTGCAGGATGCGGCCTGCGCCAAGCTGGAAGACCAGCTGCGCCGCGCCCAGGGCCGCATAGAGCCGCTGGCCCAGGGCCTGAACCGTGCGGCCTGGGCCGGGCTTGCCGCATTGAGCGACCGGCTGCTGCACGAGCTGCAGACCGCCGTGGCCAACGAGGGCCGCTTTGAGGCCCTGGCCCCGGCCCTGGGGCTTTTGCATGTGCTGCTGCGCCACGGCCAGGTGCTGGGCATGGCCGGTGCCCCCGTGCTGCGTGTGGTGGTGCAGGCCGGCTTTGACCGCGCGCTGTGGCTGCTGGAGCCCGCCGCCGTCATTCCCCCCGCCGAGATGGAAGCGCACCTGCAAGGCCACAAGGCGCTGCTGCAGATTGTCAGCGACAAGCTGGCGGCGCAGCCCGGCGATGGCCAGGCCCTGGACATTGAGCCGCTGCGCGCCCTGGGCCTGTGGCAGCGCAAGGCCGCAGACCCCGCCGCCGCGCCCTTAAGCCGTGGCGCGGCCCTGGGCGCAGCCTTCAGCCTTTCGGGCCGCGTGCCTGAAACCCAGGGGGCGAGCCTGGAACAGGCCATGGCCCTGTTGCAACAGCTGCCGCCGGCCACGCTGGGCGATGCCCTGGCCGGCCTGCTGGCGCTGGCACGCGAGGCCCTGGCCAGCGAGCCCGGCTTTGCCGCCGGCCTTGACGGCCTGGTGCGCGCACTGGACGGCGCGGACTTTGCCCTGGCCCTGCCCGCGCTGCGCGCGGCCTTTGCCTGGCTGCCGCCACGCGAGCGCGCGGCCCTGGCCGAGCAGGTCCTGCAGCTGCACCAGGCCACGCATCTGCCCCAGCGCGTGCTGACCGGCCCCTTGCAGACCACGCTTTCCCCCGAGGAAACCGCCCAGGCCACGGCCTGGGAGACAAAGGCCGCACAGCGAATCGCACGCTGGGGCATAGACACAGGAATCGCACATGGCCTTTGACATTACCGAGCCCCTGCAGCGCTGGCGCCTGCTGCTGGGCGAATCCGCCGAAGCGGCCTGCGGCAGCCTGGGCGAACAGGCCCAGGCGGCGGACGCGGCCCTGGACTGGCTCTACGGCCGCGACCCCGAGCGTGCCCAGCGCGGCGAACGCGCGGCCGGGCTGGGGCCTTCTGCCCTGTCCACACCCGACTGGATCAACACCATCCACCAGCTGTTTCCCCAAGAGGTCATAGAGCGGCTGGAGCGCGACGCCGTGGAGCGCTTCGGCATTGACGAGGTGGTGACCAACCTCGAAGTGCTGGAACGCATAGAGCCCTCGGAATCGCTGCTGCGCGCCGTGCTGCACACCAAGCATTTGATGAACCCCGAGGTGCTGGCCGCGGCGCGCAAGCTGGTGGCCGAGGTGGTGCGCCGCATCATGGAAAAAATGGCCACCGAGGTGCGCCAGGCCTTTGGCGGCACGCGCGACCGGCGCCGGCGCTCGCGCATCAAGATTGCGCGCAACTTCGACTTCAAGCACACGATTGCGGCCAATCTGCACCGCTGGGACCCGAAAAGCCAGCGCCTGTATTTGCAGACCCCGCTGTTCAACAGCCGCACACGCCGCCATATCGAACCCTGGGACATCATCTTGCTCATCGACCAGAGCGGCTCCATGGTGGACTCGGTGATCCACAGCGCCGTGATGGCGGCCTGTCTGTGGCAGTTGCCGGGCATGCGCACACGCCTGGTGGCCTTTGACACCGAGGTGGTGGACCTCACCGCCGATGTGGCCGACCCGGTGGAGCTGCTGATGAAGGTGCAGCTGGGTGGCGGCACCTATATCGCCAAGGCCGTGGGCTATGCCCAGTCGCTGATCAGCAACCCGGCCAAAAGCATGGTGGTGCTGGTCAGCGACTTTTACGAAGGCGGCAGCGAAAGCGAGCTGGTGCGCCGCGTGCGTGCGCTGACCGAGGCCGGCACCAAGGTGCTGGGCCTGGCCGCGCTGGATGCCGAAGCCAAGCCCGCCTATGACCGGGACATGGCCGCGCGCCTGGTGAACGTGGGCGCCCAGGTGGGCGCCATGACACCGGGCCAGTTGGCCGGCTGGCTGGCAGAAAAGGTGCAGGCATGAGTCGCCCCGATCTGCTGGAACTCACGCCCCAGGCTCTGACGGTCCTGGCCAATGCCGGCTTTGTGAAACGCGCACAAAAAGACGTGGCCGCCGGCCTGCTGCCGCGCATAGAGGAAAGCGAAGGCGGCGAGGTGGCCGCGCATTTTGACGATGGCGTCAGCACCCGCTTGCCCGCTGGCCGCACGCTGCGCGATGCCAGCTGCTCCTGCCCGGCCAGCGGCATGTGCCGGCACCGGGTGATGCTGGTGCTGGCCTACCAGGCGCTGGCACAGTCACAGGCACAAGCACCGGGACAAGACAGTGCGCCAGCGCCGGTCGCTGACAGCCAAGCTCCGACCCAGGCCCCTGCCGAGGTCTGGACCCCCGCCGAGTTCGACGCCGCTGCCTTGGCCCAGGTGTTCTCGCCCTCGGTCCAGGCCCAGGCAGGCGAGCTGGCAGCCCAGCGCCCGGTGATTGCCCTGCTGCCTGGTGTGGGCGAGCAGCAGGCACCCAGTGCCCGCCTGCCCATGTGCAGCGTGCGTTTTTTCTCGCGCAGCTCCCTGGCCCATGCGCGTTGCGACTGCAAGCAGGGCAGCGGCTGCGCCCATGTATTGCTGGCCGTATGGGCCTACCAGCAGGCCGGCCCCATGGCCGCTGACGCGCCCGAGCGCATGGTGGAGCTCCAGCCGCGCACGGATGCTGCCAAGACCACCCAAGCCCCCCGCAAGCTGCTGGACAGCGCGGCCGCATGCAGCGCGCAGCAGGCGCTGGAGCAACTGCTTGCCGCCCTGTGGCTGGAGGGTGCCAGCCAGCCCTTGCTGGCCCTGGCAGCGCGTTTTGAAGCCTTGCGCGCCCAGGTGCAAGCCCTGGGCTGGGCCTGGGTGGACGATGGGCTGGGCGAGCTGTGGCAGCTGCTGCAGGCCCACCAGGCACGCAGCAGCCGCTTTGATGCCCATCGCCTGCTGGCCGTAGCGACCGAACTCTGGGCCCGGCTGCGCGCCGCCGCCCATGCCGAAGGCTGCGCGCCCGATGCCGCACCGTCACTGCTCTCCAGCCAGATCCTGGGCCTGGGTGTGAAGGGCGAGCTGGCGCTGGACCATCTGCGCCTGGTGTCCCTGGGCGCGGCACTGTGGCGCAGCGAAACCGCCGAAGGCGCCAGCCTGCTGTTTGCCGACCCCGACACCCAGTCCGTCACCGTGCTGGAGCGCGAGTGGCCACTGGCCGATAGCAGAAACCCTGGCCCTGCGCCCACGGCCCTGCTGCAGCGCCGCGTGGCCGGTTTTCCGCTGCGCCAGCTGGCCAGCGGCCAGGTCATCACCAAGACCGCCGTGCGCCGTGCCAATGGTTTGATCGACATCAGCTCCGGCACACGCCAGACCGGTGTGATGCCGCTGTCGCCCCGCTCCTGGGACGATCTGACCGCCCCGCTCAAGCACCACAGCCTGGCCACGCTGCGCCAGGCGCTGGAGAGCGCCCTGCCCGACTTTGCCACCCCGCGCCAGGCCGCCACCGGCGCGGCCGCTGGCACGGGCGGTGCCCTGCATGTGCTGGCCAGCGCGCAGCTGCGGCTGCTGGAACAGGCCTGGGATGCGGGCGCCCAGGTCTTGCATGCACAGCTGGCAACAGCGGAGGAAACCGGAGCAGATGCAGAGGAGCGTGATGTGCTGCACCTAGCCCTGCCCCACCATGCCGCCGCGCCTGCGGCCGTGGACACTCTGACCCGCGCCCTGGCCGGCGAATGGGGGCCGCTGCGTGCCGTAGCAGGCAGCGTGCGCCTGCAGGCGGGTCAGTTGGTGATGCAGCCCCTGGCCTTGCTCACAGCCGAACGCGGCCTGGCCCTGCAGGCCGAGCCCGGTGCCGGCACGCAGCAGCTGACACTGGCCCAGGGCCGACCGGAACGCGGCGCGCTGCAGGCGTTGACCGATGTCAGCCTGGACCTGCTGGCCATCTGGCTGCGCCAAGGGCTGCGCCACCAGTCCGCCCCAGCCCTGGCGCGCGCTGCCGAGCAGGCCACAGGCCTGGACCAGGCCGGACTGCCACGCAGCGCGGCCTTGATGCGGCGGGCGCTGGCGCAGCTCAGAAGCAGCGAACACCCGGCCCTGCTGGCCAGCCTGGGGGCTTTGACGCTCTTGCTGCAGGATCAAAAATAAATGTGCGAGAGCTCTTGACATCTGGCAAATCGTTATAATATGAATCTTATCGGCAAGAGCGACAGCAGCACCTCCGGCCCGGGCCCCGTGAAGCAATCACGTGATTCGCAGCAAGTGCATGGCCCAATATTCCGCAAGGACTGCATACCAAATGTTCGCCCAGACATCTTGCCTTGGAGCGTTTTCGCTCCCGAGCATGCATGCTTTCAACCTGCATGCTCGCGCGCCGGCTTTTATGGCGCCTGTTTGATTTTCCTTTGCGTGCGTCTGCTTTTGAGCGAGAGGTGTTCATGCCCCAATCAAAGTCCGTGAAGTCCAAGCAAGCCCTTGAAAGCGCGGCCAAGTCCAAGATTTCTACCAGCTCTTCTGCGACAGCCGCGAAGAGCGTCGCCACCGCGACCAAAGCCAGGAAAGACACGATAGTGGCAACCAAATCACAAGCCGAACTCAAAGCCATGGCCGACGAGCTGCTCGCTGCAGCCGCCCCCAAGCGCAGCCGCAAGAAAGCCGCTGAAAGCGAAGACGCCGCAGGCGAAGCGCCTGCCAAAAAGACTGTAGCCGCCAAGAAGGCCCCTGCAGCCAAGAAAGCCCCTGCTGCCAAAAAGGCTCCCGCCAAGAGTGCTGCCGCGAGCAAGCCTGCAGCCAAGCGTGGCCGCAAACCAAAAGCCAAGGAAGGCGAGGACATGGACGACGAGATGTCGGACATGGATTCGGACTTTGACGGGGAGATCGATACCGACGTCGAGACCGAGGTTGAAGTCGAGGCAGAAGTCGAGGTCGAAGCTGCTCCTGTCGAAAAGGTCAAGCCGCTGCGTATGAAGATCAGCAAGGCCAAGGAGCGTGCCTTGATGAAGGAATTCGGCCTGGACGAAACCGTCCTGACCGAAGAGGAAATGAACACCCGCCGTCAGCGCCTGAAGGCGCTGATCACGCTGGGCAAGACGCGCGGCTACCTGACCCACAGCGAAATCAACGACCACTTGCCCGACAAGCTGATCGATGCCGAAACGCTGGAAGTCGTGATCTCCATGCTCAACGACATGGGTGTGGCCGTGTACGAGCAGACGCCCGACGCGGAAACCCTGTTCCAGAACAACGTGACGCCCACGGCCACCACGGTGGAAGAGGCCGAGGAAGAAGCCGAGGCCGCCCTGTCCACCGTGGACTCGGAATTCGGCCGCACCACCGACCCCGTGCGCATGTACATGCGTGAAATGGGCACGGTGGAGCTGCTGACGCGCGAAGGCGAAATCGAAATCGCCAAGCGCATCGAAGGCGGCCTGATGGACATGATGGAGGCCATCTCCGGCTCTCCTGCCACCATTGCCGAGATTCTCTCCATGGCCGAAGAGATTCGCGAGGGCAAGGTCGTGATCTCCACCATCGTTGACGGCTTTGTGAACGCCAACGAAAACGATGACTACGTGGCCGAGGAAGACTTCGACGAATACGACGAAGAGGACGACGACGATGGAAAGGGCGGCTCCAAGGCGCTGACCAAAAAGCTCGAAGAGCTCAAGAACGAGTCCCTGCGCCGCTTCGACAACATGCGCGACATGTTCGAGCGCCTGCACAAGCTCTACGACAAGGAGGGCTACGGCTCGGCCTCGTATGCCAAGGTACAGAAATCCCTGACCGAGGAGCTGATGACCATCCGCTTCACGGCCAAGACCATCGAGAAGCTGTGCGATCTGGTGCGCGCCCAGGTGGACGATGTGCGCAAGAAGGAGCGCGAGCTGCGCAAGATCATCGTCGACAAGTGCGGCATGTCCCAGCAGATGTTCGTCGAGCAGTTCCCGCCCAATCTACTGAACCTTAAATGGGTGGAGCAGCATGCTGCCGCAGGCAAGCCGTACAGCGCCGTTCTCGAGCGCAACATCCCGCCCGTGCAGGAGCTGCAGCAAGGCCTGATCGACCTGCAGTCTCGTGTGGTGGTGCCGCTGGACGAGCTCAAGCGCATCAACAAGCGCATGAACGACGGCGAGCGTTCCAGCCGCAATGCCAAGAAGGAGATGATCGAGGCCAACCTGCGCCTGGTGATCTCGATTGCCAAGAAGTACACCAACCGAGGCCTGCAGTTCCTAGACCTGATCCAGGAAGGCAATATCGGCTTGATGAAGGCCGTGGACAAGTTCGAATACCGCCGCGGCTACAAGTTCTCGACCTATGCCACCTGGTGGATTCGCCAGGCCATCACCCGCTCGATTGCGGACCAGGCACGCACCATCCGTATTCCGGTGCACATGATCGAGACCATCAACAAGATGAACCGCATCTCGCGCCAGCACTTGCAGGAGTTTGGTTTCGAGCCCGATGCCTCCATCCTGGCGGCCAAGATGGAGATCCCCGAGGACAAGATCCGCAAGATCATGAAGATCGCCAAGGAGCCGATCTCGATGGAAACCCCCATCGGCGACGACGACGACTCCCACCTGGGCGACTTTATCGAGGACACGAACAACACCGCTCCGGTGGAAGCCGCCATGCAGGCCGGCCTGCGCGATGTGGTCAAGGACATTCTCGACGGCCTGACCCCGCGTGAAGCCAAGGTGCTGCGCATGCGCTTCGGCATTGAAATGTCCACTGACCATACATTGGAAGAAGTGGGCAAGCAGTTCGACGTGACGCGCGAACGCATCCGCCAGATCGAAGCCAAGGCGCTGCGCAAGCTCAAGCACCCCAGCCGCTCCGACAAGCTGCGCAGCTTTATCGACTCGCTGTAACCCAGCCTCGGTCTTTTGCCATCAAGGCCTGTCCCGGATCCGGGGCAGGCCTTTTTTGTCGCCGGGCCACTCCCAGACATATTGCCGACTGCCCCATGTCCGCCGGCGAGTCTTGTTTCCAAAAACGCATTCCCCTGTTGCGCACGTTTCGCTTTCCCTCGCCAGGCAGTCTTCTTAGACTCAGAGCGTGTTCACGATCTCCTCACGGCGCGCCTGCGTAGAGATCGTGAACACGCTCTGAGGACTAGCACGACTTCCCGAAGATCAACCAGCCCATCATGCGCTCGCTTGCGGCCCATCCCTGCCCGGCACGGCTACGGCTTCCAGATCTGCGGCCAACAGGCCAGGAACACAGGAAAACACGCCATATGGAGCCTGCCTGAGCATGTCATTGCCTCGTTCTTCAGGCTTCGGGAATCTGCACATAGGGCTTCGCATAGGCCTGGCCTTTGCGCTCACGATCGCCCTGTCGGCCATCGTCACGGTGCTCGCAGTGCTTGCCCTGATCAAGGTCACTGCGTCCCTGCATCTGGTGACCCAGGACTACTACATCAAGGTCCACACCTTGCACCAGATTGCTTCGGAAGTCGGAAAGCAGGGACTGCTGGTGCGCAATCTGTTCATTTTTGATGATCCCATCCAGCACCAGCAGGACCTCAAAGGCATAGAGGACAGCTACACCACCATCGAGCCGATGTATACGCGCCTGAGTCTGACCATCCACGCTCCGACAGGCCAGAAGCTGATGCACGAACTGCTGCAGCAGCGCGACATCTATGTTCACACCCTGAATCACCTGCTCGAGCTTCTAGGACAAGGAGAGGGCGCTCAGGCGCGCCGCCTGCTCGAAGGCGATCTGCGCCTGCATCAGCAGGCCTATGTGGATGGCATGAACCGGCTGATCAAGTTCGAGGAAGACCTGACCAGCAGTGCCAGCGACTTCGCCGAAAACCAGGTGCGCCTGGGAATGGTGCTTGTCGTGAGTGCCGGCGGCGCTTGCACCCTCTTGTCAATCTTGCTCGGCTGGCTGCTCACACGCTCCATCACGGCGCCGCTGCGTCAGGCCGTGCATATCGCCGAGACAGTTGCTGCAGGCGACCTCAGCACCCAGATCACCGTGGTCAGAAAGGATGAAGCCGGCCGCCTGCTTTCGGCGCTTGGCAGCATGAATGCAAGCCTTGTGAGGATTGTGGGCGATGTGCGCTCCGCCTCCGCAGGGATTGCCACCGAGGCTGCGCAGATCGCCAACGACAACGCCCAACTGAGCCTGCGCACCGAAGAGCAGGCCAGCAGTCTCCAGGAGACCTCAGCGTCCATGGAAGAGCTCACCTCCACCGTTCAGCAAAATGCCGATTCCGCGAAGCAGGCTCAGCAGCTGGCCCATCAAGCATCCGAAGTCGCCAGCCTCAGCGCAACCGCTGTCGGCTCCGTCGTGAACACCATGAGCGGCATTCAGGACAGCTCCGAGCGCATGGCCGACATCATCTCCGTCATCAACGACATCGCCTTCCAGACCAACCTCCTGGCACTCAATGCGGCCGTGGAGGCTGCCCGCGCAGGCGAACAGGGTCGAGGCTTTGCCGTGGTTGCCTCGGAGGTCCGCAACCTCGCACAGCGCTGTGCCGCCGCAGCCAAGGAGGTCAAGGCCCTGATAGAGACAGGCATCAGGCATGTAGGCATGGGCAACACCCATGTGGGACAGACCCAGCACACCATCCGAGACCTTGTGACGCAGATCACCCAGGTTGCAAACTTCATCACCCAGATCAGCGAGGCCAGCCTTCATCAGGCCAGCGGCATTCATCAGGTGGGCAATGCCATGCAGGAGCTGGATCAAACCACCCAGCAAAATGCAGCCCTCGTCGAGGAGCGCGCCTCGGCTGCAGAAAGCCTGCACCAAAAAGCAGAGGCCCTGATGCAGATAGTGTCGCAATTTCGCCTGCCTGGTCACGATGCCCTTGCTGCCGTAAGCTTCACGGGCCGGCCAGACGCAGGGCCGTGAAGCTCGGTCATGCTCCTCTCTTCAGCCCCGACATTGGTACCTGCAGCCAGGGCCGTTAAGGCGCGTTGCAACAGCGACCATGCATCCATACGCCCGGGCTCGGCTTCTGCCTCAAGCTCATGGATCTCAAGACCCTACGCCTCTTCGCAACAGCAGCCGAGCAGGTCAGCTTCACGCTGGCTGCCAAGGCTTTTTGCACCACCCCATCCACCGTCAGCAAGGCCTTGAAGGCCTTGGAGCGGGAGTTGGGCCTGCCTCTCATGGTTCGCGGCGGCCCCGCCAAGGGTCTGACACCTGCGGGTCTGATACTGCTGCAGCGGGCCCGGCGCATCATGGATGAGGTCTCTGGCTTGCAGGCAGAGCTCGACCAGTTGCGCGAACTGCGGCATGGCTCTCTTCGCCTGGGCTTTCCATGCCTGGGCGCCAGTTCGCTTTGCGTGAAAATGCTGACCCGCTTCCAGCAAAGCTACCCGGGCATCGAGCTGAGTGTCAGCCTGCTGCCGCCTGATGTGCTTGAGGAGCAAATCCATCAGGGAAGTCTGGACCTGGCCCTGGTCATCACCACCCATGCCACAGATCCCGACACCCGTCTGCTGCACACCGAGCCGGTGGTTGCCGTCCTTCACGAGAGCCTGCTGGGCCCGCTCCCGCAAGGCCTTGCGGCCCGGGCGCTGGCCCCCTGGCGGCTGCTGCTGTTCGAGCAGTGCCGCAGCCTCAATGCCAGCCTGCTCCAGGCCTGCGCCCATGCGGGACTGCACCCGCATGTGATGCTTGTCAGCCCCGGGGCCAGCGATTATTTGCTTGAGATGCTTGCCGCCCGTCAGGGGTTCTCGCTGCAGCCGCGCTCCTTCATGCAGCGCCATCCGCACCCGCAGCTGCTAAGCCTCGAAGTGCAAGACCTTCCTCTTCTGTGGCATTACTCCCTGACCTGGCCGCGTGGCAGCAGGCCAGGCCAGGCTGCCCAGGCCTGGCTGGCCCTGGCAGGGCAGGCCCATGAGCCGCCGCCCTGATCCTCACACGACAGCACCCTCTTGCTGCATTGCCTGTATCTCCTGCTCGGCATAGCCCAGGCCCAGCAGCAACTCTTGAGTGTGCTCGCCCAGGTTCGGCGGGTTCATGCGTACACCCGGACGCTGGCCGCCCAGCCTCAGGGGCAGCAAGGTGGTTCGCACCTTCTCCCCCGCGCGCTCACCGTCGGTCAGCGTGATTTCTGCGAGCCCGCCCGTCGCATTCAGATGCGGATCATCAAACAACTGCTCGGGCCGCATGATGGACGCATGGGGCAGGCCATGGCGTTCGAAGATTTCCGCCAGCTCGGCGGCCTCCCGGTCCGCCAGACGCGCGCGCAACTCGGGCATGAGTCTGGGCCTGGCGCGCACGCGGTCGTTATTGCTGGCAAGCTGCGGATCGGCGAGCAGGTCGTCAAAGCCCAGGGCCTGGCACAGGCTGTGCCACTGCGCATCGCTGACTGCGGCCAGAAAGATCTGCTCGCCATCCCTGACGCTGAAAACGTCATACACCGCCCAGGCCGAGATGCGCTCGGGCATGGGTGCAGCAGGCTGGCCCGTGACCGCATACTGCATCATGTGCTGGCCCACAAGAAACACGTTGTTCTCGAACAGCGCCGCATCCACCTCCTGGCCACAACCCGTGCTCTGGCGCTGCATCAGCGCTGCCATGGCGCCTATGGCGCCGAACATGCCGCCCATGATGTCGTTGACGCTGGAGCCCGCGCGCAGCGGATCGCCCGAGCGCCCCGTCATATAGGCCAGGCCGCCCATCATCTGCACGACCTCGTCCAGCGCCGTGCGATGCTCGTAGGGTCCGGGCAGAAAGCCCGCATGGTTCACATAGACCAGGGCCGGATTGAGGCGCGACAAGGCCCGGTAGTCCAGCCCGTACTTCTTCATCACGCCAGGCTTGAAGTTTTGCAGTACCACATCGGCCGAAGCCGCCAGACGTATCGCGGCCGCCAGCCCCGGGGCCGAGCGCAGATCCAGGCCCATGCTCTTCTTGTTGCGGTTGAACATGGGGAAAAAACCCGCGCCCGCACCCAGCAGGTGGCGCGTGCGGTCGCCGTCCACGGGCTCGACCTTGATGACTTCGGCCCCGAGGTCGGCCAGCACCATGCCGCAGGTAGGCCCCATGACCATGTGTGAAAACTCGACCACGCGCAGACCCGCAAGCGGCAGCGCCGCCGATCTGGCAACAGTCTCGGCGCCCTCTTTTTCCTCGATTGCATTCATGCCTGCATTCTCGGCCATCAGGTCTCCCGGCCCGGCCGCTGCCATGCCTTCTGGCCATGGCAGTGCTCGTCACTGCGGAGCGTGGCCGGTCTGCAACACTTCCTCATTTTTTCACTCACGGCAAACCCCAAGGCGTTGCCGTCATGGATTTTGAGCTACGAAACTTGTAGCAAAATGGATCACAGGCTATAGTCTTCGAGACTTGGCTTTGTGCGTTTGGCCAAACGCACAAGCTCAACAAACACTATTGCGCAAGGAGAAGCGTCCATGAGCTCCAAGGAAAACGCCGCCATCAACCAGTTGTTCGAAAAGCTCGAATGCCGTTACGCGCTGCGCGTGCTCTGGGCCTTGCGCGATGGTCATCCACAGACTTTTCGCCTGCTGCAGGACAGCGTGGGCGGCATCACGCCGAATACGCTGAACACGCGCATCAAGGAGCTGCGCGAGTGCGGTCTGCTGGAGCATGGCTCGGACGGCTATACCGTCACCTTGTCAGGCCAGGACCTGCTCAAGCGCCTGTCCGACGTACAGGCTTTTGCCAACCGCTGGGCTACGGCACGCGCCAAGAAATAGGCGCCGGCCGACAAGCCAGCATCCACCGCAGGGCCACGGGGCCATTCCCGTCAGGCCCTTTTTCTTATCCTCTTTCGATTTCAAGGATGACTCACATGGCTTTCACGACCACGGCCTCGGGCCTGCAATACGAAGACACGACCGTAGGCGAAGGCGCCGAAGCCCAGCGCGGCCAGCAAGTCACCGTGCACTACACGGGCTGGCTCTATGAAAGCGGCGTGCAAGGCGCCAAGTTCGACTCCAGCCGCGACCGCAACGATCCCTTTGTGTTCCCCCTGGGCGCAGGCATGGTCATCAAGGGCTGGGACGAAGGCGTGCAGGGCATGAAGGTCGGCGGCCAGCGCACGCTGATCATCCCCGCCGAGCTCGGCTATGGCGCGCGCGGTGCAGGCGGCGTGATTCCGCCGAATGCAACGCTCAAGTTCGATGTGGAGTTGCTGGGCGTCTGATGCGCTGCCGGCAAGAGGCTGAGCCAGCTCACTTGCCGCCCTCCTGCTCCTCGAACAAGGCCTTGTGCAGCGGCGCATAGAGCTCGGGTGAGACCGCATCGCGTATGCGCGGTGCCAGGGCGGCGAGCTGCTCGTAGCCCACGGCCGCCTCCACGGCCAGATTCAGCCTGAAGCCCTTGAGCCCCAGCGCCCCCGTCAGGGAAACCGCCAGCGGATAGGCGCTGGCATAGCGTTTTGCGGCCTGGGCCGCATCCAGCGGCCCTGCGCGGCCGGGTCGGGCCTGGGTCTTTTCCTGCTCGGGCCGGGCCTCGGCCCCTTCGGGCGTGCCGCTGTCGCGCTGGGCATCGCGCGGCGCCAGCCAGGCGCGTTCCACCAGGCCCATGATCTCGTCCCGCGTCACGCCCATGCCGGTCACGGACTCAAGCACCTGGGCCAGGCTGCGCTCGCCGTTGAACAGCAAAAAGGCCGATCGCAGTCGCGGAGAAAGATCCGCATGCCGCTGCTGGAAGGCCTGCTGCCCAGCCGGCGTCTTCATGAAATACATAAACCCAGATCCACAGGAGTCGCTTGAGGCCTAGAGACTGCCATGGTCAGGGCCTGGGCCCAATCGGGTTTTCCGCAGGTCAGTCTCTATCAAGACCATAGCGGCTTGCGCTTGATACATAACGATTTCATTACTAAATCGTCTTGAAATCCTTATATGGCAAGCGGTAGGCGCTACTCTTTTAGATAGTCGCGTGCAGACTTCCCCAGGCAGCTCACCAGCCAGGTCACAAGCAGGCCTAGGGGTACGCCAAAGACCCCGGCCGAGATCGGCTGTATGTCCCACCACAGGCCGCTGCGCAAAAACCCGGGCAGCGCAGCCTGCAGCCCCGCGACATGGGACAGCATGTAGTAGAGCGTGACCCCCAGGCCCGCGAGCATGCCGGCCACAACGCCTTGCCGCGTGGTGCCGCGCCAGAAGATGCCCAGCACCATGGCCGGCACAAAGGCCGAGGCCGCAATGGAGAACGAGGCCGAGACCATGGGCAGGATGTCCGATGAACGCAGCGAGGCCACGAAGGCTGCCGACAAGGCCACGACCAGCAGCGCAAACTTGGAGAGAATCACGCGCTGCTCGGGCGAGGCTCGGCGCCGGCGCTCACGAAAATAAAGATCGCGCACGAGTGCATTGCTGATGGTCAGCAGCAGGCCGTCGGCCGTGGACAGGGCTGCGGCCAGGCCGCCTGCAGCGACCAGGCCCGAGACCACATACGGCATGCCGCCGAGCTCGGGCGTGACCAGCATGATCAGGTCGGCCCCCATGCGGATCTCGCCAAACTGCAGGATGCCGTCGCCGTTCACGTCCTCCACGGACAAAAGCCCGGCCTCCACGCGCGACCACTGGGCGATCCAGTTGGGCAGCTCGTCGAAGCGCGTGCCCACCAGGGTGCTCATGACCTCGTACTTGACCAGGGCCGCAAGCGCCGGCGCGCTCAGATACAGCAGGCCCACGAAGAACAGCGTCCAGCCCACGGAGGCGCGCGCAGCCGAGACCGAGGGCACGGTGTAGTAGCGCGTGAGCAGATGCGGCAGGCCCGCCGTGCCCACCATGAGGCAGAACATCAGGGCCAGAAAATTGCGCCGGCTGCTCTCGAATGCCTGCTTTTCCTCGGGCCCGCCATCGGGATCGCCCGCAAACGGATGGCTGTGCAAGGGCATGCCGGCCAGGGGCTGCATGCGATCGCACACCTCCTGCAACTGCTGGGTCCAGCGCTCGCGCGCCGAGGCCTCGTCGCGCGGCAGGCTCGCGAGCTCGCGGCTCGCGGCCATGATGGCGCCTATGTCGCCGCTGCTGGTGCGCAGCCCGCGTATGCGCTCCATCAAGGCCTGGCGCTCGGCCTCCAGGCTGCGCTGCACGTCGCCCAGCCTGGCCTCCAGCACCTGGGCGCGCGCGCGGTAGGCGGCCTGCACCTCCTGCTCGGCCGGGGACTGCTGCAACTGCTGCTCAAGCTGGGCGATCTTGCCGAGCTGCTGGGTATAGACCACCGACGCCAGCGGGTTGCCCAGCTGCTTGTAGGCCAGCCAGGAGACAGGGATCAGAAACGCCAGCAGCAGCACCACATACTGGGCCACCTGGGTCCAGGTGATGGCGCGCATGCCGCCCAGAAACGAGCACAGCAGCACGCCGCCCAGGCCCAGCATGATGCCGATCTCGAACTGCACGCCCGTGAGCCGCGAGGCGATCAGGCCCACGCCGTAGATCTGCGCCACCACATAGGTGAAGGAGCACATGATCGCCGCCAGCGCCGCAATCACGCGCGGCCAGCGCCCGCCGAACCGGACCTGGAAGAAGTCCGGAATGGTGTAGAGATTCATGGCGCGCAGATGCGGCGCGATCAGCATGCCCACCAGGCAGAAGCCGCCGGTCCAGCCCAGCAGATAGGCCAGGCCGCCCGCATGGCCGGGCAGGCCCGCAAATCCCTGCAGATACAGCGCGCCCGAGAGGCTGATGAACGAGGCCGCGCTCATCCAGTCGGCCGCTGCCGCCATGCCGTTGTAGACGGGCGGGATGTTGCGCCCGGCCACGTAGTATTCGTCGGGACTGCTGGTGCGCAGATAAACGCCTATGGCCGCATAGACCATGACGGTGAAGAACAGAAAGATCGGGCCGATCCAGTGGCGCGAAAGGCCTTGCTGTTCGGCCCACAGCATGAGGGCCAGAAAGCCCAGCACGCCCAGCATGTAAAAGCCCATGCCGCGATGGCGCCGCCAGGCGCGCGAGCGGGACTCAGTCATGCGGTGGGGGCTGCTGCGCGCCATGGCTGGGCGCTGTGCCGGAGCGTGCCCCACGGCGCTCCAGATGACTCATGGCCAGACAGTAGACGATCAGGACCACCAGAAACATCAGCACCGAGCCTTGCGCCGCAAGCCAGTAGGCCAGGGGCCAGTCGGGCATGAGCGACTGCAGATCGCGCGCAAAATAGACCACGCCAAACGATGCCAGAGCCCAGACCGCGAGCAAAGCGGCCTTGAGCCTCAGGTGGCCGGCATCGTGGAAATCCGGGGGAAAGCCCTGTCCCCCGGGATCCGGGCCATCGTCATGCAAGTATCCGGGATCCTGGTGCATGACGAGCCGGCCCGGATGCTCAGCCCGCCGCCAGACGCTGCCAGGTGGCAACCACGCTGTCGGGGTTCAGCGAGATGGAGGCAATGCCCTGGTCGGACAGCCACTGCGCAAAGTCGGGATGGTCCGAAGGGCCCTGGCCGCAGATGCCCACGTACTTGTTCTGCGCCAGGCAGGCGGAGATGGCACGCTCCAGCATCTTCTTGACCGCAGGATCGCGCTCGTCGAAGTCGGCTGCCAGCAACTCCAGGCCCGAGTCGCGGTCCAGGCCCAGGGTCAGCTGGGTCAGGTCGTTGGAGCCGATGGAGAAGCCGTCGAAGTACTCGAGGAACTCGTCGGCCAGGATGGCGTTGGAGGGCACTTCGCACATCATGATCAGCTCCAGGCTGTTCTCGCCGCGCTTGAGGCCGTTGGCCGCCAACAGTTCGGTCACGCGCTTGGCCTGACCCAGGGTACGCACGAAGGGGATCATGATCTTGACGTTGGTCAGACCCATGTCCTCGCGCACGCGCTTGAGCGCCTCGCACTCCATGCGGAAGGCCTCGCCGAAGTCCTCGGAGATGTAGCGCGCCGCACCGCGGAAGCCCAGCATGGGGTTTTCCTCCTCGGGCTCGTAGCGGCTGCCGCCGATGAGCTTGCGGTATTCGTTGGACTTGAAGTCCGACATGCGCACGATCACGGGCTTGGGATAGAAAGCCGCAGCAATCGTGGCCACACCTTCGGCCACCTTGTCCACATAGAAGGCGCGCGGCGATGCATGTCCACGGGCCACGGATTCCACAGCCTTCTTGAGGTCGGCGTCCACAGCCGGGTAGTCCAGGATGGCCTTGGGGTGCACGCCGATGTTGTTGTTGATGATGAACTCCAGACGCGCCAGGCCCACGCCCTCGTTGGGCAATTGGGCAAAGTCGAAGGCCAGCTGGGGGTTGCCCACGTTCATCATGATCTTGGTCTTGATGGCCGGCATCTCGCCGCGCTGCACCTCGGTGACCTCGGTCTCGATGAGGCCGTCGTAGATCCTGCCGGTATCGCCTTCGGCGCAGGACACGGTCACCAGGGTGCCGTTCTTCAGCAGCTCGGTGGCGTCACCGCAGCCGACCACGGCGGGAATGCCGAGCTCGCGCGCAATGATGGCCGCGTGGCAGGTACGGCCGCCACGGTTGGTGACGATGGCCGCAGCCTTCTTCATCACCGGCTCCCAGTTGGGGTCGGTCATGTCGGTGACCAGCACGTCGCCGGCCTGCACCTGGTCCATCTGCGAGATATCGCTGACCAGACGCACGGGGCCGGTACCGATCTTCTGACCGATGGCGCGGCCCTCGGCCAGCACCGTGCCCGTACCCTTGAGCGCATAGCGCTGCTCGGCCTGGCCCTTGGCCTGGCTCTTCACGGTTTCGGGGCGAGCCTGCAGGATGTAGAGCTGGCCGTCCGTGCCGTCCTTGCCCCACTCGATGTCCATGGGACGGCCGTAGTGCTGCTCGATCACCAGCGCATAGTGGGCCAGTTGCTGCACATCCTCGTCGCTCAGCGAATAGCGGTTGCGCAGCTCATGGGCCACATCGGTGGTCTTGACCAGCTTGCCGTCGGCGGCCTTTTCCTCAGGCGTGGCAAACACCATCTGGATCAGCTTGGAGCCCAGGTTGCGGCGGATCAAGGCCTTCTTGCCGGCCTTGAGCATGGGCTTGTGCACATAGAACTCGTCGGGGTTGACGGCGCCCTGCACCACGGTCTCGCCCAGGCCATAGCTGGAGGTGATGAAGACCACTTCTTCAAAGCCCGATTCGGTGTCGATGGTGAACATCACACCGGCCGCGCCCAGGTCGGAGCGCACCATGCGCTGCACGCCGGCGGACAGGGCCACCACGTCGTGCTCGAAGCCCTTGTGCACGCGGTAGGAGATGGCGCGGTCGTTGTAGAGCGAGGCGAACACTTCCTTCATCTTGTGCAGCACGTCCTCGATGCCCACCACGTTGAGGAAGGTTTCCTGCTGGCCTGCGAACGAGGCGTCGGGCAGGTCTTCTGCGGTGGCCGAGGAGCGCACGGCAAACGAGGCCGCTTCATTGCCACCCTGCAGGCGCACGAATTCCTCGCGAATGGCTTTTTCGAGATCGGCAGGGAAAGGCTGGTTCTCGACCAGGGCACGGATCTCGGCCCCCACGCGGGCGAGCTCGCGCACGTCGTCCACGTCCAGAGCCGCGAGCTTGGCGCTGATCTTGCCGGCCAGGCCGTCGTGCGCGAGGAATTCGCGGAAGGCATGGGCCGTGGTCGCAAAGCCCGTGGGCACGCGCACGCCCTGGGGCAACTGGGAAATCATTTCACCGAGCGAGGCGTTCTTGCCGCCAACGGACTCGACGTCCGTCATTCTCAGTTTTTCAAACGCCACGACCAGGGCGGTCGCCTCAAAGAGTTGAGACATGGGAAAGCTCCAAAGTTAGAAAACCGTTGTCCGCCGTTGCCGCAGAAGTCGGGCACGACGAATCCGCCCACGCGGGTTGGCGCGAGGCTTTGCTGTTCTGGTTGGAGGCCGGCAACAAGCATGGGCGGGAAATTGTGAATAATGGGCGCCATTGTAGGCGCATGCCGGCCACCTGGCCCGGGGCGCCTGCCTTGTTCTGCTTTGCCACCAGGGCCGCAGTGCCCGTTCACCATGCATACCCATACGATTTTCGTGATCTCCGACGGCACAGGTATTACGGCCGAGACCTTTGGCACGGCCATCATGGCCCAGTTCGACACCAAGCCCCGCCTGGTACGCATCCCCTTCGTGGACAGCATGGACAAGGCCCATCAGGCCGTGCGCCAGATCAACCATGTGGCCGAGGTCGAAAGCCACAAGCCCATCGTCTTCACCACCCTGGTGAACCAGGATGTGCTGGACATGATCGAGGCCGAGTGCAAGGGCAAGGTGTTCGACATGTTCGGCACCTTCGTGCGCCCGCTGGAACAGGAGCTGGGCCAGAAATCCCTGCATCGCGTGGGCCGCTTCGCCGACATCAGCGAGAGCAAGGAGTACCTGGAGCGCATGGAGGCCATCAACTACACGCTGGCCCATGACGACGGCCAGACGAATACCGACCTCAGCGGCGCCGACGTGATCCTGGTCGGCGTCTCGCGCAGCGGCAAGACGCCGACCAGCCTGTACCTGGCCATGCAGTTCGGGCTCAAGGTCGCCAACTACCCCCTGATCCCCGAGGACTTCGACCGCAAGCAACTGCCTCCGGCGCTGGTGCCCTACCGCAAGAAGCTGTTCGGTCTGACCATCGACCCCCTGCGCCTGTCCAGCATACGCAACGAGCGCCGCCCCGACTCGCGCTATGCAAGTCTTGAGAACTGCCGCAACGAAGTGGCCGAGGCCGAGTCCATGATGCGCCGCAGTGGCATTCAGTGGCTGTCAAGCACGACCAAGTCGATCGAGGAGATCGCCACCACCATCCTGCAGGAAGTGCTGCCCCAGCATCTGGGGCATTGAGAATCAAGCACCCCCTGAGGCGCTGACGCGCCTTCCCCCTCTCTCGCTTCGCGGGAGGGGGACGACAGCCTCGCGGCGGGGCGGCCCTTGCTTGCTGTCCCTGGCCTTGGGCCGCGCCAAGTGGATCCGCTATCCGCCTGGCTTTCACCCTGAGGCGCTGACGCGCCGATTGGCTGCGCAGCGCCGAAAAAACATCAAAAAAGATAGCTTATAGCGCGCTCCCCATAAGGGCTAAAGCCTATTTTCATTCATTTTTATTGGCAAACAGGTATTGCTGCACACCGTCTTCGGCAGTGACGGGGGTGCAGGTCACACCCCAGACACGCTCTATGGCCTGAGGCGTGAGCACCTGGGCCACGGGACCGCACAGGCTTTGCGCCCCCAGCAGCAAGACCTCGTGCGCATAGCGCAGCGCGAGATTCAGATCATGGATCACGGCCACCACGCCCAGGCCCTGGCGCTCGGCCAGCTGGCGCAGCAAGCCCATGCAGCGGTGCTGGTGGGCCAGATCCAGGGCCGCCGTGGGCTCGTCCAGCAACAGCCAGCAGGTATCCTCATCGCCAGGCCGCTCCCAGACCTGGGCCAGGGCGCGCGCCAGATGGACGCGCGCCCTTTCTCCTCCCGATAACTGGCGTATGCTGCGCCCACCCAGATGGGCCACACCCGCAAGCGCCATGGCCTGCGGTGCGATCACCTCCTCCTGGGGGCTGGGATGCTGACGGTGCGGGTAGCGTCCCAGTTCGACGACCTCGCGCGCCGTGAAGTCAAAGGCCACGCTGCAATCCTGGGCCATGAAGGCGCGCCGGCGCGCGAGCTGCTGGCCATCGTGCGCGGCCAGCGGCTGGCCGTCGAGCCAGACGTCACCGGACTGAGGCATGCGCTCCCCCACCAGCATGGACATCAGCGTGGACTTGCCCGCACCATTGGGCCCCAGGATGGCCGTGAAGCGCCCCGCCTGCAGGGCCTTATCCACCACGGCCAGGCGCGGCCCCATGCCTATCCCCACGCCCAGGCTCCGGCACTCCAGCGAAGAGCTGCGGGCACTCATACCCGATTCCCGAACTGACGCAGCATGAGCAAGAACAGCGGCACGCCCACAAAGGCCGTGAGCACACCCAGCGGCAGCTCCGCCGGGCTGACCAGGGTTCGCGCCATGGCATCGGCCACCA
The DNA here is from genome assembly GCF_000429845.1 of Comamonas composti DSM 21721. GTDB lineage: Bacteria > Pseudomonadota > Gammaproteobacteria > Burkholderiales > Burkholderiaceae_C > Comamonas > Comamonas composti. Next base: position 369,237 of record NZ_AUCQ01000001.1, read on the forward strand.
CCACCAGGGCCGCGCCCAGCAGGGCCGATCCCGGCAGCACCACGCGATGATCGGGCCCGGCCACCAGACGCACCCAGTGCGGGGCTACGAGGCCGATGAAGCCGATGATGCCCGTGGCTGCGGTCACCGCCCCCACGGCCAAAGCCGCGATGAGCACGGCGCGGCGCTTGCAGCGCTCCACGGCCACGCCCAGAAGACGGGCCTGGGCCTCGCCCAGTGCAATCGCGTTCAGCGGGCGCGCAAGCGCCTGGCCCGCGCACAGGCACACGGCCACGGCCGCACCGACCAGGACCACGGCACTCCAGCGCGCCGCACCCAGGCTGCCCAGCAGCCACATCTGCAGATTGCGCAACTGCTCATCGGTGGAGACAAAGCTCAGAAAGCCCAGGCCTGCGCCGGCCAGCGCATTGATGGCAATGCCGGCCAGCAGCATCAGGCCCATGTTCGCGCCCTCGCGGCCGCGCCCCAGCCCATAGACCAGGGCCGTGGTCAGCAGACCGCCGCCAAAAGCCATGAGCACCAGCAGCCAGCTGCCCAGGGCCCTGGGCAGGAACGGCGCCCAGGCCGCGCCCAGGACAATGGCCAAGCCAGCAAACAATGCAGCACCGCTGCTCACGCCGATCAGTCCGGGATCGGCCAGGGGGTTGCGGAACAAGGCCTGCATCAAGGCGCCCGCAAGGCCCAGGCCGGCCCCCGCGGCCACGCCCAGCAACAAGCGCGGCAGGCGAATATGGAGCAGCACCAGTTGCTCGGGCCCTGCAGGCTCTGAACCCGCCACGGACTGCCATAGCAGGATGAGCAGCCTTCGGGGCTCGATCGCATAGGCGCCGCTGGCAATGCCGATCAGCAACGCCGCGAGCACCAGACACAGGCCCAGCAGCAGCACCAGGCCAGGACGCATTCCTGGGCGCGCAAGATTCGAGTCGGCTGTCGGCACAACGACATCTGCCAGCACCAGCAACTCGCTCAGGCTGCGGACCCGTGCCTGGTTCATGCAACGAGTGACTGGAACTGCCGGTGCAGCCGGTCCACGGCCTCTGGCAGGCGCGGCCCGAATCCCAGCAGTTGCCCGGCATCGACCATGACCAGGGCCTTGCGTGCGAAGGCAGGCGTCAAGGCCAGCTCGGGGCGACGCCAGAACGCCGTCTCCCCGCCCATGGCCTCGATCCCTGGCTCGGTATTGATGAGCACATCGGGCGCAGCCGCCGCCATGGCCTCGGCGGTCAACGGCCTGTAGCCCTCGAAGGCAGCGCCCGCATTCACACCGCCAGCCATCGAGATCAGGGCATGGGCGCTGGTGCCCCGGCCCGCAACCGAAGGTGTGCCGCCATGCGCAAGCATGAACAGCGCGCGCGGCTGGCGCCCGGCCCTGGCCACACGCTCCTGTACCTGCTGCCACTGCCTGTCCAGCTTGAGCTGCAAGGCCTGGGCCTGGCTCGCACGCCCGGTCTCTCGACCCACGAGCTGCAGCTTGGCCTGGACCTCGGCCCAGTCATTGCTCCCTTCGATCAGGCTCACGCGCACGCCTGCCGCACGCAGCTGATCCAGCACCACGGCAGGCCCGGCCTCCATGGTGCCTATCACCGCATCCGGCCTGAGCGCAAGCAGACCCTCGGCCGAGAGCTGGCGAACATAGCCGACCTTGGCCGTCTTCTGCGCGGCCTCGGGGTAGAGGCTGGTGGTGTCCGTGCCCACGAGCAGGCTTTCTGCGCCCAGGTGATACACCATCTCGGTCAGGGCACCGCTGAGCGATACCAGGCGCCGCGCAGGCTGGACTTGGCTTGCGGCCTGGACCAGACCCATGCGGGCCATGGCTCCCGCTGCCATGCTCATCCCCATCCAGCGCAGCGCAGCGCGCCTTTGATGCGCATGGCTCATGCCGACTCCTTGGATTCCCGCGACTGGCCCGCCGGCTCCAGACGCGGCAGCTGTTCCGCCAACTGGCGCCAGGCCCCAAGCTCGGGGTTGCCGGGCTTGCGCTCACCAAAAAACATGGCCATGAGCTCGCCCTGGGCATCAAACGCCTCGACCGAAGTCACCACGCCATCGGCCGTGGGCTTGCGCACCAGCCAGACCGCGTCGATCTGGTCGCAGCGCAGGTGCAGGCTGAAGTCCTCGTCCAGCACATTGAGCCACTCACCCTTGCCCGGCAAGGCCAGCGGCTTGATGTTGCGCACCGGCCCCGTGTGAATCTGTATGCAGCCCGGACTGCCCACGAAAACCATGATGGGAAGAGCGTCGAGCGCGGCCGCATCAAGCAGCCCCTGCAGGGACCGAGGCGCGAGGCGCTCGCAGAAGTCGCCCTCCACCAGATGCAAGGCCTGCTGGCGCTCGGCACCAAAGCGCTTGAGCAGATCGAAGAATTCGTGCGTGTCCTGCATTGCCGCCCAGGCGCTGCGCAAGCCTGCGACATCAATGTCCACATCAGGCTTGACCACGGCGCATGGCACTGTGCGGCGGAACACATAGCCGGCGCTGGGCTCGGCAAAGCGCTCGACCAGGGCCTGCCAGGCCTGCATGTCCGTGGCCTCACGTGCATAGATCTTGTGCACGGCCAGCCCCTGGGCATTGAAAAACTGCAGACTGTGCATGGTCTTGCCTGGCGCGGCCGATTGCTCGGTCACCGCATAGCCCGCATGCCACTGGGTGAAAAACAGGCGCAAGTCGATCTCGCGCCCCAGGGCCAGGCCAACCGGCCCCTGGGCCGACAGCTTCCGATACACCCCGGTTTTCTCGTGCACCGTTGACTCGTTGCGCGTCAAGGCCATCACGGGCCCACAAGCCTCCAGCGCCTTGAGCAGGCTCAGCCATTCAGGGCGCAGGGGCCTGGCCTGCAAGCTGGCACCATGCTCTCCCGCATGCGCGCCTATGACCGCGCCCTCCGGCAAGCCCAGGGCCTGGGCCGCTTCCCTGGCCCGCAAGCCGCCCAGTCGCTCGCGCGCAAAAAGCTCGCGTACCTGGGGTGCGTTGACCGCAATCACATTCTCGTAGCTCTGCTTTTCGATAACTGCTGCTGTCATTGCAAAACCTTCCATGCAGCATGCCGCCACAGGCATGCGAAAAAATGAAAAGCATGAAAGTTCGAACGGCGCATGAGGATGGCTTGCGCAAAACCAGACCCTGTCAAGCCAGAAGCCGCACTGTGCAGCCCTCAAGGAAAACCATTGCTCGAACATTTCAAGAGCTGGCTTGCGGCGGCGGAGGTGTTGCCCCCGGGCGGCATCATTGCTGGCTGAACCTGGAATTATATGCAAATGATTTTCATTTGATTTCCATTTCGACGCCAATCTTCTATCCAAGGAATGTGCCCAGCTCACGTCCAGCCCCGGCATTCCACACACCTGCATCTGCAGTCCGTCGCAAATCCCTGGCCCCAAAAAGCGGCCTACTCCACAGTGAGCGCACCAACACTTTGGACAACCGACATGCAATGGACTCCCGCCATCGCCGTGCATCTGGCTGCAGCCCTGGCCGCCACGGCCGTAGGGCCTGTGGCACTTTGGGCCAGGCGTCGCGGCGCGGCAAGACCGCACCTGCACAGAGCCGCTGGCCATGCCTGGGTCACGCTCATGCTGGCCACGGCCCTCTCTGCCATCTTCATACCCGCCCGTCTCGGCCCCTCATGGCAAGGCCTGGGTCTTGTGCATTTTCTGGTACTGCTGACGCTGGCCATGCTGTTCATGAGCTTTCGCAGCCTGCTGCGCGGCAATATCGACGGCCACAGAAAGACCATGCAGCGCCTATATTTCGGTGCCTGCGTGGGTGCCGGCCTGTTCACGCTAGCCCCCGACCGCCGGCTGGGCCAATGGCTGATCGGGCAGTTTCAGCAGTTTTCGCAATCCAGCCTGCTGTTCAAGCTTTTGCTCAACCAGCCCGGCATGCTGCTCAAGGCAACGCCCGCATGGGTCTGGGCTTTGCTGCTCGCCTTGATAGCCCTGGGTGCAAGCCAGCTGCGAGCGCGCGAGGCCGGCCTACTACGCATTTTGCTCATGCCTTCGGCCATGGGGCTGCTGTCCATCTGGAGCCTGCTGTCGGCCTTTGGCCCCGCAGGCCAGAGCGCAGGCCTGCTCCTGGCCTGGCTGCTGCTCACGCTGTTGACCGGAGCACTCATTCTGACTCTTCTGCCTCAAGCACCAGCTGGCACGCACTATGACACAACGAGCCACAAGTTCGTGCTCCCGGGCAGCCCCCTGCCCTTGCTGCTGATTCTTGGCATTTTCATGACCAAATACCTGCTGGGTCTGGAGCTGGCCCTGCACCCCGGCTTGGCTGGAGACATCCAGCTGGGTTTTTCCATGGCCGTGCTTTATGGCCTGTTCAGCGGCTGGTTCATGGCACGCACCGCCAGGCTGTTGCGGCTGAAGCCTGGCCCCCGTCAGCTGGCGATGACCTGATGCCCGACCCCTACAATGAACTTCATGCCATCCGACCACCACCTGGAGCAACTGGCACGCCAACGGACAAGCGCCTGGGGTCTGCGTGCCTCGGCCTTTCTCGGTGCTTCGGCTTTTCCATTCAGCCCGAGCGACGGATCTTGAGCAGCATGAACTGGAAGCACAAGCTCAGGCATTTTTTGCAGATGCTGGTTTTTTGCCTGCTCGTGACCTCGGTGCAATACGCGTTCAAACCCGATGGGTCTTATGAGACTCCACTGGTCTATTCCCTCGCCATAGGCCTGTGTACCTGGGCCTTGATTGACCTGGGTCGCCATGCTTTTCCATCCAGCGCCGAAACCGGCTGGCCCCGGGGCTGGCTGGCCTGGGGACTGCCCGCCGCAGGTATTGCCATCGGCTTTGTGCTGGGCACGTTCCTGGCCGATCTCTGGACTGGCCTCTCGACCTGGCATTCGGGTCTGAGCCGGCTGCGCACCACGATGGCGATTGCGCTAATCGCAAGCCTTGCAGGCTGTTATTACTTCTACAGCCGCAGCCGCAGCATGTGGTTTGAGAGTCGGCTGCAGCAGGCCCAGCATCAGGCCACCCAAGCTCAACTGCAGCTGCTGCAAGCCCAGCTTGAGCCTCACATGCTGTTCAACACCCTGGCCAATCTGCGTGTGCTGATTGGGTCGGACCCCGAGCGCGCTCGGCTCATGCTCGATCATTTGATTGCTTTTCTCCGCGCCACATTGCAAGGCTCGCGCACAAACACCATTCCACTCGGGCATACGCTGGCCCAGGAGTTTGAACTGCTGCACAGCTATCTGGCGTTGATGGGCATGCGCATGGGCCAGCGCCTGAGCTACGTACTGGATCTACCCGAGGATCTGGCCACCACGGCCGTACCGCCTCTGCTGTTGCAGCCGCTGGTCGAAAACAGCATCCGCCACGGGCTGGAGCCGCGTGTGCAAGGTGGTTGCATCAGCGTCAGCGCACGCCGCACATCAGCCATCTGCGGCCCCTGCCTTGAGCTTTGCGTGGCCGATAACGGTCAGGGGCTGGAGCATGCACAGACCAGCCCCGAAGACGGGACTACCGGCTTTGGCACAGCTTATCTGCGCGAGCTACTGGCCAGCCGCTATGGACCGGCGGCAAGTCTTGAACTGCGGCCAGGGCCCGAAGACGGCACTCTGGCAATCATTCGCCTTCCTCTGTAACCGCCTCCATATGCAAGCTCGTGCGCTCATCGCCGAAGACGAACCTTTGCTGGCCCAGGATTTATGCCACTCCCTTGCCCTGGCCTGGCCTGCTCTGCAGATTGCTGCCGTGACCGGCGACGGTCTGAGTGCCGTGCACAAGGCCCTGGACCTGCGGCCCGATGTGCTGTTTTTCGATATACGCATGCCAGGCCAAGGTGGTCTAGAAGCCGCTGCCGAACTCGCCGAGGCCTGGCCAGAGGCTCTACCTTTTCCGGTTCTGGTCTTTGTGACCGCTTATGACCAGTACGCCATGGCAGCGTTCGATGCCCAGGCACTCGACTATGTGCTCAAGCCCGTGCAGCCCCAGCGCCTTGCGCTCACGGTCAAGCGCATACAGCAACGACTGGCCCAGTGCCGGTCCGGCAGGCTCGAAAGCACGCTGGAGCAATTGCGCGAGCTCATGCACCAGGCCTCTGCACCCGCTTCGCCCCGACTGCAGTTGATACAGGTGGGCATGGGCCATCAAATCCAGATGCTGCCCCTGTCCGAAGTCGTGTATTTCGAAGCCTCGGACAAATATCTGCGTGTGCTCACGGCCAGGCACGAATACCTGCTTCGCATGCCCTTGAAGGAGCTGCTGCCGCAGCTGGACCCAGAAATGTTCTGGCAGATACATCGCGGCACCGTGGTGCGCGCCAGCAGCATAGCCTGCGCCCAGCGCGATGAGGCCAGCCGCCTGTGGCTCAGTCTGCGCGACAGGCCCGAAAGACTGGCCGTGAGCCGGCTGTATGCCACTCGTTTCAAGGCCATGTAGCCACATTCAGAACAGACGTTGCTGCTTTTGCAAAAGCGCAGGACTGTACTGGCTGCAGTCAAGGCGCAAGGGTTCGCGGTTCAGGCCCAGTTTGCGGCAGGCGAGCCGAAAACGCTGGGCCAGCATTTGGGCCCAGAGCCCCTGGCCCTTCATGCGCTGGCCGAACTGGCTGTTGTAGCTGCGGCCTGCCTCGCGCCCGGCCTGGTCTATGCCATGCAGGTCGCGCACGCGCTCCATGACTCTTGTCGCACGTTGCGGGTAATGCAACCCAAGCCATTGCTCGAACAGCGGCGCAAGCTCCCAGGGCAGGCGCAGCACCGCGTAAAAAGCGTGACGCGCGCCAGCCTCGGCTGCGGCTGCGAGCACCTGCTCCATGTCATCGTTGAGAAACGGTATCTGCGGCGCCAGGCTCACGCCTACGGGCACGCCGGCTGCGGCCAGGGTCTGAATGGTGCTGCAGCGCCTGTACGGAGCGGCAGCGCGCGGCTCCAGCCGGCGGGCAAGCTCCGGGTTCAAGGTGCTCAGCGACAGGTGCACGCTGACCAGCCCCTGCTCGGCCAAAGGCGCCAGAAGATCCAGATCGCGCTCCACGCCGCTGCCCTTGGTCACGATGGTGAAGGGGTGACGTGCCCGGGCCAGCACTTCGATGAGTCTGCGCGTGAGCCTCAGTTCGCGTTCAATCGGCTGATAACAGTCGGTGACCGAGCCCAGCATGATGGGGCTGGGCACATGCCTGTCGCGCGCCAGCTCGGCACTCAGCAATTCGGGCAGATTCTTCTTGGCAATGAGCCGGGTCTCGAAATCCAGCCCTGGCGACCAGCCCAGATAACTGTGCGTGGGCCGTGCATAGCAGTAGATGCAGCCATGTTCACAGCCTCGGTAGGGATTCAGGCCCAGGTGATATGGCAGATCGGGAGACTCATGGCGGCTTAGCGCCGAGCGCGCCTGCTCCCAACTGAGCTCGGTGCGTACGGCCCCGGGGTCGTCGGCCAGGGCCCCACCACCCCAGCCATCGTCGAAAGCCGAGCGCTCATCCCTGGCAAAGCGATGCTCGGGCCAGTTGGCTGCACCACGCCCCTTGATGGGCAGCAAGGGCTGTACTGGAGAGAATTCTTGGCTCATCAAGATACTGTACATAAATACAGCATTCATCGCCAAGAGAAAATTCCAGACCCCATTTCTGCATCAGGGCTACGCAATTCGCCTGCGTTTGGCAAGAGGATTTCGCAGTGCTTCGTGCGGGATCGCTTGGCAGGGATTTTTATTGGCTGCACAATGTAAGGAACTCACCAACTTGGTGCCATCTCATGCCTAGGCCCGGACAAGCACGTTGCCCGGGCTTTTGTCCGTTTGAACGCCACTGATTCCTCATCAGCAGTGGCGCCCTGCATTCACTCACAGGAGCCCTACCATGGAGCGCAAGCCCCACATTATTTTGTCGTCCCTGGATCTGGAGCGCATAGAGGCCTTGCTGGACAAGCTCGCCGGCAACTTTCCAGGCCGTGAGTCTCTGGAGGCCGAGCTCGACCGGGCCGACGTGTTCGATCCCAAGGACATGCCCCCCAATGTGGTGACCATGAACTCCACGGTGCGCTTCACCATTCTGGAGTCCGGCAAGACGAATACCCTGACCCTGGTCTACCCCAAGGAAATGGACGGTAGCGTCGACAAGGTTTCCGTGTTTGCGCCCGTGGGCATTGCCCTGCTGGGCCTGAGCGTCGGCGATGAATTCCGCATGCCCAGCCCCACGGGCCAGGTCACGGTTCGTGTGGACGGCATAGACTTTCAGCCCGAAAGCGCGGGCGAGCTGCACCGCTAAGCCTGAAGCCAGCTCCCAACCTCAAAGCAGCCTCGGCTGCTTTTTTTACGCACATTCCTTCAGTGGAGCGCGGCCACGGCCGCAGCCAGCATGCCTGCCCCGACCAGACCGGCCTGCCAGCGCAGCGCCACCTGCCAGGTGGACACAGGACGCTCCACGCGCTCATAAAGCCCATACCCGGCCGCAATCGACAACACGAATGCAATTGGCATGCCCCACAAGGCGGCGACCACGGAATCAGGCCAGAAATAATGAACCACCGCATTCATGAGCAGGCAGACTGCAAAGTGCACGAGGAACACCGAATACGAGATCTGCCCCAGCCGACCCAACGGCCTCCAGCCCTGCCACTGCGCCAGCGACGGGCTGCGCATTGCGGCCACCAGAGCCAGGGCCGTGGCCCCGGCCAGGGCGATGCGGTCACGCCACTGCAAGGCCAGAGCCAGCATGACCAGGCCCACCATCAACAGACTCCAGGCCCAGGCTGCTGCCCTTTTCGGAGCCTGTACTGCCCAGCAGGCCATCATGCCCAGCCCGTAGGCACCAAAAAAGTACAGCGCCCAGTCGTCCCAATCGGCATCACGGTTGAAGCCCAGCAGCGAAGCTGCAGCCAGCAGCACGACCAGGAGTTGTGAAAGCGTCCATCCCGGGGGCCAGGCCGCAGGCCTGTGGCTCAAGCCGCGCGCCAAGACCAGCAGCAGGACCGTGAGTGCAAACAGCTGAAAGTCTATGGACACATACCAGACACCGGCCGACAGCGACTCCTCCCCCGCAATGCCTTGCAGCAGCAGCGCATGGGTGATGAGCTGCCAAAGATCCGGCTCGGCCGAAATGGACTCGTGATCAAACCAGGGCCGCACCACCTCGGACACCAGCATGACCACGACCAGGGCCACGGCATAAGGCACGATGAGCCGCACGAAGCGCCGCCCTATCCGCAGCCAGGGCGCATCGAAGCGAGCCTGCCCCTGGGGCGCGAGACTGGCAGCGGCCAGGTAGCCGCCCAGCACCAGAAAAATCTGCACGGCCATGCGCGCGTATTCGTAGAGCCAGTCGATCAGCTCTGGGATCTCTGCACGCGCCACATCGGACATGGGTCCGTAAAAAGCCAGGTGGTGCCAGACAATGGCAGCACAGGCCAGGCCCTTGGTGCAATCGAGCAGGGCGCTGCGGCTTGCTTGGGACATGATGGGAAGTTGATATGTGTCAGGGTTTGGCAAGCGTGCCAAACCCGCGATTGTGCGCGTTTCAGAACACAGCTGCAGCGCCTCAGCCCACAAAGGCACAATGGTGGGCATGACGCACAACACTCCGCTGCCCGCGTTGAACCGGCAGTTTGTTTCGCACTTTGGTGAAATGGGCAGCCGCTGGGGCATTAACCGTACCGTGGGCCAGATCTATGCACTGCTTTATCTCTCTCCCACACCGCTCAATGCCGACCAGATTGCCGAGACCCTGGAGTTCTCGCGCTCCAACGTGAGCATGGGCCTCAAGGAGCTGCAAGCCTGGCGTCTGGTTCAACTGCGCCATCAGCCCGGAGACAGGCGTGAATATTTCGAGGCGCCACAGGACGTCTGGGAGATCTTCCGCCGCCTGGCCGAAGAGCGCCGGCGCCGAGAGATCGAGCCCACACAGTCCATGCTGCGGGCCGCCATGCTCGAGGAGGCCAGTACCGACGATGAACGTTACGCCCAGCAGCGCATGCGCGACATGTATGAGCTCATAGACCGGCTCATGAGCTGGTTCGACGATGTGCAGCGGCTGTCGCCCGAGACGGCCATGCAGCTCATGGGCATGGGCACGGCTGTCACGCGCCTGCTCGAGTTCAAGGACCGGATCTCCGGCAAGAAGGGCAAGAGCCTGCCCGCAGAGGATTGAGACCGCCGGCACCAAAGTAAAAAGCCGCTCGGATGAGCGGCTTTTTGATACCTCAAGTCTTCAATGACGCAATGGCAGCCTCACTCTTCGGCTGTCATTGCCTTCAAGAGACTTGCACTCACCTGCGCTTTTCGCGCTGGCTGTCCGCAAGCAGTTCACGGCGGGTGTGCTCATCATCCATGAGTTCGAACCACATGGCGTTGAGTACGGCAAAGGCGGCCGCCAGAGGCAGGCCTAGCAACCAGGCAAAGTACCACATGCTGTTTCAATCCTTTTCTAGCAAATCAATAGGAGTGGCCCTTGCCCGTTGCAATTGCCATCGGGTCCACCTTGCCGCGCAAGATGCTGTAGACCCAGCTGGTATAGGCAAGAATGATGGGCACGAAGATCAGGGCGCAGACCAGCATGATGAACAGCGTCAAATGGCTGGAGGATGAGTCCCATACCGTGAGGCTGAACTGCGGATCCAGCGATGAAGGCAGGATGAAGGGGAACATGGAAGCCCCCACGCTCAGGATGATGCCCGCAATGCCCAGACCGCTGGCCAGCAGGCCCAGCCACTCTCGCCGCAGCCACATGCCGCAGGCCGACAGAAGCGGCAGCAGCAATCCCAGGGCCGGCACGAGATACAGCACTGGCTGTGCCTTGTAGTTCGCGAACCAGGCCCCCGCCTCAAGCGCTGCGGTCTTGAGCATGGGGTTCGAAGGTCCGGTCTTGTTCACAGCACTCGTAATGCTGTAGCCATCAAGGCCGCTCAGCCACAGGCCACCCACCGCGAACAGCAGCGTGGTGAGCACGGCCGCCAGCACGCCCCATTTGCGCGCGCGCTCGGCGACCTCGCCATCGGTCTTGAACAACAGCCAGGCCGCGCCATGCATGAGCAGCATGGCCAGCGAGACCAGGCCGCACAGCAGCGCAAACGGATTGAGCAGTCCCAGGAAGCTGCCTTCGTAATAAATGCGCATGTCCGAGCCCAGGCCGAAGGGCACGCCCTGCAGCACATTGCCCACGGCCACGCCAAAGATCAGCGCGGGCACGACCCCGGCCATGCACAGCACCGCATCCCAGCGCGAGCGCCAGGCCGGGCTCTCTCGCTTGCTGCGAAACTTGAAGGCCACGGGACGCAGAATCAGTGCCACCAGAGCCGCGAACATGGCCAGGTAAAAGCCCGAGAACGAGACTGCATACAGCTGCGGCCAGGCCGCAAAAATGGCTCCCCCCCCCAGGATCAGCCAGACCTGGTTGCCTTCCCAGACCGGGCCTATGGAGTTGATGACCACGCGCCGCTCCACATCGGTCTTGGCCGCAAGCGGCAGCAAGGCCGCCGCCCCGAGATCGAAGCCGTCGGTCACGGCAAAGCCTATGAGCAAGATAGCCAGCAGCACCCACCAGATCAGGCGCAAGATGTCGTAACTTATTAGTTCATGCAAGATCATGTGACTCTTTCCTTTGTCTGCCTCAGGCCTTGCCGGCCATCTGCTTCATGAGCGGGTAGTAATTGCTCAAATGGGCGTCGCTCACCTCTTGCGGCCCCTTGCGTATGGAATGGAGCATGAGCTTCATCTCGATGACGAAGATCACGGTGTAGATCAGGATGAAGCCCGCAATCGTGGCCAGCAACGCACTGGCTCCGAGGTTGGAGACGGCCAGCGCCGTGGGCAGAACGCCTTCAATGATCCAGGGCTGGCGGCCCAGCTCGGCCACGATCCAGCCGCTCTCGGCAGCAATCCACGGCAGGGGAATGGACAGCACGGCGATCTTGAGCAGCCAGGGGTGGGCATCCAGCCTGCGGCGAACCGACAGCCAGAAGAAGCAGGCCGTGAGCGCAATGAAGAACATGCCCAGGGCGACCATGATACGGAAGGCCCAGAACAGCGGACCCACGGGCGGAACCGTATCCATGGCCGCCTGGCGGACCTGCTCATCCGTGGCCTGGCGCGGATCGTCCAGATAGCGCTTGAGCAGCAGGGCGTAGCCCAGGTAGGCACCGTTGTTCTCGAAGCGCATGCGAGCCTCGGCCGGGACCTCGGCCTCCGTCTTGGCCGCACGAATGGTCTGCAGCGCGTCGTAGGCATCAATGCCGTTTCGGATATAGCCTTCGGCGTTGTTGACGAGATCCTTGATGCCCGGGATTTCGGTATCCAGCGAACGCGTGCCAATCAGCCCCATGACCCATGGAATGTGCACCGCGTAATGGGTCTCGCGCGCATCCTGGTCAGGAAAGCCGAAGGCCGTGAATGCCGCTGGAGCAGCTTCGGTATCCCACATGGCCTCGATGGCCGCCAGCTTCATTTTCTGATGTTCGGAAGACAGATAGCCTGATTCGTCTCCCAGCACCACGACCGACAGCGAAGCCGCAAGGCCGAACGAAGCGGCCACTGTCATGGAGCGCTTGGCCAGTTGCGCATGCCTGCCCTTGAGCAGATACCAGGCCGAGACGCCCAGCACAAAAATGGCTGCCGTCACATAGCCGGCCGAGACCGTATGCACGAACTTGGCCTGGGCCACGGGGTTCGTGAGCACGGCCCCAAAGTCCGTGACCTCCATGCGCATGGTCTGTGGATTGAGCTGGGCTCCCACGGGGTTTTGCATCCAGCCGTTGGCAATCAGAATCCACAAGGCCGAGAAATTCGAGCCTATGGCCACCAGCCAGGTCGCGATCAAGTGCCCGACCCGGCTCATGCGCTCCCATCCAAAGAAGAACAGGCCCACGAACGTGGCCTCGAGGAAAAAGGCCATCAGACCTTCGATGGCCAGCGGGGCACCAAAGATATCGCCCACATAGTGGCTGTAGTAGCTCCAGTTCATGCCGAACTGGAACTCCATGACGATGCCCGTGGCAACGCCCATCGCGAAGTTGATGCCGAACAACACGCCCCAGAACTTGGTCATGTCGCGCCAGATCGTGCGCCCCGTCATCACATAAACCGTCTCCATGATGGCGATGAGCACCGACAGGCCCAGCGTCAATGGCACGAACAGAAAGTGGTAGAGCGCCGTCACCGCGAACTGAAGCCGCGATAAATCGACGATATCTAAGCTCATGTTGAAGTCCTTTCCAAAGATTTTTATTGACTAAAGCCTGGCCCCGCCCTCAGCCCCGTTCCTCAAATTCGTCCCTGCGCAGGCGCTCCAGTGCCTGCTCGAAAGCCGTTGTGCCGCGTACGGCCTCCAGCACCACTCGGCCCCGATCCACGCATATCAATCTGTCGGCCAGGCAGGCCTCGCGGTACTTGTGAGTTGCCAGAATCAGGCTACGCCCATGCGCGGCCTGGTCCAGGCGCTGCAGCAAATCCATGGCGGTCGCTGCATCCAGCCCTTCCGTGGGTTCGTCCAGCAGCCAGCAGGGAGCAGGGCTCAGCAGCAGCCGGGCCAGGGCCAGGCGCCGGGCCTGCCCACCGGACAGGCCCAGGCCGCCTTCGCCCAGCTGCGTGTCCAGGCCCTGCGGCAGACTGCGCACGAAGTCGGCCAGGCCTGCTGTCTTGAGCACCCGCCACAGTTGCTCATCGGTGGCATCGGGACTGGCCAGACGCAGGTTGTCGCGCAAGCTGTCCAGGAATAATTCGGTACGCTGGGTCAGCCAGCTGCAGCCGCCGGCCCGCACCCTGCCCTGCATGGGCGCAAGCTCACCGGCAATCAAGCCCAGCAACGAGCTCTTGCCTGCGCCACTTGGACCCAGCAAGGCCAGCCGCTCACCTGTGCGCAGCTGCAAATGAATACCTTGCGCCAAGCCATGACGCGGCATGGCTGCGACAAGCTCCACGGCCACGCCTGGCGCAGGAGCTTCGGGAGCAGCTTCGCGCACGCCATCAAGCAAGGCAGGCGCCAGACGGCGCGCGGCCAGCCAGCTGCGCCCGGCTTCCAGAGCTCCCCGGCGAAGTGCGGAGAAAGGCTCCATGGCAGACAGAACCAGCAGCAAGCCCAACGCTGCCACCGGCGCCCCCAGTTTCCCCTCCTGAGCCAGCCAGCCCAGGCCAAGCAAGGCCAGGGCCAGGGCCAGGGCCGAAGCCAGTCCTTGAAAAAGCACCGCTTTCGCATCCAGCCCATACAACTGCCGATCGGCTCCGGCCATGCGCAGGTCCCGGGCCTTGATGCTCTCGCACTGGGCCTTCAGGCGTCCTGCCATGAGTAGCTCGGTCTGGCCTGCCACCAGATCCACGGTGCGCGCTCGCAGGGATTCAAGCGCCAGTGCACGCCGCCAGGCCGGAGCACGCGAGCGGCCTGCAAGCCAGAGATTGCTGCCCAGACCGGCCAGCAGCAGCCACAAACCCAGGCCCAGGCCCAGCCACCACTGCATCAGGCCCAGTGCCAGTGCAGCGAACAGGACTGCCCCCAAGGCTGCCCACAAAGGCACGAACAAACGCAGATAAAGGCTGTCCAGCGCATCCACATCGGCCGTCAGCCGCTGCAACAGGCGTGCAGGCCTTTGCATCAAGATACGCGCGGCCTCCGGCCGGGCCCAGGCTCTGAGCAGACGCTCCCGCAGCGCTGCAAGCACGGCCAGCGTTGCATCATGGGTGATCAAGCGCTCTGCATAGCGCGAGCCCGTGCGCCCCAGGGCCAGCAGCCGTATACCCGCCGAGGGCATGAACACATCGAAAACCAGGGCCGTGGCCGAGGCCAGCCCCGCGATCGCCGTAGCCGTGATGAACCAGCCCGAAAGACCCAGCAGCCCCATGCCCATGAGCACGGTCAACAGGCTCAGACAGGCGCCGCCCAGCCACAGGCGCCTGGGAGCCATCGCAGCGAGCTCCGCCAGCAAGAGCCGCAAATGCTGGTGATGATCGGGCTTCATGCCGGTCGCTCCTCTAGTCCGCAGGCCGACGGATGGATATCCATGGGCTCTGACAGGTCCAGCCTGCGATGCATCAGCGCCGCCAGTTCTTCATCATGGGTGGCCACGATCAGCGTCCGGCCCCGTGCCAGTTCCAGCAAGGCTTGAATGACCTGGGCGGCGGTCGCCCCGTCAAGATGGGCCGTGGGCTCATCGACGAGCAGCAAGCCCGCCTCGCTGGACAAGGCCAGCCGCGCAAGCGCCAGCCTCACGACCTCACCGCCCGACAGGCCTGAGCCGCCTTCGCCCAACGAAGCCCCCGGGCGTCCAAGCATGATATGACCCAGACCTGCACGCTCGGCGGCCTGCACCATCTGCGTCGCGCTCACGCGGTCGCGGCCCAGGCTCAGATTCATGCCCATCGAGCCCCCAAACACATGCGGGCGCTGCCCCATCCAGGCCATGCGCGCGCGCAGGCTGCCTGCGCTTGCACCGGTCAGTAGCTTTCCATCGACAAAGATCCTCCCGGACTCGGCCGTCGGCAGCAGGCCCGCGATCTGGGCCAGCAACACGGACTTGCCACTCCCGCTGGGCCCGCACAAGGCCAGATGCTCTCCAGGCTTGAGCTCCAGAGCCGGCAAGGTCTGGATACGCGAGCTGCCCGGGGCATGGATGCGCAGGCGCTCCAGCCTCAGCGCACAGCCGCGAGTCGCAGTCTCGGGCGATGAAGATCCATTGCCAGCCTCTTCGCGACCAGCTCCCTGCAGAGTTTGCGCACCGCTCCCCAGCTGGGCCAGCGCGGCCTCGGCGGCCTGGCCTGCAGCCTTGTCATGCCATACGGCCGAGAGCTCGCGCAAAGGCTCGAAAAAGGCCGGCGCCAGCAAGAGCACGAACAAGGCCTGGCCCAGGTCGAGCTTGTGTCCCCAACTGCCAAAGTCCATGGGCCCCAGCAAATGAAAGCCCACATAGACCGCAACCATGGCCACGCCCAGCGCCGAGAACAGCTCCAGCACGGCCGAGGACAGAAAAGCAATGCGCAGCACACGCATGCTGCGCACACGCAGGGACTCGGCATTGGAGCGCAAGCGCCTTGCCGTCGCATCCACGGCATCCAAGGCCCTGAGCGTGCTCAAGCCACGCAGCCTGTCGAGCAGGAAGGCATTCATGCCGCCCAGCTCGACCATCTGCTCTTCGCTGGCGGCACGTGCACGCCAGCCTACGATGGCCATGAACAAGGGGATCAACGGCGCTGCCAGCAGCAGGATCAAGGCTGCCACCCAGCTCTGCCAGGCCACGGCAGCAAGCAGCAGCCAAGGCACAAGGCGCACGCGCCACTGCGCGCTGCGGTAGCGCGACAGCCAGGGCACCATGGCTTCGGCCTGCTCGGCCATGGCGCTTGCAGCCTGACCCGAAGCAGCGCGCTCACGGTCCAGCGGCGAGCTGGCGGCCAGTGCCTGCACGGCCGCGGCCCGCATGGCACTCAAGCGATCACGTGCCTGCAAGCTCGCCAGTTGCCCCCCCTTGGCCTCGCACCAGGCGCGCAACCCGCCGAACAAGGCCACGCCAGCGGCCAGTGGCCAAAGCGATGCCAGGCCCCTCCCCTGGGCAATGGTCTGCACGCCCGAAGCCAGCAGCCAGGCCTGAGGCAGCCACAGCCAGGAAGCCAGCACCAGCAGTGCAATGGCGGCGTACTCCTGGAACGTGGCAGCCTCTTTCTCTAGACTGGGCTGCGCCAGGAAAGCTCCGGGCGCAGCGTTCAACGGCTGCGGATCTTCCCTCTCACCCAAGCCCGAGCGTCGCTCTGCGCCAAGAGCCCGCCCGGCCAGAGACTGACCAGACATCGAGCCCAAATCTGAGGGAGAGTTTGTTTTCTTCATTTTTGAAATTTCAGTTCTTCCTGAAACTTCATTAAGTTTATTAAAGATTTGAATACCCAGAGAATCCTTGCATAAAAGCACCATTTATTACTCGGATTTACACAAGAGGATTGACGCAAAAAAGGCGCAAAAAAAACGGCGTCCAAGGACGCCGTTGCTTAGGATCAATTTTCCAATCTGCTTGTCAGACGGAGACTGACAGTCTTTCGCGAGCCTGTGCATATTCACGCTTGAAGCGCTGCACCAGTTCGGCCGTGCTGGTGATTTCGGAAATCGCACCAATGCCCTGGCCGCAGCCCCAGATGTCCTTCCAGGCCTTTTTGGCATCGCCACCAAAATTCATCTTGCTGGGATCCGACTCCGGCAGATTTTCCGGATCCAGCCCTGCCGCACGAATCGACGGCGCAAGATAGTTGCCGTGCACGCCGGTGAACAGGTTGCTGTAGACGATGTCGTCGGAGTTGCAGTCCACGATGGCCTGTTTGTAGGCCTCCTGGGCACGCGCTTCGTGCGTGGCGATGAAGGCCGAGCCTATGTAGGCAAAGTCGGCCCCCATGGCCTGGGCCGCAAGAATGGCACCGCCCGAAGCGATCGAGCCCGACAGCGCCAGAGGGCCGTCAAACCACTGGCGAATTTCCTGAATCAGCGCAAACGGGCTCTTCACGCCTGCGTGTCCACCCGCACCTGTTGCAACAGCGATCAAGCCGTCCGCACCCTTCTCAACCGCCTTGTGCGCAAACTTGTTGTTGATGATGTCGTGCAAGACCACGCCACCCCAGCTGTGCACGGCCTGGTTCACGTCTTCGCGTGCACCCAGGCTGGTGATGACGATCGGCACCTTGTACTTGGCACAGACCTGCATGTCGTGATCCAGACGGTCATTGCTCTTGTGCACGATCTGGTTGATCGCAAACGGAGCCGAGGGCCGGTCGGGGTTGGCCTTGTCCCAGGCGGCCAAAGTCTCGGTGATTTCGGCCAGCCAGTCTTCGAGCTGCTCTGCAGGCCTGGCATTGAGCGCAGGCATGGATCCAACGACTCCGGCCTTGCACTGCTCTATCACCAGCTTTGGGTTGCTGATGATGAACAGTGGCGAGCCGATGACGGGCAAGCCCAGCTTTTGCAGCACGGGGGGCAATTTGGACATTTTTGAGTCTCCTTTCGAGCTTGTTATTAAAAAGAGCTGAAGCGCCCAGTCATCAAGCGCTGACAGCTCCTGAATTCATAGTATTGCGGCTACATTAAAAGGCTTCCATGGGCAAAGCCATGGTGCTGTCGCCGCCATGCACAATCGACTCGGCCTGGCCTGCGACCTTGGTCAGAATGTGCTCGGCATAGAACTGGGCCGTGGCCAGCTTGGCTTGCATGAAGGCCTGATCCTCGCCCTTGGTCAGCAACTCTTGGGCCGCAAGCACCGAGCGCCCCAGTTGCCAGCCGGCAACCAGATTACCCGTGAGCATGAGGTAGGGAACACTGCCCGCATACACGGCATTGGGGTTGGCTCTGGATTGAGCAACGACAAAGTCCACCACCTGCACAAAGGCCTCGCGTGCCTCGGCCAGGCGCGCCGCAACGACCTTGGCCACAGGGGTTGCGCTGGCGTTGAGCTCGGCCTCGGTGCCCGCGATCTGAGCGGCAATCGCCTTGGCCATCCGCCCGCCATCACGACCGGTCTTGCGCCCCACGAGGTCGTTGGCCTGGATGGCGGTCGTGCCTTCGTAAATGGTCAGGATCTTGGCATCGCGGTAGTACTGGGCAGCGCCTGTTTCCTCGATGAAGCCCATGCCGCCATGCACCTGCACGCCCAGACTCGTGACTTCCAGACTCATCTCGGTGCTATAGCCCTTGACCAGAGGCACCATGAACTCGTAGAAGGCTGCATTGTCCTCGCGCACCTTGGCATCGGGATGGTGGTGGGCCGCATCGTAGGCAGCTGCAGCCGTGGCGGCCATGGCTCGGCAGCCTTCGGTGTAGGCGCGCATGGTCATGAGCATGCGGCGCACATCGGGGTGATGGATGATGGTGGCGCTGGCTTTCACCGATCCATCCACGGGACGGCTTTGCACACGCTCCTTCGCATAGGCCACGGCATGCTGATAGGCGCGCTCGGCCACGGCTATGCCTTGCATGCCCACGGCATAGCGGGCCGCGTTCATCATGATGAACATGTACTCAAGGCCGCGGTTTTCCTCGCCGACCAGATAGCCAATGGCACCGCCGTTGTCGCCGTATTGCAGCACCGCCGTGGGGCTGGCCTTGATACCCATCTTGTGCTCTATGGACACGCAATGCACATCGTTGCGCTCGCCCAGGCTGCCATCGGCATTCACGAGGAGCTTGGGCACGACGAACAGACTGATGCCCTTGACGCCTTCGGGCGCCCCGGCCACACGGGCCAGCACCAGATGGACGATGTTCTCGGCCATGTCGTGCTCGCCATAGGTGATGAAGATCTTGGTGCCGAACACCTTGTAGCTGCCATCGGCCTGGGGCTCGGCCTTGGTACGCACCAGGGCCAGATCCGAGCCGGCCTGAGGCTCGGTCAGGTTCATCGTACCGGTCCACTCGCCCGTGACCAGCTTTTCCAGATATGTCGCCTTGAGCTCATCGCTGCCTGCGGTCAGCAGGGCCTCGATGGCGCCGTCGGTCAGCAGCGGGCACAGCGCAAAGCTCAGGTTGGCACTGTTGAGCATTTCTATGCAGGCCGCGCCAATGGTCTTGGGCAGCCCTTGTCCGCCATATGCAACCGGGTGCTGCAGGCCTTGCCAGCCACCCTGACCATATTGGGCGAACGCATCCTTGAACCCCGCCGTAGTCGTGACCACACCATCCTTGAGGCTGGAAGGCTGGACATCGCCGGGCACATTCAGAGGCGCAACCACGCCCTCGCACAGCTTGGCGCATTCTTCCAGCACGGCCTGGGCCGTTTCCAGGCCGGCCTCTTCAAAGCCTGGGATCTGGGCCACTTGATCGATCTTGGCCAGATGCTCCATGGCAAACAGCATGTCTTTGACGGGAACGGAATATGTCATTGCTCTACCTTGTTAGGACTTGCACAAAAAAACATCCACAAAGCCTGTTCCGCAGAGGACAGGCACTTGTCAGAAGTCGCTTTGCGCAGGTTGTGTTTTGAATACCAAACTATTGCGCGGCCCTTGCACAGAGGCGGCGGCATTGATGCATCACTGGGTGACACGCCCCGATGCGTTCACGATGGACAGATCCACAAACCTGGACCCCGTTTGTGAACCCGAAGCGAAGCCAATCCAGTACCCTCCCAGATCCAGGGAGTCGAGACTCTTGAGCGCCGTGACCAGCTTGTCGCGCGTGGGCTGAGGGCTGCGGCGCAAAGCCTCGACCAGCACTCTGGCATTCACATAGCCTTCCATCATCACGTGGCTCACCGGCACCTGCAGCGACGAGCCGGCTGCAGCCACGGCATCGCGGAATTCCTTGCTCAAGCGCCCCGAGACCTTGTAGGGACTGGGCACGACCTGGGCAATCGACAGACCGCTCAGGTATTCGACGGGAAGACGCTTGGCCAGCTGTTCTATGTCCGCTTCGGAATTGGCATAGACCTGGGCTGTTCCTCCAGCAAGGCGATACGTTTCAACGAAGGCGGCGGTCACCGGGCTGGAAGCAACGACCAGCAAGACCTGGGGGGCCGGCTTCACCGCCTGAACCTGCTCCACGACTTTGTCATTGGCGCCCTTGCCTTGAACCAGCATGACACTGGTCACGAGCTTGGCTCCAGCAGCCTCGGTCGCCTTTTGAACCAGCTCGGTCAAGGCTTTGGCATCCGGCCTTTCGTCGTGCACCAGGGCCAGGCGCGTGACACCGACCGCAGCCAGATGCGAGGCAATCTTGCCCATCTCTTCGGGCAGACTTGCACGGGTGCTGAAAATACGGGGGGCAGCCAGTACCTGGGTATCCGTGCTTTGGTAGCCGACCAAGGCAATCTGATGTCTGTCCAGCAGCTTGCTGTCGAGCAAGGCCGATAGATTGCGATTGCCGAAATAGCCTGCCAACACCAGTGGCTTGGACTCCTCCAGTAGCTGGCGCGTCTTGCTGACGGTCTCATCGGGGTGAGAGGCATCGTCGAGTGTGACCAGCTCCATGGGCTGACCTTGAACTCCGCCAGCCTTGTTGACCTGCTCGAAATAAAGACGCATGCCTTGTGCATAGGCACGCCCCTGTACAGCCGACCCGCCGCTCAAGGGGGCGACCTGACCCACCACCCAAGCCTGGGCTGCGAATGCCATTCCCCCACAAACCAGGGCCGCAGCCATGCGCATCCACTTCAAACGTTTTGTCTCCATGTCTTGTTCATCCCGGCAGCTCGGGGCCGGCCCTCTCGCTTTGCTTTTCTACAGGACAGTGCGATATGCACTCGCTACTCGCTCTTGGTACATAAAAAGAAGGGAGCGATTAGCCCCCTTCTTCATGCCTTGATGGCTTACAGAGCCTGTACCAGCTCGGGCACGGCGGCGAACAGGTCGGCCTCCAGCCCGTAGTCGGCAACGCTGAAGATCGGCGCCTCGGGGTCCTTGTTGATCGCCACGATCACCTTGGAATCCTTCATGCCCGCCAGATGCTGGATCGCTCCCGAGATGCCCAGTGCAATGTACAGCTGCGGCGCCACGATCTTGCCCGTCTGCCCCACCTGCAGGTCATTGGGCGCATAGCCCGCGTCCACCGCCGCGCGCGAGGCGCCAATCGCCGCGCCCAGCTTGTCCGCCAGCGGCGTGATGACTTCCTCGAACTTCTCGCTGCTGCCCAGTGCACGGCCACCCGAGACGATGATCTTCGCTGCCGTCAGCTCGGGACGGTCGCTCTTGGTCACTTCACGCCCCACAAAGCTGCTCTTGCCCGAG
>NZ_AUCQ01000002.1 GCF_000429845.1 Comamonas composti DSM 21721
CATAGATTTCTCCAGATTCGGCCTGCTGTCAGGCCATTTTTACGGGAAGAAATCTCGCTTAGCCAACTGTTCAAAAAACCGGGGCCACTTCTCCATGACCAAAATAGTGACTGCCGCAGGCACCAACTGCTCCATGCCATTGCCCTGGAAGATGGTGTCAATGGATAGGTGAGAGTTGATCGTAGGCGCTAACTACAGATTCACGAGGCGATTTCGATCAGCGGATGTGCTTTGTTTGCAATTGCCTGTGAATACAAGGGCTTACCACGACTGTTTCTTCAAGGCTTTACGCGGTGCTCTTCGCAAGCTTACACGTTGCTCCGGCTTTCCAATGAGCAGCACCAGCAGCCTGGGTCAGCGCTGGTCGGTCTTTGCGGGAACCAGCTATCCGCTGCAGCACAAAACCAAGGTCACCCCCTTAAAGTTGGGAGCCGCTGCAGCGGCAACCTGCCTGTTGACGTTAAGATGCACTGGTACAAAACCTGGTCCAGAAGCTTTGGCACAGACCGCGACGAAAGCTTTTTAAAATCAAATGGTTAGATGAGAAAGGTTCGAATCCTCTCACCCCAACCATTTTATTTATCGTATGGCTGTTTAGTGGCAACCCAGCCTGCGTCACTTATGCGCTCTATGTCTTAGTCAGGTTTGGAGATGATAGGATGAATATCCTTTCCATTCCATACACCCTGTGACATGGCTGCTGTTGAATCCACCTCTAAGAATACTTCTACAGCCATCTCCTTGCCTGGCCTAGGCCGAGCGCTCATTACGGCTGGAAAGATCTCGGAGCAAACGGCCCAGGAAATTGCAAAAAAAACCGCAGCCAATCGAAGCCTCTTTATTGCAGAGCTGTGCAAGGAGGGCAGCGTCTCTGCCAGAGAGGTTGCCGAAGCCCTCTCCCACATGTTCAGCACCCCTTTGCTGGACCTTGATGCTGTAGATCAACATCAACTTCCCCAGGGACTGCTCGACCCGAAGATTTGCACAACTTACCGCGTCCTGCCCCTGAGCAAGCGAGGCAATCGTCTGACTGTTGCCACAGCAGATCCCACGCAGCAAGAGGCCTCGGAACAGATCAAGTTCACTACCCAGCTCAATGTCGATTGGATCGTGGTCGAGACGGACAAGCTCAGCCACTGGATCGAGCAAGCGAACAAAAGCGTCAGCCAGTCACTAGACACCTATGGCGAGAGCCAAGATTTCGAGTTTGATGACGTCAAGCTCGAGGAGAGCACCGACGACAAGGACACGGCGGCCGCAGAGGTTGAAGATGCCCCTATTGTCAAGTTCCTCCACAAGATGCTGCTTGATGCCTTCAACATGCGCGCATCGGACTTGCATTTCGAACCCTATGAGCACCACTATCGCGTGCGCTTTCGCATAGACGGCGAATTAAGGGAAATTGCCAATCCGCCCATCGCAATACGCGAAAAACTGGCTTCTCGCATCAAGGTGATTTCGCGCCTCGACATCTCGGAAAAGCGCATCCCCCAGGATGGACGCATGAAGCTCAAGGTTGGTCCCGATCGTGTCATTGATTTCCGCGTCAGCACCTTGCCCACGCTGTTCGGCGAGAAGATCGTGATTCGTATCCTGGACCCGAGCTCAGCCAAAATGGGGATTGAAGCGCTAGGCTATGAGCCCGAAGAAAAAAAGCGCCTGCTGGATGCCATCCAGCGCCCCTACGGCATGATTCTGGTCACCGGCCCCACCGGCTCGGGCAAGACTGTTTCTCTCTACACTTGCCTAAATCTGCTCAACCAGCCAGGCGTCAACATTGCCACCGCAGAAGATCCTTCGGAAATCAACCTTCCTGGAGTCAACCAGGTCAACGTCAACGAAAAAGCCGGCCTGACCTTTGCGGCTGCACTCAAGGCCTTTCTGCGTCAGGATCCCGACATCATCATGGTAGGTGAAATCCGCGACCTGGAAACTGCAGACATCTCGATCAAGGCCGCGCAAACCGGCCACTTGGTGCTGTCTACCCTGCACACCAATGATGCGCCGACCACGCTGACACGCATGCGCAACATGGGTATTGCGCCTTTCAACATTGCATCCAGCGTGATTCTGATCACGGCCCAGCGGCTCGCTCGACGCTTGTGCCCGCAATGCAAGCAACCCGCCGACATTCCGCATGAGGCCTTGCTTGAAGCCGGCTATGACGAATCAGAACTGGACGGAAGCTGGGTCAGTTACAAGCCCGTTGGCTGCCCTGCATGCAACAACGGCTACAAAGGACGTGTTGGCATCTACCAAGTCATGCCCATCAGCGAGGAAATCCAACGCATTATTCTGCGCGACGGCAGCGCACTGGAAATCGCGGCTCAGGCCAAACTCGAGGGCGTGCGCTCCTTGCGTGAGTCCGGCCTGCACAAGGTCAAGCTAGGCCAGACCTCCCTGGAAGAGATCCTGGCCGTCACCAACGGATAAAGCAAAGAGCCTGCAGCACACATGCAAAGGCTCTTCATGAAACAGAGGGAAAAACCATGGCTACTGCCGCATCCAAAGGCATCAAGGAATTTGTCTTCGAATGGGAGGGCAAGGATCGCAATGGCAAGATCGTACGCGGCGAAACCCGCGCCGGCGGGGACAACCAGGTCCAGGCCATGCTGCGCCGCCAGGGAGTTTTGCCAACCAAGATCAAAAAACGTTCGACCCGTGGCGGCAAGAAAATCAAGCCCAAGGATATTGCCCTGTTCACACGCCAACTGGCTACCATGATGAAGGCCGGTGTTCCTTTGCTGCAG
This sequence comes from Comamonas composti DSM 21721, assembly GCF_000429845.1. GTDB lineage: Bacteria > Pseudomonadota > Gammaproteobacteria > Burkholderiales > Burkholderiaceae_C > Comamonas > Comamonas composti. The sequence continues at coordinate 2,751 of NZ_AUCQ01000002.1, forward strand.
GCCTTTGACATCGTGGGACGCGGCAACACCAACGGCAGTGTGACCAAGCTGCTCAACGACATCCGCACCGATGTGGAAACCGGCACCTCACTGAGCACGGCTTTCCGCAAGCACCCCATGTACTTCAACAGTCTTTACTGCAACCTTGTGGAGGCTGGCGAAGCTGCAGGTATTTTGGAGGCCTTGCTCGACCGCCTGGCCACCTATATGGAAAAGACCGAGGCAATCAAGGGCAAGATCAAGTCGGCCTTGATGTACCCCATCTCGGTGGTCATCGTGGCTTTTGCAGTAGTTACGGTCATCATGCTTTTCGTGATTCCAGCGTTCAAGGAGGTTTTCACCTCGTTTGGGGCGGACCTGCCTGCCCCGACCCTGCTGGTGATGGGAATCAGCGATGCCTTTGTCCAATGGTGGTGGCTAATTTTCGGCGTCATCGGTGGCGGTTTTTATTTCTTCATGCAGGCCTGGAAGCGCAATGAGCGCATGCAGCAGTTCATGGACCGCACCCTGCTCAAAATGCCAATATTCGGTATTTTGATAGACAAGTCCTGTGTGGCACGCTGGACACGCACCTTGTCCACTATGTTTGCAGCCGGCGTGCCATTGGTGGAGGCGCTGGATTCAGTGGGCGGGGCTTCGGGCAATCACGTATATTCCAGTGCGACTGAAAAAATCCAGCAGGAAGTCTCCACCGGCACCAGCCTCACGGTGGCCATGAGCAATGCCAATGTCTTTCCTTCCATGGTGATTCAGATGTGCGCCATCGGCGAGGAGTCGGGCTCCATTGACCATATGCTGGGCAAGGCGGCCGACTTCTACGAAGCAGAGGTTGATGAAATGGTCAATGGCCTATCCAGCCTCATGGAGCCCATCATCATCGTTTTTCTGGGAACATTGATCGGCGGCATCGTGGTTTCCATGTATCTGCCGATCTTCAAGCTTGGCCAGGTCGTTTAATGGATTCCGAAGTGTTGTTGACAGCCGCCCTAGGCGGCGTCCTGGGCATTGTCATTGGCAGCTTTCTGAATGTCGTCATCCACAGACTGCCGCGCATCATGGAGCAGGATTGGCAGGCCGAATACCTCCAATGGGCTCAGGAGCAGCAAGCCTGCAGCCCGCCCCCTGCAAACACGAACACTACTCAGGCCATCAGCCTGAGCCGCCCAGCCTCGACATGTCCGCAATGCAGCCACCGCATTCGCTGGTGGGAGAATATCCCTGTCCTCAGCTATCTGTTTTTGCGCGGGCGCTGCTCGGCTTGCAAGACGCCCATCAGCCTGCGCTATCCTCTGGTCGAGTTGACGACCGCTGCCCTGTTCGCCTATTGCGCTGCACGCTGGGGAGTAACTCCGGCCGCTGCGTCCTGGTGCCTGTTCAGCGCCCTCCTGTTGAGTCTGGCCCTGATCGACTGGGACACAACGTTTCTGCCCGATGACCTGACTCTGCCATTGCTGTGGACAGGGCTTGTCGCCTCGGCACTGAGTTGGATTCAGGTGTCTTTACCGGATGCCGTCTGGGGCGCTGTGGGCGGCTATATGTCGCTCTGGCTTGTTTACTGGGCATTCAAGCTGCTCACAGGCAAGGAAGGCATGGGTTATGGGGACTTCAAGCTGTTTGCGGCATTAGGTGCCTGGTTTGGCTGGCAGGCTCTGGTGCCGATTATCTTGCTGGCTTCCGTCATAGGCGCCATTGTGGGGATTGCGCTCAAGGTCAATCAGAAGTTGCGCGAAGGTGGCTATGTGCCGTTCGGCCCGTTTCTCGCTGGAGGAGGTTTTGCGGCCATGCTGTTCGGCCCGCAAAAAATGCTGCAATCCGTGTTATCCATCTTCGGCCTTTAATCCTCTCCATCACAAGCAATGGCAAAAGCATTCCAGCTGGGCCTGACCGGCGGCATTGGCAGTGGTAAAAGTACCGTGGCAGCGCGTCTGGCAATGCGTGGTGCCACCGTCATCGATGCCGATCAGATCTCCCGCTCCCTGACGGCCACGGGCGGGAAAGCTCTTGGCCTCATAGCCGAGCGCTTCGGTCCCGAGCTCATCAGCGCCGACGGCAGCCTGGAACGCCAGCGCATGCGTGAACTGGTGTTTACCAGGCCCGAGGCACGCCAGCAGCTCGAAGCGATTATTCATCCCCTCATCGCCGGGGAAACCATGCGCCAGCTGGAGCAGGCCATCAGTCAGGGCTGTCGTCTCATCGTTCACGATATTCCCCTGCTTGTGGAGTCTGGTCACTGGCGCACCCAGCTGGACGGCGTGCTGGTCGTGGACTGCCCCGAGGAAATCCAGATAGAGCGCGTGATCGCACGCAGCGGTTTATCTCGGCAGGAAATCGAAGCCATTATCCAGGCGCAGGCCAGCCGCAATCAGCGCCTGGCCTGCGCCGACTGGGTAGTATTCAACGGCCAATCCTTGGATCTTGATGCACTCAATACATGTGTCGATCAAATCTCGGCATGGTTCGGGCTATGATGCGAATATGGCTTGGCCTGTGCGTGTAATCCGGCATGTACGCATTCAAAGCTGATTCCTGTGCGCCCCAAGGAGCCCAGCAAGCGTGATCCTGTACGAATATCCTTTCAACGAACGCCAGAGAACCTATCTCCGGCTCGAGCAGCTTTATCGTCGCCTGGGCGAACTGCTGGTACGCGCACACCCCGTGGATCACCATTTTGCGCTGATTACCCTGTTCGAGATCATGGATGTAGCGGCGCGCGCCGATCTCAAGACCGATGTGCTCAAGGATCTGGAGCGCCACAAAAGCTTGTTCGACAGCCTGCGCGGCAACCCCGAAATCTCCGAGCACATGCTCAGCCAGGTCTCCCAGCTTCTGGAGCAATGCTTTAATGATCTGAATGCCCAGTCGGGCAAGGCCGGTCAGGCGCTCACGGAAAATGAATCGTTGATGGCCATTCGCAGCCGTGTCGGCATCCCGGCCGGCACCTGCAGTTTCGACCTCCCCGCCTATCACGCCTGGCTGCACCGCGATGAGCGCCTGCGCCTGCGCGACCTCGAAACCTGGGCCGAGACCCTGACACCTCTGGGTCAGGCGCTGGAGTTGCTGCTCAAGCTGCTGCGCGATACGGGCGTGCCTCAATGGGTCGCAGCCGAAAAAGGCGTATTCCAGCAGGCCATGCCGCCGGGTCGCAGCTTTCAGCTCATGCGTCTGCGCATAGATCCCAAGCTCAATCTCATCCCCGAAATCAGCGGCAACCGGCTGCTGGTTTCCGTGCGTCTGCTGCGCACCGAAAATGGCTGCAAGCCCCATCTGTGCCACGAGGACGCCTCTTTCGAAATCACCTTGTGCAGTTAAAAGAGCTTTTCCATGGCTGATCAAGCACCCACGGTGCGCTGCCCCAGCTGCTCCGGCCCCAGCCTGTTTGCACCCACCAACCGCTTTCGCCCCTTTTGCAGCGAGCGTTGCCGCCGCATCGATCTTGGCGCCTGGGCGAATGAGGAATTCCGCGTACCGGCCCAGACACCGCCTGCGGACGAGACTTTCGGCGACCCTCGCACGCAGCAGGACTGAGAACGTTTTTACGATCTCTACGCTGCCGCGTTGGAGCGCAATCGGGATGAGTTCAAAGCGATGGGGCGCAGCTTGCACCGGGGTGCAAGCAAGCCACAGCGCGAAGAAATCGCCCGATTTCGCTCCAACCCTTGGGGACAGTGCCTTTGCGGGCGGTCTACAGCGTTGCGAATCCTCGCAATAGCACGGCTATTGCTGCGGTATCGCGCCTTGTATCCCATCCCGCACAGACACTGGCGCGGCACCGAGGAGATCGTAAACACGTTCTGAGGCCTGCGGCACGGCAGCACGCACCAACTGCCGCACTTTCGGCCTTCTCGCACGCCTCAGGCCCCGGGCTGACGCTCCTCGTAATACGCGGCATCAAAGTCCAGGCCGCGCTCATCGCTCAGCCATTGCAGCACGGGATAGGCCCCGGGCAGCACGGGATGGACTTGCAGCGGCAATTGCTGCCAGGCCATTTGCTGGCCTTCGCGCATCTCGAACTCGCCGCTCCACTGCGTGATCTTGCACCAGTGCAGGCGCACCAGGGCATGTGGGTAATCATGCTCGGTGACCTTCCAGAGATGGGCCGCGCCAATGCTCACGCCCAGCTCTTCCTGCAGCTCGCGGCGCAAGGCCTGCTCCACGCTTTCTCCGGCTTCGAGCTTGCCTCCCGGGAACTCCCAGTAGCCCGCATAAGGCTTGCCCTCGGGCCGGCTGGTGATGAGCAGGGCGCCGTCGGCCTCACGCAGCAGCACACCCACCGCGACTTCCGTGTGCTTGCGCGCCATCAAAGCTCCGCTTCCTCGGCCAGGCCCTGCACATCGGCAATGCCCTGGCCGCGCGCGGCCGGGCGTTGCTCGCGGCCGGCATAGTCGCGTGCGAACTGATGGGCCACACGGCCGCTGCGCGAGCCGCGCTCCAGCGCCCAGACCAGGGCCTCGGGCTGGGCCGCCGCAATGGCCGCCGCATCCAGGCCCAGAGAGGAAAGCCACTGGGCAACCACGCGCAGGTATTCGTCCTGGCTGAACGGGTAAAAGCTCACCCACAGGCCAAAGCGCTCGGACAGGGAGATCTTCTCCTCCACCACCTCGCCCGGGTGGATCTCGCCGTTCTCGCCCCGACTCTGGGTGAGGTTGTCGGTCATGTACTCGGGCAGCAGGTGACGGCGGTTGCTGGTCGCATAGACCAGCACATTCGGCGTGGCCGCAGAGACCGAGCCATCCAGAATCGACTTCATGGCCTTGTAGCCGGGCTCGCCTTCCTCGAAACTCAGGTCGTCGCAGTAAATGACGAACTTCTCCGGGCGACTGGCCACCACTTCGACGATGTCGGGCAGATCGGTGAGATCGGCCTTGTCGACCTCGATCAGGCGCAGGCCCTGGGGCGCATAGGCGTGCAGGCAGGCGCGGATCAGCGAAGACTTGCCCGTGCCGCGCGCACCCGTGAGCAGCACGTTGTTGGCCGTGCGGCCTTCAACGAACTGCTGGGTGTTGCGCGCAATCTTCTCCTTTTGCACATCCACGTTCTGCAGGTCCGACAGCTGCATGGCGCCCACATGGCGCACGGGTTCGAGCACGCCACAGCCGTTGGCACGCTTGCGGTAGCGCCAGGCAATGGCCTGACCCCAGTCGGCGGGCGACTGCAGCGGCTGGGGCAGCACGGCCTCGATGCGCTGCATGAGCTGCTCGGCACGTTCGACCAGGCGCTCCAAAGGATTGCTCACATCCATCACTGTCGTATCTCCATAATCTATTTTGATAGCTGCTACCACTCACTGAAAGCCAGACTCAGACATAAAACGTTCTGAAATCTCCTATTCAAAAGCGGTAAGCGCTCCTGAAATAAAAGCATCCTGCCAACCTGCGGGCAGGATTCCTCAGCCGCTCAGGACCGGTAATCGGCGTTGATGCTCACGTAGTCATGGCTGAAGTCGCAGGTCCACACGGTCTGGGCCGCATCGCCACGGCCCAGGCGCACGCGCACGGTGATCTCCTGCTGCTTCATCACGCGCTGGCCGTCCTCTTCCTTGTACGAGGGGTTGCGCCCGCCATTCACGGCCACGTGCACCTCGTCGAGGAACAGGTCTATGCGTGTCTGGTCCAGATCCTCAATGCCCGCATAGCCCACGGCCGCCAGAATGCGGCCCAGGTTCGGGTCGCTCGCGTAGAACGCGGTCTTGACCAGGGGCGAATGGGCAATCGCATAGGCCACGGCCCGGCACTCGTCCTCGTTCCTGCCACCCTCCACCTTGACGGTGATGAACTTGGTCGCGCCTTCCCCGTCGCGCACGATGGCCTGTGCCAGTTGCGTGGCCACATCCAGCAGGGCGGCCTTCAGGGCCAGGCCTTCGGCGCTGGCCAGATCGGTGATCGGCGGGTTGCCGGCCTTGTGGGTGGCGACCAGCACGAAGGAGTCATTGGTCGAGGTGTCGCCGTCGATGGTCACGCGGTTGAAGGAGCCGTCGGCCAGCTCCCTGACCAGTGACTGCAGCAGCTCGGGCGCAATCGCAGCGTCCGTTGCCATGAAGCCCAGCATGGTCGCCATGTTGGGGCGAATCATCCCCGCCCCCTTGCTGATGCCGCTGATGCGCACGCTCTTGCCACCGATCTCGATCTGGCGGCTGGCAGCCTTGGGCACGGTGTCCGTGGTCATGATGCCTTCGGCGGCCAGGGCCCAGTTGTCGGCGCCGGCCTTGGCAATCGCCGCCGGCAAGCCCTGGGCAATGCGCTCCACGGGCAGCGCTTCCATGATCACGCCCGTGGAAAAGGGCAGAACCTGCTCGGGCTTGAGCTCCAGCAAGGCCGCCAGCTCTGCGCAGGTGCGGCGCGCGCGCGCCAGGCCATCGGCTCCCGTGCCCGCGTTCGCATTGCCGGTATTGACCACCATGGCGCGCACGTCAGCTCCAGCGGCCAGATGCTCGCGGCAGACCTGAACCGGTGCCGCGCAGAAACGGTTGCGCGTGAACACGCCGGCAACGGCTGCGCCGGGATCGAGCAGGAACACGGTCAAGTCCTTGCGGTCGGCCTTGCGCACGCCGGCTTCGGTCACGCCGATACGGACACCGGGGATAGCCAGCAGATCTGCGGCTACGGGGGCTGAGAGATTCACGGGCATTGCAAGCCTTCCTACACCTGGGAGAGAAAAAACGCGCTCCATTATCGGAACAAACCGGGAGCGCTGCGCTGTGGATAGACACAAACCACCCAGCGCAAATGACAAAAACGGGCGCCAGGCCCGTTTTTGTCTGTGTTCAGCCGCTCAGGACAGCTTGCCGTGGCACTGCTTGTACTTCCTGCCGCTGCCGCAGGGGCATGGGTCGTTGCGCCCCACGCGCACGCCTTCCGGAATCTGCAGGCCTGCGGCCTCGTCCGAGGCGTTCTGTTCTTCCGAAGCCCCTGCGTACTGCATGTGCTCCAGGCTGTGGGCACTGCGCTCCTCCAGCGCCTGCGTGGCCTGATCCACCTGCTCGCGCGACTGCACCTGCACGGTGAGCAGCACGCGCGTGACTTCGCTCTTGACCTGATCGATCAGTTGACGGAAGAGCTCGAAGGCCTCGCGCTTGTACTCCTGCTTGGGCTGCTTTTGCGCATAGCCGCGCAGGTGAATGCCCTGACGCAGATAGTCGAGCGCCGACAGGTGGTCGCGCCAGTTGGTGTCGAAGCTTTGCAGCAGCACGGCGCGCTGGAACTGGGTGAAGTTCTCGCGGCCGATCACGGCCAGCTTGGCCTCGAAGACTTCGCGCGCCGCCTGCACGGCCTTGTCCACGATCTCCTCGTCGGTGATGGACTGCGAGGCCTTGACCTCCTCCTGCAGGGCCAGTTGCACCTGCCAGTCATTGAGCAAGGCCTTTTCCAGACCCGGCAGATCCCACTGCTCTTCCATGGACTCGGCGGGCACATACTGGCGCGCGACGTCGGTAATCACGTCATCGCGCATGATGCCGATCATGTCGTTGAGATCGACGGCATCCAGAATCTCGTTGCGCTGCTGATAGATCACCTTGCGCTGGTCATTGGAGACGTCGTCGTATTCGAGCAGCTGCTTGCGGATATCGAAGTTGCGCGCCTCGACCTTGCGCTGGGCACCTTCGATGGAGCGCGTGACGATGCCGGCTTCGATGGCCTCGCCATCGGGCATCTTGAGACGGTCCATGATGGCCTTGACGCGGTCGCCCGCGAAAATGCGCATCAGCTGATCATCCAGGCTCAGGTAAAAGCGCGAGGAGCCGGGGTCGCCCTGGCGGCCCGAGCGGCCGCGCAGCTGGTTGTCGATGCGGCGCGACTCATGGCGCTCGGTGGCGATGATGCGCAAACCGCCCAGGGCCGCGACCTTGTCGTGCTCGATCTTCCAGTCCGCGCGCAGCTCCTCGATGCGCTTGCGGCGCTCGTCCTCGCTCAGGGACTCGTCGGCCTCCAGCGCGCTGACTTCCTTCTCGATATTGCCGCCCAGCACGATGTCCGTGCCGCGGCCGGCCATGTTGGTGGCAATCGTGATCATGCCAGGGCTGCCGGCCTGGGCCACGATGTCGGCCTCGCGGTCGTGCTGCTTGGCATTGAGCACCTGGTGAGGCAAGGCCTCCTTGGTCAGCAGCTCGGCGATGATTTCCGAGTTCTCGATCGAGGTCGTGCCCACGAGTACAGGCTGCTCGCGCTCATAGCATTCGCGAATGTCGCGTATCGCAGCCTCATATTTTTCGCGCGTGGTCTTGTAGACGCGATCGAGCTGGTCGTCGCGCTTGCTGGGCCGGTTGGGCGGAATCACCACGGTCTCCAGACCATAGATTTCCTGGAACTCGTAGGCTTCGGTATCGGCCGTGCCCGTCATGCCCGAGAGCTTGCCGTAGAGACGGAAGTAGTTCTGGAAGGTGATCGAGGCCATGGTCTGGTTCTCGGCCTGGATGGACACGCCCTCCTTGGCCTCGACAGCCTGATGCAGGCCATCGCTCCAGCGGCGGCCCGCCATGAGACGGCCCGTGAACTCGTCGACGATCACGATCTCGCCGTTTTGCACCACATAGTGCTGGTCGCGGTGGTACAGCTGGTTGGCGCGCAGCGCCGCATACAGATGGTGGACCAGAGAAATGTTGGCTGGGTCGTAGAGCGAAGAGCCTTCGGCGATCAGGCCCGCATCGGCCAGCAGGCGCTCGGCGGCCTCGTAGCCCTGGTCGGTGAGAAAGACCTGGTGGCTTTTCTCGTCCACCGTGAAGTCGCCGGGCTTGGTCACACCCTCGCCCGTGCGCGGATCGGCTTCGCCCTCCTGGCGCACCAATTGGGGCACCAGCTTGTTCATGGCCACATACATGGGCGTATGGTCTTCGGCCGGACCGCTGATGATCAGCGGAGTGCGCGCCTCGTCGATCAGAATCGAGTCCACCTCGTCGACGATGGCGAAATTGAGCACACGCTGCACGCGATCACCAGGCTCATAGACCATGTTGTCGCGCAGATAGTCGAAGCCGTACTCGTTGTTCGTGCCGTAGGTGATGTCAGAGCCATAGGCGGCCTGCTTTTCCTCGCGCGGCATGTTCGGCAGGTTGACACCCACGGACAGGCCCAGGAAGTTGTACAGCCGCGCCATCCAGGTCGCATCGCGATGCGCAAGATAGTCGTTGACCGTGACCACATGCACGCCCTTGTCGGACAGCGCGTTCAGATACACGGGCAGCGTGGCCGTCAGCGTCTTGCCCTCACCCGTGCGCATTTCGGCGATCTTGCCGTGATGCAACGCCATGCCTCCCAGCAACTGCACATCGAAATGGCGCATCTTCATCACGCGCTTGGAGCCCTCGCGCACCACGGCAAAGGCTTCGGGCAGCAAATCGTCCAGCGACTCGCCCTGGGCCACGCGGCTCTTGAACTCCAGTGTCTTGGCGCGCAAGTCCTCGTCGCTGAGCTTCTCGTACTCGGGCTCCATCGCATTGATGCGAACCACGGTCTTACGGTATTGCTTGAGAAGCCGGTCGTTGCGGCTGCCGAATAATTTGGTCAGAAAGTTGGTGGCCATGCGAACAAGACACACCGCATCTCGCAGACACGAGACGCGGCATGGTCTGAATCCTTTGAATTGTTGGACTTCAAATGGGGCTGTCCGACCAGCCTGCAAGAGCTTTTGAAACGCTTGACAGGCCCAGCCGAAGCGAGAGCCGAGCGCCTGATTCTACCTGCCACAATCTCGAGACCCTGCTCCCATATCCTGAGCCGTTTGATCCTGCCCCATACTGGTGTAAAAAATCGCACAGCATCATGAGTATCATCCGCCGCCACCAGGCCGTCACCGCCTTTCATGCTGCAGAGTCTTCGCCGACTCTGAAGCAGCTGACCTTGCTCACGCGCGACTCCAGCCAGCGTCTGGCCTGCGTGCTGCCGCTGGTGCCGCCCATGCTCCATGCCAGCCTGCAGGCCGGCCCCATCGAGGGCAGCAGCTGGTGCCTGCTCGTGAAGACGAACTCTGCCGCAGCCAAGATCCGCCAGTTGCTGCCCGCCTTGGCAGCACATCTGCGCACCAAGGGCTGGGACGTGAGCGAAATCCGCATCCGGGTTCTGGGCTAGGAGCAGCCCCTCGCATCCACCGGCCGGCCTTGCCGCCCATGCGCGGCCATCCATCAAGCTGCGCTTGAGCCAATAGACAAAGTGAAGAGCCAAGAAAAAACCCACATGCTTGTGGCATGTGGGCTCATATCTTTGGTGCCGGTTGTCGGATTCGAACTGACGACCTACCGCTTACAAGGCGGGTGCTCTACCAACTGAGCTAAACCGGCGAACTTTGGATTCTAGCGCAGAAAAAAGCATTCCTGACTCAAGCCAGGAAGCCGTCGGCTTATTTCACGCGTTTGAGCGCCGGCCGGCCTCCGGCAGGCGTTGGCGTACGCGGGCCATCATCCTCAGGCGACTCGTGGTTGGTACTCACCAGCTGGACGACGCTGGGTGCCGCAGCAGCCTGCTCTTCGCTCTCGCCAGACGACTCCAGGACATCCTGTGGCTCCTGCGACAACTCATCCACGGCCTCATCTGGCGGAGGAAAGGCCATCCCCTGGCCAGTCTCACGCGCATAAATGGCCATGACGCGATCCACGGGAACCATGATTTCACGCGGCTGCCCGCCAAAGCGCGCCTTGAAGCTGATGAAGTCATTGCCCATGTGCAGGCCACTGGTTGCATCCTGGCTCACATTGAGCACGATCTCGCCATCACGCACGAACTCGCGCGGTACTTGCACATGGCGATCCACGCGTACGGCCAGGTGCGGCGTAAACCCATTGTCCGTGCACCACTCGAACAAGGCCCGGATCAGATAAGGGCGGGTAGAGGTTGCTTCGGGGGCTGTCATGAAAAATCCCAATCAGATGAGCAGACGGCGGCTCAGCGGCCAACCTGTACAGCGAGGCCAGGCAGTATTTTCAAGACACCCTGCAGGCTGCAGGGTGTCGGGTCATGGCCTGCCGGCCAGCTTACTTGCGCATCACCTTCTCCGAAGGCGTGAGCGCTTCGATGTAGGCGGGACGCGAGAAGATGCGCTCGGCGTACTTGAGCAGCGGCGCGGCATTCTTGGACAGTTCGATGCCGTAGTAATCCAGACGCCACAGCAGCGGAGCGATGGCCACGTCCAGCATGGAGAAGTTCTCGCCCAGCATGTACTTGTTCTTGAGAAACACGGGAGCCAGCTGGGTCAGGCGATCGCGAATGTGCGAGCGCGCCTTCTCGATGATTTTTTCATTGCCCTTGACATTGCGCTCTTCCAGAGCGCTCACATGCACGAACAGCTCTTTCTCGAAGTTCAGCAGGAACAGGCGCACACGGGCACGGTCCACTGGATCACCAGGCATCAGCTGGGGATGGGGAAAGCGTTCATCGATGTACTCGTTGATGATGTTGGACTCGTACAGGATCAGATCGCGCTCGACCAGGATGGGCACCTGGCCATAGGGGTTCATCACGCTGATGTCTTCGGGCTTGCTGAACAAGTCCACATCGCGGATCTCGAAGTCCATGCCTTTTTCAAACAGCACGAAACGGCAGCGATGAGAAAAAGGACAGGTCGTTCCCGAATAAAGCACCATCATGGTGGAAGCTCCTAAAAATCAAAAAGAGTGGGTCGCGCGCGGCGCCCACTCTGCTATCACAATTCAGCTGTAGAAGTCTTCTGCAGGCCTTCTGCAGTCACGGTTTTATTTGACGTCTTTCCAGAACGCAGCGTTGAGACGCCAGGCGATGAAGATGAATACCGCCAGGAACAGCAGCACGCCCACACCAATGCGGACACGGCTGTTTTGGGCCGGCTCACCCATCCACTGCAAATAGTTCACCAGATCGCCAACGGCCTCATCGTACTTCAGCTCGCTCATGGTCCCCGGAGTCAGCTGCTGCCAACCCTTGAAAACCTGGGTCTTAGCTCCATGCTCCTCGACCTCCTCGAACCGGGCTGCACGCTCCCCCTGCAGTTGCCACAGCGCATGCGGCATGCCCACGCTGGGAAACGCAAGATTGTTCCAGCCCGTGGCCTTGGTTTCGTCGCGATAGAAAGTGCGCAGGAAAGTGTACAGGTAGTCGGCACCCGTTCCGCCGGAGCCGGCGCGCGAGCGTGCAATCACCGTCAGATCCGGAGGGTTGGCACCAAACCACTCCTTGGCGTCCTGCGGGCTGATCGCGGCCTTCATGGTCTCGCCGATCTTGTCGGTGGTGAACAGCAGGTTGTCCTTGATCTCCTGCTCGGTCAGCCCGATGTCCTGCAAGCGGTTGTAGCGCATGAAGGCTGCGGAGTGGCAGCTCAGGCAGTAGTTGACGAACAGCTTGGCGCCGTTTTGCAGCGAAGCCACGTCATTGGTCTTGCCCGGAGCCTTGTCCCAGGCAATACCGCCTTCGGAAGCCTGGGCAGCAGTAGCAATGCCCAGGGCTGCGATCAACGTGAGGATGAGTTTCTTCATTGTTGTTCTCTCCAGCTTCAGTGCGGCTTGAAAGTCACGCGTTCGGGAACAGGCTTGCACTGGCCCTTGCGGCTCCACCAGGGCATGAGCAGGAAAAAGCCAAAGTAAAACAGCGTACCGACCTGGGACACCTTCTCGCCCACAGGTGAAGGAGGCTGCACGCCCAGATAGGCAAGAATCACGAAATTCACCACGAACACCGCATACACCCACTTGTGCCAGTCGGGACGGTAGCGAATCGACTTGGCCGGGCTGCAGTCCAGCCACGGCAGAGCGAACAGGATGATCACGGCACCACCCATGACCACCACGCCCCAGAACTTGGCATCGATGGACTGCATCATGGCAATGGCAGCCGCGGCCACAACAACAATGGCACCCTTGGCGATGGCAGGCAGACGCGACTTGAGCACGCCAAAGCCCGCCCCCAGCACCACGCAGGCGATGAGCACATACATCATCTCGCCGGTGATCGCACGCAGCATGGAATAGAACGGCGTGAAGTACCAGACGGGCGCGATGTGATTCGGCGTCTTCAGTGGATCGGCCGGAATGAAGTTGTTGTACTCCAGGAAGTAGCCGCCGAACTCGGGCGCAAAGAACACCACGGCCGAGAACAGGAACAGAAACACCGTCACGCCGAAGATGTCGTGCACCGTGTAGTAGGGATGGAAGGGAATGCCATCCAGCGGGCGGCCCTTTTCGTCCTTGGGTGCCTTGGGGCCCTTGATCTCGATGCCGTCGGGGTTGTTGGAGCCCACATCATGCAGCGCCAGCAGGTGGGCCACGACCAGGCCCAGCAGCACCAGGGGCACGGCGATCACGTGGAAGCTGAAGAAGCGGTTCAGCGTGGCATCACCCACCACATAGTCACCACGAATCAGCAAGGCCAGGTCGGGACCGACGAAGGGAATGGCCGCAAACAGGTTCACGATCACCTGCGCGCCCCAGTAGGACATCTGGCCCCAGGGCAGCAGATAGCCCATGAAGGCTTCGGCCATCAGCGCCAGGAAGATCGCGCAGCCAAAGATCCAGACCAGCTCGCGCGGTTTGCGGTAGGAGCCGTACAAAAGACCGCGGAACATGTGCAGATACACCACCACGAAGAAGGCGGAGGCGCCCGTGGAGTGCATGTAGCGGATCAGCCAGCCCCAGGGCACATCGCGCATGATGTACTCGACCGAGGCAAACGCCTTCTCGGCGTCCGGCTTGTAATGCATCACCAGGAAGATGCCGGTGACGATCTGGATCACCAGCACCAGCAGGGCCAGCGAGCCGAAGATGTACCAGAAGTTGAAATTCTTCGGAGCGTAGTACTCCGACATGTGAACGCGGTAAGCGTCGAAAGCCGTCGGGAAGCGGTTCTCAAACCAGTTCGTGAGCTTTGCGCCAGCGCTGGAGTTCGGATCGATGTCCTTGAATTCGTGGGCCATTGTTCTTGTCTCCCTCAAGCCTTGTCTTCACCGATCAGGAGCTTGGTCTCCGACAGGTACATATGGGGCGGCACTGGCAGATTGTCGGGCGCGGGCTTGTTCTTGAACACGCGGCCTGCCATGTCGAACGTGGAGCCATGGCAGGGGCACAGAAAGCCGCCCTTCCAGTCATTGGGCAGCGAGGGCTGGGGGCCGGCCACGAACTTGTCCGAAGGCGAGCAGCCCAGATGGGTGCAGATGCCGACCACCACCAGCACCTCGGGCTTGATGGAGCGGGCCTCGTTCATCGCATAGGGCGGCGTGAACTCCTCGGGGTGACGCTTGGACTTGGGGTCGGCCAGCTGGTCGTCCAGGCTTGTGAGCTCCTGGAGCTGCTCTGGCGTGCGCTTGATGATCCACACGGGCTTGCCACGCCACTCGACCGTGATTTTTTCCCCGTCCTTGAGTCCGGAGATATCGACCTCCACAGCGGCTCCTGCGGCCTTGGCCTTCTCGGATGGCTGAAAGGTGCTCACAAAGGGGACGGCAGTCGCCACGCCGCCCACCGCGCCAGCGCAGGCCGACGTGATGATCCACGTCCGCTTGCTGGAGTCGATTGGAGTGTCACTCATGGGGTTCCTCGAAGTACGTCGCTTGAGTTGGAGTCAACCATAAATTGTAGCGGAGTGAGTATGGTTATTCCAGACTGTTAAAAGATTGCTAGGCTTTCACACCGCGCAACACTGCGCTAGCTCAAATTCTTTGAAGTTGGAGTACGCCATGGGAATGATGAAAGAGTTCCGCGAATTCGCGATCAAGGGAAACGTTATAGATTTGGCCGTGGGCGTGATCATCGGCGGCGCTTTCGGCAAGATCGTGGATTCTGTGGTAAGCGACTTGATCATGCCCCTGGTGGGCCTGGTGTTCGGCAAGCTGGACTTCTCCAACCTGTTTCTGGTGCTGGGCAGCGTGCCCGAAGGCACGGCCATGACGCTGGATGCGCTCAAGAAAGCCGGCGTACCGGTCTTTGCCTACGGCAGCTTCATCACCGTGGCCGTGAATTTCGCCATTCTGGCCTTCATCATCTTTCTCATGATCAAGCAGATCAACCGCTTGAAGAGGGAAGCGCCTCCCGCACCCGCCGAGGCCCCGGTCACGCCCGAGGACATCGTGCTGCTGCGCGAGATCCGGGATAGTCTGGCCAAGAAGACCCCCTGAGGCGCTACGCGCCTTCCCCCGCTCTCTGCGGGCGGGGGCGACAGCCTCGCGGCGGGGCGGCCTTGCTCGCTGTCCCTGAGCTTGGGGTACGCCAGTTTCAAGCACCCTGCTCATCAGCAGCGCGGTAGTTCAGGGAGCCGGATCTGGTTGGAAGCGCATAGGGCGTTTGAGCTCCCCCACAACGCCAAGACAGCCCCTCAGGCCAGGCGTCTAGCCCGCAGACAGTACTTTTCGTACGGCAAGGGCTCGCAACAACGCAGAGGAGCCGTATTGGCGCCTCGAAACGATTAGCGCCCTCTTCATTACATCAAACGGCGCGCCATGCGCACGGCTTCTATGAGGCTGTCGGGCTCGGCCACGCCTTGGCCGGCGATGTCGAAGGCCGTACCGTGGTCCGGGCTGGTGCGCACCAGGGGCAGGCCCAGGGTGACGTTCACGCCTTTTTCCACGCCCAGGTATTTCACGGGAATCAGGCCCTGGTCGTGGTACATGGCCAGCACCACGTCGAACTCGCCCGGCTTTTCCGGGGTGGCACGCGCGCGCATGAAGACCGTGTCGGGTGCATAGGGGCCGTGCACGTCCAGGCCTTGCTGTCTGGCCTTGGCGATCGCCGGCGCAATGATGTCGAGCTCCTCGCGGCCGAACAGGCCGCCCTCGCCCGCGTGGGGATTGAGGCCGGCCACGCCGATGCGCGGCGCGCGGCCCAGGCTGCGCGACAAGGCCTGGTGCGTGATCGCAAGGCTTTGCAGCAGATTGGCCTCGGTCACGGCCTGCAGCGCCTCGCGCAGCGAGACGTGGATGCTGACCAGCACGGTACGCAGCTCGTCATTCGCGAGCATCATGCGCACCGGCATCTGCGTCAGATCGACGCCCGCATGGCGCGCGGCCTCGGCCTGGAGCAGCTCGGTATGGCCGGGAAAATCCACGCCCGCTGCATGCAGGGCTTCCTTGTGCAGCGGCGCCGTGACCAGGGCCGCAATCTCGCCCCCGAGCGCCGCCCTTGCCGCCCAGACCACGCAGCGCGCGGCCGCCTCGCCGGCCTGGGCGCTGACCTGCCCCCAGGGCTCCGGGCCCGGCAGGTCCGGCAGCGCCAGCAAGGGAATGCACTGCGCCGGCACCTGCGCCAGATGCGCGGGGGATTCGATCAAGGCCACGGGCAGTGCCATGCCGGGCTCGCCGCCCGCGCCCCTGGCCTCCACCGCAGCCGCACGGCGCAGGGTTTGCAGCTCGCCGACCACGAAGCAGCCCCGCATGACATCGGGCGCTTGCCGGAAGGCCTTGGCGATGATCTCCGGCCCTATGCCTGCGCTATCGCCTTGCGTGATGGCTATGGGGCTAGTGAAAACAGGAGCGGTAAGCGCTTGTTCCTCGGTCATTTCAGCATCTTTCAGGCTTGAATCTCTTTAATAGCAAGCGCTACCAGCTACTTTTAAAAGAGCATCACGCGGGGTTGTCCACTTCGATGAACGCATGCTCCAGCCCCAGCTCATCGGCCACATGGGCGGCCAGGGCCGGAGCGCCATAGCGCTCGGTCGCGTGGTGGCCTGCAGCGATGAAGGCCACGCCGGTCTCGCGTGCCAGATGGGCCTGGGGCTCGGAGATCTCGCCTGTAATAAAGGCATCCGCTCCGGCCGTGATTGCCGCCTCGAAAAAGCCCTGGGCTCCGCCCGTGCACCAGGCCACGCGCCGGATGGGCCGCCCTTCGGCTCCCGCCACGCACAGCGCGCTGCGGCCCAGCACCTGCTGCACATGCGTGGCCAGGTTTTGCGCTGTGGCGAAGTCTGCGGCCGCCATCCAGCCCAGGCCCTGCTCGCCGAAGGCGGCCTCGCCCTGCAGGCCCAGCTTCAGCCCCAGCTGGGCGTTGTTTCCCCAGAGCGGATGCGCATCCAGCGGCAGGTGGTAGGCAAACAGATTGATGTCATGCGCGAGCAGCAGGCGTATGCGCTCCTTGAGCCAGCCCGTGATGCGGCCGTCCATGCCACGCCAGAACAGGCCGTGGTGCACGAAGATGGCATCGGCCCGGGCGGCGATCGCGGCCTCGATCAGCGCGCGGCTGGCCGTGACGCCGCTGACCAGGCGGCGAATCTCGCTGCGCCCTTCGACCTGCAGGCCGTTGGGCCCGTAGTCCTTGAAACGCTCGGGTTGCAAAAGCCCGTCGAAACGGGCCAGCAGTTCTTGTCGCTCTATGCTCATGCCGCCATTGTCGGCCATGGCGGCATGACGCTTCAGAACATGGTCGCGATCTCAGAACTGCGCAGTCAGCCCCAGGTACAGGCGACGCCCGTCAAGCGTCTTGCCGTAGTCGGACAGGTTCACGCTCTTGTCCAGCAGGTTGTACAGGCCGCCGAACAGCTGCACGTGCTGGGTTGCCTGGTAGGTCGCGCCGACGTCCACCAGGGTGTAGGCCGGCAGCTGGGCCGTGCCGCCATCGATGCTCTTGCCCTTGTAGCGGGCCTTGCCCCAGAGCTTGAGCCGGCCCGTGGCATTCCAGTCCGCACCGAGGTTGAACATGTTCCTGGGCAGGTTGCTCAGGGGCTTGCCCGCATTGGGACCGCTGGAGACATCGCTATAGGTATAGGTGTAGGTGGCATTGAGCTTGGCACGCCCCATGGGCACGGCCAGCGGCATGCTGTAGGCGGCTTCCAGCCCCTTGATCGTGGCCGAGCTCAGGTTCACGTACTGGTTGATGCGCGAGCGCACTTCGCCGTTGTAGTGGCAGTCGGGCGCATTCGCAGGACTGGTGCAGATGGTCTGGGTGCTGATCTTGTCCTTGAAATCGGTCTTGTAGGCCGTGAGGCTGGCGTTCACGTCCTGCGCCGGCGCCCAGTTCAGGCCGATCTCGTAGTTGGTGCTCTTCTCGGGCTTCAAGTCCTTGTTGCCCATGTCCCAGGCGGCTCCGCGCGCAGCAATCTCCACGATGTTGTCGTCGGCCTGCTTGAGCGTGGGCGCCTTGTAGCCGCCGCTTACGCCGCCCTTGAAGGTGAGGGCTTCGTTCAGGCGGTAGACGCCGTACAGGCGCGGAATCCACTCGCTGCCATAGTGCTCGTTGCGGTCGTAGCGGATGCCGCCGACCACGGAGAACTGATCGGTCAGAAAGAACTCGTCCTCGGCGAACAAGGCCATCTGCCAGCGCTCCAGGTTGGTGTTGCGCGAGCCCGGGAAGCGGCTCGCATCGTGGTCCGTGCGCTCGTTCTTGTACTCGGCGCCGAAGGAGATCATGTGCCTGTCCAGCGGCATCACGGTCTTGGTCTGCAGGTAGGTCGCCTGGTACTTGGACTGGTTGCTGCCATTGGTGATGTCCACGCTCTCGCGCGTGATGAAGGAGTTGGTGCGCATGCGCTCGCCCCAGTCGATCTCGTGCGTGAGCGCGTAGTAGTTGCGCTCGTTCTCCACCGAGCCTTCCGCGCCGGTACGGGCCGTGCGCCGGTTGTCGCCCTCGCCGTAGGTCGCCTCCAGCCCCAGGGTCTGGGCATTCGTGAGCTTCCAGGCCAGCTTGGCCGTGATGTCCTTGTTCTCGCGCGCCGCGTAGCCACCGGTGAAGCTGTCCTCGTTGCGCTTGAAGCGCGAGCCATAAAGCGTAAGCCCCAGACGCTCATGCACGATGGGGCCGCTCAGGTAAAAGCGCTGCTGGTTCTCGCTGCCCGCGTCGGAGTTTTCCTGCACCACGCCGTCCACGGTCACGCTGCCCGTCCACGTGGTCGCAACCTTCTTGGTGATGATGTTGATCACCCCGCCCAGCGCGCTGGAGCCGTAGAGCGAGGACATGGGCCCGCGGATCACCTCGATGCGCTCGATGGCCGAGACCGGCGGCAGCCAGCTCGTCTGCTGCGCACCGCCAAAGCCGTTGTAATAGGCTTGGGACGAGCTGCCCAGCGGCTTGCCGTCCACGAGGAACAGCGTGTAGTCCTCGCCGAGGCCCCGGATATAGATCTGCGTGGATTCGATCTTTCCGCCTGCGCCGCCTTCGATGCTCACGCCGGGAATGTCGAGCAGCGCATCCGTGACATCGCGGTAGCGCCGCCCTTCGAGATCCTCCTTGGTGACCACCGTGATCGATGCGGGTGCATCCGCCACGGCCTGCTCGAAGCCCGTGGCCGTGACCACCGTTTCGGACAGCCTGGTTTCGCCGGCCTGGCGCGGCTGCTCTGCCTGCGTCTGCGCCTGGGCCTGGGCCAGCAGCACGCTCCCGCCGGCCAGCAAACAGACCACGGCCTTGGCAACGCTGTTTGGAGTGAACAGGCCTGCAAGCGATCGAGAAGAAGAAAGAATATTCACCAGAATGCTCCCGTTGATTTGTGATGTGGAAAATTCCGCAGGCGCAAAGCCCGCAAAAAATGGGCGCAGAGCTCCCCCGCAGGAGCTTTCGCTCCCGCTTTCGGAGACTCGTCAAGAGATGTCTGGGCTCAGCTGGCGGCCAGCCAGAACGCCAGCCCGAGCAGGCTGGACAGGGCGGCGGCGTGGCGCACGTGGCGCGAGAAATAGGTAAACATCAGGGCCAGCGCACCGGCCGCAAAACTGAGCAGGCCCAGCCACGCGGCCAAGGCCACGGAAGGCCCCCAGCGCATGAGACAGGGCAGCAGGGAAATGGCCAGCAGCACATAGCCACCCAGGCGCCAGGCCAGAAGCTGCCGCTCGCCCAGCGATGGCATGTGCAGGGACTCGCCATGCCGCTCCATGGTGGCGGCGATGAGCGTAAAGCCCGCAAAGGCCAAAAGCAGTGCAGACCAGAACATCATGGTGCGCTCTCCACGGCGGCCAGGGTTGCTGTCGAGGCTGCTGCAGGCGTGGCCACGGGCTGGCTGCGCCCTGCGGCCGGCTTTGCGGCTGCGGCCTTGCCCGCAGCAGGCTTTAAAAGCCACCAGACGATGACGCCATGCACCAAGGCCAGGGCCAGCATCATCAGGTCAAAGCCGGCAATGCTCCACTGCCCGCCCGGAATGCTTTGCAGCAGCGAGGCGCCGCCCGTCATGGCATTGAGCAGCGGCAGCAGCGCAAACAGCAAGGTCGCCAGCGCCAGCTGCTCGCACCAGGCCTTGCGGTGCGGGCGCACCATGGGATGGAGCAGACACAGCAGCCAGACCACGAAAAAGCCGCGAATCTCCCAATCGCTGCGCGCAGACATGCCGGCCGGAATCAGGCGGTTGAGCCAGAAGTAGGCGGCCGTGGCCAGGGACAGGCCGGCGATCGAGCCCACGTTCAGCACCTCCACCAGGCGGTGGCCCCAGGGCGTGCGGCCCAGCTTGCGCCGCTCCGGCAGGCGTTTGACCACCCACAGCACCATGCCCGTGGCGGCCATCAGCGTTCCCACGACACCGCTGAGAAACAGCAGCCAGCGCAGGGCGGGCTCGGCAAACCGGCCCAGGTGCACGCTGGTGAAGACGTTGTTCGTCGCCCGCACCCAGGAGACATCGGCACTCGCCGGCCCCTTGAGCAGCTCGCCCGTGGCCCCGTCGAATGTCATGCTGCCCGAGATTCCGCGATTGATGAGGCTGGAGCCGCCGCGCTCGCGCAGCTCGACCGTGGCCTGGGCCGTGCCCGGTGCATTCACCGTCATGCTGCCGACGCCGGTGTCCGGCCATGTCTGCTGCGCCTGCGCAAGCATGGGCCCGATGGCGGCCATGCGGGCCGGGACTTCCTGCTGCGCTGGCGCACCGCCTCGGCGGCCGCCGGCGGCGCCCGGCGCTGGCGCCTGCCGGTTGCCGCGCATTTCGGAGAAGTAGGCCGAGGTATCTCCGTTGTAGGCCGCCTGTATGCCCCAGGGCATGAGCATGTTCATAAAGAGCAACAGGCCGCTGAAGGTAATCACGATATGAAACGGCAGGGCCAGCACGGCCGTGGCGTTGTGCGCATCCAGCCAGGAACGCTGGCCCTTGCGCGGGCGGAAGGTGAAGAAGTCCGTGAAGATCTTCTTGTGCGTGATGACGCCCGTGATGATGGCCACGAACATCAGCATCGTGGCAATGCCCACGATCCAGCGCCCCCAGATGCGCGGCATGGCATAGAGCTCGAAGTGAAAGCGGTAGAGGAAACTGCCGCCACGCGTTTCGCGCGCATCCAGGCGCTCGCCGGTCGCGGCATCGAGCTCGGCACGCTTCATGCCTGCGCGGCCCGCTGCTGCGCCGGGCTCGCGCCACGAAGCGGCGATGGCCGTCTGCCGGGGCCCGGGAAAGCTCAGCGTCCAGGTCGTGGCCGTGGGCGCAATCCTCTGCATGGCCTCCACGCCGCGCTGCACCATGTCCTCGCCGGCAACCGACTGATGCAGCTCAGGCCGCATCCAGTCCGTGATCTCGTCACGGAAATAGCTCAGGGTTCCGGTGAAGAAGACCGCATACAGCAGCCACCCTAGAAGCAGGCCGCTCCAGGTGTGCAGCCAGGACATGGACTGGCGCAGCCCCTCGGGCTTTCCATCGGCCCTCATGGCTGAGCCCCCGGAGCAAGCCACCAGCAGATCAGGCCCAGCGCCAGCGCCGGAATCACCACGCCGGCCCAGGCACGCGCAACGCTTGCGCAGGCAAAGCACCACATGGCCGCCACCGCATACACGATGAAGGACAGCATGGTGGCTGCCATGGTGGCATCGCCACGGGACATGCCCAGAAACTGCAGGCCCAGGGCACCGGCCATTGCACTGGCTGCGGCAAGCCCATACCCTGCGCCGACTGCAGCAAGCGTTCTTGCTGCAACATTGGCCCTGTACCACCCCAGGCCTGGCGCCTGGCGGGCTGATATCGTTTTACTCAAGACTTTCTCTCAGATGCGAAGTTGCGTTGCGAGGAGATTCTCCACCCATCAAAGTACACAATGCGTATGATTCGCATTTGTATCAATTATTCCTGATCAACGTCTGACCAATGAAGCTGCTCGTTGTCGAAGACCACAAAGACCTGAGGGCGTTGCTGCAGGAGCACCTGGAGCGCATGGGGTTTGCCGTCGACGCCGTGGCCACCGGGCGACAGGCGCTGGATGCCATGGCGATGAACACCTTTGACGCCCTGATCCTGGACCTGGGCCTGCCGGACATGGACGGCATGCAGGTGCTTGCGCAGTGCGGAAGCTGCCGGCGCAAGACCCCGTGCATCATTCTCACGGCCAGGGATGCACTGCAAAGCCGTGTCGCCGGGCTCAACCAGGGCGCGGACGACTATGTGCTCAAGCCCTTTGACCTCGCCGAGCTCGAAGCGCGTGTGCGCGCCGTCCTGCGCCGCTCCCAGGGCAGCCGCGAGCACCGGCTGAGCCTGGGCAATCTGGCTTTCGAGACCGACTCCCGCCACGCCACCGTCGACGGGCAGGCCCTGGACCTGCAAAGGCGCGAGGCCATGCTGCTCGAAGAAATGCTGCGCGTCTGGCCGCGCATCGTGGTCAAGGAGCGCATGGAGGAGCACCTCTACGCCTCGCGCGAGAGCGTGACCCTGAATGCCATCGAAGCCCTGATCTCGCGCCTGCGCCGCAAGCTGCGGCAGGCCGGCGCCGATGTGGCCATCGATACCGTGCGCGGTGTGGGCTACCGCATGGTTCTGCCGGCTGCCGAGCATGGCCGGGATTAGCCTCAAGCGCCGGGTACTGCTCGGCCTGACACTGGCCTTTGCAGCCGGCGCAGGCGCCCTGGCCCTGTCGCTGTACGACACGAGAGACCAGTTGCGGCGCGCCACCATGCTGATCCAGGCGCAGGAGATCGCCGCTGGTTTCAGCATGCAAAGCGACCCTGCGAGCCTGCCCAAAAGCTATGCGGGCGGCGAGCTCTCCTACACCCTGTACTCCCCGCAGGGCCAGGTACTCTGGTTCTCCGAGAATCTGAAATCGCCGCGCCGCCTTCGCCGTGCCTTGACCGACCAGACCCCATCCCTGCTGCGCTGGCCTTGGTTTCGCTGGCCCATGCACAGCGGGGAAGTGGTGAACGTGCCCGCGCGGCTGGCCGACGGAGCCACCCTCATGGTCGCCAAGCGCGACACGCTGGAGCGCCAGGCCATAGGCAACCTGCTGCATGCCAAGCTCTTGCAGGCCCTGACCATGCTGATCCCCGTGGGCCTGCTGGCCTTTTTGCTGATCTACCAGATGATGCGCTGGACGCTCAAGCCGGTTCAGGAAGCCGCGCGCTTTGCCCAGGGCATCTCTCCGGGCAATGCCCGCCCCATCCCCACCGACAGGCTGCCCCGGGAGCTGCTGCCGCTGGCCCAGGCCGTGAATACGGCGCTGGAAAAACTGGCCCAGTCGCTGGCCAATGAAAAGCGGCTGGTTGCGGACTCGGCGCATGAGCTCAGGACGCCGCTGACCGTGCTGGACCTGCGCCTGCAAAAGGCCAGAGCCCATGCCGTGCCCGACTGGCCCGCCATCGATGCCGACATGCACCATCTGCGGCGCGTCACGGACCAGCTGATGCTGCTCGCCCGCCAGGACCAGGACCTGGGCGCGGGCGAGGCCTCGCGCGCAAACCCCCAAACCCATCTGTCCCGCCTGGTACGGGAGGTGGCAGCCGCCATGCTGCCCTTGTTCGACTCCCAGGCCCGGCCGTTGCATGTGAGTCTCATGGATGGCATTCGCTGCCGTGGCGACGAAGACCTCTTGCGCACGGCCATCAGCAATGTGCTGGAGAACGCCTTCCACCACGGCCATGGCGATGTGGCGATTGCCATGTCCTGCACGGCAGACACAATCAGCCTGAGGATTGGCGACCAGGGCGCCGGCCCGCCCGCTGAAAGCCATGAACGCATGTTCACCCGTTTCCAGAAAGGCAGCCCCGACAGCAAGGGCGCAGGCCTTGGCCTAGCCATCACCCGGCAAGTCCTGCGCAATGCCGGCGGAGAGGCCCGGTTCATGCCCGGCCCAGGCGGCTGCGTGGTCGAGCTCTGCTTTGCGCGCTGGCAGGCCGCGGACTAAGAGCGTGTTCACGATCTAAGCCCGCACAGCACATCTTCTGCGCCCCGTTTCCCACAGAGGCCTGCAAGCTTGCTTCACAATGCAGTGTCTTCCCATCTTCTGACAAAGCATTCATGAAACGCACTTGGCTGCTGTTTTCCCAGGTGGTCACCGTCTTGGTCGCCGCCTATTTCGTGGTTGCCACCCTGCAGCCCGACTGGCTGCACCGTGGTGCCGTGCGCAGCAATGCCGGCATTGCGCTGCTCGAAGCACCGCCCATGCCTGCAGGCGAGGTCAGCCCCGGCAGCTTTGCACCAGCAGCACGCAAGGCCTCACCGGCCGTGGTCAGCATCAACACCAGCAAGGAAGTGCGCCACCCGCGCAGCAACGATCCCTGGTTCCAGTTCTTCTTCGGCGAGCAGGGCACGCAGCAGCAGGCGGGCCTGGGCAGCGGCGTGATCTTCAGCCCCGACGGCTATATCCTGACCAACAACCATGTGGTCCAGGGCGCGGACGACATTGAGGTCACGCTCAGCGACGGCCGCAAGAGCCAGGCCAAGATCATAGGCACGGACCCCGAAAGCGATCTGGCCGTGCTCAAGGTCGAGCTGGACAGGCTGCCCGTCATCGTGCTGGGCAACTCCGACCAGGTGGCCGTGGGCGACCGCGTGCTCGCCATCGGTAACCCCTTCGGCGTGGGCCAGACCGTGACCAGCGGCATCATCAGCGCCCTGGGGCGCAGCCAGCTGGGCATCAACACCTTCGAGAACTTCATACAGACCGATGCGGCCATCAACCCCGGCAACTCGGGTGGCGCCCTGGTCGATGCCAACGGCAACCTGCTGGGCATCAACACTGCCATCTATTCGCGCTCGGGCGGCAGCATGGGCATAGGCTTTGCGATTCCCGTGGCCACGGCCAAGATGGTGCTGGACGGCATTGTGCGCGACGGCTCGGTCACGCGCGGCTGGGTCGGCGTGGAGCCCAACGAACTCTCGCCCGAGCTGGCCGAGACCTTTGGCGTCAAGACCGATTCCGGCGTGATCATCACCGGCGTGCTCCAGGGAGGCCCCGCAGCCCTGGCAGGCATGTTGCCCGGAGATGTGATCGTGCGCGTGGGTGACAAGCCCATCAGCAACGTCTCCGAACTGCTCAGCGCCGTGGCCGCGCTCAAGCCCGGCGAGGCCGTGGCCTTCGACGTGCGCCGCGCCAGCAGCAGCCTGGAGCTGGAGATCACACCCGGCCAGCGACCCACCCCCACCAACCAGCGCATCCAGCGCCGCTGATTGCTCAGCCCCATGAAAAAAGCGCCAGAAAATCTGGCGCTTTTTTCATGCTCGCCTGCTCGACGGTCCAGCCCTGAGACGCCGAGCAAGAGCCGCCTCGCGGCGAAGGCGTCGTCCCCCTTTAGGGAGAAGGCGCGTAGCGCCTCAGGGGGTGCTCAGATACTGCCCCCCCCGCCAGACCTCGCCTGCAGCCAGCACCTGGGGCTGGTCTATGGCAGCGGCTTCCACACACAGCATCCGGCGCCAGCCATCGGGCTGCATGTCGGCCAGGCCCGCGCATAGCTCAGGGCCGGGGTTCCAGACCACGGTCTGGGCAAAGCCCGGGTCCTGGGCAATGTGCAACACGCCCTGTCCCGGCCTGTGCAGCAGCATGCCCTGATCCGGCCTGGGATAGACACAGTCCACCTCGGGCCCGAAGCCCAGGGCGCCAGCCTGCCGTGGATGGGTGTCGGCCACGGCATCCCAATACTCCAGGCCCTCCAGGCCATGCAGCCGGGCCTGCTGCACATCGGGCACGCGCAGATAGCTGTGCAAGGCCGTGGTAAAGCTCAGGGCGGAATGGCTGGTATTGCGTACCGCCAGGGTCACGCTCAGGCGGCCCGGGTAGAGTTCCAGCTCGACCTCGGCCTCAAAGGCATGCGGCCAGACCGCGCGCGTGCCGTGATCGTCGGCAAGACGCAGCACCAGCCTCAGACCGTCGCCCGCCAGGGGCTGCAGTTCGCCGACATCGGCCTGCCAGCGCATGGAGCGTGCAAAGCCGTGCTTGACCAGCGGGCCGCGCTGGTTGAACTGGGGAAAGCACACGGGTATGCCACCGCGTATGGGCGTGTGGCCATCGTGCGCGGCCAGCGGGCTCAGAAACAGCTGCTCTTCGCCAGCCGTGATCCAGGACAGGACCTGGGCCCCTTGCAGCGCCACCCAGACCGTGTCTGCGCAGGCCAGGCCCAAGCGGATGGCCTCCTGGCCCTGCCAGGGTTCGATGCGCGCAAATACCTTGTTCGGAGGATTCAAAACGTCTGCTTTCTTTTCTGACGGCCTGCAGCCAGATGCATGATTCACGTGTTCATAAAATACACGCGCCTTCAAACCATATTAGCTGCTTCACCATGCCAAAAAATCCAGCCCGGGCCAGAAAATTCCAATGCCTTGGCGCGACCATATTGACGTTCTTGCTAACCGCCTGCGGCGGCGGAGAAGGCAGCCATGATCAGGCCTCAGGAGGCGTGCAGCCGCCCGAAGTCACGACCCCGCCCGATGGCGGAACGCCTGCTCCCGCACCCGAGCCCCAGCGCATTCTGGTGCCCGCCTATTTCTACCCCGACAAGGTCAAGATCGCCGATTGGCAGGCGCTCACGGAAAGCGCTGCTTCCGCGCCGCGCGTGGAGATCACGGCCATTCTGAATCCGAACAACGGCGTGTTCAGCCAGCAGGATGCGAACATTGCACGCGTCGCCACGGACTTCGTGAATGCCGGCGGCAAGATGGTCGGCTATGTGAACTCCAGATACGGCCGCCGCGCCACGACCGAGGTCCTGGCCAACGTCCAGGCCTATCTGCAGCACTATGGCGAGCACATCGTGCACGGCGTCTTCATCGACGAAATGGCGAATGACGACAAGCGGCTGGCCTACTACCAGGACCTCTACCGCCGCATCAAGAGCCTGCACCCCCAGTTGCTGGTGATAGGCAACCCCGGCTCCACGCCGACGTCCGGCTATGCACAGGCAGCCGACGTGCTGACCACGTTCGAGGGCAAGGGCTTTGGCGAGAAGGGCTATGACAGTTACGACCCGGGCCAGCATGCAGGCGGCTGGCTTGCCAGGTGGCCGGCTTCGGCTCAGGCAGCCCTGGTCCACAACGTGAGCAGTTGCGCAAGCATGCAGGCCATGGTCAAGCGCTCGGCCAGCCGCAGCAGCCTGTCCGGCTGGATTTACGTGACCGATCTCGAGTACGAGCCCTCCAGCGGGGTCGGCAATCCCTGGGCCACGCTTCCCAGCTACTGGCCGGCGCTGGTGGACACGGTACGCAGTCTGGGCAACGGCCTGCCTCTACCCGGGTGCCGATAATCGGCTCAGAGACTGCGCCGTCTTTCCTGATGGCAGCAGTTGCCCTGGTCTGCTGACCCGGACGCCGGCCCGGGCAGCCTGCAGCAGGATTTATTCGACCAGCTCGTCGGCCCGCGCCTGGGCGGCCGCAAAGTCCAGGTCGCCCGAGTAGATGGCGCGGCCGCAGATCACGCCTTCCACGCCTTCGTCCTCGACCTTGCACAGGGCTTCGATATCGGCCATGCCCGAGAGGCCGCCCGAGGCGATCACAGGGATCTTGAGCGACTGCGCGAGCTTGACCGTGGCATCGATGTTGATGCCCGTGAGCATGCCGTCGCGGCCAATGTCGGTGTAGATGATGGACTCCACGCCCCAGTCCTCGAAGCGCTTGGCCACCGAGTGCACATCCTGACCCGTGAGCTTGCTCCAGCCGTCGATGGCCACCTTGCCGTCCTTGGCATCCAGGCCCACGATGACATGGCCGGCAAAGGCGCTGCAGGCATCCTGCAGAAAGCCGGGGTTCTTCACGGCGGCCGTGCCGATGATCACGTACTCCAGCCCCGCATCGATATAGCGCTCGATGGTGTCCAGATCACGTATGCCCCCGCCCAGTTGCACGGGGATGGCGCCATCGACCTCCTTGAGGATGGCCTTGATGGCCGCCAGGTTCTTGGGCTGGCCGGCAAAAGCGCCATTCAAGTCCACGAGGTGCAGGCGACGCGCGCCCGCATCCAGCCAGCGCCGCGCGATGGCTGCGGGGTCTTCCCCAAACGTGGTCGATTGATCCATATCTCCCTGGATGAGGCGAACGCAGTGGCCGTCCTTGAGATCGATGGCAGGAATGAGCAACATGATGATTTGGGAGCGATGAAGGCCTGGGATGGGGCGGCCCGTGCATTGGAGGAAAAGACTTCAGGGCTTCCAGCCCAGGAAGTTGCGGAACAGCGCCAGCCCTTGGTCCGAGCTTTTCTCGGGGTGGAACTGGGTGGCGAAAATATTATCGCGTGCAATCGCGCAGGCAAAGTGTCCGCCGTAGTCGGACTCGGCCGCGCAATGGCGCTTTTCAGCCACTTCGGCATAGAAACTGTGCACGAAGTAATAAAAGCTCTGGTCGGCAATGCCTTGCCACAGCGCATGCGGGCGGCCCTCATGCGGGGTCTGGTGCACGCGATTCCAGCCCATCTGCGGGACTTTGAAGCGGCTGCCGTCGGCCTGCAGCCGCCCCTGGAGATCGAACTTGCGCACGCGCCCGGGAATCAGGCCCAGGCCCGCGACATCGCCTTCGTCGCTGTGGTCGAGCAGCATCTGCATGCCCACGCACACGCCGAACAAGGGCTTGCTCCGTACCGAGGCCAGCACGGCCTCCTGCAGGGCGCCGTCATGGGCTTCGCGCAGCTCGCGCATGCAGTCCGGCATGGCACCCTGGCCGGGCAGCACCAGGCGGTCGGCCGCCGCGACCTGCTCGGGCTCGGCCGTGACCACCACCTGCCAGCCCGCGTCTGCGGCCGCAGCGCGCACCGCCTGGGACACGGAGCGCAGATTGCCCATGCCGTAATCCACCACCGCAACGGTTTTGCTATCTAACTTCATAGCTTGTAGCGCTTGTTGGGTATCATTTTCAGATAAATATAGTGCTCAATTCAATGTCTACCAAGCGCTGGCAGCTCATTTTTAAAGAGCATCACAAAGCACCCTTGGTCGACGGGATGACGCCGGCCATGCGCTCGTCGTGCTCCAGCGCAAAGCGCAGTGCGCGCGCAAAGGCCTTGAAGATGGTTTCGCACTGGTGGTGGGCATTGAAGCCCTTGAGGTTGTCGATGTGCAAGGTCACGCCCGCATGGTTCACAAAGCCCTGGAAGAACTCGTAGACCAGCTGGGTGTCGAGCTGGCCTATGGCGCCGGCCGTGAACTTCACATCCATGTGCAGACTGGGCCGGCCCGAGAAGTCGATGACCACGCGCGAGAGGGCCTCGTCCAGCGGCACGTAGGCATGGCCGTAGCGGCGTATGCCCTTCTTGTCGCCCACGGCCTTGGCAAAGGCCTGGCCCAGCGTGATACCGATGTCTTCCACGGTGTGATGGCCGTCTATGTGCAGATCGCCTTCGCATTCGATGTCGAGATCGATGAGTCCATGGCGTGCGATCTGGTCGAGCATATGGTCGAGGAAACCTATGCCCGACTGCAACCGGGCCTTGCCCGTACCGTCGAGATTGATGCGTACCTGGACGCGGGTTTCGGCGGTGTTGCGCTGGACTTCGGCCACACGAACGGTGGTCTGCGCAGTGGTGGGGACGAGTACGTTGCTCATAGGGATTCCTTCATTGCCGCCAGCATCCGGGCGTTTTCTTCGTGGCTGCCCACGGTCAGGCGCAGGCAGTTGGCCAGCAGCGGGTGCATGGCCGAGACGTTCTTGACCAGCACGCCCCGCTCCTTCATGCGTGCCTGGGCCTGGGCTGCATCGCGCACGCGTATCAGCACCATGTTGGCCTCGGAAGGCCAGATTTTCTCCACACCGGCCAGGGCCTTCAGGGCCTCGACCAGGGGCTGGCGCTGGGCGCGGATCTCGGCCGCCTGCTGCGCGTAGACCTGCTCGTGCTCCAGCGCAAAGATCGCGGCCTCGCAGTTGAGCACACTGATGTTGTAGGGCGGGCGCACCTTGTCGATTTCGTGGACCAGGGCCGCAGGCCCGAGCAGATAGCCGAGACGCACGCCCGCAAGACCGAATTTGGACAGCGTGCGCATGAGCAGCACATGGCTGTTGCGCGCGGGCTGCACACGCATGTTCTGCACCCAGCTGCGCTTGGCAAAAGGCTGGTAGGCCTCGTCGATCACGACCAGGCCGCCGATCACGGCCACGGCATCGATCACGGCCTGCACATCGGCCTCGTCCCACAGCGTGGCCGTGGGGTTGTTGGGGTAGGCGATATAGGTGATGGCCGGCCGGTGCTTTGCAATCGCGGCCCGCATGGCCGGCACGTCCAGCTCGAAGTCCTCGGTCAGATCCACACCCACGAAGTCCAGGCCCTGCAGCCTGGCGCTCATGGGATACATCACAAAGCCCGGCATGGGCGCCAGCATGGTCGCGCGCTGCTCGCCCGGCTGGGCGCAGGCCAGGGCCAGCAGGGTGATGATCTCGTCCGAGCCATTGCCCAGCAGCACACTGCTGCCCTCGGGCGCATCCGCATAGTCGGCCAGCATGTGCTTGAGCTGCTCCTGGCGCTCGCCTGGATAGCGGTTGATCTCCAGGGCCCCCAGGCGCTGGCCCAGGGCCGCCTGCAGCTCGGCGGACAGCACGAAGGGATTCTCCATGGTGTCCATCTTGAGCAGGCCTTGCGCGGGCTGCACGTGATAGGCCTGCATGGCGCGCACATCGGCGCGAATGCGTTGCAAGGCCTGGTTTTGCACATCTTGAACAGTCATGGGGCTCACTCTTTTTACAAATCTTCGGGCTGCGCCGGGGTACCGGGCCGCTCAGACGAAATCCGTGCCCGGCGCGGCCTGCTGCAGCGGGTGGACCAGGGTCACACCGCCGAACTCGGCGCCATGGGGCAGGTGCAGGCTCAGCATGTGGCTGCAGCCGCTGTGCTGGGCACAGGCCACGGCCAAGCAGTCGCCAAAGGCCAGCTGGTGGCGGGCCTGAACGGCCCAGGCAGTCTCCAGCGTGGCCGCATCGGTCTTCCAGGGCGTCCAGGTCTGGTAGCGCCGGATGGCGGCACGCGCATCACCCTGGGGCATGGGGTTGGCGGCCGTGGTCACCTGCTCGTAGAACTCGACCAGGGCCTGGTTGCCGGTACGCCCCAGCCGCTCGCGCCACAGGCAGTCCAGCCAGCTCAGGCAGGTCTGGTACAGATCGCCACCGGCCACGTTCTCGGCCGCCACCAGCACCGAGGTATCCACAAAGACCGGATTCATTCCCCACTCCCCGCCTCGGCCAGGCCGCCCGCGCGCGCCGGCATTGCGCTGCGCGCCCGCGCCTCTGGCGCATTCTGGATCTTCCAGCCGCGCTCGTCGGTACGCCAGGCCAGATAGGCACGCTCGTAGGCATCCTCGCGCTGCTGCATCTCGGCCATGAAGTCGCCCACCATGCGGGACACACTGGTGCCGCGCCGCGCAGCCTCCACGCGCGCCCATTCCAGCACGCTGTCCTCGACGGTAATGGTCAGATTCTTCATGGCGCCGATGGTACACGAAATTCGTGCAACACGAAATTCGTGTTAAAGATCCAAGCCGTAAAAAAGCCCGAAGAGCTCGGGCTTGGATCCAGGCTTGAGGAAAAGCCGCTACCGCCTGTACTGCGGGGGCTTGGCATAAGAGCCCGCATCTGCGGGAAAGGCCTGGGGTGTCTTGCCCGCCGGGCTGGCCTGGGCCTGCTCGGGATCGGTAACCCTGACCTCGAACAGCGCAGAGCCGATCACGCCTACATTGCGGGCATCGCCCTCGGGTGTATTCGCCGCATAGGCGCGCTGCTTGCCGGCGAAGCGAAAGCTCGCAACCTCGGACTGGCTTTTGCGAAAGCCGTCTATCCTCAGGGTCGTACCGGGCTTGAGCCAGTAGCCCTCGCGGCTGATGGAGCCGCCCTGGCCCGAGAGCACGTCCAGACCATCGACCGTGGCCACGACCTCGTAGCCCACGCGGCTGCGATTCACGTAGACCAGTTCATAGCGCTCGCCGTGGCGGCCCGCGACCAGATATTCGGCGCCCTGCCGGTAGATCGGCAAGGGCTGGCCCTGACCGTCCTGCACCGACCATTCGACATTGCCATCGGCCAGCAGCACATTGAGCTGCCGGTCGGCATGGGCGCCGAGTGCGCGGCGGATGCTGACCTCATCCGAGTAGCGCAGTTGCGCCAGCGCCTGCGGCCGGTCGGGACTCAGGCGCTGGGCATACACGGTGCGCGTATGCGAGGCCCTGGCCTCTCCCCATTGCGTGCCCAGCGTGGACGCGGCCCGGGCCTCGGGCGCAGCAGCCTGCAAGTTGCCGGCCCGTGCGAGCTCCATCTCCGCAAGCCTCGGGTAGTGCTGGCTGCAAGCCCCCAGGCCCAGGGCCAGCATCAAGGCCAGCAGCCAGCGGGACGGCTTGCAGAAAACGATGGGCAGATTCATGTCCTCTCCTGATGAATGCACGGGCAAAGCCGGCAGTGTGCACCATGCCAGGCGGCATTCATGCAGGAAAACAGGCCTATCGGTGCATGTGTTTGCGCACTCGGAGTACCGGCGATTATTTCAGCCGCATCTCGGCCGCACGCGCATGGGCCTGCAGGCCTTCGCCATGGGCGAGCACCGAGGCGATGCCGCCCAGCACCTGGGCGCCGGCCTCGCTGACCTCGATGAGGCTGGAGCGCTTCTGGAAGTCATACACCCCCAGTGGCGAGGAAAAGCGTGCCGTGCCACTGGTCGGCAGCACGTGGTTGGGGCCGGCGCAGTAGTCGCCCAGGCTTTCCGAGGTATAGGCGCCGAGGAAGATCGCACCCGCATGCCTGAGCAAGGGCTCCCAGCGGTGCGGATCGCGGCTGGAGACTTCGAGGTGCTCGGGTGCGATGCGGTTGCTGATGGCGCAGGCCTCTTCCATGTCCCGGGTCAGAATCAGCGCCCCACGGTCGTTCAGGCTCTTGGCGATGATGGCTGCGCGCGGCATCTGGGGCAGCAGGCGGTCGATCTCGGCTTGAACGGCATCGATGTAGGCAGCATCCGGGCACAGCAAGATGCTTTGCGCCAGCTCGTCGTGTTCGGCCTGGCTGAACAAGTCCATGGCCACCCACTCGGGCGGCGTCGTGCCGTCGGCCAGCACCAGGATTTCCGAGGGCCCGGCAATCATGTCGATTCCGACCTGGCCGAACACGCGCTTCTTGGCACTGGCCACATAGGCATTGCCGGGCCCGGTGATCTTGTCCACGCGCGGTATATGGGCCGTGCCGTAGGCCAGGGCCGCCACGGCCTGGGCGCCGCCAATCGTGAAGGCCCGTGTGACGCCTGCCACATAGGCTGCAGCCAGCACCAGTTCGTTGCGCTCGCCGCGCGTGGCGGTGGCCGCGCCGGCGCCGCCGGTGGCCACGCTGCCGCGCACGGGCGTGGGAACGACCATGATGATGTCCTGCACACCGGCCACCGCAGCGGGAATGGCATTCATGAGCACGCTGGACGGATAGGCGGCCTTGCCGCCGGGCACGTAAATGCCCACCCGGTCCAGCGGCGTGACCTTCTGGCCCAGCAGCGAGCCTTCCTCGTCACGGTAGCTCCAGCTTTCGCCGCAGGCTTTTTTCTGGGCCTCGTGGTAGCTTTTGACGCGCCGGGCTGCGGCCTCCAGGGCCTGGCGCTGTGCGGCTGGCAGGCCGTCGAAGGCCGCCTTGAGCTCGTCCTTGCCGAGCTCCAGCGCCGCCATGCCGTCTGCGCTCAGCCCGTCGAAGCGCGCCGTGTATTCGAGCACGGCCGCATCGCCGCGCTGCTGCACATCGGCGAGGATGTCGGCCACACGCTGCTCTATGGCTGCATCCTGCTCGGCCGACCAATGCAGGCGCTGCGCGAAATCATGCTCGAATTGCGCATCAGCGGTTGACAGTCGGGCGGGAGCAGCTACGTTTTGCATAGTAGGGTGTCGGTTAATTCTTGGAAACGGCCGATGCAAACGCATCGATGATGGCGCGCAGCGGCGCCTGCTTGAGCTTGAGCGAGGCCTGGTTGACGATCAGGCGCGAGCTGATGTCCATGATGGGCTCGACCTCGACCAGATCGTTGGCCCTGAGCGTATTGCCCGTGGAGACCAGGTCGACGATGGCATCGGCCATGCCGGTCAAGGGCGCGAGCTCCATGGAACCGTAGAGCTTGATCATGTCCACGTGCACACCCTTGGCCGCAAAGAAGTTGCGCGCAATCTCCGGGTACTTGGTGGCAATGCGCAGGCGTGCGCCCTGCTTGACCGCATGCGCGTAATCAAAGCCGTTGCGCACGGCCACGCTGATGCGGCAGCGCGCAATGCGCAGGTCCAGCGGCTGGTACAGGCCCTGGCCGCCATGCTCGATCAGGGAGTCGAGACCGGCCACGCCCAGGTCGGCACCGCCGTATTCCACATAGACCGGAACATCGGAGGCACGCACCAGCACCACGCGCACATGGCTTTGGTTGGTCTCGAAAATCAGCTTGCGCGATTTTTCTATGTCTTCGGTGACGGCAATGCCCGCTGCCGCCAGCAAGGGCACGGTTTCGTCATAGATGCGGCCCTTGGACAGGGCAATGGTGATGCTCATTGGGAAACTCTCTCGATATCCGCGCCCAGGCCGCGCAGCTTTTCTTCCATGCGATCGTAGCCTCGATCCAGGTGGTAGATGCGGTCGACCAGGGTCTCGCCCTTGGCCACCAGCCCCGCAATCACCAGGCTTGCGGAAGCGCGCAGGTCCGTGGCCATGACCATGGCCCCCGACAGGGGCTTGCCGCCGACCACCGTGGCCACACGGCCATCGGTGGTGATCTGCGCGCCCAGGCGCAGCATCTCGTTCACGTGCATGAAGCGGTTCTCGAAGATGGTCTCGGTGACCATGCTCGTCCCTTCGGCCACGAGATTGAGCGCCATGAACTGGGCCTGCATGTCCGTGGGAAAGCCCGGGTATTCGGTGGTGCGAAAGCTCTGAGCCTTGAGCTGGCCCGTGGAGCGCACGCGAATGCCTGCGCCCTCTCCCTCGCCTTCGGCCTGCACCTGCACGCCCGCATCCTTGAGCTTGTCGATGACCGCACCCAGATGGTCTACGCGCCCGTGGCGCAGAAAGGCCTCGCCTCCCGCGACGGCCACGGCGCACAGAAAGGTGCCGGCCTCGATGCGGTCGGCCACCACCTGATGGGTGCAGCCATGCAGGCGCTCCACGCCCTGGATCACGATGCGGCTGGTGCCATGGCCTTCGATCTTCGCGCCCATCTTGATGAGCATCTCGGCCAGGTCGCTGATCTCGGGCTCCATGGCCGCGTTCTCGAGCACGGTCTCGCCTTCGGCCAGGGCTGCGGCCATGAGAAAGTTCTCGGTGCCGGTCACGGTCACCATGTCGGTGGTGATGCGCGCGCCCTTGAGCCGGCTTGCGCCCAGGGGCAGACTCGCATGCATATAGCCGTGCTCCACGGTGATCTCCGCGCCCATGGCCTGCAGGCCCTTGATGTGCTGGTCCACAGGGCGCGAGCCGATGGCGCAGCCGCCGGGCAGCGAAACCTTGGCTCGGCCAAAGCGCGCGAGCAGCGGGCCCAGGGCCAGCACCGAGGCGCGCATGGTCTTGACGAGCTCGTAGGGCGCCTCGGGGTTCAGATCATCCGGCGCCGTGAAGCTGATGCCGCCACGCTCGCCATGGGTCTCGGTCTTCACGCCCATGTTGTCGAGCAGACGGCGCATGGTGGCCACATCGTGCAGGCGCGGTACGTTGACCAGATGCACGGGATCGCGGGTCAGCAAGGCTGCGCACATTTCGGGCAGCGCCGCATTCTTGGCACCGGAGATCAGGACCTCGCCATGCAGGTTGCGGCCGCCGCGAATCAGAAGTTTGTCCATGGCATCAAGCCTTGAATTGAAATAAAAAACGCCTCAAACGCCCATCCAGCAAGCGCTACAAGCTATGAAATAAAGAGCAAACCAGAGCCACCCCCTGGCAGCCATGCAGCCCACA
Source organism: Comamonas composti DSM 21721 (assembly GCF_000429845.1). Taxonomy (GTDB): domain Bacteria; phylum Pseudomonadota; class Gammaproteobacteria; order Burkholderiales; family Burkholderiaceae_C; genus Comamonas; species Comamonas composti. The sequence goes on from NZ_AUCQ01000002.1 coordinate 38,630, forward strand.
GAGCCCGGGCATGCGTCATTCGCCCTTTGCGGCCCATTCGGCAGGCGTGAATGTCTTCATGGACAGCGCATGCACCTCGTCCGTGTGCATGCGCTGGCCCAGCGTGGCATAGACCAGGCGCTGGCGGCCCAGCAGGCGCAGGCCTTCGAATTCGGCCGAGACGATGGTCGCGAACCAGTGGCGGCCGTCGCCCTCGAGCGCAATATGCTCGCAGGCCAGGCCGGCGGCTATCAAGTCTTTGAGTTGATCTGCAGTCATATCCGTTCAGTTATCCAAAGCACATGCCCCAGTCTGAAAACCGGCACTCCCCGGCTCAGGGACGCAAGCCAGGCACCGCCCCTCCTTCAGAAGGAGACGGCCCAGCCGTTCAGGGGGCGTCAATTTCTTATCTTGTATCCCGTGCGCAGCAGATGGATGGCCAGCGCACTCACGGCCAGCCAGGCCGTGCCCACGATGGCCAGACTCATCCAGGGAGAAATATCGCTCTGGCCGAAGAACCCGTAGCGAAAGCCGTCGATCATGTAGAAAAACGGGTTCAGATGGCTGACAGTCTGCCAAAAAGGCGGCAGCGATCCGATGGAATAGAACACGCCCGACAGAAAGGTCATGGGCATGATCAGAAAGTTCTGGAAGGCCGCCATCTGGTCGAACTTGTCGGCCCACAGCCCTGCGATCAGGCCCAGGGTGCCGAGCAGGGCTGCGCCCAGCAGGCCGAAGACCACGATCCACAGCGGCGCCGAGAACTCGGGCACGGCAAAGAACAAGGTCACCAGGAATACGCCCACACCCACGAGCAGGCCGCGCAGCACCGAAGCCCCGACATAGGCACCAAACCAGGCCCAGTGGGACAGCGGCGTCAGCAGCACGAACACCATGGAGCCCATGATCTTGCTTTGCACGATGCTGGACGAGCTGTTGGCGAACGCGTTTTGCAGGACGCTCATCATCACCAGGCCCGGCACCAGGAAGGCCGTGTAGCTGATGCGCTCGTAGACCAGCACCCGGCCTTCGAGCACATGGCCAAAGATCAGCAGATACAGCACGGCCGTGAGCACGGGCGCGCCCACGGTCTGGAAGCTCACCTTCCAGAACCGCAGCACCTCTTTCTTGAGCAGGGTCTGCCAGCCGGTCATGCGCCTGCCTCCGCCACCTGGGCCTGCTCGTTCATCACATGGATGAACACATCCTCGAGATCGGCGCGGCGTATCTCCACATCCTCGGGCACGACGCCACCCTGGCGCAGCCCGGCCAGCAGGGCTTCGACATCGCCCGCATCCTGGGCCGGAATCTGGACGATGCGCCCCGTGACGCGCGCACGCTGTGCAAGCGCGGGAGGCAGGGCCGCATCGGTCTTGAACTGCAGCACATTGCTCGAGGCCGACTTGAGCAGATCCGACATGCTGGAGAGCTTGACGATCTGCCCCTGCTTGAGCATGGCCACGCGATTGCAGAGCGCTTCCGCCTCCTCGAGGTAATGCGTGGTCAGAAGCACGGTATGTCCCTGGCGATTGAGCTTGGCGATGAAATGCCACAGCGTCTGGCGCAGCTCCACGTCCACGCCGGCCGTGGGCTCGTCGAGCACGATGATGGGCGGCCTGTGTACCAGGGCCTGGGCCACCAGCACGCGCCGCTTCATGCCGCCCGAAAGCTGACGCATATTGGCATTCGCCTTGTCGGCCAGACCCAGGCTTTCCAGCAGCTCGTCTATCCAGGCGTCGTTGTCCTTGACACCGAAATAGCCGGACTGAAAGCGCAGGGCCTCGCGCACCGAGAAAAAGGGATCGAAGACCAGCTCCTGGGGAACAATGCCCAGCTTGCGCCGTGCGTCCGCATAGTCGGCCTGCACATCGCTGCCCTGCACGAGCACGCGCCCGCTGCTGGCGCGCGACAGTCCGGCCAGGATGCTGATCAAGGTGGTCTTGCCCGCGCCATTGGGGCCGAGCAGTCCGAAGAACTCACCCTCTTCGATGTCCAGGCTCACATTGTTGAGTGCCTGGAACACGCCCTTGGGTGTCTGATAGTTCTTGGAGATGGATTGGAATGAGACGGCTGACATGGGAGGCGCCATTCTAGGGCCTTGCCGTCAAGCCTGCGCCCGCAGGCCTTTATGAGCGCGACCCGGTCCCCGGGACCTCATCGCGCAGCCGACGCGACACAAATCGAATGCCTCATGCAGCAGCTGCAGGGTGAGCCGGCGGCTGCAGCAGGCCATCCACGCCATACAGGACCGCCATGGAGCGCAGCCCCTTGGGCAAGCCCTTGACCAGCAGCTGCTTGCCCGCCTCCTGGGCTGCACGCCGGCATGCGAGCAGCACGGCCAGGGCCGAGGAATCAAAGACTTCAATGCGGCTCGCATCCATGACCACCTGCTGAGCCTGTGCTGCCTCGACCTTGGGCCTGAGCTGCAAAAGGCAGTTGCGCGCCTGGCGATACGTCAACTCACGGGGAAGCTCTAGTGTGGTCATGGGGAGGGGTGATTCCTATCAGCTCTTGCCGCCAGTGGCCGGCATCTTGCTGCGCGAAGCCAGGCTTTCGATCAGGCCATCGATGCCGCGCGCATTGATCTCCTGCGCGAACTGGCTGCGATAGGTATCGACCAGCCACACGCCCAGCACGTTGAGGTTGTAGATGCGCCAGCCATCGGCGGTCTTTTCCAGACGATAGTCGAGCTGCACGGGGTCGCCGCGCCCCAGGATCTCGGAGCGCACCAGCACATCGGTGTCGCCAGGCGCAGCGCGCAAGGGCTTGAGATTGATGGTCTGGTCGGTGACCTCATGAAGTGCGCCCGAATAGGTACGCACCAGCAAGGCCTTGAACTCTTCCTGCAGGCGCTGCTGCTGCTCGGGCGTGGCCTTGCGCCAGGAAGGGCCCACGGCAGCCGAAGTCATGCGCCTGAAATTCACATAGGGCATGACTTTTTCGTTGACCAGGGCATTCACCCTGGAGGGATCGCCGCCGCGCAGCTGAGGATCCTTCTTGATGGTCTCGAGCACATCGCTGGAGACACGCTTGATCAACCCATCAGGGCTTTCATCGGCCGCATGCGCAGGCATGAAGCCCCAGGCCCCCAGGGCCAGCACGGAGGCTGCAGCGGCATTCCAGATACGTCGATTGATCATGACTCTTCCTTTCCAAGAGACAGAGCCGCCCTGGGCCGCCCCGCCCTGATCTTGCACAAATTTCTTTTCAGCCAGGAAAGCCCCTGGCTTTTAGGTCTTTGAATGTTACCCGGGCAGAACCAGACGGCTATTCATCCTCATCGGGCGGCAGACGCCCGGAATCGTCGTCGTAGTCGTCGTCGAGCCGGCCATCACCGCCTGAACCGCCTGACTTGCGAAAGCCCAGATAGACATCACGCGTCAGGCTGTACTTGTCCAGGGCCACGGAATCGAGCAGGTCCGTGGTCCCCAGCAGCGAGGCACGCAGGTCCACATAGCGCAGCGCATACATGCTGTTGCGCACGGACACATCGCCAACCGCCGTGATCGGATTGCCCAGCCAGTCCACAGGCAGGCCAGCAGTATCGCGCACCGTCGAAGGCCCCAGCAAAGGCAGGACCAAGTAAGGACCCGAGGGCACGCCCCAGCTGCCCAGGGTCTGACCGAAATCCTGCTTGCGCCGCTGTATGCCAGCCTCGGTGGCCACGTCGAAAAGACCGCCTATGCCGAACACCGTATTCACGGAAAAGCGCACGATGGAGTTGTAGGCACCCTCGCCCTCGCCCTGGAGCAGGTTGTTCACAAAGGACCAGGCATCGCCGAGGTTGGCAAAAAAGTTGCCCACCCCTTCACGCGCCACACGTGGCGTCACTTTCTTGTAGGCCGTGGCCACAGGCTTGAGAACCGCTTTGTCGAGTCCGTCATTGAACTCGTACATGCCACGGTTGAAGGACTCGAAAGGGTCGCGGGGATTGGGCTCACCCGTGGTCGTCGCACATCCTGCGAGCAGCGAGGTCAGTGCCACGCCCAGCAGCAATGAGCGGTATCGTGCGTTATGGCTTGCTTTCATTATTTCTCACCCCCTCCAACGGCAGTACCTCCCTGCTCGGCCTTGCCGTAAAGAAACTGGCCTATGAGGTTTTCGAGCACCACGGCTGACTGCGTGGATGTAAGCCTGTCGCCAGACTGCAGATCCTGCTCGTCGGCTCCAGCCTCTATGCCTATGTACTGATCCCCGAGCAGACCGCTGGTCAGAATCTTGAGCGAGCTGTCCTTGGGGAACTTATACCGGGTCTCCAGCGCCAGTGCCACCGTGGCCTGGTACAACTGGTCATCAAAGGTAATCGACTCCACGCGCCCCACGACCACACCCGCGCTGCGCACGGCGGCCTTGGGCTTGAGCCCGCCTATGTTGTCGAAGCGGGCCGTCACCTGATAGGTCTTCTCGAAGCTCAGGCTCAGCAGGTTGGCCGACTGCAGCGCCAGAAACACCAGCGCCGCAGCACCGATCAGCACGAACAGTCCGACCCAGACATCACTCTTGGATTGCTGCATGTTTTGTTTTCCTTGTTTGCCCTGCGCTCAAAGACTGAACATCGTGGCCGTGAGCAGAAAATCCAGCCCCAGCACGGCCAGCGAGGCCATGACCACGGTGCGCGTAGTCGCGCGCGAAACGCCCTCTGGCGTGGGCTTGGCCGCATAGCCTTCAAGCAGGGCGATGAAAGTCACGGCAAGACCGAAAACCAGGCTTTTGATCACGCCGTTGCCCAGGTCATACCACCAGTCGACGCCATCTTGCATCTGTCCCCAGAAAGCACCGCCATCGACACCGATCATGACCACGCCCACCAGCCAGCCGCCGATCACGCCCACGGCGCTGAACACCGCCGCCAGCAGTGGCATGACCATCAGACCCGCCCAGAAGCGTGGCGCCAGGATGCGACGTACGGGATCCACGGCCATCATCTCCATGGCCGACAGTTGCTCGCCGGCCTTCATCAGGCCGATCTCGGCCGTAAGCGCCGTACCCGCACGCCCCGCAAACAGCAAGGCCGTGACCACGGGCCCGAGCTCGCGCACCAGGGACAGGGCCACCAGCAGCCCCAGGGCCTCGGCCGAGCCGTAGCGCTGCAAGGTGTAATAGCCTTGCAGCCCCAGCACGAATCCCACGAACAGGCCCGAGACACCGATGATGGCCAGCGAGTAATTGCCTAAAAAATGGATTTGATCGCCGATGAGACGCGGTCGGCGCAGAGCAGGCCCCAGCGACAGCAACAACTGCCACAGCAGGCGCGTGCCCGCCCCCAGATTCGCGAGCTGTCGGCGCACGGCTGCGCCTATGCGTGCGGGATGCAGACAGTTCATCTGCGCCTCCTGCGGGACTCGGCGCTCGTGCCAAAGTCCTGCTCGGCAGAAACACCGGGGTAATGGAAGGGCACAGGCCCCGTCGGCCTCGCATTGATGAACTGCTGCACCAGAGGGTCCGGGTTTTGCCTCACCTCATCCGGAGACCCCTGGGCCGCCACACCGCCCTCGCCCAAAATCACCACATGGTCGGCCACATGAAAGGTCTCCTCCAGGTCGTGAGACACCAGGATCGAGGTCAGGCCCATGGCATCGTTGAGCTGACGTATGAGCTGGGCCGCAGTCCCCAGGGAGATCGGATCCAGGCCCGCAAACGGCTCGTCATACATGATGAGCTCGGGATCAAGTGCAATCGCGCGCGCCAGCGCCACGCGCCTGGCCATGCCGCCCGATATCTCGCTGGGCATCAGGGAACGCGCTCCCCGCAGCCCTACGGCATGGAGCTTCATGAGGACGATGTCACGCACCAGCTCCTGCGGCAGATCCGTATGCTCGCGCAGTGGAAAGGCCACGTTGTCGAACACGTTCATGTCCGTGAACAAGGCACCGAACTGGAACAGCATGCCCATGCGCCGGCGCGCGGCATACAGGGCCTGGGCATCCATGGCGCCCACATCCTGGCCGTCGAACAGCACCTGGCCCTGCTGCGCCTTTTGCTGCCCGCCCACCAGCCTGAGCACCGTGGTCTTGCCTCCGCCCGAAGCGCCCATCAAGGCGGTGACCTTGCCCCGAGGAACCTGCAGCGACAGGTCACGCAAGATGAGGCGCTGACCATAGCCAAAGCCAACGTTGCGCAATTCCACGAGAGGGGGGGAGGATGTCATTCTGAAGATTCAATCGAAATATCAGGAAAACCCGATATTTTGCAGGCGCCTGAAGAGTGAGCATAGCAAAGCTCTACAGCAAACATACATTCATGAATGTTTTTAAATCCATGCAGCACAAAATGCTCTCAAATACATAGCAAAAATCCCCTGGGAAACAAGCTTTTCACCGGGATTTCCACAATAATCATCAGCCCCAGCAAGATGTTTTTTTACAACATGCTTTGCAAAAAGGCCACGGTTCTGGCCAGGCTGGGCGCAGCAAAGAATGCTTCCGCCGGCCCTTGTTCGATGACTTTGCCCTGGTCCATGAAGATCACCCGGTTGGCCACTTCACGGGCAAATCCCATTTCGTGGGTGACCACCAGCATGGTCATGTGCTCCTGGGCCAATTCGCGCATAGTGCGCAAAACCTCGCCCGTGAGCTCGGGGTCCAGGGCCGAGGTCGGCTCGTCGAACAGCAGTATCTCGGGCTCCATGGCCAGCGCACGGGCTATCGCCACACGCTGCTTTTGTCCGCCCGAAAGGCGGTTGGGATAGGCGTCGCGCTTTTCGAGCAAGCCCACTTTCTTGAGCAGGGCTTCGGCCTTGGGCTGTATCTGCTCGCGCTTGAGGCCTTTGACGACCATTGGTGCTTCGATGATGTTCTCGAGTACCGTCAGGTGCGGGAACAAGTTGAACGACTGGAACACCATGCCCATCTTGCGCCCGATACGGCGTATCTCGGCATCGCCTGCATAGCGCGCCTGGCCCGAGGCCCCGGTCTCTACCAGGACTTCGCCTTCCACAAGAATGCTGCCGCTGTCCACGGTTTCCAGATGATTGAGGCAGCGCAGGAATGTGCTCTTGCCGGAGCCCGAAGGGCCGATCACGGCCACAACCTCGCCACGCTGCAATTCCAGGGACACCCCCTTGAGCACCGGCGTTCCGCCAAACCCCTTGTGAATGTCCTGGGCGGAAATCATCACTTCAGTTGCCACACCCATCTCAATTCTCCATGGCGCTTTGCGCCGCCCACATCCCATGAAGCCGGCGTCCATCCAAGTCAGGGTCTGCGAGGCTATCGCCCCCTTGAAGGGAAGCAGCACAGCACCCCAGGGGCTTACTCATATCGCGCATGACGTTTTTCCAGGTATTGAAAGATCCAGGTCAGCACCAGCGTCATCGCGAGGTAGAAGGCTGCAGCCACCACGAACGGTGTGATCGTGAAGTCGCGCTGCACGATTCCACGCGCCGCGCGCAGCAGATCATTCAGGGCCAGCACGTAAATCAGCGAGGTGTCCTTGACCAGCGTAATCGTCTCATTGCTTACGGGCGGCAGAATTCGCGACCACATCTGGGGAAGAATGATGCGGCGCATGGTCTGCCCATAGGTCATGCCCAGCACCTTGGCACCCTCGTACTGCCCCCGATCTATGGACTGTATGCCGGCGCGAAAAATCTCGGCGAAATACGCTGCATAGTTGAGCGTGAACGCAAACACGGCTGCTGGAAAGTCGGGCAAACGCACGCCGATCACCGGCACGAACGGCAGAGCGAAATAAATGAACAGCATCTGCAGCATCAGCGGCGTGCCGCGCATCAACCAGATATAGCCACCGACCAGGCCGCTGACACCTGGCAGCTTGGAGATGCGCAGCAGCGCTAGAGTCAGCCCCAGCGGAATCGCCAGCACCAGCGTGATGGCAAAAAGCTTGAGGGTGACCAGGGCACCACTGCCCAGGGGGCCCAAAAGAGAGATTACATATTCCATTAACTAAGCCTTTGCGCGGCTGACCATCCCGCATGGAGCAGGGCCGACAGTCGCTGGCGGTTGCGCTGCCCAGAACGCAAAAAACCGGCAATGCTTCAAGAACGCGTACGTTCCAAGCCTTGCCGGTCGCTTGCGCGTACGGGACTTACTTGATGATGTCCTTGCCAAACCACTTGTTGGCGATTTCAGCGGCCTTGCCATCCTTCTTCATTTCGGCAAGCGCGGAGTCTAGCTTACCCAGCAGCTCCGTGTCTTCCTTGCGCAGACCCACGCCGTAATCTTCGGTGCCGAAGTTCTCTTCAAGGACACGGTACTCGTCCGGCTTCTTGGCCACATGAAAGCGCCCCACGACCTCGTCCACGACCACGGCATCCAGGCGGCCGGCCGACAAGTCCATCAGCGCCGTGATGTTGTCGCCAAAGGTCTTGAGCTCCTTGAAGCTCGCGGCCACGGCCTCGTCCTTCTTGATCGCGTCCACAGCCGAGCTGCCGTCCTGCGCTCCCACGACCTTGCCGGCCATGCCGCTCTTGTCCTGAATCTCGGAGTTCGCGCGCACGATGATGATCTGGTGGTTCTCCATGTAGGGCGCGGTGAAGGCAATGTTTTTCTTGCGCTCTTCGGTGATCGTCAGACCGTTCCAGAGAACGTCCACGCGCTTGCCCACCAGTTCGGCCTCCTTGGCGCTCCAGTCTATGGGCTTGAAGTCCACGTCCAGACTCAGGCGCTGGGCGGCTTCGCGAGCCATGTCGATGTCAAAGCCCACGAGCTCGTTTTTCTCATCGCGAAAGCCCATGGGCGGGAAGTTGTCATCCAGGCCCACGACCAGCTTGACTGCGGCGGCAGGTGCCGGTTCGGCAGCGGGCGCGGCCGTGGATGCGGGCTCGTTCTTGCCACAGGCAGCCAGCAAGGCAGACAGGGCCACCGTGGCCAAGAGAGTACGTTTTTTCATGGCATCAAAACCTTGGAGTGAGAAAAGCGATGGGCGGGCATGGCAGGCAATGGGCCCGCAGTCTCTGGCCACAGGCATGCCAGAGGCTGAACCCGCTATTGTTACTCAGTCACGTCCAGAGCCGGCACAAACAAACCCGCAACCAGGTACAGGACGCAGAGCAAGAGAAGGGTTACTGCAGCATAAAGGTCTTGTACTCCAGGCGATCGAGCTCCCTGGAGAGCTTGTGCAGCCCTACGCACAGCGTGATCAGCATGGACAGACAAAAGCCATAGCCGTAGAACGCAGCACCCAGCATCAACGTAATGGCCGTGAACACGATGTTGAGCCCCAGCATCAAGGCACACAGCATGAGTACGGTACGGCGCTGATCCAGATAGAAGAACACATTGAGCACCGCCATCACGCCCACCTGCAGGCCCGCACCCACGACCTGCACCTGCAGCAGCGGCAGATACAGCTGGGAGATGTCCAGCAGGCGCAGCACCCCGGGCCCGGCCACAAAGGTCACGAGCACCGCCAGGGTCTGGATCTTGGCGATCTCCCCGAGCCCTGCCTGTATGGCATAGACCATTTCGTTGCGCATGGACTGTATGTAGTCCAGCGACCCGCCACCGCGCACGGCATCGAAGAACTTGTCGTAGTACTCCACGAAGTCGGTTTCTATGCGCACCAGAAACACGGCCATGCCCGGAATGATGGACAGGTAGGACAGGAATACCGGCAAGTCATAGATCAGAGAGGCTCTGAGCCCGCCAATGATCTGCTGCGATGTCGGCGGAAAGAACCAGAACATGAACTTGTCGGCCCAGATCGCCAGGTTGTACAGAAGACCAACGGCGATCAGGGCCGGGAACACCATGCTGCGCTGCTTGAAGTCGAAAGCAATCCAGCGCTTTTGCAAAGGAAAGCTGCGCAGCACCAGAACCCACATGCCGGCCAGCAGCAGCACATGGCCGAGCACAAAGCTGGCCAGGAGCCCTTCCAGCCCCCAGTAGCGCAGAGGCAGGGACAAGACCACGATGAGCACGTAGGTCAGCGCAAACAAGGCTGCCACGGCCCGGTAGTGCTTGAGCCCCGAGAGCAGCACGGTCAGCACCCAGACGCCGCACATCAGTGCAAACCCCGCCAGCATCAGCATCCGGTACACCAGGCTTTGCCCAGGCAGCGCCACGAACAAGGCCAGGGTACCAAGCGCGCTGGCCGTGCCCATGACGATGAGCAGCAGCCCGTGCAGATTGGGGAGCACGGATTCGTCCTGCTTGAGAAACAGGCGGTCCGAGACAAAGCGCGTGAACGCCAGTTGCACCGGGCCCGTGAGAATCAGGCTGCAGGCCACCAGATAGGTCACCGAGGTCTGGAACTGCGTGACCAGCCAGGTCGGCACAACCACGCTGACACTGAACACCCCCACCATCAGGATGCCGATGATGGAGAAGACCCAGGGGCCCGAGCCGATGACGCCCGCATAGGTATAGGCCTGCACGATGCTGGTCAGTGTGTTCTTGCGCAGCAGATGCCGCAGCTCAAATCCTATGCCGGCCATCAGCGGGGCTCCCTGGCTTGTTGCAAGGCCTGTTCATAGACCTGGCGATAACGATCGAACAGCATTTTGTCCGTGTAATAGCGCTCCACGCGCGCCACACCTGCCGCACTCGCGGCCTTCCAGGCCTGCTGTGCGCGCTCGCCCGCGCCCAGCAGCTCCAGCGCGGCATCGGCCAAGGCTCCGGGATCGGCAATTCCGACCACGCGCCCACATGAGCCCAGGGCCTTGTCTTCAGGCTCCAGCCCCTCGATCAACTGGCGGCACGAGCCCACATCGGTGCTGATGACGGGCACGCCCGCAGCCTGGGCCTCGAGCACGACCAGGGGCAGGGCCTCGCTGATCGAGGACAGCACGACCAGCCCGACCTTGGGCAGCAACTCGTCCACGCGCTGCATTCCCAGAAAGCGGATGTTCTCGGCCAGGCCCATGCTGCGCACCAGGTTCTGGCACTCCTGCGCATAGTCGGGGTCCTCGTCCATGGGGCCTGCGACCCAGCCCTGGGCCTCTGGCATGTGGTTCACCACGCGCCGCATGGCGCGCACAAAGGTCTTGATGTCCTTGATCGGCACGACCCGGCCTATCAGGCACAGCACAGGCGGCGTCTGGGCCGGGCGCTGCTCGCGCAACGGCGCAAAGCGCTGCACCGAGATGCCGTTGGGAATGCTGCAGGTACGCGCAGCCACAGCGCCGTCGTCCACCTGGCGCAAGCGGTTGGCCTCATACAAGGCAATGATGGGATCTGCAGCGTCATAGCAAAACCGTCCCACCCACTCAAAAAAACCTATCCACATCTGCCTGAAGAACGAGACCTCCATGGGGTCGCGCTGGAAGATGTTGCGGTTGTCGCGTATCCACTGGCTCTGCAGCAGATCGATCTGCCTTTCCTTGGTATAGATGCCGTGCTCGGACAGCACCAGCGGCAGACCCCGGCTGTGGTGCAGCATGCCGGCCAGAAAGCCCGCATAGCCCGTGGAGACCGTATGCAGCACACGCACGGGAATCAGCTCTCTCGCAATGCGTGCCAGCATCCACAAGGGCTGGAGCATGATGCGTACCGTCCAGAAGAAATCCACGAACGAAGGATCGGCGCAATAGCGCTGGTAGCTGTCGCAGATCAGACCCCAAGCCTGCTCGCTGTAAAGAAAGCTCTCCAGCGGCATCAGACCTTCGGGGTGCAGCTCCAGAGCGACCTGCCGCATGGCGTCCAGTACTTCGCGCGTTTCGGCCCGTCCCCCTGCATGCGCTTCCAGCAGGCCCAGCAGTTCACGAACCCTGGCCTCAGCGGCTTGGCTGCACTGGCTGGGCCCGGGGGCCATCAAGCTGCCTGGCTGGTCATAGAGAAAATGTTCCTCGAAGTGCACAACATTCGCCGGCAACTCATAGCGCCAATCACCGTAGTCCTCACGCCGGCTGCCCAGAAAGACGATGGCGAAGCGATGCTCTGGATAGGCCCGCAGAATCTGGTTGACCCAGCTGGACACGCCGCCGCTCACATAGGGAAAGGTGCCTTCGAGCAGCAAGGCGATATCGGCCTGAGCCGCGTTGGGAAACGCACTCATGAGGTGCTCCAGTAGCGTATGCAAGGCCTCAGCCTGGGCATGGCATGCTCTGCATCGAGTGAGCGCATCAGCTCGCGCACCTGCGCAAACTTGCGCTGAATGAACAGCAGCTCCGCCTTGTGGGGCACGACGCGCCCTGCAGGCAAGCCCAGCGCCAGGGCCTTGTCGTAGCAGACCAGAGCCTCTTCGTCTCGCCCCAGCAAGTGCATCAACCGGCCACGGCGCAGCATCAACAAGGCATTGTCCGGACGCTGGGCCAGCACCATCTCGCAGTACTGCAGCGACTGGCTCAACGCATGGTCGCGCACATCGGCCTGGGCAACACCTTGGTAAATCAACTCCCAATAGAGGTCCGACAGTGCCCAGGCCGCCTTCAGGCCCTGATGCCCGGGCGAGCCAGACCCCTCGCTGCGCCTGGCCTGCTCCAGGGCCTCCAGTTCACGCTGGATTTCCACACTGATGCGGTGCTCCTTGCCGTCAAGCATGCTGTAGGCCAGCAGCCGCAGGTCGTCGCGAGGATCGCCCAAGACCATGCGCAGCATGGGCGAGGCAATGTGGCCGGGCACATCCTTGAGTGCCACCACGGCCTTCATGCGTGAGGAGACCGGCACGGCTGCATTCGCCAGAAACGATCTCAGCCCCGTCTGGCGCCGGCTCGCTCCTGCCTGCTGATGAGGATCGAAATCCGGCAGGGCTAGCGAGGCGAAATGCCTGTGGATCAAGCCTTTTCGCTTGCCGTTGAGAATCAGGGCTGCAGCGATTGCGGCCACAAACCCCACGAAGGGAACCGCATAGCAGATCACGCTCATCAGCCCCATCAGGGCCAGGCGCTGGCGCGCGTCCTTGATGGTGCCGGCCACCAGCGGCAGCAGGCACAGGGCCAGCAAGGCACTGGCCAGGGCATGACTGAGCAGATAGCTGAGCAGCGCCGCATCCGAAGTGCTGCCCAGCCACCAGAAGCTGCCCCAGGACGCAAACTCGGCGGCCAGCGCCGCCAGGCCCAGCTTGAGATTAAGCATGTGTCATCCCGTCAAGTTCCTCAAGCACGCTCAGAGCCGTGCGCGCGCGCAGCACAATCGTGTGCGGAAAAATCCCGGCAGCGCCCAAGCTGTCCATACCCCGCTGGTCGAGCCAGCTTTCGATGCGGTTGAGGTAGCCCTCGGCCGTCGCCTGGGTGCCCAAGGGCATGAGAATTGCCAGCATTTGCCGCCCGTTCTTCTCGATCAGCCAGGAGCGGTCGAGCATGCGCTCCAGGCGCATGATCTGCTCGGCCATGCCATCCTTGGCCGCAGCCTCGGACAGTTCAAGCACCACGACTACGCTGCTCAAGCTGGAATTGCGGTTCACATGCTCCATGCGCTGCAACTCGAACGCGAATGGCAGCGGGCAGTTGGGATAGGCCTGCAGCAGGGGCTGGGCCAGCCGGTTCGCGGCCACGCAATCGGTGTAGTAGCCGAGCAGCAGGTTGATGGTCTGCAGGCTCTCTTCCTGCAGTGCGAAGAAAGGCATCTCCTCGACCAGCAGCAGGCCGTAGATCTCGCCGCTCAGGTCAAGCATGGGAGCAACCACGAGATAGGCCGATGCGGCGTCCACATCCTGACCCTTGGCCACATGGCACAGCAGGTATTTCCCCATGGCCTGACGCACGAGGGCATCCTTGACCTCGACCGGGCGTACGCCTCCGAGCTGGGCCATGGGCTGGGGCTCGATGACGCCATTACTGACCCGCACCAGGCTGGCTGCACTGATCTGGGAAAACTGGGCCAGCAGGTTGAGCAGGCTTTGAGCCCCCTCGGGTCCATCGTCCAGGCTGCTGAGCACGCGCAGGGCATCTCGCATGGATACGGGCCGCCCTATGAGCTCCTGCTCCAGCCTGTCATGCGACAGGCGCAGCAGGTAGTGCTGACGCACCAGTTGCTCGGTGCGCTGGTCCATATAGGCCTGGGCCGTGCGTGCACGCCGGATGCGTGCATGCCAAATGCTGGAGATCTCGCCCACGATCATGACCACGATCAGGCCACCCAGAAAGTACTGTGAAGGAAACAGCGACAGGTCCTGCCTGTTCAAGCCCAGCCAGCCCAGCAGCAGCACGCCAGCGGCCGACAGCCCTGCAATCGGCCCGTAGCGCAAGGCCACGAGCATGGGGGCTATCCAGGCCCAGGGGAATTCGGCATGCACCCACAGCGCATCTTCTGGATTGACCATCCATCCCATCCACAGGGCCAGGACCGGCAGCAGCAAGGTCTCGAAGACAACGATCCAGGGCTTGGTGCTGGTACGCACCAGCAGCCCCAGGGGCGAAGCCCTGAACTCCGGGGCAATACCCGCGCGGCGTGGCGCGTCCTGCGTTGCGCCGCGGCTGGATAAGTCATGAACTGACATGCGCTGGCTCCCTGCTCAACACTTACCGGACATTGGCCAGACCCGTGCCCAGCAGACTGCGCATGAGCTTCTGGCCAACAGCCGACAGGGCCTCACGGCTCCAGCCGCTCTTGCCACCGGCCCCACTCCAGACCGTTTCACCGCTGCTGACTTCCACGATTTCCAGAGCCAGGCCCACAGCAGGCTCGCCGTCCACACCGACCTTGTAGCGCCACTCGTCCACCGCGCCCAGCAAGGCATAGCGCACGCCTTCGCCACGCGCCCAGGCCAAGGCGTCTTCACGACGCTTGGTATCACGCCCGTCGAACAAGGTTTCCTGCTGGGCATCGCCGGTGTAGCGCTTGACCGAGCCCACGCCCTGCACATTGAGCAAAGCCGCCGCAATGCTTTCCGCACGACTGCCGGCCATGGGTGTCTCGGTATGGTTCTCGAATGGCAGCACGGCCCAGCTGGCGTTCTTCTCAAGCGCAGGAGCCTTTCCGTGGTCCACAGTGGAGCAGGCTGACAGCAAGGCCAGCAAGGCAGCGCCCGTGAACAGGCGCAGGCGACGGACAAAGAAAGTGCAATGGTTCATGGATGGCTCCTTGAAATCTTTAGAAATGGAGGCGATAGCCGAGCTGGATCTCACGCACGGTTCCCGAGGTGTTGAGACCCGACTTGGAGAAATTCAGACTCAGCATCAAATGGTCGGACCCCAGGACGCTGGAGCTCAGGCCCAGGCTCATGTCATAGCCCGCACCGTTGACGCTGTGATGGGTGAGCGCAAGGCTCGCAAACGGTCGCAGCGCGCGCGAGTATTCCTCGGCGTAATGCATGTTGATCGATGCCTGCAGCCCTGAGAAACGAAAGCGCCCGGGCAGCAGATAGTCGATGCCCGGGGCGCTGCCCTGGGGCAGATAGCGCAGGATGGAGGCATCGCTCCCCGTGAATGCACCGGGATGTCTGCGGCTGAAGCGGTGCCACGAGGTGAAGGCGCCCAGTTGCACGATGGGCGCTTCATTGCGGTACACATGGGTGTACTGCAATGTGGTGTGTTCGCCGCGACCCACGCGCCGTCCCGTGGTCTGCAGACGGTAGTCATCGGACGCGAACTCCAGGCTCAATTGATCCAGGCGCGACAGCTGGTAGTTCGCTCCCAGGGTCCAGTTGTTGCGCATGCCGCCCATGCGCATGGCCAGGCTGTCGAAGGTGGGCAGACTCTTGCCCAGCGAACCATGCACGCTGAGCCGGTTGTCCAGCTCCTGCGTATGTGAGACCTGGATCGGCGTGTACGTGCCCAAGCTACCATGGCGCGCCAGCATGAACTCGCTGCTCGCCCCCTGGGTCTTGCGCTTGAGCGTCATGCCGATGCCGCTTTCGCTGGACGGGGCCCTGACCATGCTCGCGTCATGCACGCTGCGGCGGTTTTCATAGGCCTTGAAATCCATGGACCAGCGCGGGCTCAACGCCCAGTGCCAGCGCGTCTGCGCCATTTTTTCGTTGAGGCCGCTCATACGCCTCTCATACAGCTGCAGCCCGCCCTGGTGGCTGAAGGCAAGCAATTGCTCGGTCAATGCCTGATGCAGCGGATCATCGTCGGGCTGGTCGGTCTGGGTCTCGAAGCCTGCACTCTGGGCCAGCCGCACATCATCCACCATGGAGGCCGAATTCACCCGGTCATAGCGCGGCAGGCTCTGGTCGTAGCGCTGCAACAGCTGTCCCACTTCGGCCCGGTCTTTTTCCGCAAGCGCAACCGTGATCTCTGCCCACAGCGGCTGGTTGCCGCGCTTGCCACGGCTGCGCGCATACTGCTGCCACATATAGCCGCGCTCGGTCGAGTACTCGCCTCGATCCTGGAGCCAGGCAATCGCCAGCTCCATGGCTGCCGACGACAGCTCTTTGCCAGCATCGTCCGTGCGCAGCAGCTCGCGCATGAGCGCCATTTCATCATCGCCATGGGACTGGGTCAGCATCAGCCGGTGTCGCGCCTGGCGCTGCACCTCCTCCATATCTGCAGGCGTAAGCCAGTGCTTGAGCCCCGTGGCCGTCATCACCTGTCGACCAGTCTTTTGCGCACCAGGCTGCTGGGCAGACGCCTCCGAGGCTCTGGCCAGCAGTTTTTGCCACAGCTCGCGCCTGAGCCTCCAGGCCAGATCGACCTGCTGGTTCTGCTCCAGGGCATCGCAGTAGCTCATCATCCAGAGAAAATCATCCCGGTTTTCCTGGAGATGCGGACGCAGATAACGCTGCAAAGCCACGGCCGGACGCGACAGCCCCATGTAGGCGGCCGCCAGTGCATCGTGCATTTCCGGGTCCTGTGCCCAGACAGGCTCGACCCGGGCCATCAGCGCACCCAGTTGCCCGCCTTTTTGCGTGTCTATGAGCAGCCACAGCATGGACTGGCGCATGAGCGAGGAGTCCGGATCCAGGCGCAGACCTTTTTCGAGCAGGGCCTGCGCCTTTGCGCCCTGACCTGCACGCTGGTAATAAGCCGCTGCCGTCTGTATGAAGGCGGGCTGCTCCAGCAGCAAGGGGGCGTGCTCGGCATCGCGCATGACAGCTTCCACCTGCTGACCCACGCTGCTCCAGTCACCCTGATCCTGCAACATGTACAAGCCCTGGGTCAGATGGCGCGGATCGTGAAAGTGCTCCCAGGCGCGCAGGGACATCCGGGCGGCTTCCCCCTTGTCCAGATGGATTAGCAGATTGATGACTTCGTCATGGTCGCGCGCCGTGGCATCAGGCATGTCCAGCAAGCGCCTGAAGGCCTTGAGCGCCACCAACTGACGGCTTTGCTGCTGCGCGACCTCGCCCAGCAGGCGCCAGTAGTCGGCCTCTTCCTCCATGTTCTCGGGCACGCGCGTTTGCGCGTCCTCAAGCCAGCTCAAGCCCAGATCTTTCTCTCCCAGGCGAAAGGCCAGCACCGAAGCCGGCATGACATGCAAGGGCGTGCGCTGCTGTGGATCGCTCAAGACCTTTTTCCAGGACTGCAGCGCCAGCTCCAGCTTGCCTGCCCGTTCCGCCAGTTGGGCGAGCAGCACCAGGGCCTCAGGCGTGTCCGCATGCTGCTGCAGATAATCCATGGCTTTTTGCGGCTCGGCCTGGCGCTCATAGGCCTGGACCAGGGCCAGTTGCAGCTCGTAGTCGCCGGGCCGCTGGCTCAGCCTGTGCAAGATGCTGGCCGTCAAGGCGCGATCATCGAACATGCCGGGTGCCAGCCTGGCCACGGCCTGCCAGGCATCCTCACGGTTCGTGGCCTGAGCAATGGCCAGCCAGTTGTCCAGCGCCTGCTGGACCCGGCCCGTCCATTCGGCCACCCGGGCCAGGCGCTCGCGCCAGGCCATGTCCTGCGGCACCTGCCTGACGGCTGCAGCCGCCGTGCGCCAGGCGTCCTCCAGATTCCGGTTCTCCAGAAAGACCTCGTAGCCCAGCTGATAAGTCTTGTCATCAAAGGCCAGGCCCGGAGCCCTGTCCGCACCGCTGGTGCCGGCTGTCTGGACCAGCCCCCAGCCCGGCTGCTGCCAGAGCACGGGGCGCAGGGCCCAGGCCCCATCATCGAAAGCCTGTCCGGCTGCAGCGGCCTGTGCGTAGGCCTGCTGCGACTGCCTCAGCAGGGCCAGCTTCATGAGCTGCTTGACATAGCGCTCGGCCTCGGCCGAATCGCCGGCAGCCCGGGCCAGCGCAATCAGGCGGCGCAGGGTCTCGGGGTCGCTGCCCAAAAGCTCCTGCTGCTCGCGCGCCAGTGCCAACGCCTGCCGGGGCTGGCCGCCAGCCTGCAGCACGTCCAGGGCCTGCCACAGGTATCCACGCGCCTGCTCTACATTGCCAGCCACGCTGCTGGCCTTGAGCATGAGCCGGGCCGACTCCTCGTACATGGAAAGCCCCAGCATCTGCCGGGCTGCGGCCTCATAGACACCGGCCTTTTGCGCTTCATCCTGTTTGCGGACTGCCGCTTCATAAATCGCCTCGGCCCCCGGCGTATCCCCGAGCACCAGGGCCGAGGAGGCCAGATACAGCAATTGCTCCTTGCTCAACTCCTGCAGAGGAACGGCCTTCAGAGCGGCAAGCACGTCGGGCATGAGTTGCCCGGCCTTGGCACCAGCCCTGTGGCCCTGGTTCTTGTCCTCCAGGTATTGCTGGTACAGGGCCTGCCATGCATCCCAGGCCTGGGCCGCAGCACTGGGCAGAGCCTGCTTGCGCGCTTCTTCTTCGGCCAGCTTCAGCGTCTCGTAACGCTGGCGCTTGGCCTGCAGCAAGGCCTTCAAGTGCTCGTTATCAGGGTCGCTCTTGAGCAGGTTGGTGAGGTAGTTGAGCGAAAGCTCGGAGTCGTCGCCAGACTCCGAGAGCCGGCGCTCCAGATTCTTCTTGGGAAAAAGCATCCACAGGGCCCCCCCGATCAGCACCGCCAGCAGTGCGATCAGCCAGGTGGAAACCACGGAGGGGCGCTCAACGCGCCTTGCACTGCGCTTGGAATTCGGCACGGGTCTGGGTCAGTTTGAAAGAACGAACAGTGGAGTGCCCCGATGCGGTACCCGCCAGAGGCTGAGCCGAACCTTTGGAGCGCAGCTCACAGCCAGCGGGCAGGAACATGCGCAACTCCAGCGGCAAATGCCCTTGCAGCGCAAAGCTCAGGCCGCCGTCGGACTGGGGTTGCCACTGGGCAAGACGCGCATTCGCGTCCACAAGATAGGGCCGGGATGCAGCCTGACCGGCCTCGCCCAGCACATCGCGCTGCAGCATGCGCGCGGCTCCGCCCGTGAGGTGAAGATAGTGGCCATCCACACCCGCCACATAGCCGGCCACACCGCTGCTGGCCTGTACCGCAGGCTCGCCCATGGCAGGCGGCATGCGCAGCGTGCGCAATTCGCCCGGGCCGCGCAGCCGCCAGGCCTGGCCTTCACGGCCGATGGCGAACTCGTAAAAATCCATGGCCTTGCGTATGTATTCCGAGGCATAGACCGCATGCAGCCTCTGGCTCAGCGCCCATTGATAGACCTTGTGCAAGGCCTTGATCGAGGCCTGCTTGCTGGCCGAGTAGGAGTGGTAGTAAATGTCCACGGCCTTGAGGCGGCGCGGGCTGTCCGTCATCTCGAAGGTCTCGATCACCTGCTCGAAGCCGTAGAAAGGGCCGTGCCAGAGGTTGGTGTAGATGTTCTCGTTGGTCACGGGCGCGTAGATCTGCAGATGCCCGCCCTTGCGCAGCCCCCAGCTCTTGACCTCGGTGATCGTGGGATTGCTGCGCGTGATCGAGGTATCGCCGCCATTCATGTTGAGCAGGCCGGCCGCATCCGTGATGGCCAGCGCATCGGCGCCCGGCGCGGTATCGCCGGTCCAGAGGAACACCTTGACGGTCTTGCCTTCGGGCGCAAGACGCTTTTGGATGTAATCCACCGAGCCCACGATCTCGCGCTGCAAGTCCATCTCGTAGCCGGGGATGGAGAGATTCAGCGCCGCCTCCTTGTTCTCCGCGAACAGCCCGTGGCTCACGCTTCTGTCCCACAGATACGGGTGGGAATAGGAGTGGCTTGCGACCTCCACATGCGGCAGGGCAAAAATGCGCCTGGCAATGCCTTCGAGCTCGGCCGACCACTTGGGATAAAGCCCCTGGGGTGAGACCTCTGACTCGATCACCGAGACCGTGTGCGGAATGCGGTAGCGCTCCAGGATCTCGCGGCGCATCATCTCTCCCGCAAACGGTGCCCCCGGGGCCTCGGCCCTCGAAGGGAAGCCGTCGCCATCGATATGGGCCAGCAGCAGGCGGCGACCATTCTCCGTGGTGATGTCGGGCACGGGAAAATCGCCCAGGCGCAGCGCCTGCTTGAGCAACGCAAACGGATCGACCACCCAGCGCGAATACTCGGTGCCCGGCACATCGATGAGGGTGTGGGGGCTCATCACGAAGCCGCCCCAGGGCGTGATCGCCGCCGAGACAAAGCGCTGCCCCTTGGCATCGTCAAAAGCCAGCAATTGCCGGCTTTTCTCCAGCATCTGCGGCGCCAGCTGCCAGCCCACATAGCCGGGAACAGGTGGCAGCGGCTCGGTCTCCATGCCCATGATGGATTCCTGCACGGCCTTTTTCACGGGAAAGACCGGCGCGGCCTCCATGTTGCGCACGCCCAGCAGCGAAGCCAGGGTCCTGTCCAGAGGAAGGCCCGGCGCCTCCATCATCAGCAAGGGCATGCCTTGCTGCACCCGTTGGGCAATCCAGTTGCGCACCTCCTTGAAACGCGCATCGGGAATCGCACCGCCAAACCAGCTGACCACGCCCGCATAGCGGTCGCGCTGCACATGGGCAGGCAGGGGCGAGCGCACGTCCGCATAGTCGACCACATAGCCCAGGTAGTTGATGGGCATCTCGAAGAAGCGGTGGGCCGAGGTGTAGTCCAGGGCCGGATCGTCCGACCCGTTGTAGAGCACGAGCAGGCGCCGGGGCATGGCCTCCACGCTGCCTATGCCCAGGGTCTGCAGGCCTGAATCGGTAACCCAGGGAATCACGCCCTGCTCGGCAATGCGCGCCGCCGTGGCACGCGTGGTCTCACGGTCATGCGTGGCCACATAGTCGATGGCCAGTACCGGCAACTGGTCGCGCTCCTTGATGGTCTTGAGCTGCTCGAGCAGCCATTCGCCATCCTTGCCCGGGATCTCCACATAGCGCTTGAGATTCGCATCCCAGCCCCGGTAGAGGGACTCGCCGGCAACCATCTGGATCTTGTCGCGCACGCGCGGCACGATCTCGAAGCCGCGGTTGAGAATCAGCCGTATGCCCGGAAAGCGCTGGTTCAGTGTCTCGATGACGCGTACCAGACCGTCCTGCTGGGCCTGCTCGTCAAAATCCTTGGCCAGGCGGTAGGAGTCCAGCGTATCCAGGAAAAAGCCGCGATAGCCCTGCTCCCACAGCGGTGCAATCACCTCGTCGGCAAAGAATGCGGGCCACTGGGCCGGTGTCTGGTCGAGTACCACCGAGCTCCAGGCACCGTTGCGCGCCAGCTTCCACTGCTCGGGCAGCTTCTTGAAGTAATCGCGCTCGGGCAGAACCTCGGCCACGGAAGCATACGCATAGAGCTCGCCTGGGAACTGCTTGCGAAAGCGCTTGGGATCGTAGCCATGGCCTGGCTCGACGACCGCTATGTCATACAGCCCCAGCTCGCTGAGCGAAGCCTGCTGCCCGTAATAAATGGCCACTGCGGGCTCGGCTGCACGCAGTAGCCCGCCAGCCAGCAAGGCACTGAAAAAAAGCAGATTGCGCAGGAAAGTACGAACTCGCATGACTTTTGGAATATTTATTTCTCACGTTAATTATAGTTATTTACAATCGGTCAACAATGTTTGTTAGTTATTGTATTGACTAACACGTTAATAAAAAGTAACCAAATTAAACAGCGCTCCTGCATCTCGGGGTCTCTATCGTCCTCTCCACCGGTCGGAGTTGGTTTGCATGTACTTACACTTGCTTCTTTTGAGGATGCTAGGGCGGCGGCAGCCGCCGCAGACGGATAATGAAGCGGCACTCTGCAAGCCTTTTCCGCCCATCTCCCCCCGTCCAGGCCCGGCGCCGCACCGCGCAATGCACGCATACTGCGGGGACTCCTTTCCGGGCTCCGGCACCAGCTCCTGCATCCCTGCTTCGAGGTAAACACTCATGATTCTTGTCACTGGCGGCGCCGGCTTCATCGGCTCGCACACCTGCGTCGAACTGGCCGCCGCAGGCGAGCCCTTTGTGATCTACGACAACTTCTCCAACAGCTCGCCCGATGTACTCGATCGCATACAGCGCATCACGGGCCGGCGTCCGCAGCTCATCGAAGGCGATGTGCGCGACCGCGAGGCTTTGGCCCGGGTCTTTGCCCGGCACGACATCAAGGAGGTGATCCACTTCGCAGCCCTCAAGGCCGTGGGTGAGTCCGTGAGCCAGCCGCTGCGCTATTACGAGAACAACGTGGCCGGCACCGTGGCACTGCTGAAGACCATGCAGCAGGCCCAGGTTCACAGCCTGGTGTTCTCCTCCTCGGCCACGGTGTATGGCGACCCGGTCAGCCTGCCGATCCGCGAGGATTTCGCGCTCTCGGCCACCAACCCCTATGGCCGCAGCAAGCTGTGGATGGAGGAGATGCTCGCCGACCTGGAGCGCTCCGAGCCCGGCCTGTGGCGGCTGGCACGACTACGCTACTTCAACCCTGTGGGCGCGCATGAAAGCGGGCTGATCGGGGAAGATCCGCGCGACATTCCCAACAACCTCATGCCCTATGTGTCCCAGGTGGCGGCGGGCCTGCGCCCCGAGCTCAGCGTCTATGGCGACGACTACGCCACGCCCGACGGCACGGGCGTGCGCGACTACATCCATGTCTGCGACCTGGCGCGCGGCCACCTGGCGGCCCTGCGCTATCTGCGCGCCAACCAGGGCCTGCTGACCGTGAACCTGGGCACGGGCCGGCCGGTGTCGGTGCTGGAAATGGTCAAGGCCTTCGAGCGCGCCAGCGGCCGGCCCGTGCCCTACAAGGTGGTCGCGCGTCGCCCCGGCGACGTGGCCCAGTGCTGGGCCGACCCCGCCCTGGCCGAGCGACTGCTGGGCTGGAAGGCCGAACTCGGCGTGCAGCGCATGTGCGAGGATGCCTGGCGCTGGCAGAGCACCGCAGCCCGGCTCAACGCCTGAGGCTCGACAGAAACTATTAAAAAATGAGCAGCTACCACGCGACCTGATTTGATTTCAGGCCTATATCTATCCGAGATCGCCGGATAGCAAGCGCTGCCAGCTCACTTTATGGCTATCTTCAGTAGCACGGAGCACGCCTGGCCGCAGCGGGCCGTGGTATCTTGCGGGCCTTGTCACAACGCCCATGAGATTGCCCATGCTTGCCAAACGCATCATCCCCTGTCTTGACGTCACGGGAGGGCGCGTCGTCAAAGGCGTGAACTTCGTGGAGCTGCGCGATGCGGGCGACCCCGTGGAGATCGCCGCGCGCTACAACGCTCAGGGTGCGGACGAGCTCACCTTCCTGGACATCACGGCCACCAGCGACGGCCGCGATCTGATCCTGCCCATCATCGAAGCCGTGGCCAGCCAGATCTTCATTCCGCTGACCGTGGGCGGTGGCGTGCGCAGCGTGGCCGACGTGCGCCGCCTGCTGAACGCGGGCGCGGACAAGACCAGTTTCAACTCGGCCGCCATCAGCGACCCCGACGTGATCAACGCGGCCAGCGACAAATACGGCGCCCAGTGCATCGTCGTGGCCATCGATGCCAAGCGCCGCACGCCCGAGGACGAGCTGCGCATCAACGCCGACGGCCGTGCGGCCGGCCCGGGCTGGGATGTCTACAGCCATGGCGGACGCAAGAACACCGGCCTGGACGCCGTGCAATGGGCCTGCGAGATGGAGCGCCGCGGCGCAGGCGAGATCCTGCTGACCAGCATGGACCGCGACGGCACCAAGAGCGGCTTCGACCTCGCGCTCACACGCGCCGTCAGCGACGCGCTGCAGGTGCCCGTGATCGCCTCGGGCGGCGTGGGCTCGCTCGACGATCTGGCCGACGGCGTAAGCCTGGGCGGGGCCGATGCCGTGCTCGCAGCCAGCATCTTTCACTACGGCCAGCACACCGTGGCCGAGGCCAAGCAGCACATGGCCGCACGCGGCATCCCCGTGCGGCTGTAATTTTTTTCTGATAGCTTGAGGCACTTGGTCATCAAGCGCCGAAAGTGTTTTCACAAGAGGCCGTCTGCTGCGGCAGGCACTGCGCACTCGCAGGCAGGACGGCCCGAGGCTCGCACAATGCAAGAGATGAACTGGCTGGATCAAGTCACATGGGATGCGCAAGGCCTGGTGCCCGTGATCGCGCAGGAGAAGGGCACGGGCGATGTGCTCATGTTCGCCTGGATGAACCGCGAGGCCCTGGCCCGCACGGCCGAGCTCGGCCGCGCGGTCTACTTCAGCCGCTCGCGCGGCAAGCTCTGGTACAAGGGAGAGGAGTCGGGTCATGTTCAGACCGTGCACGAGATCCGCATAGACTGTGACAACGACGTCCTGCTGCTGCAGGTCACACAGACCGGCCACGAGCCCGGCATCGCCTGTCACACGGGACGCCACAGCTGCTTTTACAGCGTGCTGCGTGACGGCCAATGGCAGGCAGCAGACCCGGTCTTGAAAGATCCGGCCAGCATCTACAAGTGAATCCCATGTCCACCCCAGAAACTCCCGCCCTCTCCCAAGACAGCCTGGCCCGCCTGGCCCAGGTGATAGAAAGCCGCAAGACCGCCAATGGCGGCGATCCCGAGAAAAGCTATGTAGCCCGCCTGCTGCACAAGGGGCCGGACGCCTTTCTCAAGAAGATCGGTGAGGAGGCGACCGAAGTGGTCATGGCCGCCAAGGACGCCGACCATGGCGGCGACACCGGAAAAATCCTCTACGAGGTGGCCGACCTCTGGTTTCACAGCATGATTGCCCTGGCCCACTACGGCCTCACGCCGGCCCAGGTGCTGGCCGAGCTCGAGCGCCGCGAAGGCACCGGCGGCCTGGAGGAAAAAGCGCTGCGCAAGGCCCAGCAGCGCGCACTGCAGGAAGAAAAAGGAGTGCTGCCATGAGAGATGACGACATCATCGAAGCCCGTGCCCTGGACCAGGCCCAGATGGACGGCCTCAAGTCCTGGGGCTGGGTCAGCTATGTGCTGCACCTCATCGTGGCTGTGGCCGTGGTGCTTCCCGGTGCCCAGCCCAGTCTGGCCCTGCTCATCATTGCGCTGGTCATGGACCTGGTCAAACGCGACGATGCGCGCGGCACCTGGATGGCCAGCCACTACGCATGGCGCATACGCAGCGTGATCTGGTCGGGCGTTTTATACCTGATCACCTTGCCGCTGTGGCTGCTCGTCGCTCCCGGCTGGATTGCCTGGACGGTGATCTCCATCTGGTTCCTCTACCGCATCGTGCGCGGCATGGTTGCCATGAACGACAACCGCGCCGTTTACTCCTGAGTCCCCCCTGCTTCGCCCACCCGCCATGGCCACCTCCTCCCATACGCTGAACCTGGCCCTGCAAGGCGGCGGCTCGCATGGCGCCCTGACCTGGGGCGTGCTCGATGCCCTGCTCGAAGACGGGCGCATCCACATCGAAGGCATCAGCGGCACCAGCGCGGGCGCCGTGAACGCCGTGGCCCTCGCACATGGATTTGCCCAGGCCGCGCACCGCGAGAGCCAACCCGAAGCCGCACGCGCACTCGGCGCCCAGCTGGCACGCGAGGCCCTGGCCGAGCTGTGGCGCGGCGTGGGCGCCATGGGCTCGCTGATGTGGGGCTCGCCCCTGCCGGGCAGCCCCTTCATGGGCGCGCTCAACCAGTTTTTCTCGCCCTACCAGACCAATCCGCTGGATTTCAACCCCTTGCGCAAGCTGCTGGAGCGCGTGGTCGACTTCGAGGCCCTGGCCAATACCCCCCTGCCCGAAGTCGTTCCCAGGCTCTTTGTCTGCGCCACGAACGTGCGCACGGGGCGCGGCCACATCTTCTCGGGCGACAAGCTCAGCGCCGATGCCGTCATGGCCTCGGCCTGCCTGCCCCAGCTGTTCCAGGCCGTGGAGATCGAGGGCGAGACCTACTGGGATGGCGGCTTCTCGGGCAACCCGGCCCTGCACCCGCTGATCTACCACACGCACTGCAACGACATCCTGCTCGTGCAGATCAATCCCATCGAATACAACGACATCCCCAGCACGGCCGCCGACATCAGCGACCGCATGAACGAAGTCACCTTCAACGCCAGCCTGCTCGCCGAGCTGCGCGCCATCGACTTCGTCAAGCGCCTGCTGGAGCAAGGCAAGCTGGACCCCGAGCGCTACAAGAACGTGCTGCTGCACCGCGTCGATGGTGGCGCCGTGCTCAGGGGCTACAAGGCCTCGAGCAAGTCACGCGCCGACCTGCGCCTGGTGCTGGAGCTCTTCGAGCTCGGCCGCGAACAGGGCCTGCTGTGGCTCAGGACGAACCGCAGGCACATAGGCCAGCGTCAGACCTTGCAGATCAACGAAAATGCCCCGTGAGACGCCTGTGCGTCAGACACGCTCAGACCGTTCCCCTATCCCCTTTGCTTACGGAGCCCATCCGCTTCCATGTCCGACATGCACGATCCCAACTGCCTTTTCTGTCGCATCACCCAGGGGCAAATCCCCTCGCGCAAGGTCTATGAGGATGACGAGGTTTTTGCATTTCACGACATCCACCCCGCAGCACCCGTGCACTTTCTGATGGTGCCCAAGAAGCACATCGCCTCCATGGCCCAGGTTGAGGCCGAGGATGCGCCGCTGCTGGGCCGCCTGCTGGCCCTGGCACCGCGCCTGGCCGCCGAGCAGGGCTGCAACCCCTATCCCGCCGGCGGCTTTCGCCTCGTGGTCAACACCGGAGCCGAAGGCGGCCAGGAAGTCCACCACCTGCACATCCACGTCATGGGCGGCCCGCGTCCATGGCTCAAGGGCTGAGCAGACTGCTCCCTAGGGTTTACCGCAGTCGCCGCATTTGTGGGGCCATGCGCAAGCATGGGCGCGGCGGCAAGTCTAAAATGCCCCGTATTCTTAGGAGATTTTCATGGGCTCGTTTTCCATCTGGCACTGGCTGATCGTGCTGCTCATCGTGGTTCTGGTCTTTGGCACCAAGAAGCTCAAGAACATAGGCACCGACCTGGGTGGCGCAGTCAAGGGTTTCAAGGATGGCATGAAGGACGGATCGACCTCCGACCCGGCGTCCGACCCCGCCTCCCCTGCAGGCCAGGTAGCCAACCAGACCAGCGCCGACAAGACCACGATCGACGTCGAAGCCAAGCAAAAGAACTGATAGCGACAGCCTGCATCCATGATTGATATTGGCCTGTCCAAAATGGCGCTGATCGGAGCCGTGGCCCTGGTGGTCATAGGCCCCGAGAAGCTGCCGCGCGTGGCGCGCACCGTCGGCACCCTGCTGGGCAAGGCCCAGCGCTACGTGGCCGACGTCAAGGCCGAGGTCAACCGCTCCATGGAACTCGACGAGCTGCGCAAGATGAAGGACAGCGTGGAGAGCGCGGCGCGCGGCATGGAGCAATCCGTGCACACCGCGGCCTCGGACTTCGAGAAAGACTGGAACCAGGCCACGGGCGAGGTCACGAGCGCGCTGGACGACGGCGGCTCGGCCCTGTCCTCCTACGAAGGCTCGGGCAGCTACAGCTCCGTGACCCCCAGCTACCGCCATCCGCGCAAGAACTGGCGCATCAAGCGCGCCGCCGTTCCCCAGTGGTACAAGGCCCGCGCCGGCGTGCGCAGCAAGGCCCAGTCGGGCGCAGCACGTGTGGCACGCTTTCGGCCCCAGAAGCCCCGCTAACCCCATGCGGGCATTCACAGCCGGCCTGGGCAGCCGACCGGGCGCCTGCAGCGCCTTCATCGTTTTCACCGCGCAGCGTCCAGGCCCTGGCGCTGCCGTACTCCACCATGTCCGATACATCCCCTAAAGAAGACGAGCTGGCCGGCACCGAGCAGCCCTTTGTGCAGCACCTCATGGAGCTGCGCGACCGGCTGCTGTACTGCATCTACGGTATTGCCGTGGCCGTGGCCCTGCTGGCTCTGTGGCCTGGCCCGAACGGGCTGATCGATTTCATCGCTCAGCCCATCAAGGCCCATATGCCGCCGGACGCCAAGCTCATTGCCGTGGGCGTGTTCTCGCCGTTCTTCGTGCCGCTCAAGGTCTTGATGATGGTCGGCATGCTGGCCGTGCTGCCCTGGCTCATGTACCAGATCTGGGCCTTTGTGGCACCGGGCCTGTACAGCCACGAAAAGCGCTTTGCGCTGCCGCTGATCATCTTCGGCAGCCTGCTGGCCTATGTGGGCATCGCCTTTGTGCAGTTCTTCGTGCTGGACAAGATGTTTGCCTTCATCCAGGGCTTCACCCCGGACAGCGTGGCAGCCACGCCCGACATTGCGTCCTATGTGGAGGCCATTCTGTCGCTGTACCTGGCCTTCGGCCTGGCGTTCCAGGTGCCCATCGTCGTGATGCTGCTGGTGCGCTTTGGCCTGGTCGACATTGCCAAGCTCAAGGCGTTTCGCGGTTATTTCATCGTCGTGGCCTTCATCATCGCGGCCGTGGTCACGCCGCCCGATGTGATCTCCCAACTGGCGCTGGCGATTCCCATGTGCCTGCTCTACGAAGTCGGCATTCTGGGCGCGGGCTGGTTCAGCCGCATCTCACGCGCGCCCGAAGAAGTGCCCGAGCCCGGCACGGCCGTGGACAAGCCCGCAGACGACAAGCCCGCCTCCTGAGAGCGTGAACAAACTCTGAAATCACTATATAAAAAATAGCTGCTACCACCTGCCAGACATGGATTTCAGATACAAACCATATTGAAATCCAGAAGGAGCAAGCGGTAGCAGCTATTGTTTTTCATGGACCAGCCTTTGCCTGCAGGCCGCCTGCGTGCTGAGCCTCAGCGCGGCAGCTCGGAGCGCCCCATGAGGAACTCGTCCACGGCCCGCGCGGCCTGGCGGCCTTCGCGTATGGCCCACACCACCAGCGACTGGCCACGGCGCATGTCGCCGGCCGCGAACAGCTTGGGCACATTCGTTGCATAGCCGCCCGTGAAGTCGGTCGTGGCCCGGGCATTGCCACGCGCGTCCTTGTCCACACCAAAGGCATCGAGCACCGCAGCCACGGGGCTCACAAAACCCATGGCCAGCAGCACCAGGTCGGCAGGCAGGATTTGCTCGCTGTCCTCGACCTCGCTCATCTTGCCGCCCTGCCATTGCACGCGCACGGTCTTCACGGCCTTGAGCTGGCCTTTCTCCCCGATGAACTCCTTGGTGGCGATGGCGAACTCGCGCTCGCAGCCTTCCTCATGGCTGGAGCTGCTTCGCAGCTTGATGGGCCAGTAGGGCCAGACCAGGGGCTTGTCCTCCTGCTCGGGCGGCATGGGCATGAGCTCGAACTGGGTCACGCTGGCCGCGCCATGGCGGTTGCTGGTGCCCACGCAGTCGCTGCCCGTGTCGCCGCCACCGATGACGATCACATGCTTGCCGTCGGCACGGATCTGGCCCTTGAGCTTGTCGCCCGCATTGACCTTGTTTTGCTGGGGCAGAAACTCCATCGCGAAATGCACGCCCTTGAGCTCGCGCCCCGGCACGGGCAAATCGCGCGAGACTTCGGCACCGCCCGTGAGCAGCACGGCGTCGAACTCGGCCATCAGTTGCTCGGGCGCCATGGTCTCCCCGGCCCAGTTCGTGATCTTGCTGTCCTTGCCCAGACCGTTCTTGCCGGCCACGAGCACGCCGGTGCGGATTTTCACGCCTTCGGCCACGAGCTGCTCCACGCGGCGATCGATATGGCTTTTCTCCAGCTTGAAGTCGGGAATGCCATAGCGCAGCAGCCCGCCCACGCGGTCGTTCTTCTCGAACAGCGCGACCGCGTGGCCCGCGCGCGCCAGTTGCTGGGCTGCGGCCAAGCCTGCGGGCCCCGCCCCCACCACGGCCACGGTCTTGCCGCTTTTGCGCGCGGCGATCTGGGGCTTGATCCAGCCTTCGCTCCAGGCGCGGTCGATGATGGCGTGCTCGATGCTCTTGATGCCCACGGCATCGCTGTTGATGTTGAGCGTACAGGCCGCTTCGCAGGGCGCGGGGCAGATGCGGCCCGTGAACTCGGGGAAGTTGTTGGTGCTGTGCAGCGTGGTGCTGGCATGCTTCCAGTCGCCGCGAAACACAAGGTCGTTGAAGTCCGGAATGATGTTGTTGACCGGGCAGCCGTTGCTGCAGAACGGCGTGCCGCAGTCCATGCAGCGCGCGCCCTGGATCTGGGCCTGGCTGGCGTCCAGGCCGATCACGAATTCCTTGTAGTGCTGAAGGCGCTGGGCCACGGGCGCGTAGCCCTCTTCCAAGCGCTCGTATTCCAGAAAGCCGGTGCTCTTTCCCATGATGTGTCCTGGTATGTGGGGTTCTTCTAGTGCCGCTCTCGCTGCTTACTTGGCGGCCACGGCGTCTTGCGCCACCTCTTTCACCACCTCTGGTGCCGGTGCTGGCTCGGCGGCCTGCTGCTTGCGCACATGGATTTCGGCCAGAGCGCGCTGGTACTCCAGCGGGAACACCTTGACGAAGCGGGCACGCGCCTCGGCCCAGTGGTCGAGCAGGTAGCGGGCACGCGCCGAGCCGGTTCTGCGGCTGTGCTCCTCGATCAGGGCGCGCAACTGCCGCTCATCGCTTTCGCCGTGGTGCCAGATGGCGCGCGGCACCTGCATCTGGTGCTCCTCATGGGGCAGAACGCGCTCCAGAGCCACCGAGGCCTTGTTGCAGCGCTGGGCGAACTGGCCGTCCTCGTCGTACACATAGGCCACGCCGCCGCTCATGCCGGCCGCAAAGTTGCGCCCGGTTTTGCCGAGCACGACCACGGTGCCGCCCGTCATGTACTCGCAGCCGTGGTCGCCCACGCCCTCGACCACGGCCGTGGCGCCCGACAGGCGCACCGCGAAGCGCTCGCCAGCCACGCCGCCGAAAAAGGCCTGGCCGCTGGTGGCACCGAACATCACGGTGTTGCCGACGATGGTGTTGTGCGCGGTCTCGCCGCGGAACTCGTGGCTGGCATGCACGATGAGACGCCCGCCCGACAGGCCCTTGCCCGTGTAGTCATTCGCATCACCCTTGAGGTCCAGGGTCACGCCCTTGCACAGAAAGGCGCCGAAGGACTGGCCACCCGTGCCTTCGAAGTGGATGCGGATCGTGTCGTCCGCCAGGCCTTCGGGATGGACCTTGGTCACGGCCCCCGAGAGCATGGCGCCCACGGAGCGGTTCACATTGCGCGCCACTTCCATGATGCGCACCTTCTCGCCGTGAGCAATCGCGGGCTGGCAGCGCTCGATGAGCTTCACGTCCAGCGCCTGCTCCAGCAGGTGGTCCTGCTTTTCCACATGAAAGCGCGCGACTTCGGCCGGCATCTCGGGCAGCGCGAACAGGCGCGAGAAGTCCAGGCCCTGGGCCTTCCAGTGGGCGATGCCGGCGCGCGTGTCCAGCAGGTCGGCGCGGCCGATCAGGTCATCGAAGCGGGCAATGCCCAGTTGGGCCATGATCTGGCGCACTTCCTCGGCAATGAAGAAGAAGTAATTCACCACATGCTCGGGCCGGCCCGAGAACTTGGCGCGCAGCACCGGGTCCTGCGTGGCCACGCCCACGGGGCAGGTGTTGAGATGGCATTTGCGCATCATGATGCAGCCCTCGACCACCAGCGGAGCGGTGGCAAAGCCAAACTCGTCGGCCCCCAGCAGCGCGCCGATGACCACATCGCGCCCGGTCTTCATCTGGCCATCGGCCTGCACGCGGATGCGGCCGCGCAGACGGTTGAGCACCAGGGTTTGCTGGGTTTCGGCCAGACCGATTTCCCAGGGCGAGCCCGCATGCTTGATCGACGACCAGGGCGAGGCGCCCGTGCCGCCATCATGGCCGGCAATCACCACATGGTCGCTCTTGCACTTGGCCACGCCGGCCGCAATCGTGCCCACGCCGACTTCGGACACCAGCTTGACCGAGATGTCCGCATGCGGGGCCACGTTCTTCAGGTCGTGGATCAGCTGTGCCAGGTCTTCGATGGAATAGATGTCGTGGTGGGGCGGGGGCGAGATCAGGCCCACGCCGGGCACGCTGTGGCGCAGCTGGCCGATGTAATCGGAGACCTTGCCACCCGGCAACTGGCCGCCTTCGCCGGGCTTGGCGCCCTGGGCCATCTTGATCTGGATCTGGTCCGAGGAAGCCAGGTACTCGGCCGTGACGCCGAAGCGCCCCGAAGCCACCTGCTTGATGCGCGAGCGCAGCGAATCCCCGGCCTGCAGCGCGATGTCGGCCTCGACCTTGTCGGTGCCGATGATGGAGGCCAGGGTTTCGCCCTGCTGGATGGGTATGCCCTTGAGCTCGTTGCGGTAGCGCCTGGGATCTTCTCCGCCCTCGCCAGTGTTGCTCTTGCCACCGATGCGGTTCATGGCCACGGCCAGCGTGGCATGGGCTTCGGTGCTGATCGAGCCCAGCGACATGGCACCCGTGGCAAAGCGCTTCACGATCTCCTTGGCGGGCTCGACCTGGTCCAGCGCAATCGCGCGCGCAGGATCCAGCCTGAACTCGAACAGGCCGCGCAGTGTCATATGCCGACGGCTCTGGTCGTTGATGATTTGCGCATACTCCTTGTAGCTGCTCCAGCTGTTGGAGCGCGTGGAGTGCTGCAGCTTGGCAATCGCATCGGGCGTCCACATGTGCTCCTCGCCACGCGCGCGCCACGCGTATTCGCCGCCCGCATCCAGCATGGTCTCCAGCACGGGATCGTCGCCAAAGGCGGCCCGGTGGTTGCGTATTGCCTCCTCGGCAATCTCGAACACGCCAATGCCTTCCACGCGGCTGGCCGTGCCCGTGAAGTATTGCTGAACGGTGTCGCTGTTGATGCCGATCACCTCGAACAGCTGGGCGCCGCAATAGCTCATGTAGGTGGAAACGCCCATCTTGGACATGATCTTGGACAAGCCCTTGCCCACGGCCTTGACATAGTTGTAGATGGCCTTGTCGGCCGAGAGCTCGGCGCCCAGGCCCTGATGCATGTCGGCCAGGGTTTCCATGGCCAGATAGGGGTGGACGGCCTCGGCACCATAGCCGGCCAGTACCGCGAAGTGATGCACCTCGCGCGCCGTGCCGGTTTCCACCACCAGGCCCGCGGCCGTGCGCAGGCCCGTGCGCACCAGGTGCTGGTGGATGGCCGACAGCGCCAGCAACGCCGGAATGGCCACCTGCGTGGCGCTCACATGGCGGTCGCTGATGATCAGGATATTGGCCCCGCCCCGGATCGCATCCACGGCCTGGGCACACAGCGAGGCCAGCTTGGCCTCCACGCCCTGCTTGCCCCAGGCCAGCGGGTAGGTGATGTCGATGATGACGCTCTTGAACTTGCCGTGCGTGTACTTTTCTATGTCGCGCAGCCTGGCCATGTCGGCAAAGTCGAGCACGGGCTGCTGCACCTCCAGCCGCATCGGCGGGTTGACCTGGTTGATGTCCAGCAGATTCGGCTTGGGGCCGATGAAGGACACCAGGCTCATCACGATGGCTTCGCGTATGGGGTCGATCGGCGGGTTGGTGACCTGCGCGAACATCTGGCGAAAGTAGTTGTAGAGCGGCTTGTTCCTGTCGGAGAGCACGGCCAGCGGGCTGTCGTTGCCCATGGAGCCAATGCCTTCCTCGCCGTTTTGCGCCATGGGCGCCAAGAGGAACTTGATGTCCTCCTGCGTGAAGCCAAAGGCCTGCTGGCGCTCGAGCAGCGGCAGGCTGGCGGGCTCGGGCGCAGCGCTTTGCGTACCGCCCACACGGCCCAGCTTGATGCGCAGGTTCTCTATCCACTGCTTGTAGGGCTTGGTGTTGACGATGTTGGCCTTGAGCTCGTCGTCCTCGATCATGCGCCCCTGCTCGAGATCGATGAGCAGCATCTTGCCGGGCTGCAGCCGCCACTTGCGCACGATCTTGCTGTCGGGCACGGGCAGCACGCCGGCCTCGGAGGCCAGGATCACCAGATCGTCTTCGGTGACCACATAGCGCGAGGGACGCAGACCGTTGCGGTCCAGCGTGGCGCCGATCTGGCGGCCATCGGTGAACACCAGGGAAGCCGGGCCGTCCCAGGGCTCCATCATGGCCGCGTGGTATTCATAGAACGCGCGGCGGCGCTCGTCCATGGACTCGTTCTGCTCCCAGGGCTCGGGGATCATCATCATCACGGCCTGGCTGATGGAGTAGCCGGCCATGGTCAGCAGTTCCAGGCAGTTGTCGAAGGTGGCAGTATCGGACTGGCCGGCAAAGCTGATGGGGTAGAGCTTTTGCAGATCGTCGGCCAGCACGGGCGAGGCCATCACACCTTCGCGCGCCAGCATCCAGTTGTAGTTGCCGCGCACGGTGTTGATCTCGCCGTTGTGCGCCACATAGCGGTAGGGGTGGGACAGCGGCCACTCGGGAAAGGTGTTGGTCGAGAAGCGCTGATGCACCAGGCCGATGGCCGAGACGCAGCGCTCATCGGCCAGGTCCAGGTAGTACTCGCCCAGCTGGTTGGCCAGCAGCAGGCCCTTGTAGACCACGGTGCGGCTGCTCATGCTGGGCACATAGTATTCCTTGCTGTGCTTGAGCCTGAGGTTCTGGATGGCGGCGCTGGCCGTCTTGCGGATCACGTACAGCTTGCGCTCCAGCGCGTCCTGCACGATCACATCGGCGCCGCGGCCGATGAAGACCTGGCGCAGGATGGGCTCTTTTTCGCGCACCGTGGGCGACATGGGCATGTCGCGGTTCACGGGCACATCGCGCCAGCCCAGCAGCACCTGGCCCTCGGCCTTGATGGCGCGCGCAAGCTCCTGCTCGCAGGCCAGGCGCGAGGCATGCTCCTTGGGCAGAAAAATCATGCCCACGCCGTATTCCCCGGCAGGCGGCAGGACAACGCCCAGCGAACCATCGGGCGCCACGCCGGCGCTGGCCATTTCCTCGCGATACAGCTGGTCGGGAATCTGCAGCAGGATGCCCGTGCCATCGCCCATGAGCTTGTCCGCGCCCACGGCACCACGGTGATCGATGTTTTCGAGGATCTTGAGCGCGCCGCGAACAATGTCGTGGCGCTTGACGCCCTTGATATGCGCCACGAAGCCCAGGCCGCAGGCGTCGTGTTCGTGGCTCTTGGAGTACAGACCGTGGTCTTGGAGATGCTGGATCTCGGCAGCCGTCGTCATGGCGGAATCCTCAAATTTTTCGCAGGGAAGGCGAGATTACATCCATGCATCAACCCATGCAATAAATTTATATGAGGGTCAGATTCCAATTAAATCCATATCAAAAAAGTAGAAAATTAATAAGGGACATATTTAAAAAAGAAAAGCAATCCCAGAAAAATCAAAAAGATAGCTCACTGACTCAGGCTTGCTTCAGCTCTTGGCCTTGGCCTGCAGGCTGGCTTGCAGGCCTTCCCGCACGCTGGCGCGTGAGGCGCCTTTTTGTTTTTTGTTGCAATTTTTCCAGGAAGTCGGCACTGCCAAGAGCCCATCCGCGCATGGCGGCCTCGTCTATGCGCTCGCGATCGTCGGCACTCAGTCCCTGATTCACGGCCTGCACATAGGCGGCATCACGCGCAAACGGCGTATTTCCCAGAGTCCAGAAAACCGCATGCGGCTGGATCCAGCCATTGCTGGCAAGCCCGGCATTGTGCGCATGGCTGGACCAGGGCCAGTCACCAGCCTGTGCGACAAGGCCTGCATGTACCGGGCAGGTATCCATGAACACCATGCAGGCGAGCAACCAGTCGGGCTCGATCACCGTGCCGCGATAACGTCCTTCCCACAGGGTTCCGCTGCGTCCGTGACGGTCGTTGAAGTAGCGCACATAGGCCCGGCCCAGAGCCTGCATGAGCTTGGGCAGGCCTTCGGCAGTGCGCGGCGTGAGCAGCAGATGGAAGCGGCTGGGCATGAGCAGGTAGGCATGGACCTGCACTTGCCAGCGCGGCGCCTGATCGCGCAGCAAGTCGAGCAGGGTTTCATGGTCCTGCGCATCCATGAAGATCACCATGCCGTTGTTGCCGCTCTGAACCACATGGTGGGGCTGATCGGCAATGGTGAGTCTGGGCAGGCGGGCCATGGGCAAGCAATCAGAATCCGAAGGCCTGCATTATCCATGCCTCTTTCAGCAGCCGGCTTTCACCCATGCAGCCCCACTTCGTCTGCAACACCACCCGATGGCACAGGCCTTGCATCAGGCCCTGGAGGAAGCCCTGAGCAGTTGGCTGATTCTCCCGGCCGCAGCCAGCAGATGCGGCAGCAAATCCTCCTGCATCATGGCTGCACTGCTGCGGTTGGCCTGACCGCTGATGTTCAGCGCCGCCACGGTACGTCCGGCAGCGTTGGTAATGGGCGCGGCAATCGAGATCAAGCCTTCTTCCAGCTCCTGATCGACCAGGGCCCAGCCCTGGGCCCTCACTCGGGCAATGCTGCCCAGCAAGGCCTGGTCGTCCTGCTCGGTCAATGCCGTGAAGTGCTGGCGATCACGCGCTGCCAGAAGCGCCTGCAGGGATTCCTGGCTCTCGCCCGCGAGCAGCACCCGGCCCAGCGAAGTCCAGAACGCGGGCAGGCGCGAACCCACGCGCAGGTTCGTGCTCATGATCTTGTGGGTGTGGATGCGCAGCACATAGACCACCTCATCACCATCGAGGATGGCCACCGAGCAGGACTCCTTGACCTGATCGGCCAGGGCCTCCATCACGGGCTCGGCCAGGTTCCAGACCGGCGTGGAGCTCAGATAGGCAAAGCCCAGCTCCAGTATGCGCGGCGTGAGCTGGAACAGCCGGCCATCGCTTCTCACATAGCCCAGGGTCTGCAGCGTCAGCAGGATGCGGCGGGCGCCGGCGCGCGTCATGCCGGTGCGCGCTGCAACTTCGCTCAGCGTCTGCTCCGGCGCCTGAGCGCTGAAGGAGCGGATCACGTCCAGCCCCCGGGCAAAGGATTGCACATAGCTGTCACTGGGCTTGGGCGATGTGTTTTCGGTGTTCATGGGGTTTTCCCTGATGTGGTTTCTACAGCCGCCAAACGGCTGTTTGAGTTCCTATAATTCTTTTAGCGAACATTTGTTCTATATGCGAACATTCTACCGCTTTCGCCTTCCGCGCAAGCGCTCATGTCTGCAGGAGCCCACACATGATCAACAAAATCACCGATACCGTCGCCCAAGCCCTTTCGGGCATACAGGACGGCGCCACCGTGCTCATCGGCGGCTTCGGTACGTCCGGCAACCCTATTGAATTGATTGACGGCCTGATCGCCACCGGCGTGCGCGATCTCACCGTGGTCAACAACAACGCAGGCAACGGCGAAGCCGGCCTGGCTGCACTGTTGAAAAGCGGCCAGGTGCGCAAAATCATCTGCAGCTTCCCCCGCCAGGTGGACAGCTGGGTGTTCGACGATCTCTACCGCAGCGGAAAGATCGAACTCGAACTCGTGCCCCAGGGCAATCTGGCTGAGCGCATGCGCGCTGCCGGCGCCGGCATTGGCGCCTTCTTCTGCCCCACGGCCTACGGCACCGAGCTGGCCGCCGGCAAGGAAACCCGTGAAATCAACGGCAAACACTATGTGCTGGAGTACCCCATCTATGGTGATGTGGCGCTGGTCAAAGCCGAAAAGGGCGACCGTTGGGGCAATCTGAGCTATCGCATGTCGGCCCGCAATTTCGGCCCCGTGTGCGCCATGGCGGCCAAGTACACCGTGGCCACAGTGCATGAGCTGGTCGAACTGGGCGAGATGGACCCCGAGGCCATCGTCACCCCCGGCATCTATGTCAGCAAGCTGGTGAAGGTGGATCGCGTGGCCACCAAAGCCGGTGGGTTTAAGCAGTGAAACACCCCCTGAGCGGCTACGCCGCTTCCCCCTCTCTGGCTGCGCCGGAGGGGGACGGCACCTTCGGTGCGGGGCGGCCCTTCCTCGGTGCCCCTGAGCTGGGCTGCGCCAGTTTTGCGCGCTGCGCTCCACGCCACGGACAACGGAATATGCAGGAGATACCAGCATGAGCAACTATCAAAAACGAAGCAAAGACCAACTGGCTGCCCGTGTGGCCCAGGACATCTTTGACGGCGCCTATGTCAATTTGGGCATTGGCCAGCCTACCTTGGTGGCCAACCATATTCCGGCCGACCGCGAGGTGGTGCTGCATTCGGAAAACGGCATCCTGGGCATGGGCCCCGCACCGGCCAAGGGCGAAGAAGACTACGATCTGACGAATGCCGGCAAGCAGCCCGTCACCTTGCTGCCCGGTGGCAGCTATTTCCACCATGCCGACAGCTTCGCCATGATGCGCGGCGGCCATCTGGACATCTGCGTGCTGGGTGCCTTCCAGGTCTCGGCCACGGGTGATCTGGCCAACTGGAGCACGGGCGAGCCCGGCGCCATTCCCGCCGTGGGCGGCGCCATGGACCTGGCCGTGGGTGCCAAATCCACCTGGGTGATGATGGACCTGGTCAGCAAGGCCGGCGAGTGCAAGGTGGTCAAGGCCTGCAGCTACCCGCTCACCGGCCTGGCCTGCGTCAAGCGCATCTACACCGATTTGTGCACGCTGGAATGCACGCCCACCGGCCTGCGCCTGGTGGACCTGGTGCCCGGCCTGTCACATGCCGAGCTGGAGGCCATCATCGGTCTGCCGATTGCAGCGGCAACAGCATAAACCGTAGCAGTCACCGCACGCTCCTACTCACTTTCACATAGATAACAGCTGCAAATGCTTGATAGACAAGCACAGGCAGCTCCTGTTTTCCTTGCCCAACCGGAGACACAGCCATGAGCAACCAAGCCTTTATCTGCGACGCCATCCGCACCCCCTTCGGCCGCTACGGCGGCGCGCTGTCCAGCGTGCGCACCGACGACCTGGGCGCCTTGCCCATCAAGGCGCTGATGGAGCGCAACCCCGGCGTGGACTGGACAGCCGTGGACGATGTGCTCTACGGCAACGCCAACCAGGCCGGTGAAGACAACCGCAACGTGGCCCGCATGTCCAGCCTGCTGGCCGGCCTGCCCATAGCCGTGCCCGGCGCCACCCTCAACCGCCTGTGCGGCTCCGGCCTGGACGCCGTGGGCTCTGCCGCCCGTGCCATCAAGTCCGGTGAAGC
This sequence comes from Comamonas composti DSM 21721, assembly GCF_000429845.1. Taxonomy (GTDB): domain Bacteria; phylum Pseudomonadota; class Gammaproteobacteria; order Burkholderiales; family Burkholderiaceae_C; genus Comamonas; species Comamonas composti. The sequence goes on from NZ_AUCQ01000002.1 coordinate 77,536, forward strand.
CCGCTTGATGATTGCCGGCGGCGTGGAATCCATGAGCCGCGCCCCGTTTGTGATGCCCAAGGCCGAGTCCGCCTTCAGCCGCAACAACGCCGTGTATGACACCACCATTGGCTGGCGCTTCGTCAACAAGCTGATGAAGCAGCAGTACGGCGTGGACTCCATGCCCGAGACCGCCGAAAACGTGGCCGACGACTTCAAGATCGAACGCGCAGCCCAAGACCGCATGGCCCTGGCCTCGCAGCAAAAGGCGGCCGCCGCCATTGCCGCTGGCTACCTGGCGCAGGAAATCGTCAACGTCAGCATCCCCCAGAAAAAGGGCGATGCCCTCATCGTCAGCCAGGACGAGCACCCCCGCGCCACCACGCTGGAAGCGCTGGCCAAGCTCAAGGGCGTGGTCCGCGAAGGCGGCAGCGTGACCGCAGGCAATGCCAGCGGCGTGAACGACGGCGCCTGCGCCCTGCTGCTGGCCAATGCAGAAGCCGCCAAGCAGTACAACCTCGTGCCCCGTGCCCGCGTGGTGGGCATGGCCACCGCCGGTGTGGCCCCGCGCATCATGGGTTTTGGCCCGGCCCCCGCCGTGCGCAAGGTGCTGGCCCAGACCGGCCTCAGCCTGGCCGATATGGACGTGATCGAGCTGAACGAAGCCTTTGCCGCCCAAGGCCTTGCCGTGCTGCGCGATCTGGGCATTGCCGACGATGACGCCCGCGTCAACCAGTGGGGCGGCGCCATCGCCCTAGGCCACCCCCTGGGTGCCTCCGGCGCCCGCCTGGCCACCACCGCCGTCAACCAGCTGCACACCCTGGGTGGCCGCTATGCGCTGTGCACCATGTGCATCGGCGTGGGCCAAGGCATTGCCGTGATTCTGGAAAAGGTCTGAGCCATGAGCGCCCCCCAACAACTGGCTACCGCTGCCGGTACTTTCCGCATCCAGCTGCAAGGCCCCGAGGGCGCACCGGTGCTGGTGTTCTCCAACTCCCTGGGCACCACGCTGGAGATGTGGGAAGCCCAGGCCCAGGCTTTCAGCCGTGATTTCCGCGTGCTGCGCTACGACACCCGCGGCCATGGCGCCAGCGTGTGCAGCCCAGGCCCTTACAGCTTTGACCAGCTGGGTGGCGATGTGCTGGCCATTCTGGATGCGCTGCACATCGACAAGGCGCATTTCTGCGGCATCTCCATGGGCGGCCTCACCGGCCTGTGGCTGGGTGTGAACGCCGCTGCACGCATGCTGAGCATCACCGTGGCCAACAGCGCCGCCAAGATCGGCGCCGAGGGTCCATGGCTGGAGCGCGCGGCATCCGTGCGCGCCCAGGGTGCGGCCGGCATGCAGGCCCTGGCCGATTCCTCGCCCAGCCGCTGGTTCACCGAGGGCTTTGCCAAAGCCCAGCCCGGCGTGGTGCAGACCGCCCAGGCCTGGATTGCCGGCATTGCCCCCGAAGGCTATGCCGGCTGCTGCGAAGCCCTGGCCAAGGAAGACCTGCGCGCCGCCATCACCAGCATCGCCACACCCACGCTGCTGGTGGCCGGCGCCCACGACCCGGTGACCACGGTGGCCGATGCCCAGGCCATGCAGGCCGCGATTGCAGGCTCGGCACTGGCCACGGTGCCGGCCTCGCACCTGTCCAACCTGGAAGCACCCGAGGCCTTTAACGAAGCCCTGAAGGGCTTCTTGAAATGAAGCACCCCCTGAGTCGCTTCGCGCCTTCCCCCTCTCTCTTCGGGAGGGGGACGACAGCCGAGCGTAAGGGACGGCCCTTGCTCGCTGTCCCTGGCCTGGGCCGCGCCTGCTTCCTGCGACTCAGGGCATCACCAGCACCACCCAAAACGGTGCTGCACGTCGGAGCCCCGCTCCGGCTGCTGAACAAGGAGCACGCATGTCCATTTCCAACCCTCGCTGGAAGCACCGCCCCCCAGGCTCGACCTGGGGCGACTTCGGCCCCAACGACCAACTGGGCCGGCTGAACCTGCTCACCCCTGAAAAGGTGCGCCAGGGCGTGGCCGAGGTGCGCGAAGGCCTGCGCTTTGCCCTCAGCCTGCCGCTGGACTATCCGGGCGGCAGCGCACTCAACCCCAACCGCAAGCCCCCCGTGCTGCGTCCTCTGCAGCGCAAGGGCCTGGTCAACTTCAACTGCCTGCTGCAGGAGCTGGAGCCCGGCCGCACCGATGTGCTGTCCGATGACATGGCGATTCTGTCGCTGCAGTACTCCACGCAGTGGGATGGCCTGGCCCATGTGGGCTCGCTGTTTGATGCCAATGGCGACGGCCTGCCCGAGCCGCTGTACTACAACGGCTTTCGCGCCGGCATCGACATCGTCGGCCCGGCCGACATCAGCGGCACCGGCATGCCCGAGCGCCTGGATGACAGCGCCAGCACCAGCTGCGCCAAGGCCCTGGGCATTGAGGCCATGGCGGCCAACGGCGTGCAAGGCCGGGGCGTGATGCTCGACCTGCATGCCCACCTGGGCGATGCCCGCAGCCTGGTGGGCTACGAGCAGCTGATGCGCATCATCGAGGCCGATGGCGTGGAGATTGCCGCCGGCGACATGCTGTGTCTGCACACCGGCTTTGCCCAACGCGTGCTGGAGATGAAAAAGCACCCCGACCCCGAGGTGCTGAACCACAGCTGCGCCGTGCTCGACGGGCGCGACGACAAGCTGCTGCAGTGGATCAGTGACAGCCAGGTGGCCGCCATTGCCGCCGACAACTACGCCGTGGAAGCCCACCCGGCCCGCCCTGGCGCGGACTGCTGCGCGGCCCTGCCGCTGCACGAGCACTGCCTGTTCAAGCTGGGCGTGCACCTGGGCGAGCTTTGGCATCTGACACCGCTGGCCCACTGGCTGCGCGCCCACCGGCGCCACCACTTTCTGCTCACCGCGCCGCCGCTGCACCTGCCCGGCGCCGTGGCCTCGCCGCTGACACCCGTGGCCACGGTGTAAGCCCCCAGTTCAGCCCTTGAAAGACGCCCATGCCCTTTGTCATCGAAACCTTTGACAAGCCCGGCCACCAGGCCGTGCGCCAGGCCCACCGGCCAGCCCATTTGGAGTTTTTGCAGGCCCACAGCCACCTGCTGCTGGCCTGCGGCGCCAAGCTGCACGACGACGGCCAGGACCTGGGCGGCGGTCTGTACCTGGTGGATCTGGAGACCCGCGAGCAGGCCCAGGCCTTTATAGAGGCCGACCCGTTCTACCAGGCCCAGCTGTTCGAAAAGATCAGCATCACGCGCTGGCGCAAGGCCTATCTGGCCGGCGAATGCTGTCTCTGAGCCCTTTTTTGTTTGTGAAAGCCCCTGCCATGACCCATCCAACTGCTCCCCGTGTACTGATCACCGGCGGCGGTGCCGGCATCGGTGCTGCCATTGCCCGGCGCTGCCGCGAAGACGGCTATGCGCCCGTCATCATCGACCGCGTGGTCGACCATGTGCCCGGCGGCATACAGGCCGATCTGAGCAATACCGAAGACACGGCCCGCGCCCTGCAAGAGGCCCTGGCCGGCGGCCCCATCACCCGCCTGGTGAACAACGTGGGCGTGGTCGTGCCCAACGACGCGGCCTCCCAGTCCCTGGGCGAGTTCGACCTGGCCATGGCGCTGAATCTGCGCTGTGCCCTGCAATGCATGCAGGCCCTGCTGCCCGGCATGAAGAAAGCCGGCTTTGGCCGCATCGTCAACATGTCCTCGCGTGCGGCCCTGGGCAAGGATTTGCGCACGGCCTATGCAGCCAGCAAGGCCGGGCTGATCGGCATGACCCGCGTCTGGGCACTGGAGCTGGGCCAATGGGGCATCACCGCCAATGCCATAGGCCCCGGTCCCATACGCACCGAGCTGTTTGACAAAGCCAACCCGCCCGATGCGCCGCGCACCCAAAAAATCATTGCCTCCGTGCCCGTCAAGCGCGTGGGCGAGCCCGAGGACGTGTCCCACGCCGCGGCCTACCTGCTCGATGACCGCAGCGGCTTTGTCACCGGCCAGGTGCTGTATGTCTGTGGGGGCATGACCGTCGGCGTGGCCGGCGTGTAGAGCGGCAACACGGCCCTCGATACGTCGTTGCTTTGCCTTGTCGTACCTCGAAGTACTGCCTGCGGCAAAGCGCCTCGTCTCGATCGCAAACCTACGGTTTGCTGGGCCGTCTTGCCCCTCTTTCAGCCTATTGCCCCACTTCCCCAACCACTGACCCGCGTTTTCTCCCGTCGAGTCCCCGTCACACAAGAAGCCTTCCATGTCCAAGATCACCGCCTTCTTCACGGAGCTGATGCGCAAGTATCTGCCCGACCCCTTTGTCTTCGCCATCTTGCTCACCCTGCTGACCATGGTGCTGGCCTTTGCCGTTGAAAGCCGTCCCGCCCAACTGGTGGTGCAGGATTGGGGCAAGGGTTTCTGGAGCCTGCTGGCCTTCACCACACAGATGGCCGTGATCCTGGTCATGGGCTATGTGCTGGCCGCAGCCCCCGTGGTCAACCGCTTTCTGGACAAGATCACCAGCCATGTGCACACACCGCGCCAGGCCATCATCGTGGCCACCATCGTGGGCTGCGTGGGCAGCTATCTGAACTGGGGCTTTGGCCTGGTGATTGGCGGCATCATGGCGCGCAAGCTGGCGCTCAAAGTGAAGGGTGTGCACTACCCCCTGATCATTGCGGCGGCCTACACCGGCTTCACCATGTACAGCCTGGGTTTCTCGGCCACGATTCCGGTGCTGATCTCCACCAAGGGCCACAGCTTTGAAAGCACCATGGGGATTATTCCGCTGACGGAAACCATCTTCTCCGCACCCATCCTGATCACCAGCCTGGTGGTGCTGATTGCCCTGCCCCTGCTCAACGCTGCCATGCACCCCAAGAAGGGCGAGAAAGTGGTGGAGCTGGACCCTGCCACCGTGGCCAAGGAAAACCAGGGCGGCGCTGCCAGCGAGCTGCTGGGCGACGAAAAAACCCTGGCCTGGCGCCTGAACAACAGCCGCGTGCTGAGCCTGTTGATCGGCCTGTCGGGCATGGGCTATGTGGGCCTGCACTTCTTCCAGGGCGGCAACCTCGACCTGAACATGATCAACTTCTTCATCCTGTTCCTGGGTATCTTGCTGCTCAAGACCCCGATGCAGTATGTGGAAAAGGTGAATGAAGGCGTCAAAACCATTGGCGGCATCATTTTGCAGTTCCCGTTCTACGCCGGCATCATGGCCATCATGCATGGCTCGGGTCTGGTCGAGTCCATCGCCCACATCTTCGTCAACATCTCCAACGCCGACACCCTGCCGCTGTGGGGTTTGATCAGCTCCTTTGTGATCAACTTCTTCGCCCCCTCGGGCGGTGGTCACTGGGTGCTGCAAGGCCCGTTCATGATCGATGCGGCCACCACCCTGGGTGCATCCCAGGCCCAGACCGCCATGTCGGTGATGCTGGGCAATGGCTGGAACGACCTGGTCCAGCCCTTCTGGATTCTGCCGGCTCTGGCCCTGTCCAAGCTCAAGCTCAAGGACATCATGGGCTACACCGTGGTTTCCATGATGCTGGTCGGCGTGATCTATGCGGCCACCATGCTCATCTGGCCGCATCTGTGACCGGCTGATCCACTTCCCGGCCGGGCGCCAGCGCCCGGCCTCTGCCCTCTTCTCTCGTCTCTTTTTCCCTGTTTTTCAAGGAGCCATTCCATGCTGTACATGGTCGAAATGATTGTCCGCATCCCTTCCACGCTGGACCCCGAGGTCGCAGCCAAGATCAAGCAAGAAGAAAAGGAATACTCGCAAAAGCTGCAGCGCGAAGGCAAGTGGCGCCACCTGTGGCGCGTGGTGGGCGAGTATGCCAATGTGAGCATCTTCGACGCCAAGGACAACGACGAGCTGCACACCATGCTCAGCTCGCTGCCCCTGTTCCCCTATATGGAAATCAAGGTCACGCCGCTGGCCAACCACCCCTCTTCCATCGTTCAGGAGTAATTCCCGGAACGACCTTGCTTGCCAGGCCACAAGCCTGGCAAGCCGCTTTCGCGATCGCCATACCCTGACTGCGGCGATCGCCCCACTCGACTCAGGAGACCTCAATGTTTGCAGCCCCCCGCTCTTATGCCCGCCGCCATGGCCTCAAGGTTCTCGCCGCGGCGCTGACGCTTGCCGCCACCGGAGCCGCCTCGGCGCAAAGCAACTTCCCCAGCAAGCCACTGACCATTCTCGTGCCCTTTGCGGCCGGCGGCACCACGGACATTCTGGCGCGCGTGGTAGGCCAGGCCCTGCAGCAGGAACTGGGTCAGACCGTGATCGTGGACAACAAGCCCGGCGCTGGCGGCAACATAGGCGCGCAGGCTGCGGCCCGCGCCAACGCCGACGGCTATACGCTGTTCATGGGAACCGTGGGCACGCATGCGATCAACGCCGCCCTCTACCAAAAGCCTGGATTCGATCCCGTCAAGGACTTCGCCCCGCTGACGCGCGTAGCCACCGTGCCCAATCTGCTGGTCGCCAATCCCAACCAGCCGTTCAAGAGCGTCAAGGAAATGATTGCCTATGCCAAGGCCAATCCTGGCCAGCTCAACTACGGCTCCTCGGGCAGCGGCAGCTCCATCCACCTGTCGGGCGAGCTGTTTCGCTCCATGACGGGCCTGGACATGGTGCATGTGCCCTACAAGGGCAGCGCCCCAGCCGTGACCGACCTGCTGGGCAACCAGATCGCCGTCATGTTCGACAACATGCCTTCGGCCATCCAGCATGTGCGCTCGGGCAAGCTGCGCCCCCTGGCCGTGACCACGGCCAGCCGCTCGCGCGAACTGCCCGACGTACCCACCGTGGCCGAAGCCGGCGTGCCCGGCTACGAGGCAACCTCGTGGTTCGGCCTCTGGACTCAGGCCAAGACACCGGCCGATGTGCAGCAAAAGCTGCATGCAGCCATTGCCAAGGTGCTCAAGGATCCGGCCGTAGTCAAGAAGATCAATGACCAGGGCGGTGATGTGGTCATCGACTCCCAGGCCGAATTCTCGGCCTACATCAAGGCCGAGTCGGCCAAGTGGAGCAAGGTGGTCAAGGACTCGGGCGCCCAGGTCTGAGATCAGCCACTGAACCGGCCCCTCCCCGGGGCCGTCAGCCAGATGCATGCCTCAACCGCCCCGATGAGGAAATGCCGGCCTGCAGCACAGGCCCAAGCCACCCTGTGCTGCAGGCTGCGCCAGGATGAACCGAAGTCAGACATTGATACAGCATCCCAGGCACCAGGCCTTGCCCGGATACATGCAGACCCTCTGCGCGCGCGGGTCCGTCCAATTGAAACCCGAAACAGCAAGACTGCACGCCATTTCCGGACCGTTTCCAGGCTGCCAGCCCAGCCAGCCAACAATTTGGCAAACGCTCCGTAAAATAGCACCATGTCACATATTTTTCATCCACTCAAGCAGTTGGCAGTTCTGGTGAGCCTGGGCCTTGGCTATTTTTTAAGCTGCAATGCCCAGCCTGCCCCCAGTCCCAAAAGCCCGGCCTTTGCAAAGCCTGCCAACACACAGAAAGTGGATGCCTTTCTTGGAACACTCACCCCGTCCACCAGTTTTCAAAAGCTGGAAAGCGGGAACGATCTCTTGCTCGAATTTCCTGCAGTGGCTGCTGCCGGGCCTGTCGAAGTCAAGATCGTGAGCACCATCCCGCGCTCTGACAGGGTATGGCTTCTGAGCCTGAGCCCCGCCCCGGACGGCCCATCGCCCCTGTTCGCGAGCGTCAGCCTGGAACCTTCAGCACTTCCCAAAGTCTCTTTGCTATTGGATCTGCAGCGCACGCAAGATCTGTTGCTCGTTGTCCGCGCCAACGGCAAATACTATGGACTGCACCGGCAAATCAAGATCGGCCAAGCTGAAACAAAGAGGAAATGATGGACATCGCCGCCGTACAGCGCCCCCATCCGTTCATTGAGCATCTCCAGCACCTGGGCATGGTGGACGCCGAGCGTGCGACGCAGTTGGCGGCACTCATCCACAACAAGCCCGACTCCCCTTTGGCAATTGCCTCCAGAACCGGGATGGTGGCCAGCCACGCACTGGTCGAAGCCTTGTGCAGCTACACACAATGGCCCTTGCTTCCAGCCTCAGAGCTGGGGGCGATGGACGCCATGATCCAGGGAGCCTTTTTATCATTGCAGCTGCAGCCGACTTGGTGCCAACAGGAAAACCTGGCTCTCTGGGAAACCGATGATGAGCTGGTCTGCTGCACCTCGGATCTTCTATCGCGCTCGGCCAGCGAAATGCTGCGCATACAAGGCACGCAAAGGGGCAAGCCCGTTTCCATGCGTGTATGCCGGCAAGTCGACCTTGACAACCTGTATGCCGAACTGGCGACGCACAAGCAGCTGGAAAGCGCCAACTCAAGCAATCTGGCTCACCTCAGGGAATTGGCCGAAGAAGGCCCTATTGTTGAGCTCGTCAACAATCTTTTAAGCCAGTCGGTTACGCGCCGAGCCTCGGATATCCATATCGAACCGGGAGAAAACGGTTTTGTGACCAGGGTTCGCGTGGATGGGGTCATGCGGGAGCTGCAGCGTTTTTCCCTCGACAAGTTTGATGCGACCATTTGTCGTATCAAGATACTTTCGCAATTGGATATTGCTGAGCGCCGCCTTCCTCAAGACGGCCGCATGACAGCCCGCATTCACGGAGAGGTCTTCGACGTCCGGGTCTCCATCCTGCCCGGCAGCAATGGTGAATCGGTGGTCATGCGCTTGCTGCGCCAGGACCGGCCCGACTACAACCTGGCCGACCTCGGCATGCTGTCCGATCATGCGCAAATGTTCCAGCGCTGGATTCAAACACCGGATGGCATTATTCTGGTTACCGGTCCCACCGGCTCTGGCAAGACCACGACGCTCTACACAGCACTTGACCTGGGAAATGACGGATTAAAGAAAATCATTACCGTCGAAGACCCTGTCGAATACAAGCTCGAAGGTATTACGCAAGTACAGGTCAACTCGGACATCGGGTTCACCTTTGCGACATCACTGCGCTCGATTCTGCGCCATGACCCGGATGTCATTCTGATTGGTGAGATCCGGGACCAGGAAACCGCAGGCATCGCCGTGCAGTCGGCGCTCACCGGCCACCTTGTGTTTTCCACGTTGCACACGAATAGCGCGGCCGGGGCAGTGACCCGGCTCGCGGATATGGGAATTGAGCGATTTTTGCTGGCATCCAGTCTGCGCGGGATTATGGCCCAGCGCCTTGTTCGCAGGCTGTGCCCGCATTGCAGCAAAGAGGCAGAAAACCCGGATCAGATCAGCCTGGATCTGATCGCCAAGGCTCAGAAAAATCAAGACATCAAGGAGCCTGAAATCAGACTGCGCCATCCCGTAGGATGTGATGTGTGCCTGCATACCGGATTCTTGGGACGTATTGCCGTCTACGAGATGTTCGAAGTTGATGCCGCTCTGAGACTTGAGATATTAGAAAAAGCCAGTGAAACTGAAACCATCAAAAATCTGCGCGCCATTGGAGTTCGCTCCATGCTGCAAGATGGCCTTTTAAAAGCTGCCCAAGGGATCACCACGGTAGAAGAAGTCATGACTTTGGGAGACCTTTAAAAGCATATGCCAAAGTTCAAGTATCAGGCCATCAATCAGAAAGGTCAGCGCAGCAATGACACCCTGGAGGCTCACGACAGAAAGGCTGCCTTGAGCGAGCTATCCAAACGTGGACTGCAGGTTTTTGATATCAAGGATATTTCAGCCGGAGCCTCACGCACAGGAAATAGTTCGGAGATTTCACTTGGTTTTCTGAACGGCAAGAAAAACCAGAAGATCAGTTCAGAAGAGATATTGCTCTGCGTTCAAGAACTATCCACTTTGCTGAATGCTGGCATCCCCTTGGCCGATGCCGTTCTCAACATTGCCAAAGGGCATGAAAACCGGCCCTCTGGCTCGGTTCTTTCATCGGCCTATACCAGCCTGCGCTCTGGCAGCAATCTGGCGACAGCATTGCGCTCCAGCGGCCTGGCTCTGCCTGAGTATGTTCACGAACTGGTAAGAGCCGGCGAAGAGACTGGCAAGCTCGGGGCCTCCCTGCAATCGGCAGCACAGCAGATGGAATCCGATGCAGCCTTCCGCAGAGAAACCAGGAACGCTCTGACCTATCCCATGGTATTGATTGCCAGCGGCTTGCTTGCCACCCTGGTGGTTTTCATGTTTGTGGTTCCGAAATTCGCCAATATACTCACCAACCCAAAAGCAGAGATACCACTTTTCTCACGCTTGATACTGCAATCAGGTCTTTGGCTGGTCAATAACAAGTTTTTCGCTGCAGCAGTTTTTTCCGGAATCATTATTTCAGTCTATTATCTATTCTCACAAAAAAGCTTCAGAGCCCAGTTGTGGGAAGCGGCAAGCGGATTTCCCATCACAAAAAACTGGATTCAGCATGTAGAGCTTGCACGCTGGGCCAGCATGTTTTCCGTTTTATTGCAAAATCACGTCCCCATACTGGATGCCCTGCACCACTCGCTGAATTCACTCACAGGTCAGAGCTGGCGCTCTCGTGCCGAGCTCATTGCAAAAGATGTGAAGTCCGGCCACTCCCTGGCTCTTGCCATGCAGGAGCATCAATTTATTGATGCCGTGGGCCTGAACCTGATTCGTGTGGGAGAGCAGTCCGGAAAGCTTCCACAAACCACATCCTCTTTGGCGCAAATGCACAGAGTTCATGCCCAGCAAAGCATGAAGCAATTTCTCATACTTTTGGAGCCATTGACCATCCTAATGGTTTCTGTCATTTTGGGAGGGATCATGATCAGCGTCATGCTTGCCATTACCAGTTTAACCAACGTTATTTAATATTTTCATTCGTCTAGCGAACGCCATTTCATGGACACCATCCAACAATCCAAGCAAGATTTATATCCAATGACCATCATCAAGAAAAATTCGTTAAAGGCCAAGAAGGGCTTTACCCTTTTGGAAATGCTAGTCGTCATGGTGATTATCGGTCTGCTAGCCGGACTTGTTGGACCACGCATCTTTGGCAAAGTGGATACCAGCAAAGTCCAGACGGCTCAAGTCCAGATCAAGATGATTGAGAGTGCCTTGCAAATCATGCGTCTTGACATTGGCACTCTTCCCGAAGGGGAAAAGGCCCTGAAATGGCTTACTCAAAAGCCTGAGGATCCGAATGTTGCGGCAGTCTGGAAGGGGCCTTACATGGACGGCCAAATACCAGCCGACCCCTGGAACAACCCCTACCAGATAGTCTCGCCCGGCCCCAATGGAAAGCCATTTGCAGTCATGTCGTTTGGCGCAGATGGCAAGCCCGGGGGAGAGGACATCAATGCAGACATCATGGCGAAATAAAACCCAGGGAAACAGCCACATTGCAATCAAGATCGCTCATGGCTTTACTCTTATTGAGATGATGGCTGTGATGGTATTACTCGGTCTTCTGACAGGAATTATCATCCCAAGTTTTGAGCGCTGGTTTGAATCGACAGAGGACAGGGTCGCAAAAACAGCCATTGCCAACAGTCTGCAGAAATTGCTGACCAGGTCAGCCTTGCTGGAGCAGGATTTTGAGTTAACAGAAAAAACCGTCAACTCAAAAATGTCGGATGGTGAACCTGCCATGCAGCTCCCGCCCGGCTGGTCGCTGGCTCCAGAACAGTCGCTAAAGATCTGGAGATCAGGCAAATGCGACAAAAGCACCATCAACTTCACTAAGAAAAACAGCAAGATCGTCCTTCAAATTGAAGAGGAAAGCTGTTTTGTTTCAACAGCCGCCCCTCATCAACAGTAAAAACCGTTAGATAGATGTCAACCCTCCAGCGGCCAGCAATTTCACCTGAAAAACAACGAGGCATTAGCCTTCTGGAGGTTCTTGCTGCGCTTGTGATCTTGAGCATGGGCGCGACCATCTCTTTTACCTGGTTTGATCAGAGCGTCAGTGCCATGAATAGGGCCAAGCAAGAGGAAAAGTCACTGCTGTTGAAAATAGAGGCTTTTGAATACATCAGAAACATCAACCCATTAAAGCAGCCACAAGGCAGCATGCGCCTGAAGGACAGCACACTCAAGTGGGTTGGCCGCCCGATTCGTCCGCTTCAACGCGCACTCAATGCAAAAGGTGGCCAAGGCTCCTACGAGATAGGGCTTTACTCTGTAGATGTCGAGGTCCTTGATAAGGATTCAGATTCTAAAATAATAGAATTCAATATCGAACTCACAGGTTTCAACAAAATATCCGAGACAGGCAACGGGGTTATATGGTAAGTCAAATAACCTCCAATGCCGTTGCTATTAGAAAGCAAGAGGGCCTCACGCTGATAGAGCTACTGGTCACCATCGTGATTCTCAGCTTCACCATTGCCCTGATGTCTGGCGCACTGAGTCAGATATCTCAAATCGTCAGAGTTGGCGCCGACCAGAGCAATGGTTTCTTGGAACGCTGGAATCAAGCACGATCGCTTTATGACATCACAGCCAATATGGTGATAGATCCGACGCTGGAAAAACCTTTCACAGGCAGGTCCGAAACCATCACCATGGTCACCACAGCCCCCCCGGAAATGCCCAGAGGGATACCTCAGCAAATTCGACTTGATCTCAAAACCACCGCAGGCGATACAAATCTGCTTTTAACCCCCGTAGGAAACTCTCTCGCAAAGGAAAAAATCCTCGCGCGCTTTACAGAAAAGGTCGAGTTCCGTTTTCTGGACCATCTTGATCAACAGCATCAGATATGGCCTCCCATGGGCATGGGGGATTCTCGCGCCATGCCATCAGCCATTCTGATTCGCTCTTCATCCGGGGAACAAGAGGTCTTCAAATCTGCGGCCTATGAGGGCAACTGGAGTCCGCCAGGCAAGTCCGTCAACGATTTTTTCTTCAACACCCAATGAGCCCGCAACCACTTCCCAAAAAAGCATATTCACAGGGGTTCGCTCTTGCTGCCGTGCTTTGGCTGCTGGCCGGGCTGTCCATTGTGGTGGCCATGATTGCCGACGTTGCGCAGACATCCGCCGAGCGTGCGGCCCTGCTGCGCAAGCGCAGCGAGTTCATACGCAGCAGCATGACGACTCGGGCTCAGGCCCAGTATTGGCTCTCTACGGCTCAGGCAGGGTTGGCCGAATTCACTGACGGAAATCTCAGCCTGCAAGTCGACGGCACCCCCTACAAAGCAGACGAAACCAGCCTGGTCCAGTTTCAGGATATGGGTGGGCTGGTCAATCTCGCCAGCATAGACCAGCCATTTCTGACTCGCTTTCTGGAGGACTGCGGAGTCAGCCCGGATAAAACGCCATACCTCATCGACGCCTTGCTGGACTATGTGGATGCCGACAATCTTCAGCGCCTTCACGGGGCCGAGCAGGAGGCTTACGCTTCAGCCGGCATGCCGCCACCACGCAACAGCCCCTTGCTGACGGTCGAGGAGGTCTGGGCCGTGTATGGCTGGGGTCCGTATCGCCAGGCCTTTGAAGACAACGGCTGCATCGACGATTTCACGATTCATGGTGAAACCACCATGCTCGGCACCAGCCTGAATCTGGCAACGGCCCCGCCCCGCGTTTTGAAGGCCGCCGGACTGGGCGCCGAACAGATTGACGACATTTCGCGCGCCAGAGGCGATCCTCAGCATCTTGCGGAACGTACGGCGCAAAACAATCAGTTGGCAGGCGTGAACATTGGCGGATGGGGCGCTCTCACAGGCAAACATGTCCAGCGCAGTCTTCGCGTCACCCACCTGTCTACACAAGGCCCCTGGCAGCTGAGCTACATCCTCCAACTCGACCCCATGGACAAAGACAGACCATGGCGCACCACCCAGGCCGAAATTAAAGCCATGCGAGAGCCCATGGCTATACTGCAGGGTTTGCCCTGGCCTCCCGCAGTCTCTGTGACCACGCCAAACAATGCCCCCACCAACTCAATTTTTTAGCCCGGATGGTGTCAACGAGCATGCTCGCCCTCCCCTGAGTCGGTTCAGGCTGGAGCAGTTGCGTGCCGTCAGAATCGTCATCCCTCGGTCACTGTGTCTGTACCAGCGCATCTCCTGCCTGGGTGTGCCTCGGTTGCGGCTGGCTTCTTTCGCTCAAATCCAGGTCCAGTCCCATTCGCCTTTCGCCCGCACGGGGTCTTTTGCCCTGCAGCAGGATCAGTGGCTGCATTTATGGCTCTGGAACAAGGAGCTTGAGGACCAAATCGAAGCGGGTCATGCCTCGGCACAGCGCTTTCTCCTTTGGCCGTCCAGCCTTCTTTCGACTCCGGCCGCCTCCGGCGTCAGCTTTCAACGCCTCCCGCAAGCGCCTGGTATCGAGCTGCTGCTCTGGAGCAAACGCCAGCTGGTCGACAGCCTCTGGTTCGAAACGCTGCCAACTCCGGTCGAATGGAGCGAATTGCTGGCACAGACCCCCGAGCTGATTGCGCTGGGCTGGCCCCCTCAACTGCCAGACAAGGCCACGGCTCAGACGCCCGGCAAGTCCGTGCTGTGGGGCCGCAATTTAACACCGCGCCCCGAAAGCAGGCGCGCTGTTCAGTGGCCGACCTTCATCAATGCCGGCCTCGCAGTCGCCACGGTGGGCATGATGGCCTGGGCCGCCTGGACCTATGGCCAGAAAATAGCGGCCCAGCAGGTTCTTGACGAAGGTCTGCAGTCAAGCCAGTCCGCAGCAGCCGCTCTTGAGCCTCTGCTGCGAGTTCGAGAGCAGGCACAAAATACGGTCAACTGGCTGCACCAGGCCGACAGCCTGGTCCCACAGCCCAGTACGGGCACTTTGCTGAGCAGCCTGTCCAGCACCTGGCCTCGCCAGGGCGTCGTCTTGCGCGAACTCGAGATCTCAGCACCAACGGTTCAAGCCACCTTTGTCAGTGCCACGGCCGGCAGCCCCATCAAGCTGACGACCATTCTTGACCAGATCGCCAGCAATCCACTCTTCTACGATGCGCGCTTTATCGATGTATCGGGCGATGGTTTCAAGTTTTCCTGGCGCATCAAGGCTTCGGCAGACTCACAGCAGCAGGTTCAAGAATGAGCAACAATCTTCGCTGGCTGATCTGGCTGGCTGCACTGGTCGCCTTTTCCAGTCCGATTCTGGAGTGGGATGACGAGTTGACCCGGATGCGCCCCGAAATCGAGCGGATGAAGCACCTGCGCACGCGCGAGCACAATGCCATCACCGCCGTAGACTGGGCGCAGCAAAAGCAGCTCGCAGCAAAGGCTCAGCTGACATGGCTTGAGCGCCTTCCTCCCGTCACACAGTCTGGAGGCTTTCGGGCCGAGGCCATGGAGTCGCTGGGAGAACTGTGCAACAAGCTCAAGGCAGGCTGCCGTGTATCAGCACAGGGAGAGACCGTCATCACCAATGCCATCAACACACCCGGTGCCCGAAATGCCCCGGCACAGCTTACCGGCCTGATTTATTCCAACGTACGAGTGACGGTTCCTCTTGCATTTCCGGATCTGGATCTGCTGATCGAGCAAATAGAACACGGCCCGGTGCTGAGGAACATCGAGAAATTCATTGTCCGCAGCGGCAACGCCGACATTCATGTGCGCACCTATGGACTGGAAGCCGCCGCCTGGCAGAGACTCCAGGCAGCCGCACAGCAAGATATCCAGGCCAATCTTCCTGAGCAGACCGAAGCGCCAGCGGCCAGCCAGGAGGCGGGAGCAAGCCTGTGAGCCAGTCAAGAATGTATCGCTGGGCGTTTTTTCTGGCCAGCCTGCTCTGTATCGCCCTGGCTTACTGGCTGGGCCAACGCGCCCTGTTCGCCAAAGAGTCGGAACCACTTGACAAGCCGCCCGAAGCACCAGGCAGCAGCGTCTCACTGCAGCTCGTGAGCCCTCCTGCACTGATCAAACCGGTGGAGGCAGAAGTGCCCGCCGCTGACAAAAAATCCGCCCCTCCCGAGCCCATAGAACCCGGAGGCATGCAGCAACAAGGCATGCTTGCACTCTGGGAAAGCACGGCGAACATGCCGTGGACGGTGCGCGACAAGCCGCTGACCCCACCGGACTGGCTTGTCACAGGCATTGTGAGCCGAGGGCCGAGCACGCAAATCATCGTCCAGATCAACGGCGAACCCGCCCCCCGCATGATCAAGCTCGGCGAGAGCCTGCCCACGGGAGGTACGCTCGCCTGGGTCAGACCTGGAGCCATAGGAGTCGCGACTCCAGAGAAAACGCAAGTCAATGTCATGGCATTCGAGCACCTCTCCCCCACTGAAACCGCCAGCAAACCGGCGCAGTGACGGACAGCGCACAAGCCGACGCCCCTTAGCCCCCGCTACGACTATCCAGACCATGTTCATTCCGTCTTATCGACCGACTCTTGTTGCAGCTGCATGCTCCATCCTGGCCGGGTGCATTGCTTCCCCCCCGAAGACCCCCGACCCACTGATCTTCGATCGCTCCAAAGATCTGAATGCCGCCAGGGACCTGCGAGACGGCACCGGTGCCACGCCCATCGCCAAGGAAACCGCGATGCATACCGGCCCACGCCCACCCGAGCAGATCAGCGGCAACCTGCGCCCGCCCACCCCGGCCACCCGGGCCAGCGAGGAGGCCGGCGATATCACGGTATCGCTCGAACAAATGCCACTGGGCAACTTCATCCAGGCCGTGTATGGCGGCATCCTCGGGATGAACTACTCCATCGATGCAAGCATCAATGCCCGCCCCGACCTGGTCACCTTCCGCACGCCCAAGCCGATCAGCGCCGCCCGGCTGCAGGAGGTCTCAGGCCAGTTGCTGAAAAGCTATGGCATTGCGGTCCAGGATTTCGGCGGCTTGCTGAGGATCACGCCCAGCACCTCGATTTCCAGCACCCTGCCTCTGATCCGGCGCGGACGGGCCCAGCCCTCGGTGCCCCTGCCTCTGCGCCCGATCTTCCACTATGTGGAGACCGAAGCCGTCAAGCCCGAAACCTTCATGCCGACCTTGAAGAGCATGCTCAGCGACAAGGTCAAGGTCGAGACCACGCAGCAAGGGGGCTTGCTGATCAGTGGCCAGCCGGAAGACGTCCAGGTCGCGCTGGAACTGGTGCAGGTGTTCGACCAGCCCACCTTGCGCGGCCAGAACAATATGCGCGTCGTCCCCCGCTTCTGGGGCGCCGAGGAATTTGCACGCCGCCTCGGCGACGTGCTCAAGGCCGAGGGCTATGCGGTCAGCCTGCAGGCCGGCAGCAATGAGCCCATCACCCTGCTGCCGCTGCCGCCCATCAACAGCGTCCTCATTTTTGCCTCGAGCAAGGAGGCTCTGGCCCACGTCGTGGACTGGGTCAAGGAGCTTGACCAGCTCACGGCGGTGCAGGCCGGCAGTGCCTTCTTCACCTACCCCGTGCGCAATGCCGATGCACAAGAGCTCGCCAAGGCCCTCAACGACTTGATAGGCACCAGCACCAGTACCACTCAGACACAGCCTGTGAGCAGCGGCAGCAGCACGAGCAGCAGCTCGGCGCCGGGGGCCCAGACCCCACGCCAGCGACGCGTCGTGGTCAACAACGCGACCAACTCCCTGATCTTTCAGGGCGGCAGCCAGGAGGACTACCGCCAATGGCTGTCCCTGCTCTCCGAGCTCGACAAGCCGGTCAAGTCCGCCATGATCGACGTGCTGGTCGCGGAAGTCACCCTGAAGGACGACAACGACCTGGGCTTTTCCTGGAAGCTCGATCAGCTGGGCTCAGGCGCCAGCGCCGTGACGCTCTCGGGCACGACCTATGGCGTGAATGCCAACGGCGATGGCCTCAAGATCAATGCCCTGCTGGGTGGCAACCCCCTGAGGCAGCTGGCCATCAACGCCCTGGCCAGCAACAGCGAATCACGCGTGATCTCCAACCCCAAGATCATCACCCGCAACGGCGAGGCGGCAAACATCAATGTAGGCCAGGAAGTGCCTACCGTCACCAGCCAGGCCGTCACCAGCAACGGCGGCTTCATCGGCGGCAACAACAATGTGGTGCCGCAAACCGTGCAATACCGCAATACCGGTGTCCTGCTGAGGGTGCGGCCGGTGATCCATTCGGGCGACCGCATCGATCTGGAAGTCAGCCAGGAGGTCAGCAGCGCCGAAAGCACCGTCACCGGCGTGACCACCTCGCCGACCTTCCGCAAGCGCTCGGTCGAGACCAAGCTGACTTTGCGCGATGGGGCCACCGTCATGCTCGGTGGCCTGATCTCGGAAAACCACACCAACAGCGACGCCGGCGTGCCCTTGCTCAAAGACATCCCGCTGCTGGGCAACCTCTTCAAGAGCTCCAAGGTCTCGCGCGATCGCACGGAGATGATCATGCTCATCACGCCGTACATCCTCAACGACAGTGCCGACGCCGAAGCGGCAACCGATGCCTATCAGAACACGCTCAGCGAATGGTCGCAGAGCGTACGCGACCGCATCAACGCCGCGCGCAAGGCACGCCAGGCCCATGCCGAAACCCAGGTTTCGCCCTCCCCGGCCAAGCCAGTGACCGAGCGCACAGGCGCGGCCACGACTGATGCGCATGGCGCGCCCAAGGCCGTACAGCCAGAAGCGCCCAGCCCTGCAGCAGCTCCACCGGCCCCTGCCCCATCCACCCCACCACCATTGGCTCCGGCGCCATCCACCTCAGGCGCAAGCGGCAGCCGCATGATCAACATCAGCGGCCGCACTGCCGATGTCACGCAGCCACCCTCGGCAAATACGCCGAATACGCCTGCGGCGGCTGCCAGCCCTGCCGCCAGCGCGCCGGCCGATGCTGCATCCGCGCCGCCGGCCCCGCCCAAGAGCAGCAAATCGGCCCCCGACAATATCGGCGGAGTCGCAACCCCTGCAGGCGCCACCGTCGTCGAAGACCCTGAGCTTCTCAAGCAGTTGAGAGAAGCCTTCAAGCGCTGAAGGCGGACAAGCTCGCTCTTGCAACGCGTCGGAGCCCTGCGCGCCGCCGCGTTGCCGCGCCGACGGAATAAGCCTGCCCGAGCCATGCGGCTGCTCGGAGCGTATTCACGCTCTGAGCCTGGGCTCATGTCTATGGCTGCCTGCTGGCCATGACCGGCCTCCTTGCGTGCATGGCAGGCCAGTGGCCTGAGTTGGATGCTCATTGAACAAGCCAGCGACCCAGGACACCAGGGGCCCGCAATACGCTGACCCTCAGGCCAGCGCAGGCCATGGCTTTTCTGCCGCGCCGTCCCGGCCCACGCTCCCCCTTCATTCAAGCGGCTGATGCCCGAATGCGCATCGCCAGCCGCCGCTGTCACGCCAGCGTCACGCAGCTTCCCTAGAGTGCGCCCATCCGCCACCAAGGTGGGTTTTCGCCGTCATATCACTTGGCGGATCTGCCATTACTCGAGGGAATCTCGCATGAAAATGAAACTGTTGTGCAGCGCAATGGCTGCTGCTTCGTTGCTGCTAAGCGCTTGCGGCGGCAGCGATGACTCGACATCGACAACTCCACCTCTGCCCGAGACCAAGGTCCCGACCAAGAATGTGCTGTTCTTCCTGGGCGACGGCATGGGCATCACCACGATGACGGCTGCACGCATCTACAGCGTTGGCGAGGATGGCGAGCTGACCATGGACAAGCTGCCCGAAACGGCCTTTGTCCACACCTTCTCCAATGATGCCCAGGTCACGGACAGCGCGCCTTCCATGGCCGCCTACATGACGGGCGTGAAGATGAACAACGAGGTCATCTCCATGACCGCCGACACCACGTCGGTGGATGCCAATGGCAACTCCTACCAGAGCAACTACGACAGCACCTGCCCCAGCACCAACGGCAAGGCCGTGCCCACGCTGCTGGAGCAGATGAAGGCTGCCGGCTACGGCACGGGCGTGATCTCCACGGCGCGCATCACCCATGCCACGCCTGCCGCCACCTACTCCCACGTCTGCCACCGCGACGCGGAGAACACCATTGCTGCAGCCCTGGTGCCTGGCGGTGCCGGCTACAACGCCAGCCTGGGCGATGGCGTGGACGTGATCCTCGGCGGCGGCTCCCGCCACTTCACGCCCAAGGAAGACGGCGGCAAGCGCAACGACAAGCGCAACCTGATCACCGAGCTGAAGACGCAAAAATACAGCTACGCCTCCAATGCGACCGAGTTCGCCAAGCTGCCCGTGGACGGCACCAAGATCGCGGCACTGTTCACCAAGGACCACATGGCTTACGACCTGGATCGCAAGCCTGCCGACGAGCCCAGCCTGGCCGAGATGACGGGCAAGGCCATCGATGCGCTCACGGCCAAGAAAAAGGGCTTCTTCCTCATGGTCGAAGGCGGCCGCATCGACCATGCACTGCATGCCACCAACGCCAAGCGCGCCCTGCAGGACACCGTGGCCTTCGACGATGCCATCAAGACGGCTCTGGAAAAGATGGAGAAGGTCGACCCCGGCCTCAAGAACACGCTGGTCGTGGTGACGGCAGACCACGACCATACGCTGCACCTCAACGGCTACAACAAGATCACGGGCAAGACCACGCCCACGAATCCCGGCATTCTGGGCCTGGTCAAGAACTACGTGAATGGCGCGACCGAAACCGACGTCAACGGCAAGACCTTCACGGTCATGGGCTTTGGCAATGGCCCCAGCCGCGTGGCCACACGTGAGAACGTGGACGAGACCATGGCTGCCGGCAACGACTACCTGCAGGAAGCCATCGTGCCCCTGTCGTCCGAGACCCATGGCGGCGGCGATGTCTTCCTCGGTGCCCAGGGCGCAGGCGCGGAGAACTTCTCGGGTGTGATGGACAACACCAAGGTCTTCGAGCTGATCAAAAAGAGCATCGGTCTGTGATGCTGGCCCGCACCTCCAAAGCTCTCAAGGAATTTCACATGCACTCGATCTTTCGCAAAACCTCTCTCGCCCTGGCCGCGGCCGGCACGCTGGCCTTGCTGGCTCCTGCTGCGCACGCCGCCGGCGAGGCCAAGAACATCATCTTCTTCCTGGGCGACGGCATGGGCCCGGTCACGGTCACGGCCGCCCGCATCTACAAGGGCGAGAAGCAACTGGCTGAAAAACCCGGCTCGCTCAAGAGCAGCGAATACGCGCAACTCCAGATGCAGTCCCTGGCCTATGCGGCACGCATCAAGACCTTCTCCAAGGATGGTCAGACCACGGACAGCGCACCCTCCATGGCCGCCTACATGACAGGCGTGAAGATGAACAACGAAGTCATCTCCATGTCGGCCGACACCAAGGCCTACGATGCCTCGAATGCCCAGTACATCAATGGCGAGGACTCGACCTGCCCGACCACGAATGGCACACCGGCCACCACGCTGCTGGAGCTGGCCAAGGCCCAGGGCCGTGCCGTGGGCGCAGTCTCGACCACCCGCGTAGGCCATGCCACACCGGCCGCCACCTATGCCCACATCTGCAACCGCAATGGCTACAACACCATTGCCGAGCAGTCGGTGCCCGGCCATGCCAACTACAACGCCAAGCTGGGCGACGGCATCGATGTGCTCATGGGCGGCGGCCAGCGCAACTACCTGCCCAAATCGGTCAACGCAAGCAGCAAGCGCTCGGACGATGCCAATCTGGTGGACATGATGAAGACCAAGGGCTACTCGTACGTGAGCAAGGGCTCCGAGCTGGCAGCGCTGGATGCGACCAAGGCCGGCAAGCTGCTGGGCCTGTTCACGCAAAGCGAAATGGCCTATGAGCTCGACCGCGTCAAGCAAAACCTCGACGAGCCCAGCCTGTCCGACATGACGACCAAGGCCCTGGACGTCCTGAGCCAGAACAGCAAGGGCTTCTTCCTCATGGTCGAAGGCGGGCGCATCGACCACGCCCTGCATGGCACGAACGCCAAGCGCGCGCTGGAAGACACCCTGGCCTTCGACAAGGCCATAGAGAACGCCATGGCCTACATGGAGAAAAAGGATCCGGGCCTCAAGAACACGCTGATCGTGGTCACGGCCGATCACGACCACAACATGGTGTTCAACGGTTACTCCAAGCTCGGCAATCCCATTCTGGCCAAGGTCAACGACTACCAGAGCGGCGAGATCACCAAGGCCAATGACGGCAAGCCCTACACCACGCTGTCCTTCGGCAACGGCGGCCGGGCAGCGGCCGGTGCCGTCAACTCCGACGACAAGCAGCCCTGGATCTCGCCCGAGCGCGGCGCAGCACGTGCCGACCTGAGCCAGGTCGACACCACGGCAGACAACTATCTGCAGGAAGTCGGCATCGAGCTCAAGGGCGGCCCCGGCTCCGAGACCCACGGCGGCGGCGACGTCATGCTGTTCGCCGGCGGCGCAGGCGCCAAGATCTTCAAGGGCACCATGGACAACACCAAGGTGTTCTCCAAGGTCAAGGAAGCGGCCGGCCTGTAATTGCAACCCCTTGGCCCAGGCCAGGATGACCGGAGCCCGGCTGCATGCCGGGCCCCGGTTTTTTCGTATCTGTAAAGACTCATGAACCAGACATTCCTCAACCCCACCCCCTTGCGCAAGGCGCTCGCCCTGGGCCTGCTGGCCTGCTCGATGACGGTCTTGGCTGCAGCCGATAACGGCAAGCCCGCGCCTGCGGCGCCCCAGGCCGAGCCGCTGGCACGCAGTGCTGCGGCCGTGCAGGCCGCGCCCGAGCTGGATTTGCGCATCACCTACGAAGCCATGAACATCGGCAGCGACGGCGTACAGCGCGACAGCCGCTACACCAACCGCGTCTACCGCCGCAAGGGCCAGCTGTGGATAGAGCGCGAACTGCCGGCTGCGCTGCGCCACAGCCAGGAGCACGGCCATGAGGAAGCGCCAGGCGCACATGCCGGCCATGCGCATGAGGACGCGCGCGGCGCTCCCCTGTCGATTCGCCGCCTCGAAGACGGCAAGACCAGCGTGGACCTGGTGCTGGCCAAGAAACGCCGCCTGATCTCGGTGGATGAGGCCCACCACGGCAATGTCGGCTGGGGCGGCTCGTTTGAAAACTCCTACTGGATTGTTCCTCCTGCGGCGCTCGCGAAAATGGAGCGGCTTGGCAAGCCCCAGGGCGGAGTGCAAAAGTACAAAAGCCAGGCAGGCGAGCACACGACCATCGTCGACTGGGATCTGGCCGGCCAGTTCGCACGCCGCGTGGAACGCAAGGACGGGCACGGCACGGAACGCATCGTGGTCACGGCCGTCCGACAGCCCACGCCATTGGCCCAGCCCTGGAAGTCGCTCCAGGGCTATGAGCACGGCGACTATTCCGACCTGTTGGATTAATCAAAAATAGAAGCGGCTAGCGCTTGTCCAGCCTTGATTTCAAATCATAAACAATCTGAAATCAAGGCTGGACAAGCGCTAGCCGCTCTCAAATATGCTGTGCCCAATCCCCGGCACGGCTGCAGCCTGGCGCGCAGACCCACACTGCCGCCTGCCCGGACATTCTTCGGTCAGCACCGACCCTTGGCATCGGATCGTGATGCCGCAGCCGGCCAGGCCGATGGCTGCACGCACTCAGCCAGATTGATAAAACCTGCGCATCAGATCGCAATTCCCGCGTGCCCGGCACGAATGGCCTCAGGCCATTGCGCTCCTTGAGCGCCTAGCCCCTGACACCTGATGTCTGATGCCCGCGCACAAGGCTGTCAAAGCCACGCCCTCGGCGCCCCGGACAAAGCTGGCATAACCATCGCACCGCCCGTACAGCCCGGTGATCAGCCCTGTACTGCACGCTGCACGGCCATATAGCTGCATCGGCAAAACAGGAATCCGGCCCTCCACTGCCTCGCAATGGCCCCACTGCTCAAGGCTAGGCGCCTTGGCCATGGCGAAAAACAAAGTCAAAAAAAATGGCCCCTAGGGGCCATTTTTTGAAATCACAGGCCTGTATCAGGCCTGCTTGCAAGGCAATTTACTTGCCGATGCCAACCAGCGCGTCCTGCGAGATAGGCTGAGCGTCTATCGCGTTATCAGGCGTACGGTTGTTGGATGCATTCTCGAAGTCCACGCCTTGAGCGTTGGAAGTATCGAGCACCACACCGCTGGGGTAGGAGATGAAGCTTTGCACGCGCAGCGTGGAGCCCGTGTTCGACACGATACGCAGACGGTCACCTTGGGTCGGGCCCGAGGAAGAAACTGCAGTACCGGCTTCGGACGTGTAGGTCGACAGAGCACCAAACGGGTTGGCGCTGGCAGCTGCGTTGGTCAGCTTGGCTTCGATCTCGCGGCTGCTCAGGTTCAGGGTCTGACGGGGAGTCAGATCCGTCAGCTTGCCCCAAGGACCGTACTTGCCGCTGGCGTAAATGATCTGGCCGTACACGTCAGCGTTCTGGGTTTCGCTGTTGTTGATCACGCGGACCAGCGACTGAGGACCCGTATCGCCATAGGTGGCATACGAAGCGTAGTTACGCACGTCGATCTTGATGCCACCACCAATACCGGTCAGCGAACCCTTGCAGCTATTGTTCTGCTCGCTGTAGTCCACGCCGGAACCAGCAGGCGACTTCACGATGGTTGCCGTAGCTGTTACACCCGAAGTTTGCGGGATCAGCGTGTTGGCAGGGAAAGCAGCCCAGACGTAAGCACCATTGGCCAAGGCCACTGCATCAGCAGCGGTGGTGACCTTGATCACGGCTTGCGTGCCAGCTGCGTTCACCGTCGCCGATGCACCGACAGCCACGCCAGCAGTGGTGAACACACCCACCTTGGTGTTTTGGGCCCAAACTGTGGGCAGGTCAACCGTCACATCGAAGGACTGGAACTCAACAGCACCGACATTGGCAGCTGCAGGGTTGGTTGT
Source organism: Comamonas composti DSM 21721 (assembly GCF_000429845.1). Classification (GTDB taxonomy): domain Bacteria; phylum Pseudomonadota; class Gammaproteobacteria; order Burkholderiales; family Burkholderiaceae_C; genus Comamonas; species Comamonas composti. The sequence continues at coordinate 102,169 of NZ_AUCQ01000002.1, forward strand.
CACAAAGTCACCAGCCACGAAAGGTGCAAGCAGGGTGGCAGCAGGCGTAGCACGGCTATAGCTGTTCACGTAATTGGTGTCCAGACCATTGGCACGCTGGGTCACCTTGACCCGGCCCATCAAGTGGAGCAGGTTGTTGTTGCCTGCAAAGGCGGTAGGAGCAACCAGATTGGTGGGAGCAGCAACCAGGCTGGCCCAGTTGCCTTCGTTCGAACCATTCAGACGGAACGTCTTGTTCTGGGTCTGTGCATCGGTCAGCGAGGAAGTGGGAGCCGCGAAGAAATCGATCTTCAGGTTCTGCGTGAAGTTCAGCAGACGTGCCTTGTTGGTCGAACCTTGACGGTTGTGCTCGGAGTCAGGCGATTCACCGGCTTGCAGCTGGGCTGCACCAATGTGGTTGGTGTAGTGCTTGAACTCGATGTCCAGATTGGTATCAGGAGCCACGCAAGCGGTCTCACCTGCCACCGAGAACAGGCCGGTGATACCGGTGTTGCCGGCGCCCAGAGTCTTCAGCGAGTTCAGCGTGAAGATGGGGTTCTTCAGCAGGTTGGCTGCATCAACAGGAATCGTCACGTTGAATGCCAGCGTCTTGCCATTGTTGGTCACAAAGGCATCGATCGTGGTACCAACGGGGAAAGCCGTGATAGGTGCATTGTTCGTGTCCATGGCGTTCACGGACAGAGGGCCAGTAACGGGGTTCACGCTGATCAGCGCATCGGCGGCGGTGATGAGGTTGCCGCTACCCACGGGCCATTGGCCCTTGTCCAGGGTGTACTGCAACTGCAGGCGCTGCTCGTCGGTACGAGCATCGACATCACCAGCAAAGTTGTAGGCCTTGGAAGGAGCCGCAACGACTTGGGTGTCGCTCTTGATGACTTCGATCGCCAGCGTGGACGAGGAAGAGCTAATTTGACCAGCGTGTACGGCACCAGTTGCCACGGCCATCAGACCTGCGACAGCCAAAGCGACTTTGGACAGTTTCATTAAAAACCTCTTTGTAAAGTTGGAACTTGTTCAGCTTTCGGGCCTTTGCCAGAGCACACCCTAGCCAGACAGAAAACCGAGAGGAAGCCAAGGTCTCTGCAACCCTAAGATTCCAAGCGGTGATCGATTATAGAAAGAAAAATTTTTCACCTTGTTTCCATCAACACAAATTCACATGGATGTTTGCTTTTGACAACACCATTCCAGAGCTACATCGATCCATTGGCCTGTCATTGTGATAGGTGACAAAAATTGGCGTAGACACGTCGTTTCAAGGGGGTCTAGACACCAACATGACCCGCTTTTCACAGGCCCACAAAAAACCACAATTTTTACTCAGGAATAGAGGCCGGCCACAGCATCACCCCGCAGAAGGCCACAGCAGCCACCAAGCAAGCACAAGAACTGGACCGAGCCCGCCAACAAGCCCAACTGTTGACACTCAAGCGCGAGCTCACCCAGGTGCCTGATCCCGCTTCCAGCCTGATGGCTGCCGAGAGCGGGTTTGCGCCGCCTTCGCCTTGAAGAGCATCTACAGATAAACAGTGAAAGCCATCGTCTGCACTCAGGCACGGCAGCACCCATAAATTGTTCACCCCCACTAAGAGCGTGTTTACGATCTCTACGCTGCCGCGTTGGAGCGCAATCGGGATGAGTTCAAAGCGATGGGGCGCAGCTTGCACCGGGGTGCAAGCAAGCCACAGCGCGAAGAAATCGCCCGATTTCGCTCCAACCCTTCGGGCCAGAGCCTTTGCGGGCGGTCTGCAGCGTTGCGAATCCTCGCAATAGCACGGCTATTGCTGCGGTGTCGCGCCTTGCATCCCATCCCGCACAGACACTGGCGCGGCACCGAGGAGATCGTAAACACGCTCTAAGAAAGCAGGCAATGCCCGGAACGTTTGAGAGCCAAGCCTTGCAAGTCGCAAATGCGCATCCAGCATGAGCGCCGATCACAGCACAACCCCAGCCAAGACAGATCTAGCCCACGCACGACCCACTCAAAAAAACCCCAATGAAATCAACAAACTAGATTCAAATCACGAAAAATATTCACAAAGCAAGAGAATAGATTTAAATAATTGATATGATATTATTTAACCCGTAAATTATTTAAAATAAATTTACGTTTAACACTTATCAAGAATAATCACAACAACTGAATGTAAATTTTTATACTGAATTGATCGCGCCGAATCACTCGGAAGATTCAATTTTGAAAAGCGATATCTGAGCCTCAGATAAATATCAGCCGCACACCAAAAACGGCTCCAGCCTTATGCCAACGGACCGGTCAGACGTATCTGTGCTTCGCATAGATGGCTTCATGCGCCCAGTGCTGGGCTTCACGTGATCTGGCAATACTTCAGCCGTCAGGCCTGCCCTTCGCCTCGAGAATTCGTAAGTCATTGACCTGGCTCGAAGAATTTCGGGTTGATGCACTCGGAACTTGCCGGATTGGCAGTACCTGCTTTCTTCCAGACTCCTCCGAGAGCCCAATGGGCCCCAAGCTGTCACCACAGCAGACTGCTGCACCCCAGCTGAACGGCTGTGCCTGCAGCACACCTTTGATGCCTCCGAAGCTGTGATCAACCTCTTGGCGGAAAAACCGTACCCGCAGTTCTTTTGCGGTGAGAGCTGCCTTCAGAGCAATACCCTCGATCCATCCAGAAAAAGGCGTCGAGGCGCTGTTGACGACCAGAATCAACCTAGGCCGCTCGACGTGGCGTGGAGATCCGGGAAACCAGCGCACACAATCGGTGATCGTGAATACCACCGACAGCCGCTTGTTGGGCAAGAGTCGCCTGCATCTGGTCAAGGGGACCGAGGACAGCAGACTGCCCGATAAGCAAGTAACACCGCGGTTGACCACGTAGATCGGTCGCTACGCGCACGTCAAGCAGTTCAAGCGCATGCGCCGGGCACACACTGCGTACCCACGTCGGCCGAGCACACCGCCAGGAGCCCGCCAACGGCACATCCAGCCCGAAGCAACGAAGGCCAAGATTCACGATCTGCTGCAACGATCCGGCTGCACCTCACGCAGCGCACGAAAGACGAAAGCAAGCTATACGCCCTCCCTGCGCTAGAAGTGGATTGTGAGATCCCAAACTTGCCCTGGTGCAGGCCCCGGGCCGCCAGCCAGATGCCTACACCAGCGTGCACCAGTGCCTTGATGCGGATCATTGCCACAGCACCTCAAGCAAGCCCTGCAACGCGCAGGAGCACTCGGCAGCCGCGGCCGCCGAGTGACCGTCACACGGGCGCCGTGATGACAGCGCTCGATGCGGATGTGTGATGAGGGAGTTGCCGATGCAGAATCGGGGGCAGCTTGCGCACTCGCTGCCTGCGGTGAGGGTGCATCACCGGCGCGCCCAGCGTCATCGCGGCGAGGCCAGACACGCCACTGGCATGCGGGCGATGAGCCAGGGTGCCAAAACAGGCTGAGTGTTGATCACAGGCATAGCAGCCGTGTCGCAGTGCTCAGCGATGCGGCACGCAACTGCGGGTGCCGTATAGCAGGTGATCCAGATGCTGCCCCTTGAGCCAGCGATGCAGCACGTTGCACTCATGCCATGTTCACGCGCCGTGGCGGCAATCGATGCGCCAGGCTGCAGGCACGTGGCGATCAGCCCGGCCTTGAACTTCGCGCCGTAGATCCGGCGCGTGCGAGGAACCCAATAGCGCGATGGGGAAGTCTCTTGAGGGATGGTGTGCACGATGGTGCTTGGAAGTCCTCATTCAGGGTAGATCGGATTACCGGCCGCTTACGGTTCATCAGCTCTCCATGGCCATGGCAACCGTATGAACGAAGGTTTAACTGGCCATGGGCTTGGCGCTTGCCCAATGGCCTGATTGAAGCGGCAAAAGTTGTGGTCTGTACTTTGCAGGACCGGCTACATGGCATTCTGCCCCCTCGACTAGGGGACCACTTCTGGCTGGAAATCAAGAGTTTCAAACCCGAGCCAAACCCACTGAAACACTTCACTTTTCAACTAACCACCTTTGCAGCTTGAAACTCCACCACCATACGCTGCAGCCCCGCTTGCGCTTCAGAGATCATGCTGGAGTATTGAACATTGTTGAACCCCCACAATGAAGACTGCACTTCCTCCGCATGACCAACTAAAAATGGTAGCGCCACAGCAACTCGCAGTGCGCCGTGATTTTGAAGATGCGCGTCGATAGTGTTGACATGCGGATCTTCATTATCGGCATCCCACTTCGCCAAGGCACGCAGTGCCGAAGGAGCATAAATATTGTGAACCATACTCGTCATACGATCCAATACAACTAAAGTGAGGCCTTGATATTCATGTACAGCCAAGACTTGCGTTTTAGGATGAATTTGTGCAATCAACCCTGCAAAGACATCCCATTCTTGTGAATTTTCGCTCAACCATTGCATTACCAATGCCTTGCGATCTTCATAGAAATGGTCTAAAGCCACATCATCTTCAGATATCTCAAGATACGGCACTCCCTCCTGAAGAGCTTTTCTTGCCATGTACTGATAGCTCAAAGCACAACCACGCCAGCCGGGAACATATCGCACACCCTCAAACAATTGAGCATGCCCCATTCGCGTAGCAGTTTTTTCCAGGAAATAATCTCGACGCAGATAAGTCTCTGGCATGCTTAAAACCAGCTTTGATGCAGGCAGGGAAAACATTGCTGTCGCTCTCTCCCATTGCTTTGGAGTCAGCAATTTTATTCCCAACAAAGCACGATACAACATGAACTTAAAATGCTGCGCACTAGTCTCCACCACAGTCTCTATAGACTGAGAAATAGCTTCAGGCTTGTTTTTAATTTGCTCCAACTTGTGCGCCACAGTTTTCACGAGAGCGTCGATATCTCCAATGGGTGAGAAATCAACAGCATCACTATCCAACAAATGCTGATGATCTTGCATATCGGAGCTGCTTTCCGAGACTACAGGAACACCCAAAGACAAACACTCATAGATACGCGTAGTCTCCAGCAATGCTCCTTCATAGTAATGAATATTGACAACTAGACTTGCTCCTTTAATCGCCAGATACAAGTCCTCTCCAAAAAGATTCCCCTCTACGCGCACATTAAAATTCTGACGTAAAACATTCAGCATCTCTTGACGTCGAGGAGCATTTATATCGCCATAAAATAGCACATCACATTTTTTATTTTTCTCATCATCATCATTATTTTCCCTACCTTGCTGCCAAATTACATTAGAGTAACTTGGCAGTCCTCCTATTGGAAGCAGAAAGGTATGCGGATAAGATATTCCTTTATCACCGAGAAATCGAAGATTACTCTGCGCATAATCCAATACAGCCAAAGACTCTTCTAATATTGAAATATATTTGGATGTAAACCAACGTGAGCTAACGCTCTGCTCCATCTGGAATGCAATGCGCTGCTGCCCCGGTGGCAGTTGCTTAAACATCTGAGGACAAAGCACAATATAGTAATCAAGATCAAAGCTTTTCTGCTCACCTATCAGCACGGCAACATCTATATCTATCTCAGTCAATGCTTGTTCTATCAGATGAGCTACAAACACTGTATGAGAAGTGGCTATAACTCCTATACTGAGGCCAGCATTACCATTACGCAGCAAAGATTTTTGACGCAAAGCTTCACGCCTTATTTGCCGAGCTCTTCGTCGCAACCCTGAGATATCTCCCCTTGCAACATATCGAATTGCATTACGTGCTCGCCTCAATATCTTGGCTAATTGATATCCCCCAAAGCGACGTGCAATACGACCCAAAAATCTTAGGCCAGATGTCCAGCGCCAGCTTCGTGAGCTCATTAATGCATTGATCTGCTGCCGCTCATGCCGAATGGTGCTGTTTAGCTCTAAAGCATTTCGCTCCAGAATTGAAATTCTATCCTCTAGTCGAACAGCATCCCGCTCGCGCTCATTGATCTGATTTTGCAACTGATTATTGGCCTGATTGAGAGTCAGGATATCAGTATCCAGCTTTTCAATCCACTGATGCCGCTGCTCGCCTGCGGCCTGCAAGTGCTGTTCTCTATGGGTAGAGTCTTTGAGCTGGATATTCAGCATCAGCACTTCAGCTCGCCTTTCGAGTCTAGCCCCCAAGCTGCCAAACATCGCTAGCGCTTGACTTTGCAAGCTCTCCTGCTTTGCATCACATAAATCCAGCAACTCCTGAGGCTGACTCGGACCGACCAGTAGTACCCCTAAACCATTACTGTGCGGGAAATGGAAGCTGGGATATTTCTCCGATAGCTCAGCCCACAGGCGATGTACGCCAAAATCATCTCGATAGACATTGGTGTCATGAAAAAGGACAACCCCACGCTCTGAAATCTTTGGCAACCAAGTTTCAAAGTCATGGCGCACAGCCTCGTAAGTATGCAATCCATCGATGTGCAAAAGATCAACCGATCGCGGTGCAAAATAAGGTAACGCATCATCGAATGTCATGCGCAAGAGCATGGAAAACCCTGTGTAATGAGGATCATGTGCTCGACACAGACTTTCGTAAATACTTTCATCATAAGCACCGGCATGGGCATCACCTTCCCATGTATCTACAGCCCAAGCACGCGTAGGCAAGTCATTTTCCAAAATAGCCTGACAGAAAGCCAAATAAGATATTCCAGAATAAGTTCCTAGCTCAACCAAAGTGCCTGGCTTTTGAATGGAAAGTAGCCACGCTGCGAATGGAATATGTCCAGCCCAAGGGGCAGGATGTGTCAGGTGATGAGGTTCCAAAAAAACAGAAGACTCTATAGAAAAGGCAGAGCGTTTGGGGGCGTTCATATGATTAAGATTATTATGACTATTAATTATTTCTATTTCAGAAGCAGAAGCAGCAACAGCAGCAGCAGCAGGAGCAGGAGCAAAAATATGCCCACCATCCAATGCAGCTTTGACGATATCGCACAATGGTGATTTTTCGCTTGCCATGGAGCGAGGAAGCCAAGGAGACAGCAAACTCAATAGATGGAGCGGAGCTTTCCATTCAGGCAGACGCTGCCTGAGCATTCGACACACCTGAACCAACTCAGCATACTGACGTCGTTGCAAGGCCGTCTTCAATATTTGAGCAATAACGCTTTGATATTTTGAATGCTCTGACAAAGCGGAGATTTTCCAAATAGAGTCAGGCATTGCCCAAGAGGAATTGCTGAAATCTTCCCCTAAAGGAAAGGAATCTTGTGATGGAAATGCCAGTGCACGTAAATAATGCAAACGCATTGGCTCAGGCATTTCACCAAAATGAATTACAGGCTTGCGCAACTGCGGTACCAGGTAGGCTTCTCCCCGGATCGCTTGATACTGGATGCACCAACGCTCCCAATCCTGAAGAGCTTTGCTCAGACTTGAATTTGTTGCAGTTCCACCATGAGTTTGATGAAAGGTAGCTTCGCCGAGGAGGAGCACACATTGCGCGTGCTCTTGCTCCAGTGCTCTCTTGCACATATCAAGATTGACTAACCCTCCACCCGGAAGATCAAATTTTTCGTCATAGCCTCCAAGGATTTCCCATTGGTTACGATGCATGAAGAGCGCATTAAATTCTGCAATCTGCGCATACCAACCATCGATGGAAGATTCATCCATTGCAGAAATACTGTAGAGCTGGTAGCCATCTCTTCGCCAGTCCACGCTCTCCAGTAAAATATCTTCCTGATGTTTATCGTAGCCTTGGGCTATAGATTGGCGTTGAAAATCATAGCCTAAATACCAGCCAAGAGCGCCAACAACCGCAACAGGAGTAGACTGACAAGCACTTAAAGCATAACCAAGCAAACCTGGGGTGCACATACGAGCACCGTCGATCATCACACCGACATAATCTCCGCGCACTTTCGCCAAGCCTCGATTAATGGCTGCGGCGGGAGATGGACTCGCATTTTCTATACGTATCAGCCTATACTGATTAGGCCATGCCTGCCATGCTTCCCATAAATCACTATCAACTGGTTCATCTGAGCCATTATCAACGACAATAATCTCATAATCCTTAGGATTAATATTCCTTTGGTAGTGTGGAGCCAAAGTATAGAGTGTACGCGGCAGTTCTCTCGCGATATTATAGGCAATGATCACGATGGATAGACGTGGCTTATGATTATTTTCATCCACCATTACAACTGTCCTCCGGCACCTGATACTCTCACATCCTCTTTCGGAGGAAAAGTTTGCATGACCACTTCCTGCATTGGAATACCTATCAAGGCTCCAAAAACACTACTGCTTTGTGAAGTAAAGTGCAATGCGTCATGAATCCAATGGTGTTGAATAAAAGACTCTTGCGTTCCTTCAGCAAAAGAGACCGTAATTGAATAGTCTCCCACATTCAATCGCGGCATATCAAAAACAAATCGCGCCGTCAAATAATTTCCAGCAGGAAGAAGAAAGTATTCATCACAATAACTCAGCCAAGTATTTTCGCCAAAAATATTCTGACCCAAACGATCTTTTAGATAAAATCCAACAATAGGTGATTCAATATCAGCATGAGCCTTTACTTTAACTTCAAGAGTAATAGTTTCTCCACCAATAATATATGCAAGGGGTTTTCCTTCCATATTGCCAAAGTAGACATTTTCAATTGTTGCCAAGCCCGTATGAAAAGAATTAGCACCAACATCAAAATCAAAGACACGAATATCGTTACGTAGAACAGAGCGATCTAACAGGTCTGAGCGAACATCTTTTTTTGTCTGATTTGAAAAAAATCCTTTTGGCACTTTATTAGCTGAATTTTCTTTATTTTTTGGCTCAATATTTTTATCATTGGAAATATTTATTTCATCTGCAGCTGATTTATGAGAAGAATCACCATCCTGATCATCAACATCCTTGCTCATCTGCCCAAATAGCTCCTCGATATAAAGATCACATGCAGCCCGAGAATCCCCAGCGTAACGCAATATACCCTTATCAATCCAAACAGCATCAGTGCATAAATTTTTTACAGCACCAAGATCATGACTAACAAAGAAAACCGTCCCAGTCGCCATGAACTCTCTGAGAAAACGCATGCATTTCTGTGTGAAAAAAGCATCTCCTACGGCGAGGGCTTCATCAATGATCAAAATATCAGCATCTACATGGGCGATAACTGAAAACGCCAATCGCACCATCATTCCACTGGAGTAATTTTTAACTGGCTGATCTATGAAATCACCTATATCAGCAAACGACTCAATAGCAGAGAATTTAGACCGAGTAATCTCTTCGCTTTGACCAAGAATGCTTGCATTAAAATAAACATTCTCACGCCCCGTAAAATCCGGATTAAAACCCGACCCAAGCTCTAACAAAGCCGCAACACGCCCATTTACTTCGACATCACCAGCAGAAGGGTATAGTGTTCCGCAAATAATCTGAAGCAATGTCGATTTTCCAGATCCATTACGGCCAATAACGCCTACGGTTTGACCTCTGGTTACCTCAAAAGATATATTTTGAAGTGCCGAAAATTCTCGAAAATATTGCTTATTTTCTAATCTAAAGAATTTTCTCAATTGCGGGAAAACAAACTGTTTCAGTCGCTGAATTGGTGTGTCATAGATTTGATACTTCTTGGAAAGCTCACGAACACGAATTGCAACTTCACGCTCATTATTTTGCGGCTTGCTCTCCTTGCCATTTTCAAAGAACATCAGCAAATCCCTTACGCGTTTTCTGAAACCACTTAAACCCGATTAGTGAAAACAAAAGAGAAATCAAAAAATACAAAAAAAGACCCCATATATTTGGCATCTCACCAAAAACAAGAACCCCTCTGACTTGCTCTATAATAAATGTCAAGGGATTGGCTTGCATCCAGGGTTGAAAATTTTCAGGCAATGACTTCAAAGGAAAGAAAACGGGAGACATGAATAACAAGACCGATGTTAATAAGGTCATAACCTGACCTATATCCCGAATAAAAACCCCCAGAGATGCAATTATCCATGCCAAGCCCTGAGTCAAAACAAGCAAAGGGGTCATGACAACAGGGAAAAGCAATACAGTCCATGAAAGTGATTTATTCACAACAAACTGAGCAACTAATAAAACGCAAAGACTTACAAAAACCTGGAAGCAAGCCACCAACAAATGAACAACGGGTAAAACCTCCAGAGGAAAAACAACTTTTTTCACATAATTTACATTACCCAAAATCAATTGAGGAGCTTTATTAATAACCTCAGCAAAAAAACCATATACAATCAACCCCGCAAACAAAACAATAGCAAACTCTCCACGACCAGCCTCTTCTACACCCCAACGAGCCTTGAAAATCACAGAAAAGACAAAGGTATAGATAGCCAGCATGAAAAGTGGATTCAGCAAGGACCAAAATATCCCCACAAGAGAACCACGATAGCGCCCTGAAATCTCCCGGCGAGTCATGCGAAAAATAAGCTGTCTATTGCACCAAACTGCCTTCAACATTCCAATGAAAGAAGATGGGTGTGCTGCATGTGGATTCATGACTGATATCTATATAATTCTTCTATTTAATGGCCATATATGATCAAGGATCAGTATAGCCATGGCGAAATGCCAGCTCACTTTATCTAAGCACATGCGGGCAACAGGATTGTTGCTTTCAGCAAACAACTCACAGAGCATCGCACCCTAGATCACCTGCTCCAACGCATAACGGTGGGCCAATGCTTGCTCAAGGCCAAACTCCGCCAGCAGAGCTTGAAGGCGCTCTGCACTGCTGCGCTTTTTCTGGCCTGTGTGCCTGGCGATGATGAGTTCGTTTTTCATGCTGTGCTCCCAGCCCACAAGTTCTGTGACAGTCACCTGATAACCGCAGGCTTCAAGATGAAGACAGCGCAACACATTGGTTAGCTGACTGCCAATTTCACGCGTGTGCAAGGGATGGCGCCACAGTTCAGCCAGGGGCGTGCGCGCCAGACTCAAGGCTTTGTTCTGTCGCAGACAGGCTGCGACCTCGGCCTGACAGCAGGGCACGATGACCATGGCTCCGGCCTTCTTCTCAAGTCCGAACGCGATCGCATCATCAGTAGCCGTATCGCAGGCATGCAGGGCCGTGACCACATCGAACGCCTCGGGCATGGCCTGGGTTCGGGCAGACTCGGCCACCGACATGTTGAGAAAGCTCATGCGCTCAAAACCCAGCCTGGTTGCCAGCTTCTGCGAGGCCTCCACCAAGGGAGCCCGCGTCTCTATGCCGTAAATATGGCCACACCCCAAAGCCTTGAAATAGAGGTCGTAAAGAATGAAGCCCAGATAGGATTTTCCCGCGCCATGATCTGCCAGACTCAATGCGCAGCCGCTATTGGAGAGCTCTTCGAGAATCGGAGCAATGAATTGATAAAGGTGATAGACCTGTTTGAGCTTGCGTCGTGAGTCCTGGTTGATCCGCCCCTCACGCGTGAGGATATGCAGCGCCTTGAGTAACTCTATGGACTGGCCCGGCCTGAGCTCCAGTTGCTGCGCCAGATCCTGTTCAGGCTTAGTGTGGCGGGGCTTCATTGAATCTCGCCCGGCTTAGCAGCGGCCTGAACCATGGGACACCGAGGCCCCACATCCAGCTCCAGCCACCCCTCTAACCCCAAACCTTCCAACACCCCGATGTTGCGTTCGTAAATAGTCTCGGCCTCGGGGAAGACCTCCACGGCCTTGTCTATGCTGTCCTCACGCAACAGGTGCAAGGTGGGATAGGGTGCACGGTTAGTGCAGTTGGTCACGTCGTCCACATCCGTTCCCTCAAACTGGAATTGCGGATGAAACGAGGCCACCTGGAGAATCCCTCCCAGGTCAAGCTCCTCGATCATGGCATCGGCGATTTCCAGAAAGTCGTTGAAGTCCAGGAAATCGGCCAGCGCCTCAGGCAGTACGAGCAACGTGGTATCGCGCTTATCGGGTGAGGATTCAGCCAGGGCCTCAAGCTCTCGATGCAGGTCTTGGGCCACGCCTTCAGCATCGCTGGCCCGGCTGACTACATAATGGATCTGACCTTTGACATGCACGCTCTTGGCAAAAGGACACAGATTCAGTCCGATCACGGCTTTTTCTAGCCAGCGCACCATGTCCTGGATGATGAGGTCAGGCGGAAATTCCTGAGAGCGGATATCGTTGCTAGAGTCGGTCATGGCTGTGCCTCTTTAAAATGCAAACGGGGGCGCTGCCGCCCCCAGACATTGCGCAGCCGTCCGGGAATCCCTTCCTGCCCTGGCACGCTAAATGCGTATTTTAGCGGCGGGCCCAAGAAGAAGGCGGGATCAACCGAGCAAACGCCGTCCAGAAACCAGCTCATGCTCTCTCGCAGCATAGCGATCCGTCATCCCCGCAATAAAGTCTGCAACAGCACGCGCCCGCTCGGACATGTTCTTTGCCCGTCTGGCTCTTTGCACGAAGCGCGGTTGCATGCGCTCAGGCTCCAACATGTAGGCCGCAAACAACTCGCCAATTATTTGCTGGGCCTGCTCCATGGTGCTCACAACCCGGGGGTGACGGTAAAGATGGCAAAACAGAAACTGCTTGAGTTGCAGGGAATCGTTTCTCATGTCTTCGCTGAAGCTCAGCAGCGCAGCACCGTGGGCTCGTACTTCCTGTACCGATTGCGGCTTGAGCTGTTCTAGTTTCTTGCGCGTGGCATCGATGACGTCATAGACCTGTTCGCTGAGCATGCGGCGTATGCTTTCGTACAACAGCCGGCGCTCCGCCTCGGGCATGGCAAGCGTCGGATACTCGGCCAGAGTGGCATGGTGATAGCGCGCAAACAATGGCACGGACTCGCACAGCTGGGCCATGCTGATCAACCCCGAGCGCACGCCATCATCTACATCGTGTGCGTTATAGGCAATGGCATCAGCCAGGTTGCACAACTGGGCCTCCAGCGATGGCTGAGTAGCATCCAGGAAGCGCAAAGCCACGCCGCCGGGCTCCTGCTCGATAAGCTTTTGCGCATTCGAACGAGAGCAGTGCTTGAGAATGCCCTCGCGGGTCTCGAAGGTAAGATTCAGGCCATCAAACTCGGGGTAACGCTCCTCGAGCTTGTCGACTACGCGCAGGCTTTGCAGGTTGTGCTCGAACCCGCCATGCAGACGCATGCAGGCATTGAGTGCATCCTGCCCTGCATGACCGAATGGCGTATGGCCCAGATCGTGGGCTAGGCTGATGGCTTCAACCAGATCCTCATCGAGCTGCAAGGAGCGCGCAATGGAGCGGCCAAGTTGGGCCACCTCCAGCGAATGCGTGAGCCGCGTGCGAAACAGGTCCCCCTCATGATTCATGAAGACCTGGGTTTTGTAGACCAGCCGCCTGAAGGCCGAGGAGTGGACGATACGATCGCGATCACGTTGAAAATCGCTGCGCGTGGGCGCTGCAGCTTCTTCAAAGCGCCTTCCCCGGCTTTGCGCCGGGTGACAGGCATAGGGAGCCAAGGTCTGCATGCATTGCCTCGTTGTGCGCATGCAGCTCACTGTAGCAGTTCGACCGCTACAGCCTGATGTGATCGTCAGATGCAGCAGGCGTCGATGACTTCGCGAACCAAGTCATCAGGTGCGGATTGCACCACGGCCTTGCCAGGACCGTCTATGAGTACGAAGCGAATCTCGCCAGCCTGAGACTTTTTGTCCACGCGCATGAGCTCCAGATAGCGCCCCGCATTGTCCTTTTCGTCGATAACCGCCCCCTTGGCAGGCAAGCCTGCACACTCGATCAGCCGGCGAAGGCGCTGCACAAAATCCTGGTCAACCAAGTTCAGCCGCTGCGACAGCTCGGCCGCCATGACCATGCCTGCACCCACACCTTCACCATGCAGCCATTTCCCATAGCCCATACCCGCCTCCATGGCATGCCCGAAGGTGTGGCCAAAATTGAGAATGGCACGCAGGCCGGCTTCCTTTTCATCCTGGCCCACGACCTCGGCCTTGATCTCCACGCTGCGCTTGACTGCCTGGCTCAAGGCAATGGCATCGCGGGCCAACAGAGCTGGCATATTCGCCTCAAGCCAAGCCATGAAGCCCATATCGGCAATCGGGCCGTATTTGATGACCTCCGCCAGACCGGCGCTGAGCTCGCGTTGCGGCAAGCTGACCAAGGTCTCCAGATCGCACACCACCAGCTGCGGCTGGTAGAAGGCTCCGATCATGTTCTTGCCCAGCGGATGATTGATGGCCGTCTTGCCTCCCACAGAGGAGTCGACTTGGGCCAGCAAGGTGGTCGGCACCTGCACGAAGGGCACACCGCGCATATAGCAAGCAGCAGCAAAGCCGGTCATGTCGCCGATCACACCACCACCCAACGCAAACATCAGAGTCTTGCGATCACAGCCATGGGTGAGCAAAGCATCGAAGATCAGGTTCAGCGTCTGCCAGTTTTTGTGCTCTTCGCCATCGGGCAGGACCACGGTCTGGATGTTTTTATAACGTGGCTGAAGCACGGCACGCAACCTGGCCTCGAACAAGGGGGCCACGGTTCCGTTGCTCACGATCACGGCCTGGGCCGCAGCCGGCAAGCCTTGATAAATAGCCGCATCGGACAAAATGCCGCTACCTATGGCAATCGGATAGCTGCGCTCGCCCAAGTCAATTTCTATGCTCTCCAAATCAATTCTCCTTATTTGCGTGCCTAGCACCATCGGCCTCTGACTGTTTTTGCAAGCGCTCCAGTTGCTGCAGCACATTTTGCGCCACCTGCACCGCCGGCCTCCCTGCCTCGTTCACGACAAGACCTGCCACCTCCTCGTACAAAGGGCCTCTTTGTGCATGCAAATCCAGCAAACGCTGCATGGGGTTGTGAACCTGCAGCAAGGGGCGCTGTGTATCGCCGTGCAGGCGCTTGGCAATTTCCTCGGGGGCGGCACTCAGATAGACCACGAAGGCATGCGCTCCAAGCTCTGCCCGATTTGCTGGCCTGAGCACGGCCCCTCCGCCGGTCGCAATCACCATTTGGCGCTTATCTCCCAGCAGACCTGCAATGACCTGCTGCTCGACGTCCCTGAAGGACTCTTCACCATGCTGCGCAAAAAAATCACGAATGCTGCTTCCAAGGCGCTGCTCTATGACCGCGTCCGCATCGATAAACGGTAACGACCAGCGACGCGCCAGTTGGCGCCCTATCGTGGACTTGCCCGAACCCGGCAAACCTACGAGTGCAATATGTTTATCTGTGAAAAAAATCATGACCCAGCCTGTTTGCAACCTCAGGACACGGCCTGAAGACAGCGCGCATTGTGCAGGATCCGGCAGGCCAGGACGCAAAAAAGGCCTGGTGCATGCAAGCGCCCAGGCCTTGAGGAATCAACCCGCGTTAATTGCCAGAACGCAGTTGCGATGAAAGCATGCGCGGAGTGATGAAGACCAGCATCTCACGCTTGGTCGAGCCCTTGGTATTGCTCTTGAACAAATTGCCCAGCACGGGCACGTCACCCAGCACGGGAACCTTGACAACCTGATTGGTCTCTTCGATCTCGAAAATGCCGCCGATCACCACAGTACCGCCATTCTCCACAAGCACCTGGGTCTTGATGTGCTTGGTGTCGATGGCCACCCCCTGGAGAGTCACCTCGCCACGGCTGTCCTTGTTCACATCCAGATCCAGAATGATGTCCCCTTCGGGGGTGATCTGAGGGGTCACCTCCAGCTTGAGCACGGCCTTCTTGAAGGCAACCGTCGTTGCACCGTTAGGCGCTGTCATGGAGTACGGATATTCCGTGCCCTGCTCGATCAAGGCTTTGTTCTGGTCGGCAGTGACGAGGCGCGGGTTGGAGATGATCTTTCCATCGCCATCGGCCTCCATGGCTGAAAGCTCCAGCGAAAGGAAACGAGTGGCTGCACTGTTGAAAATGGAGAATGCCAGCGAGCCCGCGCCAGTGACACCTGGAACGCTTGCAGGCAGGTTGACAAAAGGCGAGGACGTAGAAGAGCCTGG
The DNA here is from genome assembly GCF_000429845.1 of Comamonas composti DSM 21721. Classification (GTDB taxonomy): domain Bacteria; phylum Pseudomonadota; class Gammaproteobacteria; order Burkholderiales; family Burkholderiaceae_C; genus Comamonas; species Comamonas composti. Next base: position 118,025 of record NZ_AUCQ01000002.1, read on the forward strand.
CGCTACGTCGGCATAACTGCCGCCCAGATTCCAATGCTTGTTGCCATTCGAGCCACCACCAAACTTCACTCCCAGAGAGCGCCCGAAGGTATCCCGGGCCTCGACAATACGCGCCTCGATCATGACCTGACGCACCGGCACGTCCAGCGTTGCCAGCAAGGCCTTCATCTCCTCGAGCTTGGCTGGCGTATCGGTCACGAACAACTGGTTTGTTCTGGGCTCGGAAATCGCAGAGCCTCGCTGAGAAAGAAAGCGTGTGGACTGCCCAGAGCCTCCAGTATTGGTTGCAATCTGCTGCAGGATGTCTGCGGCCTTGGCATAGTTCAACTGAAACCCTTGGGTTCTCAAAGGCTCAAGGTTTTCGATCTCCCTGGCGGCCTCATAGTCACGCTTGATACGTGCATCGATCTCATCCTTGGGGGCAATCCACAACACGGTGCCGGACTTGCGCATGCCCAGGCCCTTGGCATCCATGATGATCTGCAAGGCCTGATCCCAGGGCACGTCCTTGAGCCGCAACGTCAAGGCACCCGTGACCGTATCCGAGGTCACGATATTGAAGTTGGTGAAATCCGCAATCACCTGCAGCAAAGAGCGCACCTCGATGTTCTGGAAATTCAGCGACAGCTTTTCGCCGCTGTAACCAGGTCCCTGGGTGAGCTTGTTGATGTCCACTTTTTTCTGGCGGATCTCGATCACAAACTGGTTGTCGCTCTGATAGGCACTGTGCTCCCAGTCACCCACAGGATCGATGCGCATGCGCACGATATCCCCTTGCTGGGCGGAAGAAATTGTCTGCACCGGTGTTCCGAAGTCGGCCACATCCAGCTTGCGGCGCAACCCCTCGGGCAATGAGCTGCGCAAAAAGTCGATGACCAGCCCCTTGCCTTCGCGACGCAGATCGACACCCACCTGGCTGCTGTTCAAACCGACCACGATACGGCCTGCGCCATCACTGCCACGCCGGAAGTCGACATCGCGAATGGGAAGCACATCGCTGGCCGAGGCCTTGGCTTCAAATACCCTTGCTTCGGCAGTTTTGCTCGGCGTCGCTGCCGACACAGGATCCAGCATGATGAGCAAAGCCTTGCCCTGGCGCTCTGTCTTGTAGGCGGTCGCCGTCTTGAGGTTCAGCACCAGACGAGCGCGCCCGCCAGCCTCCACAACATTGATGGAACGCAGATTCCCTTGGTTGACCTCCACCAGCGACTTGCCCGTGGCATTGCTGGTCCCAGGAAAGTCCAGTGCCACACGTGCAGGCGACTGAATCACAAAGCCTGTGGGATCTGCCTCCAGCGGCTGAGACAACTCGACCCGTACCACCTCGGTCCCCCCCTGTAAGGTCCCGACCACCGACTCTATTGCGGCTTGAGCCCATACGGCCTGAGACAGCAGCAAGCTGCTCAGTACACCTGTCCAGCGAACCTTGTTCAACATGCTGCAATCAATGCGCCTCATTTATTTCCCTCCTGCAACTCCAGTGTGCTTGTTCTCTCTATCCAATCGCCGCCACCGTCCTGAACGATTTCTCTCAGCTGGATGGAGTTCTCCGTAATCCTGGTGATCTTTCCGTAGTTCTGCCCCAGGTAATTGCCCAGACGCACCTGGTAGAGCAGTGCCCCCACCTTGATCAAGGCTGTGGGGGTACCTTTCTTGTCCAGGCTGCCGACCATCACCATGGAGTCCAGCGGTTCAGCCTCCAGAGCTTCCTTGCGACGATTGAGCTCGGGAGCTATCAGACTGGTGTTGACACTGGACTGATTCATCTCCTTGCGCAAAGCCTGTATCAGCTTCAGCATATTGAATGGGTCCATGCCATCCGAGCCCAGGTAGGCTTGGGGGACAAAGGGCTTGGGCTCCTGCAGGGGCTTGATGTGCGGGCGGGCATTCGCTCTTTGCTCCGACATCCAGGAACGCAGCTCATCTTCGCCGGAAGAAGTGCAGGCACTCAGAGCCAGAGCACTGCCAAGCAGCAGACAGGTTTTATGAAGCATGCGCATCATTTCGACTTCCCCTTGTTTGCTGCACGCTGGGCCTGAACCTCTTCAGCATCCAGATAACGGAAAGTCCTGGCCGTGGCCTCCATGCTCAGGACGTCACCGTCCTTGCCCGAGGGCGTCACGCCTATATTGTTCAAGGTGACGATACGCGACAGATGCGCCACATCCGAGGCAAACGCGCCTATGTCGTGATAGCGTCCCGTGACCTTGAGAGCAATCGGCAGCTCGGCGTAATACTCCTTGACCACCATGGAGCCTGGCCTGAACACTTCGAACTGCAGGCTACGTCCCAGACCAGCCTGGTTGATGTCGGACAGCAAGGCCGCCATCTCCGCCTTGCTGGGCAGTTGCTTTTCCAGCTGAGTCACATATTGCTGGACCTGTTCGCGCTGCTTTTTCAGACCATCGAGACTCACGGCCTTGTTGAGCTTTTGCTGAAAATCCGTGCGCAGCGTGGCTTCCGTATTGCGCTCACTTTCGAGTTCCTCCTCATAGTCCGAGAGCAGCACAAACCACATCAGCACGGCCACGACAGCTGCCAGAAACAGGCACAGTGCCGCCTTGGGAAGGGCAGGCCACACCGAGGGGTCGTTGGGATCGAGATTGCTGAACTGACGTTGAATTTTTTCCTGCAAGGCAGAAAAATCGATATTGCGAGACATCTTCGTGGCCATTACTGAGCCTTTCCAGTCTGGGCCGCTGCGGCATTTTTTTCTGCCTCGCTGGCACGCGTCAGCTGAAAGCGCAGGTTGAACGCAGCTGCGCGACGCTGGTCCTTGGCACTGACGCTGACCACCTTGGCCACGATCTCCACAAGCTCAGGCTTGGAGAACCAGGGAGTTCCTTCGGAAAGATTGCGCAGCATTTCCGAAACCCGTTCGTTCGACTGGGCCACGCCCTGCATGTTCACCGTCAAGCCATCCTGTTTGATGCTGCTGATGTAAACACCGTCAGGCAGTTGCTGGACCAGCTCATTGAGCAAGTGCACTGGCAGGTTGCGGTCGGACTGCAAGTCCTCGACGGCTTGCTGACGTGCGCGCAGAGCCGCGATCTCGGCTTCCAGTCCCGATATTTCCTTGATCTGGGACTCGAGAACCGTAATCTCCGAACGCAACAAGCTGTTCTTGGATTGCTGCGCCTCGATCATCATCTGGAACCACCAGTAAACCGCTCCAGCGATCAACAAGCCCGCCAGGGCAGAAAGCACCATCGTGGCCTGAAAGGCCTCTTTGCGACGTTTGCGCGCCGCCTCTCTATGAGGGAGAAGGTTGATGAGAATCACGAGGCAAACCTCCTCAAGGCCAGACCGCAGGAGGTCAGATAGGAAGGCGCCTCACGCGCCATACGCTTCAACCTCACGCCCGCACCGATCTCCATTCCGTCAAACGGATTGACCAGAGTGCAGGCAAAGCCGGTTTGCTGGGTGATGGCCTCAACCAGGCCCGAAAGAGGAGATGAGCCTCCCGCAAGCAAGATATGGTCAATCCGGTTGTAAGGCGTGCTGGTGAAGAAAAACTGCAGGGCACGCGCCACTTCCTGGGTCATGCTTTGCACAAAGGGCTTGAGCACGGCCGATCCATAGTCGTCGGGCAGGTCGGAGTTGCGCTTCTTGGCCTCCGCCTCCTCCTGCGAAAAACCATACTGGCGGGCAATCAGCTGGGTCAGCTGGGCTCCGCCAAAGGCTTGATCTCTCTCATAGATCACATCGCTGTTGCGCAGCACCTGCATGCTGGTCGTCATGGCCCCGACTTCAAACAAGGCCACCAGTGCCCCTTCACCACGGTTGGGCAGGCGCTCTATCAGCCGTTCAGCCGCCATGCGCGAGGCATGCCCCTCTATGTCGATGACGACGGGTTTGAGCCCCGCCGCCTCGGCCAGACCCTGGCGGTCCTGAACCTTCTCGCGACGCGATGCAGCGATCAGCACATCCACATCGCCTGGAGAACCTGGCGAGGGACCGATCACGCAAAAGTCGAGACTCACTTCTTCCAGGGAGAAGGGTATGTATTGATTCGCCTCGGACTCGACCTGGACCTCGAGCTCCTGCTCGCTCATCCCGCCTGGCAGAGAGATCTTCTTGGTGATCACAGCCGATGCAGGCAGCGCCATGGCCACATTCTTGGTCCGGGTACCGCTTTTTTTGACCAGCCTGCGCAGCGCCTCGGCAACTTCGTCGAATTTTTCTATATTGCCCTCTGTCACCCAGCCACGATCCAGGGGCTCGATGGCACAGCGCTCAAGCAAAAGTTCACCCGACTTGTTCTTTGACAACTCCACCAGCTTGATGCTGGACGAGCTGATATCGACGCCGAGCAAGGGGGCTGGCTGACGACTGAATAAAGACTCCAAAGTGATCAAGTCACTCTCCCTCTTGCTTTTGTAAAAAATGAAACAGACGACTGCCCAGCCCGGATGCTATCAGCAAGAAACTGGGCTCAAGCCCACAGGAGCAAAGCAGGCGCTATTGCGCGTGGTCAAAAACAGACGCCTTTAAGCCTCGTCAAGTTAGAAGCAGAAACTCTTTGCTTTGCCTATGATTGCAAACTCTGGCCCGAATTCGGGTTTGGTTCAGACCGCCTCACGACCCTCAAGTCGCTGAGAAAGCTCATTTTTATAATGGGCCCCTCCTCAGCCCATCCTGCTACATGCCGTCTTCCTCCCCCCGAGACTCCAAAGCCCCATCGGGCCCGAATACCTCAGTTGCCAAGCGCATGCACTGGTTCCCTAAAGCCATACTGTGGCTTATGGGCATTGCTGCGGCCGGTGCACTGGCTCTTGTTCTGACCATCGCTGTCGGCCTGGCCATGGCCTATCCCAGTCTCCCTGATGTCTCCGAGCTGGCCGACTACCGCCCCAAGCTCCCCCTTCGGATCTATTCCAGCGAAGGCGCTTTGCTCGGTGAGTTTGGCGAAGAGCGACGCACGCTCACTCCCATACAAGAGATTCCCAAGGTCATGACCGATGCCGTCCTGGCGATCGAAGACACCCGTTTCTTCGAACACGGTGGCGTGGACTACAAGGGAATATTGCGTGCCACCCTGGCCAACCTCGGGCGCGTCAAGAGTCAGGGCGCCTCGACCATCACAATGCAGGTAGCGCGCAATGTCTACCTTTCTTCAGAAAAAACCTTTACACGCAAGATCTATGAAATCTTGCTGACCTTCAAGCTCGAGCATCTGCTGAGCAAGAACCAGATCCTCGAGATCTACATGAACCAGATTTATCTGGGCAACCGCGCTTACGGCTTTGCCGCAGCCAGTGAAGCCTATTTCGGCAAGCCGCTCAAGGACATAAGCGTGGCCGAAGCGGCCATGCTCGCTGGCCTGCCCAAGGCCCCTTCGGCCTACAACCCGATCAGCAACCCCAAGCGCGCGCGCTCACGTCAGCTCTACATCATCGAGCGCATGCAGGAAAACGGCTTCATCACGACAGAGCAGGCCCAGGAGGCCAAGGCCGAGCCGCTCAAGATCCGCTCTGCAGCCAATGCCAATACACGCGTGCATGCCGAATACGTGGCCGAGATGGCGCGCCAGCTGATCTTTGCCCAGTACGGCAACGAGGCCTATACGCGCGGCCTCAACGTCTACACCAGCATCAATGCCGGCGAACAGGAAGCCGCATACAGCGCCTTGCGCCGCGGCATCATGGACTATGAGCGCCGCCAGAAATACCGAGGCCCTGAAAAATTCATCGCCCTGCCGGCCGAAGAGCAGGCGCGCGAGGACGTGATCGACGACGTGCTCGCCAACCACCCCGACAATGGCGACCTGCTTGCTGCCGTGGTGCTCGAGGCCGATCCGCGCAAGATCACGGCCGCGCGCGCCGATGGAGAGCAGTTGCAGATCACGGGCGAAGGACTCAAGCCCGTGGAATCCGGCCTGAGCAGCAAGGCCCCGCCCAACACCAAGATCCGCCCGGGCGCCGTGATCCGCGTGACCAAGAATGCCAAGGGCAACTGGGAAGCCACTCAACTGCCCGAGGTCGAAGGTGCGTTCGTGGCCCTGGTTCCCCAGACCGGTGCCATCAGGGCGCTTGTCGGTGGCTTCGACTTCGACAAGAACAAGTTCAACCACGTCACCCAGGCCTGGCGCCAGCCGGGCTCCAGCTTCAAGCCCTTCATCTACTCGGCAGCGCTGGAAAAAGGCTTCAGCCCCTCGACCATGGTCAACGACGCGCCGCTGTTCTTCAGCGCCGGCGTCACCGGCGGCCAGCCCTGGGAGCCCAAGAACTATGACTCGCGCTACGACGGCCCCATGACCATGCGCACAGGCCTGAACAAGTCCAAGAACATGATCTCCATCCGCCTGCTGCAGGCCGTGGGCCCCAAACAGGGCCAGGAATGGGTCACGCGATTCGGCTTCGATGCAGCCAAGCACCCGGCCTATCTGACCATGGCCCTGGGCGCGGGCTCGGTCACGCCGCTGCAGATGGCCTCCGGCTACGCGGTCTTCGCCAACGGCGGCCGCCGCGTGAATCCCTGGCTGATCGCGCGCGTCACCGACCACAAGGGACGCATACTGTCCGAGTTCACGCCGCCGCCCGTGCAGGACCTGCCCCAGGCCATAGAGCCGCGCAACGCCTTCATCATGGACAGCCTGCTCAACGACGTGGCGCGCGTGGGCACGGCCGCCCGCGCCCAGGGCACGCTCAAGCGCCCCGACCTCTATGGCAAGACCGGCACCACCAATGACTCGGTCGATGCCTGGTTTGCAGGCTTTCAGCCGACGCTGGCCGCCGTCTCCTGGATCGGCTACGACACGCCACGCAACCTCGGCAGCCGCGAAACCGGTGGCGGCCTGAGCCTGCCCATCTGGATCAGCTTCATGCAGCATGCGCTCAAGGGCGTGCCCGTGGCCGAGATGCCCGTGCCTGCAGGCGTGGTCAACATGGGCGGCGAATGGTATTACGAAGAGAATGCGCACCGCGGTGGCGGAAGCCTGGGCATGGATGCATCCATGGGCGAAGGCTCTGGCAGCGAGGCAACCCCGCCTCCCGCAAGCGAAGAGCGCAACCGGATCCTGGATCTGTTCCGCAACTAGCCCTGATCAGACCCCCAGCAAAAAGCCCGGCATGCCGGGCTTTTTGCTGGGGGTGCGTCATTTGAGCGCGGAAAACGTCAGCTCCAGCCCCGACTGCTGACTCGCATAGCTGCTGAGATTGGCAAAGAACTCACCAGCCCCCTTGGTGTCCAGCCACTGACCGAGCGCCGGGTCATAGCGGTAGTGAAAGCCGCCGGCCTTGGCGGCGAGCCAAACCTCGTGCAAGGGCTTTTGCAAATTGATGATGATCTGGCTGCGATTGGCAAACACCAGAGTCACCATGCCGCCCACGCGCTGGGCATCCATGTCGGCGTCCGTGTCTTCGTTGATGCGGTCGCAGTCTTGCTCCACTGCAAGCAGCAGGCGCTCGGCAAGGTCCAGAAATTCAAGGTCGGTCATTACAATTCATCTATGTTGAAAGCCCATCAAATTTTAGTCAGGAGCATTGCCCTTGCCGTTTGTGCGGCGTCCCTGGGTGCCTGCGGCCAGAAAGGCGCGCTTTTCCTGCCCGACACACCCGCTGCCCGCGAACGCGCCACCCTGCCGCAGACCCTGGGCATTCCGGGCACGTCCGAGAGCCAAGGCGGGGCCGCCCGCAAGCCAGCGCCGCCCACTGCAGCAGCGCCCTCGACACCGCCAGCCGCTGCGCAGTAAACGCATGGGCCTTAGAACGTGTTTACGATCTCCTCGGTGCCGCGCCAGTGTCTGTGCGGGATGGGATACGAGGCGCGACACCGCAGCAATAGCCGTGCTATTGCGAGGATTCGCAACGCTGTAGACCGCCCGCAAAGGCACTGGCCCCAAGGGTTGGAGCGAAATCGGGCGATTTCTTCGCGCTGGCCCTTGCTTGCACCCCGGTGCAAGCTGCGGCCCATCGACTCGAACTCCTCCCGATTGCACTCCAACGCGGCAGCGTAGAGATCGTAAACACGTTCTTACAGGTCAAGCGCCCAAAAGCGCATTTCTGATCCCATCCAGCCGCCACCTTGACCAGGCTCAAGTTTCGAGTTCGAGAAGGCGCTAGAGTGGCGCCACTTCGCCAGCTGTGCCTCCTATTTCCATGTCCATAGAGCTATACCGAGACGACAACCATGTCTGCCTGATGTTCACCAACCTCATCGAGGAGGATGGACAGGCCATCCAGGCCAACCAGTTTTTGATTGTGGACAACGGCACGGGCGCGATCATCGATCCCGGTGGAAACATCGCGTTCAACGAGCTGTTCATGGGCATGTCGCGCTATTTCCCGCCGAACAAGCTCTCCTACCTGATCGCCTCCCATGCGGACCCGGACATCATCGCCTCGCTGGACCGCTGGATGACCTCGACACGCGCCCAGCTCGTGATCTCGCGCATCTGGGAACGCTTTGCGCCCCACTTCACCAAGGTCGGCAAGACCGAGAACCGCGTCATCGGCGTGCCCGACGCGGGCGCCCGCCTGCCGCTGGGCCGCAGCGAGCTGCACATACTGCCGGCCCACTTTCTGCACGCCGAAGGCAACTTCCATTTCTACGACCCCATCAGCCGCATCCTGTTCACGGGCGATCTGGGCGTGTCCCTGATGACCGGTGCCGAGGCCGAAAAGCCGGTCACCGATCTGGGCCCGCACATTGCGCTCATGAAGGGCTTTCACCAGCGCTACATGGTCTCCAACAAAATCTTGCGCATGTGGGTGCAGATGGCCCGCCAGCTGCGCATCGACATGATCGTGCCCCAGCATGGCGCGCCCATCATGGGAGCCAAGGCAATTGCCGACCTGCTCTCCTGGCTGGAGGAGCTGCCCTGCGGCATCGACCTGTTCGAGCAAAGCAATTACCAGCTGCCCACGGCCAGCATCGATCCGGTCTCGCGCCAGATACGTCTTTGAGCCGCCTCGCGGCTCTTCGGGGTCGCTATCTATAAAGAAGCTGCTAGCGCCTTCCAGCACTTGATTTCAGCATGATTCATATCTGAAACCGAGTACTGGCAGGCGCTAGCAGCTTCTTTTATGTGAGTACGAACTCAGCGCCCATTCTTTAGCCAAAGGGCGCGACCCCGGTCCTCAAAGCTCGCCGTAGCTGTGCAGGCCCGAGAGGAACATGTTCACGCCCAGAAAGGCAAAGGTGGTGATGACCAGCCCGCCCAGCGCCCACCAGGCCGAGACCGTGCCGCGCAGGCCCTTGACCAGGCGCATGTGCAGCCAGGCTGCGTAGTTGAGCCAGACGATCAGGGCCCAGGTTTCCTTGGGGTCCCAGCTCCAGTAGCCGCCCCAGGCCTCGGCCGCCCACAGCGCACCTAGCACGGTGGCGATGGTGAAGAACGCAAAGCCCACGGCAATCGCCTTGTACATCACATCGTCCAGCAGCTCGAAATCCGGCAGACGCTCGGCAATGCGCTTGCGCGAGAGCAGGATGCCGGCCACGATCAGGGCCGAGACGCCAAAGTAGACCATCCAGTAGCTGCCGCCGTTTTCCGTCGCACCCTGGCGAAAGACCACGGGCTCGAAGCACAGCACCACGCCCAGCAGCCACAGCGGCGCGAGTTTGTACCAGCGTGTCTCGCCGGCCTGCTGCTTGATCAGATAGGCAAAGGCCACCATGGCCGCCAGCGCGAAGGTGCCGTAGCCGATGAAGTTGGCGGGCACGTGCAGCTTCATCCACCAGCTCTTGAGCGCGGGCACCAGGGGCTGGATCTCGTGGGCCTCGCGCACCAGCGTGTACCACAGCAAAAAGCCCACGGCCGCACTGACCACCAGCATCACGAAGCCGCCGAGCGCGCGCGTGTCGTAGTGCTGCTCGTAGTAAAGGTAGAACAGGGCCGTCATCCAGCAGAACATGATGAAGACCTCGTAGAGATTGCTGACCGGGATGTGGCCCACATCGGCGCCGATCAGATAGCTCTCGTACCAGCGCACCAGGCTGCCGACCAGGGCCAGGACCACGGCCAGCCAGGCCAGGCGCGAGCCCAGCAGCGACATGGTGCGGCCCTCGCCGCGCGAGAACATGCCCACCCAGTAGAACACCGTGCTCATGAAGAACACCATGCTCATCCAGAGAATCGCGGACTGGCTGGACAGAAAGTACTTGAGGCCGAACACCGTCTCCGCCCGCGCAAGCTGCGCGCCCTCGCTCCCCTGGTACAGGCCTATGGCCAGCAGGGCCAGGGCGGCCACGCCGAGCATCAGCACACGCAGCGGCCGCCAGAACCAGCCCAGCCAGATGGCCGAGGGAATGGTGCCCAGCAGGATGCCTTTCTCGTACACATCCATGTACTCGCCATAGCGGCTCAGCGCATACAGCAGCCCCATGGTCACCAGGGCGGCAAACACCCAGTCGAACCAGTTGCGGCGAGCGAAAAATCCTTCGTTGAGCGTCAACGTCGTGGCGGCTGTGTTCATGCTCTATCTCCGATTTTTTTTCTCTGTATGGGCTTGGCCCCGATGAGCTTGTCTGCAAGAGACTCGAACTCACGATCGCCATCCAGCGTCTTGCGGTTGGTGGACAAGGCCATCTCGGCATGGGAGCCGCCCTCGCGAGGCGTCAGCCAGATCCAGATGCGCCGGTCGCGCACGTACAGCATGGCGAAGACACCGATGATAAGCAGCAAACAGCCGAGGTAGACCACGTTTTTGCCCGGCGCGCGCGCGACCTGGAACACGCTGGCCTGGACCTGGGTGAAGTCCTTGAGCATGAACACCATGGGCACGGGATAGAACTGCGCATCGCTGAGCGAGAACACGGTCTGGGTCATGAAGCTCTGGGTCGTCTCGCTGGGCTCCAAGGCCGGCTGTCCGGCCTGGGCGCGCACGGCCTGGGCCAGCTCGAACAGCACGCCGTTGAGAATGCGCACCAGCACCTCGCCCGCACGCTCGCGTTCGGCCTCGGGCACATTGCTTTCCATGAAGTCGGAGATCGCCTGCAGCCCGCCCAGCGGCCTGCCCTCGGGCCCGGGCTTGCCCGACTCGCCGGCGAACAGATCCACGGCCTTGAGCGCCGACTGCGTGAGCGCTGCCGACAGGTCGCTGCGCGCCGGATCCACGGCCTTGAGCGCATAGGCCTTGGCCGCCTGCTCGCGCAGCCTCGCGTCCTGCAGGCCCAGGCGCAGCTTCACAAAGGTGTCCATCGACCCCTCGGGATCGGCAGGAATGCGCAGATAGCGCAAGGGCTCGACCGGGTTGTCGCGCACGCCCAGCAGAAAGACACGCTGGCCGTCGCCCATGTCCACGGGCAGCATGTAGTTCTGGAACTCGCGCGCCTGGCCCGAGGCATCGCGCAGCTTGTAGCCGATGCTGGGGCCGATGTTGCGCAGCTCTTTTTGCGAGCTCGTCTTGTGGCCTGCACCCAGGCGCGCATCCAGCGCCTGCCTGAGATCGACCTTGCGCACATCGGTGGCCCCGCCGGCACCGGCCGGGCCTGCGCCGAAGTTCTCCACGTTGATGGTGCGCAGCTCGGTGTACTCCAGGGTCACGCTTTCCTGGCTGCCGTCGCCACGGGTGCGGTTGAACTCGTTGGAGCTGCCGATCACGCCCTCCACCTCGAAAGGCTTGGCGCCGGCCTCCAGCGGCAGGGCCTGCAGCTTCACCGAGGAGCCGCCATCGTCAAAGCTGGACTGGTAAATCTCCACGCCGCGCCAGCTGGCCGGGTGGTTGACCTCGATGCGCCTTTCCACCTGCTCGCCCGTGGCCTTGTCGTGAATGATCACATCGCTGGCGAACAGCTTGGGCATGCCCGTAGAGTAGTACTCGACGATGAACTTCTTGAGCTCCACGGCAAAAGGCAGCTCCTGCAGCAGCACGCCATCGGACTGGGCCAGAATCGCCGTGCTGGCCGTGCCGCCTTCGGTGACCAGCAGGTTGCCGCGGAAGGTGGGATTGCGCTCGGACAGCCGGTGCTCGGGCGCGACCTCGGAGATCAGGCCGCCGCCCTTGAACGGCGTCTTGCCGCCCATCCACATCTGGGCACGCACGATCAGATCGCCGTCGAACAGGCCACCCAGGCAGATCAGGACGATGGCGCAGTGCGCGGCGATATAGCCTATCTTGTGGGCCGCGCCGGTCTTGGCCGCCAGCATCCAGCCCGTGCCCGCACCTGCGGGCGTGTCGCGCTGCTGCAGCCTGACCTTCCAGCCGCCCGAAGCCAGCTGCTGCCCCAGGCGCCGCGCGGCCTCCTCGGTCGAGCCTGCAACCTGGTTCTCCGCGCGGTGGCCGAAGGCCTTGAGGCTCTGGGAGCGGATGTTCTCCTTGAAATTGCGCAGATCGGCCAGATACTTGGGCGCATGCCGGGCCACGCACAGCGAGGTGCTGATGACCAGGAACGCCAGAATCAGCAAGAACCACCAGGCGCTGTAGACCGCATTGAGCTTGAGCGCCAGAAACAGCTGGGCCCAGAACGGCCCGAACTGGTTCACGTAGTTGCCCACGGGCTCATGCTGCTTGAGCACCGTTCCGATGACCGAGGCAATGCAGATCACCGTCAGCAGCGCAATCGCAAAGCGCATGGAAGCCAGCAACTCCAGCGTGGCGCGCCAGGCCTGGGAGCGGGAAGAGGCGCGAGCGTCGCCAGAGGAGTATTCAGCCATGGAAGCGAAAAAACCGAATGAAAAAACGGGACCATGCGCACATGCATTGGCCCCGCCTGACTGTGATCATCAAACTGTCAATCCGTTCCCCTTGTCGTTCGAAAGGCACAAGGGACGGAGCCGGCTCAGCGCAAGCCGGCGATGTAGTCTGCCACGGCCTTGATTTCGCGATCATTAAGCTTGGCCGCAACCTGGGTCATTTGCAGGCTGTTGCCGCGCTTGCCGTCGCGGAAAGCCACAAGCTGGGCCGCCGTGTAGTCGGCATGCTGGCCCGCCAGGCGCGGGTACTGGGCCGGGATGCCGGCCCCGTTGGGGCTGTGGCAGCCGGCGCAGGCCGCGATGTTGCGATCCTGGATGCCGCCACGGAAGATGCGCTCGCCCAGCAGCACCAGGTCTCTTTCCTTGGCAAAGCCGTCCTTGGGCTTTTGCTGCTGCAGCCAGACCGAGATGTTCTTCATGTCCTCGCTGGACAGCGCCGTGGCGAAGCCCGCCATCACGGGGTCCTTGCGCGTGCCGTCCTTGAACTCCTGCAACTGCTTGATCAGGTACTCGGGGTGCTGACCTGCGAGCTTGGGCTGCAGCGGTATCGTGGAATTGCCATCGGCTGCGTGGCAGGCCACGCACACGGCCGTATAGCTGGCTTGACCCTTTGCCAGATCGACCTTGGTCGTGTTCGGCGCGGCGGGGTCGGCCGAGAACGCGGGGAAGGCGGCGGCCGTCAAAACGGCAGCAGTCAGCAAAGAGGCAAGCAACTTCATATCGAGGGGGAGTAGTTCTGTTGTTGAAAGCGCAAATGCGGCGGATTCTACAATGAGGCCCCTAAAGATTGATATCGCCATGAACCCTGCAACCCAGGCAACACCTGCCGGCCAGACACTTTCCTTGATCGACGACAAACTCGCCATGGGTTGGATGCACACGGCGCGCTTTCTGACCACGGCCGCCCAACTGCACCAGTTGCCCAGGGTGGATGTGCCGGAAATCGCCTTCGTGGGCCGCTCCAACGCGGGCAAATCCACCTGCATCAACACCCTGACCCAGCAAAAGCAGCTGGCCTTTGCCTCCAAGAAACCGGGGCGCACCCAGCACATCAACCTGTTCTCCCTCGGCAAGCAGGGGGTGACCGATGCCGTGCTGGCCGACCTTCCCGGCTATGGCTATGCCGCAGTGTCGCGCTCGGACAAGGAGCGCTGGCAGCGGGTCATGCTCAACTACCTGATGCAGCGCGAGAGCCTGAGCGCCGTCGTGCTGCTGTGCGATCCGCGCCTGGGCCTGACCGAGCTCGACGAGGCCTTGCTCAACGCCATCCGCCCGCGCGTGGAGCAGGGCCTGAAGTTCCTCGTGCTGCTGACCAAGGCCGACAAGCTCACGCGCGCCGAACAGGCCAAGGCCTTGTCCATCATGCGCCTGAACGCAGGCGGCGGTGAGGTGCGCATGTTCTCGGCCCTCAAGAAACAGGGCGTGGGCGATGTGGCCCAGCTGCTGTGGCACTGGAGCCACCCCGAGCCGGCTGCGGCTGCCGACCCCGCGCCGGTCACCTCTGCGACGCCTGAAAGCGGGCAAGGTCCCGAAGATTGAGGATCGAGGGCGCTGGCCGGGCGCCTCCACAGGAGAGCGCCATGCCAAGCCCCATCTACCACGATCTGCCCCAGGGCATACGCCTGCACTGCCGCGCCAGCGGCCAGAGCGGCCAGCCCCTGCTTGTGTTCCTGCACGGCTTTCCCCAGGCCAGCTTCATCTGGGAGGAGCTGCTCGAACAGTTCGGCCCGCACTATCGCTGCCTGGCCCCGGATCTGCGCGGCTACGGCCACTCCAGCCAGCCGACCGACCTGGGCAGCTACCGCGCCCATCTGCTGGTAGACGATCTCGCGGCGCTGATACGCGCCGAGAGCCCGGATGCGCCTGCCGCCTGCGTGATCGCCCACGACTGGGGCGGCGCCCTGGCCTGGGGCCTGGCCAACCAGCACCCCGAGCTGCTGCAGCGGCTGCTGATTCTCAACGCGCCCCATCCGGGCAGTTTCTTGCGCGAGCTGCAGCACAACCCCGCGCAACAGGCCGCCAGCCAGTACATGCACTTTCTGCGCCGACCCGATGCGCCAGCCCTGCTGGCCGAGAACGGCTACCAGCGCATGCTGGGCTTTTTCGCCAATCCCCGGGGCGAGCTGCCGGACTGGCTCACGCCCGAGCTCGCACAGCGCTACCGCGATCACTGGAGCCTGGGCCTGCATGGTGCCTGCCACTACTACGGCGCCACGCCCCTGGTTCCGCCACGCCCCGGGGAGGCCAGCCCCGCGATCCAGACGCTGGAGCTGCCCGCGCGCCTGCTGGAGATCAAGACCCCCACGAAGATCCTCTGGGGCATGAACGACCCCGCGCTGTCGCCAGCCCTGCTCCAGGGGCTTGAGCAGTGGATTGCGCAGCTGCAGGTCCAGCATCTCGACGGCGTATCCCACTGGGTACTGCAGGAGCAACCCGAAGCCGTCTCGGCGGCCTTGCACGATTTCCTCCAGCAAAGCTATTGAAAGAAGAGCTGCTAGCGCTTGCTATATAAGCACTTCAGCTCTCATCAATGCTGAAGCCCAATAGGAATGAGCGCTACCCGCTATCAATAAAGTGGGTGCAGAGCGGCTTCAGTACAGCGAGGCCTCTGCCTCGGGCCGGGTCTTGAAGCGCTTGTGCACCCAGTAATACTGGGCCGGCATGCCGCGTATGGCCTGCTCCAGCTCACGGTTCATGCGCGCCGTATCGGCCTCGGCGTCCTCGGTGGGAAAGTCCTGCCAGGCGGAGGTGATCTCGGCCACATAGCCCTCGGGCGTCATGCGCGTATACATGCCCAGCACCTTGGCCCGGCCCAGGCGTGCAAAGCGCGACAGCGAGGGAATCGTGGCCGCATTCACGCCGAAGAAGGGCACGAACACCGAGTCGTTCCTGCCAAAGTCCATGTCGGGCAGCAGATACAGCAGCCCGCCCTTGCGCAGGCTGGAGATGATGGGCTTGACGCCATCGGCGCGGTTGAGCATGCGCACATCGCCAAAGCGCTGGCGCCCGCCCATGAACCAGTCGTCGAGCACGGGATTCGGGTTGGTGGAAAAAATCGAGGTGAAGGGCCGCGTGGTGTGCAGCGGCAGGGCCAGGCCGCCTGCATCCATGCCGTAGAAGTGCGGCGCAAACAGAATGGTCGGCGTCTCGCCATCGAGCTCGTGCACCGCGCCCTGCAGCTTCACGCGCCGCTCCACCACCTCGCGCGGCGCCGACCACAGCCAGCTGCGGTCCAGAAAGGCCTGACAAAAGACGATGAAGCTCTGCCGCGCCATGGCCTGGCGCTCGGCATCGGACAGCTCGGGAAAACACAGCTGCAGATTGCGCAGCACCACCCGGCGCCTGGGCGCAACCAGCACGAACAGCAGCCGACCCAGCACCGCGCCCAGACCGCGCAGCCAGGGCAGAGGCACCCAGGCCAGGGACTGCATCAGCCATACGCCTATGCGCGCACTCATGGCGCCACCTCCTGCACCGGGGCTTCGCGGCGCGGCTGCTTGTAGCGCGCATAACCCCAGAGATACTGCTGCGGACACTGGCGAATCGTGGCCTCCATGGCCTCATTGATCTGCTGCACGGCAGGCTCCAGCTGATCCAGCAAAGGCACGGGCAACTCCTCGAAATACAGCACATAGCCCCGGCCCCAGGACAGGCGCTCGCAACGCGCCAGAATGATGGCGGCACCGGTCTGCAAGGCCAGCCGGGCGGCCAGCGTCATGGTATAGGCCTCGCGGCCGAAGAACGGCGACCACACCCCCTGGCCCTGCGGAGGAACCTGGTCGGGCAGCAGGCCCACGGCCGCCCCACGGCGCAGCGCCTTGATCATCTGGCGCACGCCGGCCAGCGTGGTCGGCACGGCCTGGACCCCGGGGCGGTTGCGCGCAGTCTCCATGATCCTGGCCAGCCAGGGCTGGCGCGCAGGCCGGTAAAGCACGGTGATCTCGCCATGCTTTTCCCTCCAGCGCCGCGCCGCAACCTGCACCGACAGCTCGAAGCAGCCCAGATGCGGCGTCAGAAAGACCACACCCTTGCCTGCGGCAAATGCCTTGGTCACGCAGGCCTCATTGACCATGCGGCAGTTGGGCAGCTTGCCCAGCCACAGCCTGGGCAGCTCTGCAACCATGCGCCCGGCATGGGATACGGCCGAGCGCACTGCACCAAAGCCATAGCCGGCCTGGCGCGCATTCGCCAGAAAGCGGCGCCTGTAGGTCGCCGAGCCCGCAAAAGCGAGCCAACCCAGCAGCACGCCCAAAAGGTGCAGCAGCCCTAAAGGCATTGCTGCAAGAAGTCGATACAGGGAAAGCATTAAACTAGGAGGGTCGCTGAGTTAACTGAGCAACTTGCAGAGCGACCTTAAACAATTCTGCTAAAGCGTTCGCCAGAGCTCCTGAGCTTGGGCAGCGCCCATCAAAAAGCCAAAGCAAGGAGTTTATTCATATGGCGAACGATTTTCTTTTCACCTCGGAATCTGTTTCAGAAGGTCATCCCGACAAAGTGGCGGACCAGATCTCCGACGCGATCCTGGACGCCATTCTCGCCCAAGACCCCCACAGCCGCGTGGCTGCAGAAACCCTGACCAATACTGGGCTTGTGGTCCTGGCCGGCGAGATCACCACCGGCGCCAACGTGGACTACATCCAGGTGGCCCGCGACACCATCAAGCGCATAGGCTACGACAACACCGACTACGGCATCGACTACAAAGGCTGCTCGGTGCTCGTGGCCTATGACAAGCAAAGCCAGGACATCGCCCAGGGCGTGGACAAGGCCAGCGACGACGAGCTCAACACCGGCGCCGGCGACCAGGGCCTGATGTTCGGCTACGCCTGCGATGAGACGCCCGAGCTCATGCCCGCGCCGATTTACTACGCCCACCGCCTCGTGGAACGCCAAGCCCAGTTGCGCAAGGACGGCCGCCTGCCTTTCCTGCGCCCCGACGCCAAGAGCCAGGTGACCATGCGCTATGTGGACGGCAAGCCCCACAGCATCGACACCGTGGTGCTGTCCACCCAGCACAGCCCCGACCAGTCGGAAACCGCCACCAGGATGAAGGCCTCGTTCACCGAAGCCATCATCGAGGAAATCATCAAGCCCGTGCTGCCCAAAGAGTGGCTGCAGGACACCAAATACCTGATCAACCCCACGGGCCGTTTCGTCGTGGGCGGCCCCCAGGGCGACTGCGGCCTCACCGGCCGCAAGATCATCGTCGACACCTACGGCGGCGCCTGCCCCCACGGCGGCGGTGCCTTCTCCGGCAAGGACCCAACCAAGGTGGACCGCTCGGCCGCCTACGCTGCGCGTTACGTGGCCAAGAACGTGGTCGCCGCCGGCCTGGCACGCCAGTGCCAGGTGCAGGTGGCCTACGCCATTGGCGTGGCCCGTCCGATGAACATCACCGTCTACACCGAAGGCACGGGCGTGATCCCCGATGCCGAGATCGCCAAGCTGGTGGCTGCGCACTTTGACCTGCGCCCCAAGGGCATCATCCAGATGCTGGACCTGCTGCGCCCGATCTACGCCAAGACCGCCGCCTACGGCCACTTCGGCCGCGAAGAGCCCGAGTTCAGCTGGGAGCAAACCGACAAGGCCGCTGCGCTGCGCGCGGCTGCAGGCTTGTAAGCCCCGCCCAAAAAGCGGCTCAGCCAGACTCACACCTCAAGCCATCTGTCCCTGGACAGATGGCTTTTTTCATGGGCCGGCCCGATGGCGGCCCACAACCCGCCTGAGGAAAATCAGAAGCCTCCGATGAGCAAAACCCTTTAAGCTTTCGAGCTGTTGCAGCGAGTACTAACAAACACATCAAAACCAAGGAGGTTTGAGAATGCAGCAGCAAGAAAAATCAGGCTGGCTGGGCCATGCGGGCTGGATGGCCTTGGCTCTCGTCGGTGCCGGCTGCCTGGGCGTGGTCGCGCTCAGGCGTGGGGAAGCCATCAACGCCATCTGGCTGGTGGCCGCCGCCGTCAGCATTTATCTGGTCGCCTACCGCTACTACAGCCTGTTCATCGCCGACAAGGTGATGGGGCTGGATCCACGCCGCGCCACACCGGCCGTGCTCAACAACGACGGGCTGGACTATGTGCCCACCAACAAGCACATTCTGTTCGGCCACCACTTTGCGGCGATCGCGGGCGCCGGTCCGCTGGTCGGCCCGGTGCTGGCCGCGCAGATGGGCTATCTGCCCGGCACGCTATGGCTGATTGCGGGCGTGGTGCTGGCCGGGGCCGTGCAGGATTTCATGATTCTGTTCATCTCCACGCGCCGCAACGGCCGCTCCCTGGGCGAGCTGGTGCGCGAGGAAATGGGCCAGGTGCCGGGCACCATCGCCCTCTTCGGCGCCTACATGATCATGACCATCATCCTCGCAGTGCTGGCCCTGATCGTGGTCAAGGCCCTGGCCGAGAGCCCCTGGGGCATGTTCACGGTGATGGCCACGATTCCGATCGCCCTGTTCATGGGCGTCTACATGCGCTACATACGTCCGGGGCGCATCGGCGAGATCTCCGTCGTCGGCCTGGTGCTGCTCATGCTCTCGATCTGGGCTGGCGGCAAGGTCGCGGCCGATCCGGTCTGGGGCCCGGCCTTCACCTTCACGGGCACGCAGATCACCTGGATGCTGATCGGCTATGGCGCCGTGGCCTCGGTGCTGCCCGTGTGGCTGCTGCTGGCCCCGCGTGACTATCTGTCCACCTTCCTCAAGATCGGCACCATCATCGGCCTGGCGCTGGGAATTTTGTTCGTCGCGCCCCAGTTCAAGATGCCGGCGCTGACCCAGTTCGTGGACGGCACGGGCCCGGTGTGGAAGGGCAGCATGTTCCCCTTCCTGTTCATCACCATCGCCTGTGGCGCGGTCTCGGGCTTTCACGCGCTGATCTCCTCGGGCACCACGCCCAAGCTGCTGGACAACGAGGTCAACGCACGCTACATCGGCTACGGCGGCATGCTCATGGAATCCTTTGTGGCCATCATGGCCCTGGTGGCCGCAAGCGTGATCGAGCCCGGCGTCTACTTTGCAATGAACAGCCCCGCAGCCCTGGTCGGCAGCGATGCCCAGAGCGTGGCGGCCGCCGTGAGCAGCTGGGGCTTTCACATCACGCCCGAGCAGCTCGAGCAGGTTGCGAAGGATGTGGGCGAGCACACCATCCTCGCGCGCGCCGGTGGCGCGCCCACACTGGCCGTGGGCATTGCCTTCATCCTGCACCAGGTGCTGCCCGGCGAGAACACCATGGCCTTCTGGTACCACTTCGCGATTCTGTTCGAGGCCTTGTTCATTCTCACTGCCGTGGATGCGGGCACGCGCGCGGGCCGCTTCATGCTGCAGGATCTGCTGGGCAACTTCGTGCCCGCGCTCAAGAGAACCGACTCCTGGGGCGCCAACCTCGTGGGTACCGCAGGCTGCGTGGCCATGTGGGGCTGGCTGCTCTACCAGGGCGTGGTCGACCCGCTGGGCGGCGTGAATACCTTGTGGCCGCTGTTCGGCATCTCCAACCAGATGCTGGCCGCGATTGCGCTCATGCTGGGCACCGTGGTGCTGATCAAGATGAAGCGCGGCCGCTATGCCTGGGTCACGGCCCTGCCTGCTGCCTGGCTCGTGGTCTGCACCACGGCCGCCAGCCTGATCAAGCTGCTCGACCCCAACCCCGCCGTGGGCTTCACCAGCCTGGGCAGAAAGTACAGCGAGGCCATCGCCTCGGGTCAGATCATTGCGCCGGCCAAGAGCCTGGAGCAGATGCAGGCCATTGCCTTCAACGCCTATGTGAACGCCACGCTGACCGGCATCTTCCTGCTGGTCGTGATGAGCGTGCTCGTCTACGCGGTCAAGGTCTCGCTTGAAGCCAGCCGCAACAGCCAGCGCAGCGACCGGGAAACCCCGTTCAAGCCCATGCCCCAGAACGTATAGCCCAGGGAGAAAGCCATGTTCAAGTTCGATCAGCTCAAGCAGGCCGGCAGCTATCTGGGCCAGGCCGCGCGCATGATGGTCGGCATGCCCGACTACGGCACCTATGTGCGCCATATGGAGCAGACCCACCCTGGCCAGCCCTATATGAGCTATGAGGAGTTCTTCAAGAACCGCCTCGATGCGCGCTATGGCGGCGGCAAGGGCCGCCCCATACGTTGCTGCTGACTGCACGGCCTCTTGAAAAAAGCATGCCAGGTGCATGCTTTTTTCTCATCCACGGCTGGATCTCTCCTACAAGGACTGCGTCCAATCCCTCACCTGCTGCCGACTGCGGCTCCTTCTAAGCTGTATGCACTGACAACAAACAGGAGCAAGCCATGCTTAAGTGGGCCATCATTTTTGCCGTCATCTCCCTGATTGCGGGCTGGTTGGGTTTTGGTGGAGTTTCGGCCGGCGCCGCAGGTATCGCCAAGATACTGTTCTTCGTCTTTATCGTCGTGACCGTGATCTTCGTCGTCCTCGCCTTGCTGGGTGTGGGCGTCGTGAGTTGACGAGGCTGCCTGCATGAAAAATGCCTGCATCGCGCAGGCATTTTTCATGGTCCACACCCTGCCCGGAACGTGTTGCGCGCTTAGAACGTGTTTACGATCTCCTCGGTGCCGCGCCAGTGTCTGTGCGGGATGGGATACAAGGCGCGACACCGCAGCAATAGCCGTGCTATTGCGAGGATTCGCAACGCTGTAGACCGCCCGCAAAGACACTGGCCCGAAGGGTTGGAGCGAAATCGGGCGATTTCTTCGCGCTGTGGCTTGCTTGTACCCCGGTGCAAGCTGCGCCCCATCGCTTTGAACTCATCCCGATTGCGCTCCAACGCGACAGCGTAGAGATCGTAAACACGTTCTTAGAGCCCGCGCACGCTCAGCGCCAGCTCCTGCCTGAAGGCCGGCCTGACCCGGTACAGCTGGGCCGGCCTGTGGGCGCCGCCGCTTTGCATGGCGCCGGGCACGGCCTCGAGCAACTGCATCTCCTCCATCTTGCGCCGGAAGCTGACCTTGTTCAGAGGTTCGGCAAGCACGCTTTCATAGACCTGCTGCAACTGCGGCAAGGTAAAGCTCTCTCCACAAAAATGCACGGGCAGCGAGGAATACAGGCTTTTGCTGCGCACGCGCTCCAAAGCCACCTCGACGATGGAGGCATGGTCAAAAGGCAGCTGCGGCAGCGCCTGCACAGGCAGCACCCAAAGGTCCTCGCGCTGCACGGGCAACTGCTGCAAGGGAATGAGCGCGCAATAGGCAATCGCCACGGACCAGCCGCGCGGATCACGCGCCGGCCCGGTGAAGGTGGCCAGCTGCTCCAGGTACGCATTCTCGATACCCGCCTTGTCACGCAGCACGCGCGCCGCGCTGGCCTTGGCATCTGCATCCTCGCGCGGATGGATGTAGCCGCCGGGCAAGGCCCAGACTCCGGCAAACGGTGCACGCGCGCGCCGCAGCAGCACGATGTGCAGCGCGCGCTCCACCAGGGTCAGCAGCACCACGTCCACACTGACCAGCATGCTTACATGCACTTCATCTGTTTGGTTCATTTTTTTACTAAGCAAATGATTGCAGCACAGAGTATGCCATCACAATAACAAAATGAATAATTTCATCATCCATGGCTTTTTCATTTTTTATCCAATAACTTAGTTGCAAAATAAATCTAACAAACCTAGACTTGACGCCATCAACGGAGAGAGCCATGAACCGCACCCAACTGCTTGCCATCGATCCCCAGAACGATTTCTGCGACCTGCCCCAGAGCTTCTGGCCCGCGCCAGACCAAGGCCCGGCCCTGCCGGTGGCCGGGGCCCATGAGGACATGCAGCGCCTCGCGGCCTGGATTGCGCGTCAGGGCTCCAGACTGGACGCGATCAGCATCACGCTCGACTCTCACCAGGCCTACGACATCGCCCACCCGGCGTTCTGGCGCCAGGCCGACGGCAGCGCCGTCCCACCCTTCACCCAGATCTCGGCCGCCCAGGTTCGCGCAGGCCACTATGTTCCGCGCGATGCGCGCGAGCTGCAGCCCGGCCTTGCCTACCTCGATGCGCTGCAGGCCCAGGGCCGCTACCAGCTCATGGTCTGGCCGCTGCACTGCGAGGTCGGCAGCTGGGGGCATTGCGTGCATGCCGATGTGCTCGCAGCCTGCCGCCGCTGGCAGGAGCAGGACCTGCGCACCGTACACCATGTGTTCAAGGGCATGAACCCCAGAACCGAGCACTACAGCGCCATCTGCGCCGAAGTTCCCGACCCCGAAGATTCCTCCACCGATATCAACCAGGAGCTGCTCGCCCGACTGCGCGCCAGCGAGACCTTGGTGATCGCGGGCGAGGCCAGCAGCCACTGCGTGCTCGCCACCACTGAGCACATCCTGCAGCACTGGGATGGTGACAAGGCCCGCCTGGTCTTGCTCACCGACTGCATGAGCCCCGTGGCCGGCTTCGAAGATGACCACGCCCGTTTTCTGCAGCGCATGCGCGAGCTGGGTGTACGCTGCGAAACCAGCACCAGCTTCAATATTTAAGCCCAATACCCCTCAAGCGCTTGCTGGACAAGCGCAATACGCTCCTGATTTTGAAGAGAGCCAAGGCATGACACCGATCATCACCAGCCTGCTGGACACCGACCTCTACAAGTTCACCATGTGGCAGGCCATGCTGCACCGCCATCCACAGACCGAGGCCGAGTACGAATTCGTCTGCCGCACACCCACGGCGTTCGCGCTGGCCGAACTGCTGCCCGAGGTGGAGCGCGAGCTAGACGCCCTGTGCAGCCTGCGCTTTGCAGCCGACGAGCTCGCCTATCTGGCTGGGCTGCGCTTCATCAAGAGCGACTTCATCGACTTTTTGCGCATCTTCCAGTTCCAGCGCAGCTTCATCCGCGCCTGGGCCGAGGGCGACAGGCTGCACATCGTGGCGCGCGGCCCCCAGGTCCATGTCATGGGCTTCGAGATCTATGTGCTGGCCATCGTCAACGAGCTGTATTTCCGCCGCTTCGATGCCCGGGCCGCGCTGGCCGAAGGCCGCAGGCGCCTGGCACACAAGCTGGACCGGCTCAGGCAGCTGGCCGAAGAAGCCAGACTGCGCAACCCGTTCGAGCTGTTCGACTTCGGCGTGCGCAGACGCTACTCGGGCGCCTGGCAGCGCGAAGTCGTGCAGGCCTTTGCGCAACAGACCGCGCAGTGGTTCAAGGGCACGTCCAACGTGCTGCTGGCACGTGATCTGAACCTTGTGCCGATAGGCACCATGGCCCATGAATACCTGCAAAGCTACCAGGCCCTGGGCGTGCGCCTGCGCGACTTCCAGACGGCCGCGCTCGAGGACTGGGTGCAGGAATACCGCGGCGACCTGGGCATTGCGCTCACCGACACCGTCGGCATGGATGCGTTTCTGGCCGACTTCGACCTGTATTTCGCCAAGCTATTCGACGGCCTGCGCCACGACTCTGGCGACCCCCATGCCTGGGGCGAAAAAGCCATCGCCCACTACCAGAAGCTGCGCATAGATCCGCAGAGCAAGCGCCTGGTGTTCTCCGATGGCCTGGACCTGGATGCGGCGCTGGCCCTGTACCAGCGCTTTGGCGAGCGCATACAGCTGGGCTTTGGCATAGGCACGCACCTGACCAACGACATGGGACTCGACACCATCAACATCGTGATGAAGCTCACCCATGCCAACGGCCAGCCCGTGGCCAAGATCTCCGACTCGCCCGGCAAGACGCTGTGCAACGACGAGACCTATCTGGCCTATCTGCGCCAGGTGTTTCAGATCAACACCCCCTGAGACGCTGCGCGTCTTCCCCCTCTCTCGCTACGCGGGAGGGGGACGGCACCAGCGCGGCGGGAGCGGCCCTTGCGCGGTGCCCTGGCATGGGTCCGCGCCCGCTTTCGCATCGCGCCCTGATTTGGCCACGCCAGTTGTGTGAAATCCAAGCTGGCCTAGACACTGCATTTTTGAGGAGGCTTTTATGCTGCGCATCACCCTGGCCCAACTGAATATGACGGTGGGCGACATTGCCGGCAATACCGCCAAGATGGAGGGCGCGGCGCGCCAGGCCCATGAGGCGCAGGCGGATATGGTGGTGTTCTCCGAACTCTCGCTGTGCGGCTACTACCCCCAGGACATGCTGGACGAGCCCGCGTTTTTGCAGCGCTGCGAGCGCGGCCTGCAGGAGCTGCTGGCCGCCACCCGCCAATGGCCGGCCCTGCACTGGGTGGTGGGTGCCCCCACCGCCGCCCAAGGCCCGGGCAAGCGGCTGCACAACAGCCTGCTGGTGCTGCAAAACGGCCAGGTGCGGCTGCAATACGACAAGCAGTTGCTGCCCACCTACAACATCTTTGACGAGCACCGCCATTTCAAGCCCGGCCACGACGTGGCCAAGGTGCTGCGTGTGGGCGATGCCCAGGTAGGCTTTCTGATCTGCGAAGACGGCTGGAATGACAGCGGTGCCGACTATGCGGTCAACCCCTTCGAGCGCATGGCCGACGCCGCGCCCGATGTGGTCGTCAGCATCCATGCCAGCCCCTCCAGCACCGGCCGGCGCGAGCAGCGCCACCAGGTGTTCAGCGCGGCGGCCAGGCGCCATGGCCTGCCCATCGTGTTTGTGAACCAGGTGGGCGGCCAGGACCAGATCGTGTTTGACGGCGCCTCCTTCGCCGTGGAGCCCATGGCCGGCGTGGTGTTCGAGGCCGAGCGCTTTAGCGAACAGGTCGTCACCCTGCAACTGGAGCGCGGCTGCTTTGCCCAGGGCGACGGCAGCGTGCCCGAGCCGGTGGCGGCCCAGGGCCTGTCCACCATGGCGTTTTACCGCGCGCAAATCCAGCTGGGCCTGCGCGACTACGCCCGGCGCTGCGGCTTCACCCGCGCCGTGGTGGGTTGCAGCGGCGGCATAGACAGCGCCCTCACGCTGGCCCTGGCCGCCGAGACGCTGGGCCCGGACAACGTCACCGCCATCACCATGCCTTCGCGCATTTCCAGCAGCGGCTCGGTGGAGGACTCCGTGGCCCTGTGCCAGCAGCTGGGCATTGCGTTGATTCAGCACCCCATTGCCGCCCAGGTGGACGCCTATGTCCAGCAGTTCCAGGCCAGCTTTGGCCAGCCTCTTTCGGGTCTGGCGCTGGAAAACCTGCAGGCCCGCGTGCGCGGCACGGTGTTGATGGAATACTCCAACAGCTACGGCCATTTGCTGCTGACCACGGGCAACAAGTCCGAGCTGTCGGTGGGCTATTGCACGCTGTATGGCGACACCAATGGCGGCCTGGGCCTGCTGGGCGATCTGTACAAGACCGAGGTTTTTGCGCTGTGCCGCCACATCAACCAGGCCAGCGGCCGCGAGCTGATTCCCCAGGCCATCATCGACAAGCCACCTTCGGCCGAGCTCGCTCCCGATCAAAGAGACGAGGACAGCCTGCCGCCCTATCCCGTGCTGGATGAAATCCTCAAATGGCAGATCGAGGGCCGCCAGCTCGCGCGCGCCGAGTACGATAGCGCCAGCCGCTTTGTAGCGGATCTGCGCAGCCAGGCCGCAGGTGCCGAACTGGTGGAGCGTGTGCAGCGCCTGGTGTTTCGCAGCGAATACAAGCGCCGCCAGGCCCCGCCCATTCTGCGCCTGCGCCCGCGTGCCTTTGGCACGGGCCGGCAAATGCCCATAGCCGCGCACTACGCTTGAGAATACGCAACCCATGCCCGAGATTTCTACTTCCGCCAGCACCGTCAGGACCGTGGACACGGCCGTGCTCATAGGCCGCTTCCAGCCCCTGCACAACGGCCATATGGCCCTGCTGCGCGAGGCCCTGGCCCGCGCGCGCCAGGTCGTGGTGGTACTGGGCAGCGCCTGGCAGGCGGCCAACCCCAAGAACCCGTTTTCGTGGCAGCAACGCGCGCAGATGCTGAGCGCCGCCCTGCCCGAGGCCGATGCGGCCCGCGTGCACTGCACGCCCGTGCGCGACTACTACAACGAGCCGCTGTGGGTGCAGGCCGTGCGCCAGGCCGTGCAGGCCCATGTGGCAGCCGGCGCCAGCGTGGCCCTGGTCGGCCACTTCAAGGATGCGAGCAGCAGCTATCTCGCGCGCTTTCCGGGCTGGCAGTTGATCAGCCTGCCGCGCCTGGGCGCATTCGACGCCACGCCGCTGCGCGAGAAATACCTGGGTGCGACCACGCAGACGCAGATGGAGCAGGCCCTGGCCGAGCTGGCCCCCGACCTGCCGCCCAGCACCCTGGACTTTCTGCGCGGCTTTGCGCAAACGCCCATGTATGCGCGCCTGCACAAGGAGGCAGCCATGCTTGCGGGCTACAAGAAGGCCTGGGCCGCTGCGCCTTACCCGCCGGTGTTCGTCACCGTGGATGCACTGCTGACCTGCAGCCTCCAGTCCCGCCCGCATGTGCTTTTGATACGCCGCGCCCATGCGCCCGGCGAAGGCCTGTGGGCCTTGCCCGGCGGCTTTCTCGAACCGCGCGACAGCCTGTGGCAGTCCTGCCTGCGCGAGCTGCACGAGGAAACCTGCGCCAGCCTCGAAGAGCACGAACTGCTGACCGGCCTGCAATCCGTGCAGGTCTTCGATCACCCCGACCGCAGCCTGCGCGGACGCACCATCACCCACGTTCACCATATCGATCTCGGCGAGCGCAGCAGCCTGCCGCCAGTGCAGGGCGGCGACGACGCAGCCCAGGCCTGCTGGGTCGCGCTGGCCGGCTTGCAGAAGCTGGAAGAGCAGTTTTTCGAAGACCACTTCCAGATCCTGAGCCAGATGCTGCCGCCTTCCGGCACACCTTCGGTGCAAGCGCCAGAGCCTGCGCAAACACTCCTCAAACAATAGCTATCAGCGCTTGCCCCATAGGCGCTGGAGCACTTTTTCTCTTGAAACCCAGACCATGAGCCAACTCAATATACGCACGGCCACGCCCGCAGATGCACAACTCATACTCCAGTTCGTGCGCGAACTCGCCATCTATGAAAAAGCCGAGCACGAAGTGCTGGCCACGCCCGAGCATGTGCTGGCCACGCTGTTTTGCGAGCAGCCCTCGGTCTTCGGCCTGATCTGCGAGGCCGATGGCCAGCCCATAGGCTTTGCGGTCTATTTCTTCAACTACTCGACCTGGCAGGGCCGCCACGGCCTGTACCTCGAAGACCTCTACATCACGCCCGAAGCGCGCGGCCTGGGCGCAGGCAAGGCCATGCTGCGCCATCTCGCGCGCATTGCGGTGGACAAGAACTGCGGCCGCTTCGAATGGAGCGTGCTCGACTGGAACACGCCGGCCATCGACTTCTACGACAGCCTGGAGGCCCTGCCCCAAAGCGAGTGGATTCGCTACCGGCTGACCGGCGAGGCACTGCAAAAGCTCGCGGCCTGAGCCCCAGGGGCCTGGCGGCCCACGCAGCGAACGTCCATCTCAGGACGCGTCGAAGGCCTTGCGCGATGCGAGCTGGTCGCTGGTCGCTGGTCGCTGGTCGCTGGCCGCTGGCCGCTGGCCGCCTCAAGCGCCTCATAGTGAAACACTCAGCAAGGGATACGCTCTCCAGGGGCAAGGTCACCATCCAGGCCGCAACTACGACCTGGGTTTACCCATGGACTTTTCGCCAGCCTCTTGAAAGAGCAGGGAATTGCCTTATTATTAGCACTCACAGGGGTTGAGTGCTAACAAGCACCGCCCCTCGACTTTGCCGGGTCGGCCTGAAGGCCGACCAGTCTTGTTTCAACTTTGTTGATGAATTAGGAGCTGTTATGAACCTGCGTCCCCTGCACGATCGCGTGATCGTCAAGCGCCTCGAGAACGAAACCAAGACGGCCTCGGGCATCGTGATCCCCGACAACGCCGCCGAAAAGCCCGATCAGGGCGAAGTGCTGGCAGTGGGCCCTGGCAAGAAGAACGACAAGGGCGAAACCATTGCCCTGAACGTGAAGGTCGGTGACCGCGTTCTGTTCGGCAAGTACAGCGGCCAGTCCGTCAAGGTCGATGGCGACGAGCTGCTGGTGATGAAGGAAGACGATCTGTTCGCAGTCGTCGAGAAGTAATTCTTCCCAAGCATCTCCCATATTCATAGCACCTAGCGCTTGATACATATGCGCTAGAGGCTTTTTTGAACCAGATTTAGGAGCCAAAAATGGCAGCAAAAGACGTAGTTTTCGGTGGCGAAGCACGTGCACGCATGGTTGAAGGCGTGAACATCCTGGCCAACGCGGTCAAGGTCACCCTGGGCCCCAAGGGCCGCAACGTGGTGCTGGAGCGCTCGTTCGGCGCCCCCACCGTGACCAAGGACGGCGTGTCCGTGGCCAAGGAAGTGGAACTCAAGGACAAGCTGCAGAACATGGGCGCCCAGCTCGTGAAGGAAGTGGCCTCCAAGACCAACGATATCGCTGGTGACGGCACCACCACCGCCACCGTGCTGGCCCAGGCCATCGTGCACGAAGGCATCAAGTACGTGGCCGCCGGCCTGAACCCCATGGACCTCAAGCGCGGCATCGACAAGGCTGTCACCGCCCTGGTGGAAGAGCTCAAGAAGCAATCCAAGGCCACCACCACCTCCAAGGAAATCGCCCAGGTGGGTTCGATCTCCGCCAACTCCGACGAGTCCGTCGGCGAGATCATCGCCGAAGCCATGGACAAGGTCGGCAAGGAAGGCGTGATCACGGTTGAAGAAGGCAAGTCGCTGGCCAACGAACTCGACGTCGTCGAAGGCATGCAGTTCGACCGCGGCTACCTGTCGCCCTACTTCATCAACAACCCCGAAAAGCAGGTTGCCCTGCTGGACAACCCCTTCGTGCTGCTGTTCGACAAGAAGATCAGCAACATCCGCGACCTGCTGCCCACGCTGGAAGCCGTGGCCAAGGCCGGCCGTCCTCTGCTGATCATTGCAGAAGACGTCGAAGGCGAAGCCCTGGCAACCCTGGTGGTGAACACCATCCGCGGCATCCTGAAGGTTGTGGCTGTGAAGGCTCCTGGCTTCGGCGACCGCCGCAAGGCCATGCTGGAAGACATTGCCATCCTGACCGGCGGCAAGGTCATTGCCGAAGAAGTCGGCCTGTCGCTGGACAAGGTGACTCTGGAAGACCTGGGCCAGGCTGCCCGCGTCGAGATCGGCAAGGAAAACACCACCATCATCGACGGTGCTGGCAAGGCTGAAGAAATCGAAGCCCGCGTCAAGCAGATCCGCATCCAGATCGAAGAAGCCACCAGCGACTACGACCGCGAGAAGCTGCAAGAGCGCGTGGCCAAGCTGGCCGGCGGCGTGGCCGTGATCAAGGTGGGTGCTGCCACCGAAGTCGAGATGAAGGAAAAGAAGGCTCGCGTGGAAGACGCGCTGCACGCCACCCGCGCTGCCGTGGAAGAAGGCATTGTGGCCGGCGGTGGCGTGGCCCTGCTGCGCGCCAAGCAAGCCGTGGGCGAGCTCAAGACCGGCAATGCCGAGCAGGACGCCGGCATCAAGCTGATCCTCAAGGCCGTGGAAGCTCCTCTGCGCGAAATCGTGGCCAACGCCGGTGGCGAGCCTTCGGTGGTCGTGAACGCCGTGCTCAGCGGCAAGGGCAACTACGGCTTCAACGCGGCCAACGACAGCTATGGCGACATGCTGGAGATGGGCATTCTGGACCCCACCAAGGTGACCCGCACGGCTCTGCAGAACGCTGCTTCCGTGGCCTCGCTGCTGCTGACCACCGAAGCCATGATTGCCGAGTCCCCCAAGGCTGACTCCGCACCCGCCATGCCCGACATGGGCGGCATGGGTGGCATGGGCGGCATGGGTATGTAATACCCGCCGACGAGGCAGCCATGCCTCGTTGCCCCACAAGAAAGGCCGCGCAAGCGGCCTTTTTCTTTTTCAGGGCCGTGGATCAGCCCTGAACCCGACTCAGCAGCAGCTCCATGGACTGCTGCTGCGCGGCTGCGTAGAGCGCCATCTCGTCGTGCACGCTGGCGCCCAGATCGGCCTCGAAGGCCTGGCGGGCCGCATGGGCTGCGTACTGCTTGTGCGTCTCTCCGCCCAGGTTGGACTGGAAGATGCCGGCCGCGCTCACGGGCAGAAAATCCTCATAGGTGATGGGCTCGGCACTGACCAGGCCCTCCTCGATCCATTGCTCCAGCCCGCCCGCGCTGGCGAACCTACTGCGAGCCTCGATCTGCTGCTCGCCCGCAGGGCTGAGCACATAGCGAAAAAAGGCCAGCTTCTGGCGGCGCAACGCCTGCCAGTCATCGGGAAAGTCGGCAAAGGCCGCATGCAGGCGCTGGCCATAGCTCAAGGCCCTGCCGTGGGTGTCTTCGCGCGGCTCACGCGCCTGGGCCAGCAGGCGGTCGTACAGCGCGCGGCCTTCGGGGGTCAGGGCCACGCCGCGCTGCTCGATCTCGCCAAAGCGCGCAGTATGCGATCCCGCCTCGCCCCTGCCCTGGTCCGCAAAGCGCACGGCTTCCTCCAGCGCCTTGAAACTGGTCTGGCGCAGCAAAATCGGGCAGGCCCGCGCAGGCGGGCCTTCGATCTCCTCCTTGGCGTGCATGCCATGTGCGGGCATGGCCGCCTGGGCGGCATCGATGTCCAGGGTGCGCGGCGTCAGGTGGTTGATGTGCGGGCCCTTGAAGCAGACCACATCGGCAATCAGGCGGTGGGCCTGGTGCAGGGATGCGTAGGTGGCCGCATCCACGGTGGATTCGCAGTGCCAGCGAAAGGTCTCCAGCGCCTCTTTGACGAATGCGTCGGCCTCGGCCTCATGCAGACCGCCTGCGCTCTCGGCCTTCGCGATCAGCTCCAGCACATGTGGCGTGAAGATGCTGCGCGCGCCCAGAATCGCCCGCGCCCGGTCCTGCAATGCCGGATCGGCAATCAGCTCCAGGCGCAGCAGCGAGGTGAAGACCCGAAACGGATTCGCACGCAGCGCGGCTTCGCTCACAGGCCGGAAGGCCGTGGAGTGCACGGGCACCCCGGCCACGGACAGGTCGTAGTAGCCCACGGGTTCCATGCCCATGACCGCGAACAGGCGACGCAGCATGGACAGTTCGGCCGCCGTGCCCACGCGTATCGCGCCATGGCGCTCCACCCCCAGGCGCTCCAGCTCCCGGCCGGCCTGCATTTGCGCATGCAGCGCCGGCCGGGCCTGCAGCGTGCGCTGATTGATGTCGGCCACCAGTTCCAGAAGCTGGCCGTACTGCGGCACTTCATTGCGGTACATGTCCGACATGGCGCGTGAAAAGCGCGTGCGGATCTCATCACGGGACAGGATGGGGGACATGGAACTCCTTAAAAATGAGCTGCTTGCGCTTTCTACATAAAGGTTTCAGCCACAAAACCATATCAACTCAAGGTATATCAAGCGCTAGCAGCTATATTTTTCATATCAAACCAGGGACTGAGCCGGACGGATCTCCTGCAGCGCGCCCCGGCTTCAGGGGCTTTTCCGCGTCAGCCCTGATCGGCGGTCATGAGCCGCCGCATCAGGGCCCGGGTCGAGGCATCCACGCCCTGCCAGTCGCCGCTGTCATGGCGCTGGTGCAGCTCGCGTGCCAGCTTCTTGCCCAGCTCTACCCCCCACTGGTCAAAGCTGTTGATGCCCCAGACCGCGCCCGAGACGAAGACCCGGTGCTCGTACAAGGCGATCAGGGCGCCCAGCGATGCAGGATCGAGCTGCTGCAGCAGCAGGAAGCTGCTGGGCCGGTTGCCGCTGCAGTGGCGCTCATGACCCTCGCCATGACGCCCCACCATCAGACCCTGGGCCTGGGCAATCGCATTCACGACCAGGCTCTGGTGATGGGCACCCAGGTATTTGCCGCCATCGCGCAGGGCAATGAACTCCACGGGGATCACGTCCTGACCCTGGTGCAGCATCTGGAAGAAGGCATGCTGGCCGTTGGTGCCCGGCTCGCCCCAGATCACGGGCGCCGTGGGCTGCTTCAGGCTCAGGCCATCACGCGTCACGCCCTTGCCATTGCTCTCCATCTCCAGCTGCTGCAAGTAGGCCGTAAGCCTGCGCAGCCCATGGCTGTAGGGCGCTATGCAGCGGCTGCCCAAGCCGCAGAAGTCGCGGTACCAGACATCGAGCAGGCCCAGGCGCAGCGGCAGATTTTTCTCGGCCGGGCTGCCGAAGAAGTGGGCATCCATGGCGTGCGCGCCGGCGAGCAGCTCGCGGAACTGCTCCCGGCCTATGGCAATCGCCACGGACAGGCCTATGGCCGACCACAGCGAGAAGCGCCCGCCCACCCAATCCCAGAATCCCAGGGTGCGGCCTATGCCGAACTCGGCCGCCGCCGCGACATTCGTGGTCAGGGCCACGAAGTGCCTGTCTATGGAGCAGGGCGCAGCCGCATCCGCGCTGCCGCCGTTGTCCAGAAACCACTGGCGTGCCGAATGCGCGTTGAGCATGGTTTCGGCCGTGGTGAAGGATTTGGAGGCCACCAGGAACAAGGTGTTCTGCGGCTTGACACGCCGCAGAACATGGCCCAGCTCATGGCCGTCCACATTCGAGACGAAGTGAAAGTGCTTGCCCGCATCCACCCAGTCTTCCAGCGCGTTGACCACGACTTCGGGGCCCAGATGCGAGCCGCCGATGCCGATGTTGACGATGTCGGTTATGCGGGCATCGGCACGCACCTGCTCGGCCAGCTCCAGCATCGCATCCAGCGTGGTGTGCACGTCGCCCAGGGCCGCATGCATGGCCGGCGACCATTGCTGCACGACGGGGTTTTCACTCAGCGCACCACGATCGCGCGGCATGCGCAGCAGCCAGTGCATGACGGCACGGCCTTCGCTGCTGTTCACGGCCTCGCCCGCGAGCATGGCATCGCGCAACTGGGCCACGCCGCGCTGGCTTGCCAGCAGACCCAGCAGGCTCTCGGTCTCGGTATTCCAGAGGTTCTTGGAAAGATCCGCAAACACATGCGGGGCTTGCTGGCTCAGTTGTGCCAGCCTTTGGCCATCGGCCGCAAAGGCCTGGCTCAGGTTCATGCCCCGGATGCTGTCACGGTAGTGGTTTTGCAGCGCGCCCCAGGCGGGCGCGGCATCGCATGTGGAAAGCAAGATCCGGCCCCTTTATTGCGCAGCCTGCATCAGCGCTTCCAGCTTGCGCGTATCGGCAGCAAAAGCGCGTATGCCTTCAGCCAGCTTCTCGGTGGCCATGGCGTCTTCGTTGAGCGCAAAGCGAAAGCCTGCTTCGTCGTATTGCACGGGCTCCAGCTGCAGGCTGCGCGCGGCCTGGGCGTCGAGCGCGGGCTCGACGGGCGCGGCGCCGGACTCCAGCTGTGCCAGCAGCTCGGGCGCAATGGTCAGCAGGTCGCAACCGGCCAGGGCCAGAATCTGCCCCGTGTTGCGAAAGCTCGCGCCCATGACTTCGGTGGCAATGCCGAAATGCTTGTAATGCTCGTAGATGGCGCGCACCGAGCGCACGCCTGGATCGTTGGCCCCGGCCATGGCGGCCTCGTCCCAGCTGCTGCCCGCCTGCTTCTTGTACCAGTCATAGATGCGGCCCACGAAGGGCGAGATCAGCTTGACCTTGGCCTGGCCGCAGGCCACGGCCTGGGCGAACGAGAACAGCAGCGTGAGGTTGGTGTGTATGCCGCGCTGCTCGAGGCGGCGTGCGGCCTCTATGCCCTCCCAGGTGGAGGCGATCTTGATGAGCACACGCTCGGTGTGCACGCCTGCCGCCTGGTAGAGCTCGATCAGGCGCTCGGCCCGGCTGAGCGTGGCCTCGGTATCGAACGACAGGCGTGCGTCGACCTCGGTGGAGACACGGCCCGGAATGAGCTTGAGGATTTCACAGCCAAAGCGCACCAGCAGCCTGTCCATGACCTCATCCAGACCGCGTGCGCCATACTGCGCCACGGTGGCACGCAGCAAGGGCGCATACTCGGGCTTTTGCACGGCCTTGAGAATCAGCGAAGGGTTGGTGGTTGCATCCTGAGGCTGGAACTGGGCCAGTTGGTGAAAGTCTCCGGTATCGGCCACCACGGTGGTGTACTGTCTCAACGCATCTAACTGGTTCATCGAAAATCCTCTTCAAATCCTTTTTGGCTGCCAAAGCAGGGCCCGACAAGTCTTGCCAGTGCAAGATCCAGAATGACGAACAGGCCAAAGTGTATGCGCGAGCTTGGCTTGGCGGCCTCGCAATATGCATGCCCAAGCGCAAGCCTGATGCAAAATGTAAGCCGTCGCCTGCCACTGGCGGCCCTCACAGGCGCCTGCCAATAATTCCCCATGCTTGATCGCATTACCGCCTCCCTCCCCTCGCTGGCCCCGGCTGAGCAACGCGTGGCCCGCCTGGTGCTCGCCGACCCACGCTCTTTTGCACAGCTTCCCGTACGCGAACTGGCAGAGCGCGCGCAGGTCAGCAAGCCGACGGTGGTGCGCTTTTGCCGCAGCATGGGCTATGACGGCCTGGCCGACTTCAAGCTCAAGCTGGCCGGCAGCGTGAGCGAGGGCGTGCCCTTCATCCACCGCAGCGTGGACAGCGACGACAAGACCGGCGACGTCATGGTCAAGGTCGTGGACAACGCGGTGGCCGCCTTCCTCCAGTACCGCAATGCCGCCAGCAGCGCCTCCCTGGAGCAGGCAGCCCGGGCGATTGCCGCGACCTCGCAGACCGGCAGGCGCATAGAGTTCTACGGCGCAGGCAACTCAGGCATTGTTGCCCAGGATGCACAACACAAATTCTTTCGTCTGGGCGTGACCAGTCTTGCGACCAGCGATGGCCACATGCAGGTCATGAGCGCCACATTACTCGGGCCTGGGGACTGCGCGATCATCGTCTCCAACTCCGGGCGCACGCGCGATCTCATGGATGCAGCCGACATCGCGCGCAAGAATGGGGCCACCACCATCGCCATCACGGCCAGCGGCTCGCCCCTGGCTGCGGCCTGCCAGATTCATCTGGCGGCCGATCACCCCGAGGGCTACGATCGCTACAGCCCCATGGTTTCGCGCCTGCTGCACCTGTTGGTCATCGATGTGCTGGCCACCTGCGTGGCACTGCGCATAGGCCCCAGCCTGCAGCCCGCGCTGCAGCGCATGAAGAACAATTTGCGTGCCAAACGTTACACCTAGCCTCTGAATCAGGAGCGACCATAAGTCGCCGTGAATGTGGCCTTGCCCAGACTGGTCGCATTGACCATGAAGCCAGCCAGAGCGGCCGTGGCATCGTCAGGAATATCCAGCCTCTCCACCGACAAGGCATGGACCGTGAACACATAGCGGTGCGGCTTGTCACCGGGCGGCGGGCAGACACCGCCCCACGCATGGACGCCGAAGTCGTTGCGAATCTGGCGTGCAGATGCCGGCAGGTTGGCACCGCCGACCGCACCCGCATTCGCGGCAAGCTCGAATGTTCCCGCCGGAATGTCCACCACAAACCAGTGCCACCACCCGGAGCCCGTGGGTGCATCGGGATCGTACATGGTGAGCACAAAGCTCTTGGTACCCACGGGAGCCCCCTTCCAGGCCAAGGCTGGAGATTGGTTGCGGCCAGAGCAGCCAAAGCCATCGAACTCGAATCGCTGATCAATGGCCGAATCGGCAGCAATTTCGGGACTGGTCAGCATGAACTCGCTCATGAAATCTCCTTATGACGTGACAGCAAAAGACCGAGTATGCCAAGAGCATGCTGGCGGCCTTGGGATAGAGCCTGGGCAATCGCCCAAGACTATGGTTTTTGGCCCGGCAAAGGCATGGCCTGCTCGATGAGGCTGGCATGCAGGGCAGCGCCCAGCGGTAGCACTTCGTCATTGAAGTCATAGCGACTGCTGTGCAAGGGCATGCCGGGCTGGCTGCCCTGCGCCTGGCCCAGACGCAGATAGGCGCCAGGCTTGTGCTGGAGCATGAAGGAAAAGTCCTCGGCTCCCATACTGGGTTCTAGGTTTCTGTCCAGATTTTCCTGACCCACGAGGCTCTGGGCCACATCAGCGGCAAATGCGGCCTCGGCCTCTGTATTGATGGTCGCAGGAAACAGGCGCTCGTAGCTCACTTGAGCCGTTGCCCCCAGCCCCAGGGCCACAGCGCTGCAGATCTCCTGCAAGCGCTGCTCCAGCCTGTCCTGTATGGCGGCGTCAAAACTGCGCACCGTGCCCACCAGCGTGGCCTTGCCAGGCATTACGCTGAAAGCCCCGAGATCGCCGGCCTGCACCGCGCACAGACTGATGACTGCACTGTCGATGGCGCGCACATTGCGCGCCACGATGCTCTGCACCGCCGTCGTGATATGGGCTGCGGCAAGCACCACATCCACAGTCTGGTAAGGGTGGGCCCCATGACCACCACGGCCGGAGACTTCTATGGTGATGCGGTCTGCAGCCGCCATCATGGCCCCCATATTGATGCCAATGGTTCCTGCACGCATCGCGGGCCAGTTGTGCATCGCATAGATGGACTGCACCGGGAAGCGCTCGAACAGGCCATCCGCAATCATGGCCTTGGCGCCGCCGCGGCCCTCTTCGGCGGGTTGGAAGATCAGCACAGCCGTGCCATCAAAACACCGCGTCGCTGCCAGATAACGTGCCGCCCCGACCAGCATGGCCGTATGACCATCATGACCACAGCCATGCATGAGCCCGGGTTTGGTGGAGCACCAGGAAAACTCGTTGTGCTCAACCATGGACAAGGCATCC
Source organism: Comamonas composti DSM 21721 (assembly GCF_000429845.1). GTDB lineage: Bacteria > Pseudomonadota > Gammaproteobacteria > Burkholderiales > Burkholderiaceae_C > Comamonas > Comamonas composti. The sequence goes on from NZ_AUCQ01000002.1 coordinate 155,165, forward strand.
ATATCGGCCCTCAGGCCCACCATGGCTCCCGAGCCCTGCCCCTGGCCGCGAATCACGGCCACCAGGCCGGTCTTGCCAATTGCGTCATGGATTTCATCCACACCGCATTGACGCAAGGCCTCCTTGACGCGCGCCGAGGTGTAGTGCTCCTCAAAGCCCAACTCTGGATGTGCATGCAGTTCACGCCGCAAGGCGGTGAGCTCGGGGTGATACTGCGCTATATGGGTAAAGGCCTTGCCTGCGGCCTTGAAACGTACGGCGTCCATCGACTGATCTCATTTATGGGTTTGCGTGTTCACACACCATACCCCAGGAAAAAGCACTTCGAGATTCACAGGCCTAAGAACGTGTTCACAGCCCAAAACGCACAAGGCCTTCCGAAGAAGGCCTTGCAGTTCAGACAGGAGTTATCAGAAGCGGTGACGCAGACCAACGGTGAAGCCAGTGCGCTTGGTGGCGCCATTGGCATCCAGATTCATGCTGTTGCCACCACTGACCTTGGTGTGGTCGATGGCCACGTAGGCATCGGTACGCTTGGAGAAAGCGTAGTCGGCGACGGCAACGATGAAGTCAGCCTTGCCATTGAAATTGCCGGTGCCGGAGCCCGATTGCTTGGCGTGATAATAATGCGCGCCAATATTGACCTGGGGCGTAACCTGATAGCCCGCACCCACCTTGTACATCTGACGCTTGTTGGCGTCGCCAGCCGAGAAGCCGCCATTGGAAGAACCTGTCCAATAGGCATTGAGTATGCCTTGGTCGAAAGCTCCGCCTTGAGCAGGCGCTGGGTAATTGTCCTTGCGCTTGTTCAGACCATAACCTGCGTTCAGATACAGGTTGCCAACACGGTAGGAACCGCCCAGAGACCAAGCATCCACCTTGGTACCTGCGGGCAGCGTGGTCGTGAGATAACCTGCACCGGCAGAAATACCGCTTTGCGAATAACGCAGATAACCGCCGGCCGTCTTGATTGCACCACCGGTGCTCACTGCCGCGCCGACTTTATCGAAGGTATTGTTTTCGTCAAACGAGTATTGGAGGCCACCACGCACAGGGCCGAACTCGGCCACGTACTTGATCATATTGCTGGCACGAGCTCCCATGGACATGCCGATTTCTGGCTTGTATGCCTCCATGTACGGGGAGTAGGGGAAAGAGGCATAGGTTGAGGTCACCAAGTCGAACAGCATGTTGTACTGACGACCCATGGTGACCTGGCCAAAGCTTTTGCTGCGCAGACCAACCCAGGATTGCTGGAAGAAATTGGTGCTCGCCGACTCACCCGAGTCGGTCAGAAAACGGGCTTCCACATTGGCGATAGCAGCCAGCCCGCCACCCAGGTCTTCAGTGACATTAATGCCCCAGCGGCTTTGGGACATGCCTCCACCAATCATTTGTGTCTTGCTGCCTTTGTTGGCTCCCTCATTATTGGTATGGCGCACGGCGGCATCAACGATACCGTAGAGTTGAACACTGCTTTGCTGAGCAAAAACCATAGGGGCGCAGCAGGTGACAGCAGCCAGTGCAATTGCTTTCTTCACGAATGAAAAGTTCATTGTGTTGTCTCTCTTGTTTACGATTGGTTTCGGAATTTTCATTCTATGAATCCCAAGCCAACTTTGTCAGAGTTTGCATAAGCACAACACAGGTATTTCCCTAGCGCAAAAAAGAAAACCCGCCAAAGGCGGGTTTTCTTAGCTTTGAATGACTGCTGGCTCAGGCCAGCCGTGCATTAGAAAGCGTGACGGATGCCAACTTGCACGCCGGTCTGGCTTTGGCCGCCTTGACCGTTGCTGCCCTTGACTTCGCCGCTGTACACACCCTTGGCTTGCAGACCCAGAACGGAGTCATCCTTGTTCTTCAGGTAAGCCACGGTGCCGTACAGAGCCGTACGCTTGGACAGGTTGTGCACATAGCCCAGGCTCAGCTGGTGAGCCTTGGAGTCGATGGCCTTCTGGTCGTACAGAGCGTACTGCAGCTTGACTTCGCCAACGCCGCCCACGGGAGCCGAAACGCCCAGCAGGTAGTTGTTGTACTTGTCGCTGTTCAGGCCCGAGGGCTTGTACTTGATCTGCTGAACTTGGCCCACAACCTTGGCCACGCCGAAGTTGTAGGAAGCGCCCAGTGCCCATTCGTCGCGGTCAGCGGCAACGCCGTGAGCCGTGGTCTTCAGTTGAGCCAGGGCCAGGGTCACGCTCAGAGGACCTTGGTCGTAGCCGACATTACCGCCGAAGTAGCGACCGGTCTTGGTGGCACCGCTGGGCTGCTCGTCAAAAGCATAGCTCACAGCAGCGTTGAAACCGCTCATGTTGGGGGTGTAGTACGACACCATGTTGTTCGAACGGATGGTGTTGCTGTCAGCCAGGCCATTGCTGGCCCAGTCGCGGTAGCCCATGTTCTGGCCGATACCGGTGGCACCGAACAGGTCATACTTCAGACCAGCGCGGAATGTGGGGGTCAGTTCACGGCCCAGACGGACTTCACCGAAGTTGCCCGACAGACGCACGGTGGACTCACGCTTGAAGTTGAAGCCCGAGGCGTTGCCGTCGTCACCGAAGATTTCGCCTTCCAGCCAGAAGCCAGCCTTCAGGCCACCGCCCAGGTCTTCCGTGCCACGCAGGCCCAGACGGCTGGTAGCGTTGCCGCTGGTGCCCACGCCGTAGCGGCTGTCACCAGCGCCGTCCTTGTTCACATAGCTGACGCCAGTGTCCATGATACCGAACAGGGTCACGGAGGATTGAGCCATTGCAGCGCCGGAAGCGGCCAGCACGGCCAGGGCGATCAGAGATTTTTTCATTGCGATTACTCCAAGGTTGAGAAGGGCGCTTCGCGGAGAAGAAGAGGCCTAGCCTTGTGCTTCACCGGATTCCCGCGCCAACCTCCTGGTGGGGAAGTTGGGCCTATTGCACCAGAGCACTGCTGCAGGCGCAAAGAAATTCACCCAAAAACGCCGCTTGAGCGCCATTTTTGTTGCACTACTGCAACAAACCCTAGGACAACTCCAAGTCGGCCAAGCCTCTTGTCGACCTGCCGTTTTGCTGTCCACTCAGTGCCCAGCCAGGACAATTGGTGTACCTTCAGTTCAGGGACATGGTTTCGCGACTCCCGCTTCTGGACACGCTATGGACAAATTTTTTACAGCCGCCGATGCTGCATTGCGCACTTTGTTTGCCCGCCCTGCTGCCGCCGAGCGCTCTCCCGCTGCCGGCATGGCCGAAGGCGATCTCTCGGATGATGAGCGCAAGCTCGCCGGCGCCTTGATGCGCGTCAACCACGTCGGTGAAGTCTGCGCCCAGGCCCTGTACAACGCCCAGGCCATGGTCACGCGTGACATGCAGTTGCGCGAGCATCTGCTGGAGGCTGCGCGCGAGGAGACCGATCACCTTGCCTGGACACGCGAGCGCCTGGACGCCCTCGGCGACCGCCCCAGCCTGCTCAATCCACTATGGTTTGCGGGTGCGTTTGCCATAGGCGTGGTTGCAGCCAGGATCAGCGATGCGGCAAGCCTGGGTTTCGTGGTGGAGACGGAAAACCAGGTCTCCGTCCACCTGGAAAGCCATCTGGGCCGCCTGCCTGAGGAAGACCAGGCCTCGATTGCCGTCGTGGCCCGCATGAAGGAAGACGAGGAGCGCCATGCCCAGGCTGCGCTGGACGAAGGCGCCGTGATCCTGCCGCCCGCAGTCCAGTCCTTGATGCGCATCGCGGCCAAGGTCATGACCACGACGGCCCACAGGATCTGAGAGCGTGTTCACGCTCTGAGCCGCTCAGCCTTCGACAATATCGAAACCCGTGGTGATCTGCGCCGTCTTGCCCAGCATGATGGAGGCCGAGCAGTATTTGTCGTGGCTCATGGCGATGGCGCGCTCCACCGCCGCAGGCGGCAGGTTCTGGCCGCTCACCGTGAACTGCATATGTATCTTGGTGAAGACCTTGGGATCGACATCCGCGCGCTCGGCCGACAGCTTGACGCTGCAGCCTTTGACCGCATGGCGGCCGCGCTTGAGTATCAACACCACGTCATAGGCCGTGCAGCCGCCGGCCCCTGCGAGCAGCATCTCCATGGGCCTGGGCGCAAAGTTCTGCCCGCCATTCGCAGGATGGGCCGCATCGGGCGCCCCATCCATGCTCACGATGTGGCCGCTGCCGGTCTCGGCCACAAAACCCATGCCGGAGCGCATGCCCGTGGCTGCCCCTGTCCAACTTACCGTGCATTCCATCTGAAACCTCTCAAAAACTGTTGCAATTTTGCATCAAATCCACAAAAACCCTGATTTTGCTGCATCGCAGCAGTCATCGTGATTAGAATGCAGACAAGCGTTACCTAGAGGGTTAACCCGAAACCTCCAGGTGGACTGCAGATTGTGAGCCATCTCCTTCTGTATCGCAGCGATTGTCTCCTCCACCTCCTCTAATGGTGGATTCCACCTCTGGCTTTGCAGCCAGAGGTTTTTTTTTGCCTCAACGCATGCGCATTCACCGCACTGCAGCATGCGGCGCAAGCGCCTATGATGATCGGCTGATTTGGGCAGGCCCGCTGATACGGCCTGCCGTTCAAGCCCTCCTCCAACCATGACCCACCCACTCACCCCAGCCGACTATCTGTCCAAGATCCTCAATGCCCGTGTCTACGACGTAGCCCTGGAGTCGGATCTGGCGCCGGCCAAGGCACTGAGCCGCCGCCTGCACAACAAGGTGCTGCTCAAGCGCGAAGACCAGCAGCCCGTGTTCAGTTTCAAGCTGCGCGGGGCCTATAACAAGATGGCTCAGCTCACGCCCGAGCAGTTGAAGAAGGGCGTGATTTGTGCCTCGGCCGGCAACCACGCACAAGGTGTTTCTCTGAGCGCCCGCAAGATGGGCTGCCGTGCGGTGATCGTGATGCCCACAACGACACCCCAGGTCAAGATCGATGCCGTCGCCGCCCTGGGCGGTGAGGTGGTGCTGGCTGGCGAGAGCTACAACGATGCCTACAAGCACGCTCTCAAGCTCCAGAAAGAGCAGGGGCTGACCTTTGTGCATCCGTTCGACGACCCCGATGTGATTGCCGGGCAGGGCACGATTGCCATGGAGATGCTCAGCCAGCTGCAAAAGCTGGGCAGCCCCGAACTCCATGCGGTGTTTGTGGCCATTGGCGGGGGCGGCCTGATCTCCGGCGTGGCCAACTACATCAAGGCCGTGCGCCCGGACATCAAGGTCATAGGCGTGCACACCAAGGATTCCGACGCCATGCTGCAATCGGTCAACGCCGGCCAGCGCGTGGAGTTGCCCGACGTGGGCCTGTTTGCCGACGGCACAGCCGTCAAGCTTGTGGGAGAGGAGACTTTCCGTATTGCCAAAGGCCTGGTCGATGACTATGTGGTCGTGGACACGGATGCGGTCTGTGCGGCCATCAAGGACATTTTTGTGGACACGCGCTCCATCGTCGAGCCTTCGGGCGCGCTGGCCGTGGCCGCGATCAAGCAGTACGTGGCCAGGCACAAGACCAAGGGCGAGACCTATGCCGCCATTCTGTGCGGCGCGAACATGAACTTCGACCGGCTGCGCTTCGTGGCCGAGCGCGCCGAGGTCGGCGAAGAGCGCGAGGCCCTGTTTGCGGTCACCATTCCCGAGGAGCATGGCAGCTTCAAGCGCTTTTGTGAGGTCGTGGGCAAGCTGCCCGGCGGGCCGCGCAGCGTGACGGAGTTCAACTACCGCATCAGCGATGCCAAGCTAGCCCATGTCTTCGTCGGCCTGACCACACACGGCAAGGGCGAGTCGGAAAAGATTGCCAAGACCTTTCTGCGCCAGGGCTTCGAGACCCTGGACCTGACCTTTGACGAGATGGCCAAGGAGCATCTGCGCCACATGGTGGGCGGCCACTCCCCTCTGGCCCAGGACGAAAGACTGCTGCGCTTCGTGTTCCCCGAGCGCCCTGGTGCCCTGTTCAAGTTTCTGAGCCTGATGGCCCCGAGCTGGAACATCTCGCTGTTCCATTACCGCAACCAGGGTGCGGACTACGGGCGCATCCTGGTAGGCATGCAGGTACCGGCCAAGGACGGCAAGAAGTTCGACAGCTTTCTCAAGAACCTCGGCTATCCCTGGGTGGAGGAAACCAGCAATCCAGCCTATCAGCTGTTCCTAAAGTAAAGAAGAGGCCGTAATGGCCTCTTCAGCTTACAGGGCCTGCGCAAGCCGCTCACTTTTTTGAACCGCCCATGAAGCCTCTGCGCCACTTTCTTCTGGCTTTGCAGTTCTTCAGCCGCATCCCCGTGACCGGGCGGCTTGCGGCCTGGGTGGGCTGGAGCCCCGCGCTGCAGCAGGCCAGCGCCGCCCACCTGCCTGGCGTAGGCTGGCTGGTCGGCTTGTGGGCCGCCCTGCTGCTGTGGGGCCTGGCCTGGCTGCTGCCTCTCAACCCCTGGATGCCCTTGATGGCAGCAGCCCTCAGCACCCTTGGAACTTTATGGCTGACCGGCGGCTTTCATGAGGATGGCCTGGCCGATGTGGCCGACGGCCTGGGCGGCTTTGTCCCGCCCGAGCGCGCGCTGGAGATCATGAAGGACTCGCGCCTGGGCTCTTATGGCGTCATGGCCCTGGTCATGGCCCTGCTGTCCAAGCTGGTCCTGATTGCGGGCCTGATCTCGGGGCTGCAAGCCGCACCCCTCTGCGCAGCCTTTGCCGCAGCCCTGGTGCTCTGCTGCAACCATGTGCTCTCGCGCTTCACGCCCCTGGTGCTCATGCACAGGCTTCCCTATATAGGCATGGGTGCCGGCTCCAAGACCTTGCATGTCGCAGGCCGGCGGTTGGGCACACAAGGCCTTGTGACCGGTGCCATCTGGTGCCTGCCGGCCCTGGCGCTGCTTTCATGGCTTGGCCTCTCACTGCTTGCGGCCATGCTGCTGGCCGCAGCCCTGGTCACGGCCCTGATGCTGCGCTGGCTACGCAAGCGCCTGGGGGGCATGACGGGTGACTGCCTGGGTGCCTGCCAGCAAGTCACGGAGCTGGCCATGCTTCTGGCCGCCGTTCTGGCCTGTGCCCACAGCACATGAGTCCGGCCTCACGCAAGCTCTGGCTGGTACGCCATGCCCAGCCCTTGATAGCTCCCGGCATCTGCTATGGCCGGCTGGATATGCAAGCCGATGGCCCGGCAACCGACCAGGCCGCCCAGGCTCTGGCGGCGGCCCTGCCTGGCGCCTGCCGCATCAGCCATTCACCGCTTCAAAGATGTGAGCAGCTGGCGCTTGCCCTGCAAGCGCTGCGACCTGATTTGATCTTTATTCCCGATCACCGTCTGCAGGAGCTGGACTTTGGCAGCTGGGAGGGTCTGGCCTGGGATGCGATCGACCGGCTGGCCCTGGCCGGCTGGGCCGATGATCTGGCTTCGGTGGCACCCGGCGGCGGCGAGAGCCTGGCCTGCATGCTGGAGCGCGTGCACCAGGCCTTGTGCCAGGCCCGGGTGTCCGACTGCGCCAGCGGCGATCATGTCTGGATCAGCCATGCAGGCGTGGCGCGCTGCGTGCAATGGCTGTCCGCGCATGGCCACAGGTTGCCGCACTCATCGGAATGGACGCTGCCCGCACCCGCCATGGGAGAGTGGCTGGTAGTGCCGCTCGAAAGCCAGGTCTAGCGCTTGCCCGGCAGCGGCAGTTGCAAGGTGATGGAGACCGGCGCCTCAAGACTGGAGCCCAGCCGCGCCTCGCGCGTGGAAACCGATTGCAGCACCACGCCATCCTCCAGCTTCGCGCCCACACGAAAAGGCTTGGGCGGTGCACTGCCCACGGCGATGACGGCCGCACCGGCTCCGCTGTCGCGCCCTGCGAGCACGCCGACCAGCGCATAGCGCGAAGCCGCTGCGGCCACGGGCTCGGGCACAGCCTGGGCCGCACCTGCAGCGCCCAGCGCCTGGGCCATGGCCTGGGCATCGACACGCGGCGCAGGCGCGGGCCGCACCGGCAGCTCGGCCGTCCCTGCGGGGCCCAGCAGGCGCATGCCCCAGAACATGAGCAGGCCTGCAGCCAGCGCCCAGAATGCAAACGTGGCCAGCTTCAGCGGCCAGGCTCCGGGCTGCCTGGCCCGGGGCTGGCCGCGCTTCAATGAAAATGTCACCATTGCCCGATTATGATGGAGTGATATGTCCAATTCGCTGCACCGTGTTTCCGCCTCCCTGCGCCGCTCAGTCCAGCGCGGCTTTACCCTGATCGAGCTCATGGTGGTGCTGGTCATCATCGGCGTGCTGGCCGCACTCATCGTGCCCAATGTGCTGGACCGCGCCGACGATGCCCGCGTGACTGCAGCGCATACCGACATTGCGAACATCTCCCAGGCGCTAAAGCTCTACAAGCTGGACAACCAGCGCTTTCCCACGGCCGAGCAAGGCCTGCAGGCCCTGATCGCCAAACCCACCAGCGGCCCCATTCCCGGCAACTGGAAGCCCTATCTGGAAAAGCTGCCCAACGATCCCTGGGGCCGCCCCTACCAGTACCTGAACCCCGGCATCAAGGGCCCGGTCGACGTCATGTCCTTCGGCGCCGACGGCCAGCCCGGCGGAGAGGGCAAGGATGCGGATATTGGCAGTTGGCAGTAATGTGACCCCCACGCTCCCTCACTGCCTGTGGTCGCTGCCCCCCAAGGGGGCCGCGTTTCATCTTGGGGCGGCCCGGCGATGAAACATGCCCCCCACGCTCTCTCACTGCGTGTGGTCGCTGCCCCCAAGGGGGCCGCGTTTCATCTTGGGACGGCCCGGCGATGAAACATTCCCCCCGCGCTCCCTCACTGCATGCGATCACTGCCCCAAAAGGGTCACGTTTTGCCTTGGCAAAACCTTCCCAGCGTCAGCGCAGGCAGCTCTCCATTCCCGGCATGGTTTTGACCGCATCTGACCATGGCCTCCATCATGTCTAGCCAGGGCAGAGCACGCGGCTTCACGCTTTTGGAGTTGCTGGTGGTGATCAGCATCATTGCGCTGGCCACGGCCGGGGTGGCCGTGGCCATGCGCGACAGCGGCCAGGCCCAGCTGGAGCGCGAGGCCGAGCGCCTGGCTGCGCTGCTGGATTCTGCGCGCGCCCAGGCCAGGGCCAGCGGCCGGCCCGTGCTCTGGCGGCCCACGCCCCAGGGCTTTCGCTTCGAAGGCCTGCCCTCGACCTCGACCCTGCCCACGGCCTGGCTGTCTGCGGGCGTGCAGGTACAGCCCACGACGCCGCTGGTCCTGGGGCCCGAGCCCTTGCTGCCGCCCCAGGCCGTCGTGCTGTCGCTGCCGTCCTCGGGCAATGCGCCCTTGCGCGTGTTCACCGACGGCCTGCAGCCGTTCTCTGTAGAGTCGCTGCCATGAGGCCTGCTCTTCATCGCCCGCCGCGCCGCCGGCTCCGGCGCGGGTTCACGCTGATCGAGGTCATGGTGGCCCTGGCCATCGTGGGCATTGCCCTGCTGGCCGGGCTGCAGGCCACCTCGGCGCTCACGCTCAACGCCCAGCGCCAGTCGGATGTGCTGCTGGCCCAGCAGTGCGCACAAAACGAGCTGGTGCGCATGCGCCTGTCCCAGCAGATGCCGCCCATAGGCGACAGCAGCAGTACCTGCGTGCAGGCCGGAGCTGCCTTCATCGTGCAACTGGCCGTGCGCCCCACGCCCAACCCCAGCTTCCGGCGCGTGGATGCCGAGGTCAGCACCAGCGCCCATCCGGTGCTGCGTATCTCCACCATCGTGGGGCGCTATTAATGAATGAGCTGCAAGCGCCTTCTACATATGGATTTCAGATGAGTTTCGATCTGATTTCCAATACTGGCAAGCGCTGGCAGCTCTCTTTTTATTGAATCACCCCATGCGCTACTCCAGGTCTTGCACTCGGCACGGAACCGCAGGCGGCTTCACGCTGGTGGAGCTCATGGTGGCGATCGCCATCATGGCGCTGCTGGCGCTCATGAGCTGGCGCGGCCTGGATGGCATGGCCCGCTCCCAGGAGGCCACGCGCGAGCGCGGTCAGCAGCTGATTGCGCTGCAGACCGTGCTCGCGCAGTGGAATGCCGATCTGGACGCGCTCATGCCGCTGGAGCAGACCCAGGCCATTCACTGGGACGGCCAGGTGCTGCGGCTCACGCGCAAGAGCAGCGCCCTCATCGACGAAGGCGCCCTGGTCGTGGCCTGGGCGCGGCGCCAGCACAACGGCCAGAATCACTGGCTGCGCTGGCAGTCCCCGCCCCTGCGCACGCGCGCCCAGTGGCGCCAGGCCTGGAGCCAGGCCGCGCAATGGGGGCGCAGCCCTGCAGACGATCTGCGCCAGGGCGAGGTGGCCCTGATACCGCTTGCCCAGTGGCAGCTCTATTACTACCGCAACAACGCCTGGACCCATCCCCAGTCTGCCGGCGACGACAACGCCCAGCTGCCGCCTACGCCGGGCACGCCCGTCACCCCTGGCACGCCCAACACGCCGGGCAATGCGGGCAAGCCCGGCTCCCTGCCCGGCCTGCCCGACGGCGTGCGCCTGGAGCTGACCCTGCCCGAGGGCAGCGCCGTCGCAGGCCGCATCACCATGGACTGGGTCAACCCCTTGCGATCCAACCAGCGCTCATGAGCCGCACCACGCCTTTCCCCGCCGCCTCCCAAGTCGCCCAGGCAGGCGCAGCCCTGCTGGCCGCCATGCTCACCGTGACCCTGGTGGCCACTTTTGCAGCCGCAGCCCTGTGGCAGCAATGGCGGGCCGTCGAGGTAGAGACCGCAGAGCGCAACCGCTCCCAGGCGACCTGGATGTTGCTGGGCGCACTGGACTGGTCACGCGTCATCCTCGTCGAGGATGCGCGCTCCACGCGCAACCAGCCCGTAGACCATCTGGGCGAGCCCTGGGCCGTGCCGCTGCAGGAAGCGCGCCTCACGACCTTTCTCGCCGCCCAGAAGAACGTGAGCCAGATCGACGACGGCCTGACCGACATGCAGGACGCCTTTCTCTCAGGCCAGATCACGGACCTGCAATCGCGCCTGAACCTGCGCAACATCATCAACGCCCCGCCCGACGATGCCCAGAGCCTGCGCCCCCTGACGCGCCTGTGCCAGCGCCTGGGCCTGCCCACCTCCTATGCCCAGCAGATCGCGCAGTCGCTACGCTCTGCGGCCAGCACCACGGCCGACGGCAACGTGCCGCTGATGCCGCGCACCCTGGCCCAACTGGCCTGGCTGGGCCTGCCGCCCCAGGCCGTGACCCGGCTCGAACCCTATCTGGTCCTGCTGCCCGAGAGCACGCCCGTGAACCTCAACACGGCGAGTGCCGAAGTCATCTGGGCGAACTCCGAGGACCTGTCCTGGTCCCAGGCCACCCAGCTCGTGCAGATGCGCGCCTCCCGGCCCTTGCGCACGCTGTCCGACGCCAGCCGCACCCTGGGCCTGGCCAAGGAGCTCAGCCCCAGCAGCTATGCCGTGTTCACCCGCTACTTCGAGGCCTACGGCCGCCTGCGGCTCGGGGAGACCGTGATCAGCGAGCGTTCAACGCTATACCGCAACGACTTGAACGTGAGTACGATATGGCGCGAACGCGCGGATTGAGGCTTGTCTGATAGCGCCACGCATTACAACAAAGCTGTCACATAGCCCTCCTACAATGATTTGTTTCGCATGAGCACCTTGATTCTTTACCTCCCTGCGCAAGCGGGTGGCGATTACGCCTACGCGCTCAGCAGTGACGGTCTGAACGTCGATCGCCACGGCCATGCCAGTGCCGCCTTGCTCCCGGCTGCGGGACGCGCGGGGCAGATCGTCGCCGTGCTCCCCCACCAGGCCCTTTCCTGGCATCTGGTGACCCTGCCCCAAGGACTTTCCCTGAGTTCACGCCGCCATCAGCCCAAGCTGCGCGCCGTGCTCGAAGGCCTGCTCGAAGAACGCCTGCTCGACGAACCCGTGCATCTGCACCTCGCACTGCAGCCCGGCGCCCGGGCCGGCCAGCCCTGCTGGGTTGCGGCCTGCGACAAGCCGTGGCTGCTCCAGCACCTCAAAGCCCTGGAGGCCGAAGGCCACAGCGTAGGCCGCATCGTCCCCGCCTGCGCGCCCTCGGCCCAGGCCCAGCTGTGGGCCATGGGCTCGCCTGAATCCGCCTGGCTGCTGGCCACAGGCCTGGGTGGCCGTGAATCCCTGGCCTGCCTGCCCCTGAACACCGGCCATGCCGAGCACACGGCCCCTCTGGCCACCCAGGCCCTGCTCCAGGACCTGCCGCCCGAAACCCCGCTGCTGGCCGACCCGGCCCTGGCCGCCTCGGCCGAGACCCTGAACCACCCCGTAAGCCTGCAGACCGAAGCCCAGCGCGGCCTAGCCGCAGCGGCCCAGGCCTGGGACCTGGCCCAGTTCGACCTGGACCTGGGCGGGCAGAGCCGGGCCCTGCGCCGCCTGCTCGAAGGCTGGCAAAGCTTCTGGCGCACGCCCCAATGGCGTGCCGCGCGCTGGGGTGCGGTGCTGGCCCTGCTGACCCAGGTCATAGGCCTCAACGCCTGGGCCTGGAAGGAGAACCGCGCGATTGCGGCCAAGCAGCAGCAGGTGCGCGCCACGCTGAGCAGCAGCTTCCCCCAGATTCCCGTCATCGTCGATGCGCCGCTGCAGATGCAGCGCGAGCTTGCGCTGCTGCGCCAGAGCTCGGGCGCACTCGCCACCGACGACCTGGAGCCCATGCTCACGGCCGCAGCCCAGGCCCTGCCCGCAGGCCAGGTCGCGCAGTCCCTGGACTACCAGGAGCGCAAGCTGCGCCTGCAGCTCGCCAACCTTCCGCCCGAAGCGCTTGAACAGGCGCGCGAGCGCCTGGCCGGCAGCGGCTACCGCCTGGACAGTGAAGGCAGCGACTGGCTGCTGAGTGCGGAGAGCCGACCATGAGCCATCCACCACTGGCCCAGTTCAAGAACCGCGCCACCGCACACTGGCGCGGCCTGGGCCGGCGCGAGCAGAACCTGGTGCTGCTCGCAGCTGCCATCGTCGGCCTGGCCCTGCTGTGGTGGGTGCTGCTCGCGCCAGCCCTGCAGAGTCTGCGCAGCGCACCCGCACGCCATGCCCAGGCCGATGCCCAGTTGGCCCAGATGCGCGAGTGGCAGGCCGAGGCCGAACAGCTGCGCGCCCAGGCCCAGCCACTGATAGGCGATGCCAAGGCCTTGCTGCAAAGCTCGCTGAGCACCGAGCTCGGCACCTCGGCCCAGCTCAACTGGCTCGGCGACCGCGCCCAGATCACGCTCAAGAGCACACCCGCGCCAGCGCTCTCGCGCTGGCTGGCCCAGGTGCGCAGCAACACCCACGCCCTGCCCGCCGAGATGAAGCTGCAGCGCAGCCCCGGCGAAGACCAGACCCTGCACTGGAACGGCACGCTCATGCTGGATCTGCCGGCCGCCAAGTCCTGATGACAAGCCGCCGACTCCCCCGCCCCCACGAGGCCACGGCCCGCTCACCGCGCGGCTGGGCACTGGCCGGGGCCTGCGCCGGCCTGCTCGCCAGCGCCGTGATCTGGGCCCCGGCCTCCTGGCTCGGCCACGCTATCGAGCGCGCCACCCAGGGCCAGGTATTGCTGCAGCAAGCCCAGGGCACGCTATGGAATGGCTCGGCCGCCCTGGTGCTCACGGGAGGCGCCGGCAGCCGCGACCGCGCAGGCCTGCCCACGCGCCTGCAGTGGCAGTTGCAGCCGCACCTGACCGGTGCCAGGCTGAAGCTGCAAAGCGCCTGCTGCACACTGTCCGGCCCTGTGCAGATGGACATCCGGCCGGGCTGGCAGGCGCTGAGCCTGCGAGTCGGCGACAGCGACAGCCGCTGGCCCGCCACCCTGCTCGCAGGTCTGGGCACGCCCTGGAACACCCTGGACCTGCAAGGCCAGTTGCGCCTTGCGCCCCAGGATTGGCAACTGCACTGGAGAGCCGGCCGCTGGAGCAGCCAGGGCCGGCTCAGACTCGAAGCCCTGGCCGTCTCCTCACGGCTTTCGCCACTGCGCCTTCTGGGCAGTTACCGGCTCGACATAGAAGGCGGCAGCAGCCCCAGGCTGCTGCTGAGCACCCAGAGCGGCGACCTGCTGCTCAACGGCCAGGGCCAATGGACGGGCCAGCGCCTGCACTTCCAGGGCGAGGCCTCCTCCAGCCCGGAGCGCGAAGCTGCGCTCTCCAACCTGCTCAATATCCTGGGGCGGCGCCAAGGCGCACGCTCCATCATCACCTTTGGTTGAACACATGACTTTTCAGCCCTGCGCCAAGCCTTTGCGAAGCGCCCTGCACTCCCTCGCCGTCTGTGCTTTGCTGGCCTGCGCCAGCCCCGGCATTCATGCCCAGAGCCCGGCCACGCCCAGCCTGCGTCCCGGCGAGCCCGTGACGCTGAACTTCAATGGTGCCGAGATCGAGGCCGTGGCACGTGCCATCGCCGCCATCACCAACCGCAACGTGGTCGTCGATCCGCGCGTGAAGGGCCAGATCACCCTGCTCACCGACAAGCCCGTGGCGCCGGCCATGGCCTACCAGCAGTTTCTGGCCGCGCTGCGCCTGCAGGGCTTTACCGTGATCGAGTCCGCCGGGCTTTACAAGGTGATTCCCGAGGCCGATGCCAAGCTGCAGGCCAGCGAGGTCGCCGTGGCCCAGAGCGGGCGTTCGGGAGGGCCGGCCGGCGGTCAGGTGCTGACCCAGATCTTCAAGCTCAACTACGAGAACGCCAACAACCTCGTGCCCGTGCTGCGCCCGCTGATCAGCCCCAACAACACCATCAACGTCAACCCGGGCAACAACTCCCTGGTGATCACCGACTACGCGGACAACCTGCAGCGCATTGCGCGCATCGTGGCGACCATGGATGTCTCCAACGCCACCGACGTCGAGGTCATCCCGCTGCGCCATGCCGTGGCTTCGGACATGGTGGCCCTGGTGTCACGCCTGCTCGAAGGCGGCAGTGCCGGCCCGGCGGTTGCGGCCGGCGCCACGCCGGGCCAGACCGACAACGGCTTCAAGACCGCCTTTCTGGCCGAGCCGCGCAGCAACTCCATCGTGCTGCGCGCGGCCAACCCGGCCCGGCTGGCCCAGGCGCGCTCGCTGATCGCACGCCTTGACCAGCCGGCCATCAACCACACCAGCGACCAGGGCGACATCCATGTGGTCTACCTCAAGAATGCCGATGCCACGGCCCTGGCGACCACGCTGCGCGCGGCCATGAGCGCCCAGGCCACGGCGGCCAGTGCCCTGAGCAGCCAGCCCGGCGCCGCACCTGCGGCAGCCGCAGGCGGCGGCGGTGGCGGTGGCGGCGCCCAACAGGCCGTGATCTCGCGCGGCACCGACGGCAGTGCCACCATGGGCCTGGGCGGCGGAGCCAGCGGCCCCAGCTCCAGATTCGGCACGGCCCAGCAGCCTTCCACGGGCGGCATGATCCAGGCCGACCCCACGACCAACTCGCTGATCATCACCGCACCCGCCCCCCTCTACCGCCAGTTGCGCGCCGTCATCGACAAGCTCGACGGGCGCCGTGCCCAGGTCCTGATCGAGGCCTTGATCGTCGAAGTCTCGGCCGACAAGGCAGCGCAGTTCGGCGTGCAGTGGAGCTCCATCATCCAGAGCGGCGGCCGCGTCGTTGGCGTGCTGGGCAACGGCACCTCGGTCACCGGCATTTCCAACATCTTCGGCCTCTCGGGCGCCGTTGACGGCCTGATCAACAACGGCACGACCGACGCCACCAGTGCCGCAGCCCTGACCGGCATGAAGGGCATGAACCTGGGCTTCACCCAGACCGTGAACGGCACGACCAGCCTGGGAGCGCTGGCCAACCTCATGCAGGGCGATGCGGACACCAACATCCTGTCCACCCCCAACCTCATGACGCTGGACAATGAAGAAGCCAGCATCATGGTCGGCGAGAACGTGCCCTTTCCCACGGGCTCCTACACCAACACCTCGACCAGCGGCACGGTCAACCCCTTCACCACCTACGAACGCAAGGACGTGGGCACGCTGCTGCGCATACGCCCGCAGATCAACGAGAACGGCACCATCAAGATGGCCGTCTACCAGGAAAGCTCGGCCGTCAAGCAGGGCACGGCCACCAGCGCCAGCGGCGCCACCACGACCAAGCGCTCCATAGAGTCGAATGTGCTGGTCGAGGACGGCGGCATCGTGGTGCTCGGCGGCCTGATTGCCGATGAATACCAGCAAAGCCAGGAGCGCGTTCCCCTGCTGGGCGATATTCCGATCCTGGGCAATCTGTTCCGCAACACCGCGCGCTCGCGCAAGAAGACCAATCTCATGGTGTTTCTGCGCCCCATGGTGCTGCGCGACGCCAGCGCCTCCAGCCAGCTTTCGCTGGACCGCTACGACGCCATACGCGGCGCCCAACAGGCCGCCCAGCCCGAGCCCAATCTGATGCTGCGCCATGTGGACGGTGCCGCCGTCCTGCCCCAATCCGCCACCTCGCTGATCCAGCCGAACATGGTCATCGTCCCGGGCGCCAAGTCCGATCTCGAGGACTTCACCAGACCCGCGGGCCAGCCTGCGGCGCCCGCACCGGGACCAGCACCTGCCGCACCGGGCACGCTGTAAGCACCTATGCGCTACCTATTGCCCTACTCGTTTGCGCGCAGCAGCCAGTTGCTGATCGAGGACGACGGCCAGCAGCCCGTGCTCTGGCACGGCCCGGCCCCCGACTGGCAGGCCCTCTCCGAAGTGCAGCGCAAATACGGCGTGCAGTTGTGGCAGATGCTGGACGCCGGCACGCTGGCCCATCGCATCAGCGCCGCCTATTCGCAAAGCGAATCCAGTGCGGCCCTGGTCGTCAGCGAGGTCGAGTCCGATGCCGATCTCTCGCGCATGATGCAGGAGCTGCCCGCCGTGGAGGACCTGCTGGAGACGGCCGACGACGCGCCCATCATCCGCATGCTCAACGCGCTGCTGACCCAGGCCGCGCGCGACGGCGCATCCGACATCCACATCGAACCCTACGAGCGCCACTCCAGTGTGCGCTTTCGCGTGGACGGCGATCTGCGCGAAGTCGTACAGCCCAACCGCGCCCTGCACGCAGCCCTGATCTCGCGCCTGAAGATCATGGCCGATCTGGACATTTCCGAAAAACGCCTGCCCCAGGACGGACGCATCAGCCTGCGCCTGGGCACGCGCGCCATCGACGTGCGCGTCTCCACCCTGCCCAGCGCCCATGGCGAACGTGCCGTGCTGCGCCTGCTGGACAAGAGCAGCTCCAAGCTCAGCCTCGAGGCCGTGGGCATGCAGGGCCAGACCCTGGCGCGCTTTACCGGCCTCACGGCCCAGCCCCACGGCATCGTGCTGGTCACCGGCCCCACGGGCTCGGGCAAGACCACCACGCTGTATGCGGCGCTGTCACGCATGGACGCAAGCCGCAGCAACATCATGACCGTGGAAGACCCCAT
Organism: Comamonas composti DSM 21721; assembly: GCF_000429845.1. Lineage (GTDB taxonomy): Bacteria > Pseudomonadota > Gammaproteobacteria > Burkholderiales > Burkholderiaceae_C > Comamonas > Comamonas composti. The sequence continues at coordinate 172,485 of NZ_AUCQ01000002.1, forward strand.
CGAGTACGAGCTCGCCGGCGTGGGCCAGACCCAGGTCAATGCCAAGATCGAGCTCACGTTCGCCAAGGCCTTGCGCGCCCTGCTGCGCCAGGACCCGGACGTGATCATGATCGGCGAGATACGCGACTTCGAAACCGCACAGATCGCGATCCAGGCCTCGCTCACCGGCCACCTGGTGCTGGCCACTTTGCACACCAACGACGCCGCAAGCGCCGTGACCCGCCTGATCGACATGGGGGTGGAGCCGTTTCTGCTCTCGTCCTCGCTGCTGGGCGTGCTGGCCCAGCGCCTGGTGCGCCGCAGTGCGCCCGACGAGCCCAGCGGCTACCGTGGCCGCACCGGGATCTTTGAGCTGCTGGTCGTGGACGATGCCATCCGCGCCCAGATCCACCGCCAGGCCAGCGAGGCCGAGATACGCGAGACGGCCATGGCCGCAGGCATGCACCTGATGCGCGAGGACGGCGAACGCCTGGTGCGCGAAGGCATCACCACGCGCGAAGAGGTGCTGCGCGTCACCGGGGACTGAGCAGCCCGCCCCTCGGCGGGCCTGCTCTTTGGGGCCTCCCGACACCGGCCTATCAACCTGCCCGGCAAAGGCCTTCAGGCTTTGCCACAATGATTCGCATGTTTCAAACCCTGAGCGCCTGGAGCGCAGCTTACGGCGGCGCGTTCTTTCTCTGGATCGCCGCGTTCTGCGTGGTCAGCTACCTAGGCCTGTACGGCTTCAAGTCGCGGCTGTCCACGCCCTTTCTGCGCCGCCTGATACGCGTGTCGGCCCTGATCGCCCTGCCCATTTCCTGGCTCGCCATACAGCAGGGCGAAAGCCATTTCGCCGCCGCCATGCTGCCCCTGGCCTGGTGCCTTGTGCTGGGCATTACCTGCAGCAAGGAAATAGCGTCGAGGCGCTGATCCGGTGAGCGCTTTCAGCTATGTTTTTTGAATAAAGAGCAGATGATGAAATCCTTTGAGAATGTTCGACTGTCCATGCTGGACCTGGTGGCCGTGCGCGAAGGCGGCAGCGTGGCCCAGGCCCTGGAGATTGCCGTCGCCACGGCGCGCAAGGCCGAGGCGCTGGGCTTTGAGCGCTACTGGCTGGCCGAGCACCACAACATGCCCGGCATTGCGAGCTCGGCCACGGCCGTGCTGATCGGGCATATCGCCGGGGCGACCTCCAGGATTCGCGTGGGCTCGGGCGGCATCATGCTGCCCAACCATGCGCCCCTGGTCGTGGCCGAAGCCTTTGGCACCCTGGCCGAACTCTATCCGGGCCGCATCGATCTGGGCCTGGGCCGTGCACCAGGAACCGACGGCCCCACCATGCGCGCCCTGCGCCGCGACCGCGTGGAAACCGAGGAAGACTTTCCGCGCGACGTGCTGGAGCTGCAGCGTCTGCTGGCACCGGCCCAGCCCGGCCAGCAACTCGTGGCCACGCCGGGCGCCGGAACCAATGTGCCCATCTGGCTGCTGGGGTCCAGCCTGTTCTCGGCCCAGTTGGCCGCCCACCTGGGCCTGCCCTATGCATTCGCCTCGCACTTTGCGCCGCGCATGCTCTACCAGGCCGTGCAGCTGTATCGCCAGTTGTTCAAGCCCTCGGCCCAACTGGCCAAGCCCTATGTGGCGGTGGGCGCGCCCGTGATTGCGGCAACCACGGACGAGGAAGCCGAATACCTGGCCAGCAGCACCTACCAGCGCGTGCTGGGCATTCTCACGGGCCGGCGCGGCCTGCTTGCTCCGCCCTTGGAGAACTATGCGGCCCAGCTCGGCGAGCGCGAGCGCCAGGCCATTGGCGACTTTCTGGCCGTGGCCGCCATCGGCGGCCCGGACCGGGTGCGCGAGCGGCTGCAAAAGCTGCAGGCCGACACCGAGGCCAACGAGCTCATCCTGGTCAGCGACGTGTTCGACAGCGGCCTGCGCCTGCGCTCACTGGAGCTCACGGCCCAGGCCCTGGGGCGCTAAGAGCTTGTTCACGATCTCCTCGCGGCGCACCAGTGTCTTTGCGGGATGGGATTCGCAACGCTGCAGACCGCCCGCAAAGGCACTGTCCCCAAGGCTTGGAACATGTTCCAGGCCTCACCTCGCCAGATAGCCTCCATCCACGGGGTAGTAGGAGCCGGTGACGAAGCTGGCCTTGTCGCTGGCCAGCCAGGTCACGAGCTCGGCCACCTCCTCGGCCTTGCCCAGACGCCCCGCCGGATGGGCACCCACCAGCTGCCCATAAGCGGCCTCGTCCTGCTTGAGGCGCTCTATCAGAGGTGTTTCTATGAAGGCCGGTCCCACGGCATTCACGCGCACGCCGCGCACTGCATATTCGAGTGCCGCCGTCTTGGTCAGGCCCAGCACCCCATGCTTGGCCGCCACGTAGGCAGGCGAGCCCGCAAAGCCCACGGCTCCGAGGATGGATGCCATGTTGATGATGGAGCCGCCGCCGTTTTGCAGCATGGCTGCGATCTGGTATTTGCAACCATAGAACACACCGGACAGGTTGATGCGCAGCACCTGCTCCCAGGCATCGAGCGGATAGTCGGCCGTGGCGGCCTTGGCTCCGCCTATGCCCGCGTTGTTGCAGGCCACATCCAGACGGCCGAAGTGGCGCAGGGTCTGGGCCACCAGCTCCTCGTGGTCGATGGCGCTGCCCGCATCGGCCTGCAGGAAGAACGCCTCGCCGCCCAGGTCGCGCACCAGGTCTGCGGTCTGCTGGCCCGCCTCGGCGTTGATGTCGGAGACCACCACGCGCGCACCCTCACGTGCCCATGTCAGGGCAATGGCCTGCCCTATGCCGGAAGCTGCGCCGGTTATCAGAGCCACTTTGTTCTTAAGCATTTTTCGTCCTCATCAGCATCTCATTTCATGCGAAACCCAAAGGTATACCGCAAGCACTTGTCATGGTACTTATCCTGAAACAATGAATGCCTGCATTTCCAGAGACTGCGCGCATGAGATAGTCTCCGACCGGGACAGGTGGGCCGCCGGCGCAGACCGCAAAGCCATGGTTTGATCTGCTCTTGACGCCAGATGTCATCTCCAGCGGCTACCATCGACTTCCCGCCCCTCATCGACACGCCAATCGCTCAATAGCGCACATGCCCGCCTATTCCTTCGAAGCTCTGGACGCACAAGGCCATACCCGCAAGGGAACGATAGAGGCCGACAATGCACGTGCCGCGCGCAGCCTGCTGCGCTCCCAGGCCCTGGTGCCCATGGCCGTCAGCCTGGTCGCTGCGGGCGCCTCCGACGAATTGCAAGGCGGCTCCGGCTCCTGGCTGTCACGCCCCACCCTGAGCTCCACGGGGCTGGCGATCTGGACACGCCAGCTTTCAGGACTTGTCACAGCAGGCCTGCCCATAGAGCGCGCACTCGCGGCGCTGGCCGACGAGACCGACGACGCACGCCAGCACCATCTGATGGCCGCGCTGCGCGCCGAGGTCAATGCAGGCTCGACCTTTGCGCGTGCCCTGGCCCAGCACCCGCGCGAGTTCTCGGATATTTTCTGCGCCGTCATCGGTGCAGGCGAGTCCAGCGGCAGCCTGGGGCCCGTGCTGGAGCGCCTGGCCGACGACCTCGAAGCGCGCCAGGCGCTGCAGTCGAAACTCATCGGTGCCGCGCTCTATCCGGCCATCGTCACCCTGGTGGCCATGGCCATCGTGCTGTTTCTGGTGAGCTATGTCGTACCCCAGGTGGCCAGCGTGTTCGCGGGCACCAAACGCGCCCTGCCCATGCTCACGGTGGCCATGCTGACCGTCAGCGATGCCGTGCGTCACTATGGCTGGGCGATTCTCTGCGCCCTGATGGCGGGCATCGTGCTCTTCAGAACCGCGCTCAGGAATCCTGCGATGCGCGAGCGTTTCGACGCCTGGTGGCTTCATCTTCCGCTCATAGGACGCATGGCGCGCAGCTACAACGCGGCGCGCTTTGCAGGCACGCTGGCCATGCTGGCTGGCGCAGGGGTCCCGATTCTCAAGGCCTTGCAGGCGGCGGCCGAAACGCTGAACAACCGCGCCATGCGTGCCGACGCCATGGATGCCCTGGTTCTGGTGCGCGAAGGCGCTCCGCTGGCCTCGGCCCTGGCCCAGAAGAAACGCTTTCCGGGCCTGGTCTCGATGTTTGCACGCCTGGGTGAGCAGACCGGGCAACTGCCCGTGATGCTGCAGCGCGCGGCGACCCAGCTGTCCACCGAGGTGCAGCGCCGCGCCATGAATCTGGCCACCATACTCGAGCCCCTGCTCATCGTCGCCATGGGGCTCATCGTCATGCTCATCGTGCTGGCCGTGCTCATGCCCATCATCCAGCTCAACCAATTCGTCAAATAAGCCATGGCCGTCACATTGCAGGACAAGCTGGTGGTCGCGATCTCCTCGCGCGCCTTGTTCGACTTCGAGGAAGAGAACCGCCTGTTCGAAGCCGGAGATGAGGAGGCCTACATGCGCCGCCAGCTTGAGCTCGTGCACCAGCACGCGCGGCCTGGCATCGCCTTCTCGCTGGTGCAAAAGCTCCTGGCCTTCAACACCACCGACGTGCAACGCGTGGAAGTCGTCATGCTCTCGCGCAACGATCCGGCCAGCGGCATGCGCGTCTTCGCCTCGGCCAAGGAGGCCGGCATGCGCATAGAGCGCGGCGTGTTCACGCGCGGGCGCGATCCGTTCTCCTACCTGCGGCCACTGGGCGCCCACCTATTCCTGTCCGCCAACGCTGCCGATGTGCAGCAGGCCCTGTCCATCGGCTTTCCCGCCGCCAGGGTGATGACCGACGCCACGCCCGCAGGCGACCGCTACCCAGAGGAGGTGCGCATTGCCTTCGACGGCGATGCCGTGCTGTTCTCCGACGACGCCGAGCGCATCTACCAGGAAGGCGGACTGCCCGCCTTCCTGCAGCACGAGGTATCGCATGCGGCAACGCCTCTGGCCGACGGGCCGTTCAAGCCCTTGCTGACCGCATTGAACCGGCTGCAGCAGCAGGCGGATGCCTCCAAGACCATGCGCATACGCACGGCCCTGGTCACCGCACGCAGCGCCCCGGCCCACGAGCGCGCCGTGCGCACGCTGCTGGACTGGGGCATTACGGTGGACGAAGCCATGTTCCTCGGCGGCCTGGAGAAAGGCCCGTTTCTGCGCGAGTTCGAGCCCGATTTCTTCTTTGACGACCAAAGCGGCCATGTGCACTCGGCCGCCCGCCATGTGCCTGCAGGTCATGTGAACAGCGGCATCTCCAACCCCTGATCTCCGGGATTTGCACTCCAGCCCCGGACGGCTTGGGCACAAGTCCGGTCCAGGAAAAAACAGTAAAAAAACAGGGCCTGCACGCACTCGTCTCTTGCACAACGGCCGTCTGCCCCCATCTGATCCGGATGGATTTTCCAAAAATCAACCGAGACATCAACCGCCCCCCATTGCTGCGCGCCGCCATGGCCGTACTGCTGGTCAGTGCCTTCACGCTGCCCATGGCCCATGCCGAGCCCGACACCACCGCTGCCGAGCCTGCGGCCTTGAGCAAGGGGGAAATCAAGGCCAGACGCGAATTCCAGATGCTGGATGCCAACCAGGATGGCAAACTCAGCCGCCATGAAGTGGCTCTGTTCCCGCCGCTGGCCGCCGCCTTCGACGAGGCCGACACCGACAAGGACGGCTTTGTTTCCATGGAAGAGGTCAAGGCCTTCGCCGTCAAATACCGGGCTGAACGCGCCGCAGCCAAGGCTGCGGCGACTGCCAGAGACGCCGGGCATTAGGGCCCGCCCCAACGCAGGAAGTCTTGGCTTGGAGGCTCTGCGCGCCTGATCAGCCGCCAGTGCGCTTGACCTTGGGCTCCGAGTAGGTCACGGGATCATCGTCGCGCCTGGGCTGCAGCTTGTTGCGCGCCACTTCATCGGATTTGCTCACGTCCTGCGCCTGCTCCACGGCCATGGCGCTGGCGCGCCACATGGACTGGATCAACTCCAGCAACTGCTTGGACAAAGGCTCCTTGGGCGGCTCCTCGACCTCCTGCTTTTGCTGGACTTCCTTGTGCGTCGTCCAGTCGCGGTTCTCGCGATCCGATACCGAGGGCTTTTGCGGATCACGCTGCACGCGGCCCTCACCGATGCGGTCGGTCGACTCCACGGCATTGACCTCGTTGATCGGTCGTACAGGCACGGCCCCCGAAGCTCCGGTGGAGTACAGGTCCGCGCTGGGGGGGCGCCAGGGTATGGAAGTTCTTTCCAGAGGTGGAATGTGCATGCTTGAGTCCTCCTGGTTTTGTCTTGCGGCCAGGGATTGCCCGCCGTCGCCCTGTTATCGGCCACCAGCCAGAGAACTAAAATTGTTTTGCTTCTACCGGAAAATCGGTATGAAAATAGCCTGAAACGCCCGCCAGGCAAGCGCCAAGCGCTATAAAAATCTCCCCAACAGCTTGCGTGAAGCCCGGTCCAGGCTTGCGCTGTCAGGCACTTTGAACTGAACGCCATCCTGACCCGTGATGAGCAAATGGGTGCGCCCGGAAAGACGGCGTATGTCCTCCTCGGCCTTGAGCACAAGCTGGGTCGGCCCCTTGTCGGTCTCCACATCCCAGGTGCTGGGCGTGGCGAATCCCGATACGCCCAGAATGCGCAAGATGGTTGGCACGAATTCGCGTACCGCGAGCTCTTCTTCAATCAGGGCCCGCACCTGGGGCGGCAAATCGGCCAGGCGCTCCACCCACAGGACTTCCTTGCCGTCGACGGCCACCAGGGACAGGCCCTGGTCCGGGGCCGTGATGGGAAAGGCGCGCACGGGCGTCACGGCCTCGTGGCTGGTTCCATCGCTCAGGGTCAGCACCAGGCGACCATGGGCATTGCGCTCCAGGCGCAGGTCCGTTGTGTCGGAATGGGTCGCGTGATCCATGCTTATTCCTTGTTCACTTGCAGTGTCAGGCCTGCGGCCTGCGCGTCTTCCTCGGCCCGGCGTGCCTGGGCTTCGTACAGGCGCCAGTAGTGCCCCTTCTGGGCCATGAGTTCATCATGCGGCCCCACTTCGACGATCTCGCCACGGTCCATGACGACCAGCCGATCGGCCTTGCGCAAGGTCGACAAGCGGTGGGCAATCGCAATCGTGGTGCGGCCTTGCACCAGGTTGTCCAGGGCGCGCTGGATTTCCTTTTCGGTCTCGGTGTCCACGGCCGAGGTGGCCTCGTCGAGGATCAGGATGCGCGGATCGATGAGCAGGGCGCGCGCAATCGAAATGCGCTGGCGCTCGCCGCCCGACAGGCCCTGGCCGCGCTCGCCCACCAGCGAGTCATAGCCATGGGGCAGGCGCAGGATGAACTCATGCGCATGGGCGGCGCGCGCTGCGGCCACGACTTCCTCGCGCGTGGCACCGGGCTTGCCGTAGGCAATGTTCTCGGCAATCGTGCCGAAGAACAGGAACGGCTCCTGCAATACCAGGCCGATATTGCGCCGGTAGTCGGAGACGGACATGCGGCGCACGTCCACGCCGTCGAGCTGTATCGAGCCTTCGGAGACATCGTAGAAGCGGCAGATCAGATTCACCAGCGTGCTCTTGCCCGAGCCGCTGTGGCCGACCAGACCGATCATCTCACCGGGCCGGATCTGCAGGTTCAGGTGCTTGATGACGGCGCGGCTGCCGTAGCGAAAGCTCACATCCTCCATATGGATTGCGCCCTCGGTCCTGGCCAGCTTCACGGGGTTGGCAGGCTCGGGCACGTTGCTCACATGGTCGAGGATGTCGAAGATGCGCTTGGCGCCTGCAGCTGCCTTTTGCGTGACCGAGACGATACGGCTCATGGAGTCCAGCCGTGTGTAAAAGCGCCCGATGTAGGCGATGAAGGCCGTGAGAATACCGACCGTGATACTTTCATGGGCCACGAGATAAATGCCGAATCCCCAGACGATGAGCAGGCCGATTTCGGTCAGCAGCGTGACCGTGGGCGTGAACAGCGACCAGGTCTTGTTGACCTTGTCGTTGGCCTGCAGGTTGACCTGGTTGGCACTCGCAAAGCGCGCGGCCTCGCGCTTTTCCTGGGCAAAGGCCTTGACCACACGTATGCCGGGAATGGTGTCGGCGAGCACATTCGTCACTTCGGACCAGACGCGGTCTATCTTCTCGAAGCCTGTGCGCAGACGGTCACGCACGGTATGAATCATCCAGGCGATGAAGGGCAGGGGCACCAGGGTGACCAGGGCCAGCCAGGGGTTGATGGAAAACAGGATCACCGAGGTCATCACGATCATCAGCACGTCGGTCGCGAAGTCCAGGGCATTGAGCGACAGGAACAGGTTGATGCGATCGGTTTCGGAGCCGATGCGCGCCATCAGATCACCCGTGCGCTTGCTGCCGTAGTAGTCCACCGACAGCGTCAGCAAGTGGTTATAGGTCGTTGTGCGCAGGTTCGCGCCTATGCGCTCCGAGACCTTGGCCAGCACAAAGGTGCGCGCCCAGCCCAGAGCCCAGGCCAGCAGGGCCGACACCAGCAGCGCACTCAGATAGAAGGTGACCAGGCTGGAATCGATCTTCTCGCCGTTCTGGAACGGAATCAGGATCTTGTCCATCAAAGGGATGGTCAGATACGGTGCCACCAGCTGCGCGCCCGTGGAAGCCAGGGTCAGCAAAAACCCCAGCAGCAACTGGTTCTTGTAAGGCTTGGCAAAGCGCCACAGACGCAGCAGCACCCAGGTTGACGTCTGCGGCTTTTGCTGGCGCGCGCAGGCCGGGCAGTCCTCGGTCTCGGGCGGCAGCACAACATGGCAGACAGGGCAGCGCGCGGCCTCATCCTCTTCGTCACAGGCATCGTCACCGCGCTCCAGCCGCTGGCGCAGCAGCTCGAACTGCTGCATGAAGCGCAGGACATCCGCCTGGTGGCGCAGCGTGAAACGCCACAGTGCCTGCCGCTCTTCGGGGCTGTGCAGCTCCAGCGTCCCGACTCCGCCATGGTCGAGCAGGCGCAGCTTCTGGTCGGGCGCAAGCGCCAACTCACGCCACTGCCCGCTCGCGGGATCGCAGCTCCAGACCCGTTGCGTAGTGAGCACCACATGGCCTGCGCCGAAGCGCAAATCCTGGGTCAGGTCAACCGAAGCAACGGCCAGAACGTTCTCATTAGCAGCGAGCCTGGCTTGCAACTCCGCCCCCCTGGAGCTATCGGAAAAGGCCACAGTGTCCACACCTAGGTGTTCTTGCATGTTGATTTTTTGTTCCCGCCCCTGGCGGCTCCTGATGTCATGAGGGCTGACTTGTGCCCTGTGGATATGTTGGCCGGCACACGCGGCATGCTTGTTCAACGCACCAGCCCCGATTCAGGCTGACACATGGAAGATGTGTTTTTTGGGCGCACAATCAGCTCCCGTTCTCTGGCGGCTCCAGCCCGGGTCGCCGTTCATGCTTAATTGCTGACCAACATGGCGAAATTCAAAGACATACAACTTCTGCGCACCACTTATTTGCGCGGCCCCAGCGTCTGGACCTACCGCCCCGTTCTGGAAGTCTGGCTGGACCTGGGCGAACTCGAAGACCACCCCTCCAACAAGATTCCCGGCTTCAACGCGCGCCTCACGAGCTGGCTGCCCGATCTTGTCGAGCACCACTGTGGCGTGGGCGAACGCGGCGGCTTCATACAGCGCCTCGAAGGCGGCACCTGGATGGGCCATGTGCTGGAGCACGTCATCATAGAGCTGCTCAATCTGGCCGGCATGCCAGCCGAGTTCGGCCAAACGCGTGAGATTTCACAACGCGGGGTCTACCGCATGGTGTTCCGCTGCCCCGAGGAGGCCGTGGCGCGCGTGGCTCTCGAGCATGGCCACAGGCTCATCATGGCGGCCATCAACGACGAGCCCTTCGATCTCAGGCCCGCCATCCAGGCCATCAAGACGGCCATCAACGACCGCTATCTGGGCCCCTCCACAGGCTGCATCGTCGATGCTGCCAGCGAGCGCCGCATTCCCCATATCCGCCTCAACGACGGCAATCTGGTCCAGCTCGGCTATGGAGCAGCGCAGCGCCGCATCTGGACCGCCGAGAGCGACCAGACCAGCGCCATTGCCGAAGGCATTGCCCAGGACAAGGATTTCACCAAGCGCCTGCTGACCGCCTGCGGCGTGCCCGTTCCCGAAGGCCAGGTCGTGGACAGCCCCGAGGAGGCCTGGGACGTGGCTCAGGACATCGGTTTTCCCGTCACCGTCAAACCCTCGGACGGCAACCACGCGCGCGGCGTGACGCTGGAACTCTCCCGCGAGGCCGACATCAAGGCCGCCTTCGCGCTGGCCCAGCCAGAAGGCTCGGACGTGATCGTCGAGAAGTTCATCGATGGCATCGAGCACCGCCTGCTGGTGGTGGGCGGCAAGGTCGCGGCGGCCACCAAGGGCGAGACCGTGTCCGTGCATGGCAATGGCCGCTCCACGCTGCGCGAGCTGGTGGACGTGCTCAACCAGGACCCGCGCCGAGGCCCCGAGCAGGAATACCCGCTGGACTGGATCAACCTGGAGGCCGGCGCCGTCAAGCTGGAGCTCAACCGCCAGCAGGTCAGCCCCGACTCCGTCATCCCCCAGGGCCAGAGCGTGCTGCTGCAGCGCAACGGCAACATGGCCATTGACTGCACCGACGATGTCCATCCCGACGTGGCCTACTACGCGAGCCTGGCCGCCAAGATCGTGGGCCTGGACATTGCAGGCATGGACATGATTTTGAAGGACGTCTCCAAGCCCATGAAGGAGCAGGGCGGCGCGATTTTGGAGGTCAATGCCGGCCCCGGCCTGCTCATGCACCTCAAGCCCACCAGCGGCGCGCCGCGTCCCGTGGGCATGGCCATCGTCGATCATCTGTTTGCGCGCACCGAAGAGGATACGGGCGCAGGCCGCATTCCCCTGGTGGGCATCGTGGGCACGCGCGAGAACGGCTTCATTTCCCGCCTCGTGGGCTGGCTGCTGCAGCTGTCGGGCAAGCTCACGGGCGTGGCCTGCAGCGAAGGCATGTTCCTTGCAAACCGCCAGACGCAGAAAATCAATACCGCCAACTGGGCCGGTGCCCACCGCCTGCTGACCAACCGCCTGGCCGAGGCTGCCGTCATAGAGACCACGGCGCGCTCCATACTCGACGAAGGCCTGGCCTACGACCGCTGCCTGGTCGGCGTGGTCACCGACATGGACGGCTACGAGAGCCTGGCCGATCACGACGTGCTCGATCAGGAGCGCATGACGCGCGTGCTGCGCACGCAGATCGACGTGGTGCTCGACGAGGGCGCGGGCGTGCTCAATGCCGACATCGCGCAGGTCGCCGATCTCGCGCGCCTGTGCGATGGCGAGGTGCTGTTCTATTCGACCAGTGCCGACAATCCCCTGATCGCCGAGCATTGCAGCAAGCCCGAAGGCCGAGCGGTGTTCGTGCGCAAGCAGCAGGTCGTTCTGGCCACAGGCGGCAACGAGCGCGTGCTGGGCACGCTGGATGCGCTGAGCCTGCCCGGCGGACGCCGGCCCGACACTCCGGCCCTGCTGGCCGCGATTGCCACGGCCTGGTCCATGGACATTGCGCCCGACCTGATCGCCGCCGGCATCAAGACCTTTGAATACACGGCCACGGCAGCCTGAGGCGCACCACCCACGTTGACATGCAAAGCCGGCTCCACGAGAGCCGGCCTTCCGAAAGAAGAACCTATGCAGATCACCCGCATCCGAGCCCTGCGCGGCCCCAACCTCTGGACCCGCAGCACCGCCATCGAGGCCGTAGTCAGCTGCGAGCCGCATGAGCTCGACTACTCCGCCCTGGCCGGCTTCGAGGACCGGCTGCGCGCGCGCTTTCCCAAGATCGGCGTGCTCCAGCCCCATGGTGCGGACCAGCACCTGTCCCTGGCCCATGTGCTGGAAACCGCAGCCCTGTCGCTGCAGGCCCAGGCCGGCTGCCCCGTGACCTTCAGCCTCACGCGCGACACGCTGGAGAGCGGCACCTACCAGGTCGTGGTCGAGTACACCGAGGAAGCCGTGGGCCGCCTGGCCATGGAGCAGGCCCTGGCCCTGATCCAGGCCGCCCAGGCCGATACCGCCTTTGACACCAGCCGGCTGATTGCCGAGCTGCGCGAGCTCGACGAGGACGAGCGCGTAGGCCCGTCCACAGGCTCCATCGTGGATGCGGCCGTGGCGCGCGGCATACCGTTTCGGCGCCTCACCTCGGGCTCGCTGGTGCAACTGGGCTGGGGCTCCAGGGCACGCCGCATACAGGCGGCTGAACTTGATACCACGAGTGCGGTGGCCGAGTCGATTGCGCAGGACAAGGACCTGACCAAGCGCCTGCTGCACGCGGCCGGCGTGCCCGTGCCCATGGGCCGGCCCGTGAGCGACATCGAAGACGCCTGGGCCGTGGCCCAGGAAGTCGGCCTGCCCGTGGTCGTCAAGCCCCAGGACGGCAACCAGGGCAAGGGCGTGACCGTGAACATCAGCACGCGCAAGCAGCTCGATGACGCCTATGCCACGGCCAGGGAATACGGCGACGAAGTCATGGTCGAGCGCTTTCTGCCCGGCCACGACTTCCGCCTGCTCGTGGTCGGCAACCAGCTGGTGGCAGCGGCCCGCCGCGAGCCGCCCCAGGTGCTGGGCGACGGAACGCATACCGTGCGCGAACTCGTCGACATCGTCAACCAGGACCCGCGCCGCGGTTCGGGCCACGGCACGGCGCTGACCAAGATACGCCTGGACGACATCGCCCTCGCGCGCCTTGCGGGCGAAGGGCTCACGCCCGAGTCCGTGCCCGTGCAGGGCCAGCGCGTGGTGCTGCGCAACAACGCCAACCTCTCCACGGGCGGCAGCGCCACCGATGTCACCGACGACGTACACCCCGACATCGCCGCGCGCGCCGTGGAGGCCGCCCAGACCATAGGCCTGCACATCTGCGGCGTGGACGTGATCTGCGAGACCATGCTGCGCCCGCTGGAAGAGCAAAACGGCGGCATCGTCGAAGTCAATGCCGCACCCGGCCTGCGCATGCACCTCGCGCCCTCGTATGGCCGTCCGCGCAACGTGGGCGTGCCCATGGTGGACGAGCTGTTCGCGCCGGGCCAGGACGGGCGCATCCCCCTGGTCGCCGTCACCGGCACCAACGGCAAGACCACGACCACGCGATTGATCGCCCACCTGTTCACGGCCCAGGGCTGGCGCACGGCCATGACGAATACCGATGGCGTCTACGTCAACGGCCGCCAGATCGACAGCGGCGACTGCTCGGGGCCCAGAAGTGCCCGCAACGCCCTGGCCCACCCCGAGACCGATGCGGCCGTGCTCGAATGCGCGCGCGGCGGCATTCTGCGCGAAGGCCTGGGCTTCGACCGCTGCCAGGTGGCCGTGGTCACCAATGTGGGCGCGGGCGACCATCTGGGCCTGAACTACATCCACACCGTGGAAGACGTGGCCGTGCTCAAGCGCGTCATCGTGCAGAACGTGGCCACCAGCGGCTATGCGGTGCTCAACGCGGCCGACCCCCTGGTCGCGGCCATGGCCAGCACCTGCCCGGGCAAGGTGATCTACTTTGCCGTGGACCGCCACCACCCCGTGATGGCCACGCACCGCGCCCAGGGCAACCGCGTGATCTACGTGGACGGCGAGCAGCTGGTCGTGGCCGAAGGCTCGTGGCGCGAGACCGTGGCCCTGCGCGAGATACCGATTACACGCGGCGGCGCGATCAGCTTCCAGGTCGAGAACGTCATGGCCGCCGTGGGCGCGGCCTGGGCCTGCGGCCTGTCCTGGCAGACCATTCGCCGCGGCCTCGCAGGCTTTCTGAACGACAGCGACAACGCGCCCGGACGCTTCAACGTCATGGACTACCGAGGCGCCACGCTGATCGCCGACTACGGCCACAACCCCGACGCCATACGCGCCCTGGTCCAGGCCGTGGATGCCATGCCCGCCAACCGGCGCAGCGTGGTCATCAGCGGCGCGGGCGACCGGCGCGACCAGGACATCAGCGAGCAGACCCGGATCCTGGGCCAGGCCTTTGACGACGTCATCCTCTACCAGGATGCCTGCCAGCGCGGCCGCGCCGACGGCGAGGTTCTGGCCCTGCTGCAACAAGGCCTGCAGGGCGCGCCGCGCTCAAGCTATGTGACCGAGATCCATGGCGAGTTCGCGGCCATCGACCATGCGCTGCAGCGCCTGTCTCCCGGCGATCTGTGCCTGGTGCTGGTCGACCAGGTCGAGGAGGCGCTGGCCCATTTGCGTGCCCATGTACAAGCCGCGCAGCAACCCGCATAAGTCTTCAAGAAAAATAGCTGCAAGCGCTTGCTATACGGCAATTTCAAACGGTTTTCAATCTGAAACGACGATATGACAAGCGCTGGCAGCTCTTTTTTTGGAAGCAACAACCCGGGTCGCCTTCTGATCGCGGCCTGGCTGGCCGTGACGGCCCTCACGGGCTGTGGCGCGCGGGCCGAATCCGTGGGTGCGGTGGACACCGTGTTCAAGTTTCTCGGCCCCGACCACAAGATCGTGGTCGACGCCTATGACGACCCCAAGGTCCAGGGCGTGACCTGCTATGTCTCGCGCGCCAAGACCGGGGGCATCAAGGGTGGGCTGGGCCTGGCCGAGGACCGCTCCGAAGCCTCGATCAGCTGCCACCAGACCGGCCCCATAGAGATTCCCGCGCCGCTCAGGCAGCAGGAGGAAGTGTTCAGCGAACGCACCTCCCTGCTGTTCAAGCGCCTGCGCGTGGTGCGCATGGTCGATGCCAGGCGCAACACCCTGATCTACATGAGCTACTCGGACCGCGTCATCGAAGGCTCGCCCCAGAACAGCGTCGCGGCCGTGCCCGTGCCGCGCGACATGCCGATCCCGCTGCGCTGAGGCGGCTCATCAGTCCGCGCCATCCTCCACGGCCTGCAGCGGCGGCAGCCGCCAGCGGCCGTCGAGCAGCTCGGCGTCGGGCTCATAGCAGCGAAAGTACAGCGCATAGGCCTTGTCCTGCGGGGCCGGCAGCCAGTTGCCGCGCCGCTCGGGGCCCGGGTCGCGGCTGCCTATCCAGAGGTCGATGCCGCCATCCTCGCGCCTGCGCAGGCCTGGCATGCGGTCGTTGATCACATGGCGCTGCAAGGCATTCGGACTCAGGTAGAAGCCGCCATTCACGGACTCGTACAGGGTCAGAGACCAGAAGCCCTGCAGCGGCAGCCGCGCAGGCAGGCGCAGGCAATGGCTCTGGCCGCCTTCGAAAAGACCGCTGCCGTCCTCGCCCATGGCGCGCATGTAC
Organism: Comamonas composti DSM 21721; assembly: GCF_000429845.1. Classification (GTDB taxonomy): domain Bacteria; phylum Pseudomonadota; class Gammaproteobacteria; order Burkholderiales; family Burkholderiaceae_C; genus Comamonas; species Comamonas composti. The sequence goes on from NZ_AUCQ01000002.1 coordinate 187,658, forward strand.
ATGGCCTCGCTCACGGGCAGGGCCGCGAGACCGCGCACCGAGACGCGTGCGCGGTACAGCAGGTCCAGCCCGAAGCGCCCCAGGTTGCGGGCCGGATAGTTCCAGCCGTTCACACAGGACGCAGGCAGCGGAGGCTGGACCAGATCGGCACGCGCCAGCGCCACGCCCTGCTCCACGGCCTCCTGCTGGTCCGGGCCCCATGCGCCAGTGAGCACGGGTGCCAGGCGCTGCATCACGGCCTTACCCGCCTCGTCCAGCGCAGGCGCCTGGTCGGCCAGCATGCGGCCCACGGCATGCAGGTAGTTTCCAGCCGCAGCCTGCCGGTCCACGGCCACAGATCCTGCCGGCAGAAAGCCTGCACCGGCTGCAGCCTGGCGGACGCGAAACCCGTCCTGCAGTGCATGCACGCGCGCCGCATCGTCCGGCCCCTGGATCACGATGCGCAGCATGATGCAGGCCTGGCGCGTGCGCACACGGACCTGCAGGCCCGCTTCCAGCGCATCGTCTGCATGGTCGGGCCCGGTCAGCAAAACGCTGCCGCCTTGCACCGGCAGCGTGCGCCGGCTGAGCACGGCCTCGTTGTCGGTGAACATGTTCATCACGGCCACGGACCAGTAGCGCTGCTCGATGGCCGGAATGTCCAGCTTCACCGGCCCCGCGCGCAGATCCACCCAGCAAAACGAGTACAGCGTGTCGTTGTTGGGCGTGGTCAGGGAGCGGTCCTCCGCCATGGGCAGGCTGCGCATATGCAGAAACGCCCCCGGCCTCGCGCCTTGCGCCGCATGCCGGGCGCGCAAGGCCGACATCTCCACCAGGGGCAGACCGTAGAGCCAGGCCTCGCGCGCTGCAGCCTGCCAATCCATATGCTGCTTCATACGGCCTCCACCGGCGGCAGCCGCCATTGCCCGTCCAGCAGGCTGGGCTGGGGCAGATAGCAGCGCATGTACAGCGCAAACGCCCCGTGCGGCGGCGCAGGCAGCCAGTTCGCGGCCAGGTGGGCATCGGGGGCGCTGCGGGCGATCCAGATCACCAGGCTGCCGTCGGCCTCGCGCACCAGGCCCGGCATTCTGTCGTTCACAAGATAGCGGCCCAAGGGGTTGTCCACGAGGAACAGGCCCTGGGGCGTGGCCTCGTAAAGCGTGAGCGACCAGAAGCCGTCCACGGGCAGATGGGCCGGCAGATGCAGGCGAAAAGGCCCCGGGCCTTCGAAAAAGCCTGGCGCACCATCGCCGCGCGCACGCATGTACATGGCCTCGGCCACGGGCAGGGCCGCGAGGGCCGAGCGTGCAATGCGCGCACGGTAGAGATAGTCCTCGCCGAAATCGCCCAGGCAGGCCAGCGGATAGTCCCAGCCCTGCACGAACGCCCCGGGATCCGGCGCCTCGACCAGGGAGCGCGCCTGGGCCAGCCCCTGCTGCAAGGCCGTTGTCCAGGCGCTGTCCTGCAGAGCCTGCAGCACCCGGCTCATGGCAGTCTGGATAAAGCCATCCGGCTGCGGCGGCGGATTTTCCTCCAGCAAGCCCACAAGCTCGGCAAACAAAGAGATGTCGGGGTTGAGGGCACCCCGGGCCGGCAAGGGTGCGGGCACGGCCGGCGCCTCCAGCGCAAAGCCCTGCTGCACGGCCTGGGCTGCCGGCAGGTCGTCGTGCGCATCCGCGACCAGGATTCGCACAATCATCCAGCCACAGCTGGTGGGCAGTTGCACCACGTCTTCGCCGCGCGCAGGCGGGCTGGCGCCCGGCCCTTCTATGCGCAGCCGGGTGCCGGCCTGCGCAAGACGCGCACCGCTGAGTACGGCCACGTTGTTGCTGTACATGTCCAGAATCGCCACGGACACATAGCGCTCTCCTGCAGGTGGCAGGTGCAGCACGGCAGGGCCGTTGCGCGTATCGATCCAGGTGGACGAATACAGCGTATCCACATTCGGCGTGGTGACCACGCGCGCCCTGTGGTCGACCAGGCCCGGCCGGTGATGCAGCTGGTTGAGACTGCGCCCCCCGCTCGCATACAGATGCCGCATGCGTGCCATCTCCAGCAAGGGGGCGCCATAGACATAGGCATCACAGGCCGCCTGGCGGACCGTGTGCTCGCAAAGTTTGTCGGTAGGCATCAGTCCAGCGTCGCCCCCGATTGCTTTACCAGTTGCTGGTAGATGGGAAAGTCGGCGTCGTAACGCGCCTGGAACTGCTGGGGCGAGCCGGTCTTCATGCTGAAGCCTGCATCGGTGATGCGCTTGCGCACCTGGGGCTGGGCGCACACGATCTGGATATGCTCGGAGATCTGCCGGATGGCCTCCGGCGTCGTGCGCGCCGTCATGCCGAAGCCGATGAAGCCGACCACGGAATAAACGGAGTCGACCTCCCCCTGCTCCGCAAAAGTGGGCACGCCTGGCAGCGTCTCCATGCGCCGTGCACCCGTGACGCCGATGATTCTGAGCCGGCCGGCCTCGGCCATGGGCTTGAGGCTCAGCGCACTTGCAAACGCCATGTGTATGCCGCCGCCTATCAGCTCCTGCAGCATGGGCGCCTCGCCCTTGTAGGCCGCATGGACCATGCCTGCGCCGGTACGCTCGCTCATGTAAAAACCGGCCAGGTGCGGATAGGTCCCGATGCCCCAGGAGCCATAGGCCAGGCTGCCCTTGTTGGCCTTGAGAAAGCTCATCAGCTCGGCCACGTTGTGGACCGGCAGCTTGGGGTTGACCGCCAGGGCCAGGGGCGCATCGGCCACCTGGGACACGAGCGCCAGGTCGCGCCTGGGATCGTAGGGCATCTTCGAGTAGAGAAAGACATTCGTCAGCATGGGAGCCGTGATGCCCAGCACCAGGCTGCGTCCGTCCGTGGCCTTGATGGCAGCATCCACGGCCAGCATGCCACCAGCCCCTGGGCGGTTCTCCACCACCACGGGCTGGCCCAGTCGCTCGCCCAGCGGCTGGGCTATTTCTCGCGCGACGATGTCGATGCCGCCGCCCGCGTTATAGGGCACGATGATGCGCCAGGGGCCGCTGCCCGAAGCCTGGGCGAGCGCATTCTGGGTACACAGGGCCCCAGCCATGGCAAGCAGGGCCTGGCGCCGCTTCAAGGAATAGGTGTAGGAAGATGGCATGCTGATTGTCTCCTGGTCTCGTAATAGTTGTGTTGGCAAAGGCGCTCACTGCCAGCCAGCGACTGCCGCTCCCCCGAAGCCGGCCGGACTGAAAAGGCCTTGAACGCCCCGACCGCCCTCCACCGCCCGGACCTGGACGAAGAAGGTGGCCGCCATGGTCTATCTCCGCCATGCAGCCTGCTTCGATCACGGCCACGCAGGCCTTGCCGCCCCCGGGTTTCGTGCGTAATCGAATCCATGCTAGCCTTTTGGAAATGACTGGGAAAAGTGTAAGCAGAGCAGGGGTTTCAGGTGTTCGGAATGCGCAAGCAGGCCCACGCCTGGCCGCGCCGTCCGCACCAGAGTTGAGAAAGCGTCCGCAGCAGGCGCGCGCACGCGCCAGTGCCCAGGCGCTGCAAGAGGCCTTTGTTCGGGTTTTGATCGAGCGCGGCTATGCGAATACCACGATCCGCGAGGTCGCCTCGGTGGCCGGCGTGGGCATTGGCACTTTCTACGACTACTTCGGCAATCTGCATGCCCTGGCTGCGATGTGCATCAGCGAGACCGTCAAGGAGGCCGAGCGTGCGGCCCGCCGCGCCGTTCAGAGCCGCCGCGGCTGCACCACGCAGGAGATCGTCGACGCCATGCTCGACCAGCAGCTCAGCCACATCATGAAGAACCTGCCTGCATGGACGGCACTGTTTCTTCTGGAGCGCCAGCTCTCCACGCAACGCGCCTTCCGCCGCCACTACGAATCCTGGCTCGCCATGTGGCGCGAAACGCTGGAGTCGGCGAGCGACCCCCTGCCCCCGGAGCACATCGCCTCCGCCGCGCGCATGGCCCATGTGATCACCTATGGCTGGATATCCCAGTGCCTGCTCACCATGGACCCTCCGATACAGGAGCACAGGCTGCGCATGGATCTCGGCCTGGCCGTGCAGTCCTATCTGCGCAGCCTGGCCTGAACCTCAAGCGGCCGGCCCGGGCTCGGGCGTGACCACGTTGAACATCATGGGAAAGTCGTCGAGCCCGCCGAACAAGGCCTCGATCAGCCCCTGATCGCCCTCGATGCCGATCTCGCCACCGGCCAGCGCTGCCGCCACCGAGACCTGGCCCATGCTCAGCCGCGCCAGCGCCGCCAGTGTGGTCCTGACACTGGCCTCGGCCCTGGTCTCCACCTTGCCCGCCACATGGGTCAGGGTGCTGTTGGAGAGGGTCATGGCCAGATGCTCGCCCGCGTCCTCGAAATGCCAGTTGATCACGCAGCGCCGCTCGCCAAGCCTCGCGGGATTGAGGCGCACGGCCATGAGATCGAGCATGGTCGCCGGCGTCACGGCCTGCAGCAGATCGGGGCTCAGAAACGGCCGCCTGGGCAGCTGGATCACGCCCTGGCGCAGTTCCTGGGCGCCATACAGATAGGCATTGCGCCAGGTCGAGGATTCGGCCTGGTAGCCGAGCTGCTCGAAGGCATCGGCCAGCAGATGGCGCGCGCCCTCATGGGCAGCATCGGCAAACACCGCCTGGCCCATGACCTGGGCCACCCAGCGGTAATTGCCTTCGGCAAAATCCGCACGCGCCATCTCCACCGCGCGGTCTATGCCCCCCATATAGGCCATGGTCTTCAGGGCCGTGGGCACGGGCGGCAGCGGGTTGAGGTTTGCGGGATTGCCGTCGTACCAGCTCAGATAGCGCTGGTAGACCGCCTTGGCGTTGTGGCTCACGGTGCCGTAATAGCCGCGCATGCCCCATTGGCTGGCCAGGCCCGGCGGCAGTTCGAGCCGCTCGGAAATCTCGGCGGGCTTGCAGCCGTGGTTCATGAGGCGCACCGTCTGGTCGTGCACGTATTTGTAGAGGTCGCGCTGGTCCGCCAGAAACTCCAGGATCTGCTCGCGCCCCCAGGTAGGCCAGTGGTGCTGGCCTATCAGCACCTCGGTGCCCGGGCCAAAGCGCTCCATGGCATCGGACAGATAGTGCGACCAGATGCGTGGATCGCGCACCAGCGCACCGCGCAGCGGGCAGAAGTTGTGCAGCAGCCGGCAGGCGTTCTCCGCCATGTTGAGCACGCCGAAGCCCGGCATGAACATGTGCATCTCGGCCGGGGCCTCGGTGCCGGGTGCGAGGTGGAACACCATCTCCACACCGTCGATCACATGGGTTTCCACAGGCTCGCAGATTTCCTGCGTAGGAGCGATCAGCGTAATGCTGCCGCCGGCCGTGACCTTGCCCAGGCCTGCGTCCACCTGGCCCTGGGGGCCCTTGGCCAGCAGGCGGCCGAACTGGAACTGGCCGCGCCGGCTCATGGGGTTGCCGACCAGCACGTTCTCGCCGGCCACGCCCTCCATGAAGCCGCTGGGAGCAATCACCGCCACCTTGCCGGCCTGCACCTGGGCATCGTCGATCACACCCTTGACGCCGCCATAGTGATCGACATGGCTGTGGCTGTAGATCACGGCCACCACGGGCCGCCGGGGCCGGTGCAGGTAGTACAGCTCCAGCGCCGCCCTGGCCGCCTCGGCCGTGGTCAGCGGATCGATGAGAATCAGCCCGCTGTCGCCTTCGATGATGGTCAGATTCGCAAGATCCAGGCCGCGCACCTGATAGACGCGCTCCACGACCTTGAACAGGCCATGGATCATGTTGAGCCTGGCCATGCGCCACAGGCTGGGGTTGACCGTGTCCGGCGCCTCGTGCTGCAGCAGAAAGGCATATGCAGAAAAGCTCCAGAACACGCTGCCGTCCGGCGAGCGCAGCGTGCCGTCCGGGGTGTCATAGCTGCCCACAAAGCCTTTGCGTGCATCTGCAAAATCACGCTCGTCGTCAAACGGCAGCCCGGCCTTCACGGCCTCGTTCATCTGCTGCGTGGCCCTGGTGGCCGGCTTGGGCTTGCCATCCAGGGAATCGAGGCCTTGCGCCATAAACATGTCTCCTATCGCTTTGTTCTCCGGTCAGTATAGAAGTCATGGCGCAGCAGCATGTTCGGAAATCAAGTACCGCACCAACCCCGCCCTGACGCAGAGAAAGCCGTCACCTGTGGATGCACCCAAGGCGAAAGCACGGCTCAAGCGGAGCCAGCGTTCGGTTTGGAGCAGCGCCGGATAAAGACCGGGGCGGCTTGCAGCCCTTGCTCCACAAGTGCTGCCTGCTCTTGATAAAGAAGCACCAGCTAATTGCGCTGCCCGGCCTCCTCGGCACAGGCCTCGACAAAGGCGAGCACGGCCGGCGAGCGCTGCCGGCCCGCGCGCTGGACCAGGGAGAAGGAGCGCCACATCCTGGGCAGCGTGGTCGGCAGCACGGCGAGCTCGCCCGCGTCCACCAGGGCCTGGACCAGCACACGCGACAGGCAGCTGATGCCCAGGCCCTGGGCCACGCAGCGCGCAATCGCCTCCGAGCTGCCCAGGGTCGCGGCTGCGGGCAACTGGTGCAGATGCGGCAGCAGTGCGTGCTCCACCATTTCGCGCGTGCCCGAGCCCGCTTCGCGCAGCAGCCAGCGCGCCGTGCGCAGCACCGTGACGCCCAAGGGCTTGCGCGCCGCCAGCGCGACCAGCGGATCATGCGCAGCAGCGACGATGACCAGCTCGTCGCGCAGCCAGGGCTCGACCTCCAGGCCCGGCCAATGGCTGGCACCCTCGATCAGACCCAGATCGGCCTGCAGCGACTCCACGGCCTCGCCCACTTCATGCGTGTTCGCGATCTGCAGGTCCACGCTGATCTGCGCATGGCTTTGGGCCAGGCGCGCAAGCACTGCCGGCAGCGCATAAGTGCCTATGGTGGTGCTGGCCGCCACGCGCAGCCTCACCGCCAGCCCGGGCGCACCGGGAGCAAAGGCCTGCTCCATGCGGCGCGCCTGCTCCAGCAGGCCCAGGGCCTCGGGCAGCAGGGCCCGGCCCGCATCGTTGAGCACCAGGCGCTTGCCCACACGCTCGAACAGCTGCGCGGCAAGCGCCAGCTCCAGCTGCTGCAGGGCCGCACTCGTTGCCGACTGGGACAGGGCAACGGCATCGGCTGCGGCCACCGTGGTGCCGGCCTGGGCCACGGCACAGAAGATCTCCAACTGCCTCAAGGTGATGCGCAACATGGGTCAAGCACTTTCCGCTATGTCGATAAAGGCCGCTCAAGGAGCGGACTATGGTCTTGCCGCCACAGGCTCTGCCGCGGCGCACCTGCGCCCATCGAGGTGCGCCATGCCTGGGCCTGCGGCAGGATTTTCCGCTGTATCCATGAGAACATCAGGCCTCAGCCCATGTCCAGAGAGCAAGCAGCAGGCCCGCCATGACCGACCCCATCACCATGCGCCCCATAGGCGTGATCCGCAGCCCCTTCCAGACGACTCTGGGCATGCCCATACAGACCGTGGCGGCGGCCGGGGTAGAGGGCACGCTCGAAGTCTTCGAGCCCTTTGCCCCGGGCCTGCGCGATATCGAAGGCTTTGAATACCTGATCGTGCTCACGCATCTGCACCAGGCCACGGAAAAGCTGGAAGTCGTGCCCTTCATGGACACCGTGAGCCACGGCGTCTTTGCGACCCGCGCACCGGCGCGGCCCAATCGCATAGGCCTGTCCATCGTGCAACTGGTGGAGGTCCAGGGCCGTGTGCTGCGCTTTCGCGGCAACGACATGCTCGACGGCACGCCGGTACTGGACATCAAGCCCTATGTGCCCCGGCTGGATCTACGCACCACCGAGCGCATAGGCTGGTTCGACCAGGGCTTGCAGCGCCTGCCTTCCACGCTCTCCGACGAACGCATGAAGTAGGCGCGGGCCAGAAGGCCGGCTCAGTCGTCGACGCCAATCATCACCGACGAGGCCTTGATCAGGCCATAGGCCTGCACGCCCTCCTTCAGTCCCAGGGCCTGGGCCGAGGTGCTGGTGATCGTGGACGTGATCTGCACACCGGGCGCGATCTCCAGCGTGACCTCGGTGGACACGGGACCGCGCACGATGGAGACCACCTTGCCGGGAAGAATATTGCGGGCGCTGATTTTCATGGACAACTCCGGTTCAGTCAGGGCATGCAGCACATGCCGATAGCCGTGCATTCTCGCACCGACCCAGGGGCGGCCTGCTGATCTGGCGCAGGCACGCAAGCGCTTTACCCCCTGCCAGCGCTTGCCGCAATGACCTGAAAAACTCCTGTGCAAGCGATCCTTCACCTGTTTTATCGATTGATTTTAGAAAAACTAATCGTTATGAAAATATAACCAACAAATCTAAAGTACCTGCAGGCCAGGCCCCACTCTTTTCTTGCACGACCCGGGACCGGTCCCAAGGCACCATGAACACCTCCGCCATTTCTTCTTCCCGGCCCCACGGCTGGATGCACAAAACCACAGCCCTGCTCCCCGGCCTGCTGCTGGCCGGCGCGATTGCCGCCGTGGCCACCTGGGCGGCGGGCTTCGAAGCCGTTTCCTCCAAGGGACTGAGCCCGCTGACGCTGGCCATCCTCATGGGCCTGGTCATGGGCAACACCGTCTACCCGACCCTGGCCGGCACCTGCAACAGCGGCGTGGGCTTTGCCAAGCAGCGCCTGCTGCGCCTGGGCATCATTCTTTACGGCCTGCGTCTCACATTTCAGGACATAGGCCAGGTCGGCATGGCCGGCGTGCTCATCGATGCGCTGGTGCTGAGCAGCACCTTCCTGCTCGCCCAGTGGATAGGCCAGAGCCTGCTGGGCATGGACCGGCGCACGACCCTGCTCATCGGCGCGGGCCACAGCATCTGCGGCGCGGCCGCCGTGCTGGCCGCCGAGCCCGTGGTCAAGGGCCGCAGCGAGGACGTGGCCGTGGCCGTGGCCACCGTGGTGGTGTTCGGCACCATCAGCACCTTTCTCTATCCGGCCCTGTTCCGCCTGAACATCCAGCACGGCTGGATGGCCGCCGACCTGCTGCAATACGGCATGTACGTGGGCTCCACGGTGCACGAGGTGGCCCAGGTCGTGGCCGCCGGCGAAGCCATAGGCCCTCTGGCCACCGATGTGGCCGTGATCTCCAAGATGGTGCGCGTGATGATGCTGGCGCCGTTCCTGCTGATCCTGTCCATGTGGCTGTCGCGCAGCGAGCGCTCCCAGGACGCGGCCGCTGGCGGCAGCCGGATCATGATTCCCTGGTTCGCCGTGGGCTTTGTGGTCATGGCCGGCATCAACTCCCTGGGCGTGCTGCCCAGGCCCGTGGTGACTGCGGGCATCCAGTTCGACAACGCCCTGCTGGCCATTGCCATGGCGGCCCTGGGCCTGACCACCCATGTCAAGGCCGTGCGCGCCGCAGGCGCCAGGCCGCTGCTGCTCACGGCCTTGCTGTTCGTCTGGCTGCTGGTCGCCGGCCTGGCACTGAATGTCTGGATACCCAGACTGTTCTAAGAGCGTGTTTACGATCTCTACGCAGGCGCGTTGGAGCGCAATCGGGATGAGTTCGAGTCGATGGGGCGCAGCTTGCACCGGGGTGCAAGCAAGCTTTAGCGCTAGAAAATAGCCCGATTTCGCTCCAACCCTTCGGGACAGTGCCTTTGCGGGCGCGCCGCGAGGAGATCGTGAACGCGCTCTAAAAAATAAAAAGAGAGCTGCTAGCGCTTGCCTGTAAACGATTTTATATAGAAATCACTTTGAAACCATGATCTGGAGAGCGCAAGCCGCTCTCCTTTTTTATTTCAGCACAAGCCCGCGCATTCCATGGGGGCTCCAATAGTTTGCAATGCAAATTATTTGAAAGAGCAGCAGAATCAGGCCCCATGTCTTTTGCCCAAGCTCCTGCTCGCGCCCGTCTGGGTTTTTCCATGGTCACCCTGGTCCGTCAGTGGCGGCGCCAGGTCGAGGAGCAACTGGCCGCCGACGGCCTGACCGATGCTACCTGGGCGCCGCTGTTGCACCTGCGCGCCTGGGGTGATGGCGTCACGCAAAAGCAGCTGGCCGAAAGCGTGGGCCTGGACGGCTCCAGCCTGGTGCGGCTGCTGGACATACTCCAGGGCCATGGCTGGATAGAGCGCCGCGCCGATCCCGACGACCGGCGCAACAAGCGCATCTTTCTGACCCCGCAAGGCAACCAGGCCGTGGACCGCGTGCGCGCCACCATGCTGCAGGCCGAGCTGGCCATGCTCCAGGATCTGCAGGACAGCGAGGTCGATGCCATGCTGGCCGGTCTGGACAAGATCCGCGCGCGCATGAACGCGCTGCGCACGCCGGCCGCCTCTTCCGCAGGCGAGGCGCGCGCATGAGCAGCGAGAGCGCCTATGCAAGCCGCTACGGCCGGTGGCTGAGCCGCGCCACGCGCTGGGGCTTCGATGCCGCGCGCCTGCGCCAGCACCTGCGCACCGCCTTTGCGGCCTGCCTGGCCCTGATCGCCGCCTGGCAGTTGGGACTGGATCATCCCCAGTGGGCGGCGATGACGGTCTGGGCCGCGTCCCAGCCGCTGCGCGGCCAGTTGCTGGAGAAGAGCTTTTTCCGCGTCGCAGGCACCGTGGTCGGCACAGCCGTGGGCGTGGGCCTGGTGCTGCTGGCTCAGGGCAATCTGGCCTGGCTGATCACGGGGCTCGCGATCTGGCTCGGGCTTTGCGCAGGCATAGGCAATCTGCAGCGCAGCTTCGTCTCCTACGGCACCATGCTGTCCGGCTATTCGGCGGCCATGGTGGCCTTGCTGGACACGGGCCGGCAGGGCGATGTCTTCGCGCTGGGCTGGGACCGCCTGTTCACGGCCTTGACGGGCGTGTTCGCGGCCCTGCTCGTGGGCTGGCTGTTCACGCCCAAGGGCTCGGGCATTCCCGGCAATGCCGAGCTGCGCCAGCTGTGCGCCCGCCTGCTGCGCGATCTGGCCGACGGCCTGCAGGCGCGCGGGCGCTCGTCCCTGGGCTCGCAGGAGCTGGCCCGGCGCCTGCTGGCCATGAGCGCCATGGAAGACGGTCTGGACGCGCATGGTGCAGGCTCCATGCGCTCGCGCGAGGCCGTGCGCTCCATGCGCAGACTCATGAACGCCCAGATCTCGGCCCTGCTGTGGCTGCGCGATGCGCCCAGCCTGCCCGAGCCCAAGGGCCTGAACCAGGCCGATGCCGAGCAGGCAGCCCAGGCCTTGCGCGAAGCCGCCCTCCTCCTCGAAACCCAGGCCCAGCCCCATGAGGCCGTGACCCGGCTCGCCGAGGCGCGCCAGGCGCTCACCGGCTGGCATGCGGCCGCCGAGGTCCTGACCCCGCTCACCCTCTCGCTGCAAGCCCATATAGCCGCTGCCGGCAACACGCCGCTGCCGGCCGCCCACGGCGCGCGCCAATGGCCCGTGGTGCTGCACAGCGACTGGCTGGGCGCGCGCCGCGCCATGCTGCGCGCAGCCCTGTCCATCGTGATCGCCGGCATGTTCTGGATTGCCACGGGCTGGGAAGGCGGCGCCTACATGCTGCTGGGCCTGTCCATCATGCTCACCGTCTTCTCCAGCTTCGAGAACCCTGCGGCCACCATGCGCCACGTGGTGATAGGCCAGGCCCTGGGCGTTCTCGTGGCCCTGGCCTGCCAGTGGCTGGTCTGGCCTTTCGTGCACGGCCCGGCTTCGCAGGTGCTGAGCATGCTGCCCTTCATCTACCTGGGCGCCCTGCTGTTTTCGCACCGGCGCACCATGCTCTCGGGCTATGACTGCTGCATGGTGCTGCTGCTTTTGCTCTACCCCCTGCAGGTGCAGGACAGCGGCTTTGCACACTCCCTGGCCCTGGGTCTGGCCGTGGTTGCGGGGCCGCTGGCCGGCTGGGCCGCCTACCGCTTCATATTGCCCGTGACGCTCAAAGGCAGGCTGCAAGCGCTGCACAGCATGATGGTCCACGATCTGCAGGACATGGCGGCCACGCAACTGCATGCGCGCGACGCCCGGGCCTGGCGCGCACGCCTGTACCACCGGCTCATCAGCCTGGTGCGCCTGACCGAACAGGCCGGCGGCCAGCACAGCAGCCAGGCCGCCGAATCCGGCATCGCCACCCTGCACCTGGGACGCGCCATACAAAGCCTGCACGAGCTGGCTCATGACCGTCACCTGCCCGAAGGCACGCAACGCGCCCGGCGTGCCGCCCTGCTGCGGCTGCAGCAGCTGCAGGCCAGGCCCGAGGCCAGCGCCCGCCTGCTCCAGGCGCTGGCACTGCGCCTAGCTGCCAACCATGCGCCCGAAGCCAGGCTGCTGGACAAGGCCGCCCGCGAGCTGCGTCAGCATCTGGATTTTTTTGCGGGCAGCATCTAAAAACCAAGCCGCACCGCAGACCATACAAACATGCGGGTCATGCATGCCATGCCCAAGGGATTGCTCTTGTCTCGGCAGAACAAAACCATGGCCAGAGCCGCCTCGCGGCGAAGGCCTCGCCCCTGGGGGAAAGACGTCCTTCACCGCGAGGCGGCTCAGGGAGGATCAGACCGCAGCGATGGAGACGGCCTTGGAGATCAGATAGGCCTCCAGCGCCTCGGGCCCGCCCTCGGAGCCATAGCCCGAGTCCTTGATGCCGCCAAAAGGCATTTCGGCGGAAGCCACGGCCGGCTGGTTGATCCACAGCATGCCGGTCTCCACGCGCCGGGCCAGCAGCTGCGCGGTCTTGATGGAGCGTGTGAACGCATAGGCTGCGAGCCCATAGGACAGGCGATTGGCCTCGGCGATTGCCTCGTCCAGATCGTCAAAGCCGCGCACCGCAGCCACGGGGCCAAACGGTTCCTGGTTGAAGATCTCGGCGCTCAAGGGCACATCGCCCAGCACCGTGGGCGCAAAGAAGTTGCCCTTCTCGCCCAGTGCCTTGCCGCCGGCCAGCAGCTTGGCGCCCTGCTTTTGCGCATCCTCGATGAGCGCGGTCAGGGCAGTCACGCGGCGCGGATTGGCCAGCGGGCCCATTTGCGTGTCCTGCTCCAGGCCGTTGCCGACCTTGAGCGCCTCGGCATGGGCCACCAAAGCGCGCGTGAACGCCTCGCGCACGCTGTTGTGCACCAGAAAGCGCGTGGGCGAGATGCAGACCTGGCCTGCATTGCGGAACTTGGAGACACCTGCGGCCTTGACGGCCAGGGCCACATCCGCATCCTCGGCCACGATCACGGGCGCGTGGCCGCCCAGCTCCATGGTGCAGCGCTTCATGTGCTGACCGGCCAGGGCCGCAAGCTGCTTGCCCACGGCCGTGGAGCCCGTGAAGGTGATCTTGCGGATCACGGGATGGGCAATCAGGTAGGAGGAAATCTGGGCCGGATCGCCATAGACCAGGCCGATCACCCCCGCAGGCACTCCCGCATCCACAAAGCACTTGAGCAGGGCTGCGGGCGCAGCCGGAGTTTCCTCGGGCGCCTTGCACAGGAACGAGCAGCCCGTGGCCAGGGCGGCGCCGATCTTGCGCACGATCTGGTTGATGGGAAAGTTCCAGGGCGTGAACGCAGCCACCGGACCCACGGGCTCCTTGATGACCAGTTGCTGCACATCGATCTTGCGCGAGGGCACGATGCGGCCATAGATGCGCAACGCCTCGTCGGCAAACCACTCGATGATGCCCACACCGGCCAGCACCTCGCCCCGGGCCTCGACCAGGGGCTTGCCCTGCTCCTGGGTCAGCAGCGCGGCAATCTCGTCGGCCCGCTCCTTGAGCAGGGCGGCCGCGCGGCGCATGATGGCACCGCGCTCGTGCGCGGATACGTCGCGCCACAGCGCAAAGCCTTTTTCCGCAGCCGCCAGCGCGCGATCGAGGTCCGCAATGTCCGCATGGGCCACATGACCAATCACCTCGCCCGTGGCAGGGTTGCGCACGGCGATTTTCCTGCCGCCCGCAGCGTCCTGCCATTGGCCGTCGATGAGCAATTGGGTGTCCTGGTAGGCGGTTGCATGGTTTGCAGCGTTCATCTGATGTCTCGGAGGCGCAGGCCTTCATCCCCCTTTGATGTCCGGGGCCTGCTGGTTGATGTGCAAGGGGAGCTTGATTCTAGAGTCTGCTCGGATTATTTACGCCTCTCTTGCCAAGCATGAAAAGACCCTATGCCCAGACTGCGGATTCATGCAGGCTCAGGCAGCGAAGCGCCGCACGCACGCCACGCACAACAACACGCCCACGGTCACACCCAACATGGCCGGGCTCACGGCTTCGTCCAGCAACCAGGCCGCCAAGGCAAAACCCAGCAAGGGCTGCAACAGCTGCAACTGGCCCACGGCCGCAATCCCGCCCTGGGCCAGGCCCCGGTACCAAAAAACAAAACCCAGCCACATGCTGCACAAGGCCACATAGGCCAGCGACCACCAGGCCGGGGCCCGCACCTGTGTCAGATCGCTGGGCCACAGCCACAGCGTCAGCGGCAGCATCACCGGCAGCGACAGCACCAAGGCCCAGCTGATGACCTGCCAACCGCCCAGGCTGCGCGACAGCCTGGCGCCTTCGGCATAACCCAGACCGCACAGGGCCACGGCCAGCAGCATCAGCGCGTCGCCCTGCCACGATGACGCGCCCCCCTGGACCAGCGCAAAGCCCATGACCAGGGCAGCGCCCAGCAGCGAGAACAGCCAGAACGCGGGCCGCAGACGTTCCCCCCCGCGCCACACGCCACACACCGCGGTGCACAGCGGCAGCAAGGCCACCCAGACAATGGAATGCGCTGCCGTGACCTGCTGCAGCGCCAATGCGGTCAGCAGCGGAAAGCCCAGCACCACGCCCAAGGCGACTACGAGCAGAGAAGCAATCTGGCTGCGCATGGGGCGCTTTTGTTTGAATAGCAGCAACACTGCCAAGGCCAGCACCGCAGCCATGCTGGCCCGGGCCACCGTCAGCCACAGTGGCGGCAAATCCAGCACGGCCAGGCGCGTGGCCGGCAGCGAGCCGCTGAAGATCACCACGCCAATCAGGCCGTTGAGCCAGCCTTGCGAAGCCTGCGGGCTGTGGGTGTGGGGAGAGGGGGAAGGAAAGGGGGAGGCAATCAAAGTCATAGCGGTGTGCTGCAAAACAAAAAACCAGAGCAGGCCATGCTAGGCCTCAATACCAATACAATCAAAAAATTGTCATGCATACAAAAGCCTGAAGACCATGTCACGCACCCGCACCTCCCGCTACCAGTTGGTGGTCGATCGCCTGGCCGCAGCCATACGCAGCGGGCAGTTGCCCGCTGGCAGCCGTTTGCCCACCCACCGGCAACTGGCGGCACGTGAAGGCCTGGCCCTGGTCACGGCCAGCCGTGTATATGCCGAGCTGGCCGCCATGGGCCTGGTCAGCGGCGAAACCGGGCGTGGCAGCTTTGTGAAGGAAACCGCCCTGCCCCCGGGCCATGGTCTCGACATTCCCCCTGCTCCGGCGGGCAGCATGGACCTGAGCTTCAACATGCCCACCCAACCCGGCCAGGCCGAGTTGCTGCGCACCGCCTTGCGCCAACTGGCCCTGACCGGCGACCTGGACGCCTTGCTGCGCTACCAGCCCCATGGTGGCCGCCCGCGCGACCGCGCCGCCGTGGCCCAGCATCTGCACAGCCGCGGCCTGCAGGTGGGGGGCGAGCAGGTGGTGTTGACGGATGGCGCACAGCATGGGCTGACCGTGTCCTTGATGGCGCGGCTGGCACCCGGCGATGTGGTGGCCGTGGACGCACTGAGCTACCCCGGCTTCAAACTGCTGGCCCAGCAGCTGCACCTGGAGCTGCTGCCCATTCCCAGCACCCCCCAGGGACCGGATATGGCGACGCTGCAGCAGCTATGCCAGCAGCGCAGCGTGCGTGCCATCTACGCCCAGCCCACGCTGCACAACCCCCTGGGCTGGGTGCTCCCGCTTTCGCAGCGCCAACAGCTGGTGGAGATTGCCCGCAGCCATGATTTGACCTTGATAGAAGACGCGGCCTATGCCTATCTGGCAGACCCGGCGCCGCCGCCGTTGGCCGCACTGGCACCGGAGCGCACGCTGTATGTGTCGGGCCTGTCCAAAAGCGTGGCCTCCGGGCTGCGTGTGGGCTGGGTGGCGGCACCTCCGGCCTGGGTGCCCGCCCTGGAGCGCGCCATACGCGCCACCACCTGGAACACCCCCGGGGTGATGACGGCCATGGCCTGCGGCTGGCTGGAGGACGGCACCGTGGCCCAGCTCGAGACCAGCAAACGCGCCGATGCCCGCCAGCGCCAGCAGATCGCCACCCGCGTGCTGGGCGCACTGCTGCCCGAGCTGCCGCGCATGGCCCACCCCCACTCCTACTTTCTGTGGCTGCCGCTGCCACCCGAGGTGCGCGCAGACCAGGTGGCCCAGGCCTTGCTGCAGCAGCATATTGCCGCCTCCACGGCCCAGCCTTTTGCCACCACGGCGCAGACGCCGCACGCGCTGCGCCTGGCGCTGGCATCGCTGCCCCTGCCCTTGCTGGAGCAGGCACTGCAGCAAGTGGGGCAAACGGTGCTGGATTTCAGCGCTTGAGCCAGCCCTGACGCCGCTGCCACAGCCCATCCACCATGACCCCCAGCGCAATGCCCACGCCATAGGCCAGCAGATCCAGCGGATCAAAGCCATTGCCCAGCACCAGATAGGCCAACAGCGCGAGCCGCCAGCGGGAACGGTGGAAAGCGGGAGAAGCAGGCATGAAAAACCAGGGCCGGAATGCCTCCGGCTAGCAAGTGCAGCGCAAGTGCAGCAAGGGCTTTCAACAGCCCCACAGTCATATCAAGCGATTCTAGGCAAGAGTATCTGCACTCCTGCTTGTGCATGCCCTATTTCTCGGTGAATGCCAGCTTGACGCCCAGCCCTGCAAAGGCCGAGGCAAAGCCATAGCGCAGCCACTGCTGCACAGCGTTTGACTCCATGACCAAGCGGCGAAACGCATGGGCCAGCCAGCCATAGGCCACAAACACCGCAAACGTCATGCCCATGAACACGGCGCTGAGCAGCAACAGCTGCAGCAGCGGCTGGCTGGCGCCCTGGGGCACAAACTGCGGCAAAAAGGCCAGAAAGAAAATGGTCAACTTGGGATTGAGCACATTCATCAACACCGCCTTGATGACCAGGCTGCGCGCCGATGTCCTGGCCACGCTGCCATCCACGGCGAAGGCGGACTTGTCACGCCAGGTGGCCCAGGCCACATAGAACAGATAGGCCACGCCCGCATATTTGAGCAACTGGAATGCCAGGGCGCTGGTATGCATCAGCGCCGCCAGGCCCAGCACCGTGGCCAGCAGGTGGGGGACAATGCCCAGCGTGCAACCCAGGGCAGCATAAAGACTGGCTTTACGCCCTTGTACCAAGCCCGTGGACACGGTGTAGACCACACCGGTGCCGGGAATCAGCACCACCACCAGCGAGGTCAGCAAAAACTCCAGACTGATCATGCGTGCACTCCTTGGCAACAAGATGATGAATGCGGCAGTCTATCCAGCCCTGCTCCAAGCCGACGCCATGGCCTCACGGCGGGCGGGGCGAAAAGCGCAGCCGATTAGAGTGTGCCCTCCTCGCCATCGGCGGTCTCGGCACCGCCCGGCACATAAACCAGCACATCACCGGGCGTGCAATCCAGATGGCGGCAGATCGCATCCAGCGTGGCCAGCCGCATGCCCTTGACCTTGCCCTGCTTGAGCAGGGAGAGGTTTTGTTCCGTGATGCCTATGGCCGCAGCCAGGTCCTTGGACTTGACCTTGCGCCTGGCCAGCATCACATCGAGTGCAATTTCAATCGCCATGGTCTGCCGTCACACAAACTGCTGGTTTTCGGCATGCAGATCACAGGCGCGCTGCAGAATCCGGGCGATGGCGATCACGCAGGCCGCCAGAAACAGGGCGATAAACACCGGCGGCTCCAGGCTCAACGTCAGCATGCGCTGGCCCACGGGCGCCAGCATGGTGAGCCACAAACCCAGCACCGGCTCGCAGACAAAGTCCAGCACCACCCAGGCCACAAGGGCGCGGCCCAGGCGCTCCATATGCCCATAGGCCGAATGCACAAAGTAGTTGCCGCCGGCGTATTGCCGGAACAGCGCCCGCAGCTGCAGCAGCCCATAGGCCATGGCCAGCAGCGGAATGCAGGAGATCAGCGCCGCCCCCAACAACTGCCACCAAGGCATGGCCAGCACATCGACACCGGCCATAGCGACCATGCGCTGGGTCAGCGCAAAACTCAGCCCGGCGCCCCCCTCCACCTGACCCAGTGCAGGGAAGAACCAGCTGGCAGCATTCAGCACCAGCATGGCCACCACCAGCAGCAAGGCCGCCGCCGCAATGTACTGGCTGTTGCGCGCCAGCGAATCCTGTGTTTTCACCATCCATCCTTTGGAGTTCAAGATGGCGCGACTGTAGCAAAAATTATCGTTTTACGATAATTTTTTATTGATTTACTTTGTTTTCAAACCGCTATGCCGGTGAGTCAACAGGTCTCACAACAACACCAGCCCCGGCGGCAGGCTATCGCCCAGGCTGCGTTTCTGGTCTTCGGCCTGCATCTCGACTACCTGTTCGACCATGGCGATCCAGCGCTCGGGGGCGCCCGAGATGCGCATTTTTTCCAGTACCCGGGCTCGAACCTCATAGTGCAGATCGCGTGCACGGTCACCGGTCATGCGCGCCATCTGCAGGGCCGCGAACATTGCGGTTTCATTCCTGCGCCAGTCCTGCTCCAGCGCGGCGTTCAGGAATTGCGCCACCGCGTCGGGCGGCATCACCAGATGGGCATTCGCCGCCAGCGGCTGGCGCGCGGCCAGCCGGCCCAGGGCCCACCAGGTCTGCTGGGTTTCATCGGGGCGCTTGAGGCGCTGCAGCATCCACTGGCCCATTTCCTCGCGGTATTGCCAGGGCACGGCCTCCATGGCCGCAAACAGGCGCAGCATGTCCTCGTAGCTGCCATGGCGGCTCTTGCCGCGCGTGTTCTGCTGCACGGCCTTTTGCATATGGCCGGCCACGTCTTCCAGCAGTTGCATCTGCTGGGCTTCATTCAGGCCTGCGGCCACGCGGCGCCAGAAGACCCACCACTCGGTCCAGTTGGCGGCCTCTTTGCCATGCGCCAGGCCTTGCGCATACAGGGCCCAGACCTGGTCCATGCGCCAGGCATCGAGCTCGGCGCCCAGGCCTGGGCGCAGACACCAGCCGGCGAGGTTCAGCCATACGCGCTCGTGCTCGGGCGTGCGCCTGCGGCGCTTGGCGCGCGCCAGCAAGGCATCGAACAGGGCGCGCAACCGGCCCAGCTCCCAGGCTTCGCGCGGGCCGAGGATTTTCTCCAGCGACTGGCGCAACTGACGCACCTCCTTGGGCTGGACTTCGCGCGCCTGGTTGCCAAAGATGTGCTCTATCAAATTCAGAGCTTGTACCGCTCGTCCCTCTTGGGTTTGAGCATTATTCATGGCTGAAACGCCCTCTTCACAAGCGCTAGCAGCTATTGAATTTTCAGCCTCAGTTGCAGCACCGGACTCGCCGCCAGCGCGTACCGCAAAGGCCAGCAGCCAGGTCTGGGCCTCATCCTCCTGCGACTGGCAGCGCACCTGCAGCGTGCCGAGCTCGCTCATGCAGGCCTGCAACTGCACCTCGACCTGGGAGGCTTGCCGGCCTTCGGGTGCGGGCAAGACCATGGACAAAGGTGGCAGTTCGACCCAGCCCTCGCCGTCGATCTCGGCCATCTGCCCGGCCTGGGCGCGCACATTCGCGCGGCTGTCGGCCAGCAGTACAAAGCGCACGGCCTGGCCCAGCCTGAGCGAAAAACGCCGGCCCGTCAGAGTGATGCGCACGCCCTCCTCGGTGCCGCGCGGCAGCAGGCAGATGGCCTGGGGCCGGGTGCCGCCCGCGCCCGGCAGCACCAGCCAGTAGCTGCGCGCCGAGCCGCCGCCTATGCGCGGCAGCACCGCCATGGCCGCTGGCCGGTCGGCCCCAGAGTCTGCAGTTTTGCGAGCCGCCTGGGCCGGTGCCTTTGAGGCAGCCTGGCTTTCCTGCCAGCGCGAGAGGCCGTGGGCCGCAGCACCGCGCGCCACGGCCCAGTCGGGATGGGGGTTGTGCAGCAGGCGCACGGGGCTGCCGCGCCACTGGCCGAGCTGCTCGGCCAATTGCGCGGCCAGTGCGTGCGCGTGGAAGACGCCGCCGTTGAGCAGCACGGTGTCCGGCAGGCCCGGCAGAGCGTCGCCATCGGCCTCCACGCCCTGCTGTGCAAGAAAGCGCGCCAGATGCCGCGTGATCGCCGCATCTGCGGGATAAGGCAGGCCCAGGCCGCGCAGGCCGCCCTGGCGTCTGGCGGGCAGCTCGTCCATGGCTGCGAGCGGCATAAAACCCTGGACCACGATCTCATGCACCCGGGCGCGCGTCAGCGGGGCCGAGCGCGTACGGGCCAGCAGGCGCGAGCCCGAGCCCAGCAAGGTCACTGCGACTTCCGGCGGTGCATCCTCGGCCAGCAATTGCTCCTTGGCCTGGCGGCAGCGCTGCACCAGCTCGGCAAAGCGCGCGGGCGGCAGGCGCTGGCCCTGATCGGCGAATTGCGGCTCCAGCGCATGAGCCAGGGCCAGGTCCATGTTGTCGCCGCCCAGCATCAGATGCTCGCCCACGGCCGTACGCGTCAGCTGGGGCAGGCCGCCAGCGCGCGCGGGATCTACCCTGATCAGCGTGAGGTCGGTAGTGCCGCCGCCCACGTCCACCACCAGCACCAGCCGGCTGCCCTCAAGCTGCGCGGCCAGGTCCCGGCCCTGCAGGACCAGCCAGTCATGAAAGGCGGCCTTGGGCTCTTCCAGCAGATGCGGCTGCGGCAGACCGGCCAGGGCTGCGGCTTCCAGCGTGAGCGCGCGCGCGCCTTCGTCGAACGAGGCGGGCACGGTCAGCACCAGCATCTGCGCGTGCAGCGGCGCCTCGGGGTGGAGCGCATCCCAGGCGGCCCTGACATGGGCCAGATACGAAGCCGAGGCCAGCAGCGGCGAGACCCTGCCCACCTCCTCGCCAGCCCCCCAGGGCAGTATCGGCGCCGTGCGGTCCACACCTGCATGCGACAGCCAGCTCTTGGCACTCACGACCAGCCGCTGCGGCACGCCCGCCCCGAGGTCGCGCGCCCAGCCGCCTATCACCGCAGGCGCCTGCCCGTCAGCGGCCAGTGGCGGCCAGGGCTCGCGCCAAGCCTCGCCGAGCTCTCCGGCCAGGGCCTGGTAGCGCGCCGAAGCCAGCATCGGCAGGGCCTGCAGCTCGCCCGCCGTACTGCGCTGGGGAATGGGCAGCAGCGCAATGTCTGCAGCACCGCCGCCCAGCGGGGCATAGGCTGCCACCGTGTGGCTGGTGCCCAGGTCTATGCCTATGACGTAGGTGGAGGACGAGGTTTCCATGAAGACCGCAAGCAAAGAAAGCAAACCGGCAATCCTACCCGCGCACCAGGAAGGCTCACAAAACCCGGCCCCCGGGCGAAACAGTGCATGCCCTGTTCCGTCTTGGTGCCAGCCCCCAAGAGCAAGGCCTTTCAACCTCGGCGCCTCTGGCCACAGCAGTGCGCCAGCGGGCGCAGGCCGGCATTCATGCGTGGCCCTGGCATCGATTGCCACAGCCTGGCACAGCAGTTGCAAGAAGGGCTTGCGCGCCACCTCGCAACCCTGTTGCGGCGCGACCATCCGACCTTCAAAAGCGACTTGTTCATGCCCACAGAAAAAGCACCTCTGACACGAAGAAGACTTCTTTCCATGATCGGCCAGACCGCCGGCGGCGCAGCCCTGTACCAGGCCATGTCCAGCCTCGGCCATGCGGCCGAATCCGGCTACCAGGGTCCGGCCCGGCTGAGTCGCGCCAGGCCCGGCGCCAGCGTGGTGGTTCTGGGCGCCGGCCTGGCCGGCATGCTGGCCGCCGTCGAGCTGCGCAATGCCGGCTACCAGGTCAGCGTGCTCGAATACCAGGGTCGCGCGGGCGGGCGCTGCTGGACGCTGCGCGGCGGCGACCGCTACACCGAGCTCGACGGCACCACACAGGACGTGGGCTTTGCCAAGGGCAACTACCTGAACCCCGGCCCCTGGCGCGTGCCACACCATCACCACGCCATGATGGATTTGTACCGCCGCTACGGCGTGCAGCTGGAGCCCTTCAACCAGGTCAACCACAGTGCCTATGTGCACCACAGCCAGGCCTTTGGGGGCAAGCCCCAGCGCTTTCACCACATCAGCAGCGATATGCGCGGCCATGTGACCGAGCTGCTGTCCAAGGCCACACGCCAGGGCGCACTCGACGAGGCCGTGACCACCGAGGACCGCGAGAAGCTGCTGGCCGGCCTGCAGTCCTGGGGTGCGCTGGACAAGGACTACCGCTACATCGCCAGCCTGCACAGCAGCGAATTCCGCGGCTTTGCACGCGCGCCGGGCGCGGGGCTGATGCCCCAGGCCCTGGCCTCCACCCCGATCGACCTGCACACCCTGCTGCAATCGAATCTGTGGAAACACATCGGCATGGAGAATATGCAGGAGTTCCAGACCACCATCTTCCAGCCCGTGGGCGGCATGGACATGCTGGCCCAGGCCATGGCGCGTGATCTCGGGCCCCTGATCCAGTACCACGCCAAGGTCAGCAAGGTGGAGCAAAGCGAAAACACCGTCACCGTGCACTACAGCGATGCACGCCGCCCGGGCAGCCTGCGCAAGCTCAGCGCCGACTGGTGCGTATGCACGATTCCGGCCTCCATCCTGAGCCAGATGGAGCTCCAGGTCGGCAGCGCCATGCGTGCCGGCATCGACAGCCTGCCCTATGCGAGCTCCAACAAGATCGGCCTGGAGTTCAAGCGCCGCTTCTGGGAAGAGGACGAGCGCATCTACGGCGGCATCAGCTATACCGACCTGCCGATCCGGCAAATCTCCTACCCCTCCACCGGCTATATGCGCCCCGGCCCCGCCGTGCTTCTGGGCGCCTACACCATGGAGGACAACGGCTCCTACCGCTTCGCCTCGCTCACGCCCAGGGAGCGCATACGCATGGCGCTGGAATACGGCAGCCAGATCCACCCGCAATACCTCAAGGAGTTCAAGACCGGCGTGGCCGTGGCCTGGCACCGCGTGCCCTGGATACAGGGCTGCTTCGGCGCCTGGAGCGATGCGCTGCGCGCACAGCACTACGAGGCCATGGCCCAGGTGGATGGCCGCATCGTGCTGGCTGGCGAGCACCTGTCCTATCTGCCAGCCTGGCAGGAAGGCGCGGTGCTGTCCTCGCTGGATGCCATACAGCGCCTGCACGCCAAGGCCCTCAGCGCCTGATACCGCGTCTGAGACACGCAGCCCTCTTGCATCTTCACGGAGTCCTTCATGCACACTTTTGTTTCCCGGGGCCTGGCCCTCGGCGGCCTGCTGCTGAGCAGCCTGTTTCACCCCGGCGCCATGGCTGCCAAGCCCGGCTCCACGCACGCCACGGGCAGCGCGGCCGAAGTCCTGGCCCTGAGCCCCGCCCAGGTCGCAGCCCTCAAGGCCGACTTTGCCAGCACGCCGCAACAGCTCGCCCAGCGCAGCGGCGAGCAGGTCTACCAATCCATCTGCCAGGGCTGCCACATGCCCAAAGCCCAGGGCAGCCAGGGCGCGGGCTTCTACCCGGCGCTGGCTGCCAATGCCAAGCTCACGGCTGCCGCCTACCCCGTGGCCGTGGTCATGAACGGTCTGCACGGCATGCCCGGCTTCGGCGGCCGCCTGAGCAACCAGGAAGTGGCCGAGGTCGTGAACTACGTGCGCAGCCATTTTGGCAACCGCTACACGGATGCGGTCAGCGCCAGCGACGTGCAGGCATTCCGCCCCTGATCCTCCCGGCCCTGCCTGGCCCTTCCGTCCATTCTTTTTCTTGTCATCCCATAAGGCTTTCACCCATGTCTCTACGCCCACCCTTACTGCTTGCCTGCCTGCTGACCTCCTTGGCTATGGCCGGCTGCGCCACCCATACGGGCGCCGCGCCCGCGCTCGTGCGCTACAAGATCCCCGGCAGCAACTTCCCCATCGCCAACGCCGTGGAAGTGCCAGCCGGCGCCGGCACGGTCTATCTGTCGGGCAAGACCGCCACGCTCAAGGACAAAAGCAAGTCCCCCACCGAGATTGCCGCCTACGGTGACACCGAGACGCAGACCGTCTCCGTGCTGCAGGCCATCGACGCCCAGCTCAAAGGCATGGGGCTTTCCATGTCCGACGTGGTCAAGATGCAGGCCTTTCTCGTCAAGGACCCGGCCAAGGGCGGGAAGATGGACTTTGCAGGCTTCATGAAGGGCTATAGCCAGTTCTTCGGCACGGCCACCCAGCCCAATCTGCCCTCGCGCTCCACGCTGGAGGTGGCCGCCCTGGCCAACCCGGCCCTGCTGGTGGAGATCGAGGTCATGGCCGTGCGCGGCGGCCAGTCGGTCAACCGGTAACCGCACGCGCCCTGCGGTCGAGCAAGCACAGCCGACGGCGGCACCGCTTGACCGGACTGGGGGCCGCGCACCGGTCTGCTGCATGCGGCCGCCCGGTGCGCGTCCTCCACACACTCTGCTATGGATAGCAGCCTGCGCGCTTAGCGCATGCGCTGCCGACTGGTTTCGTCTGCATATCTCTTGACTCAGAGAAAGCGAGCGTATCTATGTCAGCAGAAAAATCCGGGCTCACCCGACGTCAATTGCTTTCCATGATCGGCCAGATGGCTGGCGGATCGGCCATGTATCAGGCCATGTCCAGCCTCGGCCATGCCGCCGAATCCGTCCACCGCCCGCTGTCCGGGCTGGGAAAGGCCAGGCCCGGCGCCAGCGTGGTGGTTCTGGGCGCCGGCCTGGCCGGCATGCTGGCCGCCATCGAGCTGCGCCATGCGGGCTACCAGGTCCGTGTACTCGAATACCAGGACCGCGCAGGCGGGCGCTGCTGGACGCTGCGCGGCGGCGACCGGTTCACCGAACTCGACGGCACAACCCAGACCGTGGGCTTCGCCCCGGGCAACTACCTGAACCCCGGCCCCGGCGTGCTTCTGGGCGCCTATGCATTCGAGACCACGCATGCCTGCTACCTGACCTCGCTCACTCCCCAGGAGCGCATACGCCTGGCCCAGGTGGACGGCCGCATCGTGCTCGCAGGGGAATACCTGTCCGGCCTGGGCTGGCAGGAAAGTGCGGTGCTCTCGGCACTGGACGCCACCCGGCGCCTGCACGCTCGGCCTTCGAAGTCACAGCCCTGGCCAACCCGGCCCTGCTGGTGGAGATCGAAGTCCTCGCCGTGCGCAGGGCCAGGTCGGCAAGCAGATAGCCGTCACGCGCGGCGCTTGCCGCATCTCCGAAAGCCCTGACACCACGAGCCGCCAGGCGCGATGGCGCCTGCGCGCTTGCCTTGTCCCTGTTGGCTCACACACCGAACCACACCATGCGTATCAATACCCGTTTGATGATTGCCACGCTGGCCGCAGCGAGCAGCAGCCCTCTTTTTGCCCAAGGCAGCCTCTCCATCTACGGTCGCCTCAACACTTCGATAGAGCGCCAGACCGTGGGCGGCAACAGCGTGCTCGCCATGGTCAACAACAACTCCCGCATAGGCGTCAGAGGCAGCGAGCCCCTGGGCAATGGCCTGGAAGCGGGCTTTGCCCTGGAGGCCGGATTCCAGTCCGACAACGGCGCGGGCATGCAGGCCGATGGCGGCCTGGACTTCGGGCGCAGAAGCGAGGTCTATCTGGCCGGCGACTTCGGCAAGCTGCACCTGGGGCAGCTCAATGCGAGCTCCTATATGAACGTCGCCGATTACGGCGTTCTGGACCAGCCCAACCATGACACGGGCGCCGTATCCGATGCGCTCTACTACGTCGTCCTGGGCAGCGCCAATGCGATCTCCTACACCTCACCGGCCATGCACGGCCTGGTGATCCAGTCCGGGCTTGCGCTACATGAAAAAGAGCCCGGCGGCAGCCAGAAAAACAGCCATGTGGTTTCCGCCGACTGGGCGCTGGGCGCCGTGTCGCTGGGCGCCGGCTATTCACGCAACGCCGGCAGCAGGGAATGGGGTCTGCGTGTGCACTACACCATCGGCGAGTTCCAGATCGGCGCCTATGTACAGCATGCCAACGATGCGACAGGTTTTTTCTGCAACAACGGCGCCGCCGGATGCGGCAAGCGCAACAACGCGCGCGTGAGCGCCATGTACACCCTGGGCGCCACCGAGCTTGTCATAGGCTACGGCATGGCAGGCGCGTGGAGCCAGGTCGCCGACAGCCGCGCGCACCAGCTCATGCTGGGCTGCAACTACAAGCTGAGCATGCGCACCAAGCTCTATGCGATCTACACCAGGCTCAGCAACCAGGCCAACGTGAACTACGGCTACGGCTTCATCAACGCTGTGGCCTTTGGCCAGGACGCAAGCACGGTGAGCACGGGCCTGCGGCACGAGTTTTGAAGCCTTCCGTGCAGCTGCACGCCCTGCACCAAGCTGCGGCTCAGGCTTTCAGACAGTCAGGGCTTGCGGCTCTGCCGCGCCGGCTTCGGCGCGCACATCCAGCTCCACTTTCCAACGCTCGCTGCCACCCACGGGCACGGCATTGAGCTCCAGCGTACCGATATCGGTGACGCGGGCCACCAAGGTCACGGCCACCACCTCACCGGCAGCGCGGCCGGAGGCGGGCAGGTTCAGCTCAATCTCCTGCAGCTCGACCAGCTCTTCCGGGCCCCAGAAGTCCAGCATGGTGCCGACCGCATCGCTGCGGCGCACGCTGGAACCAAAAAAGCGCAGGCGTACCGGCTCGCCCACGACCAAGCCGAACGCTTGTGCATCCAGGGCCACTTCCGTGCCCTCTTCCATGCCAAAAGGTGCCAGGCACAGGGCCGAGATGGGGGGCTCCATGCCGGGGATGGCGGGCATATTGCTCTCCACGCCCACGTAGTAGCTTTGCGCCGTGCCGCCGCGTATGCGCATGCCACGGCCTGAGCCCGCAATATGGCCAAAGTAGGCCGCGCCACGGGCCACGGCCAGGTCCAGATTGGCGCCATCGAGCAGGCGGGCGGGCTCACAGGCCTCTGCGTCCAGCCAGCCGTTGATGACGTCCAGAATGCGCTGCTCGATCTGGGGCGCCTTGAGCACGCCGCCGTTGAACAGAATGGCCGTGGGGTGCAAAAAGGTGGAGCCTTCCACTTGGTCACCCTGCACGCCTTCAATCTCGGCCAGGGCGTTGACCTGGCGGGTCAGGAATGCGGCCAAATGGCGGGTGACGGCGGCATCCTGGGCATAGGGCAGGCCCAACTGCGTGAGCGCGCCACGGGCACGGGTTTGGGGCTTGTCGCTGACGGCCACCTTGGGGAAGAAGCCCTCCACCAGCATGGCCAGCACTTCATCGCGCGTAACTTCGGTGCGAATGCTGCCGCCAATCAACTTGCTGCCACGGCTGGGCACGACCACGGGCACGGACTGCAGCGTGGCATCGGCCAGCAGTTGCTCCTTGGCGGCGCGGCAGCCATGGGCCAGGGCGCGGGTCTGCCAGGCATCCAGTGGCTTGCCCTCTTGCGCCAGCTTGCGGGCCACGCCATAGGCCAGGGCCAGGTCCATATTGTCGCCACCCAAGAGGATGTGCTCGCCCACGGCAATGCGCTGCAGCTCCAGATTGCCGTCACGCTCCAGCACGGCAATCAGCGACAGGTCGGTGGTGCCACCGCCCACGTCCACCACCAGGATGATGTCGCCATGGCGGACCTGCTTGCGCCAGCCGCCGCCGCTGGCCTGGATCCAGCTGTACAGCGCGGCCTGGGGCTCCTCTAGGAGCGTAAGGTTGGCAAAGCCTGCGGCCTTGCAGGCCTCGGCCGTCAGCTCGCGCGCAGCGGGGTCGAACGATGCGGGAATGGTGACGGTGATGTCCTGCTCGGCAAACGGCGCCTCGGGATGGGCCTGCTCCCAGGCCCAGCGCAGATGCTGCAGATAGCGGGTGGATGCCGTGAGCGGCGAGATGCGGCTGAGTTCTTGCGGCGCATCGGCCGGCAAAATGCCGGCGCGGCGGTCCACGCCGGGGTGGCACAACCAGCTCTTGGCACTGCTGACCAAGCGAATGGGCGTGGCCGCGCCGCGTGCGCGGGCGAATTCGCCGGTGATGAAGTCTTGCGCAGCGGCGCCGGGCAGCGTGCGATCGGCCTCGCTCAGTTCGCTGTCATGCGGCAGATAGAGAAAAGACGGCAGCAGCGGCAAGGCCTGCACGCTGGCCGGTGCGGCGAGCTGGGGAATGGGCAGCACCTGCTGCTGCACCTGCTCGCCATCGCTGGCGGCCTTGTCCACATAAGACAGGGCACAGTGCGTGGTGCCCAGGTCGATACCAATGCTGAATTTGGCGTGCTGGTTCATGCTCACAGCTCCACCTCGGCCTGGGCCAGAATTGCAGCAGCCTTGGCATCGGTGAGCTGGGGCAGCTTCACTTCGCTGACCTGCCAGCCGCGATGGCCCAGGGTGCCGGTAAAGGGGGCCTGGCCCACCACATTGCCCGTCAGGCGCACGGCGGCGGCGTCAAAGCCGGCCTGCAGCGTGATGCGGCTGCCTTCGGCCTCGGTGCGCACGGGGGACATCGTGAAATGCGTGCCCAGCACCTTGCGGCAGCCTTGGTGCACCACGCGGGCAGCGGCGCCGATTTCGGCATCGGTATAAGGCGCCACCTCTTCCTGGATAAAGTCCACAAAGCGCGCCTCGCGCTGCAGCAGGCCCAGCAGTTGCAGGGCGGCGGTGTCGGTGGCGACTTCCACGGTCTTCTCGACCCGTTTCTCCACGGGCTTCTCCACCACCTTCTCGACGATTTTCTCGACCGGTACTTCCACGCGGACTTCGACGATCTTCTCGATGATTTTTTCCACCGGCACTTCCACACGCTGCGGCGGAACGTCGGCGGCCAGCGGCTCACCGCCACGCAGACGCACGACGCCGCCTGCCAGTTGACCATTGCCCAGGATGGCAAAGAAGCTGCCGATCGCAATCGCGATGCGGCTCAGGAATGAGGGAGGGGTGTTTTGGCTCATGGGATAGGGGTTTGCAGTCGCCCCGAACGGCGTCCGCAGAAAACATGAAGCAGGCCTGGCGCTGGCCGGATCCAGGAACGTGAATCCGGGCCTGAGGCACGGAGGCCCGATGCGCGCGCCCGCAAGGCTGCCGATGTTACCGAAGAAAGAAGCCAGGTCTTGTTTCAGGGACACCGGGCCATGGCCCCGGCCTGATCGCGGAGGCATTCACGGCGGCTCGCGTCATAATTGCGGCCTGCAAATCCCATCCATGTCCATGCAACGCCCCGTCCTTCCCTTCAGTCTGCGCCGCACCGCCTTTGCCGTGCCGCAAGCCTGTGGCCGGGCGGTGCGCATGCAGCGCACGCTGCGCCATGGGGTGCCTACCGTCTTCGTCAGCCTCAGTGGCGTCACGGCCATGCTTTCCGCCGCCGTGCGGGCGGCATAAGGCAACAGCCCTCCCCCGTACGGCCTTCAAGCACACAGCAGCTCAGCGCTGGCCCCAAGGCCTGACCACGTGCGACGTGGCAACCGACCCCGGCCCTGCCTGCAGCCTGCTTTCGGCAACCGGCATCGCGGAGATCGGGTCATGGAAATGGAACTCACACAGAATTTTTTGCGCGGCAAAAACCCCTGCGCCATGGGTTACCGCTGGTTTGTGCGCAACAAGCTCGGCGGCGGCGACTACCAGAACGCCATGGACACCCAGGTCGCGGCGGGCCGCGTGGAGGATGCGCGCTGGCTGCTGCAGAACTTCGGCTCCACGCATTCCGTGCTGGAGCTCGATCACCTGGAGGCCGACAACCTGGTGTTTGCGGGCACGCTCATCGTGCATGGCGATGTGCGTGTGGCCGGCCAGTTGCTCGTGGGGCGCAGCCTGCAGACGGGCGGCGGCATACGCGCAGGCCGTATCGAGGTCGGCGAGGACATCCAAAGCGGCGGTGCCATCTTCTGCGAGGAGTTGCTGCAGGCCGGCGGCAGCATCAAGGCCGCCTGGAGCGTCGAGGCCCAGGGCGACATACAGGCCCAGGAGATGCGTACGGGCTGGGAGCTGCGCTGCCAGGGCGATGTGGGCATCAAGGACAGTGCCCAGATCGGCCGCGAGGTCGAGATCCAGGGCAGCCTGCGCTGCGGCAAGAGCCTGCGCGCGGGCGAGCGCATCAGCGTGCAAGGCCTGCTCGACGTAGGCCATGGCCTGGCCGCGAATGACCATATCCACGGCGGCAATCACATACAGGCGGGCTGGGGCATCAAGTCCATGGGCGATATCCAGGCGGCCTGCAGCATACGCGCGGGCGAGACCCTGCAGGCCGAAGGGGACATCGTGGCCGGCGAAGGCTATGGCATTTATGCCGGCATGAATGTGCAGATGCAGGCCTGGGAAGATTGTGCCTGGGTACGCGCCAGAACCAGGCCCGAGGGCTTGATCAGCGGGTTCTGGTCCGCCCCCTGACGCACCTCAGGCCTCTGTCCATTGCGCAGCTCCCGCCTCATGCGCTGCAAGGCACAATAGTGCGTTTCGACAAATATTGGCAGAGGAAAGCTCTACGTGTTCACCGGCATCATCCAGGCCGTGGCAAGCATTGCCGCGCTGCGCGACCAGGACGGTCTGCGCACCTTCACCATGGAATTCCCCGCAGGCTTTTGCGACGAGCTGGCGATTGGCGCCAGCGTCTCGCATGATGGCGTCTGCCTGACGGTGACCGAGCTGCTCTCGCCCACCCAGGCCAGCTTTGATGTGATGCTGCAAAGCCTCAACATCACCACTCTGGGGAGCTACCAGGTCGGCGGCCGCATGAATGTGGAGCGGGCCGCCAAGGACGGCGCCGAGATTGGCGGCCATCCGCTGTCCGGCCATGTGGACTTCACCGCGCCGGTACTCGACATCATGGCCACGGAGACCAACTACAAAATCCGCTTCGGCATCCCGGAAGGCTTTCGCCACTACGTGTTTGCCAAGGGCTATATCGCCATCAACGGCGCCAGCCTCACGGTCTCGGAAGTGGACCGCCAGGCCGGCTGGTTCGAGGTCTGGCTCATCCCCGAAACCCGGCGCATGACGGTGTTCGAAGACAAGCAGGTGGGCGATCTGGTGAACATCGAGATCGACCGCAGCACCCAGGTGGTGGTGGACACGGTGCGCGAGACCGTGCAAGCCAGCCTGGGCCGCTTGCAGCCCGTTCTCGAAGCCCTGCTCAAGGAGAAGGGCCTGAGTCTGGATGACTTCGTCGACGTGCCACAGCTGCCGCACTGAAAAAGAGGAGCTGCAACCGCTTGATAGACATGGATCTCATAGAGTTTTTACTCTGAAATCCACATACATCCAGCGCTAGCAGCTCCTGATTCAGGAGTTTTTACCCGCCTCCAACGGCGGCACAAAACGCTTGAGCCGCAGCGCGTTGGACAGCACAAACACGCTGGACAGCGCCATGGCACCGGCTGCAAACACCGGCGACAGCAGCATGCCGTTGACAGGGTAGAGCAGGCCTGCGGCCACGGGGATCAGCGCCACGTTGTAGGCAAAGGCCCAGAACAGGTTCTGCCCGATATTCGCCATGGTGGCCTTGGACAGGGCAATCGCATTGGGCACGCCCCCCAGGTCGCCCGACATCAGCACCACATCGGCGGCCTCGATGGCGATGTCCGTGCCCGTGCCAATGGCCAGGCCCACATCGGCTTCGGCCAGGGCCGGGGCGTCGTTGATGCCGTCGCCCACATAGGCCAGCACGCCGTACTGTGCTTTCAGGCGCTGGACCGCATCCACCTTGCCGCCGGGCAGTACCTCGGCCACCACTTCGTCAATGCCCAGCTGGCGCGCAATGGCCTGGGCCGTGTGCTGGTTGTCGCCAGTGATCATGGCCACCTTCAGGCCCAGGGCATGCAGGGCCTGGATGGCGGCCGGTGTGCTTTCTTTGATGGGGTCGGCCACGGCAATCATGGCGGCCAGGCGGCCGTCCAGGGCGGCAAACAACGGCGTCTTGCCCTCATTGCCCAGGCGTGCGGCTTCCGCCGCCAGCCCTTCCACGGAAAGGCCCAGCTCACGCATAAAACGGTCGGCACCGATTTCCACCTTGACCCCGTCGACCTCGGCGCGCACGCCAAAGCCGGTGACAGACTCGAAATGCCCCACCTGGGCCTGGCTCAGGCCTTCGGCCTTGGCGGCATCGACAATGGCGCGGGCAATCGGGTGCTCGGACAAGGCCTCCACCGCAGCCACCAGCGTCAGCACGCGGGCACGCTCGCCCTCGAAGCCGGAGGCCAGCACCAGGTCGGTGAGCTCGGGTCGGCCCAGGGTCAGGGTGCCGGTCTTGTCCACGGCCACCACCTGGGCATCCTTGAGCTGCTGCAAGGCCTCACCCTTGCGCAGCAGCACCCCCATTTGCGCGGCGCGGCCCGTGCCCACCATGATGGAGGTGGGCGTGGCCAGGCCCATGGCGCAGGGGCAGGCAATGATGAGAACGGCCACGGCATTCACCAGGGCAAAGCTTAAAGCGGGGTCCGGGCCAAAGAATAGCCAGATGCCAAAGGTGAGGGCCGCCACCGTCATCACGGCCGGCACAAACCACATGGTGATCTTGTCCACCAGGGCCTGTATGGGCAGCTTGCTGCCCTGTGCCTGCTCCACCATGCGAATGATTTGTGCCAGCAGCGTGTCGCCGCCCACCTTGGTGGCGCGGAACACCAGGGCGCCGTTCTGGTTCACCGTGCCGCCGACCAGCTCGCTGCCCTCGGTTTTTTCCACGGGCACGGGCTCGCCGCTGATCATGGACTCATCGACAAAGCTGCGGCCTTCGACCACCTCGCCATCAACGGGAATACGCTCGCCGGGCCGCACCTCGATCAGCTCACCGCTGCGCACAGCGGCAATATCCACCTCGACCAGTTCAGCGCCCCGGCGCACGCGCGCCGTCTTGGCCTGCAGCTGCACCAGGCGGCGTATGGCTTCCGAGGTATTGCCCTTGGCACGGGCCTCCATGAAGCGGCCCAGCAAAATCAAGGCCACGATGACGGCCGCCGCCTCGTAGTACACGTTCACGGTGCCGGCAGGCAGCAGCTGAGGCACAAAGGTGGCTACCAGCGAATAGGTGAAGGCCGCCGAGGTGCCCACCGCTACCAGCGAATTCATATCGGGCGCGCCGCGCAGCAGGGCCGGAATGCCTTTTTGGAAAAAGCGCAGCCCCGGGCCAAACAGCACGATGGCGGCCAGCACACATTGCAGATACCAGCTGTTTTGCGTGCCCATGGTCTGGCCCACCCAATGGTGGAAAGCCGGCACCATATGGCCGCCCATTTCCAGCACAAACACCGGCAGGGCAAACACCGTGGCCACGATGAGGGAGCGCTGGAGTGCCTCGCGCTCCTGGGCCTGGCGTTCGGCCATGGCGTCCTGCTCGAAGCCCTGGGCCTGGGAGGCACCGGCATCCACCTGCCTGGCTTCATAGCCGGCTTTCTCCACGGCGGCCACTAGGTGCGGTAGCTGATCCTGCGCCTGGCCTGTGAGCACCACCAAAGCACGCTCGGTGGCCAGGTTGACGCTGGCCGACTGCACGCCCGCCACTTTTTTGAGTGCCCGCTCCACCCGGCCCACGCAGGAAGCACAGGTCATGCCCTGCACCACCAGCTCCACCCGGGTTTGCGGCACTTCGTAGCCGGCCTTCTCAATGGCGGCGATGGCCGCGGGAATATCGGGCACGCCTTCAAAGCGGATGCTGGCCTTTTCGGTGGCCAGGTTGACCTGGGCCTCCTGCACACCGGGCAGCTTTTTCAGGACACGCTCCACACGCCCCACGCAGGAAGCGCAGGTCATGCCTTGCACGGACAGGTCCACAGCCATGGACGATGGATTGGATGCACTCATTGCCGATTCCTCATCACGAATGCCTGCACTGTAAAGATTGCCATGGTGTCAAGGTCAAGCCAGGGTTTCATTCACATGTCATACAAGCCCACCAAGATCCCGGCCGTTCCCCTTGAACAGAAAGAATCTTGCCCATGCCTGCCTGCGGACCCGGCCCTTTTCCTCGACCTAAGCCCCTTGTCCTCCCGCTCACGGCTCTTGCCCTGGCTGCCCTGCTCGCCGGCTGCGGCGGGAGTGGTGACGACGACAGCCTCGTGCCGCCGCCCACGCCCCAGGCGCTGGAGCTCAGCATTTTGCACATCAACGACCACCACTCCACGCTGGAGTCCAAGGCCAAGACCCTGACGCTCGATGCGGGCAGCGGCCAGCCCGAGGCCGTGAGCGTGGACGCCGCCGGCTTTGCGCGCGTGACCCAGGCCATGGAGGAGCTCGCGGCCCGGTCGCCCAACGTGCTCAAGCTGCATGCAGGCGATGCGCTCACGGGCACGCTGTACTTCAACCGCGCGGGCGCCGATGGCGAAGCCGATGCCGCGCTCATGAACACCGTGTGCTTCGATGCCTTCACGCTGGGCAACCACGAGTTCGACAAGGGCGATGCCGGTCTCAAGTCCTTCATAGACCGCCTGCACCAGGGCAGTTGCAAGACCCCCGTGCTCAGCGCCAACGTGAAGTTC
Source organism: Comamonas composti DSM 21721 (assembly GCF_000429845.1). Lineage (GTDB taxonomy): Bacteria > Pseudomonadota > Gammaproteobacteria > Burkholderiales > Burkholderiaceae_C > Comamonas > Comamonas composti. The sequence goes on from NZ_AUCQ01000002.1 coordinate 222,050, forward strand.
GGCGCCAGCTCGGCGCTCAACCCCGCCAAGGCTCCCGGCTATGTGAAGGCGTCCACGGTGCTGGAGCGCGGCGGCCAGAAGATCGGCCTCATCGGTCTCACGATCGCGAGCAAGACCAAGAACAGCTCCAGCCCCGATGCCGACACCACGTTCGAGGACGAGACCACGGCGGCCCAGCGCGAGATCGATGCGCTGCGCGCCCAGGGCATCAACAAGATCATCGTCATGAGCCATGTGGGCTATGAGTACGACCGCCAGATCGCGGCCAAGCTCAGCGGCGTGGACGTGATCGTGGGCGGCGATTCGCATAGCCTGCTGGGCCCCGACACACTCCAGACCACGGGCGTGGGCACGCCCGTGGGCAGCTATCCCACGCGCCTCACGGACAAGGATGGCAGCCCGGTGTGCGTGGTCCAGGCCTGGGAGTACGCGCAGATCGTGGGCGAGCTCAAGGTCAAGTTCGACGCCCAGGGCAAGGTCACCGAATGCACGGGCACGCCCCATGTGCTGATAGGCGACAGCTTCAGCATGGGCGGCAAGCCGGCCACCGAGGCCCAGCAGGCCGCGCTCACAAGCAGTGCCGCTGCCACGGGCTTTTTGCGCATCACCCAGCCCTCGGCCAGGGCCGAGTCCGTGCTCTCGCCCTTCAAGGACAAGGTGGCCGCCTTCGGCCTCACCCAGGTCGCCATGGTGCCGCAGGAGCTGTGCTCGCGCCGCGTGCCCGGCGGGCCGGGCTCGATCAACTACGGCCAGTCCAGCGCGGCCTGCAATGCCGAGGCCAGCGTGGATGTGCGCGGCGGCGACATCCAGCAGCTCGTGGCCCAGGCCTATCTGGAAGAAGCCAATCTGCACTACGGCGGCGCCGACATCTCGCTGCAAAGCGGCGGCGGCGTGCGCATCCCGCTGCTGGGCCAGACCACGGCCGCCCAGGTAATCCAGGTCCTGCCGTTCGGCAACAAGCTGTTCCGCCTGGACATCACGGGCCAGGAGGTCAAGAGCATGCTCGAAGACGGGCTGCAGGCCGTGTTCGGCCCCTCGGGCACCACCGGCCCCTATCCTTATACGGGCGGACTGCGCTTCGACGTGAACGCGGCGGCAGCGGCCGGCCAGCGCGTCTCGGGCGTGGAAGTCTATGACCAGGCCGCCAAGCAGTGGCTGCCGCTGGATCCGGCGCGCAGCTACAAGCTCTTCGTGCTGAGCTTCAACGCCACGGGCGGCGACGGCTACAAGACCCTGGCCGCCGTGCCCGATGCACGCCGCATGGATATCGGCGTGCTCGATGCCGATGTGTTCCTCAACTACATAGAGCGCCAGCCCCTGGACGCGGCCACCGGCCTGCCCCGGCTCTCGCGCCTGGACCTGGACTGGTACAGCACGCGCAGCTTCAAAAACTGAAGCGCGTACCGCACGCCACGTCAAGGAAAATGACGCTTTCCAGGCTGAAACTCTTACCTGGAAAGCGCATCCAGCTATCAATTCAAAAGGGCGCGCGCAGCCCCAGGGACAGACTGCGGCTGTGGCTGCCCGGCGCGCGGTTGAAGCTCAGCTCCAGGAACAGCTCCACGCCGCTGCGGGTCTGCAGGCGCGCACCCAGCCCCAGGGTCCAGCGGCCCGTGTGCACGCGGCCCGAGTCCAGCGCATAGGCAGGCCCGAGGTCGGCAAGATCGGCATAGGCGAGGCGGGCCTGCTCGTCACGCTGTCCTGCATGGGTGTATTCGACGCGAACCTGGGGCATGAGCCTGCCCCAGGCCAGCGCATAAGCGCCCTCGCCGCGCAGGCCCAGAACGCCATTGCGGGCGCTGGACTGCTGCGCGTAATAGCTCAGGGCCTGGAGCGCGGGCGCCGACTCGCTGTACGCGTCCAGCGTGACCCGCACCACCTCAAGGCGCAGATAGGGCGACCACATCCAGGACGGCTGCCGCCACTCCATGCCCGCAACAATGGCGCCCAGCGCCAGACGGCCCTGGCGCGAGCCCCTGGCCAGGTCGGCCGTGTTCGAGAGATGGCGCATGGCGTCGAAGTCCAGGCGGCCATAGCCGAGCACCCCGTCCACGAACACGCGCTGATACGGACGCAGGCTTGCGTAAAGCATGGCGGTCACGCTGTCTGCCGTGCTCTTGCTGCCGTTCACGCCGACCAGGGTGCTGTCCCGGCCCAGGCCCAGGCCCAGGCCCAGGCTTGCCAGTTCGTTCACGCGCCAGTCGGCGCCCGCACTGATGCCGCTGGTCGTGAAGCGGTATTGCGTCTCCACACCGCGCACCGCTTCGCGCCCGTAGTCGATGGCTCCGCCCACCCAGAACGCCAGCGCCTGCCGCGCAGCACCCGCGCCCGGCTCGCCGCCCGGCAAATCCGGCAGGTCTGCGCGCGGCGGCTGGGCGCTGCCGGCAGCACCCTTGCCCGTGCCGGCCCTGAGGCTGGTCTCGCGCATGCCATCCAGAGGCCAGCGCCCGAGCACGCGGTCTGCAGGCCCGGGCTCGCTGCCCGCATTCAACCTCAGGCCGAAGTTCGAACGCCCCCAGCCATCGGCATGCAGGCTTTCCAGGCGCTGGGAAAAAATCGAGATCTGGGTCGAGGCAAAGCGGTGCGCGCTATTGATCTGCGCGGCGATCAGGCCCGTCACCTCGGCATCCGTGCTCGGGTCGGCGCGCGGGGCCACCTGTACCAGGACTTGTCCGGGGGCCGAAGTCCCCGAGGCATTGCTCAAGGTATAGGCGATCACGGCCGTGCCGCTGAAGGCCCGCCCGCTGGTAAAGCTCAGCAGGAAGGCGGGCTGCGCGCCCGTAGACGGGGATGCCTGCTGCATGCGGGCCTCGCCGGCATCCGCAGGGCTGACGGACAGCACGCTGCCCCCCGTGAACGGACTGCCCGTAGCGCCAGCCGTCACATCCAGCTCCAGGCTGCCGTTGGCCGCCAGCGCCTGCGTAAAGTTCGGGGCCACGGGCGCAGCCTGGGTCACGGTCAGCGTGTAGTTGAGCACCAGGCCCGCACCCCAGACATCCTGCACCGCAATGCCGAAGGCAAAGCTGCCGGCGCTCTGGGCCTGGGGCGTTCCCTGCAGGCGCCCGCTGGCCGACAGGCTCAAGCCCTCAGGCAGGGCGCCGCTGCTCAAGGCAAAGACATAGGGGGCGGCTCCGCCGCTGACCACCAGCGTCTGGGCGTAGGCCAGGCCTTCGGCCGCATCCGGCAGACGGCCCGCAGCCGGCACGGCGGCCAGCACGGGCGCAGCCACGCTGACCGTGACCAGGGCAGCGGCCGACACGCCTGCGGCATTGGCAGCCGTATAGGCAAACGTGTCCGTGCCCGAAAAACCGGCCGCAGGCGTATAGGTGAGCGTGGTGCCGCTGGCCACGGCCAGGCCATGGGCGGCCTGGCTGGCCACGGCCACGCTGCTGGCGGCGCCGCCCGTGATTTTCAGGGCGATCAGATTGGCCTGGCTGTTGGCAGCCACGCTGGCGCTCACGGCATGGGCCTGCGGTGCATCGACCACCACCGGCTGCTCATAGAGCTGAGGCTCGACCGTCAGCGCATAGGAGCGGCTGCCCACAGCGCCGTAAATGTCCAGGGCCTGGACCGTGAAGCTGAAGACGCCGCTCAGTTGCGGTGTCCCGCCGATGCTGCCCGAGGCGCCGAGCACCAGTCCCGCAGGCAGGCTGCCCGAGATGATCGAATACACATAGGGCCCAGTGCCCAGGCTGGCGCTCAGGGTCTGGCCATAGGCCCCGCCATCGCCTGCAGGCAGGCTTGCAGGCGCAATCGACAGGGTGGGCGGCAAGACCATGAGCGTCACCGTGGCCGCCGCCGATGTGCCTGCGGCATTGGTGGCCGCATAGGTAAACGCATCCGCGCCCGAATAACCGGCTGCGGGCGTATAGCGAATGCCCGCGCCGCTGGCCGTGGCCGTGCCATGCGCGGCCTGGCTCACCAGGGTCACGCTGTCGGCCGTGGCCCGGGTGATGTTCAGCGCCACCGCATTCGCGCTGCTGTTGGCCTGCACCGTGGCCGAGACATCGTTGGCCACGGGCGCCGGCAGGACGCTGCTCAGCGTATAGGCCTGGCTGCCCATGGCGCCCAGGCTGTCGGCCACCTGTAGCGTGAAGCTGAAGCTGCCGCTGGCCGTGGGCGTGCCGCTAAGGCTGCCGTCGCTGCCCAGGCTCAGCCCCGGGGGCAGGCTGCCCGCACCCATGGTGTAGACGTAGGGCGGCGTGCCCTGGCTCGCAACCAGACCCTGGCTGTAGGCCCGGCCCACGGTCGCCGCCGCGAGGCTGGCCGGCGCAATGCCCAGCACGGATGCCGCGACCTGGATGGTCACCGTGGCAATCGCCGAGACCCCGCCCGCATTCGAGACCGTATAGCTGAACACATCCTGGCCCGAGTAGCCGCTCAGCGGCGTATAACGGATGCTGGTGCCGCTGACCGTGACCGTGCCATGCGCGGCCTGGGTCACCAGGGCCACGCTGCTCACCACGCCTGCGCTGACGTTCAGCGCCACCGGATTGTCCGCACTGTTGGCCGCGACCTGCAGGATGGTCAGGCCTGCCACGGGGGGCGGAATCGCCGCGACCTGCAGCGCATAGTCCTGCGAGCCGGTCGCGCCATAGCGGTCACTGGCCTGTACCGTGAAGCTGGAGAGGCCCGTCGCCAACGGCGTGCCCATGATCTGCGCGGTGGTCGCGTTGAACGTCAGGCCCGCCGGCAGGCTTCCCGCGCTGATCGCATAGGCATAGGGAGGTGTGCCCTGGCTCGCGCTCAGGCCCTGGCTGTAGGCCGTGGCGGCCATGCCCTGGGGCAGAGTGGCGGGAGAGATGAGCAGCACGGGGGCGGTGACGGTCAGCGCCACGGTGGCCGCAGCCGAGGTGCCGCTGGCATTGGTTGCGGTATAGCCGAAGCTGTCCGTGCCCGAATAGCCTGCCGCAGGCGTGTAGCTGATGGCCGTGCCGCTGGCCGTGGCCGTGCCATGCGCGGGAGGGCTGCTCACCGCCACGCTGCTCGCCGCCCCCCCGCCCAGGCTCAGACCGATGCCGTTGGCCTGGCTGTTGGCCGCCACCGTGGCCGCTGCATTGCCGGCGCTGGGCGGCTGCACCGCAATGGCCAGCGTATAGGACTGCAGGCCCGTGGCCTGGTGCGCATCCGAGACCTGCACCGCAAAGCTGAACGAGCCCCCTGCCGCGGGGGTTCCGCTGATGCTGCCGCCCGTGCCCAGGCTCAGGCCTGGGGGCAGGCTGCCCGAACTCAGGGCATAGGCATAGGGAGCGGTTCCCAGGCTCGCCCCCAGGCTTTGGGCATAGGCCGTGCCCACCACGCCTGCGGGCAGGCCCGCGGGCGCAATGCTCAGAATGGGTTCGCTCACCGTGATCGTGACCGTGGCCGGGCTGGAGCTGCCGCCCGCATTGCTGGCCGCATAGGTGAAGCTGTCCGTGCCCGAATAACCTGGCGCAGGCGTATAGCTGATGCCGCTGCCGACGGCCGTGGCCGTGCCATGCGCGGCCTGCTCAATCACGGCCACGCTGCTCGCAGCCCCTCTGGTGATGTTCAGCGCAATGGCATTGCCTGCGCTGTTGGCCGCCACCGTGGCCGAGACAGCATTCGCCACGGGGGCCGGCACGGATACGGTCAGCGTATAGACCTGCGTGCCTGTGGCACCGTTGCTGTCCGTGACCTGCACCGTGAAGCTGAAGAGACCGCTGGCCGTGGCCGTGCCCGTGATCTGCCCGGTGCCGGTGCCCAGCGCCAGACCTGCAGGCAGGGCACCCGCACTGATCGCATAGCCATAAGGCGCCATGCCCTGACTGGCCGTCAAGGCCTGGCTGTAGGCCAGGCCCACGGTCGCCGCAGCCAGGCTCGCCGGCGCGAGGACCAACGCGGGAGCCTTGACGGTCACGCTCACCGTGGCCGGGCTGGAGCTGCCGCTCGCATTGCTCGCGCTATAGGCAAAGCTGTCCTGGCCCGAGTAGCCTGGGGCAGGCGTGTAGCTGATGCTGGAGCCGCTGGCCGTGGCCGTTCCGTGTGTGGCCTGGCTGGTCACGGCCACACCGGTGACCGAGCCCGTGGTGCTCAGCGCGATCGGATTGCCCGTGCTGTTCGCGTCGACCTGGTCCAGGCTCGCTGTTGCCACGGGCAGCTGCACCGCAATGGCCAGCGTATAGGAGCGCGTCCCGGTGGCGCCATAGCTGTCGCTCGCCTGTACCGAAAAGCCGAAGACGCCGCTGGCCGTGGGCGTGCCGCTGATGCCGCCCGCCGCATCCAGCACCAGGCCCGCCGGCAGGCTGCCCGCATCCAGCACATAGCCATAGGGCGCCGTGCCCAGGCTGGCCGTCAGGCTCTGTGCGTAGGCCGTGCCCACCATGCCCGGAACCAGGCTGGCCGGCGCAATCGCCAGGGTGGAGGTGGTGACGACGACCGTCACCACGGCGGCCGCCGAGGTGCCGCTCGCATTGCTGGCCGTGTAGGCAAAGCTGTCCTGGCCCGAATAGCCTGCAACAGGCGTGTAGCTGATGCTGCTGCCGCTGGCCGTGGCCGTGCCATGCGCGGCCTGGCTGGCCACGGCCACGCTGCTCGCAGCGGCTCGGGTGATGTTGAGCGCAATGGGATTGGCGCTGCTGTTGGCCGCCACCGTGGCCGATACGGGATTCGCCACGGGCGCGGGCACGGCCACGGACAGCTGATAGGCCTGAAGCCCGGTGGCGCCGTAGCTGTCGCTGGCCTGGACCGTGAAGCTGAACATCCCGCTGCCCGAGGGCGCGCCCGAGATCTGCCCCGTTGCCGCGCCGAACGTCAGTCCCGGCGGCAGGGCTCCGGCACTGATGGCATAGCCATAGGGCGGCGTGCCCAGACTCGCGGCCAGGGTCTGGCTGTAGGCCGTACCGACCATGCCTGCCGCAAGACTGGCCGGCGACAGGGCCAGGGTGGGCGCCGTCACCGTCAGCGCCACCGCAGCCGGGCTGGACATGCCGCTGGCATTGGTCGCGCCATAGGTAAAGCTGTCGCTGCCCGAATAGCCGGCCATGGGCGTATAGCTGATGGTGCTGCCGCTGGCCGTGGCCGTGCCATGCGCGGCCTGGCTGAGCACGGCCACGCTGTTGACCGTGCCTGTCATGTCCAGCGCAATCGCATTGCCTGTGCTGTTGGCCGCCACGCTGGCCGTCACCGCATGGGCCACGGGCAGTGGCACGGCAATCGCCAGCGTATAGGCCTGGGAGCCGGTTGCGCCCAGACTGTCCGTGGCCTGCACCGTAAAGCCGAAGGAGCCGCCTGCCGAGGGCGTGCCGCCCAGCACGCCCGCGCTGCTCAGGCTCAGCCCGCCGGGCAGGCTTCCCGCGCTCAGGGCATAGGTATAGGGCGCCGTTCCCAGGCTGGCCACAAGGCTTTGCGTATAGGGCGTGCCCGCCATGCCCGGGGACAGGCTGGCCGGCGCAATGCCCAGCAGGGGCTCGGTGACCGTAATCGTCACCGTGGCCGGGCTGGAGCTGCCGCTGGCATTGCTCGCCGCATAGGTGAAGCTGTCCGCGCCCGAATAGCCTGCCGCAGGCGTGTAGCTGATGCTGCTGCCGCTGGCCGTGGCCAGGCCATGGGCTGCCTGGCCGACCACGGCCACACTGCTGGCCGTGGCTCGGGTGATGTTGAGCACGATGGCGCTGGCCGCACTGTTGGCGGCCACCGTGGCCGAGACGGCATTCGCCACAGGCACGGGCACGGTAATGCTCAGGACATAGGTCTGCGAGCCCGTGGCACCGTAGCTGTCCGTGACCTGCACCGTGAAGCTGAACGAGCCGCTGGCCGTGGGCGTGCCGCCAAGACTGCCGTCGCTGCCCAGGCTGATGCCGGCGGGCAGGCTGCCGGCGCTGATCGCATAGGCATAGGGCGCCGTCCCCTGCGTGGCCGCCAGCGTCTGACTGTAGGCCGTGCCCTGCACCCCGGCCGGCAGGCTGCTCGCAGCCAACACCAGGTTGGGCGCCTGCACGATCACCGTGACCGTGGAGATGTTCGAGGTGCCGCCCGCATTCGAGGCCGCATAGCTGAAGCTGTCGCTGCCCGAAAAGCCGGCGGCAGGCATGTAGCTGATGCCTACCCCGCTGACCGTGGCCGTGCCATGCGCGGCCTGCGCAACCACGGACACGCTGGTGGCCGCACCGCCGCTGATGTCCAGCGCCACCGGACTCGGGCTGCTGTTGGCCGCCACCGTGAGGCCTGAAGCATTGGTCACGGGCACGGGGATGGCCGCGATCTGCAGCGCATAGCCTTGCGTGCCGGTTGCGCCATAGCGGTCGGTGGCCTGCACCGTGAAGCCGAAAGAGCCACTGCCCGAGGGCGTGCCCGTGATCTGCCCGGTGGATGCATCCAGCACCAGCCCCGAAGCCAAGCTCCCCTGGCTGATCACATAGCTGTAGGCAGGCGTTCCCAGGCTGGCCGCCAGGCTCTGGCTGTAGGCCGCGCCCACCATGCCCGCAGGCAGGCTCGCAGGCGCCAGCGCCAGCACAGGAGCCGAGACCGTGACCGCCACCGTGGCCGGGCTGGAGCTGCCGCTGGCATTGCTCGCGGTATAGGTGAACGCATCCGCTCCCGAATAGCCGGCTGTGGGCGTGTAGCTGATGCCGCTGCCGCTGGCCGTGGCCGTGCCATGCGCGGGCTGGCTGGCCACGGCCACGCTGCTGACGGGGCCGGCAATGCTCAGGTCCATGGCATTCGCCGCGCTGTTGGCAGCCACCGTGGCCCACACATTGCCGGCCACGGGCATTTGCACCGCGACCAGCAGCGCATAGGGCTGGGCGCCTGCAGCGCCATAAACGTCCCTGGCCTGCACCGTGAAGCTGAACGAGCCGCTGGCCGTGGGCGTGCCGCTGATGCTGCCGGAGCTGCTCAGGCTCAGCCCGTCGGGCAGGCTGCCGGAGAGGATGGAATAGCTGTAGGGCGCGCCTCCTAGGCTGGCCGCCAGGGTCTGCGCATAGGCCGCGCCCACCATGGCCGATGGCAGGCTCGCAGGCTCGATGTCCAGCACCGCCGCAGTCACCGTGACCGTCACCGTGGCCGGGCTGGAGGTTCCGCCCGCATTGCTGGCCGTATAGCTGAAGCTGTCCGTGCCCGAAAAACCCGGGGCAGGCGTGTAGACGATGGCCGTACCGCTGGCCGTGGCCGTGCCCTGCGCGGCCTGCTGGGCCACGGCCACGCTGCTGGCCGCTCCCCCCGCCAGATTCAGCGGCACCGGATTTGCACTGCTGTTGGCCGCCACACTCATGCTTGCAGGATTGGCCACAGGCAGCGCCATGGGGGCGATCTGCAGCACATAGCTCTGGGTGCCCGTGGCCCCATAGGCATCGCTGGCCTGCACCGTGAAGCTGAAATCTCCGCTGGCCGTGGGCGTTCCGCTCAGGTTGCCGGTGCTGCCCAGCGCCAGCCCCGCAGGCAGGCTCCCGGCGCTGATGGCATAGGAATAAGGCGCTGTGCCCAGGCTGGCGCCCAGGGCCTGCTCATAGGCCGTGCCCTGGGTGCCTGCGGGCAGGCTGGCCGGCGTGATGCCCAGCGTGGGCGGCGTGACCGTGATCGTGGCCGTGGCCGCCGAGGAGCTGCCGCCCACATTGCTCGCGGTATAGGTGAACGCATCCGTGCCCGAAAAGCCCGCTGCGGGCGTATAGGTGATCGCCGTACCGCTGGCCGTAGCCGTTCCAGAGGCCGCCGGGCTGGCCACCGCCACGCTGGTGACGATGCCCGATGTACCCAGCGCAATGGCATTCGCATTGCTGTTGGCAGCCACCGTGGCGTTGACGGCGGCCGCCGTGGGCGGCGGCGGCAGCGTGACCGTGATGTTGGCCGTGTACGAGGTGGCATTCAGCAGGCTGGTGCCCAGCCTCGGGGTGCTGATCACATAGACGAACTTGTCCGTGCCTGTATATCCGGTGGTCGGCGTATAGAAGACGCTGTAGCCCACGATCGTGGCCTTCCCGTTGGAGGCCTGGCTGGAGATGGAAGCCCCTTTTTCGGTACCGTTCTGGGCGTAGATGCTGTTGTTGCTGCTATTGGTGTAGACGGTGTAGCTGGCCCCTGCAGCAGGGCCGGAAAAGAACGCAATGCACAAGCCCATCAACCATGCGCCAACTTGATGAAAGTGTCGCAGCATAGACATGGGAACTGGTGGAGAGCGGGGTCCTGAAAGATCCGTCTATGGGGGTTCCTCGTCTGCGAATCCTATTCCAATCGGGCCAGGATTTTTTCGTTCGCAAGCTCAAAGTGGGCCTATTCCAGGCCCGGCCTGCGCCCAGGCGCGCGCAGGCCGGCCGACACGCCCTAGTCGATGCGCGCCAGCACCGCGCCCTGGGTCTGGCTCTGGCCTTCAGCGGCCAGCAGGCGGATGCTGCCGCTGCGCGGGGCGGTGACCTGCATCTCCATCTTCATGGCCTCCATGATGGCGATGACCTCCCCCTCGACCACGCGCTCCCCCTCGCCGACCTTCCAGGCCAGCAGCTTGCCCGCAATCGGGGCCGTGACGGCGCCGGGATCGGGCGCCTGGCGCTCGGCCTGCACCTGCGCCGCAGAGCCCGCCTGCGCCACGCCGGCCAGGCCTTGCAGCAGCAGGGCCGGCAGGCCCAGGCTGACGCGGCGGCCGTCGATCTCAAGGCTGGTGCGCAGCAGCGCGGTATCGGGCGCAGGCTGGGCGCGCAGGGCTGCGGCCAGCGGTTCGGCGAAGTCGGATTCGATCCACCGCGTATGCACCTTGAAGCCATCGCTGCCGATGAAGTCCGCATGTTCTATGACCGCGCGGTGAAACGGCAGCACCGAGGCCAGGCCTTCGATCTGGAACTCGGCCAGCGCGCGGCGTGCGCGGGCCAGCGCCTGCTCGCGCGTGGCGCCGGTGACGATGAGCTTGGCCATCAGCGAATCAAAGCTGCCGGGCACGACCGAGCCCGCCTGCACGCCCGAATCCAGGCGCACGCCCGGGCCCGAGGGCGCATCAAAGCGCAGCACGGGCCCGGGCGTGGGCAGAAAGCCCCGGCCCGGGTCCTCGGCATTGATGCGAAATTCCAGCGCATGGCCCAGGGAGGCGGGGGTCTCTGACACGGACAGCCGCAGGCCGTCGGCCACGCGCAGCTGCTCGATCACCAGGTCCAGCCCCGTGACCTGTTCGGTCACCGTGTGCTCCACCTGCAGGCGGGTGTTGACTTCGAGAAACGAGATCACGCCATTGCCGCTGAGCAGAAACTCCACCGTGCCCGCGCTCACATAGGCGGCGGCCGCGCAGATATTGCGTGCGGCCTCATGGATGCTCGCGCGCTGGTCATCGCTGAGAAACGGGGCTGGCGCCTCTTCCACGAGTTTCTGGTTGCGCCGCTGCAGCGAGCAGTCGCGCGTGCCCAGCACCACCACCTGACCATGCGTGTCGGCCAGGACCTGGGCCTCGATGTGGCGCGGCCTGTCGAGGAATTGCTCGACAAAGCATTCGCCGCGCCCAAAGGCCGTGACAGCCTCGCGCACGGCGGAGTGGTAGAGCTCTTCCACCTCGTCCATGCGCCACGCGATCTTCATGCCGCGTCCGCCGCCGCCATGCGCGGCCTTGATGATGATGGGCAGGCCGTGCTGCTGCGCAAAGTCCAGCACCTCGCGCGCGCTCTTCACGGGATCGGGCGTGCCCGCGACCAGGGGTGCGCCGACCTGGAGCGCAATCCTGCGCGCCTCGACCTTGTCGCCCAGCCTGGCAATCGTCTGCGGCGACGGCCCTATCCAGACCAGGCCGGCATCGATCACGGCCTGGGCAAAGACCGCGCTCTCCGAGAGAAAGCCATAGCCGGGGTGCAGGGCATCGGCCCCGCTGCGCCTGGCCACGTCCAGCAGCTTGGCCATGTCCAGATAGGTGTCGGCCGGGCTGTCGCCGTGCAGGCCATGGGCCTCATCGGCCAGGCGCACGTGCAGCGCGTCGAGGTCGGCATCCGCATAGACGGCCACGGACTTCACGCCGTAGTCGGCGCAGGCACGGGCGATGCGGACTGCTATTTCGCCACGGTTGGCAATCAAAACTTTAGAGATCATTTCTTCCTACCTTGGACTCTGCAAATGGCAGGGCGGGCGAAGTAGCAGTCACCTGCTGCGCAGGTACGGCCATGTCGTGAAACGCCCGCGCTGCGGCCGTTTTCGCCACGGTTGGCAATCAGGACTCTGGAAATCATGGCGTGATCTCTTGGAAAGAACGTACGGAACGGAAGCGCACCCAGGCTCCCACGGGAATCTGGCCCGCAAGGTCCAGGTGGTAGGAGGCCACGGCAGCGATCACCGGATAGCCGCCGGTCAGCGGATGGTCGGCCATGAACAGCACCGGCTGGCCGTTGATCGGCACCTGGATGGCGCCGCGCACCACGGCTTCGCTGGGCAGCTCGCCCTCGACCGCGCGCTGCAGCGCCTGCGCGCCCGAAAGCCTCAGGCCCACGCGGTTGGACTGGGGCGTGACCTGCCAGGCCTGGGTGGTCAGCAGCTCCAGTGCCTCGCGCGTGAACCAGTCGCTGCGCGGGCCGGGAACTACATCCAGCACCACCTGCTGGCCGGGCGCCGGCAGCTCCTCGTGCGCCATACCGGGTGCGGCCACCGCAGCCAGGGGACGAGCGCACCCGATCTGCAGAACGCGGCCCGCAGCCAGGGGCTCGGGGCCGATCTCCGCCAGGGTGTCGCGGCTGCAGCTGCCGAGCACGGGCTCGACCACAAAGCCGCCGCGCACGGCCACATAGTTGCGCAGGCCCGCGCTGGGCGCGGCCAGGCGCAGGCTGTCGCCATCGGCCAGGGCCATGGGTGCATGACAGGGCATGGGCCAGCTTTGCCCGTCTGCCGTGGTGAGCCGGACCTCGGTGCGCGCGCCCGTGACCGCCACCAGGCTCTCGCCCCGGCTTTGCAGCACCAGGCCGCCGCCCAGCACCTCCAGGGCCGCGCTGTCGCTGGCATTGCCCACGAGGCGGTTGGCCTCCTTGAGCGCCGCTTTGTCCATGGCGCCGCTGGCCGATACGCCCTGGCTGGCCTGGCCGCTGCGCCCCAGATCCTGGAACAAGGTCTGCAGGCCCGTGGCGCGCACGACCAGGGCCGGGCCGGCCTGGGATTTTTGCGCTATCGAATTCGATGCTGCTTGCGCTTTCCCAGCCTTAGGTTGAAGGCTCTTATGCTTTGAAATCAATTGCTGGCAAGCGCTAGCCGCTTCTTCTTTGCTAGCACAAGCCAGGAAGCGCACACGCGCCCCCGGGGCCAGCAGGGCCGGGACCTCGCGCGCCATGTCCCACATGGCCAGCGGCGTGCTGCCTATGATCTGCCAGCCGCCGGGGCTGGCCTTGGGATAGATGGCGCTGAAGCTCCCGCCCAGGGCCAGCGAGCCCGCGGGCACACGCGTGCGCGGCGTGCTGCGCCGGCGCAGGTTGAAGACAGGATCGCCTCCGCTCAGGTAGGCGAAGCCGGGCGCAAAGCCCGTGAAGGCCACGCTGAACTCGCTTTGCGCATGGCGGCGCACGACTTCCCCAGCCGTGATGCCCAGGATCTGCGCGACCTCGGCCAGATCCTCGCCGTCATAGCAGACGGGAATTTCCACCAGCGCACCGGGCCGGGCCGCCTGGCGCGAGATGTTGCGCTCCGCCAGCGCCCGGGCCAGCTGCGCGGCGTCGGTCTGCCAGGGCGCAAAGCGCAGCAGCACGGTGCGCGCCGCAGGCACGAGTTCGGTCACGCCGGGCAGCGGCATGCGCTGCAGCGAGGCCAGCAGGCCCAGGGTCTGGTCCAGGTCGTCGAGCTCGACCAGCAGGGCATCGAGATTCGCAGGCAGAAAACGCATGCACTCAGCCCGCAGCGGCCACGGGTGGCACGAACGAGGCAATCGCCAGGCCTTGCTGCTCGAAGCTGGCGCGCAATTGGCGCGCAATGGCCACGGCGCCCGGGCTGTCGCCATGCACGCAGATGGAGCCGGCCTCGATGGCGACCAGGCTGCCGTCCACGGCCTCGATCACGCCTTCGCGCGCCAGGCGCAGCATGCGGCTGGCAATCAGCTGCGGATCATGCAGCACGGCCCCCGGCTCGCGGCGCGAGACCAGGGCGCCCGAGGGCTGGTAGGCACGGTCCGCAAAGGCCTCGGCAACCACGCTCAGACCCGCATCGCGCGCCCAGCCGATGATGGACGAGCCCGCAAGCGCCATGAGCACCAGCGAGGAATCCACGGCCTTGATGGCGCTGATCACATCGCCCGCCTGGCGCCTGTCCTCGGCCATGGTGTTGTAGAGCGCGCCATGCGGCTTCACATAGCGCACGCAGGTACCCGCCGCCGTGGCCAGCCCCTGCAGGGCGCCGATCTGGTAGATCACGTCGGCCTGCAGGTCGGCACTGGCCACATCCATGTTGCGCCGCCCGAAGCCCACCAGATCGCGGTAGCCCACATGGGCGCCCACGACCACGCCGCGCTGCTTCGCAGCCCGGAGCGTGGCCAGAATGCCGGCCGCATCGCCCGCATGAAAGCCGCAGGCCACATTGGCGCTGCTGACGATGTCCAGCATGGCTGCATCATCGCCCATGGCCCAGGCGCCAAAGCTCTCGCCCAAATCGCTGTTCAAGTCCATGTCCCATCCTTATGATCCAAGCCAACCGGGGGATTGTTGAGCAACCCCATAGAAACCTTCACCACCTGCCCACCATGTCCAGCAAGACCCCATCCAGCCCTGCAAGCCCTCCGAGCCTTACCGACACCGTGGCCGAAAAAATCCGCCAGCAGCTCATCGACGGCCAGCTGCGCGCGGGCCAGCGTCTTTCCGAGGCCGTTCTCAGCGAGCAGCTCGAGGTCTCGCGCAATACGCTGCGCGAGGCCTTTCGCATACTCACCAAGGAAGGCCTGCTGGTCCACGAGCCCAACAAGGGCGTCTCGGTCAGCGTGCCCAGCATCGCAGCCATCATCGACATCTACCGCGTGCGCCGCCTCGTCGAATGCCAGGCCCTGACCCAGGCCTGGCCCCGCCACCCGGCCCACAAGCGCATGCAGCAGGCCATGGACAGGGCCCAGGCCGCGCGCGAAGCCAGCGACTGGCTGGGCGTGGGCTCGGCCAACATGGACTTTCACGCCGCCATCGTGGCCCTGGCCGACAGCGAACGCCTCTCGGCACTGTTCTCGGACATCGCCGCCGAGCTGCGCCTGGCCTTCGGCATGCTCGACGACCCCGAATACCTGCACTCGCCCTATGTGGACCAGAACGCCCAGCTGCTCACCCTGTTCGAGAGCGGCCAGACCGCGGCTGCAGCCAAAACCCTGGAAGACTATCTGATTCATTCCGAACGCACGGTACTGGCCGTTTACGCAAGACGCATCGAGTAGGAGCAAGCTGCGGCGCGCCCTGCATCCACAAGGATGATCAAGTTCGCGCCCAATTATTGTTCAACAATCAAAACCAACGTGACCAGCATACACAAAATTAAAAGGCTACAAAAAACTTTTCATTGTTGATTTCCCTAGCACCAAAAGTCCTTCGGGGATGGTAATTTCGCAACCGGATCAGTCGCCCCTCGCGCACTGCCCGCGCGCCTTTCTTCCATCTTCGCAGGAGCTTTTCATGCAACGTCGCATCTTTTTTGCCGCCGCCACCCTGGCAGCCAGCCTGGCCACCACGGCCCAGGCCCAGACCAAGTGGGATCTGCCCTCGGCCTATCCGGCGTTCAACTTCCACTCGCAGAACATCGCCCAGTTCGCCAAGGAAGTGGATGCGGCCACCGGCGGTGCGCTCAAGATCACGCCCCACCCCGGGGCCTCGCTGTTCAAGGCTCCCGAGATCAAGCGCGCCGTGCAGGGCGGACAGGCCCAGGCCGGCGAGTTCTTCCTCGTGAGCTTCCAGAACGAATGGCCGCTGTTCGGAGCCGACGGTCTGCCCTTTCTGGTGAGCAACCAGCAGGACGCCTACAAGCTCTACCAGGCGCAGAAACCGCTGCTGCAGAAAAAGCTGGACCAGCAAGGCCTGACCCTGCTGTACACCGTGGCCTGGCCGGCCCAGGGCATCTACAGCAAAAAGCCCATCAACTCGGCCGCCGATCTCAAGGGGCTCAAGTGGCGCGTGTACAGCCCCACCACGGCACGCATAGGCGAGCTGGTGGGCGCCCAGCCCGCGACCATCCAGGAAGCCGAACTGTCCCAGGCCCTGGCCACGGGCGTGATCGAGGGCCTGATCACCTCCAGCGCCACGGGAGCCGACAACAAGCTCTACGAGAGCCTCAAGTACTACACCAACGTCCAGGCCTGGATTCCCAAGAACGCCATCGTGGCCAACAAAAAGGCGTTCGCCGCCCTGGACAAGAGCGCGCAGGAAGCCGTGCTCAAGGCCGCAGCCAGCGCCGAGGAGCGTGGCTGGAAGAAGGCCCTGGAAGTCGATGCCCAGTCGATCGCCAAGCTCAAGGAGGGCGGCATGCAGGTGGTCGAGCCCTCGCCCCAGCTCAAGGCCGATCTCGCCAAGGTCGGAGATGTCGTGGTCAAGGAGTGGATGGAAAAGGCCGGCCCCGACGGCAAGACCATGCTCGACGCCTACCGCTCCGCCAAGTAACAGCGGCCCGCACAAAAAACTGCTGCAGGCCCGAGCCGTGGCCTGCCTCTTTCCTATGACCCAGACCCTAGGAGCGCAAGACCATGCGCAAACTTCTTGATGGCCTCTATGCCAGCTGCGGCTGGCTCGCGGGCCTGTCCATGATCGGCGTGCTGGCCATGGTGCTGCTGACCATCGTCAGCCGGCTCTTCGGCTTTGCGGCGCCCGGCACCGACTCCTATGCCGGCTATGCCATGGCCGGCGCAGGCTTTCTGGCCCTGGCCTCGACGCTCAAAAAGGGCGAGCACATACGTGTGACCCTGGTGCTGGGCATGCTCAAGGGCCGCGCCCACCGGGGGCTGGAGATCACGGCCCTGGCAGCGGCCGTGCTGCTTTCGGGCTTTCTCGCCTGGTTCTCGCTGCGCCTGGTCTGGCAATCCTGGGAGCTGGAGGATCTGTCCGTGGGCATAGATGCCACGCCGCTGTGGATTCCCCAACTGAGCATGGCCCTGGGCTGCGTAGTGTTCTGCATCGCCTTCGTGGACGAATTCATTTCCGAACTGCTGGGCCATCGCGTACCCGTGCAAAACAAGGAGGCCCATCATGAGTGAGATCGCCGTCAGCGTTTTTCTGGTTCTGGTGTTGCTGCTCTTGCTGGGCGGCGGCGTCTGGATTGGCCTGGCCCTGGCCGGCGTGGCCTGGGTGGGCATGGAGCTGTTCTCCAGCCGCCCTGCAGGCGATGCCATGGCCATGACGATCTGGGGCTCGGCCAGCAGCTGGACGCTCACCGCCCTGCCGCTGTTCGTCTGGATGGGCGAGATCCTGTTTCGCACCAACCTCTCCGAGAACATGTTTCGCGGCCTTGCACCCTGGGTGAATGCCCTGCCGGGCCGGCTGCTGCACACGAATGTGATCGGCTGCACGATTTTTGCATCGGTCTCGGGCTCGTCGGCCGCGACCTGCGCCACCGTGGGCAAGATGAACATTCCCGAACTGCGCCGCCGAGGCTACCCCGAAGCGCAGATCATCGGCTCCCTGGGCGGCCCTGCCACGCTGGGCCTGCTGATTCCGCCGTCCATCATCCTCATCGTCTATGGCGTGGCGGCCGAAGTCTCGATCGCCAAGCTGTTCATGGCCGGCGTGCTGCCGGGGCTGATGCTCGCCGCCCTGTTCTCGGGCTGGATCATGCTCTGGGCCCTGCTCAAGCCCCAGCAGGTGCCGCGCGCCGACAGCTCCATGAGCTTCACGCAAAAGCTCTGGGAAACCCGCCACCTGCTGCCCGTGGTGCTGCTCATACTCAGCGTGATCGCGAGCATCTACTCGGGCATTGCCACGGCCACCGAGGCGGCCTCCATAGGCGTGGTCGGAGCGCTGGTGCTCTCGGCTTCCCAGCGTGCACTCACCTGGCAGAGCTTCAAGGATTCGCTGCTGGGCGCAACGCGGCTGTACTGCATGATTGCGCTGATCCTCTCGGGCGCGGCCTTCATGACGCTCTCCATGGGCTACATCGGCCTGCCGCGTCAGCTGGCCGAGTTCGTGGGCAGCCTCAACCTCTCGCCGGCCATGCTCGTCATCGCCCTGGGCCTGTTCTACATCGGCATAGGCTGCTTTCTCGACGGCATCTCGACCATCGTGCTGACCATGGGCGTGGTGCTGCCCATCATCCAGGCCGCAGGCATCGATCCGCTGTGGTTTGGCGTCTTCCTCGTGATCACCGTGGAGACCGCGCAGATCACACCGCCCGTGGGCTTCAACCTGTTCGTGCTGCAAAGCATGACCAACAAGCAGATCCTCTACATCGCCAAGGTCTGCGCGCCCTACTTCCTGCTCATGCTGCTGGCACTGGTGATCCTGTGGTTTGTGCCAGGCGTAGCGACCTGGCTGCCATCGCGCATGTAGGAAAGCCAGCAGGCGGCACAAGCCCTCAACGGGCATGCCGCCGCCCGTCGCCACGAAGGCCTTCTTCGCAGCGCAGGGATTGGGCCAGACATAAAAAAACCGCCAGCAAGCTGGCGGTTTTTTTGTGCAGGGCCGAAGCGGATTAACGCTTGGAGAACTGCTTGGCGCGGCGTGCAGAGTGCAGACCGACCTTCTTGCGCTCGACTTCACGGGCATCGCGCGTCACGAAGCCAGCCTGGCTCAGCACGGGCTTGAGCGTTGCGTCATAGTCGATCAGGGCACGGGTGATGCCGTGGCGGGCTGCGCCGGCCTGACCCGATTCGCCGCCGCCGTTGACGTTGATCTGGATATCGAAAGTCTCCAGGTTCTCGGTCAGCGCCAGGGGCTGCTTTGCGATCATGATCGAGGTTTCGCGGCCGAAGTACTCCTGAATGTCCTTGCCATTCACGGTAATCTTGCCGGAGCCCTTCTTCAGGAAAACACGGGCGACGCTGGATTTGCGACGGCCGGTACCATTGTTCCAATCACCAATCATCTAGGACTCCTTAGATTTCCAGAGCCTTGGGCTGCTGGGCGGTGTGGGGATGCTCTGCACCGCCATACACCTTGAGCTTCTTGATCATGGCGTAGCCCAGGGGGCCCTTGGGCAGCATGCCCTTGACAGCCTTTTCCAGAGCACGGCCGGGGAACTTGGCTTGCATGTCACGGAAGTTGGTTGCCGTGATGCCGCCGGGGAAGCCCGAGTGACGGTAGTACACCTTGTCCAGGTTCTTGGTGCCGGTGACCTTGAGCTTGGAGGCATTGATGATGACGATGTAGTCGCCGGTATCAACGTGAGGTGTGTAAATGGCCTTGTGCTTGCCGCGCAGACGGAGTGCCACTTCGCTGGCGACACGTCCGAGCACCTTATCGGTGGCGTCAATCACAAACCACTCGTGTTGCACCTCAGCGGGCTTTGCGCTGAATGTAGACATGAGTTTTCTCTTTCAAGAGGGTTTGGCGGGCCCTTTTCCGCGGTCGGTGCTTCTTCTTGAAAAAGGCAGGCGCAAAACCTTGTCTTGACCTGTCTTTTAAAGGAAGCCTCTTAGGCGGGGAAGTGAGCGGCCCGCACATTGCACCAAGGCAAACCAAGGCGAATCTGTGACAAGCTCTCACGCTTCGCCGCGGGACCCTAAAATCGCTGCGAAGCCCTCCATTATACAAAAACGCAAACCGCGCGCCAGAGACCGCTCGCTCGCCGGCCCTTTCCCCTGTTTCCCTGCCCCGGCCCGGGCTCTGCGCCGGGGCTTACCATCAGCGTCTATGTTCAGCTACCGCCACGCCTTCCATGCAGGCAACCATGCCGATGTGCTCAAGCACACCGTGCTGATTGCCACTGTCCAATATCTGACGCAGAAAGACGCGGCCCTTGTCGTGCTGGACACCCATGCGGGTGCCGGCCTGTACCGGCTCGACGGCGACTATGCCAACAAGAGCGGCGAGTCCGCCGATGGCGTGCTGCGCCTGGCCCAGGCCGACACCGCCGCGCTCGACCCCATGCTGCAGGCCTATCTGGAGATGGTGCGCAGCTTCAACCAGGGCCAGGGCCTGCGCAACTACCCGGGCTCGCCCTTCATCGCCCAATCGCTTTTGCGCGGCCACGACAAGCTCAAGGCCTTCGAGCTGCACCCCACGGACATGCGCTCGCTGGCCGGCAACATCGCCCAGCTCGAAGCCGGCCGCCAGGTCGCGGTGCTGCACGAGGACGGCTTCGACGGCGTCAAGAAATTCCTGCCCCCGCCCTCGCGCCGCGCCTTGCTGCTGTGCGATCCCAGCTATGAACTCAAGAGCGACTATGGGCGCGTGCTGGACATGGTGACGGACAGCCTCAAACGCTTTCCCACAGGCACCTATGCGGTCTGGTATCCGATCATTCCCCGGCCCGAGGCCCACGACCTGCCCAAGCGCCTCAAGACCATGGCCACCAAGGCCGGCAAGAGCTGGCTGCATGCAACGCTGACCGTGAAGAGCAACAAGACCTCGGAGCGCGGCGGACTGCCGGCCAGCGGCATGTTCCTGATCAACCCGCCGTTCACGCTCAAGGCCCAGCTCAAGCCCGCGCTGGCCCAGATGGCCAAGCTGCTGGGCCAGGACAGCAATGCGGCCCATACGCTGGAGTCCGGCGGCTGAGCACATGCCCGCAGCCTGCTCATGCGCCCACAGGCTCAGCCCCGTGCAGCCTTGTCCACAGGCGCGGCCATGCCTGCGGCGAGAAAGTCCACGGCCGTGCGGATCATGGCCGCATAGCTGCGGCTGCTGGCCGGCGTCACCGGCCCATGCTGGTGGATCCAGCGCGCAATGCAGTAGACCGCCTCGTTGTTGATCATCCATATCCTGTCCTTGAAGACCCGCTCCGAAAGCCCGGGCAGCAGCGCCCGCAGCATGGCCGTGCAGCGGGCATGGCCGCTCATGGCCCCGGGATCGATCAGCCGGCGCACATGCACCTGCGGGCTGAACAGGGCCTGGGCCGCAACCTTCACGTAGTCCGGCCCCCAGGGCTGGGCCTTGACCACGTCGCCCAGCACGCCCACGGTGGCGCTCACGATGGCGTGCACGTCTTGATTCCTGCCTGAGGCCTCAAGCCGGTCCAGACGCCTATGGCGCAGCTCGTTGATGACCCGCACCCGGCGCTCGACCAGGGCGCCGATCAGGGCATCCCGCGAACCGAAGTGATAGTGCGCAGCCGACAGATTTCCCTGTCCGCTGGCGCGCACGATCTCGCGCATGGACACGTTGTCAATCCCGCGCTCGGCAAACAGGCGCTCGGCCGTGTCGAGCAGATAGGCCGCCGTATCGGGCAGGACCGGCACGGCCTCTGAATTCTTGGAATGGCTCATGGGCAGGGATTTTGCGGCCTCCCGCAGGCACGGCCCTGGCCGCAAGTAGCCGAGGCGACAGACGCATGATTTGCTCCCGCATATGCTGGCCATATTAATTCACGTGAATTAATCATCCAACAATATCGACAAGGAGACAGGAAATGAGCAAGCGCCCATACGAGCAGGAGTTTGGCGGCGTCATCAAGCCCACGGTCCAGGAGTCCACCCCCTGGTGGCCGGAGCCGGAATTCAAGTCCGGAGCTCCGAATGTCGTGGTCGTCGTGCTCGACGACACGGGCTTTTCCCATCTGGGCTGCTACGGCTCCACCCTGACCACACCCCACATAGACCAGCTGGCTGCCAAGGGCCTGCGCTACACCGGCTTTCACACCACGGCCCTGTGCTCGCCCACGCGCGCCTGCCTGATGACGGGGCGCAACTCCCACTCCGTGGGCATGCGCGCCATCTCCAACTTCGACACGGGCTTTCCCAATATGCGCGGCTCGATTCCGCGCTCCGCCGCGACCATTGCCGAAGTGCTGCGCGACAACGGCTATGCCACCTACGCCGCAGGCAAATGGCATCTGGCTCCGATGGCCGAGTGCTCGGCGGCCGGGCCCTTCACCAACTGGCCGCTGCAGCGCGGCTTCGACCGCTTCTACGGCTTTCTCAACGGCGAAAGCGATCAGTTCTCGCCGGAGCTGGTGTGCGACAACCACGCCATAGAGCAAGCAAAATCCGCTGCCGAGGGCTATCACTTCTCGGAAGACGTGGTCGACCAGGCCAGCGGCTTCATCCGCGACCTCAAGTCCCTGGTGCCCGAAAAGCCCTTCTTCCTCTATCTGGCCTTCGGCGCCATGCACTCGCCCCACCAGGCACCCCAGGCGTATCTGGACAAATACCGAGGCCGTTTCGATGCGGGCTGGGACGTGGAGCGCCAGAACTGGTTCGAGCGCCAGAAGGCCATGGGCATCATCCCTGAGGACACCCAACTGGCCGGCAACAACCCCGGCGTGCGTCCCTGGGCCGAACTGTCGCGCAACGAGCAGCTTCTCGCTGCGCGCCTGCAGGAAGCCTATGCGGCCATGCTGGAGCACACCGATGCCCAGATCGGCCGCCTGATCGAGCACCTCAAGTCCCTGGATGCCTGGGACAACACCTTGTTCATCCTCATGTCCGACAACGGTGCCAGCCAGGAAGGCGGCGCCAGCGGCGTGCTCGACGAGATGCTTTATTTCAACGGCATGCGTGAAGACGTGGACACGGCCGTCAAGCGCCTGGACGACATAGGCGGGCCCAACAGCCACTCCAACATCCCCTGGGGCTGGGCCCAGGCCGGCAACAGCCCGCTCAAGTGGTACAAGCAGAACACGCATGGCGGCGGCGTGCGCGTGCCCATGATCATGCACTGGCCGGGCCGCCTCTCGGGCCCGGGCCAGACGCGCAACCAGTTCTGCCACGCCATCGACATCGCCCCCACGCTGTTCGAGGCACTGGGCATAGCCCTCCCGCAGGAGGTGGCCGGCGTGGCCCAGATGCCCATGCACGGCACCAGCCTGGTTGCGACCTTTGCCGATGCCCAGGCCGGCCTGGATCGCGGCCCCCAGTACTTCGAGATGTTCGGCCACCGGGCCATCTGGCTCGATGGCTGGAAAGCCGTGACGCGCCACAAGCCCGGCACGCCTTACGAGGACGATGACTGGGAGCTGTACCACCTGGACAGCGACTTCTCGGAATGCAGAAACCTGGCCGCAAGCGAGCCCCAGCGCCTTGAGGCCATGATCGCCCTCTGGTGGGAACAGGCGCGCGAACACGGCGTGCTGCCGCTGGACGACCGCGGCGTTGCCGAGCTGTTTCGCGCCTCGCGGCGGCCGGGCCTGCCGTCTTCGCGCAACCGCTTCGTCTACTACCCGCCGATCTCGCATATCGATGCTGCCTCCTGCCCTTCGGCGGCGCGCAGCTGGCGCACCACGGTGGAGATCGACCATCCCGCCCACGGCGGCGACGGCGCCCTGATTGCACGCGGCAATATCAACAGCGGCTTTGTGCTCTACATCCACCAGGGCCGCCTGCACTTTGACTACAACTGCTTTCACGAGCACACGCTGGCCCGCGCAGACAGCCAGCTCCCGCCGGGACCCCATGTCATCAGCCTGCATGTGGAGCGCAGCGAGGACGGCGGCGCCGAGGTGCAGCTCTATGTCGACGCAGCCCCTGTCGCGAGTGCCCGCCTGCCCAAGCTGCTGTTCATCGTCTCCAGCATGGGCATGGACCTCGGGCGCAGTCTGTCTCCTGTGAACGACGACTACCAGGCGCCGTTCGCCTATCCCGGAAAGATCCACAAGATGGTGTTCGACATCGGCAACCAGGCCAGCCTCGGCGAGATCAAGGCGCAGATGAAGGCCGAAATGGCACGTCAATGAGGGTTGGAGCGAAATCGGGCTATTTTCTAGCGCTAAAGCTTGCTTGCACCCTGGTGCAAGCTGCGCCCCATCGCTTTGAACTCATCCCGATTGCGCTCCAACGCGCCTGCGTAGAGATCGTGAACACGTTCTAAGAGCCCGGCCCCTGAAGACTCGATTCTTCAGGGACCTGCAGCCATGGCCACATGGCTTGCGCCCATGACGCCGCCAGCGCCGATCTTGTTTTCCACGAGCACCGGCTGCCCCAGGCGCCGGGTCAGGCCCTCGGCCACGACACGTGCAAGACTTCACATGAAAATCCTGCCTCTCCCGGATCCGTCCATGTCCTACTGTTTCGCAGACCTTGAAAAGCTGGCCCTCATACAGCGCGGCCTGCGCACCTGCGCGCTGTTTCGTACCTGGCCCGACGCAGCCCTGGACCGCATGGCCCGCCTTGCCCATGTGCGCTGCTACGAGCGCCACACTCAGGTGCTGACCCAGGACAGGCCGCGCCGTGAAGTGCTGGCCGTGATCTCCGGCTGCCTGGAAGTCAGCGGCGTCAACGCATCCGGGCTCAAGTTCGTGCTCGGGCTGCTCGGCCCCGGCGAAGTCACGGGCCTGATCCGGTTGCTCAAGAACCTGACGCCCATCTACGACTACCACGCGCACGAGGACACGACGCTCGTGCACCTGCCCTGCGAAGGGCTGAGCGCCGTGCTCGATGCACACCCCCATCTATGGAAGAGCGTGGCATTCGCAGCGCTTGAAAGACAGAGGGACAGCGTGGCCATCATTCAGCGCCGGGCGCTCGGCTGCTTTCAGCAAGTCCTGGCCGAGACTCTGGTCAGGCTCTCGCAATGGCATGGCCAGCCGGCCGGCAGCCCGGCCATGCTGAACCTGCATGTATCGCAAAGCGATCTGGCATCCATGCTGTGCGTCTCGCGCCAGACCATCAACAAGGAGTTGCAGCTGCTCGCACGCCAGGCCATGCTTGCGGTCAAGTACGGCCATCTGGTGATTCTCGACCTGCCGGCCCTGCAGGAGCTTGCTTCGGGGCCGCCCGGCATGCTCCCGCCCTGCAGGCCGCAGCCGCCCCCGTAGGCCGCAGACCATGCCCACGCCGATCTCAGAGCGTGTTCACGATCTCAGCGCACGGACTTGCCGCTGGTTCCGGCCTTCAGCTTGGCAGGCGCGCGCTTGCCCGCAGGCCTGGGTCTGGTCTTGGAAGCAGCCGCATGCGGCTTGGCCCTGGCCTTGCCCACAGCCGCCGCAGGCTGGGGACAGTCTTCCTCGTCCTCTTCCAGCTGCCACAGCTCCACCGACTTGATGCCCAGGCCGACCATGCCCAACTCCTGGGCCGCGCCCTGGCTCAGGTCGATGACGCGTCCCGCCGCATAGGGGCCGCGGTCATTGATGCGCACGACCACGGTCTTGCCCGTGGACAGGCTGCGCACGCAGACGCGGCTGCCAAACGCAAAGCTGCGATGCGCGGCCGTGAGATCCTGCTTGTCAAAGCGCTCGCCACTGGCCGTGCGCCGGCCGTGAAAGCCCGGCCCATACCAGGAGGCCATGCCCTGCTGGTCGCTGTCACGCACGGCAGCGGGTTCGGGCTCAGGCTCCTGGCTGACCGCCTTCTCAGGCGCTGGTTCGGGCTGGGGCTGCGGCTCGGGCTTGGGGTCGCGCTTGCGCCAGAACGGACGGCGCTCAGGCTCGGCCGGCGGCGGCAGCGTTGTTGCAGGCTGGGCCGCCTCGCGAGACGGCGCAGCCGCTGGCGGCTCGTCCACCTGGGCCAGGGGCGCGCAGCCCGCGAGCAGGGCCGTGGCCATGCCCAGAGCCATCCAGCGCCAGCAGCGCACTCCACATAAAACACTTGCCATGCGCAAGACTCCTCAATGTGCTTTTGAGGCCGCCGGGCTCACAGCCAAGGCTGTGTTCAAAGCCCCAGTCGATCGCAGATCTGCAGCGTGGCGACGCTCTGATTCATCGTATAAAAATGCAGGCCGGGCACACCCTGGCTGCGTAGCTGATCGCACAAACGCGTCACCACGTCCAGGCCGAACTCACGAATGGACGCGGAATCATCGCCGAATGCCTGCAGGCGCAGGCGTATCCAGCGCGGAATCTCGGCGCCGCAGGCGTCCGAGAAGCGCATCAGCTGCGTGGAGCTGATGATGGGCATGATGCCCGGGACCACGGGTACATCCAGCCCCATGGCACGCACGGCCTCCACAAAACGCCAATAGGCATCGGCATTGTAGAAATACTGGGTGATGGCCGAATCGGCCCCGGCGCGTACTTTAACGGCAAAGGCCTTGAGGTCGGCTTCCGGGGATTTGGCCTGGGGGTGGACCTCGGGGTAGGCGGCGGCCTCGATGTGAAACCAGTCGCCGAACTCTTCGCGGATGAAGGCAATGAGATCGCTGGCGTAGTGAAACTCGCCGCCCAGGCCGTAGCCGCTGGGCAGGTCGCCGCGCAGCGCCACCAGGCGCTTGACGCCCATGGACTTGAGCTCGTCAAGCTCTGCTCTGACCTTGCCTCGGGTCGCACCCACGCAGGAAAAGTGCGAGGCCGCGCTCACGCCCTCTTTCTGGATATCCGCCACCATGCCGAAGGTGCCGCTCTGCGTGGAGCCGCCGGCGCCATAGGTCACCGAGCAGAACTCGGGCCTGCGCGCATAAAGCTCCTGACGCACCTTGGCGTGCCGGGCCGCGCCCTCGGGCGTCTTGGTCGGGAAAAATTCAAAGCTGATGGGCAAGCTCATCAATACCACCTTTGATTCTTGAAAATGCCGGGGCCGGCAGCGGCCCCGGTATGGGCTCAGGCGTTGCGCTTGCGCTGCTTTTGGCGCGCGGGCCCGGGCATGCCATCGCTCTCGCTTTCGTCGATCACGCGCTCGTTGCGCTGCTCGCGCAGCACGGTGCGCGAAACCCGCTTGGGCGCGGCCGGCTGCTCGGGCAAGGGCAGGTCCACGGCAGCCGGCTCGGCCGCCTGCTGGGCATGGACGAAGAATTCATGGTTGCCGTCGCCGCCCTCGATGGGCGAATCCAGCCAGGCCTTGACCGTGAGCCCCAGCTCTTCCAGACAGGCGCGGATGCGTTGCTCGACCTCGGCGAACAAGGCCTTGTCGCGCACGATGCCGCCCTTGCCCACCTGGCCTGGCTGCAGCTCGAACTGGGGCTTGACCAGCATCAGCAACTGCCCATGGGGCTTGAGCAGGCGCGTGACGGCCGGCAGCACCAGGGTCAGGGAGATGAAGGACACATCGCCGGTCACGAAGTCGAACGCGGGCCGGATGTCCACATCGGCGAACTCGGGCCTGCGCTTGCGCTCGGTGGCCAGCGTGCCCTCTTCGCGCGCACGCGCCTTGGCTGCGCGCTGGGCCTTGAAGTCCTCGATGTCCTGCTCCCTGGCATCGTGGCTGTCGTCGTATTCCTCGTCGATCAGGCCGCCGTTGCGCATCCAGGCATAAGGCGCCTGGGGCTGGGTCTCGTTGTCCTCGGGCTCTTCCTCCCAGCGCTCGGACAGCACTTCTTCGCAGGCATCGAGCAGATTGTCGGCCGTCATGGCGCGCGCATTCAGCCCTTCCACACAGACCACGCGCGCATCGGCACGCAGGCGCTCGTGCAGTTGGCCATGGCCCACGTCCACGCCAATCACCTGGGCGGCACCGGCCTGCAGCAGGCAATCGGTAAATCCGCCGGTGCTCTGGCCCACATCCAGGCAGCGCAGACCGGCGACCTTCAAACCCGTGGCCGCCAGCGCGCCTTCCAGCTTCAAGCCGCCGCGCGAGATGTACCTGGCCTCGGCCGCGTCCAGCAGTTGCAGCTCGGCGCCCGCAGGAATCTCATCGCCGTTCTTCACGACCTTCTTCCAGGGCGCCAGCGGCGTGAGCCGCCACTGCACACCGCTGGCAATCAGGCGCTGGGCCTGGGAGCGCGTGGCCGCATGGCCGGCCTCCACCAAAAATACATCTGCACGCATAACCGGTCCTAGCCCAATGCTCTTTATTTCAGGAGCTGCCAGCGCTTGTCATACAAGGATTTCAGATATGAATCATGCTGAAATCCAATGACAGCAAGCGCTACCAGCTATCAATACCGTTAATCAATAACGGTAGGTCTCAGGCTTGTAAGGGCCTTCTTTTTTCACGCCGATGTAGTCGGCCTGCTCCTGACTCAGCTCGGTCAGTTGGGCGCCGACCTTCTTCAGGTGCAGACGGGCCACCTTTTCGTCGAGGATCTTGGGCAGCACATAGACCTTGCCCACTTCATAGGCGTCGGGGCGGGTGAACAGCTCGATCTGCGCCAGGGTCTGGTTGGCAAAGGAGTTGGACATCACAAAGCTGGGGTGGCCGGTGGCGCAACCCAGGTTCACCAGACGGCCCTTGGCCAGCAGAATGATCTTCTTGCCATCAGGGAAGGTGATGTGGTCCACCTGGGGCTTGATCTCTTCCCACTGGTATTTTTCGATCGATGCCACATCGATTTCATTGTCGAAGTGACCGATGTTGCAGACGATGGCCTCATCCTTCATGGCCACCATGTGCTCGTGGCGGATGATGTCCTTGTTGCCGGTGGTGGTCACGAAGATGTCGCACTTGTCGGCCGCATATTCCATGGTCACGACCTTGTAGCCTTCCATGGCGGCCTGCAGGGCGTTGATGGGGTCGATCTCGGTCACCCACACCTGGGCGCGCAAGGCCTGCAGCGCCTGGGCGCAGCCCTTGCCCACGTCACCGTAGCCGGCCACCACGGCCACCTTGCCGGCAATCATCACGTCGGTGGCGCGCTTGATGCCATCCACCAGCGATTCGCGGCAACCGTAGAGGTTGTCGAACTTGGACTTGGTCACCGAGTCGTTGACGTTGATGGCGCGGAACAGCAGCGTGCCCTTGGCCGACATTTCGTTCAGACGGTGCACACCGGTGGTGGTTTCCTCGGTCACGCCCAGGATGTGGGCGCTCTTGCGGCTGTACCAGGTGGGGTCCTGGGCCAGCTTGGCCTTGATGGCGGCGAAGACGATTTTCTCTTCTTCGCTCGTGGGATT
Source organism: Comamonas composti DSM 21721 (assembly GCF_000429845.1). Taxonomy (GTDB): domain Bacteria; phylum Pseudomonadota; class Gammaproteobacteria; order Burkholderiales; family Burkholderiaceae_C; genus Comamonas; species Comamonas composti. The sequence goes on from NZ_AUCQ01000002.1 coordinate 250,748, forward strand.
GGCCAGCACGGAGATATCCTTCTCGGCCTTCTTGCCCAGATGCATCAGCATGGTGGCATCGCCGCCGTCGTCCAGGATCATGTTCGGGCCTTCACCCTCGCTGTCCTTGGCGCCAAATTCGAAGATGGCGTGGGTGTAGTCCCAGTAGTCCTTGAGCGACTCGCCCTTGATGGCGAACACCGGCACGCCGGTTTCGGCAATCGCCGCGGCGGCATGGTCCTGGGTGGAGAAGATGTTGCACGAAGCCCAGCGCACTTGCGCGCCCAGTGCCGTCAGCGTCTCGATCAGCACGGCGGTCTGGATGGTCATGTGCAGCGAGCCGGTGATGCGCGCGCCCTTGAGCGGCTGGGCAGCGGCGAACTCTTCGCGCACAGCCATCAGGCCGGGCATTTCGGTTTCGGCGATCAGGATTTCCTTGCGGCCCCAGGCGGCCAGGGAAATATCGGTGATCGCGGAGTCAGCAGGATTGAATCGAACAGCAGCGTTCATGGTTTTCTCCAAAAAATGAATGAAAAACCACGTTCTGCGGGGGACTTTGAATGGACCTCACCGCACAGAAAGCGTGGGTGAGCGTCGTTGCAATTGAAATCCGAGCCTCACGCCCCGCTCACACTGGGGACGCTGCAACGCTCCTCGGACAGGCCGCAATTATATGCCGCGGCCGGCACCCGACGAGGCCGGGAAAGGCCAGCTCATGCGGGCGCTTATCGGAGCTTGTCCGGCCCGGGTCTGGAGTAGGTCTTGAGGATTTGCTGAAATCTTGCGCAGGCCGGGCATTGGGCCGCGTGCTTGAGTCCTTCGCTGAGCGCCGTTTTGCACACGCACCCATTGCGCTGCAGCTCCCAAGGCCTTTGAAGCGCCGCTGGGCCGGACCGTGCACTCTGACCGGCATCGCCTTCGCCTCAGGCCTGGTGCTGCGCTGATCAGCCCGCCAGCCCCACCAGGCGATAGCCCACTTGCAGCTCGGTGATCAAGTGCCTGGGCTGGGCCGGCTCGTCTTCGAGCTTGTGGCGCAGATTGGCCATGTGCACACGCAGATAGTGGGCGCGGTTCAGATATTCGGGGCCCCAGACCTGCAGCAGCAGCTGGCGCTGGGTCAGCACCCGGCCCTGGCCTGCTATCAGGGCCGAGAGCAGCCTGAACTCTATGGGCGTGAGGTGCACAGCCTGGCCCGCGCGCTGCACTTCGTGCGTGGCCAGGTCGACCGTTATGCTGCCAAAGCTGGCCCGGCTGCCCTGCGCGGGAGCGCCCAGCTGCTGGCGTCTGCGCAGCATGGCGCGCAGGCGTGCCAGCAGCTCGGGCACGCCAAAGGGCTTGGTCAGATAGTCGTCGGCGCCTGCATCCAGGGCGGCCACCTTTTCCTGCTCGTGCTCGCGCGCCGAGAGCACGAGCACGGGCATGGAGGACCAGGCGCGCAGCTCGGCCAGCACCTGCTTGCCATCGGCATCGGGCAGGCCCAGGTCGAGGATCAGCAGATCGGGCTGGCGGCTCGCGGCCTCGATGAGGGCGCGGCGCGCGGTCTCGGCCTCGAAGACCTGCCAGCCTTCGTCCTCCAGCACCAAGCGCACGAAGCGGCGAATGCTGGCATCGTCCTCGACAAGCAGGATGCGGGCTGCGGTCTGGCCGCTTGAAGACTCCATGGGCGAACTCTAATCCATGGGCGGCGGCTCGCCCACGGGTAGATGGATCACGAACTCCGTGCCCGGCCCAGGCTCGGCCGCCATGGCCTTGATGCGCCCGCCATGGGCCTCGACGATGCGCCGCGCCAACGCCAGCCCCAGGCCTATGCCCGAGACCGTGGATTCGGCCTGCCCGCGCGTGAACGGCTCGAACAGGCTCTCCGCCACAAGACCGGCGGGCAGGCCCGGCCCCTGATCGCGCAGGCCCAGCCTGAGCTCGGCGCCTTCGACACACGCGCCTATGTGCAGCCCCGTGCCCGGCGACGTGTACTTGACCGCGTTGTCCAGCAGATTCACGAGCACGCGCTCCATGAGCAGGCCGTCGAGCTTGAGCAGGGGCAGGTCGGCGGGCAGATCGGTGCTCACGGTGCGCCCCGCAAGACTGGTCTTCATCTGGCGCAAGGCGCTGCCCACGACCTCGTCCAGCGGCAGCCACTCATGGCGCAGATGCACACCGCCCTGCTGCAGACGCGCCATGTCCAGCAGGTTCTCCACAAGCTGGCGCATGGCCTGGGCCTGGTGCTGGATCTGGGCCAGCATCTCGGCCGCCCCCTCCTTGCCCGCATGGCGCTGGGCGGCCTCGGCGGCGCCGAGAATCGTGGTCAGCGGCGTGCGCAGATCATGGGAGACGGCCGCGAGCAGGGTATTGCGCATGCGCTCGCCCTCCATGGCCAGTTGGGTCTGCTGGGCCACGGCCACGAAGTGCAGCCTCTCCAGCGCCAGCGCCACCTGGCTTGCGCAGGCCTCAAGCAGACGCTGCTCCTCGGGCACGTCCAGGTGCCCTGGCTGCTGCAGTTGCAGCACCAGCACACCGCGCATGTGCACGGGCGCGGCCAGCGGCACATAGCGGGCCGGCGCCGCAGGCAGCGTGTCCGTGCCTTGGCCCGCATGCCGGCCATGGTCCATGACCCAGCGTGCAATGCTTTCGTCCACCACGCAGAGGCTGCCCGGGGCCAGCTCCAGGGCCTCGCTGTCATCGGCCAGCATGAGGGCGGCCTGGGCATGGAACACGCCGGACACCGTGCCCAGCGCGATCTGCACGACCTGCTCCCGGGTCAGGGCCGCAGACAGGTCGCGCGCCAACCTTGCGAGAGCGCCCGCGCGACGCTCGCGCTCGGCGGCCACGCGCGCCTCATGACGCAGCCTGGCCATGAGCTGGCCGCAGACCAGGGCCACGCCCAGCATCAGCGAAAAGGTGAACAGGTATTGGGTGTCGTTGACGTGAAACGAATCGCGCGGCGGCACGAAAAAGAAATCAAAGCACAGCACGGACAGCAGCGCCGCCCAGGCCCCGGGGCCGCGCCCCCAGCGCAGGGCCGAGAGCACGACGACCAGCAGGAACAGCATGACCACGTTGGCCGGCTCGAACACGCGCATCAGCAGCTCGGCCAGGAGCGTGGCCGCAAGACAGGCCAGGGTCGCTCCCAGATAGCCCTGCCAGGCCAGGCTTGCGGCCTTTTCCACGGATACGAGCGGCAGCTCGCCGCGCACGCTTTTCTGCCCGCCGGCAAGCACCAGCACCTCCATGTCGGGATGCAGGCGCGCCAGGCGGTCGGGCAGGCTGGCCGTCCACCAGCGCCAGGGCGACCACGGCGGGCGCGGGGGCTGAGCCAGCACCAGGCGGCTGGCATTGCGCTCACGCGCAAACGCCACCAGGGCCTGGGCCACGTCGGCACCGGGCAGGGTCACGGTCTCGGCGCCCAGGCGTGCAGCCAGGGCCAGGGTTCTGAGCAGGGCCGCCTGGGCACTGCGCGGCCGGTGCTGGCGCTGCGGCGCGTCCACATAGGCCACAATCCAGTCCGCATCCAGCCTGCGCACCATGCGTGCCACCTGGCGCACCAGGGCATCGTCGCCCGCGCGCCCGGCCACGGCGACCAGCAGGCGCTCGCGCGCGGGCCAGACCTCGCCTATGGCGCGCTCGCGCCGGTAATCGCGCATGTCCTCGTCCACACGGTCGGCCGTGCGGCGCAGCGCCAGCTCGCGCAGGGCCAGCAGATTGCCCAGACGAAAAAAGCTGTGCGAGGCGCGCTCGGCCTGATCCGGGGCATAGACCTTGCCGCTTTTGAGACGGCGCAGCAGCTCCTCGGGCGGAATGTCCACGACCACGACCTCGTCGGCCTCGTCGAACATCTGGTCTGGCACGGTTTCATGCACCTTGATGCCCACGATGCCTGCCACCACGTCGTTGAGGCTCTCCAGATGCTGGACGTTGAGCGTGGTCCAGACGCTGATGCCCGCATCCAGCAGCTCCCGCACATCCTGCCAGCGCTTTGGGTGGCGCGAGCCGGCCACATTGCTGTGGGCCAGCTCGTCGAGCAGCAGCACGTCCGGGGCGCGTGCCAGCGCCGCATCCAGGTCGAACTCGGCCAGTTGCCGCCCCTGGTAGGCCAGCGCGCGGCGCGGCAGCAACTCCAGGCCCTGGAGCTGCTGCGCGGTCTCGGCGCGGTCATGGGTTTCCACCAGGCCGACGAGAACACTGCGCCCGCCTTGCCGTTCGCGCTGGGCTGCGGCCAGCATCGCATAGGTCTTGCCCACGCCGGCGTTGGAGCCGAAGTAGATGCGCAGCCTGCCGCGTGCGGCCTGCTTTTGCTCGGCCTGCAGCTGGGCCACCAGGGCATCGGGATCGGGGCGCCCGGGCAGGGCAGAGACAGGGCTGGTGTTCACGGCCATGGTCCAGCCATTTTCTCTGGTTTCAGGCCCATGCCAGGCCCAGGGCCGTCAGCAAGAGATCGATGAGCTTGATGCCCGCAAATGGCACGACGAGGCCGCCCAGCCCATAGATCAGCAGATTGCGCCGCAGCAGCGCGGCCGCGCCCAGCGCGCGGTACGTGACGCCGCGCAAGGCCAGGGGAATCAAGCAGATGATGATGAGGGCATTGAAGATCACGGCACTCACAATCGCCGACTCCGGGCTTGCCAGATGCATGATGTTGAGGGCTGCGAGCTGCGGATAAGTGCCCACAAAAGCGGCCGGGATGATGGCGAAATACTTGGCCACATCGTTGGCAATGCTGAAGGTGGTCAGCGCGCCGCGCGTCATCAGCATCTGCTTGCCGGTTTCCACCACCTCGATGAGCTTGGTCGGGTCGCTGTCCAGGTCCACCATGTTGCCGGCTTCCTTGGCGGCCTGGGTGCCGCTGTTCATGGCCACGGCCACATCGGCCTGGGCCAGGGCAGGCGCGTCGTTGGTGCCGTCGCCGGTCATGGCCACCAGCCGGCCAGCAGCCTGGTGCTCGCGTATCAGGGCCAGCTTGTCCTCGGGCCTGGCCTCGGCCAGGTAGTCGTCCACCCCGGCCTCGGCGGCAATGGCGGCGGCCGTCAGCGGGTTGTCGCCCGTGACCATGACCGTCTGGATGCCCATGCGGCGCAGCTCGGCAAAGCGCTCGCGCATGCCGGGTTTGACAATGTCCTTGAGCTCGATCACGCCCAGCACCCTGGCGCCGTCGCTCACCACCAAGGGCGTGCTGCCCTTGCGCGAGACCGCGTCCACCGCCTGCTGCACCGGCGCGGGGAAGCTGCCGCCCAGGGCCTCGACATGGCGGCGCACCGCATCGGCCGCGCCCTTGCGCAGGCTGCGCAGGCCCTGGGGCGTCTGCAGGTCCACGCCGCTCATGCGGGTCTGGGCCGTGAAGGGCACAAACTCGGCCTGCAGCTCTGCGCTGCTGCGCTCGGGCAGGCCGTGGCGTTCCCGGGCCAGGGCCACCACGCTGCGTCCTTCAGGGGTTTCATCGGCCAGCGAGGCCAGTTGCGCCGCCTCGGCCAGTTGGGCCGGTGTCACGCCGGGGGTGGCAAAGAATTCGCTGGCCTGGCGGTTGCCCAGGGTGATGGTGCCGGTCTTGTCCAGCAGCAGCACGTCCACATCGCCTGCGGCCTCCACGGCGCGGCCCGAGGTGGCAATCACATTCGCCTGCATCATGCGGCTCATGCCGGCCACGCCAATGGCCGACAGCAGGCCGCCAATGGTGGTGGGAATCAGGCAGACCAGCAAGGCGACCAGCACGGTCAGACTCACGACCTGGCCGCTGCCGGCCTGCTCCACCGCAAAGACCGAATAAGGCCGCAGCGTGACGATGACCAACAGAAACAGCAGCGTCAGCCCGACCAGCAGAATGCTCAGCGCGCGCTCGTTGGGCGTCTTCTGGCGGCTGGCCGATTCCACCATGGCAATCATGCGGTCCAGAAACGACTCGCCGGGATTGACCGTGATCTCGACCACCAGCCAGTCCGAGAGCACGCGCGTGCCGCCCGTGACCGAGGAGAAGTCGCCTCCAGCCTCGCGGATCACGGGTGCGGACTCGCCCGTGATCGCGCTTTCGTCCACCGAGGCCAGGCCTTCGATCACCGTGCCGTCCAGCGGAATCAGCTCACCGGCCTCGACCAGCACCCACATGCCGCAGCGAAGATCGCTGGACGACACGGACGAGCAGCGGCTCTGGTAGCCGGGCTGCTCCAGCTTCCTGGCCATGGTGCTGCGCTTCATGCTGCGCAGGCTGGCCGCCTGGGCGCGGCTGCGGCCCTCGGCCAGGGCCTCGGCAAAGTTGGCGAACAGCACCGTGAACCACAGCCACAGCGCAATCGCGAGGATGAAGCCGGGCCCTGCCTCGCTCTCGCCTGCGAGCGCCATCAGCCACAGCAAGCTGGTGAACAGCGCGCCCAGATAGACCACGAACATCACGGGGTTGCGCCACTGGGCGCGTGGCGAGAGTCTGGCCAGCGCATCGCACAAGGCCTGGCCCAGCAGCGCGGCATCGAACACGGAAAAGGACTTGCGCATGGTTTACTCCCCTGCCCCTGTCACATGGCGGGCCCCAGACCCGGACATGCGCTCGGACAAATCGTCGAGCGCCAGATTGAGCTGCAGCACGTTGACCCTGGGCTCTCCCAGAAGGCCTAGCGTGCGCGGCTCCACCTGCTGATCCACCAAGACCTGAACCCGGCTTTTCGCCAGGCCGCGCTCACGCGCCACGCGCGCCAGCTGCAGCCTGGCATTGGCCACCGAGATATGCGGATCCAGCCCCGAGGCCGAGGCCGTGACCGCATCCACGGGCACCAGGGCCTGGGGCTCCAGCCCGTTGAGCTTGCGATAGGCGACCACGCGCGCAGCCACGGCTTCGGCCAGGGCCTTGTTCGTGGGCCCCAGATTGCTGGCGCCCGACAGCGCCGCGTTATAGGGAGAAGCCTGCATCGCCCCGGGATTTTGCGCATCGACGGCCAGAGTCGCACTGGGCCGGCCCTGGAAATAGCGCGAGGATGAAAAGCCCTGGCCCAGCAGCGCCGAGCCCACGATCCAGCCCTGGCGCTCCATGAAGCTGCCATTGGCCTGATCTGGAAAAAGGCCCTGGGCCAGCAGCGTGGTCAGCAACGGATAGCCCAGGCCCGTGGCCACGGCCACCACAAGCGCCAGGCGCAGGCTGCTGCCCAGCAGGGAGACCGGGCCCTCGGCCCGGAGCAGATCGCCCGGTGCGCAAACAGACACAGAGCCGGAAATATCTTTTGTATTCATGGATCGAACTCCTGCTTCAGCAGTTCATTGCGCTTGCAGCGCATAAAAAACCGAGTCAACAAAGATCAGAGAAAGCCAGCGAGAACGGCCCAGCGCTTGCGAGACTCAAGGCCTGTGAAACTGGCGCCGACAAAAGCCAGAGACGCCGAGCAAGAACCGCCCCGCAGCGAGGGCGGCGCGCCCGCGTAGAGAGCGTGAACACGCTCTTAATTCCTCAACATCTGCAACTGCTCGACCACAGGCCCCAAGGCCAGCGCCGGCAAAAAGGTCAGGCCGCCGACTACCAGCACCACGAACACCAGCAAGCCCATGAACAGCGGCGTGGCCGTGGGAAAAGTGCCCGGCCCCTGGGCCACCGTGGGCTTGGCGGCCAGGCTGGCCGCCGCAGCCAGCATGGGCAGCAAGGTCAGATAACGGCCGGCCAGCATGGCCAGGCCCAGGGTGGTGTTGAAGAACGGCGTGTTGGCATTGAGCCCCGCGAACGCCGAACCGTTGTTGGCCGTGCCCGAGGCATAGGCGTAGAGCACTTCGGAAAAGCCGTGCGCCCCGGGGTTTCCGAGGCTGGCCGGCGTGCCTGGCCACAGCACGGCCAGGGCCGTGAAGCCGAGTATGGAGATGGGGTGGGCCATGACGGCCAGCATCACCAGTTTGATCTCGCGCGCCTCGATCTTCTTGCCCAGGAATTCGGGCGTGCGACCAATCATCATGCCCGCCAGGAACACCGTGAGCACCGCATACTGCAACAGGTTGATCAGGCCCACGCCGTCGCCGCCGAACACGCTGTTGAGCATCATCTGCGCGAGCGGCACAAGCCCGCCCATGGGCGTCAGCGAATCGTGCATGGCATTGACCGAGCCTGTGGTCGCGGCCGTGGTCGTGGCCACGAAGAGCGCGGTATCGGCAATGCCGAAGCGCATCTCCTTGCCCTCCATATTGCCGCCGGCCTGCTGCTCGGCGCCCACCGCCGCAAGCAGCGGATTGCCCGCCTGCTCGGCCGTATGGGCAAGAGCCAGAAAGCCCACGAACATCACCAGGCAGGCGCCGAACAGCACCCAGCCCTGGCGGCGGCGCATGAGCATGGAGCCGAAGGCATAGGTCAGCGCCGAGGGAATCAAGAGCATGCACAGAATGTGCAAGGCATTCGTGAGCGGTGTGGGGTTCTCGAACGGATGGGCGGCGTTCATGCCGAAGAAACCGCCGCCATTGGTGCCCAGGTGCTTGATGCTTTCAAAGCTGGCCACGGGGCCGAGCAGAACGTGCTGGCTGCGGCCTTCGAGGGTCGTGGCCAGGGCCTGGGTCTGCAGCGTCTGGGGCACGCCCTGCCAGACATGGAACACGGCCACGATCAGGCACAGCGGCAGCATCACGCGCCACAGCACGCGCATATAGTCGGCCCAGTAATTGCCGATGTCGCTGGCGCCAGCGCGCGACAGGGCGCGAATCACGGCAGCCGCCGCCACCACGCCCGTGGTTGCCCCAGCGAACATCAGGAACGTGATGGCCAGCATCTGCGTGGCATTGGACAGACTGTTCTCGCCCGAATACGCCTGCCAGTTGGTGTTCGTGACAAAGGACACGGCCGTGTTGAACGCCAGATCCGGCGCCTGGGCCGGATTGCCCAGCGGGTTCAGCGGCAGCCAGCCCTGCAGGCGCAAGACCGCATAGCCGAGCAGCAGCATGGCCGCGTTCGACAACAGCAAGGCCTTGCCATAGGTCTGCCAGCTCTGGCCACGCAGGCTGTCCGCAGGGTCCACGCCGATGGCGCGCAGGCTTGCACGCTCCAGCCAGCCCAGGTGCTGGCTCGAAAAACAGCGCGCCAGCCAGTGCCCCATGGGCACGACCAGGGCCGTCATGAGCAGCAGCACGGCTGCATATTCAATCCAAGGACTCCACATGTGGTTCTCTCCCAGAAAGAAGCTAGATACGCGCCAGGGCCGCAACAAAGCCCCACAGCCCGGCAAAGCAGGCGAGTACCAAGGCGATGAAGATCAGATCGGACATCGCAACCTCAGAAACGCTCGGGGCGCAGCAATGCATAGCCCAGGTAGACAAAGAGCAGCAGGGCGCCCAGGCCACCCAGCCAGAGCGCGATTTCGGACAGCGTCATGAAGATTTCCTTGCATCAGCGCACAGGCGCGCCGCCATGAAGACCCAGGAACTCTAGGCCGCACGGCATCAAGACCGGGTTGAGATTGCGCGCCCGGATATCAAGACCGCATCAAGAACCCGCAACTGACATAACATGACAAATAACCCTTGACATGTTATGTCGAACCCTGGAAACTGCAGCCATTGCCGCTGGTTGCCACACGCGACCGCCCGGCAGTCACAACGACTTGATTGGAGAGCCCATGACCGCCCTGCTTAGTCAACTCAGCCACCTGGACGCGCTGATCTCGGCCCTGCTGGGCGGCAGCAATGTCCAGCTCCAGCCGATCACGGGCGAGGTGCCCGTGGTGCAGATCAGCATAGAAGGCCGCGAGGAGCTGCCCATCTTCGTGACCTGCTCGGACTCGCAGATCATCTGCCTTTGCTATCTGTGGACCGAGCGCGATATCAAGCCCGAGCTCAAGGCCGAGCTGCACGAGGCCTTGCTCGACCTCAATCCTTCGGTTCCCCTGTCCTCGTTCGGCCGCGTGGACGGGCGCTACATGCTCACCGGTGCCCTGGCGCGCAGCGCGCGCGCCGAGGACGTGGCCCACGAAGTCGCCGTGCTCAGCGACAACGCGCTGGACGCACTCGATGCGCTGGCCGACTACCTGCTGTGACCCTTTCGAATCTTCAAGGAGCCCCACCATGACCGTCATCAAAAAGCTTGTCACCCTGTTGCGCGGCAGCGCCCGCGAACTCGGCCAGAGCGTGGTCGACAGCCAGGCCACGCGCATCTACGAGCAGGAGATCGTCGACGCCAAGTCCAGCATCGCCGAAGCCAGGAGCGAGCTCACGGCCGTGATGGCCAAGCAGATGCAGACTGCGCGCGAGATGGAGCGCATCCAGGGCGAGATACGCCGCCACGAGGACATGGCCCTGCAGGCGCTGGACAAGACCGAGGAAGGCCTGGCGCTCAAGGTCGCCGAGCGCGTGGCCGGCCTCGAAGCCGAGCTTCAGGCCCAGACCGAGGCCCATGCAGGCTTTGCGCTGCAGGTCAACCGGCTCAAGGACCTGATACGCGGCGCCGAGGCCCGCGTGCGCGAGCATGAGCGCGAGATCGGCATCGCCAAGACCACGGAAAGCGTGTATCGCGCCACGCAAAGCATTTCCGACAACATCGGCAGCACGGGCTCGCGTCTGAGCAGCGCACGTGAATCGCTGGAGCGCATCAAGAAGCGCCACGAGGACCTGGCCGACCGCATGGCCGCAGCCGAGACGCTGGACAGGGAGTTCGGCCACAAGGCGCTGGAGAACGAACTCGCGGCCGCCGGCATAGGCGACAGCGACAAGAGCCGCGCCGAGGCCGTGATGGCCAGGCTGCGCGCCAGGCAGCTTGCCGCAGCCCAGCCCTCGCCGCAGCCCAAGGCCGACAGCCAGGGCGGCTGAGCGCCCGGCCACCCGACACAGGAACGCCCCATGAACGCCACCAGAAAGACACCGCCGCGCTGGCAAGGCACGGAGCCCGCGCTGCGCGCAGTGCAGGTGGCCTTCGATGTGGAGCAGGCCGTGATCGAGGCCATACGCGTGGCGGCCTTTCATGAGAACGTCTCCACCTCGACCCAGATCCGCTCCGTGCTGGGCCTGCCCGTGGCCGACAAGCCCAAGCGCCCCAGGCTCACGGTGACGCTGAGCGAGGCCGACTATGCGCTGCTCGCGCAGCGCTACGGACTCTCGCCCGAAGACCGGCTGGGCATCAAGGAGGCAGCCACCAGAGAGCTCATCGCCTTCACCGCCCCGGCCCTGCCCAGTCCCGCCAGCACTCCCCATCGACACAAACGCTAGCCCTCGGGCTTTTCAGGCTTTGCTCACCAGAACCGATACACCAACACCATGAGCGAATTTCTTTCCGTAGCCCTGGGCTTTCCCACCATGCTGTTCAGCATAGGGCTGGCCGTCGTGCTGTTTTACTGGCTGATGGCCATCATCGGCCTCGTGGATTTTGGCGAAGGCGCCATCGACCTGGATATCGGCGATGCGGCCGACGGCAGCGAGCTGGGCCTGATCGCCAGCTATGTGGTGGCCTTCGGCCTTTCGGGCGTGCCCTTCTCCATCGTCGTGACCCTGCTGGTCGTCGTCGCCTGGACCCTGTCCACGCTGGCCGGCATCTGGCTGCTGTCCTGGCTGCCCGGCCTGCCGCTGCAACTGCTTGGCGGCCTGGTGGTGCTGGTCCTGAGCATGGCGCTGTCCGTCATCATCACGGCACGCCTGGTGCGCCCGCTGCGCGGCATGTTCGCCACGCAGTACGGACAAAGCAGCGCCGACCTCGTGGGGCAAAGCTGCCGCATTCTCACGGGCGAGGTCAACGAGCGCCTGGGCCGTGCCGAGGTCGCGCAGCGCGGTGCCAGCCTCAACATCCGCGTCTGGTCGCCCAGCCCCAACCCTCTGTGCCGCGGCAGCCTGGCGCTGATCGTGGAATACGATGCCGCCGCGCACCGCTACCTGGTCCAGCCCTGTGATGACTGAGACGCTCCCCCTGAGCGGCTGCGCCGCAGGGCCCTTGCTTGGCATCCCCGGTTTGGCCCGGCCGGTTTTTTGCGCTTCGCCCCCTTGTTTTGCGCCCCACCCCTTTGGGGAAGGGCCCGCCCTGCACTGCGCTATTGATGACTACTGATGACTGAAACGCAGCAACCTTCTGCCATTCCCCAGATTTTTAACCAGCCGTAGCCCATGACACTCTCCTCTTCGTCCATCACCTTTCTGGTCCTTGCGGGCTGTGCCGTCGTCATCCTCTTCGGCCTGTTCGCGATGTTCGCGCGCTTCTTCCACAAGGTGGAGCAGGGCCAGGCGCTCATCATCAACCCCTTCCGGGGACCGGCCAAGGTCACGTTCACGGGCGGGCTGGTGCTGCCCATCATCAACCGTGCCGAGCTCATGGACATCTCGATCAAGACCATCGAGATCGACCGCTCGGGCGACCAGGGGCTGATCTGCGCGGACAACATCCGCGCCGACATCAAGGTCAAGTTCTTCGTGCGCGTGAACCAGACGCCCGAGGACGTGCTGCGCGTGGCCCAGGGCATTGGCTGCGCCCGCGCCTCCAACCACGAGATCCTCGAGGATCTGTTCTCGGCCAAGTTCTCCGAAGCGCTCAAGACCGCAGGCAAGGCCCTGGACTTCGTGGACCTGTACCAGGCACGCGACCGCTTTCGCGACAAGATCATCGAGCAGATCGGCGACGACCTCTCGGGCTATGTGCTCGAGGACGCAGCCATCGACTATCTGGAGCAGACGCCTCTGACGCGCCTGGACTCGAACAACATCCTCGACGCCCAGGGCATCAAGAAGATCACCGAGCTCACGGCCGTCGAGCATGTGGTGACCAACGAGCTGCGCCGCAACGAGGAAATGCAGATCAAGAAAAAGAACGTCGAAACCCAGGAAGCCCTGCTGGAGCTGGAGCGCCAGCAGGCCGATGCCACGGCCCGCCAGGCACGCGAAGTGGCCGGCGTGCGCGCCCGCGAGGAGGCCGAGACCTCCAAGATCCAGGCCGAGGAGCGCACGCGCTCCGAGATGGCCCGCCTGCAGTCCGAGCAGCAGCTGGCCGTGCAAAACGAGAACGTGCTGCGCGAAAAAGAGGTGGCCGAGAACAACCGCAAGCGCGCGGTGGTGATAGAGCAGGAGCGTGTGACGCGCGCCCAGGAGCTCGAAGTCGTGGCCCGCGAGAAGGAAGTCACGCTGCAGCGCATCGAGAAGGACAAGGCCGTCGAAGTGCAGAAGAAGGCCATTGCCGACGTGGTGCGCGAGCGCATCGTGGTCGAGCGCACCGTGGCCGAGCAGGAAGAAGCCATCAAGGAAGTGCGTGAAGTGGCCGAGGCCGACCGCACGCGCAAGGCCGTGATCATCGGCGCCGAGGCCTCGGCCGAGGAAAAGGCCGTGATCGAGGTCAAGGCCGCCGAGGCGCAGGAACGCAAGGCGCGCCACAAGGCGGCCGAGGACCTGGTGCTGGCCGAGGCCCGCCTCAAGGTCGCCGAGCGCGAAGCCGAGGCCAAGAAGCGCGAGGCCGAAGGCATTGAAGCCCTGAGCGCCGCCCCGGGCCTGGCCGATGCCAAGGTGCAGGTGGCCACGGCCAGCGCCAAGCTGGCCAGCATGGAGGCCGAAGCCACGGGCCGCGAGAAGGTGGGCCGAGCCGAGGCCACGGTCACCGAAGCCCAGGCCCAGGCCGAGGCCACGGGTCTGCGCGCCCGCATGGACGCCGAAGCCGAAGGCAAGCAAAAGGTCGGCATCTCCGAAGCCCAGACCACCCAGGCCAAGGCCGAAGCCGAGGCCACGGGCCTGCGCGCACGCATGGAGGCCGAGGCCATAGGCAAGGAGAAGATCGGCCAGGCCGAAGCCCTGGTGCGCACGGCCGATGCCGAAGCGCTGGCCAAGCAGGGCGATGCCGAGGCCCACAACATCGACGCCAAGTTCAGCGCCGAGGCGCGCGGCCTCAAGGAAAAGTTCGAGGCCATGAAGGCCATGAGCCCCGAGACGCGCGAGCACGAGGAATACCGCATGCGCCTGGAGCGCGCGCATGTCGAGACCCTCAAGCAGATCGAGGCCCAGCAGCACATCGCCCGGGAACAGGCCGAGGTGCTGGGCGTGGCACTCAAGAATGCCAAGATCGACATCGTGGGCGGCCAGGGCGACTACTTCGACAGCTTTGTGCGCGCCCTGTCCGTGGGCAAGAACATCGATGCCACGCTGGGCAAGAGCGAGACCCTGCAGGTCGCGTTCAAGGACCAGCTCTCGGGCGAGCGCAATGTGGTGGACGACCTGCAAAGCCTGCTGGGCGCGGCCGGCAGCTCGGCCAGCGAGCTGCAAAGCCTCAGCCTCTCGGGTCTGATCACCAAGATCATGCAAGGCGGCAACGAGAGCCAGAAGCAGGCCTTGATGCAGCTCGCCCAAAGCCTGCGCAAGCCCGAGTGATACGCAGCAGGATGCAGGCGGCCCGCCCGAGGACCGCCTGCATCACGGCCGCACATTCTCCAAAAACATAGCTTCGAGCGCTTGCCACCACTCGGTTTCAGGTTGATTCCCATTTGAAATCCAGTCTAGACAAGCGCTAACAGCTTCTTTTTTCAAAGCATGTCCACCTCGCCCGAAGCACCAGACTCCGCCGCCGTCGATACCAGCGTGGCCGAAAGCAGCAGCTACGAGCTGCTCAAGAAACGCCTGGAACTCCAGGGCGAGCAGTTGCTGGCCAAGGCCCAGGCGCTGAACACCACGCGCGTGCAGCAGTTCGGCCAGCGCGAGCAGCGCCTGCTGCAGCGCCTGCGCGCGCGCACCGAGCACAACTGCGTGGCGCGCGACCTGGCCTTCATCGGCCACAACCGGCTGCTGTTCGGCTACAACGTGTTCATGGGCCTCAAGCGCGAGACCCGCGTGGAGGACGTGTTCGCGATCTACGAGCTCGCCCACCACGACGAAAGCCAGGAGCAGCCCGAGAGCGACGAGCTCGTGCAGGTGCCGCTGGCCGGCAGCTTTCTCGACGATGCGCGCTTTGTCGCCGACTTCAACGAGCTCTACACCTATTACAAACAGGCCACGCTGCAGCTGCTGCGGCCCACGCAGGACTTTCTGCTGGCCTCGTTCCAGATCGGCCAGCAGGCCCAGGACATACGCGTCTTCCGCTGGAAGCGCGAGAGCGACGGCACGCTCAAATACGTGGACAACCGGGGCGAGCGCGACCTTGCGCCCCCGCCCAGCCACGACTTTCACTGGACGGCGCTGACGCGCGAAAACCATGTGGGCGGCGCCCACCCGCACATCAATGTGCTGGACACGGTGTTCGTGGAAACCATTGGCGGCACGCTGACCATCAAGGTCGAGAACAACACCGAGACCGGCCTGGGCATCTACGAAGAGCCCGTGGAAGACGCCAACCAGGCCCTGGGCGATGCCGAGATCAGCTACGCCAGGCTGGGCCTTCTGATCCTGCTGCAGGTGCGGCCCTACCGCGAATCCACCACGCGCTACCTGGTCTACAACCAGCGCACGCAGGAGGTGGTGCGCATCGATGCCATAGGCGCCTCGTGCATGCAGCTGCCCGAGGACCACGGCATCATCTTCCCCGGCGGCTACTACCTGCAGTCGGGCGAGCACAAGCGCTTTGACCTGCCGGCCGACCTCACCGAGCAACTGCGCTTCACGCGCATGCTGCGCTCGCCCGGCGGCGAGGACGTGGCCTATATCTTCTACGGCACGGTGCAGCTCGACCAGGACGGGCGCGACGCGGGCTGGTATGCGCTGTTCACCTACAACCTCATCGAGAAGTCCCTGGCCCCGCCCATCGTGGCCGACGGCTACGGGCGCTTTCCCGACGGGCGCATGCTGGTGTTCCAGGCCGCACGCGGCGAGGCCACGCGCGTGCATCCCATGCAGCTGTGGCACACGCCGTTTGCCACCGAGGAATATGCGAGCCGCCAGCCTGCGGGCACGGGCTTTTTCGCGCGCGTGGGCAATGCCGACCTGGTGCGCGGCATCTCCGACCTGCTGGGCATTGCACGCGCCGTGCGCGAGCAGGCCCCCACGCGCACCGCCTATGAAGACCTGATACGCCAGTGCCAGCGCGCGCGCGACGCCTACTTCTGGCTGGATGCCGAAGAAGCGAGCAACGCGGCCGCCGACCTCGGCTCCATCGAGCAGGCCGCGCAGGCCACGCTGGGCGAGTTCGAGAAGGTGGAGAGCATCCGCCAGGACACGGCGCGCGCGCTGCAAAGGGCCGAAGGCCGGCAGCGCGAGCTCATGACCGAGATCGCCAGCCAGATGTGGCGCGCGCCCGCCGACTTCGTGCACGCGCTGGACAAGCTGCGCCAGCGCCAGGGCGAGCTGCATCTGCTGCGCGATCTGCGCTATGTGAACCTGGCCAGCATTGATGCCATGGCCGCCCAGCTGACCGCCGAGCAGCAGCGCGTGGGCGAGCGCGCCATGCAGTTTCTGTCCGACGAAAAGGCTTTCGACGCACAGCGCAAGGCCCTGGATCAGGTGGCCGCCAGCCTGCCCCAGACCGCCACGGCCAGCGAGCTCGCCGAGCTGCTGGCCAGCCTGGATGCCGAAGCCGGAGGGCTGGACCTGCTCAGCGAGCAACTGGGCAACCTGCCCGGCGGCGACGCCGTGCAGCGCACGGCCATCCTGGACCGCATTGCCCTGCTCTATGCCGACATCAACCGCCTGCGTGCCGATGCGCGCACGCGCCGGCGCTCCCTGGGCGCGGCCGAGCAGCGCGCCGAATTCGGCGCCCAGTTCAAGCTCTTTGCCCAGGCCGTGGAAAACGCGCTCGAACTCTCGGACACGCCCGAGAAATGCGACGAGGCGCTGACCCGGCTGCTGGCCCAGCTCGAAGACATAGAGGCCCGCTTTGCCGAGCAGGAAGACTTTCTTGCCGACATCGCCACCCAGCGCGAGACCGTCTACGAAGCGCTGACGGCGCGCCGCCAGAGCCTGGTCGAGGCCCAGCAGCGCCGCGCCCAGGCCCTGAGCGACGCCGCAGCCCGCATCCTGGACGGCATACCGCGCCGCGTGGCCGGCTTTGCCGAGCTGACCCAGGTGCACAGCTACTTCGCCTCCGACCCCATGCTGGCCAAGCTGCGCGAGCAGGTGGCCGAGCTGCGGCGCCTGGGCGCGGCCGTGGCCGCCGACGACCTGGAGACCAGGCTCAAGACCGCGCGCGACCAGGCGGTGCGCGCCGTGCGCGACCAGCGCGAGCTGGCCGCAGGCAGCGGGGACGGCATCCAGTTCGGCTCCCATGTGTTCACGGTCAACAAACAGCCCCTGGACCTCACGCTCGTGGCCCAGGGCGATGGCCTGGCCTGGCAGATCACGGGCACGGACTATATGGCGCCCGCCCATGACGAGCGCCTGCAGGCCCTGCGCCCGTTCTGGCAACAGGCCCTGGTCTCGGAGACCCCGCAGCTGTCGCGCGCCGAATACCTGGCCGCCGAGTGGCTGACCGCCCAGAAAAGCGGCAGCGCCGAGCCCGGCTGGAACGAGCTTCTGGTCCAGCTCACCGAACATGCACAGACCGGCGATGCCGAGCAAAAGCCGCCAGCCGCGCTGCTGGAACAGCTGCGCCGCTTCGCAGCCAGCCGCTACCAGGAGGGCTACCAGCGCGGCATTCACGACGACGATGCCCTGGCCATCGTCAGCCGGCTCGCGCCCATGGAGGCAGCAGCCGGCCTGCTGGCCTATGGCCCGGCCGAGCGCGCGCTGGCCAAGCTCTACTGGCACCAGGGCCTGCGCGATGAGAGCCGCCAGTCGCTGATGCGGCGCGCACGCAGCGCCGCGCAGATTGCCGAGCTCTTCGGCCAGAGCGCGGCGCGCGAGACACTGGAGCACGAAGCCTGCAAGGGCCTGGCCCATTTCCTGGAGCAGCACGCCATGCTGCGCGAGGAATGGCTGGCCGAGCTGGCCCAGACACTGAATGCCCCGCCCGAGGACATGCAGCACAACCTGGCCGAACAGGCCGCGGCCTATCTGGTGCGCGAGCTGGCCCAGGCCCAGCCGGGCCCGGCCGAACAGGCACAGGCGGCACCGCACTGGGTGATCAGCGGCGCAGGCGAAGACCTGCTGCAGGCCTTGCAGCGCGCGCTCGACCGTGGCGGCCTGGCCGCCGCCTGGCAGCGCGACCTGCAGGCCGCCGAGCCGCTGGAGCGCTGGCGCCTCGCACGCGGCTGGCTGCGCGCCTTTGCCCTCACACAACAAGACGACCAGGCCCTGGCCTGGATAGACGATGCAGCCACCGCCCTGGCCTATGCAGGCCAGCGCCGGCGCATCAACGCCCAGCTGGATGTGGAAATCCCCGGCCTGCGCAGCGAGCATGCGCGCATCCAGGACGGCCTGCTGCATCTCAACCTCAATGACTTTGCGCGCCGCCTGCAGCACCACCGCAACCATGCGGCGCGCGGCTTTGCCCGGCTCCAGGCCCTGCGCCACGATCTGCTCAAGCAGGAAAAGGCCCAGTTGCACCTGGAGCAGTTCCAGGCCAAGCCCCTGTCCACCTTTGTGCGCAACCGCCTCATCGACGAGGTCTACCTGCCCCTGGTGGGCAACAACCTGGCCAAACAGCTGGGCGCGGCCGGAGACAGCGCGCGCACCGACCGCATGGGCATGCTGCTGCTGATCTCACCCCCGGGTTACGGCAAGACCACGCTCATGGAGTACGTGGCCAACCGCCTGGGCCTGGTGTTCGTGCGCATCAACTGCCCGGCCCTGGGCCATGGCGTGACCAGCATCGACCCGGCCACGGCGCCCAACAGCGCCGCGCGCCAGGAGCTGGAAAAGCTCAACCTGGGCCTGGCCATGGGCAGCAACGTCATGCTGTACCTGGACGACATACAGCACACCCACCCCGAGTTCCTGCAGAAGTTCATTGCGCTGGCCGACGGCACACGCCGCATCGAAGGCCTGTGGCAAGGCCAGCCGCGCACCTGGGACATGCGCGGCAAGCGCTTTGCGATCGTGATGTCGGGCAACCCGTACACCGAGTCCGGCGATGTGTTCCGCATCCCCGACATGCTGGCCAACCGTGCCGACATCTACAACCTGGGCGATGTGCTCTCGGGCCGCGAATCCGTGTTCGCGCTGTCCTATATCGAAAACAGCCTCACGGCCCACCCGCTGACCCAGCCCCTGGCCTCGCGCGAGCCCAAGGACGTGCTGCTGCTGGTGCGCCTGGCCCAGGGCGAGGCCGTGGACACGACCCTCTTTGCCCACCCCTACAGCGCGGTGGAGTTGGACGAGCTCAAGAACCTGCTGCAGCGGCTGTTCAAGATCCGCGACGTGCTGCTCAAGGTCAACCTCGCCTATATCGCGTCGGCGGCCCAGGACGACCGCTACCGGGAATCGCCGCCCTTCAGGCTGCAGGGCAGCTACCGCAACATGGCGCGGCTCGCGCCCCAGGTCACGCCCCAGATGCAGGATGCGGAAATCGACGCCCTGCTGCGCGACCACTACCGTGGCGAGGCCCAGACCCTGACCACGGGCGCCGAGGAAAACCTGCTGCAACTGGCCCAGCTCATCGGCCGGCCCAGCGAGGAGGAAAGCCGGCGCTGGCAGCAGATCTGCGAGGACTACCAGCGCCAGCGCAAGCTGGGCGGCGCCGAGGACGACCCCAGCCTGCGCGTGACCGGCGGCCTGCTGGACATTGCGCGCAGCGTGGACGCCCTGGCCCAGGACCGGCGCGCTGGCGAAACCCAGGCCCAGCAGCAGCTCTTGCAGCAGGCCCAGGCCATGGACCAGCAGTGGCGCGCCAGCCTGGAGGCGAGCGCGGCCTCGCTCCAGGCCTTGCGCGAGAGCACCCAGGCCTTGAACACGCACAGCAGCTCGGCCCAGGACCAGCGCATGGTCGATGCGCTGCTGTCCCTGTCGGTCACCTACCGCCAGCTCATCATGCCCCTGGTCAAGGCCGTGGAGACGCGCCTGGGCGTGGACGATAGCCACGCCGACATCGCCCGCGTGGAGCAAAGCCTGAACGAGCTGGCCCGCAAGCCGCCGTCAGGAAAAAACTAGGGCACGGCCCCGGGTGAATCCGGGTGCCGCGCTCCAGGGCCACGTGCGAACTGGGATAATTGCAGGATTTTTCCGCTCGCGCGCGGCCCGCTTTCTCGCGGCCCCGCGGCCACGCGGATTCGCACTGGAGCCCTCGTGTCCTTTCTTTCCGAAACCCGCCGCCGCCGCACTTTTGCCATCATCTCCCACCCCGACGCGGGCAAGACCACGCTGACCGAAAAGCTGTTGCTGTTCTCGGGCGCGATCCAGATTGCCGGTGCCGTCAAGGGCCGCAAGGCCTCGCGCCACGCGACCTCCGACTGGATGGAGATCGAAAAGCAGCGCGGCATCTCCGTGGCCTCGTCGGTGATGCAGATGAGCTACCGCGACCACGTGATCAACCTGCTGGACACCCCCGGCCACAAGGACTTCTCCGAAGACACCTACCGCGTGCTGACGGCCGTGGACTCGGCGCTGATGGTCATCGACGCGGCCAACGGTGTGGAAACCCAGACCCGCCGCCTGATCGAGGTCTGCCGCCAGCGCGACACGCCCATCATCTCCTTCATCAACAAGTTCGACCGCGAGGTGCGCGACCCGCTGGACATCATGGACGAAGTGGAGCGCGAGCTGGGCATGCCCTGCTGCCCCATCACCTGGCCCGTGGGCCAGGGCAAGAGCTTTGGCGGCATCATCAATCTGCAGACCCAGAGCATGACGGTGTTTGCGGCCGGCAGCGAAAAGCGCCCCGAGGACTTCGAGGTGATTCCGCTGACGGAAGTCGACAAGCTGCGCGCCCGCTTCGGCAAGGCCTATGACGATGCGCTGGAGAGCATGGAACTGGCCCAGGGCGCATCGGCCGAATGGAACCATGAAGCCTTTCTGGCCGGCAAGCTGACGCCGGTGTTCTTTGGCTCCGGCGTGAACAACTTCGGTGTGATGGAGGTGCTGAACGCCGTGGTCGACATGTCGCCCCCGCCAGGCCCGCGCATTGCCTTCACCGAGGTCAACCGCAACCGCGAAGAAAAAACCATACACCCCGAAGACAAGGGCTTTGCCGGCGTGGTGTTCAAGGTCCAGGCGAATATGGACGCCAACCACCGCGACCGCATTGCCTTTGTGCGCGTGGCCAGCGGCAAGTACACACCCGGCATGAAGATGAAGGTGCAGCGCACCGCCAAGGAGCTGCGCCCCACCAGCGTGGTGACCTTCATGTCCCAGCGCCGCGAGGCCGTGGACGAGGCCTATGCGGGCGACATCATCGGCTTCACCATCCACGGCGGCGTGCAACTGGGTGACTCCATCACCGACGGCCCCAATCTGCAGTTCACCGGCCTGCCCTTCTTCGCACCCGAAATGTTCATGACCGTGGTGCTGAAGAACCCGCTGCGCACCAAGCAGCTGCAGCAAGGCCTGATGCAACTGGGTGAGGAGGGCGCCATCCAGGTCTTCAAGCCCGACGCCGGTGGCAACATGCTCTTGGGCGCCGTGGGCCAGCTGCAGTTTGAAGTGGTGCAGCACCGCCTGAAGACCGAGTACGACTGCGATGTGCGCCTGGAAGGCTGCCAGTACACGGGCGCGCGCTGGATCACGGCCGACACCCCGGCCGAGCTGCGCGAATTCGAAGCCGCCTACCCGCTGCGCCTGGCCCATGACGCGGCCGACACCCTGGCCTATCTGTGCACCAGCCCCTATGACGTGCGCCTGGCCCAGGAGCGTTTCCCCAAGATCCATTTCCACCCGCTGCGCGAGCATGCAGGCCTTTCGCTAGGCAGCGCGAATTAAGTGCCTTCACGCCCTCCCCTCCGGGGGAGGGTTGGGGTGGGGGCCTGCGGCGAAAGCCCATCAAGACGGCTGACTTGGCCCCGGAGGCAGCCCCCATCCCCGCCTTCCCCCGAGGGGGGAAGGAGCCATACCGGCAGGTCAGCGCATGGAGCTGAGCATTTGTTTTTGAGAGTTTGTAGTGAGCCAAGAATTTCTGCGCCCTTTGTCCGAGCTGGTCGTACCAGCGAATGTGCTGGGCGTGTTGACCGATATCGATGACACGCTGACCACCGAGGGCGAGGTGCCGGCCCATGTGGTGGCGGCCATGGCCCGCCTGAAAGATGCCGGCCTCAAGGTGGTGCCCATTACCGGCCGCCCCGTGGGCTGGAGCGTACCGTTTGCTACGGCCTGGCCGGTGGATGCCATCGTGGCCGAGAACGGTGCCGTGGCGCTGAAGCGCAATGCAGCAGGCGGGCTGGACAAGCTCTACCAGCAGGGCGAGGCCGAACGCACCCACAACTTTGCACGCATGCAAGAGGTTCTGGCCCAGGTCGAGGCCCAGGTGCCCGGTGCTCTGCGCGCCACCGACTCCCCTGGCCGCGAATGCGATATCGCCGTGGACCACAGCGAATTCACCCAGTTGCCCCAGGCACAGATCGATGCCTGCGTGGCCATCATGCAGGCCGCCGGCATGAATGCCACCGTCAGCTCCATCCACATCAATGGCTGGTTTGGCGGGCATAACAAACTCGAAGGCGCGCGCTGGATCGTGCGCCAGCTGTTCGACATCGACCTGGACGCCACGCTGGACCGCTGGATTTACATCGGTGACTCCACCAATGACCAGCTGATGTTCCAATCCGTGCCGCTGTCGGTGGGCGTGGCCAATATCGCCCGCTTTGTGCCCCAGTTGCAGCACCTGCCGCGCTACGCCACCCAGGCCGAGCGCGGCGACGGCTTTGTGCAGCTGGCCGAGCATATTCTGGCCAGGAAAAAATAAGAGCTTCCAGCGCTTGCTACATATAGATTTCAGATAGAAAAACACCTGAAATACCCGTATACCAAGCGCTAGCAGCTATGAAATCCATTTGGCCCTGAGCCCCAGCTCGCCCCGCCATCGCATTCGCAGATGTCACCAAACGTATAAGACGAAACCTGAATACCCCCGGATTCAGGGTTGGTGCTCACTACAATTTTTGCTTCCATTTCAAAGACATAACTAGAGAGAGAGCACTGTCATGCACATGACCCGCCGCCCCCTTGTCGCCGCCCTGGCCACCACTCTTGTCGCAGCCACCGCCAGCCTGGCTGGCGGCACCGCTTTTGCCCAGGGCAAGGAAGTCAAGATCGGCTATGCCCTGGCCGTGAACTCGCACTTTGGCGCTGCCGCCAATACCTGGGCCGAAGCCGTGGATCAGGGCACGAACGGCGCCTACAAGTTCAAGCAGTTCCCCTCCTCGGCCCTGGGCGGCGAGCGCGAACTCATCGAAGGCCTGCAACTGGGCACGGTGGAGGCCGCCGTGGTCTCCACGGGCGCCTTGAGCAACTTCGTGCCCGATGTGGGTCTGGTGGATATTCCCTTTCTGTTCCGCGACACCCAGCATGCGCGTGCCGTCATGGACGGCGCCTTTGGCCAGGAGCTGCTGGCCAAGTTCCAAAAGCGCGGCCTCGTGGCCCTGGCCTGGGGCGAGCAGGGCTTTCGCCATCTGTCCAACAACAAGCACGCGGTCAATGGCGTGGCCGACCTCAAGGGCCTGAAGATCCGCGTGACCGAGAACCCCGTGCACATCACGGCCTTTCGCACGCTGGGCGCATCGCCCACGCCCATGTCCTGGCCCGAGGTGATCGGCGCCCTGCAGCAGGGCACCATCGATGGCCAGGAAAATCCGGTCTCGGTGCTGACCTCGGCCAAGCTGTGGCAGGTGCAAAAGCATTTGACGCTGACCTCGCACGTGTACGCGCCCATGGCCTTGCTGGTCTCGCCCTCGTTCTGGGGCTCGCTCAACGCCAGCCAGAAGGCAGCCTTCACCGAAGGCGCGAAAAAAGGCGCCATTGCTTCGCGCGCCTTTGTGGACACGGTGGAGAAAAAAGGCATTGAAGAGGCCAGGGCCAACGGCATGAAGGTCGTGGACAAGGTCGACCAGGCGGCCTTCCGCGCGGCCCTGGAGCCGGCCTACAAGGAATACGCCAAGAAGTTCGGCCAGAAGACCCTGGACGCCATCACCGCCACCAAGTAAGCACCACGGCGCATCCCGAACAGCAGGCCGGGCCCATGCCCGGCCTTGTCCATGGAGCGCCGGCCTGCTGAAAGAATCCCATGCTTGAACGCTTCGAACGCCTTCTCGTGGCCTGCAACCGCTGGCTGCTCATCGTCCTGTTGCTGGCCATGGCCTGCATCGTCTTTGCCAACGTGGTGCTGCGCTACACCACGGGCGACTCCATCATCTGGGCCGAGGAAGTCGCGCGCCACATGATGATCTGGGTCACCTTCCTCGGCGCGGGCCTGGTGCTGCGCTTCGGCGGCCATGTGGCCATCGACAATCTGCACCGCGCCGTGGGCACGAAGAGCGCGCGCGTCATACGCGCCCTGGTCATGGCCAGTCTGGCCGTGTTCTTCATCGTGATGACGGTCGCCTCCTCTCAATACGTGTACGCCACGCGCTTTCAGACCACGGCGGCCACCGACATTCCCATCTCCTACATCTATGGCGCCATGCCCGTGGGCTTTGTGCTGATGCTCATGCATTTGCTGTTCATCGCACGCGGCTATATCGCGGGCGGCGACTTCGCCGAGTCCGAGGAGATGGATGCAGACGCTGCGGCGTCGGTATGAGCCACATCCTGAGTCGCACTCGGCACCTTCCCTCAGAACGTGTTTACGTTCTCAGGAAGGGGGACGACAGCCGAGCGCAAGAGACGGCTCTTGCCCTGCGGTCCCCGGCCCTGGGCCCTGCAGGCTCACACGCTGCATACCGTGCCAGGCCTTCATGCAGCACCTGGCGCACCTGGGCGGCGCACCGGTTTTTTGCGCCGCGCCCTGCATAACTGATTCGATTTCAACACCATGGGACTCACTCTTTTAATCGCCATCATCGTCCTGCTCGCGCTGGGCTTTCCCGTGGCATTTGCGCTCGCCATCTCGGCCGCGCTGGCCGTGTTCGTGGGCGGGCGCTATCCGCAGCTCATCGTCTTCAAGGAGATGTTCACGGGCATTGACAGCTTTCCGCTGATGGCCGTGCCGTTCTTCATTCTCGCGGCCGAGCTGATGTCGGGTGGCGCGCTCACGGCCGTGCTGCTGCGCTTCGCGGCCCAGTTCGTAGGCCATTTGCGCGGCGGCCTCGGCTATGCCAACGTGCTGTCGCTGACGCTGTTCTCGGGCATTTCGGGCTCGGCCCTGGCCGACGCGGCCGGCCCGGGCTCGATGATGGTCAAGATGATGGACAAGGCCGGCTACGGCCGCCCCTATGCGGCTGCGCTCACGACCAGCACCTCCGTGCTCGGCTCCATCATCCCGCCCTCGGTGACCATGATCATCTACTCGCTGCAGGACGAGAACGTCTCGGTGGGCGGCCTGTTCATGGCGGGCTTCATCCCCGGCCTGCTGACCGCGCTGGCCATGGCTGCCGTGAACTGGTGGGTCTGCAGACGGCGCGACTACCGCTCCACCGAGCCCCGGCCCAGCGCGCGCGAGATGTGGATCAACAGCTTCAAGGCGATTCCCGCGCTGATGCTCATCGTGCTCATCGTGGTCGGCATACGCTTTGGCATCTTCACGCCCACCGAGGCTTCCGTGGTCGCGGTGTTCTACGCCCTGGTCTGTGGCAAATGGGTGTACCGCACGCTGCAATGGTCGGCCGTGCCCGGCATTCTCGCGCGCTCGGCCATGCTCACGGCTTCGGTGCTGCTGGTCATGGCAACCTCGGCGGCCTTTGCCTGGGTGCTCACCGTGGAAGGCATTCCGCAGTACCTGTCCGAGCTCATCGTGGGCTGGGAGCTCTCGCCCGTGCTGTTCCTGATCGCCGTGAACATCCTGCTGCTGATCTTCGGCATCTTCATGGAGCCTCTGCCCGGCGTGATGATTCTGGTGCCCATACTCGCGCCGATTGCGGTGAGCCTGGGCATCGATCCCACGCACTTCGCCATGGTGGTCATCGTCAACCTCACGCTGGGCATGATCACGCCGCCCGTGGGCGGCCTGCTGTTCGTGACCTCGGTGGCCACGCGCGTGAGCATTACCGACCTCACACGCGAAATGCCGCTGTTCCTGGTCGCACACCTCGTGGTGCTGGGTCTGCTGACCTTCATCCCCGCACTCTCCACCTGGCTGCCGCATACGCTGGGCTTTCAGTGATCCGCCCCCCGGGATCGCAGGCACGATCCCGGGGCGGGGCCTTGAGCTGGGGGCACGCATAGAACGCCCAGGAAAACAACGTGCAAGACGGCCAGGCACGAGACCGAGTGCACCACCAGCGGCGGAGATTGCGTTCCAGCCAGTGAGCCGGGCACTTTCTCCCTGATCCTCAAGCGCCGAAGGGCTGCGGATAAAAATCCACCGCCTCAAGAAGCCCGCGCCGGCTCAGTTCTTTTCGGCTGCAGAGCAGAACACGTCCTGCAAGACCTGGATATTGGTCGTTTCCAGCCCGTCATGGAATGCGAGCCCGCTGCTGCTTCCCCGACACAGATTGGAGTGCGCCTCTTTGGAATAAGCGAATCTATGGGGAGAGGTTTTCCACTCCACCAAATAGCTTTGCGCAAAGGAGGCAATGATCAGGCCAGCCAGGCCAAGCGAAAGACGCAGATCCACCCTGCTTCTGGAGCTTCCCAGGATCAGCAGATTTCCGAGCAGCAGGGGAAGGGCAAACGTATAGTATCTGGAAGCATTCGGCTGCCAATGCCCGCCTTTCAGCCTGGCATAGGCAATCATCAGACAGGAAGCCAGGGAAAAGCCGATGAGAAGATAAGCAAAGACCTTCTCGTATCTGCTGTTCCAGGAAATCTTGATCGTATATGCAGTGCAGCCCAGCACAGCTGCCCCCAGGCACAGGGAATAAACATCATCACCCCGCTCACTGAATGAGAACAAGGCATTGGCAAAAAATGCCAAAACATAGGTGATGAAATTTCCCGGACTCATCAGGGAAGCACCGACAGCGCCTCCCCCCGAAGGCAGCATGTACATGAAAACCAGTGCCACAAAAACGATTTCAATGACGGCAAAAATCAGCCGCAAGGAATTCTTTCTGCACACGACGACAAGAGCGGCCATGGTGATCACAAAGGATGCAAGCCCGCCGCCATTGGAGAGCAAGGCCATGAGGCCACAGATCGAGGCCAGGATGGCCTGCATGCCATCCTGGGATTCCGCGTATCGATCGACCCAATAAAATGCGGCAATCGTGAAGAAGAACATGCTTGCAGCACTTATTTGAAGTGCCCAATACAGGTTCTCCCATTGGCGCGCACTTCCCAGCGCCAAGGCTGCAGAAACTGCCAGCAGCAGCCGGATCTTGGAAGAAGTCTTGACCAGGCTGTAGTGGGCGACCATGGCCATGGTCAGGACCATAAAGGCCGCCTGCGCATACATGCTGACCCGCCAGTCCAGTTGGTAATGCACCACCGCCCAGAACCAGGATTTCAACAGGACGTAGACATGGCCGAAGTGGGGCTGAACCATTGTCTGAAGGTCGAAATCGCCCTGTCTTGCCTTCAGATAAATTTCATAAAAATAAAACTCATCGGAGAACGGCGTTGGGAAAGCGCCCCGGAACAAAAGCCCCACGAGAAAAACACCGACGACAGCCGCAATCACAAAGGCCTGTGTCTTGAACCTCCCCTCTTCGGGACGAGCAGATTCAGAGCCGTCCACTGCCGGGCCATGATTCATTGCGCGCATATCAGATATTTATCTTGTTGAAAACAAAAGCCGGCAGATGTCTTATGACCATCATGATGAGCCACCATTTGCGGGGTGCATAAATGCATGCCTTGCCTGCGGCCACGCCATCGACGATCTGCCCTGCCACGCTTTCCACGGAGGCCAGCTTTGCGCCCTTTGCCTTGAGATGCGAGGTCATGGGAGTCTCGGTCGGGCCGGGCTTGATGAGCACGACCTTCACCCCGCTTCCCGCGAAGCGGTGTTGCAGGCCCTCGGCATAGCGAGTGACCAGGCCCTTGGCCGCGCCATAGATGTAGTTGCTTTTGCGCCCCCGGTCACCGGCCACCGAGCCGATCAGCGCAATGCACCCGCTGTCGGCCTTGGCCATCCGCTTCGCAAAGGCCTCGGCATAGAGCACCGGAGAAATCCCGTTCACCTCAAGCGCTTCACGGCATGCCTGCAGATTCTCCTGCCCGTCCGCTTGGTCCGGCAGCGAGCCATGCGCTATGAGCACGATGTCCACGCCGCCTGATGCAAAGATTTGCCCGACCGTTGCATCGATCGCGGCCGGGTCCAGAAACTGGGCCACGACCGTCTGCAATCCGGATTCAGGGCTGCGCACGCGCAGATCCGAGGCCACGCGCTCCAGGCGCTGGGCATCACGGCCCACCAGGACCAGGTCCACGGCCTGTTTCTGGCTCCACAAGCGGGCGCAGTGCTCGGCCATGGCCGAGGTTGCGCCAATGATGACGATTCTTTTTTTGCTGCTCATTCAGGCTCCCATCAGGCGGCGCGAGAGATCCGAGCTGATTTTTGGATCTCTGTATTTCATGAATTCGGACAGGCGCGGATAACCGGCTTCGAAAAGCTCTCTGGGCATGCGCGCGTCCTTGGCGGGATAGATGCGGCCCCTGGCCTCGCGCACGATGGCATCGAGGCGCTCCAGGAGCCTGTGCGTTCGGCTTCCGTTGTTCGGAAAATCCAGCGCAAGCGTGACGCCAGGCTGTGGAAAGCTCAGCATTCCCACAGGCTGGCGATCACCAAAGGTCTTGAGCACGGCCAGAAACGAACCATCCCCGCTGCGGGCGATCTCCTTGAGCATGGCCTGCACCGCATCCTGCCCGATGTCGCGCGGCACCACGCTCTGGTACTGGAAAAACCCCTTGGGACCATACATGCGGTTCCAGGCCTGCACATTGTCCAGGGGGTAGAAAAATGGCTCGTAATGCGCCAGCGCCCTTTTTGCACGCCACTTATTCAAATGAAAGTAGCTCATGTTGAAGGGTCTGAGCGTCAAGCGGTTGACCAGAGAAACCGGCGGGACCACGGGCATGCTCAGCTTGCGCCCTCCGGGCTCGGGCAGCGGTCCCGGATCGGCGGGGTTGGCGCGCATGAACAGGCCGCGCCCGCCGCCGCCGGCAATACAGTCAATCCATGACACCGTATGCTCCCAGCCGGCTTCGGAGCCATCGGCAAGTCCGAAGAACGCGTCCAGATCCGCATAGGCAATCGTCTCGGTATCCAGCCACGGCCCGGCCACCTTGCGCAACTGGATCTCGGCCTGGGTGATGACCCCGGTCAGGCCCAGCCCGCCCACCGTGGCCGCAAACCAGTCCGCACGCACATCCGGCCCGCAATGAATGAGCTCGCCATCAGTGCGCACAAGAGTCAGGCTCTGGACATGGTCGCCAAAAGATCCCAGCACATGATGGTTCTTGCCATGCACGTCGTTGGCAATGGCCCCGCCCACGGTCACCAGCTGCGTGCCCGGCGTCACCGGCAGCATCCAGCCGCGCGGCAGCGCCATTTTCTGGATATCCCGCAGCAACACCCCGGCCTCGCAAACCAGGCGCCCGCAGACTGCGTCAAAGGCCATGAAGTGGTCCAGCCCGGTGGTCATCCAGAGCGTGCCCTCGCGATTCAGAGCGACATCGCCATAGCTGCGGCCCATGCCATGCGCAATCCCGAGGTGAGGCCCGCGGCCCACCTGGCTGGCCACACTGCAAGGGTTGCTCAAGACCTCGACATGGTGCAAATCAGCGCTCAGGCGCCCCCAGGAAGAGACTTTTCTCATCGAGAGCCCGCCCTGCCCGGGCACCCGCCCGCATTATCAAGAGCCCGCGCGACCGATTCAATATATTCTTTATTATTGCTTTTCAACAGCATAAACGCCACCATTGCTCATCTGCATTTCTCAGCCCTGAAAAATCATGAAAACATTTATTCTTCATATTCAGCAGTCTTTTCAATAACCGCATGAACGGGCAGCACGCAATTCATGTATTTATCCATCCCATTGATCCGTGGGTTGAAGAATATCCAGCCACCAAGGGCAGATATGTGCATGATCCAATATCAGAAACACCTTGCTTCCAGCAGAGGGCTCTTTTTATTTCATCACCTGCATGATTCGGCCATGTTATTTTGCTAAAATTTGCCGAACACAAATCTTTTGTCAAGCTGGTACTTCGTCAGATAGCCAATGCCCAAGCCGATCACACCACCGAGGTAGCGCATCTCCTTGGTCTCGAAGATATGCTGAAAGCCGAACTCGAACCCCCAGAAAAGCAGCGTCGTGGCCAAGCCCATGAAGGAATATAGCGCAAAGGTCCGGGTATCGTGGGCAATACTGTTCGCATGAAAAAAGAAAATATAACGCTTGTCCAGAATATACTTGATAACCAACCCGACCCCAGTACCGACGATCACCGAAGCCAGAATATAAAAAGCCCCGTCATATATGCGAATACTAAGATCCTGAGCGCCAATGTTTGCTGCGGTTGCAATGATTGCAAAAATGGCATACTTAATAGCCAGCTTGGTTGAAGCAAACATACAATAACATCATAGAGATTCCGAAAAAATGCATGATACCGTAACAGACCGCTCGCCCCTGGCTCAGACGCTTGGTTTAATCAAGCTAATGCGGCCCAAGCAGTGGGTCAAGAATGGGTTTGTTCTGGCACCCCTGGTTTTTTCCGGATCGTTCCTGGATGCCGATGCCATCGGTCAGGCTCTCTTGGCCGTGCTGCTGTTTTGCACGGCATCGTCTGCGACCTACATCATCAACGACCTGCACGACATCGAGCATGATCGTCGTCACCCCAAGAAATCCAGGACCCGTCCTCTGGCAGCCGGCATCGTCTCCGTACCTGCAGCCCTGGTTCTGCTCGCCGTCCTCTACATCGTTCTGGGATGGGGCTGGTTTGTCGCGCCCCAGGTGGTCATGGTCATCGTGGCCTATCTGATTCTCAATCTGGCCTATACCTTCGTGCTCAAGCACCAGCCCGTGGTCGACATCTTCACCATCGCCATCGGCTTTGTGCTGCGCGTCTATGCAGGCGCCATGGCACTCAGCGTCCCCGTGTCATCGTGGATGTTCATCACCACGCTGTGCCTGGCGCTGTACCTGGCCGCCGTCAAGCGGCGCCAGGAGCTGAGTCAGAACGGCGCCGGCGGGCGCAAGGTGCTTGAGAAATACTCGGTCTCGCTGATAGACCGCTATGCGGAAATGTCGGCCACGGGAGCCCTGCTGTTCTACAGCATCTTTGTCATGTCGGCCAAGCCGGAGCTGGTCATCACCATCCCCCTGGTCTTGTTCGGCCTGTTCCGCTATTGGTTCGTGGTGGAAGCACTCGACGGCGGCGAATCGCCCACGGATGCCCTGCTGGCCGACTGGCAGTTGCTGCTTGTCGTGCTGCTGTGGGTCGCCGCATGCATCTGGGCCCTGCTGCCCGCACAGGGGGCATGATGGACTACTCCTACGCCGCAACGCCCTTTCTGGCCTGGCTGGTGGCCGGCATCGCCAAATTTCTCATCAACAGCATCAAGGCCAGGCAGCTCGCCTTCGGCCTCATAGGCTACGGCGGGCTGCCCAGCAACCACAGTGCCATTGTCAGCAGCATGGCCGCACTCATCGCCTTGAAAGAGGGCGTGGGGCACCCGGCCTTCGGCGTGGCCGTCACGCTGGCCTTCATCGTGATGCTCGATGCGAACAGCCTGCGCCGGCAGGTCGGCAAGCATGCGCAGGCGATCAACAAGCTGGCCGCCCGAACCGCAGACCCCGTGCAACTGCGCGAACGCATGGGCCACAGCCGCGTGGAGATTGCCGCAGGCATGGTCACAGGCATTGCGGTTGCCGCCGCAGTCCACGCCTTTTTGCCACGCTGAACACAGCACGGGCCGCGCCCGTGATAAGAGCGTGTTCACGACCTCCTCGCGGCGCGGCAGCGTAGAGATCGTAAACACGTTCTCAAGACATTGCATCGCCCGGCCCAGACCTGCGGCGCGGCCAGGCCGCCAGCCACGGGGCAAACCGCCCTGCGCAGTCGATGCGGCCGATGCCCTCGTCATGGAGCAGCAGCACGGCCGCTCTTTTGCAGCCACGGTTATTGAGCTTGCAGGTTTTTTGGGATCAGGCCATGAAAGGCCTTAGAACGTGTTTACGATCTCCTCGGTGCCGCGCCAGTGTCTTTGCGGGATGGAATACGAGGCGCGACACCGCAGCAATAGCCGTGCTATTGCGAGGATTCGCAACGCTGTAGACCACCCGCAAAGGCACTGGCCCGAAGGGTTGGAGCGAAATCGGGCGATTTCTTCGCGCTGGCCCTTGCTTGCACCCCGGTGCAAGCTGCAGCCCATCGACTCGAACTCATCCCGATTGCGCTCCAACGCGGCAGCGTAGAGATCGTAAACACGTTCTTACGCGCAAGCATTGCGCAATACGCACTCAGGCGATGAGCGGCGAGAAAACCAGTGCAAAAAAAACAGGCTTCGGCGGCCGGGGAATGGCGGGTTTCCCGCTACATTTCGAGGTGCAACCCGACAAGAAATTCAATCAAAAAAAGGTTGCACCTTCGTGTTTTCAATTTTCCGAACTGCATACCATGTCCACTACCGTAGGCATCAAAGTTGACGAGATCCTGCGCGAACGCATACGCACGGCCGCCGCGCAGCTGGGCCGAACACCGCACTGGCTGATCAAGCAGGCCGTGGTCCAGTATGTGGAGGCACTGGAGCGTGGCAGCAGCGTCATCCGGCTGCAGAACCCGGCCTCGGCAGCCGAGCAGGGGCCGGCCACGGAGGCGCAACCACAGGTCTCGGGAGAGGTGCAACCTTTTTTGTTGTTCGCCCAGTCCGTACTGCCCCAGACCGAGCTGCGCGCCGCGATCACCGCCGCCTGGCACAGGCCCGAGCCCGAATGCCTGCCCGCGCTGATACCCCTGGCCCGCTCTCAGAACGAGGACAAGGTCTGCGAGCTGGCCACGCGTCTGGTCAGGGGCCTGCGCAGTGCCCCGGCCAGCAGCGGCGTGGCGGCCCTGGTGCAGGAGTTCTCCCTGTCCAGCCAGGAAGGCGTGGCCCTGATGTGCCTGGCCGAAGCCTTGCTGCGCATTCCAGACCGCGCCACGCGCGACGCGCTGATTCGCGACAAGATCAGCAAGGGCGACTGGCGCGCCCACGTGGGGCGCTCTCCCTCGCTGTTCGTGAATGCTGCGGCCTGGGGTCTGGTGCTCACGGGCAAGCTCACCACCACGAGCAGCGAGAAAAGCCTGTCCTCGGCGCTCACACGCGTGATCGCCAAGGGCGGCGAGCCGCTGATCCGCCAGGGCGTGCACCGCGCCATGAAGCTCATGGGCGAGCAGTTCGTGACCGGACAGAACATCGCGGAAGCCCTGGCCAACAGCCGCACCCATGAAAAGCAGGGCTTTCGCTACAGCTATGACATGCTGGGCGAGGCCGCTGCCACCGAAGCCGATGCCCAGCGCTACATGCTGGCCTATGAGCAGGCGATCCATGCGATCGGGGCCGCCTCCAACGGGCGCGGCATCTTCGAGGGGCCGGGCATCTCCATCAAACTCTCGGCCCTGCACCCGCGCTATGCGCGGGCCCAGCACCAGCGCGTGATGCGCGAGCTGCTGCCGCGCGTGCTGCGCCTGGCCGAGATGGCCAAGCATTACGACATGGGCATGAACATCGATGCCGAGGAGGCCGACCGGCTGGAGCTGTCCCTGGACCTGCTCGAAGCCCTGTGCGCCGCCCCCTCGCTCAAGGGCTGGAGCGGCATAGGCTTTGTGGTCCAGGCCTACCAAAAGCGCTGCCCCCAGGTGATCGACTACCTGGTCGAGCTCGCGCGCCGCAGCCGGCGGCGCATCATGGTGCGCCTGGTCAAGGGCGCCTACTGGGACAGCGAGATCAAGCGCGCCCAGGAGGGCGGCCAGGCCGGCTACCCCGTCTATACGCGCAAGGTCTATACCGATGTCAGCTATCTGGCCTGCGCGCACAAGCTGCTGACTGCGTCCGATGCGATCTACCCCCAGTTCGCCACGCACAATGCCCAGACCCTGGCCAGCATCTACCACCTGGCCCAGGCCGTAGGCGGCAGCTATTACAGCGGCCAGTATGAATTCCAGTGCCTGCACGGCATGGGCGAGCCCTTGTACTCCCAGGTCACCGGGCCGGCCAGCGAAGGCCGGCTTGCACGGCCCTGCCGCATCTACGCCCCCGTGGGCAGCCATGAGACCCTGCTCGCCTATCTGGTGCGCCGCCTGCTGGAGAACGGTGCCAATACCTCGTTCGTGAACCGCATCGGCGATGCCGCCGTGCCCATCAGCGCGCTGGTCGCCGACCCCGTCAGCGAAGCCTTCAGGATTGCGAACCACGAAGGCCAGCTCGGCGCCCCCCACAAGCGCATCCCCTTGCCCGCCGATCTTTTCGTGCGCCAGGCCGGCCTGGCCCGGCCCAACTCACAGGGGCTCAATCTGGCGCATGAGCAGCAATTGGCCTCGCTGGCCGCCGCCTTGCTGCAAAGCACGCGCCAGCCGCATATGGCGGCTCCCTCCGGCGTGGAGTTGCCGCAGGAGCCGGCCCACCTACCAGGCTGGCAGGGCTTGCGCAACCCTGCAGAGCTCAACGACATCGTCGGCTGGGTGCGCGAAGCCAGCGCCGCCGAGGTCGAGGCCGCGGCGCAGCGCGCAGCCCAGGTCGCCCCCATCTGGGCCGGCACGCCGCCCACGGCCCGCGCCGACGTGCTGGCCCGCGCAGCCGACCTGCTGGAGCAGCGCGGCCAGGGCCTGATGGGGCTGATCATGCGCGAGGCCGGCAAGACCGTGCCCAATGCCGTGGCCGAGATCCGCGAAGCCGTGGACTTTCTGCGCTACTACGGCGCCCAGGTGGCCGCCCATTTCGACAATGCCCACCAGCGCCCGCTGGGCGTGATCGCGGCCATCAGCCCCTGGAATTTCCCGCTCGCGATCTTCTGCGGCCAGGTGGCGGCGGCCCTGGCCGCAGGCAATGCCGTGCTGGCCAAGCCGGCCGAACAGACCCCGCTCACGGCAGCGGCCATGGTGGCCATGCTGCACGAAGCCGGCGTGCCCCAGGATGCGCTCCAGTTGCTGCCGGGCAGCGGCGAAGACGTGGGCACGGCCCTGGTGGCCCAGCCACAGATCGCAGGCGTGATGTTCACGGGCTCGACCGAGGTTGCCCGCCTGATCGCAGTCCAGCTGGCGCGCAGGCTGTCGCCCCGGGGCCAGGTGATTCCGCTGATCGCCGAGACCGGCGGCCAGAACGCCATGGTCGTGGACTCCTCGGCCCTGACCGAACAGGTCGTGGCCGATGTGCTGGCCTCGGCCTTCGACTCGGCCGGCCAGCGCTGCTCGGCCCTGCGCCTTCTGTGCCTGCAGGACGATGTGGCTGAGCGCACGCTGTCCATGCTGCGCAAGGCGCTGCAGGAATACAGCCTGGGCAATCCCGACCGGCTGGACACCGACGTGGGCCCGGTCATCGACGATGCTGCACGCCAGCAGATCGAGCAGCACATCGCGCGCATGCAGCAGGCCGGCCAGCGCGTGGTCCGCGCCGCCTACCGGGGGCCGGATGCCGGCGCGCTCAACGGCCATTACGTGACGCCGGCCATCATCGAGATCGACAGCACGCGCCGCCTGGGCCGTGAAGTCTTCGGCCCCGTGCTGCATGTGCTGCGCTTCAAGCGCGAGCAACTGGGCCGGCTGATGGACGAGATCAATGCCACGGGCTATGGACTGACCTTCGGCATCCACAGCCGCATCGACGAAACCATAGAGCAGCTGAGCCAGCGCGCGCAGGCCGGCAATATCTATGTGAACCGCAGCATCACCGGCGCCATGGTCGGCGTGCAGCCGTTTGGCGGCATGGGCCTGTCGGGCACGGGCCCCAAGGCCGGCGGCCCGCTGTACCTGCACCGCCTGGTGCACGAGCCCGCGAACTCGGCCCTGGCGCACATAGAGCCCGCCGCCGTCCACAGGCCGCATGCCAGCCTGCAGTTGCTGGAGCATTTTCTGCACAGCGACCTGCCCCTGCCCGGCCATGAAAAAGCCCTGGCCCTGGCCGCCTGCGGCGCTGCGCGCGCGGCCAGCCGGCTGGGCGCCAGCATGCTGCTGCCCGGCCCCACGGGAGAGAGCAACCGCTACCGTCTGTTGCCGCGCGGCCCGGTCTGGGCCCTGCCCTCGACGGCGCTGGGCCTGGTGGCCCAGCTGGCTGCGGCCCTGGCCAGCGGCAACCCCTGCCATGTGGTCCTGCCCGAGGCAAATCCCGACTGCGCGCGGCTGTGGCAGGAGCTGCTCGCCCTGGCCGGCGACGCCGGGCGCGAATGGCTGCACGGCGCATCCTCCGACGCCCTGGCCGATGCGCCTGTGGCAGCCTTGCTGTTCGAAGGCGATGGCGATGCCTTGCTGCAGGTCACGGCCCGGGTCGCGGCACGTCCGGGAGCCCTGGTGCGCGTGGAAAGCCGCAGCAGCGACGAGCTGCACATGGGCCGGGGCTACGACAGCACAGGCCTGTACACCGAACAGGCGATCTGCACGAATACCGCGGCAGCCGGGGGCAATGCACAGCTGATGGTGATGGAGTGAAGCCCCGCGCCTGCAGGAGCGGGCCGGGCAGCACCTGGGTGGCCGCGCACGCTCGACGAGCACGAAAGACATACAAGGAATTTTGATGCAACTGAACTGGAACGACCCCACGGCGATCATGTTCGCCATCTACCTGGCCGCGATGATGGGCATAGGCCTGCTGGGCTACCTGAGCACCAAGAACCTGTCGGACTACATCCTCGGCGGGCGCAGCCTGGGCAGCGTGGTGACCGCGCTGTCGGCCGGGGCTTCGGACATGAGCGGCTGGCTGCTCATGGGCCTGCCCGGTGCGGTCTATGTCTCGGGCCTGTCCGAGTCCTGGATTGCCATCGGTCTCGTCATGGGGGCCTATTTCAACTGGCGCCTGGTCGCGGCCCGGCTGCGGCTGTACACCGAGCGCGCGGGCAATGCGCTGACCCTGCCCGACTATCTGGCCAACCGCTTCGAGGACCGCGGCAATGTGCTGCGCATCGTCACGGCGCTGGTGATCCTGGTGTTCTTCACGCTGTACTGCGCCTCGGGCGTGGTGGCCGGTGCGCGCCTGTTCGAGAACATGTTCGGCATGCCCTATGCGACAGCCCTGTGGGTGGGTGCGCTGTGCACGATTGCCTATGTGTTCGTGGGCGGCTTTCTGGCCGTGAGCTGGACCGACACCATTCAGGCCTCGATGATGATTACCGCGTTGATCCTCGCGCCGGCCATCGCCTGGCTGGCCGTCAACAACCAGTTGCAGGCCGGAATGGACCTGCACTCCGTGATCGCCGCCGAGAAATTCGATCTGCTGCACGGCGCGAGCTTCGTGAGCGTGATCTCGCTGCTGGCCTGGGGCCTGGGCTATTTCGGCCAGCCGCATATCCTGGTGCGCTTCATGGCCGCCTCCTCGGTGCAGACCATTCCTGCGGCGCGCCGCATCAGCATGGTCTGGATGATTCTGTGCCTGGGCGGCGCCGTGGCCGTGGGCTTTATCGGCATCCCCTATTTCGCGGCCTACCCCGAAGGTGCGGCAGCCGTGAGCGCAAATGCCGAGACCGTGTTCATGGAGATCACCAAGCAGCTGTTCAACCCCTGGATTGCGGGCGCCCTGCTGGCCGCCATCCTGGCCGCCGTGATGAGCACCCTGTCCTGCCAGCTGCTGGTCTGCTCGAGCGCGCTGACCGAGGACATCTACCGCACCTTTCTGAACAAGAACGCGGGCCAGCAGGAGCTGGTCTGGGTCGGCAGGGCCATGGTGCTGCTCGTAGCCGTGATTGCGATTGCGATTGCCAGCGACCCGGACACCAAGGTGCTGGGCATGGTCAGCTATGCCTGGGCCGGCTTTGGCGCGGCCTTCGGCCCGGTGATCATCCTGTCGCTGTTCTGGGGCCGCATGACGCGCGCCGGCGCACTGGCCGGCATCATCGTGGGCGCGATCACGGTGCTGGTCTGGAAGCAGTACGGCTGGCTGGGCCTGTATGAGATCATTCCCGGCTTTGTCTTCGCGGGTGCCGCCACGGTGCTCGTGAGCCGCCTGGGCAACCCCTCGCCGCGCATGCTGGAGCGACATGCTCAGGTCGAGGCCGAGTTCGCGCAGATAGGGGCGCAATAGCCCCTCTCACCCATGCGCTCCCGGGAGCGCATGGATAAAAAGAGAGCTGCCAGCGCTTGCCCTTAAAGAATTTCAGATGAAAATCATCTTGAAATCCAATACAGACAAGCGCTAGCAGCTCTCTTTTTCATATGCACAGCCCGGACCAGGGCCGCCATGCGCAGCGTTTATTTCAGGGTCACGCGCGCAAACTTGCGCTTGCCCACCTGCAGCACATAGGTGCCGGCTTCGAGCTTGAGCGCGCGGTCGCTGACGACCGCACCGTCCACGCGCACGCCGCCGCCCTCCATGAGGCGGTTGGCTTCGCTGCTCGAAGGCGCCAGCCCGGCCTGCTTGAGCAGCGAGGCAATGCCTGCGGGCGCGCCGTCCAGGCTGAGCTCGGGGATGTCGTCGGGAATGCCGCCCTTGCTGCGGTTGATGAAGTCCTGCTGTGCAGCCTCGGCCGCAGCCGCGCTGTGAAAGCGCGTGGTGATCTCCGTGGCCAGCATGACCTTGGCATCCTTGGGATTGCGCCCGCCCTCGACTTCCTTTCTGAGCGCCGCGATCTCGGCCAGGCTCTTGAAGGACAGCAGAGTGAACCAGTCCCACATGAGCTCGTCCGAGATCGACAGCACCTTGGCGAACATGGTGTTCGCATCCTCGGTGATGCCGATGTAGTTGTTCTTGGACTTGGACATCTTGTGCTCACCGTCCAGGCCCACGAGCAACGGCATGGTGAGCACGCACTGCGGCTCCATCCCGTATTCCTGCTGCAGATGGCGACCCATGAGCAGGTTGAATTTCTGGTCCGTGCCGCCCATCTCCAGATCGGCCTTCAGGGCCACGGAGTCATAGCCCTGCAGCAGCGGGTAAAGGAATTCGTGCAGGCTGATGGAGTTGCCTTCGGTAAAACGCGTATGAAAGTCATTGCGCTCCATCATGCGCGCCACCGTGTACTTGGCCGACAGCTCGATCATGCCGCGCGCGCCCAGCTTGTCGCACCATTCGCTGTTGTAGCGCACCTCGGTCTTGGCGGGATCCAGCACCTTGGCAGCCTGGGTGTAGTAGGTCTCGGCATTGGCCTTGATCTGCTCGGCACTGAGCGGCGGGCGCGTGCTGTTGCGGCCCGAGGGATCGCCGATCAGCGTGGTGAAGTCACCGATCAGAAAGATCACCTGATGCCCGAGGTCCTGCAGCTGGCGCATCTTGTTGAGCACCACCGTATGGCCGAGGTGGATGTCGGGCGCCGTGGGGTCCAGGCCCAGCTTGATGCGCAGCGGCACGCCCGTGGCCTCGGAACGGGCCAGCTTCTGCGCCCAATCCTCCTGGGGCAGCAGCTCGTCCACCCCGCGCAGACTGATCTCAAGGGCCTGCCTAACGGCATCCGTTATGGGATAAGTTTTAACAATTGTTTGATTCATAAGGGTTTTCGTCGGGACTCGGATCAACTCCGTCGGTATACTTTGGCGGTTTTCTTTCTGCGACGAATTCTAGACTGCAGCCTTTCCGCACCATGGAACGCGGGCTTGGCCCCTCTGCAGCGCGAACACGTCCCCGAGAGAGCATCATCAGCCCTGACCCAAACACATCCCCGCCCCAAGGATCCAAGTTGTGACATCTGGCTTGACCCATGCCTGCAATGCTTTTGTTGCCCGGCTGACCTCTGTTGTGCAACAACACCCCCAACGCATCAGTGCGGCACTGGCGGCCATCATGCTCACCGGCGGCGGTGCCGCCTTTGCCGTGGCCAATCTGGGCCCGGACCCGGCCGACATGCCGGTGCGCATGCTGTCCGAACCCGTGAGCTCCCTGGCCGAAGGCCAGTCGCTCGCCGCCCTGACCGACCTGCAGCAGGACTTCTCTCTCTACCGCTCCGAATACACGCAGCGCAGCGACACGGCCGAAACCCTGCTCCAGCGCCTGGGCGTTGCCGACCCGACGGCAGCCGCCTTCATGCGCTCGGACGAGCAGGTGCGCCAGCATGTGCTGGGCCGCGCCGGCCGTCTGGTCACGGCCGAGACCACGCCCGACCACCAGTTGACCCAGCTCACCGTGCGCTGGGCTCCCGATGAGGACGGCAGCTTCCGCCGCCTCGTGGTCGAGCGCAAGAACGACACGCTGAGCACGCGCATCGAAAGCGGACGCCTGACCACCACCACGCGCCTGGCCGGCGCCGTGATCCGCAGCTCGCTGTTTGCGGCCACCGACGCAGCCGCCATCCCCGATTCCGTGGCCATACAGATGGCCGACATCTTCCAGGGCGATGTGGACTTCCGCCGCGGTCTGCGCAAGGGCGACCGCTTCTCCGTGGTCTACGAGTCCCTGGAGGCCGACGGCGAGCCGCTGCGCATGGGCCGCGTGCTCAGCGCCGAGTTCCACAACAACGGCAAGACCTACCAGGCCATGTGGTTCCACGACCCGGCCCAGTCCAAGGGCACCTACTACAGCATGGACGGCAAGAGCCGCCGCCAGGCCTACCTGTCCTCGCCCGTGGAGTTCTCGCGCATCAGCAGCAACTTCTCCATGCGCATGCACCCCATACACAAGACCTGGCGCGCCCACCTGGGCACGGACTTTGCCGCAGCCACGGGCACCAAGGTGCGCACCGTGGGCGACGGCGTGGTCTCGTTCGCCGGCGTGCAAAACGGCTACGGCAACGTGATCTTCGTCGACCATGCGAATCAGCACACCACGGTCTACGCCCACCTGAGCCGCATCGGCGTGACCAAGGGCCAGCGCGTGGAGCAGGGCGACATCATCGGCAATGTGGGCTCCACGGGCTGGGCCACGGGCCCGCACCTGCACTTCGAGTTCCGTGTGGCCGGCCAGCACCGCGACCCCATGACCATCGTCCAGGCCACCGATGCCCAGCCCGTCTCCAAGGCCGGCCGTGCCGAGTTCCAGAAGCTGGCCGCGCAGATGCGCGTCGAGCTCAAGGCCTCCAGCGATGCCCTGGCCCTGGCCGACACCGAGAGCAAGCAGGCAGGCAGCTAAAGCCCGCGCTCCAAGCAAACCCCAAAGGCCGCCGGACTGCTCCGGCGGCCTTTTTTGATCTGAAGCGCCAAGACCGCGCGCTACCATGTGCGCCATGAACCAAGCCCCAGCCTCCTCCCTGTACATAGGCCTGATGTCCGGCACCTCCCTGGACGGTGTGGATGGCGTGCTGGCCGACTTCGACCATGGCATGCAAGTGCTGGCGCATGCAAGCGTGGGCTTCGACGAGGAACTGCGGGCCGAGCTGCTGGCCCTCAACAGCCCCAAAGGCCAGGACGAGCTGCACCGCGCGGCCCTGGCCGCGAATGTGCTGGCCCGACTCTATGCCCAGGTCGTGGGCAAGCTGCTGCAGACCAGCGGACTGCAGCCGGACCGCATCGCCGCACTGGGTGCCCATGGACAAACCGTGCGCCACAGGCCGCAGATGTTCGATGGCACGGGCTATACGCTGCAGCTCAACAGCCCGGCCCTGCTGGCGGAGCTCACGGGCATTTCCGTGGTCGCAGACCTGCGCAGCCGCGATCTTGCAGCCGGTGGCCAGGGCGCCCCCCTGGTGCCGGCCTTTCACCAGCAAATCTTCGGCCGCAAGAACCACACGGTGCTGGTGCTCAACCTCGGCGGCATCGCCAACCTCAGCGTGCTCGGGGCCGACGGCAGCGTGCAGGGCTTTGACTGCGGGCCCGCGAATGCGCTCATGGACGGCTGGTGCCTGGCCCATACCGACCGGCCCTTTGACAGCGGCGGCTGCTGGGCCGCATCCGGCCAGGTGCTGCCCGCGCTGCTGCAAAGCCTGATGAGCGAGCCCTTTCTGCAGGCCGAGCCGCCGAAAAGCACGGGGCGCGATCTGTTCCATGCGGGCTGGCTGGCCGCCCACCTCGCCGCCTGCCCCGAGGCAGCGCAGGCACCGCCCGCCGATGTGCAGGCCACGCTCACCGAGTTCACGGCCCTGGCCTGTGCCCAGGCCGTGCAACGCTTCGGCCGTGGCGCCGGCGAGCTGCTGATCTGCGGTGGCGGCGCCTTCAACCACCATTTGATGCGGCGCCTTGCCGCCCAGCTGCCCGAAGTCCGCGTGGCCAGCACGGCCGAGCATGGACTGCCGCCTCAGCAGGTCGAGGCTGCGGCCTTTGCCTGGCTGGGCCGCCAGGCCATGCTGGGCCTGCCCGGCAATCTTCCCGCCGTGACCGGCTCCAAGGGGCCGCGCATTCTGGGGGCCATTTACCCGGCCTAATCGGTCAATCCGTCAGGCTCCATGGCCAGACGCGTGGGCTCGACCTGGGCAATCAGCCATTCGCAAAATGCGGCCACCTCGGGGCGCCGAAAGCTGCGCGGCCCCACCAGCAGCCAGTAGGCAAGAGGCGACTCCATTCGGTGCGCGGGCAGAACCTCGACGAGCTCGCCTGCGGCCAGTGCATCCGCGACCAGGGGCAGGCGCGCAATCGCCAGACCCTGTCCGGCCAGAGCCGCCTGCACGATCTGGTGCGCATAGTTGAAATACAGCCAGCGCGGCGGCTGCAGTTGATCGCAGCCCTGGGCACCAAACCAGCGCTGCCAGCTCAACCACTCCAGTTGCGGCATGCGATGCGCATCGCCGGTTTCGATCAGCGTGTAATGCGCGGCATCGGCGGGCCTGCGCAGCGGCGGACCGGCAGCCAGCAGCCCGGGGCTGGCAACCACGGCCAGTTGCTCGCCAAACAGGCGCCTGGCCTGCGGATCGCTGGCGCGGCCATAGCGCAAGGCCAGGTCCACGTCCGTGGTGTCCAGATCCACGACCGCATCGCTGGTATCGATGCGAATGTCTATGTCCGGCCAGATCCGCTGAAACTCCTGCAACCGGGGAATCAGCCACATGGCCGCAAAGCTGGCCCAGGTGGTGATGGCCACGCTTTTGCGGCCCACGGTCTGGCGTATCTGGCGCACCGTGGCATCGACCTGCTCCAGCGCCGGAGCCACCGAGCGCAGCAATTGCGCGCCCGCGCCTGTGAGCTCCACGGCCCGCGTATGGCGCAGAAAGAGCGGCACACCGACCTCATCCTCCAGCGCCTGGATCTGACGGCTCACGGCCGACTGGGTCAGCGCCAGCTCATCGGCCGCAGCACGAAAGCTCAGCTGACGGGCCACGGCCAGAAAGGCGCGCAAGTGACCTGCGCCTATGGCACGTGTACGCAGCAGCGGAGCAGAAGAGGGAGTGACATGGGGCATGGCGCCGCCAAGCATAAGCCAAACCCAGGTGCGCCGATCCGGGCCTGCAT
Source organism: Comamonas composti DSM 21721 (assembly GCF_000429845.1). GTDB lineage: Bacteria > Pseudomonadota > Gammaproteobacteria > Burkholderiales > Burkholderiaceae_C > Comamonas > Comamonas composti. The sequence continues at coordinate 293,876 of NZ_AUCQ01000002.1, forward strand.
GCGCGACGAGCCTGTACGGCTTTCATCCTTAGAGCGTGTTTACGATCTCTACGCTGCCGCGAGGAAATCGTGAACACGCTCTTACAGGGCCTGCCCTGTATTGCGGCCCATCCTCACACGCCCATAATTGCGCCTGTTGCCGGCAACAGGCCGGCCCAACCATAGTACGTTTATGAGAGCACCTCTGGATCTAGTCATCATGGCTGCGGGCAAGGGCACGCGCATGAAAAGCCGCACCCCAAAAGTCCTGCAACGTCTCGCAGGCCGCCCCCTTCTCGGCCATGTGCTGGCCACGGCCGGCCAGCTCAAGGCACGCTCGGCCGTGGTCGTCACCGGCCATGGTGCGGACCAGGTGGAGTCCGCGATTGCTGGGTCCGCACAGGCCAGCGGCCTCAAGCTCGGCTTTGTGCGCCAGGAACCCCAGCTCGGCACCGGCCATGCCGTGCAGCAGGCCGTTCCGGTCCTGCCTGCCGACGGCATGGTGATCATCCTCTCGGGCGATGTGCCGCTGACCCAGGCCGCAACCCTACAGGCCCTGGTCGATGCCGCAGGCGGCGACAAGCTGGCTCTCCTGACCGTCAACATGACCGACCCCACGGGCTATGGTCGCATCGTGCGCTCTGCGGACGGCGGCGTGCAACGCATCGTCGAGCAAAAGGATGCGAGCGAGGCCCAGCGCACCATCTGCGAAATCTACAGCGGCATCATGGCCGTTCCGGCCCGCCACCTGGGGCCCTGGCTGTCGCGCCTGACGAATGACAATGCCCAGGGCGAGTACTACCTGACCGACATCGTCGCCATGGCCGTGGCCGACGGCATTGCCGTGACCGCGCACTGCATCACGGACGAGCTGCAGGTTGCAGGCGTGAACAGCCCGCTGCAACTGGCCGAACTCGAGCGTGCCCACCAGACGGCCCAGGCCCGCACCCTCATGGAGCAAGGCGTGCGCCTGGCCGACCCGGCCCGCTTCGATCTGCGTGACGATGCGCGCAGCGGCCAGGCGGCCCGGCTGAGCTGCGGCCAGGATGTGGAAATCGATGTGGGCTGCATCTTCAGCGGACAGGTGGAGATAGGCGAAGGTGCACACATAGGCGCCTACTGCTGTATCAGCAATGCCAGCATCGGCGCCGGCGCCGTCATTCATCCCTATACCCACATCGACGGCGAAGGTGCAGGTGTCGACGTGGGCCAAGGCTCGCTGATCGGTCCGTTTGCCCGCCTGCGCCCCGGCGCCCAGTTGGGCCGCGAAGTGCACATCGGCAACTTCGTCGAGGTCAAGAACTCACGGCTTGCCGATGGCGCCAAGGCCAACCATCTCGCCTACCTCGGCGATGCCACGGTGGGCGAGCGCGTGAACTATGGCGCGGGCAGCATCACCGCCAACTATGACGGAGCCAACAAACACCGCACCGTCATCGAGGCCGATGTGCACATAGGCAGCAACAGCGTGCTCGTGGCCCCCGTGACCATAGGCACGGGCGGCACCGTGGGTGCAGGCTCGACCGTGACCAAGAACACCGAACCCGGCGTACTGACCGTGGTGCGCGGCAAGCAGATCAGCACGGCCAACTGGAAGCGCCCCGTCAAACAGCCCAAGGTCTAGCCCCATGGAAAACAGCCCGCAAAACCTTCCCGACATGGACACGCTGGCTCGGCTGGCCAAATATGAGCGCGAGCTGCGCGCACTGCAAATGGGCCAGCAAAGCTGGCTCCAGGCCATATCCCATGATTTGCGGGCACCGCTGCGCCACCTGCTGTCCTTCGGCCCCCTGGTCAGCGAGTTATTGGAGCAGCCAACCCCCTCGACCCAGGATCTGGCCGAGGCACGCGGCTTTCTGCTGACCATGGACCAATCCGCAAAGCGATTGGCCGCCATGCTCGATGCCTTGCTCAGGCTATCACGCCTCGCGATCACGCCCTTGCAGACCCGCTCCGTGGATTTGCTGGAACTGCTGGAGAATGCGAAGGCAGCGGTGCTGGCCCGGCCGCAATGGGCCGGGCTGTCCTCGACCAAGCCCCCGCGATGGAGCTGGCCCGCACAAGGAGCAACCCTCCTGGCCGACGCCCAATTGCTGCAGCAAACACTTGAAGAGCTGCTGGACAATGCCATCAAGTTCTCCCAGCACAGGGAGCAGCCCCATATCGAGATCAGCGTGGAAAGCGAGTCCGATGGCGATATTGCTCTGAGCATTCGCGACAATGGCGCGGGTTTCGAGCCGGCACGCGCCGACGCCTTGTTCGGGATTTTTCAACGCATGCATCGCGAAGCCGAGTTCCCTGGGCTGGGCACAGGCCTGGCCATGGTCCAGAGCGTCATGCGGCGCCATGGCGGCCAGGCCAGCATCAGCGCCCACCCGGACCAGGGCTGCAATGTGCGCCTGTACTGGCCAGCACCCGCATTCATCTGCAACGAGGCCTAGGACAACTGAGGCAAAGGCAGGGCCGTGGAGAACTTGGCGCGCTTGATGCTGAAGAAGCTCTTCACATTGCGCACATTCGCATCCCGGGTGAACAAGGCCTGGGTGAGTTGCAGATAGGCCGGCATGTCCAGCGTTGCAACCACCAGGATGAAATCCGGCCCCGAAGAGACGCGCCAGCACTGCTGCACGCTCCCATGGGCCACGGCCCTGGCCTCGAAGGCATCCAGGGCATCGCTGCCCTGATGGTCGAGCGAGACTTCGACAATGGCTTGCAGTCCATGACCGAGCGCTTCGGCCAGCTTGCCGGGATCGACGATTGCCACCTGACGTTCGATCAGCCCCAGTTCCTGTAGCCGGCGCACCCGGCGCAGGCAGGTCGGCGCCGACAAACGCAGGCTCTGCGCCAGAGCCTGATTGCTTTGACTCGCGTCCTGCTGCAAGACCCCCAGCAACTGCAAGTCCACAGCATCCAGCTCCATGGAATTTAAATTCATAAAAAGCAATATTTTGAATATTTATTTCAAAACTACATACCAATGAAATATTAGATCAAATTTTTGATAATTATTATTATAAATTTCTAATCGACCTACGTAATATGCGCCTCAGTTATCCATGGCATCCAAAGCGTGTGTGCGTTGCGAGGCGGGCGCAAGCCACGGCCTGAAAGTCGCCCCGCGGCATCGCCGCCCCCTCTTCTGGGAAACGGTGCCAGCCACGCAAAAAAGGTTTTATTTCACCCCTTAAAGGGATGAAAGAAGCAGCAAAGTGCATGCTGCCGGGAAGCTGGTGCGATCCAGAGGCAAAGGCTCAGGCCTATCCCCTTCAAGCATGGGGATGCGGCTCTCGCCGCACGCAGGTGTTTTATTTCGACAAGGAGTTTGGCTTATGTGCGGCATCGTCGCTGCGGTTTCCCACCGCGATATCGTCCCCGTTCTGGTTCAGGGCTTGCAGCGGCTCGAATACCGTGGCTATGACTCATGCGGCGTCGCCGTGCAGGCGCTGGATGCGCAGGGCATGCACAGTCAGGGCCTGCAGCGCACGCGTTCCACCGCACGCGTGGCCGAGTTGCTGGCCCAGGTCACTCAGGACCACGTCACAGGCCGTACAGGCATCGCCCATACGCGCTGGGCCACACACGGCGAGCCCGCAGTGCGCAACGCCCACCCCCACTTCAGCCACGGCCCCGGCGTCTCGCCCGTTGCCGATGCCGACCAGCCGGCCCATGTGGCCCTGGTACACAACGGCATCATCGAAAACTACGAAGCCCTGCGCGCCGAACTCCAGGCCAAGGGCTATGTGTTTGCCAGCCAGACCGACACCGAAGTCATCGCCCACCTCGTGGACAGCCTCTACGGAGGCGACCTCTTCGAGGCCGTAGAGGCCGCCACGGCCCGTCTGCATGGAGCTTTTGCGATCGCCGTCATGCACAAGGACGAGCCCCAGCGCGTGGTGGGCGCGCGCGCGGGCTCGCCGCTGATTCTTGGCGTTGCCCGGGATGGCAGCGAGCACTTTCTGGCCAGCGATGCCATGGCCCTGGCCGGAGTCACCGACCAGATCGTCTATCTGGAAGAGGGCGACCTCATCGATCTGCAGCCCGGCCGCTACTGGCTTCTGGGCAAGGGCGGCGAGCGCCTTTCGGCCGAGCAGCGCCCCGTGCGCACCGTACTGGCCCATAGCGGCGCAGCCGAGCTGGGGCCCTACCGCCACTACATGCAAAAGGAAATCTTCGAGCAGCCGCGCGCCATTGCCGACACGCTCGAAGGCGTACAGGCCATCGTGCCCGAACTGTTCGACGGCCTGGGCGCTGACGGCAAGACCAGCACCGCCGCCTGGCGCGTGTTCAAGGAAATCGACCGCGTGCTCATCCTGGCCTGCGGCACCAGCTACTACAGTGGCTGCACGGCCAAATACTGGATCGAGTCCCTGGCCGGCCTGCCCTGCAGCGTGGAAGTGGCCAGCGAATACCGCTACCGCACCAGCGTGCCCGACCCCAGAACCCTGGTCGTCACGATCAGCCAGTCGGGCGAAACCGCCGATACCCTGGCCGCGCTGCGCCACGCCCAAGGCCTGGGCATGAAGCACACGCTGACCATCTGCAACGTGGGCACCAGCGCCATGGTGCGCGAGTGCGAACTGGCCTACATCACGCGCGCCGGAGTGGAGATCGGCGTGGCCTCGACCAAGGCCTTTACCACCCAGCTGGCCGGCCTGTTCCTGCTGACCCTGGCCCTGGCCCAATCCAAGGGCCGCCTCAGCGAAGACAAGGAGCAGCAGTATCTGGCGGCCATGCGCCACCTGCCGGTCGCACTGCAGTCGGTGCTGGCGCTGGAGCCGCAGATCATCAACTGGTCCGAGGACTTCGCCAAGCGTGAGAACGCCTTGTTCCTCGGCCGGGGCATCCACTACCCCATCGCTCTGGAAGGCGCGCTCAAGCTCAAGGAAATCAGCTACATCCACGCCGAAGCCTATCCGGCGGGCGAGCTCAAACACGGCCCTCTGGCCCTGGTGGACAGCGCCATGCCTGTAGTCACCGTGGCTCCCAACGATGAGCTGCTGGAAAAGCTCAAGAGCAATATGCAGGAAGTGCGTGCTCGCGGTGGCGTGCTCTACGTGCTCGCGGATGCAAAAACCAATCTCGAGAGCAGCGAAGGCGTGCATGTGATCCGCATGCCCGAGAACTATGGCGCGCTAAGCCCCATCCTCCACGTCGTGCCCCTGCAACTGCTGGCCTATCACACGGCCTGCGCGCGCGGCACCGACGTGGACAAGCCACGCAACCTGGCCAAAAGCGTGACCGTGGAGTGATTCACGCGCCCCTGTCGTCGGCTGCGAGCAGGGGAAAGCTGAGCTGAAAATGGGCAGAAAGCTTCTGGCGGAAACGGACAGGCGCTGGGCATTTCTTCTGATCAGCGATACGCGATGACGGAACGGCGCCAGGTCCATGATCTCCAGCGCCTGCATGCCCCACTGCTGCGCAATCACCGCCGTGTATCCGGGAGCGATCAGAAACCCAGCCCCAGCCTTGAGCAGACCCAGGGCTGCAGTCAGTGTCCCGACTTCGATAGGGCTGTCTTAGCGTATGCCCGTGTCGACGAAAATCTGATCCAGGCTTCGCCGAATGCTGTAGGAGCCACGCAGCGAAATATAGTTATAGGACACCAGCTCCTCCAGCCTCACTGCCTTGCGCGAGCACACCGAGGAGATCCTCTCGGAATGGGCCCGGGCGAGCTGAACGACATCCCCCTTCGCACCTCGTCCACGGCATGTCGAATGCCAGGGCTCGCGAACAGGCTCGCAAGCCCTGGCTGCCGCCCTCCGTATCCGCCCATTTCCTCAAGGGTTTCAAGGCCTTGAACCACCCCGGCGGCCATAGCCATCAATAATCAAAACCGTCGTCCGCGCACGCAGCCCCCCGGCGCCTCACCATTCGCGGAGCATCATGGCGAAAGCAACCATTGCCGCCGCTTGGAAAGGAAAAGGCCTGGACCTGTTTCCTCGCCTTGTTCAAGAGCCAAGCGCATCATGGCGGGGCCATGGCAGCGCAGATCTGTGCGGCCGTCACTCTCCTGTCTGCCGGTCAGGCGGCCCGCAAGATCTTGGCCGCAGCAACCATGTTCCTCAGTGCCGGAATAACTTCGGCCCATTGCCGGGTCTTGAGCCCGCAGTCGGGGTTGACCCACAGCCGCTTCGCAGGAATGCGCTCAGCCGCCTTCTTCATCAGTCCCACAATGTGCTCCTGCGTTGGGATGTTGGGCGAGTGGATGTCGTACACGCCCGGGCCGATCTCGTTGGGGTAGTGAAAGTTCTCGAACGCATCGAGCAGCTCCATGTCCGAGCGCGAAGTCTCTATGGTGATCACATCGGCATCCATGTCGGCAATCGACTCGATGATGTCGTTGAACTCCGAATAGCACATATGGGTATGGATTTGCGTTTCGTCGGCCACACCGTTGGCCGTGATGCGAAAGCTCTCCACAGCCCAGTCCAGATACTGCTTCCATTGCGACCTGCGCAGCGGCAGGCCTTCGCGCAGCGCAGCTTCGTCGATCTGGATGACGCGCACGCCGGCCTTTTCCAGATCCAGAACCTCCTCGCGCATGGCCAGCGCCAGCTGTTTGCAGGACACGGAGCGTGGCTGGTCATCGCGCACAAAGGACCAGTTCAAGATGGTCACGGGGCCGGTCAACATGCCCTTCATGGGTTTGTCGGTGAGCGACTGGGCATAGCTGATCCAGCTCACGGTCATGGCCTTGGGCCGGCTGATGTCGCCGAACAGGATGGGCGGCTTCACGCAACGCGACCCATAGGACTGCACCCAGCCGAACTGGCTGAACGCATAGCCATCCAGTTGCTCGCCAAAGTACTCGACCATGTCGTTGCGCTCGGCCTCGCCGTGCACCAGCACGTCCAGGCCCAGACGCTCCTGCTCGCGCACGCTGCGCTCTATCTCGGCACGCATTGCGGCCTGATAGCCGACCTCCTCGAGGCGGCCGGCCTTGAACTCGCTGCGGGCCTGACGAATCTCGGCGGTCTGCGGAAACGAGCCTATGGTCGTGGTCGGGTAGGCCGGCAGCTTGAGCCGCTGCGCCTGTTGGGGCGCACGCTGGCTGTAGGCACTTGCACGGCACCCGAGCTGGGCATCAATCCTTGCCACCGCAGCCTGCACCACCGGATTGTTCACTCGCGGCGAGGTCCGGCGCGCGGCCAATGCGGCCTGGTTCTGCGCAAGCTCGGCCTTGACGGCATCCCGCCCCTGGCTCAAGGCCTTGCCCAGCACGCGCAACTCGTCCAGCTTTTGCTTTGCAAAGGCCAGCCAGGAGAGGATTTCGGGGTCGAGCTTTTTCTCGCTGTCCAAGTCCACGGGTACATGCAGCAGCGAGCAGGAAGGGGCAATCCACAGGCACTCGCCCAGACGTTCGGCCAGGGGCTCGAGCCAATCGAGCACGGCATTCAAATCGGTCTTCCAGATATTGCGTCCGCTGATCACGCCCAGGGACAGCACCTTGTGCGCCGGCAGCAGGCCCAGCAACTGCTGTACATCTTCACGGCTGCCGTTGACGACATCCACGTGCAGTCCAGCCACCGGCAGATTGGCCGCCAGGTACTTGTTGTCCTGCAACTGGCCGAAGTAGGTGGCCAGCAGAATCTTGAGCCTGGCGCTCTTGAGCTGGTGGTAGGCAGTGTTGAACGCATGCTGCCAGTCGGCATCGAGTTCGGTGACGAGAATCGGCTCGTCCACCTGCACCCACTCCACACCTTGTGCAGCCAGGGTATCGAGCAGCTCGGCATACACGGGCAGCAGACGTTCCAGCAGATCCAGCTTGCCGGAGCCATCCTTGGCCTTGCCCAGGGCCAGATAGCTCACGGGCCCGATGATCACGGGCTTGAGCTTGACGCCTTGGGCCCTGGCCTCGGCCAGTTGCTCCAGCAGGCGCGAGGCATCGAGCTTGAAGCGCGTGGCCGCCGTGAACTCGGGCACGATGTAGTGGTAGTTGGTGTCGAACCACTTGGTCATCTCTGCTGCCGCCACGCCGCCGCAGCAGGCACCATGATCCTCCTCGCCCTTGGCTGCCGCCGAGCGGCCGCGTGCCACGCGAAAGTAATTGTCCAGTGCATCGCCATGAAAGCCCTGCACGCGCTCGGGCAGGTTGCCCAGCGCAAAGCTCATGTCGAGAACCTGGTCATAGAACGAGAAATCCCCCACAGGCACCAGATCCAGCCCTTGCTGCTCAACCCAATGACGCTGGCGCAACTCAGCCCCCAGGGTCTTGAGCGCATCGCGCGAGGACTCACCCGTCCAGTAGGACTCGAGCGCGAACTTGAGCTCGCGCCTGGCGCCTATGCGGGGAAAACCGAGGTTGTGAATGGTCGTCATGTGTTGCGGCTCCAGGTAGGAAAAACGGAATGCTCTGCATGCTAGGCCTCGACAACCATGAAGTAAAATGGTTATTTCTCACAAATTGATGAATTTAAATCATGAAAAGGAGTGGACATATCGATATCTGCCATGCGGAAATGCAGACATCTGGCCATCGTCCAGGAAACAGAAAAAGCATGGCTGGCTGAGCACAGCGACCGGGATGCTGGTCTGCCCAAGGCCTGCACCCGCTCACCGGCATGGGGACAGACACGCAGGCATGGCCGACTGGCTTCGCCTGCCTTTTGGAAAGCGCCAGACCATGAGCCAACACGCTCTTAGAACGTGTTTACGATCTCCTCGGTGCCGCGCCAGTGTCTTTGCGGGATGGGATGCAAGGCGCGACACCGCAGCAATAGCCGTGCTATTGCGAGGATTCGCAACGCTGCAGACCGCCCGCAAAGGCACTGTCCCCAAGGGTTGGAGCGAAATCGGGGCGATTTCTTCGCGCTGGCCCTTGCTTGCACCCCGGTGCAAGCTGCGGCCCATCGACTCGAACTCATCCCGATTGCGCTCCAACGCGGCAGCGTAGAGATCGTAAACACGTTCTTAGAAGAGCGGCCAACACAACCCAGCAAACCGCAGGGTTGCGTTTGAGACAAGGCGAAGCAACGACGTATCAAGGCTTGTGTCAGCAGGTCTAAGTCTTCAAAGGCCTGAAGACTGCGCGCTGAAGTTCATCCACCTATTACAGGCTTCAAGCTATGCAGCGGCGTTTTCATCCAGCAAGCGCAGCACTTTTCCTGCCAGTGGCCGCGCTTTTCTCTGGATGCTTTCTGCCTGCAGCCCTGAGCCTGCTGGGCCTTTGCGCCACAGGTCTCGCCGCCACGGCACCACCGATGGCCAACAACATCACCATGACGGTGGCAAAAAACAGCGCCGAAGTGGCCATCACGCCCAGCGTCACCGGCACGTTCACCGGGCTGTCCATCAGCACGCTGGCCGTGAATGGATTTGCCCGTGCGGGTGACGACCTTCAGCTGTACTACCGCCCTGCCAGCGACTACTCAGGCAGCGACACCTTCGCCTACGCGGTCAGCAGTGATGACGGCACATCCGCCCCCGCCACGGTCACCATCACCGTGAACCCAGCCCTGCCGATTGCCAAGAGCAGCACCAGCACCGTGGCCGCCAACAGCCAGGCGAATGCACTCACGCTGAGTCTCTCCGGCGGCCCCTGCGACAGCCTGACCATACTCACACCGGCAACCAACGGAACACTGGAGGTAGCTGGAGCCTCCGTGAGCTACACCCCCACAGCCGGCTACCACGGCACAGATTCGTTCAGCTATGCCGCCAGCAACGCAGGCGGAACATCGCAAACCGCCACGGTCACGATCACCATTACGCAGCCACCGCCGGTTGCCAACGACATCAGCGTTTCGGTGACCAAGAACAGTGGCTCGAACTCCATCACGCCCAACGTCACAGGCACTTTTCGCAGCGTCGTCAAGGCTTCCGACCCCGCCCACGGAACCGCCTGGACCACGAATGCAAAAACCATGCTGGCCTATACCCCCAGTCAGGATTACTCGGGGTCCGACTCCTTCACCTACACCGCCACCAATGACGGTGGAACCTCGGCGCCGGCCACGGTCTACGTCACCGTCGGCCTGCTCGCACCTGCTGCAAGCAGCAACCAGGTTTCCGTCGCCGCCAACAGCAGCGCCCAGCCCATCACCCTGCAGCTCTCGGGCGGAGCCGCCACCCAGCTGAGCATTACCAGCACCACCACACATGGCACGCTCGTCGTGACCGGATCGGCCATCACCTACACCCCCGCTGCCGGCTACTCAGGCACGGATGCCTTCACCTATACGGCCAAGAACGCCAGCGGCAGCTCCAGTCCTGCCACGGTCAGCATCAGCGTCACTGCGCCGACGCTGCTGCTCGCCCCAGCCAGCCTGGCAACGGCCACGGCAGGCATGGCTTACAGCCAGATCCTGTCCGCCAGCCTGGGCACGACGCCCTATGGCTATGCCGTCGCTTCGGGCAGCCTGCCCGCAGGGATGTCGCTGCATGCCGATACCGGAGAGATCAGCGGTCTCCCGGCAAGCGACAGCGTGTTCAGCTTCAGCATCCAGGCCACCGATGCCTATGGGGCCACGGGCTTGCAGACCTATGCGCTGACGGTGGTCTCCCAGGCTCCGGCAGCACATGCCATCGACCTGGATGTGGCCGCCAACAGCGGCTCCAACACCGTCACGCTCAATCTTGCCGACAGCAGCATCACCAGCGTGGCCATTGCCGATCAGCCCGCACATGGCACGGCCACGTCCGGCGGGCTCTCCATCAGCTACACCCCCGATGCGGGCTACTCCGGCACAGACTCGTTCACTTATACCGCGACCAATGCCGCAGGCACCTCCACGCCCGCCACCGTGACCCTGACCGTGGCCGCGCCAGTGCTGCTGCTCGCGCAGAGCACGGCCACATCGCAGACGCCATCCGCCACACCATCCACCGAAACGGCCGCCGTCGGCATCACCTACTCCATGCGCCTGAGCGCTTCCAGGGGAACGGCGCCCTATACCTATGCCCTGGTGTCCGGCAGCCTGCCTGCGGGGCTGTCACTCGACACGTCGACGGGAGAGATCAGCGGCATGCCCACGGACAGCGGATCATTCAGCTTCACCATCCAGGCCACCGACATCTACCAGGCCACGGGCAGCCAGACCTATGCCTTGACAGTTGCCAACCGGCCCAGCGCCAACCCCTTCAGCACCAGCGTGGCCGCGAACAGCGAAGCCAATCTCATCGATCTCACGCCCTATCTGAAAGGTGGCAGCCTCACCCATCTGAGCATCACGCCCCCGGCGCATGGCACGGCAGTTGTCAGCGGCCTCGACAGCATCCTCTACACCCCCTTGCCCGGCTTCTCGGGCAGCGATGCATTCGACTATGTGGCAAGCAACGCCTATGGCGACTCTTCGGCCACGGTAGAAGTCAGCGTGACGCCACCGCTATTGCTTATGGCACCGAGCAGCCTCTCCGATGGATCCATGGGCGCTGCCTATGCACAGCAGCTGAGCACCAGCCTGGGCATGGCACCCTATGGCTATTCGCTGAGCTCGGGCAGCCTGCCCCAGGGACTGAGCCTGAGCAACAGCGGTTTGCTCGGAGGGACCCCTACAGAGTCCGGCAGCTTCTATTTCCTGGTGACGGTCACCGACAGCTGCGGCGCCTCGAACTGGGGCAGCTACGCGCTCAACATCAGGCCGCAAGTGCCTGCCGTCGAAAACAGCACACTCACCGTGCTGGCCAACAGCACCGACAACCCCGTTCCCCTGAGCATCACAGGCGGCACTCCCCTGACGCTGATCCTGACCCAGGCCGCCGCGCACGGCTCGATCGTGATCACCGGACTCTCCATCACCTACACGCCCAATAGCTCGTATTGGGGGCCCGACGCGTTCGCCTACAAGGCTTCGAATGACGGCGGCACCTCGCCTGCCGCACAGGTCAGCATCACCGTGACGCCGCCGCAACTGCAGCTCTTGCCCGAGACACTGGCTGCGGCCGCCACGGGGGAAAGCTACAGGCAGGGCGTGTTTGCCACACAGGGGACGGCGCCTTATGTGTACGCCCTCATCACAGGCGGACTGCCGCCCGGGCTCTCGCTGAGCCCGGGCACGGGTACGATCTCCGGCACGCCCACGCAGGCCGGCAGCTTTGCCTTCACGCTTGAGGCCACCGATGCCACGGGCTTCTCCGTGAGCCGCGACTACACACTGGCGGTGACCACCCTGCCCCCCCAGGCCGTGGACCTGACGGTAAATATCGCAGCCAACAGCAAGTCCAATGCCATCGACCTGCAGCCTGCGGTCTTGCAGGCCACCAACCTCAACATCACCACCGCAGCCAGCCATGGCGAGGTGGTGATCGATGCAAGCACGCTCAGTCTCAGCTACACGCCCAACCCCGGTTTTTCAGGCACGGACTCGTTCAGCTACACCCTGGGCAATGCCGGAGGCAGCACAACCGCCACGGTGACGATCAAGGTCGCGGCCCCGACCCTGACACTGGAGCCGGCCCTGCTTTTGCAGGGCACTGCCGGCACGCCCTACCAGCAGCAGCTGAGTGCCGACCTGGGCACGCCGCCCTATGCCTATGTACAGCTCTCGGGAAGCCTGCCGCCAGGCATCAGCCTGGGCAGCGACGGGGAGCTGCGCGGCACGCCGACAGCGTACGGCAGCTTCATCTTCAAGGTCCAGGCAACGGACAGCCTCCAGGCCACCGGCAGCAGAACCTTTACCCTGTTCGTCGCCATCCAGGCTCCGCTGGCCGGCGACAGCAGCCTCGAAGTGCAGGCCAACAGCAGCGACAACCCGGTCCAGCTGCAGCCCGCAGGCGGAGCCGCCGCCAGCGTGGAAGTGGCCCGCCAGGCCGCACATGGAACGGCCCTCTCCAGCGGCATCGCCATCACCTACACGCCCACAGCCGGCTACTCGGGCACGGACAGCTTCACCTACACCCTGACGAACGACTCCGGAACCTCGGCCCAGGCCACGGTGACGGTCACCATCCTGCCCCCGACGCTTGCCATCGCGCCAAGCTCACTGCCGCCAGGCATCGTCGGCACGGCCTATGGCCAGCACCTGAGTGCCAGGCTGGGCACAGCGCCCTATGCCTACAGGCTGGAGTCGGGCAGCCTGCCTCCAGGTCTCAGCCTGGCCCCGAGCGGACTGCTCGGCGGCATGCCCAGCGCCAACGCCAGCTTCGACTTCACGGCCCGGGCCACCGATGCCTATGGCGCCACCGGCCTGCAGCGCTATGCACTGGCCATTGCCATCCAGGCGCCCGCCGCAGGCCCCGTAAGCCTCAGCGTGCCGGCCAACAGCCAGAACAATCCCGTCGCACTCAATCTGAGTGGTGGCGCCGTGGCCAGTGCAGCCGTCACCGTGCAGGCATTGCACGGCACGGCCACGGCCAGCGGCACGACCATCAGCTACACGCCCACAGCCGGCTATTCGGGAGAGGACGCATTCACCTACACGGTCGTCAACGCGAGCGGCACCTCCTCGGCCCGGGTGACGGTCACCGTCACCGGTCCTGTGCTGAGCATCGCACCTGCAGCCGGCGCCCTGCCCCATGCCACCGAGGGCACGGCTTACAGCCAGAGCCTGACGGCCAGCGGCGGCACCGCCCCTTACGCCTATGCGCTGAGCAGCGGAGCCCTGCCTGCGGGCCTGTCCCTGTCCGCGGGCGGCCAGATCTCCGGCACGCCGCAATTGCATGCCACGGGCAGCTTCAGTTTCAGCATCGGCGTGAGCGATGTATACCAGGGCACGGGAGCAGCCAGCTACACGCTGCGCGTGAGCCAGATGCAGCCCGTGGCCCCGTCGCTGAGCGTGACCCTGGCCCCGAGCAGCAGCCTGGAGCTGGACCTGAGCTCCAGCGCCACGGGCGGACCGTTCACCAAGGCAGACCTGCTGTCCCTGTCACCTGCCGATGCCGGACAGGCGAGCATACAGAGCAGCTCTTCTGCCCAAGCCCCGGGCGCGCCGGTCTACATGCTGCGCTTTACCAGCAGCCGCAATTTCAGCGGCACGGCCACGCTGGCCTACACCTTGAGCAATACTGCAGGCACCTCGGCCCCGGCCCGGATCAGCATACAGGTGCTCGCGCGCAGCGACCCCGGCCAGAATGCCGAAGTGACGGCTCTGGTCGCAGCCCAGACCAATAGCGCCCGCCGTTTTGCAAGTGCCCAGGTCTCCAATTTCACCTCGCGCCTCGAAGGACTGCATGGCGATGGCTGGGGCCGCTCCAGCTTCGGCCTGAGCCTGGATACGGGCAATCAGCCTGCCACAGCAGGTCAGACCTATGGACGCGAAGACCTCATGCCCGGCAATCTTCCCCCGCCCGGCATGCACAGGACCAGCCTGCGCCCCGAGCCCCTGCGTGCCGAAGCCATGCCTGGCGACTTGCCCAGCCTGCCCGGCGGCGCTGCCGTGCAAGGCCACCCCCAACAGGCTTTCGCATTCTGGACTGCAGGCTCCGTGAGCTATGGACGCGAGCATCTGCACGGCATGGACACGGACTACCGCTTCACCACCAGCGGCATCAGTGCCGGCGCCGACTGGCGCATCAGCGATCTGGCCACGCTGGGCCTGGGCCTGGGTCTGGGCCGGGACAGCTCGCTCGTGGGGCAGAACGGCAGCAAGAGCGCCGCCAGCAGCGTGTCGGCCGTGCTCTACGGCAGCCTGCGGCCCGCCAGGCATCTGTTCGTCGACGGCCTGCTCGGCTATGGCCGGCTGAGCTTCGACTCCACGCGCTTCATCAGCGAGGAAAGCGGCACGGCCACGGGCACGCGCCAGGGCAGCCAGGTATTCGGCGCGCTGATCGCAGGCATGGAGTTTCGCGAAACCGGCTGGCTGTGGTCGCCCTATGCGCGCCTTGAGCTCAGCCGCACCACGCTGAACACTTATAGTGAATCGGCTTCGGGATTCGAGGCCTTGACCTACTACGCGCAAACAGCCAGCGCACTGGCTGCCGTGCTCGGCCTGCGCCTCGAAGGCAATTACGCCCTGGGCGCAATCCAGCTCTCCCCAAAGATCAGGCTTGAATACACGCACAGCCTGCAGCGCAGCGGCGACGCAGGGCTCGCCTATTCCGATCTGGCCGACCTGGGCCCGGCCTATACCTTGAGCGGCAGCAGCTCCAGAACCCGCAACTGGGCCCTGGGCCTGGGCCTGCGGCTGCGCTGGCGCAGCGGGCTGGAGCTGTCCCTGGAAATCAACACCAGCCGGGATATCGGCAACAGCCACAGCCAGGGCCTGTTACTGGGGCTGCGCCTGCCTTTTTAGAGCGTGTTCACGATCTCCTCGCGGCGCGCCATAGGCGTAGCAGTAAAACGGCCGGCCCTGCAGCGCATTCTTGTCCCAGCTCAGGGCGGGCGTGGCATAGAGCCCGTCGGACCACAGCTGCACGCGCTGCACATAGGCCTGGGCCATGAGTGCCATGTGCACCATGAGCGCGCCGCGATGAACAAAATCCAACGCCCGGGACAACCCCGTGGTGCCGGCTTGCGGCCTACTCGGCCTCGGCCGGCTCCATGGGCCTGGCACGCACGTCCTCGTCATTGCCGAGCTGGGAGAAGACCATGCTCGATGCCATGGTCACCAGGCCCATGCAGACAAAGGTGGCCCTGAAGGCATTGAGCGTATCCGCAGGCTGGGCATGGCCGAACCACTGGCTGAAGCCCGCCAGCACGGCGCCGGCTGCGGCCACGCCCATGCTCATGGCCAGCATCTGCACCATGGACAGCAGGCTGTTGCCGCTGCTCGCATTGCCCACGTCCAGGTCCTTGAGCGTGACCGTGTTCATGGCCGTGAACTGCATGGAGTTGCTTGCGCCGAACACCAGCAGCAGGGCAATCACCAGCCACAGCGGCAGCGTGGGCGAGAGCAGCCCGAAACTCGCAATCATCACCGACAGCACCAGCGTATTGCCCACCAGTACGCGCTTGTAGCCCAGGCGCTCTATGAGCTGGGTCGTGCGCCGCTTCACGGCCATGCTGGCCAGCACCGTGGGCAGCATCATCATGCCGGCCTGCATGGGAGAAAAGCCCATGCAGACCTGCAGCACCAGCGGCATCAGAAACGGCATGCAGGAGCTGCCCAGGCGCGAGAACAGATTGCCCAGCAGACCCACGCGCAGGCTGCGCACCGCGAACAGCTCGGGCGAGAACAGCGGATCGGGCCGGCGCAGCGCATGCAGCCAGTAGCCTGCCAGGCTGGCCAGGCCGAAGACCAGCAGCACCAGCACCATGGCCCCATGGATTCCCTGGCCCGACATGCTGTCCAGCGCCAGCGACACGGCCACCATGCCAAAGGCCAGCAGCACATAGCCCTTGCCATCGAAGGGCTTGACCGCATAGCTCTCGCCGCGCGGCATGAAGCGCAGCGTGGCCGCCAGCCCCAGCAGGCCCACGGGCAGGTTGACGAGGAAGATCCAGTGCCAGCTCAGATACTCGACCATCCACCCCCCCAGGGTCGGGCCGATCAGAGGGCCGACCAGGCCGGGGATGACCACAAAGCTCATGGCCTTGAGAAACTGCTCGCGCGGAAATGCACGCAGCACGGCCAGCCGCCCCACGGGCAAGAGCAAGGCCCCGCCCAGACCCTGGAGCACGCGCGCAGCCACCAGAAAGCCCAGGCTGGGTGCCAGCGCGCACAGCAGCGACCCGAGCACGAACAGGCTGATCGCCAGCACATACAGGCGCCGCGTGCCGAAGCGGTCGGCCAGCCAGCCCGAGGCCGGGATCAGCATGGCCATGGTCAGCGAATAGGAAACGATGACGGACTGCATGCGCAGCGGGCTCTCGCCCAGCGCATGCGCCATCGTGGGCAGGGCGGTGTTGACGATGGTCGCATCCAGCGTCTGCATGAAAAAGCCCACGGCCACCAGCCACAGCAGGGCCGAGCGCGGGGCTGGGGAAGGCGTTGCGGGTTCTTCGGGAAGACTCATGGCGGTGACGGGGCAGACAGATGACGGCCCTATTCTCCACGACCTGATCTGCGCCCGCCTGCAGCCAGGCGCCACGCAGCGCCACCTTGCCGCCCGGGGCTTGGCCGGCGCTCATCCGATGAGAGCGCCCGCTGGCTGGCCGGCACGCGCGCCAGGCCAGCCGCGGCGGCGCGATCTCAGAGCGTGTTCACGCTCTCAAGTCCGCGCCAGCACCGGCGCCAGCGCCCGGCCCGTGTGCGTGCCCGCCCGGACCAGGTCCTCGGGCGTGCCCACAGCGACGATGCGACCACCGCCGCTGCCGCCTTCGGGGCCGAGGTCGATGATCCAGTCGGCCTCGGCGATCACGTCCAGATCGTGCTCGATCACGACCACGCTGTGGCCGCCGTCGACGAGGCGGTGCAGCACGCGGATCAGCTTGTCCACATCGGCCATGTGCAGGCCGACCGTGGGCTCGTCGAGCACATACAGCGTGTGCGGTGCCTTGTTGCCGCGCCGGGTCACGTCATCGCGCACCTTGGTGAGCTCGGTCACGAGCTTGATGCGCTGGGCCTCGCCGCCGCTCAAGGTCGGCGATGGCTGGCCCAGGGTCAGATAGCCCAGGCCCACGTCCTTCAGCAGCTGCAGCGGATGGGCGATGGAGGGCATGGAGGCGAAGAACTCCACGGCCTCGTCCACTTCCATCTTGAGCACATCGCCAATGCTCTTGCCGCGCCAGGAGACGGCCAGGGTCTCGGGGTTGAAGCGCGCGCCCAGGCAGACCTCGCATGGCACTTTGACGTCGGGCAGAAAGCTCATCTCGATGGTGCGCATGCCCTGGCCTTCGCAGGCCGGGCAGCGGCCCTCGCCGGTGTTGAAGCTGAAGCGCCCGGCCGCATAACCGCGCGCCTTGGCTTCCAGGGTTTCGGCGAACAGCTTGCGGATCAGGTCCCAGAAGCCGATGTAGGTCGCGGGGCAGGAGCGCGGCGTCTTGCCGATCGGCGTCTGGTCGACTTCGAGCACGCGGTCCACGCCCTCAAAGCCCTGCAGGCCCTTGCAGCCCACGAGCGCCGGGGCCTGGCCCGCATCCATGGCGTCGCGCCCGGCCTTGGTCGCGCGCTGGCCCACCCAGGCCGCGACATTCGCCAGCAACACGTCGCGCGCCAGCGTGGACTTGCCCGAGCCCGAGACCCCCGTGACCGCAACCAGACGCTTGAGCGGCACGCGCGCATCCACGTTCTGCAGATTGTGCAGATGCGCACCGCGCAGGGTCAGCCAGCGCAGGGCTTCGGAAGCCTCTACATCTTCTATAGCTGGTAGCGCTTGCTTCTTCTTGGTTTTAGATGGTTTCTTATCTGAAATCGTTTCAGGACTTGCGCTAACAGCTTCTTTTTCAATAGCAGCCTTGGCAGACTCAGCCACAGGCCCGGCCCCTTCGCCGACCCAGCGGCGCGGCTGGAAGGGGTGGCGCATGGCATGCAGCAGATAGCGGCCCGTGACCGAGTCCTCGGCGGCCATGATGTCTGCGGGACTGCCCTGGGCCACGAGCCGGCCGCCGCGCAGGCCGGCGCTGGGGCCGATGTCGATGATGTGGTCGGCGCGGCGTATCGTGTCCTCGTCATGTTCGACCACGACCAGGGTGTTGCCCTTGTCGCCGAGCTTGTGCAAGGCATTGAGCAGGATCTGGTTGTCGCGCGCATGCAGGCCGATGGTGGGCTCGTCCAGCACATAGCACACGCCTTGCAGATTGCTGCCCAGTTGGGCCGCAAGCCGTATGCGCTGGGCCTCGCCGCCGCTGAGGCTGGGCGCGCCACGGTCCAGCGTGAGATAGCCCAGGCCCACTTCCTCGAGGAATTCGAGCCGGCTCTGGATCTCGGGCAGCAGGTCGCGCGCAATGTCCGCCTCGCGGCCCGACAGCACAAGCTGCTGTGCCCAGCGGCGCACATCGCCCACGGCCAGTCTGGCGATGTCGGCAATCCCCATACCGTGGAATTGCACGGCGCGCGCCGTGGCGTTGAGCCGCGTGCCTTCGCAGCTCGGGCAGCAGACCTCGGCCAGGTCCTCGATCTCCTGGCCCTCGAACCTGACCTCGCGGCCACGGTTGTCCTCGGCCAGCAGCGTGTCGTCATAGACCTTGCGCTGGTCCTTGGAGAGCTTGACGCCCGTGCCCACGCAGTCCGGGCACCAGCCATGCTTGCTGTTGTAGGAGAACAAACGCGGATCGAGCTCGCCATAGCTGGTCGCGCAGACCGGGCAGGCGCGCTGGGTGGAGAACACCTGCAGCCGGCCGATGTCGGCCGTGCTGTGGCCGCCGGCCATGGCGTCCTGCAGATTCTCCAGGTCCGAGAGCACATGCAGCACACCCTTGCCGATGTCCAGCGCCTGGGCCAGGTGCTGGCGCAGCTCGGCCTCGTGCGCGGCCAGCACGGTGATGCTGGCCACGGGCAGCTCGATGGTGTGCTCCTTGAAGCGGTCTATGCGCGGAAAGCCCGTGGTCGGCAGAAACTCGCCATCCACGCGCAGATGGGTGTAGCCGCGCGGGCGCGCCCAGTCGGCCAGCTCGGTGTACACGCCCTTGCGGTTCACGACCAGGGGCGCCAGGAGGCCTATGGTCTGGCCGCGAAACTCGGTCATGAGCTGGGCCGCAATGCTTTCCGGCGTTTGCGGCGCCACGGCCGCGCCATCGTGAATGCAGTGCTGGGTGCCGAGCTTCACATACAGCAGGCGCAGAAAGTGCCAGACCTCGGTGGTCGTGCCCACCGTGGACTTGCGCCCGCCGCGCGACAGGCGCTGTTCGATGGCCACCGTGGGCGGAATGCCGTAGACCGCATCCACCTCGGGCCGGCCTGCGGGCTGGACGATGGAGCGCGCATAGGCGTTCAGCGATTCGAGGTAGCGGCGCTGGCCTTCGTTGAACAGGATGTCGAAGGCCAGCGTGGACTTGCCCGAGCCCGAAACGCCCGTGATCACGTTGAACCGGCCGCGCGGCACCTCCACGCTCAGCGATTGGAGGTTGTGCTCCCTGGCGTTGACGATCTCGATCACGTTCTTCGCCACGGCCCCGCTCACGGCCTGGGCCTTGCGCCTGGGCTTGTAGAGCATGGGCGCGACTTCGCGCACGGCCAGGCCCCCGACGCCCATGGCCAGGTCGTATTCGCGCAGCGCCTGCGCCGTGTGCGAGCCCTCGACCAGGCGGATTTCCTCGGGCGTGCCCTGGGCGACGATGCAGCCGCCGCCCTCGCCACCTTCGGGGCCGAGGTCGATGAGCCAGTCGCTGGCGCGGATCACGTCCAGGTTGTGCTCGATGACGATCAGCGAGTGCCCGGCTTCGAGCAGCTTGCGCAGCGCGCGCATGAGCTTGGCGATGTCCTCGAAGTGCAGGCCCGTCGTGGGCTCGTCGAACAGGAACAGGCTGCCCTTTCTGGCCAGGGCCTGCCTGGATTTGCTTTGCACGCGCGCGGCCTCGGCCAGAAAGCCCGCGAGCTTGAGGCGCTGGGCCTCGCCGCCGCTCAAGGTGGGCACGGGCTGGCCGAGCTTCACGTATTCGAGGCCTACATCGACGATGGGCTGCAGCGCGCGTATCACCTCACGGTCCTCGGAGAACAGCACAGCGGCCTCGGCCACCGTGAGCTCCAGCACATCGGCCACGTTGAGTCTGCGCGGCGCGGCCTCGCCGGGCATGTGGCGCTCGATGCGGACTTCCAGGACCTCGGGGCGGTAACGGCTGCCATTGCAGTCGGGACAGCGCAGGTAGATGTCGGAGAGGAACTGCATCTCCACATGCTCGAAGCCCGAGCCGCCGCAGGTGGGGCAGCGCCCGTCGCCGCTGTTGAAGCTGAACTTGGCGGCCGTGTAGCCGCGCTCGCGCGACAGCGGCGCAATCGCGAACAGCTCGCGCAGGCTGTCCCAGGCGCCCACATAGCTCACGGGGTTGGAGCGTGCGGTCTTGCCGATCGGCGACTGGTCGACGAACATCACGTCGCTCAGATGGTCGGCGCCCAGCAGGCGGTCGAAGGCACCGGCCGCATCCGTGGGCTTGCCGAAGTGGCGCATCAGCGCGGGCACGAGCACGTCCTGGATCAGCGTGGACTTGCCCGAGCCCGAGACACCCGTGATCGTGACCAGGCGCTGCAGCGGAAAGTCCACGTTGAGATCGCGCAGATTGTGCTCGCGTGCGCCTTCGAGGATCAGGCGCGGTGTGGCGTCCGTGACCATGCGCTTGGCGCCGAAGCCCACCTGCTTGCGCCCGCCCAGATAGGCGCCAGTCAGCGTATCGGCCTGGCGCAGATCCTCGGGCGTGCCGTCGAACACGATCTGCCCGCCGCGTGCACCCGGCCCCGGGCCCATGTCTATCATGCGGTCGGCCGCAAACATCACGGCCGGGTCGTGCTCGACCACGACCAGGGTGTTGCCCGCATCGCGCAGGCGCTGCATGGCTTCGGTGATGCGCTCCATGTCGCGCGGGTGCAGGCCGATGCTGGGTTCGTCGAGCACGAACAAGGTGTTGACCAGGGAGGTGCCCAGGGCCGTGGTCAGGTTGATGCGCTGCACCTCGCCGCCCGACAGCGTGCGGCTTTGCCGGTCCAGCGTGAGATAGCCGATGCCCACATCGCACAGGTATTGCAGGCGCGCCATGATCTCGGCGTGCAGCATCTTCAGTGCCTGGGCTTCGCCATCGCTGGCCGCCGCATCGGGGTCAGGCGCCATGGCCGCGAAGAATTCGCGCAGGCGCACAATCGGCAGGCGCATCAGGTCGTGCAGGCACAGGCCGGGCAGGCCGTCGAGCTGCTCGCGGCTCCAGCCCACGCCGCACGGCATGAAGCGCTGGTAGGCGCCCTGGCCCGCGCTTTCTCCGCCTATGCGCCACAGCAGGCTCTCGGTCTTGAGGCGCGCGCCATTGCAGGTCGGGCATTCGGTATAGCTGCGGTATTTGGACAAGAGCACGCGTATGTGCATCTTGTAGGCCTTGCTCTCCAGGTATTCGAAGAAGCGCTTGATGCCATACCAGGTCTGGGTCCACTTGCCGTTCCACTGGGGCGAGCCGTCTATGACCCAGGCCTTTTGCGCATCGGTGAGCTTGGCCCAGGCCGTGTCGCGCGGAATGCCCTCGGCTTCGGCATGGCGCATGAGATCGTCCTGGATCTCCTTCCAGGCCGGGGTCTGCACGGGCTTGATCGCGCCCGTGCGCAGGCTCAGCTTGTCGTTGGGCACGACCAGGCCCCAGTCCACGCCGATGACGCGGCCAAAGCCGCGGCAGGCCTCGCAGGCACCGGCCGCCGAATTGAAGGAGAACAGCGAAGGCAGAGGCTCCTGGTAGCTGAGCCCGCTTTCGGGGCAGTGCAGGCCGAGCGCAAACTTCCAGAGCACGGGCTCGGTGCCCGCATCTGCCCCGGACTCGGGCAGCACATACACCGTCATGTGACCGCTGCCGCGCTTGAGTGCCAGCTCGATGGCCTCCATGGCGCGCACACGCTCGACACTGCCCATGCGAAAGCGGTCGGCCACCACGTCCAGCAGCTTGACCGTCAAGGGCGCAGCACTCCTGGCCTTCTTCTTGCCGCCAGCCTCCTCGGCAGGGGCCGGCTTGTCGATCTCGCGCTCGGCCTGGATCTTGGTGAAGCCGCTGGCCGACAGCCATTGCTCGACCTCCTCGGCCGAGGTGTTGGCCGGCAGCTCCACCGCAAAGGTGATGACGATGCGCGGATCGCCGGCAGCCTCGCAGCGGCGCCTGAGCTCGGCATGAATCGTGTCCGCCGTGTCGTGGTTCACGGCCCGGGCGGTCTCGCGGTCATACAGGCGGGCCGCACGCGCGAACAAGAGCTTCAGGTGGTCGTTGAGCTCGGTCATCGTGCCCACGGTGGAGCGCGAGTTGCGCACGGGATTGGTCTGGTCGATGGCAATCGCCGGAGGCACGCCTTCGACCCGGTCCACCGCAGGCTTGTCCATGCGGTCCAGAAACTGGCGCGCATAGGCCGAGAAGGTCTCCACATAGCGGCGCTGGCCTTCGGCATACAGCGTGTCGAACACCAGGCTGGATTTGCCCGAACCACTGGGACCCGTGACCACGGTGAGCTCGCCCGTGCGGATGTCCAGATCCAGGTTTTGGAGATTGTGCTGACGTGCACCGCGTATACGAATCAGACCCTGCGTCATACCTCTGGTTTTTCTTGGGTTGGGGCGCGGTCATTCTAGGCGCGGAAGCCATATCCCTGCAGGCATGGCGGGCCAGCGCCGCTGCGCCCCGAATGGCTTTTGCCTGGGCATAAAACGCGAGGCAGCAGCCCGTTATTGCAGCCATCAGGACCGGGCGCTCAGAGCGTGTTTACGATCTCAGGCGCGGCAGCGTAGAGATCGTAAACACGTTCTAAGCAGCCGGTACAAAACAAAAACCCGCAGGCTGTGCTGCGGGTTTTTCGAGATGGCTCAGTCAAGCCGGTCTGATGCGGCTCAGGCCGCCGTCATCAGAAGTTGTGGCGCACGCCCACGGCGAAGGAGCTGAAGTCGTCGCCAGCCTTGCCGGTCATGTAGGCCGATCCGGCCTTGTTGTCCACCTTGGTGTAGTAGCCATACACCTTGGTGCGCTTGCTCAGGTTGTAGTTGTAGCCCAGGGTCCACTGCTTGGCGGAAGAGTCGCTCACATTGCTCCACTTGTCGGCATAGCCCACGTTGGCATGGAACTCGGAAGCACCCAGGGTGTACATGCCCGACAGACGGTAGTTGTTGCGGTTGCCGTCCATCCAGCCCAGACGCTGGGAAACCTGGTGGCTGCGCTGGTAGTAGCCGCCCAAGGTGAACTGACCGAAGGTGTAGAGTCCGCGCAGCGATGCCTGCCAGTCATCACCCACGGCGCTGTAGCCGGCGCCCAGGCTCAGAGGGCCCATATCGTAAGTCGCGGCCAGGTCGTAGCCGTTCTTCTGATAGGTGGTGGGGGTCTTCTCGTGCATGGACACCGAAGCATTGATCACCAGACCGCCCATGTTGGGGGTGCGATAGCCGATCTTGTTCTGCGTGCTCAGGCCGCCGAACCAGATCGGGTCCTGGTACAGGGCGTCAGCGGAAGAGCCGGTGTCATGGTTGTGCATGCTCACGGCGTCGGCCGATGCGAAGTAGGACTCGGGGATGAAGTTGCCCAGACGCAGCATACCGAAGTTGCTCGACAGGTTCACTTCGCTCTGACGAGCAAACGACATGCCGGCACCCGTACCGTGGGTCCATGCAGAGCCCATGCCGGTATCGGAGTTGAAGCCGCTTTCCAGCACGAAGCCGGCCTTCAGACCGCTGCCCAGATCTTCCACACCGCGAATGCCCCAGCGCGAAGAATTGTTCTCCATGGAGGTGCGGTTGACATCACCGGTCTTCTGACGCTCCACCGTCGTGTTGAGACGACCATAGATCGTCACGCTGCTCTGAGCCATCACTGTGGTTGCACCCAACACAGCCAGCACGGCCACAGCAACGCGGTTCATCTTCATCATTTGGGAATCTCCTCAGCTTACACGGCCCGGCATATACCACGCCAAAGTTACAATAGGTTCTAGTGGATTCTATGTGTAAGCTATTGAAGACACCCAGGCTTTGGCCGTGGATTTTTGACATTTGACGTATTAACACAACAAGCACCTCCCAAGCCGGAATGCCTTCCGTTCGGCGAGGATCCCTGGGCCAGATCAGGAAGCTGCTTGCCAGAATTCAAGAACAAAGCCCCGCAGCCTTGAATGCTGCGGGGCTTTGTTTTGGAGGGTTCTGGCGCGTCAGCAGCCTTCTTTGGGGTCAGAAGTTGTGGCGCACGCCCAGGGCAAAGGAAGAGAAGTTCTGTCCGGCGCCGCCACTGGCCGTGGCATCGTAGCCGTAGCTGGCATTGCCGTCGTTATTGATGCGCGTGTAGTAGCCGTAGACCTTGGTGCGCTTGCTCAGGTTGTAGTTGTAACCCAGCGTCCACTGCGTGGCGCCGGAGTCGCTAAGCTTGCTCCACTTGTTCGCCCGGCCCACATTCGCATGGAATTCGGATGCGCCCAGCACATACATGCCCGACAGGCGGAAGTTGTTGCGCGATCCGAGCAGATCATCGTCATTGCGCTGGTAATAGCCGCCGACCGTGAACTGTCCCAGGGTGTAGGCTGCGCGCAAGGCAGCCTGCCAGTTGTTGTTCCAGTAGCTGTAGCCACCGCCTAGCGCCAGGGGGCCGGCGTTGTAGTTGGCAGCCAGGTCGTAGCCGTTCTTGTTGTTCGTGCCGGCCGTCTTCTCGTGCAGCGACATCGAGCCTTCGGCCGAGAAACCGCCAAAGGTGGGCGCCGAATAGCCAATCCTGTTCTTGGTTCCAAGACCTCCTGCGCCGTATTGGCTGGCAACACCGGCGCCCATCCAGTTCGGATCCACGTACAGGGCGTCCGAGGAAGGGCCTGTGTCATGGTTGTGCATGCTCACATAGTCCGGAATTGCAAAGTAGGAGCCGGGGAAGTAATTGCCCAGCCGCAGCATGCCGAAGCCCCCCTCCAGGTTGACCTCGCTTTGGCGGCCAAAGAAGGTGGCATCTGCGGCCCCGGTGTCGGACGAAAAACCGCTTTCCAGCACAAACCCTGCCTTGAGTCCATCGCCCAGGTCTTCGGTCCCGCGAACGCCCCAGCGCGAAGCATTGTTCTGCATGACGGTGTTGGAGACATCCCCGAGCTTCTGGCGCTCCACCGTCGTATTGATACGGCCGTACAGCGTGACGCTGCTTTGCGCCATTGCTGCGCCAGCCCCAAAAACTGCAAGAGCGGCCAGCACGAGGCGATTCATCTTGGGCATTCTGGATTCCCTTCAATTTCAAAACGATTTACGATTTAGCACGCCGATCAGCGACAAGCGGCCCTGGAAAATTGTAGGGCCGCCTCTGCTACAAGAAAGAATAATGCAGCACATAAATTGAATACGATGCTTTGCGACAACAGTATTAAAATTTACAAAGCTTACATATAAATAAAGCCCGCCCTGCAATCAACAGGGCGGGCTTTATTATTTAAATAGCAGAAATATTTTCAGTCGTCAGCGTAAATATCCCTATCCTTGGTTTCCGGGAGAAACAAAGTACCTATCACGGCCGTGGCACCTGCAATCACGATCGGATACCAGAGTCCGCTATACATATTTCCGGTTTGCGCCACGATGGCAAACGACATGGTCGGCAGCAGCCCGCCAAACCAGCCATTGCCGATGTGATAGGGCAGACTCATCGAGGTATAGCGAATGCGCGTGGGGAACAGCTCCACCAGCATGGCCGCGATGGGGCCATAAACCATGGTCACAAGCAACACCAGATACGCGAGTATGGCGACCATCATGATCTTGTTCATCTTCGCGGGGTCTGCCTTGGCCGGATAGCCATCCTTGGTCAGCTCGTCGGCCACGGCCTGCTTGAAGGCCGCTTCCTTGACCTTGGCCTCGTCGGGGCTCAGCCCCTTGAGCGACAGCGAGGGAATCTCCGTGCTGCCGATGCGCACCACGGCCTGGGTGCCTGCGGCAGCCTCTTCTGCGTCATAGCTGACCGAACCCGCAGCCAGCACCTGCTTGGCCACGTCGCAGGAGCTCGTGAACTTGGTCGTGCCCGTGGGATTGAACTGGAACGAGCACTCTGCAGGGTCGGCCACGATCACCACCTTGTTCTTCGCCTGGGCGGCGGCCAGATCGGGGTTGGCGGCCTCGGTCAGTGCCTTGAACACGGGGAAATACGTCACCACGGCGAGCACGCAGCCCAGCATGATGATGGGCTTGCGGCCGATCTTGTCCGACAGCGTGCCGAAGATCACGAAGAAGGGCGTGGCGATCAGCAGTGCGGCCGCGATCATGAGGTTGGCCGTGACCGCATCCACCTTGAGCTGCTGGGTCAGGAAGAACAGCGAATAGAACTGGCCCGTATACCAGACCACGGCCTGGCCGGCCGTGAGGCCCAGCAGCGCCAGAATCACGACCTTCAGGTTTTTCCACTGGCCAAAGGACTCGGACAGAGGGGCCTTGGAGACCTTGCCCTCGGCCTTCATCTTCTGGAAAGCCGGGGACTCGGACAGCGTCATGCGGATCCACACCGAGACCCCGAGCAGCAGGATGGAGACCAGGAAGGGAATGCGCCAGCCCCAGTCCACAAAAGCCTCTTCGCCCAGCGAAGTGCGCACGCCCAGAATCACCAGCAGGGACATGAACAGGCCCAGCGTGGCCGTGGTCTGAATCCACGAGGTATAGGCTCCGCGCTTGCCGTCGGGCGCATGCTCGGCCACATAGGTGGCAGCGCCGCCGTACTCGCCGCCCAGCGCCAGGCCCTGCAGCATGCGCAGGCCGATGAGGATCACCGGAGCGGCCACGCCAATGCTCGCATATGTGGGCAGCACACCGACGATGAAGGTGGACAGGCCCATGATCAGAATCGTCACCAGAAAGGTGTACTTGCGGCCGATCATGTCGCCCAGGCGGCCGAACACCAAGGCGCCAAACGGACGAACAATGAAGCCGGCGGCAAAGGCCAGCAAGGCAAAGATAAAGGCCGAGCCCGCATCCAGGCCACTGAAGAACTGCTTGGCAATAATGGCCGCAAGCGATCCGTACAGATAAAAGTCATACCACTCGAATACCGTTCCCAGGGAGGACGCAAAAATCACCTTGCGTTCTTCCGGGCTCATCGGCCTTGGCGTGGGCTTGATGCCACCCACTCCTGCTGCAGCGTTGATAGCCATAACTGTCTCCTGGATTGATTTATTGCTTGGGCCGACCTGGCAAAGGGCCTGCAATTCAACTATCCGCCTCGCCGCTGACTCCGATCTGACGCTTGCATTACATAAAATTACGCCGACCTGAATGGATTCTTACAAACCGATCGGATAACACCAAAACCCCTGATTCAATGCACAAAAAACCCGTAAAAACCCTTGAACATCAAGCCTTGAAAGCCTCATACAAGCGCTTTGACGATATTCATCAAATCCAATAAAAAAATCACGCAAACCCCAGACAAACCATTATTCAAGCCATCGCCGGTTTGTGATTTGCGCTGAAACTCCATCATTCGCGATTCCGCAAAAAAACGGCCCTGCAATACAGCAGGGCCGGCTTTCGGACAAAGGCGCAACTCAGGGCTTGATGCCTGCCTGCACCTCGCTTGCGAGCTCCCAGGCCTGCCCGAACCAGGCATCGCCTTGCAGATAGGCTCGCAGCATGGGAAGGCTGTCCAGGCCCCAGAACAGACGGCCGTCGACTTCCCAGGCGGGCACGCCAAAGACCTGGTGCGCGGCTGCGGCGTCGGTGTTCTCGCGCAGCAGACGCTTGGCCTGCTCCTGCGCGTTCTCGCGCAGTTGGGGAGCCAGCGCAGAACGCAGGGCTTCAAGCCGCTCCGGGTCGAGCGCATCACCCCCGCCCAGCCACACATGGCGCAGCAGGGTTTCGGCCACGAAGCGGTTGATGGTGCCATCGTCGCTGCATTCCAGCGCCAGGCGCAGCAAGGGCAAGGGGTTGAACGGGTGCTGGGCCGGCATTTGCAGGCCGCAGCCCAGCGAATGGCCGAGCCAGCTCACATGGCGGTAAGTCCATTCGCGCTTGCCCGGAATGCCGGCCGGCCCCGGGTTCGCGTTTTTCTGGAGCAGGGCCCCCAGCAGCACGGGCCGGTATTGCATGTGGTAGCTCAGGCCCTGCAAGGCCTGGGGCAACTGGTCAAATGCCAGCCACGCATAGGGCGAGACAAAGTCCAGATAGAACGTCACCTGTTTCATGCAATCTCCTGGTTGTTGTGATTCACGCCTCGGGCATGGCCAGCCCCGCGCGGCTCAGAAGCCGCTGCCAGGTCGCGCGCCGAACCTCGTTGTCCGCGGCCGACCAGGCGCGGATTTCCTCTATCGTGCGAAAGCAGCCCTGGCAATGGCTGCGGTCCGCCGTCATGCGGCAGACCGAGATGCAGGGCGAAGCCAGGGGTTGCTCGTCCACGCCGGCCGCAGTGCCTGCGGCCCGCAGCACGAGCTGTGCCCTGGCCTGGAGCAAATCCAGCGGTGTGGTGCTCATGGCTTGTCCTCCTGCACCACGTCGTGCCAGGGAGCATCGGTCAAGGCCTGCAGGGCAGTGGGCGTGGCTTCGAACACCGCATGCGGATGGCCGGCTGCAGCCCAGACCACGTCGAAGCGCTGCAGCTCGCGGTCCATGAGCGTCACGGGCGCGGCCGCATGGGCCACGGGGCTTACGCCGCCAATCGAAAAACCCGTCTGCGCCTTCACAAAGTCGGCATCGGCGCGGCCCACGGGGCCGACCAGCGCCGCGACCTTTTTCTCGTCCACGCGCCTGTCACCCGAAGTCACGACCAGCACCGCCAGTCCATCGCTCTTGCGCCTGAAGATGATGCTCTTGGCCACCTGGCCTACGAGAATGCCCAACTGATCTGCGGCCTCCTGGGCCGTGCGCGCCGCACCATCGAGCATACGCGGCGCGGTGCCATGGCCGGCCTGCTGCAGGAAGGCGGCCACGCGCTGCACGCCTTCGGGCAATGAATGAAGTTCTGAACCACACATAGCTTGTTCCACGGCGCCCCGCGCCTGCTGTCTCCCAAGGCCCGGCATGGCTGGCATGCGGGCTCGAACCCGCGATCATGCCCCAGCTTTGAAAACCGGTGTGGCCCAGGGCCCGAAGAGAGCGCAGAAAGCCGCGCAGCCGCTCAGGGGGCGGCTCTTTTCGCAAGAATGGCCCGCGCCACGCGCGACTGCGAGGGTCGGCCCAGATGTTCGCTGATGAACTGGCCCGCATCGATGAGTGCGTCCAGATCGATCCCCGTGTCTATGCCCATGCCATGCAGCATGTAGACCACATCCTCGGTGGCCACATTGCCCGTGGCGCCCTTGGCATACGGGCAGCCGCCCAGACCTGCGACCGAGGTGTCGAACTGCCATACGCCCATGGCCAGGGCCGCCAGCGTATTCGCCAGGGCCTGGCCGTAGGTATCGTGAAAGTGGCCCGACACGTTGTCGATGTCGTAATGCGCGAGCGTCGCCTCGATGGCGCGGCGCACGGCAATCGGCGTGCCCACGCCTATGGTGTCGGCCACGCCCACATGCTGCACGCCGATGCTCTTCATCAGGCCCGCCAGATAGCCCACGCGCTCGGGCGCGATCTCGCCTTCGTAGGGACAGCCCACGGTACAGCTCATGGCGCCGCGCACATGGATGCCCTTGGCGCGCGCAGCTTCGACCACGGGCGCAAAGCGTTCGATGCTCTCGGCGATGGAGCAGTTGATGTTCTTCTGGCTGAAGGCCTCGCTGGCCGCACCAAAGACCACGATCTCGTCGGGCCACTGTTCGCCGGGCGCGGCCAGGGCCGCTTCCAGCCCCTTCATGTTCGGCGTGAGCACGCTGTAGCGCACGCCGGGACGGCGCACCAGGCCGGCCATGACTTCGGCGTTGTCGGCCATCTGCGGCACCCACTTGGGGCTGACGAAGCTGGTGACCTCGATTTCCTTGAGGCCGGCCTGCTGCAGCATGTGCACCAGGGCAATCTTGACGGCCGCAGGCACGGGCTGTTTTTCATTTTGCAGGCCGTCGCGCGGGCCTACATCGACAAGCTTTACATACTGGGGATAGCTCATGTCTGCTCCTGGATCTTTGCAGGCTTTTTATCAATATCCGGGCCACACCTGCCTGCGCACGCGAATTGTCCGACTCCGGCCCGGGGCTGACCCAGCCGGAGCACGGGACAAGGCAGCAGCCCTGTTTCCGCTATGGAAAAGTGTGCTGCTAGCGCTTGATATCAAACGAATTCAAGCTCTTTTCATACTGAAATGGCTTGAATGCATGCGCTACCAGCTCCTTTTTCAATAGTCGCCTCAGGCCTGGATGCGCAGCAGCTCGGCCCCTTCGGCCACCTGGTCGCCGGCCGCATAGAGCAGCTCGGTGACTTCGCCATCGGCCGGTGCGGCAATGGTGTGCTCCATCTTCATGGCCTCCATCACGGCCAGGGGCTGACCCTTGCTGACCTTGTCTCCGGCCTTGACCGCGAACGACACCAGCTTGCCCGGCATGGGGGCCGTGAGGCGCCCGCCTTCGGACTGGGCATCGCCCGCATGGGCCAGCGCATCGGCCAGGCTCAGCACGGCGGCTCCGGCCTGGGCGAACACATGGTAGTGCTCGCCCCGCACATGGACCTGGGCCACCAGGCGCTGGCCCGCAAAGTGCAGCACCAGGGCGCCATCCTCGCGCAGCTGCCATTCGAGACCGCCCAGCTCATCACCCACGGCCAGCTCCAGGCCGCCCTGGTGCAGATAGCGCAGCCGCGCCTCCAGGGGCTGATCACCACTCTGGAACTGCCACAGGCGCAGGCTTTCGCCATGCGAGCGCCAGCCATCGCGGCGGCTGAACGGATCGGCGGTTTCCAGGGAGCGCTCGCCCTCCAGGGCACGCGCCACGGCAGCGGCCACGGCCAGGCCCAGGGCCAGCGGCTGCTGGTGGAACAGGCCGTCCTTTTCGCGCTCGATCAGCGCCGTATCCAGCTGGGCCGTGGCAAAGGCCTGGCTGCGAATCACCTGGCGCAGAAACTGCACATTGGTGGACAGGCCCACGATGTGCGTCTGCTGCAAGGCCTCGTCCAGCCGCGCCAGCGCCTGCTCGCGCGTCTCGCCGCGCACGATGAGCTTGGCGATCATGGAATCGTAGAAGGGGCTGATGGCATCGCCCTCGCGCACGCCGTCGTCCACGCGCACCGCACCGATTTCAAAGCTGGTGCAAGCCGGCTTGCGGTAGACATGCAAGGAGCCGGTGGCGGGCAGAAAGCCGTTGTCGGGGTTTTCGGCGCAGATGCGGGCCTCGATCGCGTGGCCTTGAATGCGCAGTTCCGATTGCTGTTTTGGCAGAGGTTTGCCGGCAGCCACCTGCAGCTGCCAGGCCACCAGGTCTTCGCCGGTGATGGCCTCGGTCACGGGGTGCTCCACCTGCAGGCGGGTGTTCATTTCCATGAAGTAGAACTTCATCTGCTCGGGGGCCTCATAGCCCCCGGGCTGCTCGACGATGAATTCCACCGTGCCCGCGCCCACATAGTGCACGGCCTTGGCCGCGGCCACGGCGGCCTCGCCCATTTGCTTGCGCAAGGCCTCGGTCATGCCGGGGGCCGGGGCTTCTTCCAGCACCTTCTGGTGACGGCGCTGGACCGAGCAGTCGCGCTCGAACAGGTAGACGCAATTGCCCTGGGTGTCGCCAAACACCTGGATCTCGATATGGCGCGGGCGCAGCACGTATTTCTCGATCAGCACGGCATCGTTGCCAAAGCTGTTGATGGCCTCGCGCTGGCAGCTGGCCAGGGCAGCGGCAAAGTCTTCGCTTTTTTCCACCAGGCGCATGCCCTTGCCACCGCCGCCGGCGCTGGCCTTGATGAGCACCGGGTAGCCGATGCGGTCGGCCTCGCGCTGCAGCAGCTCGGGGTTCTGGTCGGCACCGTGGTAGCCGGGCACCAGGGGCACGCCAGCCTTTTCCATGAGTTGCTTGGACTCGGCCTTCAGGCCCATGGCGCGAATCGCACTGGCTGGAGGACCGATGAAGACCAGGCCGGCTTGAGCGCAGGCATTGGCAAAGTCTTCGTTTTCCGACAGAAAGCCATAGCCGGGGTGAATGGCCTCGGCACCGGTTTGCTTGGCCGCTTCCAGAATGCGCTCCCAGCGCAGATAGCTGTCCTTGGGCGCGCTGCCCCCGATGTGCACGGCCTCGTCGCAGGCCGTCACATGCTTGGCATTCGCATCGGCATCGGAATACACGGCCACGGTGCGCACGCCCATGCGGCGGGCGGTGGCGGCCACACGGCAGGCGATTTCACCACGGTTGGCAATCAGTATTTTTTTGAACATGTGAAATCTCTGTCAGGTTATCAAAGCTCAACCGCTTATCCATCAAGCGCTTGCAGCTATATTTATTGGAGCAAACAACAAACCGGTGGCCCCGCGCCACAGGCGTCAGGCAAGGGCCCGCCGCCCCGGCGCTGCATACTTCAAGAGGTTACCCAGCCCGGCTTGCGCTTTTGCAGAAAGGCCTGCACGCCCTCCTTGCCCTCGGCGCTGGCGCGGATGTCGGCAATGCCTTCGACGGTGGCGGCTATCAGCTGCTCGTTGATCTCGCGCTCGGCCACGTCCATGACCAGGCGCTTGCAGGCGCGCACCGCATCCGGGCCTGCGCTGACCAGGTGCTTGAGCAGGCCGTCCACGGCCGAGTCCAGATCGTCGGGTTCGACCACGCGGTGCACAAAGCCTATGCGCAAGGCCTCGGCGGCGTCGAAGCGCTCGCCGGTCAGAAAGTAGCGGTGGGCCGCACGCGCGCCCATGGCCCGGATCACATAGGGGCTGATGGTCGCGGGGATCAGGCCGATCTTGACTTCGGAAAGGCAAAAGCCCGCATTGCTGGAGGTCACGGCCATGTCGCAGGCCGCAACCAGCCCCATGCCGCCCGCGTACACATCGCCCTGCACGCGCGCTATCGTGGGCTGGGGGCACTCGTAGATCACGCGCAGCATCTCGGCCAGCAGGCCTGCGTCCTCGCGGTTCTCATCGCGCGAATAATCGGCCATGCGGCGCATCCAGTTGAGGTTGGCGCCCGCGCAAAAGGCCGGGCCTTCGGCGGCCAGCACCACGGCGCGTACATCGCTGCGCTCGGCCACGGTACGGAAGGCGCGCGTGATCTCGGCAATCACCTCGTCGCTGAACGCGTTGCGCACCTCGGGCTGGCTCAGCGTGATCGTGGCCACGCCGGCGTTGACGGCAAGAGTCAGGGCTAGGGTCATCACAGTCTCCTGGTTGAAGGGCTTGCACGCATCCGGCTTACATGCGGAACACGCCGAACTTGGTGTCCTCGATCGGCGCATTGCGCGTGGCCGCCAGGCCCAGGGCCAGCACGCGGCGCGTATCGGCCGGGTCGATCACGCCATCGTCCCACAGGCGGGCACTCGCGTAATAGGGGTGGCCCTGGTCCTCGTATTGCTGGCGGATCGGCGCCTTGAAGGCCTCCTCCTCCTCGGCCGACCAGTTGCCGCCCCGGGCCTCTATGCCGTCGCGCTTGACCGTGGCCAGCACGCTGGCCGCCTGCTCGCCGCCCATGACGGAGATGCGCGCGTTCGGCCACATCCACAGAAAGCGCGGCGAGTAGGCACGGCCGCACATGCCGTAGTTGCCCGCGCCAAAACTGCCGCCAATGATGATGGTGAACTTGGGCACCGCGGCCGTGGCCACGGCCGTGACCAGCTTGGCACCATGGCGCGCAATGCCTTCGTTCTCGTACTTGCGGCCCACCATGAAACCCGTGATGTTCTGCAGGAACACCAGCGGAATCTTGCGCTGGCAGCACAGCTCGATGAAGTGGGCGCCCTTGACGGCCGACTCGCTGAACAAAATACCGTTGTTGGCAATGATGCCGACCTGCATGCCTTCGATGCGCGCAAAACCGCAGACCAGGGTGGCGCCAAAGCGCGCCTTGAATTCGTCGAACTGGCTGCCGTCCACGATGCGCGCAATGATTTCGCGCACATCGAAGGGCTTGCGCGTGTCCACAGGAATCACGCCGTAGAGCTCCTGGGCATCGAACAGCGGTGCTTCGGGCCTGGCATCGCCCGCATGGGCCGGTTTTTGGTGGTTGAGGTTGGCCACGGCCTGGCGCGCCAGGGCCAGCGCATGGGTGTCATTCTGGGCCAGGTGATCGGCCACGCCCGACAGGCGCGTATGCACATCGCCGCCGCCCAGGTCCTCGCTGCTCACCACCTCGCCGGTCGCCGCCTTGACCAGGGGCGGGCCGCCGAGAAAGATCGTGCCCTGGTTCTTCACGATGATGGACTCGTCGCTCATGGCCGGCACATAGGCGCCGCCGGCCGTGCACGAGCCCATGACCACGGCGATCTGGGCAATGCCGGCCGCGCTCATGTTCGCCTGGTTGAAGAAGATGCGGCCGAAGTGGTCGCGGTCGGGGAACACATCGTCCTGGTTGGGCAGGTTGGCGCCGCCCGAGTCCACGAGATAGACGCAGGGCAGGCGGTTTTGCGCGGCGATCTCCTGGGCACGCAAATGCTTTTTCACCGTCATCGGGTAGTAGGTTCCACCCTTCACGGTGGCGTCGTTGCACACCACCATGCAGTCCACGCCGGCCACGCGGCCCACGCCCGCAATCATGCCCGCGCCCGGGGCATCGTTGTTGTACATGTTGAGCGCGGCCAGCGGCGCGAGCTCCAGGAACGGCGTGCCCGGATCGAGCAGCAGGGCCACGCGCTCGCGCGGCAGCAGCTTGCCGCGCGCCACATGCTTGGCGCGCGCGGCCTCGCCGCCGCCCTGGGCGATTTCGGCCAGGCGCGTGTTCAAGTCCTCGACCACGGCGCGCATGGCTGCGGCATTGGCCAGAAAGTCCGCCGAGCGCGGGTTGAGTTGGGTTGCAAGAATGCTCATGCTGGGCCTCTTTTTTCGTTTTTCCGTGCGAAAAACTTGGTTTTTGTTACAGACTTCGGAGATACAAGGACATCGAGTAAGGACAATGCCGCATGCACACCGTTGAAATCGTTTTGCTGGTCCTGCTGCTGGGCTCGCTCACGGGCATTGCGGCCCGCTATGTGCGCGCAATTCCCTTGCCGCTGATACAGATAGCGCTGGGCGCGCTCATGGCATGGCCTCAAAAAGGCCTGCACATTGCGTTCGATCCCGAGCTGTTTTTGCTGCTCTTCATACCGCCGCTGCTGTTCGCCGACGGCTGGCGCATTCCCAAGCGCGAATTCTTCGCGCTGCACCGCCCGATTCTGCTCCTGGCCCTGGGCCTGGTGCTGTTCACGGTGCTGGGCCTGGGCTGGCTGATCCACTGGCTGATTCCGGGCATGCCGCTGACCGTGGCCTTTGCGCTGGCCGCCGTGGTCTCGCCCACGGACGCCGTGGCCGTCTCCGCCATCACCCGCAACCTGGGCATGCCCGAGAAGACCATGCACATCCTGGAGGGCGAGTCCCTGCTCAACGATGCATCGGGTCTGGTGGCGCTCAAGTTCGCAATCGTGGCCACGCTCACGGGCCTGTTCTCCTGGACCGAGGTCGCCAAGGAATTCATGTGGATGGCCCTGGGCGGTCTGGGCGTGGGCGCACTGCTGGGCTGGGGCTTTGCCCATGGCCGCAGCACGATCACGCGCCGCCTGGGTGACGTGGCAGCCACGCAGATGGTGCTGCTGCTGGCCCTGCTGCCGTTTGCGGCCTATATCGTGGGCGAGAAGATCGGTGTCTCGGGCATTCTGGCGGCCGTGGCGGCCGGCATCACCACCAACTTCGCGGATCTGGAGCGCAGCAGCTACGTGAGCGAGCGCATGCAGACCGAGGGCACCTGGAGCCTGATCGAGGCCTCGTTCAACGGCGCCATCTTCCTGCTGCTGGGCCTGCAGCTGCCATCCATCATTGGCGTGAACCTGCACGACGCGGGCGACCAGTGGTGGATGCTGATCCTGTATGTGGTGCTGGTCTCCAGCGCGCTGCTGCTCATGCGCTGGATCTGGCTGACGCTGGGCGTGCAAGGCTCGCTGGCCCGCGCCCACCATCAGGGCAAGATGGCCGAGCGTCCCTCGCACCTGCTGAACCTGCTCACCACCATGGCCGGCATTCGCGGCGCCGTGACGCTCGCCGGCGCCTTGTCCGTGCCCATGCTGCTGAACAACGGCCAGCCGTTTCCGGGCCGCAACATGCTGATCTTTCTGGCCACGGGCACCATCTTGTTCACCCTGGTCCTGGGCTCGATCTCCCTGCCCCTGATACTGCGCCGCCTGCCACCGCCCGGCGAATCGCCCACGGTGCGCGAGGAGCGTCTGGCGCGCTCCGAAGCCTGCCATGCGGCCATGCGCGGCCTGACGCTCAGCGACGAGGAAATCCACAGCAACACCGCCGAATGGGTGCACATGCACCAGGAGGTCATGGGCCACCTGACCCAGGAATACCGCAACCGCGCCCAGCTGCTCGACGACGGCAGCGGCACGGCCCTGAGCATCGAGGCCCAGCGCGAAGCGCCCGAAGTCGTGCGCCAGCGCAAGCTGCGCTATGTGCTGGAGCTGGAACTGAGGCTGCGCTGCATCCACCTGGAGCGCGACACGCTGTATGCCGAGCGCCAGGCCCATCGCATCAACGACGAATCCCTGCGCCATCTGGTCAGCGAACTCGACATGCAGGAGATCGCACTGCGCAAGCGCCTCACGGTGGCGCGCCGCGCGGCCGCCATGACGGACGAAGAGGCCCGGACGGTCGAGCATTGATCTTCCCTGCCGGCGCTCAGGCCGTCCTGGCCGGGCGCAGATCCAGCATGGCGATCATCTCGTCGCGGATCTTGAACTTCTGGATCTTGCCCGTCACGGTCATGGGAAAGGCCTGCACGAAGCGGATGTAGCGCGGCACCTTGTAATGGGCGATGCGGCCCTTGCAGAAATCGCGCACGGCCTCCTCGGTGAGATCCTGGCCGGGCTTGGCGATGATCCAGGCACACAGCTCCTCGCCATAGCGCTGGTCGGGCACGCCCACGACCTGCACGTCCTGCACCTGGGGATGGCCGTAGAGGAATTCCTCGATCTCGCGCGGGTAGATGTTCTCGCCGCCACGGATCACCATGTCCTTGATGCGGCCCACGATGTTCACATAGCCCTCGGCGTCCATGGTGGCCAGGTCGCCAGTGTGCATCCAGGCCTCCGCGTCTATGGCTTCGCGGGTCTTTTCCTCATCGCCCCAGTAACCATGCATGACCGAATAGCCGCGCGTGCACAGCTCGCCCGAGATGCCGGGCGCCACGGTCTCTCCCGTGGCCGGATCGACGATCTTCACCTCCAGGTGCGGCTGCACCTTGCCCACCGTGGCCACGCGCTTTTCCAGCGGCGTGTCGGCATCGCTCTGGCAGCTCACGGGGCTGGTCTCGGTCATGCCATAGGCAATCGTGATCTCGGACAAATGCATGTCGCTGACCACGCGCTTCATGACTTCGATGGGGCAGGGCGAGCCCGCCATGATGCCGGTGCGCAGCGTGGACAGGTCGAACTGCGCAAAGCGCGGATGGTCGAGCTCGGCAATGAACATCGTGGGCACGCCGTGCAGGCCCGTGCAGCGCTCGGCCTCCACGGTCTCCAGCACCAGCAGCGGATCGAAGCCGTCGTTAGGATAGACAATGCAGCTGCCGTGCGTGAAACAGGCCAGGTTGCCAAGCACCATGCCGAAGCAGTGGTACAGCGGCACGGGAATGCACAGCCGGTCCTCGGGCGTGAGCCGCATGCACTCGCCAATGAAGAAGCCGTTGTTGAGGATGTTGCGGTGGGTCAGCGTGGCGCCCTTGGGAAAGCCCGTGGTACCGCTGGTGAACTGGATGTTGATGGGATCGGTGTTCCTGAGCCTGGCGGCCATCGTGTCGATGCGCTCATCGTCGGCCCGGCCCGTGGCCATCAGATCGGAAAAGCGCTGCATGCCGGCCTGCTCCCCGCCCTCGCCGGCCACATCGATCCAGACCACATGGCGCAGCTCGGGCAGGCGTGCTGCCTGCAGCCGGCCCGGCTCGACACCAGCAATCTCGGGGGCGAGCTCGCGCAGCATGCCCAGATAGTCGCTGGTCTTGAAGCTGGGCATGCTCACCACGGCCTTGCAGCCCACTTTGTTGAGCGCGTACTCGACTTCGGATGTCCGGTAGGCCGGATTGATGTTCACCAGCACCAGCCCCACCTGGGCCGTGGCCAACTGCATGAGCACCCATTCGGCATTGTTGTGCGACCAGATGCCGATGCGATCGCCCTTGTTCAACCCCAGGCCCAGCAGCGCGCTGGCCAGCTGGCGTGTGGCCTGATGCAGTTCTGCGTAGCTGTAGCGCAGGCCTTGATGGCGGCTGACCAGGGCTTCGCGTTCGGGCTGGCGCGCGGCCATGGCGGCAAAGAAGTCGCCAATCGTCTGCTCGATCAGAGCAACATCGGTGCGGCCTTGCGCCTGGCTTTTTTCAAGCAAAACAGTGGGCGTCATGTTCTTGTCTCCTGAGGATCTTCGCGCCATGGCTCGAGCCGGCCATTGGAGCAGCATGTCTGCCGGCCAGCATAAGGGCCAACCCCGATCAGAACAGGTCACAAGGGTTGCAATAATTGCCAGCATGTCAACCCCTTCACTGGTCAAGATCCCTCTGCCGCAGGCTGCGGCCACGGCTTCCTCTCACCCGGCGGTCACTCCCATGGCCTTTGTGCAAGCCATTGTCCTGGCCTATGAACGCCGAGGCCTGAGTGCCCTGCCTGCACTTGAAAAGGCACAAATAGCGCCAGACCTGGTCAGCGATGCCAGCCAGCGCATCACGGCCCTGCAGATGGAGGCCTTGTCCGATGCCGCGATGCGCGAGCTCGACGACGAAGGTCTGGGCTGGTTTGCACGCCGCCTGCCCTGGGGCAGCTACGGCATGCTGGCGCGTGCCAGCATCGGCAGCGACCGGCTGGGACTGGCCCTGGTGCGCTGGTGCCGCCACCACGGCCTGCTGGCCGACGACATCCATCTGACGCTCAGCGAGGACGCGGGGCTGGCCACGCTGACCATCGAGGAAGCCAGGGATCTGGGTCCCATGCGCGAGTTCTGCTTGGTCTCGGTGCTGTGCAATATTCACGGCTTCGCGAGCTGGCTGGTGGACGAGCCCATCCCCGTGCTGCGCGCCAGCTTTCCCTTTGAAGCCCCCGCGCATGCGAGCGCCTACGGCATTCTGTTCTCGGCGGGCGAGCTCGAATTCGACGCCCCCCGTGCGAGGCTGCAGTTCGAGGCGCGCTTTCTGTCCCTGCCGCTGGCACGCGACGAGGCTGCGCTCAAGCTCATGCTGCAGCGCGCCCTGCCGATACAGGTACGCCCTTACCGGCGCGAGCGGCGCCTGGTGCAGCGCGTGCGCCAGCTGCTGGCCGCCGATGGGGAGTGCCTGCAGACGGCGGACACGCTGGCACGCCAGCTGCACATGTCCCAGCGCAGCCTGCACCGCCAGCTCAAGGAAGAAGGCGCCTCGCTGCAAGCCCTCAAGGACGAGGTGCGGCGCGAGCGCGCCATAGGCCTGCTGCTGCGCACCAGCCGCCCCATCAAGCGCATCGCCCAGGCCTGCGGCTTTCTCAACGACAAAAGCTTCATCCGCGCCTTCCGGCTCTGGACGGGTTTGTCCCCTTCGGAATTTCGCAAGTCGCTGCGGGCTTCCCAGACTTGACCAGGAGCACAGAAAGAAGCAACGGAAAAACTTGGTAACCACCTGAAACCCAAACTGCACACTTCATCGGCACACGCCCCTGGACCGGATGTCTCAAAGGCCATGTCACATCTGCTCCAAACCTCATCAACCCAGTGGCGCAATCTGGAACAACAAGCGCAACCAAACGTGACACATCCCTGGTACAAGCCCGTGCCAGACTGTGACTCCAGGCTTTCGACCAAGCTGGCACAAAGCTTGTATGTAGTCTGGCAACCGGCATTTCCTCGCCGGCCTTTACAGCAAAGGAGACAACCATGGACATGTTCGAACTCAAGCGCTTCAACCTGGATATCGCCTATCCCTACAAGCAGCAGTACGACAACTTCATCGGCGGAAAATGGGTTGCGCCGCTCGCCGGTCGCTATTTCGAGAACGTCTCGCCCATTACCGGCAAGGCGTTCTGCAAGGTCGCCCAGTCCGATGCCAGCGACATCAACCTGGCCCTGGACGCAGCCCATGCAGCCCAGGAAAAATGGGGTTCGACCTCGGTCACCGAACGCGCCAACCTGCTGCTCAAGATTGCCGACCGCATGGAGCAGAACCTGGAGCTGCTCGCGGTTGCCGAAACCATAGACAACGGCAAGCCGCTGCGCGAGACCATGGCCGCAGACATCCCCCTGGCCATCGACCACTTCCGCTACTTCGCCGGCTGCATACGCGCCCAGGAAGGCGGCATCTCCGAGATCGACGCCAACACCGTGGCCTACCACTTCCACGAGCCGATTGGCGTGGTCGGCCAGATCATCCCCTGGAATTTCCCCCTGCTGATGGCCTCGTGGAAGCTGCCGCCCGCACTCGCGGCCGGCTGCTGCGTGGTCCTGAAGCCTGCCGAGCAGACGCCGGCATCCATCATGGTCCTCATGGAGCTGATCGCCGACCTGCTGCCGCCCGGCGTGATCAACGTGGTCAACGGCTTTGGCCGCGAAGCCGGCGAGGCCCTGGCCACGAGCAAGCGCATCACCAAGATCGCCTTCACGGGCTCCACGGCCGTGGGCCAGCGCATTCTGCACGCCGCCGCCGACAGCCTCATCCCCTCGACCG
This sequence comes from Comamonas composti DSM 21721, assembly GCF_000429845.1. GTDB lineage: Bacteria > Pseudomonadota > Gammaproteobacteria > Burkholderiales > Burkholderiaceae_C > Comamonas > Comamonas composti. The sequence continues at coordinate 334,900 of NZ_AUCQ01000002.1, forward strand.
TGGAGCTGGGAGGCAAAAGCCCCAACATCTTCTTTGCCGACGTCATGGACGCCGATGACGAGTACCTGGACAAGGTCATGGAGGGCTTCTCCATGTTCGCGCTCAACCAGGGCGAGGTCTGCACCTGCCCCTCGCGCATTCTCGTGCAGGAGTCCATCTACGACCGCTTCATCGAGCGCGCCGTCAAGCGCGTGCAGTCGATGAAGCAGGGCCACCCGCTGGACAAGAGCACCATGGTCGGCGCCCAGGTCTCGCAGGCCCAGCTCGATCGCATCCTCGGCTACATCGACGTGGGCCGCCAGGAAGGCGCGCAATGCCTGACCGGCGGCGAACGCAACCGCCAGGGCGGCGACATCAACGACGGCTTCTTCGTCAAGCCCACGCTGCTGTTCGGCCAGAACAACATGCGCGTATTCCAGGAGGAAATCTTCGGCCCCGTGGCCTCGGTGACCACCTTCAAGACCATGGAGGACGCGATCCGCATCGCCAACGACAGCGAATACGGCCTGGGCGCCGGCGTCTGGAGCCGCAGCGGCACCACGGCCTACAGGATGGGCCGCGCCGTCAAGGCCGGTCGCGTGTGGACCAACTGCTACCACCTCTACCCCGCCCATGCAGCCTTTGGCGGCTACAAGAAGTCCGGTATCGGCCGCGAAAACCACAAGTCGGCCCTGTCCAACTACCAGCAGACCAAGAACCTGCTGGTCAGCTACAGCCCCAAGGCCCTGGGCTTCTTCTGATTCCCAAAACCAGACAAGCGTTGAGCTTGCCGGTGGCGCCTGCCGAGCCTGCAGGCGGCAGGCGCCCCGCCTTCGCACACGCCAACGAGCTGGATATGGAATAACAACAAGCCTGGACACGACACCAGGCGCTGCCCCGGTCCATGGGCCTGGCAGCCGCCTCCACGCAAGGCCGCAACAGGCCGGCCCTGCCCCTTCCCCTTTCTGTATTCTTTCTGTGCAAGGAGCATCCATGCATGCTTTTCAGCCTCGCGCGTCCGCCTTCGGCCTGCCCCGGCTGACCGGCCTGGGCAGCCTCATGGTGCTGGCCCAGGCCGCATTCGCCCAGGAGTCGCGCACGCCCCAGGCCCCCGATGCCGCCCTCCCCAGCGTCGCCGTGCACAGCAGCCTCGCCCAGTCGCCGGTGGAGCAGTTACCGGCCTCGATCACGCTCATCGACGGCGAACGCCTGCGTGATCGCCAGTGGCAGGTGAACCTCTCCGAAGCCCTGCCCGCAGCGCCCGGCCTGCTCATACAGAACCGCCAGAACTACGCCCAGGATCTGCAGTTGTCGATTCGCGGCCATGGCGCACGCTCCACCTTTGGCGTGCGCGGCGTGCAGATCTTCGTCGATGGCATCCCCTCGACCATGCCCGACGGCCAGGGCCAGACCAGCAACATCGACCTGGCCTCGGTGGAGCGCATCGAGGTCTTGCGCGGCCCTTATTCCGCGCTCTATGGCAATGCCTCGGGCGGCGTGATCAGCGCCTATACCGAGCGCGGAGAAGGCCGGCCCTCGGTGGAGAGCAACTTTGCCGCAGGCAGCGACGGGCAAAAGCGCCTGGGCCTCAAGGCCCGGGGCGAAAGCCATGGCATAGGCTATGCGCTCAGCGCCAGCCGCTTTCTGACCGATGGCTGGCGCCGCCACAGCAGCGCCGACAAGAACCTGTTCAACGCGCGCCTGGATACCGAAACCGCCCATGGCGGCCAGCTGACCCTGGTGGCCAGCCATGTGGACATCAACGCCAAGGACCCGGGTGGCCTCACGCCCGCGGACTGGGCGGCCGACCCGCGCGCCGTGGCCCAGGGGCCGCTGGACTTCAACGCGCGCAAGAGCACGCGCCAGACCCAGGCCGGCATCACCTACGAGCAAAAACTCGATGCGGCCAACAGCCTGCGCTTCATGGTGTATGCGGGGCAGCGCCAGATCACCCAGTACCAGTCCACACCTGCGGCCGCGCAAAAGCCGGCCACCAGCGCGGGGGGCGTCATCGACATGGGCCGCGACTACGGCGGCCTCGATGCGCGCTGGGCCCATGCAACCCGGCTCGCCAACCAGCCCCTGACCCTGGTCGCAGGCCTGGCCGCAAACCGGGTCGAGGAAGACCGCAAGGGCTACAACAACTTTGCGGGCAGCCAGCTCGGCGTCATGGGCGATCTGCGCCGCGACGAGCGCAATACGCTGAGCAACATCGACCCCTATCTGCAGGCCTCCTGGTCGTTCGCCCCGGACTGGAAGGCCGAGGCCGGCCTGCGCTGGAGCCATGTGCGCGTCAAGTCACGCGACCAATACCTGGCCCCGGGCAATGGCGACGACAGCGGCAGCACCCGCTTTCACCGTCTGCTGCCCGTGGTCTCGCTGCAGTACCGGCTCAGCGAAGGCAGCCAGCTCTATGCCTCGATGGGCAGCGGCCTGGAGACACCGACCTTCAACGAGCTCTCCTACCGCCCCGCAGGCCGCAGCGGCCTGAACTTCGACCTGCAGGCCGCGACCTCGACCAGTGCCGAGATCGGCTGGCGCCAGCGCTTTGCGGGCAGCGGCCTGCGCGGCGAATGGACGGCGGCGCTGTTCCAGACCGACACCCGCAACGAAATCGTGGCCGCAGAGAACATCGGCGGGCGCACCAGCTACCAGAACGCAGGCCGCACGCGCCGCCAGGGGCTGGAGCTGGGCTCGACCGCCTGGTTTGGCAGCCAGCTGCGCCTGGATGCGGCCCTGACCCTGCTGGACGCCAAGCTGCGCCAGGGCTTTTGCGATGCCAAGGGTGTTTGCGTGCCCGCAGGCAAGCGCCTGGCCGGCACGGCGCGCCACCAGGCCTGGCTGGCCCTGGACTGGAAGCCGCACGAGAGCTGGAAATTCGGCCTCGACTGGCGCCACGTGGGCTCGCTGGCCGCGAACGACAGCAACAGCGTGCTGACCCCGTCCTACGGAGTGTTCGGCGCCAGCGCCGGCTATACCCGGCGCCTCGGCGACTGGAAGCTGCAGGCCTATGCACGCCTGGACAATCTCGCGGACAAGCGTTATGTAGGTTCCGTCCTCGTCAACGAGGGCAATGGCCGCTATTTCGAAAGCGCGCCGGGCCGCCAGTGGATGGCCGGGCTCAACCTGTCCTACCAGTTCTGAGAACGTGCTGGCGGCCTCCCCGGGCCGCCCCTGCTCGAGGACCGCCAACCGATTCCGAGGTGAACGCCATGCACCATGCCGACCTGCTGGAAATCGCCCCCTGGCTAGAGACACAGCCGTTTTTCCTGCTGGGCTCGGCGAGTGCGGCCGGCGACTGCGACTGCTCCTACCGAGGCCGCGAGACCGCAGGCCCGCCCGAGCCCCTGCTCAAGGTCGTGGGCCCGCAGCAGCTCGTGTTCCCCGACTACCCGGGCAACAACCTGCTCAACACCCTGGGCAATCTGCTCGAACGCCCCGAGGTTTCCATGCTGTTCGTGGATTTCGCCCGCCAGTCCACCTTGCAGATCCAGGGGGGCTGCTGCATTGAAGCGCCGGATGCCAGCCTGCGCGCCATCTGGCCCATGGCCCCGCGCGTGCTGCGGGTGGAGGTGACAGCCATCGAGCAGGCATCCGTTGCCGGGCTGCCGCATCTGGTCCTGGCCTAGACCTTCGTCCTTTGACCGGCCCGTCACGGCCACCTTTTCAGGAGCCCGCCATGCGCATCATTCTTGAAGACCCGGGCGCGCCCGACCTCTTTCACGCGGGCGAGCGCCAGGCCCACCAGCGCTTTGGCGTGCAGGAGCAGGCCAGGGAAGCCCGGGCGGGGATTGCCGACCGGCTGAGCGCAGGCAATGCGCGCTTCATGGCGGCCCAGCCGTTCTTCTTCCTCAGCGTCTGCGAGGCAGACGGCCGCATCTTCACGCAGATGCTGCCCTGCGCCACCACGGACCAGGGCAGCTACCCGCTCGTGGCCTTTCTCGACGAAAAGCGCTTTTGCTTTCTGCTGCCCGCACAGGCCGCAGCCCGCCTGCCGCTCCTCGCCAGCGACCAGGGCTGCAAGGCCGGCATGATCTTCGTGGACTTTGCGCGCCGCGCGCGCTTTCGCGTCAACGGCCATGTGCGCGCAGCAGCCCCCGACCTGCTGGCCGGCTTCGAATGCCCGCCCGGCTTTCATCTCATGCAGGTGCAGCTCGACCAGGCCTATGCCAACTGCCAGTCACGCATCGTGCGCCTCAAGCCCGCAGAGCAGGCCTGAGACACGACGCGCAGGCTCACTGATCGCGCCGCACTTCGAGGTAGGAGCGGATGGCCCAGACCGCTTCCTGCGTGAGCGTGCCCTCGAACGGCGGCATGTAGACGCGTCCGTCGCGCGTGCGTCCGCGCCTCACGGTGCCCACGTAGTAGTCGTCCATTTCCTTGTAGCAGACCTCTTTCTTGGCCGCATCGGCCAGGCCGCTGCACTCTTCGTCGAACTTGCGCAGATCGGGCGCGATGCCGCCCGAGATGGCCTCCAGCCCGTGGCAGCGCGCGCAGTTCTGGTTATAGGCCGAGCTGCCTATGCGCAGCGCCTCCTGCCTGGCCTTGCTCTGCTTGTCGTAGGGGTTGGACTCCAGCCATTTGCTGCCCAGCTGGGGCAGGGAGCTGGTGTCCACGGCCTGGGGCACGACATCGCCATGGGCCATGGCCAGCGAGGCGCTGCATGCCAGAGCCAGTGCCATCAGGCCGCGCAGGCCTGCCAGTGGAAGTTGTGATGATTTTTTCATGGGGGAATGTCTCCGGTTTGCAAAGATGTCCCCAGTCCAAAAGCAATATGCGGGCCATGCAAAAAAAGTTCTGAGCCCGCCTGCGCGCACTGTCTCAATTTGAATCAACCCGGACCTGGCCGCGCACAGATGGCATGCAGGTGTCTCAGCCTGGAACACCCGATCGGCCGTGTTTGTGAACAACAATTGCAGCACCCAGGGATATCCTGGTTGCGCCCGATGCCATCATTCGCAAAATCCCATAGCGATTGGATAAAAAAACAAAGCCCTGACGCCCTGTCTGCATGAACCCGTGGATTGCAGGCCGACGCGCAGGGATGCTGGAGCCGCCTCTTCCAGCGCTGGAGACACGTATGAGCACAGGTTTTTTCGGTCGTCCCCCTGAACGACACGGTGAGTCGCCCTCCCCCATGGCACTCACGCAGCACACCGACGTCGTCGGCAAGGCACACAGGCGCTCCGAAGCCTATGGCGTCACGGCCCACGATGCCCCCGACTGCACCAGCCTCCCCAAGGGCGATCTGAGCGATGTTCTTGAGGAGAACCACTTTCTGTTCCGCCATGCAGCGCCCGTGATGGAGACGCTGTTCGAGCAGATCGCCAACACCCACAGCATGGTCTTGCTGACCTCGGCCAAGGGCATGGTCCTGCACTCGCTGGGCGACAGCGACTTTCTTGAGAAGGCCTCTCGCGTGGCCCTGATACCGGGCATGGACTGGTCCGAGCAGATCAAGGGCACGAACGCCATCGGCACGGCGCTGCGCGAGCAGGAGGCGATGACCATCTACGGCAGCGAGCACTACCTGAACGTGAACAAGGGGCTGACCTGCTCGTGCTCGCCGATCTTCGACCCCTACGGCCAGGTGATCGGCGCGCTCGATGTCACGGGCGACCAGAGCAGCGCCCACCAGCACACGCTGGCCCTGGTGCGCATGTCGGCGCAGATGATAGAGAACCACATGTTCGCGGGCAGCTTTCCCAAGGCCCTGCGGCTGCACTTTCACTCGCGCGCGGAGTTCCTCGGCACCCTGGTCGAGGGGATTGCGGTGTTCTCGCCCGAGGGGCGCTTCATCTCGGCCAACCGCAGCGCCCAGTTCCAGCTGGGGCTGTCCTTCAATGCGCTGCAGGCGCATACCTTTTCCTCGCTGTTCGGCCAGCCGGTGTCGGCGCTGTTCGAGCAGTTCGGCGGCGCCGCGCAACTGCCGCGCCAGCTGTGCATGCACAACGGCGTCTCGGTCTGGTGCCGTGCCGAGATCAAGCCCGCCAGCCCCTGGTCCGCGCCCTTGCTGACCTCCATGGCCGACAGCCCTGCGGCCAGCCGTGCGATCCCGGGCAGCCAGCGCCCGGCCGCCGCAGCACGCAAGCCCCAGCTGTCCTCGCTGCAGTATCTGGACACCGGCGATGCCCAGGTCAGAACCGTGATCCACAAGCTGCGCCGCGTCGCCGACCGCGACATTCCCGTGATGATCCTCGGCGAGACGGGCACGGGCAAAGACCTGCTGGCCCAGGCCATACACAACGATTCGGCGCGTGCGCGCCAGCCCTTTGTGCCGGTCAACTGCGCCTCCATCCCCGAGTCCCTGATCGAGGCCGAGCTGTTCGGCTACGAGGAAGGCGCGTTCACGGGCGCGCGCAAGAAGGGCGCCGTGGGCAAGATCGTCCAGGCCCATGGCGGCACCCTGTTCCTCGACGAGATCGGCGACATGCCCAAGCATTTGCAGGCGCGGCTTTTGCGCGTGCTGCAGGAGCGCAAGGTCAGCCCCCTGGGCTCGGCCAAGGAGGTCGAGGTGGATGTGACCGTGGTCAGCGCCACGCACAAGAACATCAAGGAGATGATTGCGCGCGGCGAGTTCCGCGAGGATCTCTACTACCGCCTCAACGGCCTGGTCGTGCGCCTGCCCGCGCTGCGCGAGCGTTCGGACTTCGAGCTCGTGGTCAGAAAGGTGCTCAAGTCGATCTGCGCCGCCGAGCAGCATGTGCGCATCTCGCCCGCCGTCATGCAGCTGCTGGCGCGCTACCACTGGCCCGGCAATCTGCGCCAGCTGCACAACCTGCTGCGCACGGCCGTGGTCATGGTCGGCGACGACGAGGCCATAGAGCCGCTGCACCTGCCCGACGATTTCCTCGAAGAGCTGCAGATGGCGCAGCTGCCCGCGCCGGCCACGCTCCCGATGGCGCTTGCCGCGCCGCTGGCCGAACCGATTTTGCTGCCTGCCGCAGGCGAGGATGGGCGCGGCGACAGCCAGAGCCTGCACGACGTGACCCTGCAGGCCATGGCACAGATGTTGCGTCTGCACAAGGGCAATGTCTCGGCTGCAGCCAAAGCCCTGGGCGTGTCTCGCAACACGATCTACCGCAAGAAAAGCCAGCTGCCGCCGGACTTGCTCGACTGACCGGGCTTGCGCATCGCTGGCCAGGCCCTGTCTCAGCAACCCTGGCCTCAAGAACAAAGATGACGCAAGTTCCCCCCCACCACAATCACCACGACCGCTACGACCGCTTCTCCATCCTGCTGCACTGGCTCATGGCCGCCCTGCTCCTGGCCGAGCTCGGCCTGGGTCTGTGGATGACGGGCCTGCCCAAGGACAGCAGCGGCACGCGCGTCTACTGGTTCAACCTCCACAAGTCGCTGGGCATGGTGCTGGGCCTGCTCATCGTGCTGCGCCTGGCCTGGGCCGCCCTGCGCCCCCGTCTCGCCCCCATCGCCCAGAGCCCGCTCATGCAGCGCCTGGCCTCGGGCAACCACAAGCTGCTGTACCTGTTCATGCTGCTGGCGCCGGCCACGGGCTTTCTGGGCTCGGTGTTCTCGGGCTATCCGATCCGCTTTTTCGGCCTGCGCCTGCCGCAGCTGGCCGAGCGCTGGGATGCCGCCAAGCAGTTGCTGAGCTTTCTGCACCAGTGGGCCGTCTATGCGCTGCTGGTGCTCATCGCCCTGCATGTGCTGGCGTTCTTCCACCATCAGTTCATCTTGCGGGATGGGTTGCTGAGGCGGATGAAATAAGGCACCCCCTGAGCGGCTGCGCCGCTTCCCCCTCTCTCTTCGGGAGGGGGACGACAGCCTCGCGGCGGGGCGGCCCTTGCTCGCTGTCCCTGGCCTGGGTTGCGCCAGTTTTTTGCGCTCCGGGCATCAGCATGCCTTGCGGGCTCTGACCTGACTTGTGCCCCTATCTCAAGCGACTTCAGCAAGACAGTTTTAATAGCTGCTAGCGCGCATCCACAGTCGATTTGGGCAATGTTTCAGTCTCATATCCATACAGGACAAGCGCTGCCAGCAATGCTTTCGATAGTGCCCGTGCACATTGCTCCGTAACTGAGCACCCCCGGAGTCACACTGCGTTGCACATTTGAACGCCGCTCCCAGCCGTTCCCGGTCACCGACACGCGGCAGTCACTGCATCTACCTCTGAGTCGAATACGTGGCACGCGTCTTGCGTTGACGAGGCCGGGACCACCCACAACAACACAAGGAGCAAAACCAGCATGACCCGCTCAGCCATCCATCAGCCGCGCAAGCAGCACGCCCCGCGCATCCGCACGCTTTGTCTGGCCCTGGCCGCCACCCTGGCCCTGCCCGCCATGGCCGTCAAGCCCGTGACCTGGGACGACATTGCCAACGACCACAAGAGCACCACCGATGTGCTGACCTACGGCCTGGGTCTGACGGCGCAGCGGCACAGCCCGCTGAAGACGCTCAACACCAAGAACGTGGCAGGCCTGCTGCCGGCCTGGACCTATTCCTTCGGCGGCGAGAAGCAGCGCGGCCAGGAAGCCCAGGCCCTGATCCATGACGGCGTGATCTACGCCACCGCCTCCTACTCGCGCTTCGTGGCACTGGATGCGCGCACCGGCAAGCGCCTGTGGACCTACGAGCACCGCCTGCCCGAGGACATCCGCCCCTGCTGCGACGTGGTCAACCGGGGCCCGGCCATCTATGGCGACAAGGTGTACTTCGGCACGCTGGACGCGCGCATCATTGCGCTGGACCGCACCACCGGCAAGGTGGTCTGGAACGAGAAGTTCGGCGACCACAAGGTCGGCTACACCATGACCGGCGCGCCCTTCATCATCAAGGACCAGAAGTCGGGCAAGGTGCTGCTGGTGCACGGCTCCTCGGGTGACGAATTCGGCGTGGTCGGCTACCTCTATGCACGCGATCCCGACACCGGCGCCGAAGTCTGGGCCCGCCCCATGGTCGAAGGCCATGTGGGCCGCCTGAACGGCAAGCCCAGCACGCCCACGGGCGATCCCAAGGCTCCGAGCTGGCCCAACGACCCGAACTCGCCCACGGGCAAGGTCGAGGCCTGGAGCCAGGGCGGCGGCGCTCCCTGGCAGACGCCCTCGTTCGACATCGAGACCAACACCATCGTGGTCGGCACCGGCAACCCCGCACCCTGGAACACCTGGAAGCGCACGGCCAAGGGCGACGATCCGCGCAACTGGCCCAGCCTCTACACCTCGGGCCAGGCCTATGTGGACCCCACGACCGGCGACCTCAAGGGCTTTTTCTCGCACACGCCCAACGACGCCTGGGACTTCTCGGGCAACAACTCGGTGCTGCTGTTCGATTACAAGGACCCCAAGACCGGCAAGACCGTCAAGGCCTCGGCCCATGCGGACCGCAACGGCTTCTTCTTCGTGACCGACCGCCAGAAGCTCGCGGCAGCCGACGGCAAGCATCCGTGGAAGCAAAGCTCCATCATCAACGCCTGGCCCTTCGTGGACAGCATCACCTGGGCCTCGGGCTTCGATCTCAAGACCGGCCTGCCCATCGAGAAGAACAACCGTCCGCCCGAGCCCAAGGACGGCGAGGAAAAGGGCGAGAGCGTGTTCGTCTCGCCACCGTTCCTCGGCGGCACGAACTGGATGCCCATGAGCTACAGCCCGGACACCGGCCTGTTCTACATCCCGGCCAACCACTGGGCCATGGACTACTGGTCCGAGCAGATCACCTACAAGCCCGGCGCCGCCTACCTGGGCCAGGGCTTCCGCATCAAGAAGCTCTATGACGACCACGTGGGCATTCTGCGCGCCATCAACCCCGTGACCGGCAAGATCGCCTGGGAGCACAAGGAAGAATTCCCGCTGTGGGCCGGCACGCTGACCACGGCCGGCGGCCTGCTGTTCACGGGCACGTCCGACGGCTTCGTGAAGGCCTTCGACCAGAGAAACGGCAAGGAGCTGTGGAAGTTCCAGACCGGCTCGGGCGTGGTCTCGGTGCCCGTGACCTGGGAGATGGATGGCGAGCAGTATCTGGGCATACAGTCCGGCTACGGCGGCGCCGTGCCGCTGTGGGGCGGCGACATGGCCGAGCTGACCAAGCAGGTCTCGCAAGGCGGCTCCATGTGGGTCTTCAAGCTGCCCAAGCCCCAGGTCGCCAGCCGCTAAGCCATTGCCGGGCCGGCCTGCCCAGGGGGCAGCGGCCCGGTTCAGGAGATCCGTATGCGACTACCCCCACGCGCTTTGCTCATGGCCGGCCTGCTGGGCCTGAACCTGCTCGGCGTCCCGCCCGCGGCCGCCGAGCCCCCACCCGAAGGCACCGAGCCCCTGGTCATCAACGGCTGCCCGATCTGGCCCTATACACGCTGCCCGGGGGCCGATCTGCGCCATGCCGACCTCGTCGGCAAGAACCTGGCCGGGGCCGATCTGCGCGGTGCCGACCTCACGCGCGCCGACCTGCGCGGCGCCAACCTCTCGGCCGCCGATCTCGAAGGCGCCAACCTCACGGGCGCGCGCATGAGCAAGGCCTCGGCCGCGAACACCGACTTCAAGAACGCACGCTTCATAGGCACGGATCTCGAAGGCGCACGCCTCATGCGCTCGGACTTCTCGGGCGCCGAGTTCAATGGCGCAAGCCTGGAGATGGCGCGCCTGAACCATGCCTGGTTCGTGGGCACGCGCTTCATCGCCAGCAATCTGCAGGAGACCAAGTTCGCGGCCACCAACCTCAAGCAGGCGGTCTTCGAAGCCAACTTCGTACGCTATACCTTGTTCACCGAGTCCTTCATGGACGAATGCCAGGGCTGTCAGGAAAGCTGGAAGTGATATGCACAAACCCCTAGCCTTCACCGCAAGCCTGGCCCTGGGCCTGGCTTTTCTGGCCTCCGGCGCAGCCGCCCTGGAGCGCGTCGCCCCGCAGGTCGACACCTCGGTGCTGCCCGCCCAGACCTATGAGTGGACCGAGCCCAATCCCTTGCGCGGCAACCCCCAGGCTGCCGCCCTGGGCCAGAGCGCCTTCAACCAGAGCTGCGCGCGCTGCCATGGTGCGGATGCCAACGGCTCGCGCTCGCCCGCACCCGATCTGCGGCGCATAGGCATGGGCTGCAGGCGCATCGCCGATCCGGCCCTGCGCCAGCGCTGCACGGCCGATGCCGATGCCTTCTTCGTCAAGTCCGTGCGCTGGGGCAAGCAAAAGTTCGGCATCGTCCACATGCCGCCCTGGGAGGGCGTGCTCTCGCCCGAAGTGGTCTGGTCGCTGCGCAGCTTTGTGGAAAGCACGCCTGCGCGCTAGCCACTTCAGCTGAAAACCGCGTCCAGCGCTTGCCCCATGAGCGCTGGACGCTATTTTTTGCATAGCATTCAGGCAACCGCCCTGCCAGCGTTCTTCTGTCACAGCGTCTGCGCCAGTGTCACGCATTGGAGCAATGCCTGCTGCATTGCGGGCTCGCCCGCCAGATGGCCGCAAGCGGGCTGCAACAGCCGCGTCTGCGCACCCGCGCTGCGCCCCAGCGCAGCCCAGCGCCGGCTGTTGGCGGGCGGACAGATCGCATCAAAGCGCCCATGCACCCAATCCACGGTCAGGCCCTGGCGCGCAACGGCCAAAACCGCCGCATCGAGCCCGCCCGCGCCCACAAAGCCACGGTGCGCGAGGTAGTGGGCCTGCACGCGGTACCGCTGCCTGAGCAGGCGGTCGCCCGCGCGCAGGCGCGGCAGCAGCAGTTCGACCTGGGCGCGGCGCTGCTCGCGCATCAAGCCGGCCCAGGCGCGGCGCACATCGCTGCCCTGGCCATGGCGCAGACTGCGGCGCAGGCCGTGTGCCGCATCGCGCATTTCGCGCAGCGCCCATTCGCGCGCCACGTGCAGCGATGCAGCACCAGGTGTCTCACTTTGAAGCACTTGTCTCAGATGCAACAGCGCCACCGGCAACGGCGTGGACGCGCGCACCGGCCAGATGTGGCGGGCTTCTCCTGGGGTTTTCCCAGGGCGCATGCCGGGCACCAGCAGACCCGCAATCTCCTTGCGCGTGAGCCCGAAGGCCCCGCGCAGCACCAGTCGCTGCACATGCTGGGGATAGCGCTGCGCATACAGAAGCGCCGGCACCGTCCCCCAGGAGCCCGCGAACAGCGACCAGCGCTGCAGGCCCAGGGCCTGGCGCAGCGCCTCCATGTCCGAGACCAGCGCCGCCGTGTGATTCGCCTGGATGCGCCCCCGGGGACGCGAGGCGCCTGCACCGCGCTGGTCGATCGCAATCACGCGCTGGCGTGCCAGGTCAAAGGGCTGGAGCATGGCCGGCCTGCAGCCCCCGCCGGGCCCGCCATGCAGCAGCAGCCAGCATTCGGCCTGCGTCTCACTTGCGGCACCCAGATCGCGCCAGGCCACGCGGTGCCGGCCGCGCTGCAGGTACTGCGGCGCCGGCCAGGGAGGAGTCCGGGAGATGGCATCGATATTGCTTTTCATGGTGGCGACCTTGGTGAATCCCTGGGATGCCAGGGCCGCAAACATGTTTCATGCCAACCCATTATTTTTCAAGGAGACCACCATGCAATGGACTGCACCCGCCTTCACCGATCTGCGCTTCGGCTTCGAGATCACCATGTACATCGCCAACCGCTGAGGCGCCATCACTGAACCCGGCAAGGCACGCGGCTGCGGCTTGCAGCCAGCCGCCGTGCCTTGCCTCTGACGACTCCAGCACCATGCATTTGCGCGTTCTAGGTTCCGCCGCAGGCGGAGGATTTCCCCAATGGAATTGCAATTGCCCCAATTGCGACGGCCTGCGCCTGGGCCGGATTCAGGCCCGTGCACGCACGCAGTCATCGATCGCCGTCAGTGCCAACGGCCAGGACTGGCTGCTCATCAACGCCTCTCCTGACGTTCTTGCCCAGATACGCGAAACCCCGGCGCTGCAGCCCGCGCGTGCGGTGCGCGACTCGGGCATTGCGGCCGTGCTGCTCATGGACGCCCAGATCGACCATGTGACCGGCCTGCTCATGCTGCGCGAACACCAGGGCCCGCTGCGGCTGCTGGCCACACGCGAAGTGCTGTCCGACATCGGCCAGGGCTTTCCCGTGACACGCATTCTTTCGCATTACTGCGGCGTGCAGATCCATGAGATCGCCAGCGACGCCAGCACCTTCTTCGCACCCGGCCTGCCCGAGCTCCCCATGCAGGCCGTGGCCCTGTGCTCCAAGCCGCCGCCCTACTCGCCGTTTCGCGGCGCGCCCCGGCCCGGGGACAACATCGGCCTGGTGCTGCACAACCCGACCACGGGTGCACGCGCCTTCTACGCACCGGGCCTGGGCGAGATCACGCCCGAGTTGCAGGAGATCATGGCCGGCTGCGACCTGGTGCTGGTGGACGGCACCTTCTGGAGCGCCGACGAAATGCAGGCCATGGGCCTGTCGCGCAAGAGCGCGGCCGACATGGGCCATCTGCCCCAGTCCGGCCCCGGCGGCATGCTCGAACATCTGCAACGCCTGCCGGCGGGCACGCGCAAGCTGCTCATCCACATCAACAACACCAACCCCATCCTGGTCGAAGACTCGCCCGAACGCGCCCTGCTCGACAGCCTGGGCATCGAGGTCGCGCACGACGGCATGGACCTGCAGTTCTGAAAGCCGCGCATGGACATTGCGACCACCCCGATTCCCGACGAAGCCGCCTGGACGCCTGCCGAGTTCGAAGCCCGGCTGCGCGAGAAAGGCGCGGCCTATCACATCCACCACCCGTTCAATGTGCGCATGAATGCAGGCGGCTGCACGCCCGACGAGCTGCGCTGCTGGGTGGCCAACCGCTTTTACTACCAGGTCTGCATTCCGCGCAAGGACGCGGCCATTCTGGCCAACATGCCCGACCGCGCGCAGCGCCGCCTGTGGGTGGAGCGCATCCTGGACCACGACGGCCATGGCGACCACCAGGGCCCGAACGCCGGCGGCCTCGAAGCCTGGACCCGCCTGGGCGAAGCCGTGGGCATTGCGCGCGAGGATCTCTGGTCGCTGCAGCGCGTGGCCCCGGGCGTGCGCTTTGCCTGCGATGCCTATGTGAACTTCGCCACGCGCGCGCCCTGGCAGGAGGCCGTGTGCTCCTCGCTCACCGAGATGTTCGCGCCCCAGATCCACAAGGACAGGCTGGCCTCCTGGCCCCAGCACTACCCCTGGATCGAGGCCGGCGGCCTGACCTATTTCCGCACCCGCATACCGCTGGCCGGGCGCGATGTGGAGCACGGCCTGCGCGTGACGCTGGAGCACTTCACGACCCGCGCCGCCCAGCAGCGGGCGCTGGACATACTGCAGTTCAAGCTCGACGTCCTCTGGAACATGCTTGACGCCATAGAGAAATCCTGCCGATGAATACCGCCGAAACCACCTTCATGCCCCGGCTTGCACGCGGCCTGCGCATGCAATACGAACCCGCCCAGTCGCGCTGGGTGCTGCTCTACCCGGAAGGCATGGTCCAGCTCAACGACAGCGCCGCCGAGATCCTGCGCCGCTGCGACGGCCGCCATACTGTGGCGGCCATCGTGGACGAGCTGGAGGCGCTGTTCGAAACCCAGGGCATAGCACCGCAAGTCCAGTCCCTGATCGACGAAGGCATGCACCGTGGCTGGCTCGACTAAAGCCCTGCGGGCACCAGCGGCGCCGGCACCGGTGCAGATGCCCCAGCCCCTGTGGCTGCTGGCCGAGCTCACCTACCGCTGCCCGCTGCACTGCGTGTTCTGCTACAACCCCACGCGCTATGCCCGGACCGGGGCGGAGCTGAGCACCGCGCAGTGGGTGGACGTGATGCGCCAGGCGCGCGCGCTGGGCGCCGCGCAGATCGGCTTTTCGGGCGGCGAGCCGCTGCTGCGCGACGACCTCGAAGAGCTGGTGCAGGAGGCCAGGGCTCTGGGCTATTACACCAACCTCATCACCTCGGGCGTGGGTCTGACGCCGGCGCGTGCGCGTCGCCTCAAGGACGCGGGCCTCGACCATGTGCAACTGTCCTTTCAGGACAGCACGCGCGAGCTCAACGACTTTCTGAGCCATACGCGCACCTTCGACCTCAAGCAAAAGGTCGCGCGCATCATCAAGCAGCATGACTGGCCCATGGTGCTCAACTGCGTGCTGCACCGGCACAACCTGCCCCATGTGGACAAGATCATAGAAATGGCCCTGGAGCTGGAGGCCGAGTACCTGGAGCTGGCCAACACCCAGTACTACGGCTGGGCCTGGCTCAACCGCGACCACCTCATGCCCACACGCGAGCAGTTGCTGCAGGCCGAGGCCGTGGTCAACCGCTACCGCGAGCAGATAGGCACGCGCTGCCGCCTGCTGTTCGTCGTGCCCGACTACTTCGAGGAGCGCCCCAAGGCCTGCATGAACGGCTGGGGCCAGGTGTTTCTCAGCATCGCCCCCGACGGCCTGGCCCTGCCCTGCCACAACGCGCGCGATCTGCCCGGGCTGCAACTGCCCAGCGTGACCGAACAGCCGCTGGCCGACATCTGGAGCCTCAGCAGCGCCTTCAACGCCTACCGTGGCGAGGACTGGATGCAGGAGCCCTGCCGCAGCTGCGACGAGCGCCACAAGGACTTTGGCGGCTGCCGCTGCCAGGCCTTTCTGATCACGGGCAACGCCCGCGCCACCGACCCGGTCTGCGCCAAGTCGCCGCAGCACGAGAAGGTGCTGCACCTGGTGCGCAGCGCACCCGAGCGGCGCCACATCCCCATCGTCTTTCGCAGCGATATCGAATCACGCTCCATACCATGAAAAAACGGCTCCACCCTGGCCTGGCGCCTGCGGCAGCGTTGTCGGGCCTGCTGCTGACGGCACCCGCACACGCGGATCACGCCCGACCTCCCGGCCTGCAGGAGGTTGCTGTGCTGGCCGCCACCTGCTTCACCTGCCACGGCACGGACGGCCGCTCGCCCGACCGCGCACCGGACTCCATTCCCAGCCTCGCGGGACGCGATGCCGGCCTGCTGCTGCAGCGCCTGCGCACCTTCAAGGCCGCAGGCCCGGGCACGGATGCGGGCGCCACCATCATGCCGCTGCTGCTGCAAGCCTATGACGACGAGCAGCTCCAGGCCCTGGCGCAGTGGTTTGCCAAGGAGAAGCCATGAGCATGAACCGCTATCGGCGCGCACTGCTGGGCTCGGCCCTGTCCGGGGCCGCCGGGCTCTCCATGCCGGCCCTGGTACGTGCGGGCAACGGCGCGGCACGCGTGGTCGTGGTCGGCGGCGGCTTTGGCGGGGCCACGGCCGCACGCTATCTGCGCCGGCTCGCGCCGCAGTTGCAGGTCACCCTGGTCGAGCCTGCGCAGCGCTTCTACACCTGCCCTTTCTCCAACCTCTATCTCGCGGGCCTGCGCAGCTGGGAAAGCATTGGTCACGGCTACGACGAGCTGCGTGCAGCAGGCGTGGAAGTCGTGCATGCGCGCGCCGAGGATGTGGATGCCGGCGCGCGCAGGCTGCGCCTGGATGGCGGCCAGACCCTGACCTGGGACCGCCTCGTGCTCTCGCCGGGCGTGGACATGCGCTGGAACGCGCTCGAAGGCTATGACCAGGCTGCGGCCGAGCTCGCCCCCCATGCCTGGAAGGCCGGCGCCCAGACCCTGCTGCTGCGCCGGCAGATGCAGGCCATGAAGGACGGCGGCACCTTTGTGATGGTGATTCCCGACAACCCGTTTCGCTGCCCGCCCGGCCCCTACGAGCGCGCGGCCATGGTGGCCCACTACTTCAAGCAGCACAAGCCGCGCAGCAAGATCCTGCTGCTCGACGCCAAGGAGAACTTCTCCAAGAAAGCCCTGTTCCTCCAGGGCTGGAAGGCCTTGTACGGCGACATGATCGAATGGCTGGGCGTCTCGCGCGACGGCCAGGCCGTGCGCGTGGATGCGCGCAGGCGCGAGGTCGAGACCGTGTTCGGCGCCCTGCACCAGGCCGATGTGCTCAACGTGATCCCGCCGCAGAAGGCCGGCCTCATCGCCGAGCGCGCAGGCGTGACCGACGCCAGCGGCTGGGCCCCCGTCAAGGGCGAGAACTTCGAGTCCACCCAGGTCCCAGGCATCCATGTGCTCGGCGATGCAAGCTTTGCGGGCCCCATGCCCAAATCGGGCTTTGCGGCCAACAACCAGGGCAAGATGGCCGCCGTGGCCATTGCCGCCGAGCTTTCAGGCCAGACCGTCCCCGCAGCCTCTTACGCCAACACCTGCTACAGCCTCATAGGCCCGGGCTACGGCATCTCGGTGGCCGGCATCTACAAGGCCGAGCAGGGCCGCCTCATCGACGTACCCGGCACGGTGGGCATCAGCCCCATGGAAGGCGACGCCGCCTTTCGCGCAGCCGAGGCGCGCTATGGCGCAGCCTGGTATGCAGCGATCAGCGAGGAGATCTGGGGGCGCTGAGCATCTCTTGCCGATGATCCCGGCTGCCGGGGATGTGAATACAATAAGAATCGTTCTCATTTTGTTCATCCCCTTGTTCCCGCACCGGGCAGGTTCTGCATGTCCTTCAGCGACACCACCCTCAAGCTCCATACGCTGTACAGCGACCACCACGGCTGGCTGCAAAGCTGGCTGCGCCGGCGCCTTGGTCATGCGGGTGACGCAGCCGACCTTGCGCACGACACGTTTTTGCGCATTCTCCTCACGGGACGCACACCAGAGGCCGGGCAGTCGCGCGCTCACCTGACCCAGGTCGCCAAAGGCCTGGTGATCGACCTTCACCGCCGCCGGCTGGTGGAGGCCGCGTATCTGGAGGCCCTGGCTCACCTGTCCCAGGCACAGGCTCCCTCGGCCGAGCAGCGTGCCTTGGTCATCGAGGATCTGCTGCTGGTGGACCGCGTGCTCGCCGCCTTGCCCGCCAAGGTGCGCGAAGTGTTCCTGCTGTCGCAGATCGACGGACTGACATACACCCAGATTGCCGAGGCCATGGGCATTTCGTTCGGCACGGTGCGCAAATACATGCTGCGCACAACCCAGGCACTGCACGCGGCGATGCAGGCCGCGGAAGGCGTGCACGCACCATGAGTACCGTGCGTGCTGCACCGGCCATGGAGCCTGCCAGCGTTGCCGAGCAGTTGATACAGCAGGCCCTCGAATGGCAGGTGACATTCTGGTCGGGCGAGGTCACGGAGCATGAGCGTGCGGCCTTCGAGCACTGGCTGACGCAGGATGCCGAGCATGCGCGCGCCTGGAGCCAGGTGCAGCGTACCGGGGAGCGCGTGCGCTCGCTGGGCAACCCCGCCTCAGGCAATGCCCTGCGTGCAACAGGCGCAGCCCGGCAGGCCACGACCCGGCGCACGCTGCTGCGGGCCGTGGGGCTGTTCGCGGGTGCTGGGGCAGCCGCCTACGCGGTACGCAGCACGCCCACGGTCCAATCAATGCTGGCCGAACACCGTACGGGCCGGGGAGAGCGCCGGGACCTGTTGCTGCCTGACGGAACACGGCTGGTGCTCAACACGGATAGCGCCATCGACCTGCGCTTCACGACGCAGGCACGCGAGGTACAGCTGCTGGCCGGCGAGGTATTCATCGCAACGGCGCCGGATCCACAGAGAGCCGGGGGGCTTGCGTCCCGGCCGTTCACCGTCCACACCCGGCATGGCACCGTGCAGGCCATAGGCACGCGGTTCACGGTGCAGCAGGCCGAGGGGCGCTCGCAGGTGTCCGTGGAGCAAGGCGCGGTGCTGGTCCGCCCGGGCCTGGCCGGCGTGCAGCAGAGGCGGCTCGAAGCCGGACAGCGCGTGTGGTTCTCGGAGACGGAAATGGACTCTCCGCTTGCAGCCAGGGCGGACGACGCGGCCTGGACGCGTGGGCTGCTGGTCGCCGAGCGCATGCGGCTGCAGGACTTTCTGGCCGAGCTGGCGCGCTATCGCAGCGGTCTGCTGCGGTGCGCCCCGGCAGTGCGCGATCTTGTGGTCTCTGGCGTCTACCCGCTGGACGATACGGATCTGGCCCTGGCGACCCTGGCCCAGGCGCTGCCGGTACGCATCGACAGCCTGACACGCTACTGGGTCACGGTAAACGCACGGTGAACGCTTGCCCAGGCTGAAGCCAGCTCGGGGAAGGCCTTATCGGACGAACTATTTTTTCGCTTGCCGTAGCACTTTTTCCATTTCATCCGGGATAGCAGGTTAGGGCCTCATGCAGGTATGAGGCTGCCGCAAAGCCACTGGAAAGGAAGAACATGCATACGCGCAACTGCAGCGAACCCTGTCGTCCGCTTGGACTCCCCGCCGCCTTCTCACGCTCGCCACTGGCGTACGCAGCGCTGCTGATCTGTCTGGCAGCAGCCACCGTGGCGGTTGCGCCGGCGGCACGGGCCCAGACAGCGGGCCGCGCGGCGGCGCAGATGCGGCATGAGATTCCAGCAGGCACACTGGACCAGGCACTCAACCGCTTTGCAGCCACCGCAGGCATTACGCTGTCGATCGATGCAGCGCTCACAGCCGGCAAGCTCAGCCAGGGCTTGTCGGGAAACTTCGGCGTGCGTGGAGGCCTGCTCTTGCTGCTGGCGGGCTCGGGGCTGGAGGCTGCGGCAACCGCAAGCGGCGGCTATGTTCTGCGCACTGCACAACTGCAGCCATCGGGCAGCGATGGAACACTGCAGACCTTGACGGTGACGGCGCGCAGCGAAGCCGAGACCGAGCTCCCTCGGGCCTATGCGGGCGGGCAGGTCGCACGCGGCAGCCGGATGGGCCTGCTGGGCAACCAGGACGTGATGGACACGCCCTTCAACATGACCAGCTACACCAGCGAGCTGATGCAAAGCCAGCAGTCGGCCACGCTGGCCGATGTGCTGGACAACGACCCGGCCGTGCGCATGAGCTCGCGCGGGCGCAATACGAGCGTGGGTGGCGGGGACAACTTCTTTCTGCGCGGCTTTGGGCTGGGCAACCGCGACATTTCACTCAATGGCCTGTATGGCGTGCTGCCCTATGGGACGCTGTCCCTGGAGACGGTTGAACGTGTCGAGGTGCTGAAAGGACCGAGTGCCTTGCTCATGGGCATGGCCCCCAGCGGCGGTGTGGGCGGATCCATCAACGTGGTGCCCAAGCGCGCCACCGACATGCCCATCACGCGCCTGACGGCAAGCTACGCCTCCGATTCGCTGTGGGGCACTCACCTGGACGTGGGCCGACGCTTTGGCGAGCTCAACCAGTTCGGCGTACGGGCCAACGGTGTCTATCGCAGCGGGGATACGGCCACCGCAGGCCAGCACGTCAGCCTGGGAGCCGCCTCCGTGGGGCTCGACTATCGTGGCGAGCGGCTGCGAGCCTCGCTGGACCTGGGCTATCAGTCCGATGATGCGCGGGCAGCATCCGTGGGCTACCGGCTGGCGCCCACCCTCACCGCCATCCCGACCGCCCCCAGAACCGGCGCCCGCTTTGCGCAGGACTGGGAGCGCCGCAAGTACGTGGACGACTACCAGG
Source organism: Comamonas composti DSM 21721 (assembly GCF_000429845.1). Taxonomy (GTDB): domain Bacteria; phylum Pseudomonadota; class Gammaproteobacteria; order Burkholderiales; family Burkholderiaceae_C; genus Comamonas; species Comamonas composti. The sequence continues at coordinate 355,229 of NZ_AUCQ01000002.1, forward strand.
TTGTGCAGGCGGAGTTCGACGTTTCGTCCTCGCTGATGGTCTACGGCGCAGCGGGTCTGCGCGACCACAGACACACCAACTACCGTAGCGAATCGCGCATCCTCAATGCCGCAGGCGATCTGTCGTCCTCGCCTGTCAGCTACCCGGAAACCTCGAAGTCCAGATCGGCCCTGGCAGGCGCCCGGATCAAGTTCGACGCGCTGAACGCGCGGCATGAAGTCAACCTCGCCGCATCTTCCCTGAACACCCAGGCCGGTTACGGTTTTGCGCAATGGGCGGGCTTTGGCTCTAACCTCTATCGTCCGGCCATCGTGGCGGACCCGATGCAGACCGGCGCTCCCTTCGCAGGTTTCCTCGACACCCGCGAAGCCTCGCAAACGCGGCTGTCTTCGGTCGGCATCTCCAACAGCATGTCCTGGAACGACGATGCGCTACGCCTCATTCTCGGCGTGCGCCGCCAGAAGATCAGCACGGATAACTACGCCGCGACCGCGCCCGTGAATCCGCGCATCTCCGGCTATGAAAGCGCGGTCAATTCGCCTGCGGTCGGCCTGGTGGTCAAGCCCTGGGACCAGGCGTCCCTGTATGCCAACTACATCGAGGGCCTGAGCGCCGGCTCCACGGCGCCCGCTGACGCCGAGAACAGCGGCGAGGTCTTTCCCCCCGTGAAGACCAAGCAAAAGGAGCTGGGGCTCAAAGTGGACTGGGGTCGAATGCTGACCACCGTATCGCTGTTCGAGATCAAGCAGCCCAACGCGATCACCGTGCCCGGCAGCACGCCACAGGCCTACCGCTATGTGATGGATGGCGAACAGCGCAACCGGGGGCTGGAGTTCAGCGCCTTGGGCGAACTGGTTCGCGGCGTGCGGCTACTGGGCGGCATGACCTATCTGCAGGCCAAACAGGCGCGCACGCAGGGCGGTGCCAACGATGGCAAGGACGCCATCGTGGCCCCGCGCTGGATCGCCAACGCCGGCCTGGAGTGGGATGCCCCGTTCCTGCCCGGCCTGACGCTGACCACGCGCCTGCTGTCCACAGGCAAGCAATATGTGAATGCCGCCAACACCCTGAGGCTGTCCGGCTGGACGCGCTGGGACCTCGGCGCACGCTACCAGACGCGGGCACTGGGGCTGCCTCTCACGCTGCGCGCGAACCTGCTGAATGCGGCGGACCGCAGCTACTGGGAAGGCAGTGCGGGCTCCGGCGGCATCGTGCTGTCGGCACCACGCACTTTGAATCTCTCCGCAACCTTCGACTTCTGAGCCAGGCGTGCACTTACGGTCGGTGATCGTGCGGCTGCACCGCTGGGTCGGGCTGGTGACTGCGGGTTTTCTGCTGATCGCAGGCCTCACCGGCGCGCTGCTGGCCTGGTATGAAGAGCTCGATGCCTGGTTCGCGCCACAGCTGCTGACGGCCCACCCGTCCGCCGATGCCGCGCAGGCGCTGGCTCCGCTGGAGCTGCGCGCGCGGGTGGCACGCGCATATCCGCAGCGCCAGGTCAACCATGTGTCGCTGAGCCAGCCCCCGGGCAGATCGGCCGTGTTCTTCGTCACGCCTCAGCCCGGCGACGCCACCCGCCCTGCATCGCCGGTGATGCAGGTGCTGGTGCAGCCCTATACGGGCCAGGTGCTGGGCGAGCGCGTGCTCGGGCAGGCCGCGCGCGGCGGCCAGTACCTCATGCCCTTCATCTATCGCCTGCACCATTCGCTGGCGCTGGATCTGGCGGGCACGCTGGCACTGGGCGCCGTGGCGCTACTGTGGACGCTGGATTGCTTTCTCGGGCTGTGGCTGACCCTGCCAGCCGCCCCGGCCAGGCGGCTGCGTGCCGACGGCACGAGAGGCAAGTCCTGGCTTCGGCGCTGGCAGCCTTCGTGGCAGCTGCGCTGGCAGGGCGGCAGCTACAAGCTCGGCTTCGACCTGCACCGGGCCGGCGGCCTCTGGATCTGGGCCATGCTGTTCGTCTTCGCGTGGAGCAGCGTGGCCTTCAACCTCAGGCCCGCATACGACGCGGCCATGGCCCGTGCCGGTCTGTCGCAGCAGGCCGGCACACGCTCCTTGCCAGTCCTGGCCGCACCCAGGGAGCAGCCTGGCCTGAGCTGGCAGCAGGCACTGGAGAACGGGCGGCAGCTGATGGCCCGGCAGGCCTTGTTGCAGGGCTTCTCCGTGCAGCGCGAAGACCTGCTGTATTACGACGCGCAGCGCGCACTGTTCAGCTACTACGTGCGCAGCAGCCTGGACGTGCGCGATCGCGTGGGTCGCACCCGCGTCACCTTCGATGCCGACACCGGCGAGCTGCGCCAGGCCTGGTTCCCCACAGGGGCCGCCAACGGCGACACCATTACCAGCTGGCTGGCCGGTCTGCACATGGCAGCCTTCTGGGGCTGGCCGCTGCAAGCCGCCATCACTCTGATGGGCCTGATGGTCGCCATGCTGAGTGCGACAGGCATCCTGATCTGGCGGCGCAAGCGATCCAGGGCCGGCCGCTAAACCGCCCCGTACGGCATCAGCGACCCAGTTGCAATGGCGGACGGACCCGCAAGCGCTCCTGGGCCTCGGCATCACCGACGGCGGCCAGGCGCTCCCACAGCTGGAGCGCCTGCTGCTCATAGCCCAGCCTCAGGGCCGCATGGGCCTTGAGGCGCAGGCTTTGAATGCTTTCGGCACGTGCCAGCGTCAGTCTTGCGGCGCCCAGAAGGGTCTGGGGATGCATGCCGCTCTGATGGGCACTCATGGCTTGGTGGCGAGCACCCAGGTCGCCAGCAGCTTGAGATCCTGGGCCTTGAGGCTGGAGTGCGCCGGCATGGCCACGCGCCCCCACTTTCCGGCCGAGCCCATCTGTATGGACTGGGACAGGGTGGCGACCGCGTCCTTGTCGCCCGCATATTTGCTGGCCACCGAGGAAAAGGCCGGTCCCACGATTTTTTCGGCCGCCGCGTGGCAGCTGAAGCAGCCATTGGCCTTGGCCAGGTCGCTGGCGGCGGCCACATCGACATCGGCGGCATGGGCAAAGACGCCGGCAAACAAAAGACTGAGTAGGAAAGCGTTGCGCATAGTGGAGAAGGCGAAGTGCGAAGTTGAGAAACATCAAACAAGGCGCAACATCCATGCCAGCCTCAAAGCCTCTGGCCTGCGCCCGAATGCGCCAGTTCCTGCAACAGCGTATCGAGACACTGCTCTGAAATGAGACACTGGCGCGGCATCCCGGATCGCTGCAGCAGATGTTCAGCGCGGCGTCAGCGCACGCTGCTCGTAGTCGGGATACCACTGCACCAGGCTGCGGTTGAATTCCGCAGGCTGTGCCGCCCAGCCCGCAAAGCGCTGGGGCAGGGGCTGGCGCAGCAGCTCGCTCAGATCCAACCCCTGCTCGGCGCTGGTCTGCATGAGTTCGTCCAGCCACTGCAGCCAGTCGCGTGTCTGCTCCATGCCCAGCAAGCCTTCATGCACCGGGCCGTGGCTGGGCACGACATGCTTGAAGCGGCCCTGCTGGTGCCACTGCGCCAGCAGGGCCAGGCTTTGCTGCCAGGCCTTGGAGTCCGCATGCGGCGTGGTCGGCACGCGGTTGGCAAAGATCAGGCCGCCCGCGAACAGCACGCCCGTCTGCCGGTCCAGCAGCACCAGGTCGTCGCCCGTGTGGCCTTGCAGGCGGTGCAGCTCCAGCACATGGCTTCCGAGCTTGATCTCGCCAGGCGCCAGCACTTCGCGCGCGGGCGTGGCCCGGGTGCCGCGCATCCAGTCGCCGCACAGCCGGTAGAGGTTGTCCTCGTAGGCCTCGCCCTCGGCCTTCATGCCTTGCAGGCTGCCTTCCAGCGCGCGCGTGGGCGTGTCGTCCCAGGCCTGGTTGCCCAGAAAGTAGTCGGGATGCAGGTTGAGGTTGATGACCTCGCGCACGGGCTGGTCGGTGACGCGCGCAATCGCGCGCCGCTGCTGTTCGCCGTACAGCCGCGAAGGCCCGGTATTGATGACCACCACGCCCTCGCGCGTGGCGATGAAGCCGGTGTTGATGATGTTGCAGCCGTTGGCGCGCGAGAAGTCGGCGACCGCGCCTTCGATGACCCAGGTGTCTTCGGCGATCTGGCGCGGCTGCAGCCCATAGTCGAGCTTTTGCAGATCCACGCGCGCAGCGGGCCGGGTCTGGGGCTGGACCTGCGGAGACTGGGCCTGGGCCGTCAGGGCCGCTGCAAGGCTCAGCCAGAGGAGTGCGCTCTTCATGCCCTGACCTCCGCCTGTATGGGATTGCCGTTATTGTCCCGGCCCTGCAGGCGGAACTCCTGCGGGCCCTGGCGCGGCAGCTCGAAGGTGATCAGCGGGTTTTCCGACACCGGCTGGTACAGGCCCAGTTTCCACCAGGCCTGGCCGCTCGCGTCCTGCAGCTCCAGCTGCTCTATGTAGAACGCGGGAATGCCGGCCACCAGGCCCGTGTCCATGGGGTGCATGACGCGCACGCGCAGTCTGCGGCTGCCGTCGATGACGTTGTTGAAGATGCGCGCCTGGACCTGGTTGAGCGTGGTCTTCCAGGAGCCGTCGGCACGCGAGGCGCCGGGCACGGTGCAGCCGCCGCCTGCGGCATGGGCCTGCACGCTGCCCACATGCCATTGGCCATCGCGCGTGCGCACCATGGCGCGCACGGGCGAGGCCTGCTCCAGCCGGATGCGAAACGACAGCATGGGCAGGGCCTGCAGGGGCTCGAAGTCCAGCACCTCGCGCACGGGGTTGCGGTCGACGACGACGAAGATGCGCTGCACGCCGCCGCCCTTGGCCGACAAGGCCCGCGCATCGACCTGCAGGGGCACGTTCATGGCGTCGTCGGCAAAGGCCGGCGTGCGTACGATGACCTCGTCGGTGAAGCGCACGGGCGCATTCTCCAGGTACTGCTCGCGCAGCGTCGGCCATTGCAGCGAGCCCAGAGGATCGCCCCCGGTCTTGTCCCCGGCCGCATGCGCGGGCACCGGCATGCCTGCGGCGCCCCAGGCACCCATTGCGCTCATGCCGCTCGCGAGCAGCATTTGACGACGTTGCAACATCTGACCCTCCTTGCCTTGACGGAAGACGTGCCAGGCAGCACGCCAAAACCATTACCGAGCAAAAGAGGTGCCAGAAAGGGCGCCCCGCCCCCTTGCCGCGCCAGGGCCGCCCCGGCCCTCCCCTAAGGCCCCGGGGAAACTCCCTAGACCCTGTACAGGCCTTCGCAGCAGCCGGGCCCCAAGCAGCAGCACCAGCGGTGCTCCAAAGCGCAACACCCTGGAACACCGCGCCGCAGCGGGCGCAAGACAGGCCAGCAGCAGATAAAACAGTAGCTGGTAGCGCTTGCTCACATTGGATTTCAGGTTAAAAACACCTTGAAATCAACGTCTATCAAGCGCTTGCAGCTATGAAGTTCTACTCCTGCGCCCGGATCATGGCGGGCAGCTGTCCCATGTCCGGGAAGACGCGGCTGGCGCCAGCCGCGAGCAGCTCGTCGGCCGAGGCATGGCCCTGATCGGACGGGAAGTAGGCCCAGACCGTGGCCCCGGCGGCCACGCCGGCGGCCACGCCCGTGACCGTGTCCTCGACGACCAGGCACTGCGCGGGCGCCACGCCCAGCGCGTCAGCCGCGGCCAGGTAGACATCGGGAAACGGCTTGCTGCGCGGCATCTCGTGGCCGCTGAAGACCCGGCCCGCAAAATAGCCCTCCATGCCGACCTTGGCCAGCTGCATCTCGACCTTGGCGCGATCGGCGCCCGAGGCGCAGGCAATGCGCCCCGCACACAGCGCATGGGCTTGCTGCACGGCGGCCAGGGCCCCGTCTATGGCCACGAGCTCGGCCGACAGGCGCTCATTGCGGCGCGCGTAGAACTCGGCCATCCAGGCATCGGTCAAGGGCTGGCCGGTGTGCGCCTCGATCAGCGCAGCCTGGCTGCGCACGGTCTTGCCGATGAAGCGGCTCAGGCACTCCTCGCTGCTGATGGCCCAGCCCGATTCGTTGAGCATGCTGCACAGCACGCTGTTGGTAATGGATTCGCTGTCGACGAGCACGCCGTCGCAGTCGAACAAGAGGGCTTGAAATTGCATGGATTCGTACGCAGGCTGAATGCGCATCAAAGAGGGAGAAATAAGAGACGGCCTAGGCCACTGGCAGAGACCAGCTCGAGGACTGCGAGCAAGGGCCGCCCCGCAGCAAGGCTGTCGCCCCCCGTCCGGAGAGAGCGGGGGAAGTGGCACAGCCACTCAGGGGGTTTCCCCATCCAGGTAGTACCAGCGCCCGTCTTCGCGCACGAAACGGCTGCGCTCGTGCAGGCGCACGCCACGGCCGCCGCTGCGGTAGCGGGCCACGAACTCGACTTCGGCGGCATCCTCGCCGGTGATGCCGAAGGACTTGAGCTCCAGCCCCAGCCACTTGGCTGCGGGCTCGAACTCCAGGCGCTCGGGGCGCTGGCTCGCATGCCAGGTGGCCAGCAGATAGGGCTTGTCCTCCAGCACAAAGGCCGTATAGCGCGAGCGCATCAGCGCCTGTGCATCGGGGGCGGGACAGTCCTGCCAGTACGGCAGATAGCGGCCGCAGCAGGCTTCAAAGTTCAGGGGCCGGCGCCGGGCATCGAGCTGGCCGCAGGGGCAGGTCTTGGTCAAGAGGGTGTTCACAGCGCCGAGTTTAGTGGCAGCGCAGGCCGCTGTTCATCGCATGAGACGCAGGCCTTGCGGGCCCGGGCCTTATTTCATGAGCTGGGCCAGAAACAGCTCCAGCGCAGCATTCACCGAGTCCGCATGCGTGAGATTGAGCGTATGGCTGGCCTGCGGAATCTGCACCCATTGGGCATGGGGCAGGCCCTGGGCCATGGCGCTGGCACGGTCCACGGCCACGGGCTGGTCATGCTCGCCATGGATGACCAGGGTGGGCATGGGAATCTCGGGCAGACGCGCACTGATGTCGTCGCGCAGCAGCAAGGCTGCGGCGCTCTGCCTCAGATTGGGCGGGGTGATGCGCTTCCACTTGGCGCGCCAGGCGGCCGCGCCCGCAAAGCCCTGGCCCAGAACGTAGTGCTCCAGCGCGACCGCCATGTCGTCGCTGAGCCCGTGCTCGGCCCAGGCCTTGAACAGGGCGTGGTGATCGGGGGTCTTTTCCGGGTCGGCATGCATGGCCTGGGTGCCCATGAGCACCAGGGCGCGCACGCGCTGCGGCTGGACCAGGGCACAGCGCAGCCCCAGGAATCCGCCCTGGGAGTTGCCCACGAGCACCGCGTTTTCCACGCCCAGGAGGTCAAGCAGGCCGACGAGATCGGCCACCGAGTCGTAATAGTCGAACGGCGCGCACTGCTGCGGGTCCGCCGTCTGCCCATGGCCGCGCTGGTCCCAGACAATGCAGCGAAAGCGCCCCTGCAGGGCCGCGACCTGGGGCGCGAACACGCTGCAGTCCATGACCATTCCGTGCGAGAACACCAGTGCCGGCTCAGGCCCGCCCGTGTCCTCATAAAACAGCTTTTGACCATTGACGAAGGCAAAGGGCATGAGGGCAATCTCCTGCAGGTTGTATGGGGCAGCGCAGCGGCGGCGGCGCAAGGCCGTTATTACTATCAAAACAAAAGCTGCCAGCGCTTGACTCACATCAAAAAACGACAGACCTAAGAACGTGTTTACGATCTCTACGCTGCCGCGTTGGAGCGCAATCGGGATGAGTTCAAAGCGATGGGGCGCAGCTTGCACCGGGGTGCAAGCAAGCTTTAGCGCTAGAAAATAGCCCGATTTCGCTCCAACCCTTCGGGCCAGTGCCTTTGCGGGCGGTCTACAGCGTTGCGAATCCTCGCAATAGCACGGCTATTGCTGCGGTATCGCGCCTTGTATCCCATCCCGCACAGACACTGGCGCGGCACCGAGGAGATCGTAAACACGTTCTAAGCCTGAAGCTCTTGATGCAGCTGCGTTGACAGCTCCTGTTTTAGCAGATGCCTGTGACCCTGGCTCAGAGCATGTTCACGCGCTCAGGCGGCCAGTGCGCGCTGGATGATGATTTTCTGCACGTCGCTCGTGCCCTCGTAGATCTGGCAGACGCGCACGTCGCGGTAGATGCGCTCCACCGGGAAGTCGTTCACCACACCGTAGCCGCCCAGGGTCTGGATGGCGGCGCTGCACACGCGCTCGGCCATTTCGCTGGCGAACAGCTTGGCCATGGCGGCCTCGGTCAGGCAGGGCCGGCCCGCATCGCGCAGGCTGGCCGCATGCCAGATCAGCTGGCGTGCGGCCTCGATCTGCGTGGCGCATTCGGCCAGGCGAAAGCCCACGGCCTGATGGTTGAAGATGGGCTGGCCAAAGCTCTCTCGCTCCTTGCTGTATTGCAGCGCGCACTCAAAGGCCGCGCGCGCCATGCCCACGCTTTGGGCCGCAATGCCAATGCGCCCGCCCTCCAGCGCCGACAGCGCAATCTTGTAGCCCTCGCCCTCGGCGCCGATCAGGTTGGCGGCCGGAATGCGGCATTGCTCGAAGTTGATCTGCGCCGTATCGCTCGAATGCTGGCCCAGCTTTTCCTCCAGCCGCGCCACCTGGTAGCCGGGGTTGTCCGTGGGCACGATGAAGGCGCTCATGCCCTTCTTGCCCGCCGCCTTGTCGGTGACCGCGATGACGATGGCCACATCGCCGTTCTGGCCGCTGGTGATGAACTGCTTGACGCCGTTGATCACATAGTCGTCGCCATCCCTGGTGGCCGTGGTGCGCAGCGCGCTCGCGTCCGATCCCACATGCGGCTCGGTCAGGCAGAACGCGCCCAGCATCTCGCCGCGCGCCAGCGGCTCCAGCCACTGGCGCTTTTGCGCTTCGCTGCCATAGCGCATGAAGATGGCGTTGACGGGGCAGTTGGTCACGCTGATGGCCGTGCTGGTGCCGCCGTCGCCCGCGGCGATCTCCTCCAGCACCAGTGCCAGGCTGATGTAGTCCAGGCCTGCGCCGCCGTATTCCTCGGGCACGCAGATGCCGTAGGCGCCCAGCGCGGCCAGGCCCTGGTGCACGTTCCTCGGGAAGTGATGCTCCCGGTCCCAGCGCGCCGCATGCGGGGTGATCTCGGCACGCACGAACTCGCGCATGGCATCGCGAATCATTTCCTGGTCTGCGTTGAGCAGCATTTTCGTCTCCTGTCGTTGTTTGTTCTTTCTGTCCTGCGGGCCGCAGCCCGCGCCCTAGCAAGTCATGCGTCCTACCAAGGCATGCGCCGGCCATCGTGACGCAGCATGCGGCCGGCATCCTCGGGCGTGACGCCGGCCAGGGTGCGCAACAGGCCTTGCAGGCTTTGCTCCACCGTGAGCAGCGCGCCCTCGCCTCCCATGTCGGTCTGGACCCAGCCCGGGTCCAGCGCAATCACCGTGGCGCGCGGCCACCGGGGCTGGGCACTGGCCACGACCATGTTCAGCGCGGCCTTGCTCACGCGGTACAGCCAGGCATCGGAGCCGGCATCGGCCAGCAGCGACATCTCGCTGGAGAACAGGCCGAACACGCCGCCAGCCTCCTCCACCAGCGGCGCAACCTGGGGCAACACCTGCATGGCGCCCAGCACATTGGTGTGCATGACACGGTCGAACTGCTCGCGCGCTGGCGGGGTCGCGGCATCGTGCCCGTCCCAGACGCCGGCCACGTAGAGCGCCAGGCCGATCTTTTCGCCATCCAGCTGCCAGGCCAGGCCGCTGACACTGGCCGGATCGGCGAAGTCGACCTGCAGCACCTCGGCCCCCAGGGCCTTGAGCGGCGCCGCATCGCCGGGCTTGCGCACCGTGGCGATCACGCGCCGCCCCTGCTGCGCATAGGCCTTGGCCAGCGCCAGACCCAGCCCGCGCGAGGCCCCGAGAACCAGAACCGTATCGCTCATGACTATTCCTTTTTGAGGTGATCGCCGCCCTGCTCTCCCGCGATCTGGGCCTGGTAGCGGGCCACCATGGTTTCCTGGGCCTCGGGCGCGGCCGTGAGGCCTATTTGCGCATGGATCATCTGGTTCATGCTGGGCATGACGCTGCGCTGCACCTGGGCCTGCGGCTTCCAGACCCTGGAGCGCATCAAGGCCTTGGCGCAATGCAGATAGGCTTCGCGCACCTGGACTTCGATGACCAGCCGGGGCCGGAAGCTCTCGCTCGCGAACAAGGCCGTGTAGTGAGGTTCGTCGCGCAGGCAGGCCCGGCCGTTGATGCGCAGCGTCTCATCAATCCCGGGCACGAGAAACAGCAGGCCGATGCGCGGATCGTCCACAAGGTTGCTCAGGCTGTCGAGGCGGTTGTTGCCGCTGGCATCGGGGATTAATAGCGTCTGGTTGTCGGGCGCCTTCACAAAGCCCGGCAGTCCACCGCGCGGCGAGGCGTCCATGAGCGAATCCTGCCCTCCGCCCGTGGCCACGATGCACAGCGGCGACAAGGCGATGAAGCGCAGGCAGTAGCGGTCCAGATCGATCTGCTGCTTGAGCAGGGCCCGCTCGGCGGGCATTGCATAGAGGCTGCGCAGTTGTTCCTGGCTGGTGATCATGGCGTTGAGGGCTCGATGAAGGGTTGAACCGGGCGCAGGTCCATGCCGGCTCCGTCAGTCCTGCGCGTCTGCAGACACTGCGGCATAAAGACCGAGAAATTCCTGCCAGGCGGGGTCGTAGGCAACCGCGACCTGGGCCTCGATGGCGGGCGCGTATTGCGTGGCCAGGTGCTGCATGAGTGCCGTTGCGGCCTGGGCATCGCTCACATAGCAAGCCGCCACGCGCGCACTCATCTGCTGCACGCGTGTGAAAACCAGCAGGCCCAGATGCAGGCGCTCGAGCTCGGAGCCCAGCGCATCCTGCGCATCACGCACCTGGTCGAGCTGCTCCTGGCTCTCGAACCCCAGTTCCAGCGTGACGAAGTAGGGCAGGTCGGCGCGCGTGGCCACGGCATTCGCCGAGGCGCGAAAGCTCAGCAGATCAGGCGGCGCATCCGCGGAGGCCTCCCTGCCCCGGACCTCGAGCATCATCCAGCTCTCGTCCTGCTCCGCAGGCAGCTCGTAGCTGCGGCCCAGGGCCTCGTGCATGAAGGCATCGAACACGGGCACGAAATCCGACAGCGGCACGGGCTCGCCAGAGAACCCCTCGACAAAGTCCACAGGCCCCACGCGCACCGCAAAATCCCACTCGCCCAGCACATGGTCGAGCATGATGAAGGCCATGTGGCGCGCATGATCGCGCATGTCCTGAGGAATGGTCTTGCCAAAGCCCAGCTCCAGCCCGACGACACCGCCGGCATCATAGTGCGCGACCAGCACATCGGCGCAGGACAGCTCGAAGTCCTGCATGCGCATTGCAAAGCTTCCGCCCAGGTTGCGGCTGCGAAATGCCTGCAGCGCATAGCCGGGAATCGGGGGCGCCTGGCGCACCAGGGCCTGCACATTCTCGAACTGTTCTATGCTGCCGTGCGCCGTGACCACCAGGCGCCCGGCCGGGTCTTGGCCGGGCTCTTCGCGCTCCAGCGACAGCCCCGGCGCAATGGGGTGCAGCAAGTCATTCGCACTTTCCACGAATTCGACGCCGGACAGGGCCTCCAGCGCGGGCAGCCGGCCCAGGAACTCCTGCCAGAACCCCGCGATCTGCGGCGGGCTCAGCGGGAAGGTGGCCTGTTGAGAATCCATGTCTTGCTCTGCGCTCACTCTTTGCTCCAGATGATGAGGGCGCCCGTGTGCATGTCCTGGGCGCCCGTTCTACTGGCTTTTAATGTAACGGCTGGCGATTACAGCAATTCAATTGCCATGGCCGTGGCTTCGCCTCCGCCTATGCACAAGGTGGCCAGGCCCTTCTTCTTGCCGCGTGCCTGCAGCGCATGCAGCAGCGTGACCAGAATGCGCGCACCGCTGGCGCCAATGGGGTGCCCCAGCGCACAGGCCCCGCCGTTGACGTTGACCTTGTCGTGCGGCACCTTGAGCTCGTGCATCAGCGCCATGGGCACGACGGCAAAGGCTTCGTTGATTTCCCACAGGTCCACATCCGCCGCCTGCCAGCCGGCCTTCCTCAAGGCCTTCTCCGTGGCACCCACGGGTGCCGTGGTGAACCACTCTGGCTCCTGGGCATGCGTGGCATGGGCCACGATTCTGGCCAGAGGCTTGCAGCCCATGGCCTTGGCCGTGGACTCACGCATCAGCACCAGGGCCGCAGCGCCATCGTTGATGCTGGAGCTCGATGCCGCCGTGATCGTGCCGTCCTTCTTGAACGCAGGCCTGAGGCCGGGGATCTTGTCGAGCCTGGCCTTGGCCGGGCCTTCGTCCTCGGAGATGGTCACATCGCCCTTGCGCGTGCTCACGGTGACGGGCGTGATCTCGGCCTTGAACGCTCCCGATTTGGTGGCCTCCTGGGCGCGCTGCACGCTGGCAATCGCAAAGCCGTCCTGCTGCTCGCGCGTGAACTGGTACTTGGCCGCACAGTCCTCGCCAAAGGTACCCATGGAGCGGCCGGGCTCGTAGGCATCCTCCAGTCCGTCGAGCATCATGTGGTCGAAGACCTTGTCATGGCCCATGCGGTAACCGCCGCGGCCCTTCTTGAGCAGATAGGGCGCATTGGTCATGCTCTCCATGCCGCCGGCCACCATGACCTCGCGGCTGCCGGCCACGAGCTGGTCGTGGGCCAGGATGGTGGCCTCCATGCCCGCACCGCACATCTTGGACAGCGTCACCGCGCCCGTGCTGCGCGGCAGCCCGCCCTTGAAGCCCGCCTGGCGCGCAGGCGCCTGGCCTTGTCCGGCCATCAGGCAGTTGCCGAACAACACCTCGTCCACCTTCTCGGGCGCAATGCCGGCGCGCTCCACGGCAGCGCGAATCGCAGCGCCGCCCAGGTCATGCGCCGCGAGATCGGCGAAGTCGCCCTGAAAGGCGCCCATGGGGGTGCGGGCTGCGCCGACGATGACGATGGGGTCTTGCATTCCTGTCTCCTGAAAATGAATGGTCATACAAAGGGTGAGAAAAGGTCCGGTGTTCTAGCGGCCATGTCCGTACAGCCCATGCTCGCAGCCAACACCGCCTGGCGTCTTGCGCAAGGTCTAGAACCCGCGCGGCCAAGGGCCGAGAGTGCCAGGCACGCCGCGCCGCGCCTCAGGGCGCAAGATATCTGCTGCGCCCATAGGGAAACACGTCGTGCACATGGCCTTGCCGTATGCGCTGCTGGTGGGATTGCCAAAAGCCCGGGTCCAGCAGGTCTGCATGCTCGCGCATGAACACTTCACGCACGGCAGGGTTGCCCAGCAGAAACGGGCCGAAGGTCTCGGGAAAGACATCGCGCGGCCCCACGGGGTACCAGACTTCGCCGCTGAGCTCGTCCTCCTCGCAACGCGGGGCCGGAACACTGCGAAAGTTGCAGTCGGTCAAGTATTCGATTTCGTCGTAGTCGTAGAACACCACCTTGCCACCGCGCGTGATGCCGAAGTTCTTCCACAGCATGTCGCCGGGAAAGATGTTGGCCGCGACCAGATCCTTGATCGCGTTGCCGTATTCGCGCACCGCATGTTCGAGGCTCAGACGCGGCCCGCTTTGCTCCAGCCCTGCATCGAAGCATTCCTGCAGGTGGATGTTGAGCGGCACCAGGCGGCGCTCTATGTAGAGGTGGGAGATGATGACTTCCTGGCGGCCGTCGCCATCGCGGTCGCTGATCTCGACCTGGCTGGGAGCGTGTTCCAGGATCTCGGCAATCAGTTCATCCGAGAACCGTTCACGCGGAAACGCGACCAGGCTGTACTCCAGCGTGTCGGCCATGCGGCCCACGCGGTCGTGCTGCTTGACGAGGCGGTACTTGGCCTTGACCTGCTCGCGCGTAATCTCCTTGGGCGCGGCAAACCGGTCCTTGATGAGCTTGAACACATAGGGAAAGCTGGGCAGGTCGAACACCAGCATGACCATGCCCTTTATGCCGGGCGCGATGCGGAACCGGTCGCGAGAGTGGCGCAGATGGTGCAGGAAGTCGCGGTAGAACAGCGTCTTGCCCTGCTTGGCCAGGCCCAGGGCGTTGTAGATCTCGGCACGCGGCTTGCGCGGCATGAGACTGCGCAGAAACTGCACATAGGCGCTGGGCACATCCATGTCCACCATGAAGTAGGCGCGTGCAAAGCTGAACAGCCCGTGCAGGTCGTTCTCGCCCAGCAGCAGTGCATGCAGCATCAGGCGGCCGCTGTCGCCATGCAGGATGGGGATGACCAGTGGCAGCTCGGTAAAGCCGTTGATGATCCGGCCCACCACATAGGCCCCCTTGTTGCGGAAGAACAGGCTGGACAGGACCTGGATCTGGAAGTTCGCATGCAGGCGCATGCTCTGCAGTTCGGGCCTGAGTCTTGCGGCCAGCAGCCCGATGTCGCGCTGCAGGTCTTCGAACGGCCCCTGCAGCGCAAACTGCTCGATGATCTGCGTCAGGCTCTCCTCGAGCGTCTCCAGCTGCGGATAAAAGGCCAGGTAGGCGTTACGCGCGCCGGGCTCGGGGTTCTCTATGTACTCGGTGCTGACCGCAGGACGCACGAAGATGAAGTCGTTCTGGAAGTGCGTGCGGTGCAGGATCTTGGTCGTGACCGAGTTGAAGAAGGTCTCGGCCAGTTCGGGCTGCAGATGATCGACCATGAGCGCGATGTAGTCGCGCTTGACCTGCTGCCAGACCTCCATCGCCTGGCGACCTGCGGCGAACTCCTTTTCGAGGCGGCGCACGCATTCGCGTACGCGCAGGTCGTAGAACTCTATGCGCTCGCGCTGAGCCCTTTGCTGTCCCAGCCAGTCGGCCGTCTCGAAGCGGTGCTTGGCCCGCGCCGACTCGGCCCGGAACAGGCGGTAGTGGCGGTTGAAGCCATGCATCATGGCCTGGGCAATCTGTTGGGCCAGCCGAGCTTGCGGGTCGTGCAAAGGCATGGAACTCGTCGAGGTTCAGGACCGCCGGTCTCAGTTGCGCGCGCGCGCGGCGACCATCTTCACGGCCTCGGCATGCACCTGCTCCAGGCCTCCGGTGCCCGGCACCGTCATCTGCAGGTTGGTGATCAGGCCGTTCTTGAGGCTATAGCACCAGCCGTGAAGCTGAACCTTCTCCCCACGCGCCCAGGCATCTCGCATGACCGTGCTCTGTGCGACGTTGACGACTTGCTCGATGGCATTGAGCTCGCACAGCGCATCGAGCCGCCATTGCGGCGACAGCCCGGCCAGCAGGCTCTGGTGCTTGTCGCGCACATCCTTGACGTGGCGGATCCAGTTGTCCGCCAGGCCGACGCGCGCATCTTCAAGTGCAGCCTGAACGCCGCCGCAGCCATAGTGGCCCACGACCATCAGATGCTCGACATGCAGCTGGTCCACCGCATACTGGATCGTGGACAGGCAATTGAGGTCACTGGACACGACCACATTGGCCACGTTGCGATGCACGAAGACCTCGCCAGGCTCCAGGCCCGTGATCTGGTTCGCAGGCACTCGACTGTCCGAGCAGCCGATCCACATGTACTTGGGTTTTTGCTGCGCCATCAGCCCGGTGAAGAAACCGGGCCGTTCACGCTCCACCTGCTGTGCCCACTCGCGGTTGTGGGCAAACAGCTCTTCGATGGAGGTTGTTGTCATAAGACTTTCCTTTGTTGTTGGCAACTTCTGAATGGCGCAGCAGCGGATCAGCAGGTTTCCGCAAACAGCTCGCGTCCGATCAGCATGCGGCGGATCTCGCTGGTACCTGCGCCGATTTCATAGAGTTTCGCATCCCTCCAGAGGCGTCCGAGCGGATATTCGTTGATATACCCATTGCCGCCATAGATTTGCACGCCCTCGCCGGCCATCCAGGTCGCCTTTTCCGCACACCACAGAATCACGCTGGCGCAATCCTTGCGGACCTGACGCACATGCTCGGATCCGAGAAGATCGAGGTTTTTAGCAACCGTATAGGCAAAAGAGCGCCCGGCTTGCAGCACGGTATACATGTCGGCGACCTTGCCCTGGATGAGCTGGAACTCGCCAATGCTCTGGCCGAACTGCTTACGGTCGTGGATGTAGGGCACCACGTTGTCCATGACCGACTGCATGATGCCCAAAGGCCCGCCTGTGAGAACCGCGCGCTCATAGTCCAGCCCGCTCATGAGCACCTTGGCGCCCATGTTCACGCCGCCCAGCACGTTTTCGGCAGGCACCTCCACGTTTTCAAACACCAGTTCGCCCGTATGGCTGCCGCGCATGCCCAGCTTGTCGAGCTTTTGCGCAATCGAAAAACCCTTCATGCCTTTTTCGATCAGAAAGGCCGTCACGCCGCGCGCGCCCAGCTCGGGCTCGCTCTTCGCATAGACCACCAGGGTGTCGGCATCGGGGCCATTGGTGATCCACATCTTGTTGCCATTGAGCAGGTAGTAGCCGCCCTTGTCCTCGGCCTTGAGCTTCATGCTGATCACGTCGGAGCCCGCACCGGGCTCGCTCATGGCCAGCGCACCCACATGCTCGCCGCTGATGAGCTTGGGCAGGTATTTGGCCTTTTGTGCCTCGCTGCCGTTGCGATTGATCTGGTTCACGCACAGATTGCTGTGCGCGCCGTAGGACAGGCCCACGGAGGCGCTGGCGCGCGAGATTTCCTCCATGGCCACCATGTGGGCCAGATAGCCCATGTCGGCACCGCCGTATTGTTCTGGCACGGTGATGCCGAGCACGCCGAGCGCGCCGAACTTGCGCCACAGATCCATGGGGAACTGGTCGCTGCGGTCGATCTCGCCGGCACGCGGCGCGATTTCGCTCTGGGCGAATTCCCGTACGGCGTCGCGCAAGGCATCGATGTCTTCGCCGAGTTGGAAATTCAGGCCGGGAAGATTGGCAAGACTCATGTTTGTCTCCTGTGATGGGATGAATGAAACGTGTCAGTTGTGCAGGCCTTCACGGTTTTGCACACACATCAGGGTGCAAGCCATGGTTGCGATCAGCTTCTCGCGGCCTTGGTCGATGGCGTAGGCGCGCCCTTCGGTCACGGTAATCGTGCGCCCCGGCTTGACGACGCGGCCTTCCATGCGAAAGCTCTGCCCCTTGGCCGGGGCCAGCAGATTGACCTTGAATTCGATGGTCAACACCGCCGCATCGGCAGGCATCAGCGTCAGCCCCGCATAGCCACAGGCCGAATCCAGGGCCGTGGACACCATGCCCGCGTGCACAAAGCCATGCTGCTGCGTCAGACCCGGCGCCCACTCCAGCCCTATGTCGACCATGCCGGGTTCCACACGGCTCAGTTGCGCGCCCAGGGTCTGCATGGCTCCCTGAAGCGCAAAGCTGTCCCGCACGCGGGTCACGAAATCCTCGGCATCTACGGCACTTGTGGCAGGCATGCGCTGTTCCTCAATGAAGCGATGGCAATTGACGTTTACGTAAACGTCAATTATGCGATATTTTTCCGATCGCTCCTTTTGAGCAGGCTGCGAGCCTCTTTCTCCTGCTCACGCACCTCGTCCAGCGTGGCCTGCAGATCCGCCATCTGCTCTTCGAGCTGCTTGCGATGTACGGCCAGCACATCCAGGAATTTGCGCAGCTGCACGCCCGTATCGCGCGGGCTGTCGTAGAGATCGATGATCTCCTTGGCTTCGGACAAGGACAGGCCCAGCCGCTTGGCTCTCAAGGTCAGCCTCAGGCGCGCCCTGTCCCGGGATGAATAAACCCGATTACGCCCACCTGCTCCCGAACGCTCGGGCTGCAGCAAGCCCATGTCCTCGTAGAAGCGGATGGCGCGCGTGGTGAGATCAAACTCCTTGGCGAGATCGCTGATGGTGAAGCTGGTCAACATGGTTTGTTCTCTCTGAAAGCCCTGCATCGCACAGGCGACTGCCTATTGCAATTCGCTCTCTAAAATGCATTGATACAAATGACGTTTACGTTAACGTCAATGCTAAACCAAGTACCCCCTGCCCATGACCGCATCCAACGAATCAACACTTCACTATTCACTGGGCGAGCGCCTGCCCGGCCCAGCCCAGACCCTGGAAATTGCGCCCGGCGTCAAATGGATTCGCATGTCCTTGCCGTTTGCGCTGGACCATATCAATCTGTGGCTGCTGCGCGACCGGCAGCAAGACATCCACGGTCAGACGCGCGAAGGCTGGACGGTCGTGGATTGCTGCGTGAACCGCAGCGAGGCGCGCGCACAGTGGGAGCAGATTTTTGCCACGCAGCTCGAAGGCCTGCCCATTCTGCGCGTCATCGTCACCCACATGCATCCAGACCATATCGGCCTGGCCGGCTGGCTGTGCGAGCACTGGCAGGCTCCGCTGTGGATCAGCTCCACCGACTACAACGTGGCCCTGGTCGCCATGAAGGACCGCGACGGTTTCGGGGGCGAATCCGGGGCTGACTTCTACAAGCTGCATGGGCAAACCGATGCCCAGTTTCTCGCGCATGTACGCGGCCGTGGAAGCTACTACCCCTCCCTGGTCAGCCCCCTGCCATCCACCTACCACCGCATCATCGACGGCATGGAAGTCGAGATCAACGGACATGCCTGGCAATGCATTGCGGGCTATGGTCATGCGCCTGAGCACATTGCCCTGTACTGTCCCGAGCTCAACATCCTGATCAGCGGCGACATGGTGCTGCCTCGCATCTCGGCCAATGTGAGCGTGCATGCGGCGGAGCCCGAAGCCAACCCTTTGCAGTTGTTCCTGAGCTCCCTGGAACGCTACTTCGCGCTGCCTGAAGACACCCAGGTACTGCCCTCGCATGGCAAGCCCTTCACAGGCCTGCACCTTCGGGTCCAACAACTGATCGATCATCACCACGAACGACTGAATGACATCATGCAGGCCGCTCAGGCCGAAGCCCTGAGTGCAGCCAACATTCTTGATGTCTTGTTCAAGCGCCAATTGGACAGCCACCAGATGACGTTTGCCATGGGCGAGGCCTTGGCCCACCTGCACTACCTCTGGTTTGCCAAGCAGCTCGTGCGCAAAGCGGACGAACATGGCGTGCTGCGCTTTTATCTTCCTCAAACATAAAAGGAGAGCGCCAAGCGCTCTCCTTTTATAGCTTTGAGCCAGATTCATGTGTCAAACCAGTTGCCAGCTTGCGCTCCCTGCTCTTCTTTTATTTTTACTCAGCCAGGAGCCAACAAAAAAGCCCCGTAACGAGAGCTACGGGGCTTTTGGCTATAACAGCCTGACGATGACCTACTTTCACACGGGAACCCGCACTATCATCGGCGCAAAGTCGTTTCACTGTCCTGTTCGGGATGGGAAGGAGTGGTACCAACTTGCTATGGTCATCAGGCATAACTTGCTGTCATGCTGCCTGCCTTTGTCTGGCTCGCAGCACAACGAATTCATAGAGTCTCGATCAGCGATTATTTTGACTGCGCCTTCTTGGCATAACTGTCCTTGATGAATTTTCATCAAAGTTATAGGGTCAAGCCGCACGAGCAATTAGTACTGGTTAGCTTAATGCATTACTGCACTTCCA
>NZ_AUCQ01000003.1:0-230367 GCF_000429845.1 Comamonas composti DSM 21721
GCCCGATCTTGGCGTGCAGCTCCTTGAGATCCACCGTTGGGGCAGCAGGCCCAGGTGCTGGGCCAAACACGTCAGCCGCCCGCTCCAGCAGCAGCCGCTTCCAGTCTGCAATCTGGCTGGGGTGTACTTCGTACTGCTGAGCCAGTTCAGCGACGGTGCGCTCGCCGCGCACCGCCTCCAGCGCGACTTTGGCTTTGAAGGTAGCACTGTGCTTGCGTCTTGATTTGATGGTCATAGATTTCTCCAGATTCGGCCTGCTGTCAGGCCATTTTTACGGGAAGAAATCTCGCTTAGCCAACTGTTCAAAAAACCGGGGCCACTTCTACCCTCAGTCGCAGTCCTTCATGTGGCAATACTGCAGTGGCACGCATGCAGCACAACCACTCGCTATGTTTGAGTACCAGCCCACACGTGCTGGTGCCCATGCATTGAAATTTCTAACGGCACCTGACGGCAAGGTTTTCAATGGCTACCTGCAGGTTGATGGGTATGCGGGGTACAACACCATACAAGCAGCTTCGCGCGTAGGCTGTATGGCGCATGTGCGCAGAAAGTTTGTAGAGGTTCTGCAATCCATCCCCACTGCGAATGCAAAGGACTCGATTGCACAACAGCCTATCGGACTGATTCAAAAGCTGTACGTGATTGAAGCTCAGATGAAGACGGCAGCAGTCTCAGAGCGCAAGCGAGTGCGGCAAGCGCAAAGCATTCCAATCTTGGAGCAGCTCAAAGCGTGGCTGGACGAGCAAGTAAAGCTTGTTCTGCCCAAATCACTGCTGGGCAAAGCCATTCACTACGCACTGGGCCAGTGGTCCTACGTCATTCGCTATGTTGAAAGTGGACTTCTGAGCATTGACAACAACATCGCAGAGCGCAGCATCAAGAATCTTGTCATTGGCCGCAAGAACTGGCTGTTTTCAACCTCTGTTGATGGCGCATATGCAACGGCGGTGTTGACTACGATGGTCCGATCCGCTCTTTTGAACAAGCTCGATCCCTACCAGTACCTAGTACAGGTACTCAACAAGCTCCCGTACGCTGAGAGTGAAAAAGATTTCGAAGAAATGATGCCTTGGAATGTGAAGGCAGGAGTAGATGCGGCCGATTCACAGGGACGTCTTGCGGCTTAACCAAGAGCCACCCCGTACGTGTAGTTGTACAGCTGCTGTGCAGCGGAAGCCGTCCTTCATCACCGGCTCGCCAACGGCCGCTTGACGGCGGATCACCGGCATCGCCAGAATGGCAAGCGGTGACCGTCCGGGATACAGCTTTTCCGATCGGCCCCCAATTGCGCTTCCGGGTAAACGTAGTGACGTGACGTGGTCCTGCTCCACGTTCATCGGCGGCGTCATGGCTAAAGATCTGTGAGATGGGGTCGGCGATGTGGGTACACAGGCACGCCTATATTCACCACGTGCCGTTCAATTCAAAAGGCATCGCTTCGACGTGGATCTCTGGAAAAGTGCTCCTCCGACTTGTCCGGATCGACTCGTTCTTCCTCGGCCGGTGCAAGGGAATCCGTCAGGTTTAATGCGATTTAAATGCTGGCTCCGAAGCGGGCTGTTGCGTGGTAATTCATTCGACGATCGTCCATAAGTTGGGCTTCCACGGTTATGCCGTTAGTTCGTTCCCTGGCCGGTAGGCATGATCGCTGGTACCGGCTGCCTAGGCTGGTGTACCGTCGGCATCAGGGGTGCGATGGCCTGGAGCGCGTCGGCACGTAGCGGGTAGCGGCGGTCGTTCAGTTGGTGTAGGCGCTGCAGGTTCGCCACGCAAGCCCGCAGATCGATGCCTGCACCCCGAAGTTCGTCGCGCAGCATGGCAGCGTCGAACCGATTGGACGTACAAGCATGCAGGAGCGCGATCAGGTCGCCGGGGTCGGCCTGGAAATATTGCATGTAGGCCTGGATCAAGGTTTCGTCGCTAGGGGCGAACACTGCTGCACGGCTTGTGCCGGCAACCCGTTCATCCCCGTAGATCCGGCGCAGCGCCAGGTGCTGCAGGATGGTCTGCCAACGATCCCGGTGAAGCGTGTCATCCAACTGCGAGATCTCCATGGCGGCAGAAGTCAGGATCCGGTGCAGGCTGACCAGCTCGCCGGCCTCGACCTGATCATCCGTGCCCAACCGGCTGGCGGCTTGGTCAAAGCAGCCCAGGCCCATGCAGCCGAGCAGCAGCAGCAGGCTGCTTGCATCTGACCTGTCCGAGTAATCTTTCTCAACGGCGTCAAACGAACCGAATTCGAGCACCTCCCGCAAGTAGTGCGCGCTGTTCCAAAGCCTGAGCCACCCCGCCGCAAAGCCGGCCCGGGACGCGAGGGGAAAGACGAGAAGATGGGCGAACAGTCCGGGGATCTCGTCGCTAGGCAGCCTGGTCGATGCGCGCGCCAGCAGATCCCGCCCTTTTTGCTGGTGCCAGTCTTCGGGGGTGAGCTGCCACTGGTCGGCGAACGCCGCAAAGGGCGGTGGCTCGCCAATGCTTTCGTCAGCCAGCATGGACAGCACGCATTGGTAGCACCAGGCCTCCCAGGGCGCGGCGTCAGTGGGAGGTGCTGGTACCAGGTCCCGGTCGATCACGGCACGACCCAACCGGACCACCAGAGCCTTGTCGACATAGTCGCTCGATCGGATGTCGACTGGGTCCTCGTTACGCTGACGCAGTTGCTGGCGCATCAACCAGGTGCTCCAACGGACAAACACCCCGGGCGCGTCGGCCCGCCGGGCCAGCACATCAACAACCGCCTGCACCAGCGCATCGACCTCGCTGGTAAGAGACGCCACTTCCGCTTGTTTGGCATCGAAACGCGGGAGTTGCCTGCCTGGCTCCAGCAGCTCGTCGCGTGCGCGGAGCAGCAGCAACGGCATCAGCACGGAGCCGTTCCAGCTACCGTCCTCGGCGAACGCGTCGGGCGCGGTGCTCGCACATGCTTCCCATACGGCAAACCTGGGGGTGAACGCTCCCACGCCGGCGCTAAGGAGAGCCGCGTCCACGAGAAGCGGGTCCTGCGAGTTGCCGAGTAAACGCTGGAATACTGGTAAATCGATTTCGCTTAGAACGCCGAAGACTCGCATTTCCTCCTCGAAATTCATGAAATCGGAGCCGCGCATGCCCCACCAGATTTCCTCGAGGGATCTGTTCGCCCGCCAGTGCTCCCGGGCATTCTTCCGGTCTTGGTTCCTTCGCTCCGACGCAGCCTCGAGCTCGCCGCTCTCCAACGCTTCGAACAGCAGCACGGCAAGGGTCACGTAGGCCTGTCCAGCCGCAGCAGAGACGCGCTTATGGGCAGACATGGCCTCCCCCAGCCAGTGCTCGACCGGCCAGGAGTGGCGGGCGACCTGCCGCACCATGCGCCAGGTCGACAGGTCCGGCCTCTGGCTCAGCAGTATGGCGCATGCCATTGTCAGCACCATGTCGGCATCGAAGTCTGGCCCCCGCTGCGCGGCAAGGGTTCGCAGCGCCTCCACGCCGGCGCTGTCGTCCACCGGACCGATGGCCGCGGCTACCTCGTCGAGCAACTGCGGCTCGCGCGCATTGAGCTGAGGTACAAGCCCCAGGAAGTCATCGCACGACTTGAAACTACTATGTGTCCGAGACTCCTCGGACTCTCGCTTGAGTTCGCGAATCCAATGCGTTGTCATGTTTTTCCTTTGCTCATGGACCAGGCAAGCTCGAAGAACTCGATTGCGCCAGTGGCCCCTGCCGGCCATCCGCGGCTCGCAGCATTGACGCTGGCATGAAAGCCGCCCACGGTTGCCCCGAAATGCCAGAGCTCATCGTCAATCACCGCAAAGCGGTCGTGGATGTCGAACACACGTGACAGGTGTGTACTCACCGTGATACTGCAGAGAGGGCCACGACGGGTGAGTTTTTTGTTGATGTCGTTTTCGCGGTCTTTGAAGAGTCGCAGAGCGGCCGTCGATACTTCCTGATGGTCGCCCGTGAGAATCTTGATGTCGTTGGCAACGATATCGATATGCAACCAGTCAAGAATGGTCAATATCCGGTCGTCAGTAGAGCCTTTGTCCTTGTCCGACAGGAAGAGGTATCCGTCCAACATCCACACACGGGTCTGGGCTTCCCTGACCGCGACTCGAAAGGCATCCAGATGCCGTGGAAAAGGCGACTGGCGGCGGGCATAGATCGTGGCAATGTCTCCGGGAAAATGGGGCGTTCCGCCATTTTCGCAGGCCCACAGGATCTCGGCCGGAGGTCTTGGTGCCGGCGGTGCGAGGGCAACGGGTGAGCCGAAGCTGCTCATTCTGGGCTCTGGCCGGAAGCCGATCGATCGACCTCATCGATATAGTCCGCCAGGCTGGGCGCGTTGAGTCGCAACACATCAAGCCGCTCGATGACCTCATTCGGGTTGGGAAGCCTGACTATCATCGAAGCCTTCATCCCGAGGCTGTTGAGCGAATTCCCGACGAACCACACTTCGTCGTCCACCACCATGAAGCGGTCGTGCAGCTTCGATGCGGGCACTACCCGGACCTCGGGCTCAAGACGCTGAACATCCTTCAGGTTGGATAAGTACTTGGAAAAAATTTGCAGCTGGTCCTTCCTGGATTCCGAGGTGGTTGTCTCGAACGCCAGGGCCGTGGTCAACAGCGTAACGTTGACTTCACTGCCATAGATTACGTACAGGAACTGACCGAGCTGCAGCGCTCCGAGGTAAGGGTCGACGATCACGACCCTGAAGCGCGCCGCCCGCAGCAATCCCCGGACGAAATCAGCCGCTTCCTCTCGCGAGTTGTCGCGAAACCAGCGCTGCCCGTACTGCTTTGCAAGCGCGAGACGCTCCCGCCTCCGTGCTTCGGCTGCCACGCGCGCGCCGGGGCCAGGACTTGTGACTTCCCCCAGGATGGAGTGCGATGCCACCTCCTTTTCCACGGCCGCTTGGTATTCCATCGGTGGTGCATCCTTAGCGGAAGTGGAGGGCACACGTACTGTGACGCTCTTCCGCGGGGCCACCTGAACGCTGAAGTTCATCTGGCGGAGGAACCCGACGAAGGGCTGGTACGCAAGGACGCCTTGCTGCTCGTGCGTGACGACATACCCGTACTGGCCCGAACAGGTACCCTTGGCGACTTCCAGGATGCCGTCGGCAGGAACCTGGTGAGTGTCGAAACTTGTCAGTAGCCGCGCTTCCTTGTCGAAGGTGGTCAAGCGCAGGTGCTCGAGGTTTTGGCCCGGACGCGGTACGAAGCGGTAGATGATGCGTTCCCCACGGTCATCCTTGGCCGGCGCCATGAAATTGTCGATCTGTCGGATGATGGGGTCCGGGGCGATGTAAGCTGCGCTGCCCAGATATTCTTGGTACTCGGATAGGTTGACGTGCATGCGCCGCGCCACGAAAGCCTGAGCTGCGCGGTCCAGGAGAAATGCATCCAGGCCTTCGTGGTGGCCGAAGCGGCGGTGCACACGGCCCGGAACGCTGCCGATAAAAGGTGCAGCATCGAGCGCCTGCTGCCCGGGCCGGAAGAAAAGCTCCTCCGTGATGGGCAGACCCAGAGCAGGCCAGGGCTGGTCGTCCTGTAGCCTGGGCACCAGGAACGGTATGCCATCCGACCCTTCGCGGTCATCAAGACGAGAGGGAACCGGTGTGCACCTTTCACCCTCGCCCAGGGAGGTGTACCAAGCGACGGCATCTTCCTTGGTGAGAACTGTCCGTCGGAAGAACACCCGGTCGTCGCTGTTCGCCAGGCTGCATGCCTCGACGCCTACCATCTTGGGGGGGGCCGGCCGACTCTGCGCCAGCTCGGTCACCGTGGCGAAGAGGAGCCTTCCCTTGCATCCTCGCGTCTGGACGACCGCGAGCCGTATCACGGCCCATTCTTGAAGCGCGCTGGCAGCCATAAACCGGTTCCTGTGAGATGAGATTGCCGACGCAACTAGCGACTATTGCCTGCTAACCGGCGGTAGGGGGTGTAGTGGCCACCTGCGCCGGCTGCCTGCGCTGAGTCTGAACCCGCGCCATAACGATCCAGTGTAGCGCCAACGGAAGCGCTACCTGGGGCTGACCAAGAACACGGCCAAGTTGCACACGCTGTTCATGCAGGGCAACCTGTGGATGCTGCGCAAGCGGCCGCAGCTGTGCGGAGCATGAGTGCGTCCGCAGGCACTGAAATGGGCGTGAACGCGCCGCGGATTGACGCCGTAGGCTCCCCATATCAACTCCGCACACGAGATTCGCGGCCCTTTTGTTCGCATCGTT
This sequence comes from Comamonas composti DSM 21721, assembly GCF_000429845.1. GTDB lineage: Bacteria > Pseudomonadota > Gammaproteobacteria > Burkholderiales > Burkholderiaceae_C > Comamonas > Comamonas composti. Next base: position 6,212 of record NZ_AUCQ01000003.1, read on the forward strand.
CAGCAAACTGGGGTTTTGAAGCGCGTCCTTAGGGAATGTCTGACTGCGTCGTGTCAGGAATCTATCCATGAACGACGGTTCACGGGCGAAGCAGCCCATCGCTAGAGGAGACGTGACCGGCAGCTCCCGGCCTGAAGCCGACAGCCACGCGTGGTTAGCCCAGCTAAGCATTTCTTCGTGAAATGGTCAGTGGCAGTTGGCATGCGCAATCTATACGTCTGGATTTTTCATTTTCATCAGGGGTGGAAATTGGCGCTTACTCAGAAATAGCATAGAAGCTCGCCAAGTCATCCTCGAACTTGCGCTGCCTAATCCATGTGCGCAACTCGCACTTGCGATCCTCCTCCACAGACAGGATGGCCTCGATGCGGGGCAGAATTCGTTTTGTTTCGTATTCGGTTGCTTTTCCCATAATTACTTCTAAGGTCTAGCTATAGAAACCTGCTATACAACTCCACGATGTACGGCAGGACAGAACTATTACTGGCTTGTATTGACTTAAAGGCCTTGGCTTCGGAGCTTATCGGGCTCCTTTTTTTGATTGCGTTGCTGCTCATCCCGAACGGCCTTATCCGAGCGCAACTTATCGCGTGCAATGCGGTTGCCTTGGAAGCCGTCGTCATTCCACTTCAAGCGCTGGACCTCGAAGTTGGCCAGTGAGAGGGCCTCCTCCTCCGTTGCCACCTTACCGCCTTGAATGAGTACCTTGGCCAAGCTGTTGGCATGTGCGATGGCGCCGAATTCGGCGATAGATTTCACGCCGTGGTAGTGGTTGTTGCCGGCCGTATACAAGCCCTTGTAGGCATTTTTTTGGGTAGTCATAGTGAACCCCTTGTTGATAAGGACCTCAGTTTCCTAGCTCTCTAATGCTTTGTGGGTCATACTCTCCCCGCTGTGCCCCAAACTACCCCTAGTTACATGAGCCGGCTAGTCCAGATTGTTGGCCGATAGGCCACTAAGCAGTGATAAGTGGCTGAAATGAATGAGCGCACACTGGCGGCATGGCATCTCTCAACGGGCTACCTACCGCTGCCGGGCGGGCGATCTCGTGGATTCGAACGACAGCAGCGGGTCGTTTGCTGCCGGTGGTCAGTACAAGCAAGCCAGTCATCGCGTATCGAAATGACGGTCAATCGAGGCCAGCGCCCGCAGTCTCATCTACCAAGATCCAAAAGCGCCGATAATTTTTGATAGATGAATTGGCCTTATCTCATCGAGATTCACCAATCTAGGAAATTTGCAACCCAATGAGAAATGTCCGCATCCAAAATCTCACGAACATCGCCAATAACAGCAGCAGACCGTCATCCGATTTGCAAGCATTTTGATAAACAACAGCGGCACGGCCCATGCATTCATGCCTCTGTCATCCGCATCCTCATGGCCCTGCCTTTTTCATGACCGCTCCTTTTTCGGCCATCCAGCCGGGTCTCAACCTCGCAGACCAGGTTGCCCAGCAACTGGAAGCACGCATCCGCTCTGGCAGCCTGCAGCCGGGCCAGAAACTGCCGACCGAGGCCGAGCTCGTACAGCAGTTCGAGGTCAGCCGCACCGTGGTGCGCGAGGCCATCTCCCGGCTCAAGTCACGCCACCTGGTCGAGTCGCGCCAGGGCAGCGGCATGTATGTCAAATCCTCCATCATCGAGCCGCTGGACTTCGAGGCGCTGCCCGCAGCCGGCAAGAATGCCGTGATACAGATCACCGAGGTGCGCCGCGCACTGGAAGCCGAGATGGCCGAGCTGGCAGCCAGGCGGCGCACGGATGAGGACTTGCAGCGCATACGCCAGGCTGTTGCCGACCTGGCCCAGGCCGTGCGCGCGGGCCATGACGGTGTCAAGGAAGACATGGCGTTTCACCGCAGCATCGCCCAGGCCGCTGGCAATCCCTTTTTGCTCAGCACACTGGACTATCTGGTGCAGTTCCTGCATGGCGCCATGCGCATCACACGCGCCAACGAGGCCAGGCGCGATGACTTCTCCAGGGCCGTCGAGCAGGAGCACGAGCGCATCGTGCAGGCCATCGAGGCCGGCGATGCCAAGGCCGCGCGGCGGGCCGCAGCCACCCACATGAAGAACGCCATAGGCCGCATACAGCGTGCCGATGCCAGCTTCTGGCAACAGGACGGCAAGCGCCTGGCCCAGGACATTCTGAGCTCAAGACCCTGACGCAACCCAGGTTCGACATGGCTGCCCGGCCCTGTACTGGCGGCTTTCGGGCCGACGCCGCGCCTCCATGCAGACCCTGGGCATTGAGCGCCCAGGGTTTTCCCTAGACGGGCAGTCTCTAGCAAATTTGTATGATGACAATATAACAAGCCAAGAATACGAGACCAACCACGGCCCGGCATTTCGCCGCTTTCTGCCAGAAAATCCGCCAGGGCCATCAGCACGACGCACCAACATGAGCGAAGAGACTCGAATCCGGGATGAAATCTGCACGGTGGGCGCCCATCTCTATGACAGGGGCTACACCGTGGGCACGGCCGGCAACATCAGTGCCCGGCTGGATGACGGCTGGCTCATCACCCCCACCGACGCCTGCCTGGGCCGGCTCGACCCCGCCGAGTTGTCCAAGGTCGATGGCAGCGGTCAATGGGTTTCTGGCGCCAAACCCTCCAAGACCCTGGCCCTGCACCGGGGCATATACAGCGGCGACGGCAAGGCACGCGGCATCATTCACACGCACTCCACCCATCTCGTGGCCCTCACGCTGGCCGGCGTCTGGCACGAGGACGAGGTCCTGCCGCCCATCACTCCCTACCAGGTGATGAAGGTCGGACGCATTCCGCTGATCCGCTACCGCCGCCCCGGCGATCCGCAATCCGCAGCCGAGGTCGCCGCACTCGCGGGCCAGGTGCGCGGCGCACTGTTCGAGCGGCTGGGGCCCGTACTCTGGGAGCGCTCCGTGGCCCATGCCAGCTATGCGCTCGAAGAGCTCGAAGAAACCGCCCGGCTCTGGTTGATGAGCGCAAAACGTCCGCAACCACTGGATGCCGCCGCCATCCAGGAGCTGCGCGATGTGTTTGACGCACGCTACTGATCACCGCCCGGCCGCTGCATCGCTGCCCATTCACCGCCGCGCCCCCGCACAGCAGAACTGCAAACGGCGCACCTTCAGGGAGACAGACCAATGACGACAAGCCAAATCGCGGCTGGTACATACCAGACGGAGTCACAGGAAACAGCTCTTGCCTATGCCAAGGTGTTCTGGCGCCTCGTGCCCTTTCTCATGCTGTGCTACGTGATCGCCTATCTGGACCGCGTCAACGTGGGGTTTGCCAAGCTGCAGATGTCCCAGGACCTGGGCTTCAGCGAAACCGTGTTCGGCCTGGGCGCGGGCGTGTTCTTCATCGGCTATTTTCTCTTCGAGGTTCCAAGCAACCTGCTGATGCACAAGCTGGGCGCGCGCATCTGGATCGCGCGCATCATGATCACCTGGGGCATCTTGTCGGCCATGTTCATGTTCGTCGAGACCCCGACGGGCTTTTACATCCTGCGCTTTCTGCTCGGCCTGGCCGAGGCAGGCTTCTACCCCGGCGTCATCCTTTACCTGACCTACTGGTATCCGGCCCACCGGCGCGCCAAGATCATCGCGCTGTTCATGTCGGCCATTCCCGTAGCCGGCATTTTCGGCAACCCGCTGTCGGGCTGGATCATGGAGGCCTTTCATGGCGACCACGGCCTTGCAGGCTGGCAGTGGATGTTTCTCATCGAGGCCATTCCTGCCGTGCTGATCGGCATCGTCACCATCATGTACCTGGACAACGGCATCTCCAGCGCCAAGTGGCTCAGCGATTCGGAAAAAAAGCTGCTGACACGCGAGATCGAGGCCGACCAGCGCCAGACGGGTGCCCAGCAGCACTCGCTCAAGGCCGTGTTCAGCGATCTGCGCGTGTGGTGGATGTGCCTGATCTACTTTGCCTTCGTCGCAGGCCAGTACGGCCTGACCTTCTGGATGCCCACGCTGATCAAGTCCACGGGCGTCACGGGCGCGCTCAATATCGGCCTGCTCAGCGCCATTCCCTTTTTGTGCGCCATCGTCGTCATGAACCTGCTGGGCCACAGCGCCGACAAGCACCGCGAGCGCCGCTGGCACCTGATCGTGCCCGCACTGATGGGGGCCGTGGGCTTTGCTATGGCCACCTTTTTCGCACACAACACCGTCCTTTCGCTGGTCTTTCTGTCGCTGGCGGCAGCCGGTGTGCTGACCTGCGCACCGCTGTTCTGGTCCCTGCCCACGGCCTTTCTGTCGGGCACGGCCGCAGCCGCAGGCATTGCCATCGTCAACTCGGTGGGCAACCTGGCCGGATTCGCCAGCCCCTACATGATCGGCGCCCTCAAGGACCTGACCCAGTCCACCCAGGCCGGCATGTTCGTGCTGGCCGGCATTCTCGTCATCGGCGCCATCGCCGTCTGGCTCACGCCGCCCAAGATGGTGAACAGATAAGCCTCTGAGCTACAGCACCTCGGCGGGCTGATTCCTAACGTGATGGAAAACAGAAAATGAAAGTACTGATCACCGGCGGCGCCGGCTTCCTGGGCCAGCGCCTGGCTCGCAAACTGCTCGAACTGGGCGCACTGACGCTCGAAGGCCGGCGCCAGCCCATCACCCACATCGACCTGCTGGACGTGGTGCGCAACGACAGCCTCGACGATCCGCGCGTGCACTGCCTGACCGGCGACATCGCCGACGTCCAGGTGCTGGGCCAGGCCCTGGACAGGGACACGGCCGTGGTCTTTCACCTGGCCGCCGTGGTCAGCGGCCAGGCCGAAGCCGACTTCGACCTGGGCATGCGCATCAACCTCGATGCTTCGCGCTCCCTGCTGGAATCCTGCCGCGCCCTGGGCCATGGTCCGCGCGTGGTCTTCACGAGCTCGGTCGCCGTCTACGGTGGCCGGTTGCCCGACAGCGTGCGCGACGACACGGCCCTCAACCCCCAGTCCTCCTACGGCACGCAAAAAGCGATTGCCGAGTTGCTGCTGGCGGACTACACGCGCCGCGGCTTCGTCGACGGACGCGTGCTGCGCCTGCCCACGATCAGCGTGCGCCCGGGCCGCCCGAATGCGGCCGCCTCGTCGTTCGCCAGCGGCATCATCCGCGAGCCCCTGGGCGGCGAAGCCGCCAACTGCCCCGTTGCTGCAGATACGCGCCTGTGGCTGCTGTCGCCGCGCCGCGCCGTCGAAGCCCTGGTCGCCGGATGCGAGCTCGATGCCAGCGCAGTTGCCGACCGCCGCCCCATCAACCTGCCAGGCATCTCCGTGAGCGCTGGCGAGATGGTCCAGGCCCTGCGCGAAGTGGCTGGCGACGCAGTCGCGGACCGCGTGAGCTGGCAGCCCGACGAGCGCATAGCGCGCATCGTGGGCAGCTGGCCCGGCCGCTGGGACTGTGCCCGCGCAGAGCGCCTGGGCCTGCAGGGCGATGGCGACTTCGCGGCCATCGTGCGCGCCTATATCGCCGACGACCTGGAGTGCACCAAACCATGAGCAGTGCCACCACTTCGCGCACCGTCGGCGTGATCGGCCTGGGCGCCATGGGCGCGGGCATGGCGCAAAGCCTGCGCCGCGCCGGCCACCAGGTTCATGCCTATGACCTGCGCCCTGAAGCCACTGCCGCCTTTGCAGCCGAAGGGGGCACGGCCTGCGCCACGCTGGCCGACATGGCCGCCGCCTGCACCATCATCGTCAGCGTGGTCGTCAACGCCGCGCAGACCGAGGCCCTGCTGTTCGGTGAAGGCGGCATCGCCGCAGCGCTGCGCCCGGGCGCAGTCTTCATCATGTGCTCCACCGTGGACCCCGCCTGGTCCATGGCGCTGGAGGAGCGCCTGCAGACCTTGGGCGTGCTCTACCTCGATGCCCCGATCTCGGGCGGTGCGGCCAAGGCCGCTGCCGGCCAGATGACCATGATGACCGCAGGCCGCCCCGAAGCCTACGCGGCCTGCGAAGGCCTGCTCGACGCCATGGCCGCCAAGGTCTACCGCCTGGGCGACAGCGCGGGCGCAGGCAGCAAGGTCAAGATCATCAACCAGCTGCTGGCCGGCGTGCACATTGCGGTGGCAGCCGAGGCCATGGCCCTGGGCCTGCGCGAAGGCGTGGCCGCCGAGGCACTTTACGAAGTCATCACGCACAGCGCCGGCAACAGCTGGATGTTCGAGAACCGCATGGCCCACGTGCTCGCGGGCGACTACCGCCCGCTGTCGGCCGTGGACATCTTCGTCAAGGACCTGGGCCTGGTGCTGGACACCGCACGCCACAGCAAGTTTCCGCTGCCCCTGGCCTCCACGGCCCACCAGATGTTCATGCAGGCATCGACCGCAGGCCATGGGCGCGAGGACGATAGCGCCGTCATCAAGATCTTCCCCGGCATCACGCTGCCGCAGGCCACACCGGAGTCTCCATGAGCATTGCACTGGGCTGCATAGCCGACGATTTCACGGGCGCCACCGATCTGGCCAACAACCTGGTGCGCGCAGGCATGCGCGTGGTGCAAAGCATTGGCCTGCCCGATGCCCCCGTCGACGATGGCGTGGATGCGGTCGTGATCGCACTCAAGTCACGCACCATCGCGCCCGAAGAGGCCGTTGCACAGTCGCTGCTGGCGCTGCAGTGGCTCAGATCCCAGGGGCCCTCAGGCCGTGCCCCGCAGATCTATTTCAAATACTGCTCCACCTTCGACAGCACGGCGCGCGGCAACATCGGCCCCGTGGCCGAGGCGCTGATGGACGCCCTGGGTTGCGGCTTCACCATCGCCACACCGGCCTTTCCCGATAACCAGCGCACCGTCTTCAAGGGCCATTTGTTCGTGGGCGATGTGCTGCTCAGCGACAGCGGCATGCGCCACCACCCGCTCACACCTATGACCGATGCCAACCTCGTGCGCGTGCTGCAGGCGCAGACGCGGCGCAGGGTCGGCCTCATCGAGCATGCCACCGTGGCCGCCGGCGAGGCGGCGGTGCGCGCGCGCATCGCCGCGCTCCAGGCCGAAGGCGTGAGCATGGCCATCGTTGATGCGGTCTCCAACGACGACCTGCTGCGCCTGGGCCCGGCCCTGAAAGACATGGCCCTGGTCACGGCGGGCTCGGGCGTGGCCATCGCCCTGCCTGCGAACTTCGGCATCCGGCCCACCCCACAGGCTGCCAGCCTGCCTGCGGCCTGCGGCCTGCAGGCCGTGGTCTCGGGCAGTTGCTCGGTCGCCACGAATGCCCAGGTCGCACATTTCATTGCCTCGGGCCGGCCGGCCCTGGCCGTGGATCCGCTGCGCATCGCGGCCGGCGAGGACGAGGTCGGCAAAGCCCTGGCCTGGGCCCGCCAGCATCTCGACAGCGGCCCCGTGCTGGTCTACTCCACGGCCGAGTCCTCGGCCGTCAAGGCCGTGCAAGGCCGCCTGGGCGCGGAGCAGGCCGGCGCACTGGTGGAGCAGACCATTGCAGCCATTGCCCGGGGACTGGTGGCGCTGGGCGTGCGCCAGCTCGTCGTGGCCGGCGGAGAGACCTCGGGCGCCTGCGTGCAGGCCCTGCAGATTGCGCAGATGCGCATAGGCCCGCAGATCGCCCCGGGCGTGCCCTGGTGCCATGCCATGCCGCCGACAGCGCCCGATGGCTTGCACATCACGCTCAAATCGGGCAACTTCGGCGCCGAGGATTTCTTCACCCAGGCCTTTGCCGCGCTAGCGCATTGAAGCAGCAGACAGGCTCCAGCCCCTTCCCGCAGACAGAAAGAGTTTCCATGCCCCGCTTCGCCGCCAACCTGTCCATGCTCTACAACGAGCTGGACTTTCTCGACCGCTTTGCCGCAGCCGCAGGCGACGGCTTTCAGGCCGTCGAATACCTGTTCCCCTACGACTTCGCACCCGAGCAACTGGCCGAGCGCCTGCATGCCAACGGCCTGCAGCAGGCGCTGTTCAACGCCCCGCCCGGCGACTGGGCTGCAGGGGAACGCGGCCTGGCCTGCATTCCGGGCCGCGAAGCGGAATTCGCCCAGGGCATGGAGCGCGCAATTGACTATGCGCGGGCCCTTGGCTGCCCGCGCATCCACGTCATGGCCGGGATCAGGCCTGCAGGCGCCAGCGAGGAGATGCTGCGCTCCACCTATGTGGCCAACATGCGGCGCGCCGCGCAACTGGCCGCACCCCACGGCATTGCCATCCTGCTGGAGCCCATCAACGGGCGCGACATGCCCGGCTTCTTTCTGAACCGCCAGGACCAGGCCCATGTTCTGGTCGCCGAGATCGCAAAACCCAATGTCCGGGTCCAGATGGACCTCTACCACTGCCAGATCGCCGAGGGCGACCTGGCCATGAAGATCCGCGCCTACCTGCCCACGGGACGCATCGGCCATATCCAGATCGCGGGCGTGCCCGAGCGCCACGAGCCCGACATCGGCGAAATCAACCACGGCTACCTGTTCCAGCTGCTGGACGAGCTGGGCTATGACGGCTGGATCGGCTGCGAATACCGCCCCGCGCGCGGCAGCGTCCCGCAGGGCACCAGCCAGGGCCTGGGCTGGCTCAAGCCCTGGTTGTGACTGCGTGTAGTTTTCCCGAAAGCTCGCAGGTCGTACTTGACGAAACGCCCGCTCATGCCCGGCGTTTCTTTTTTACTGAGATCAATGAAGAGGTCTCACGCCAGACAAGCAACGAGCAGCCGGCGATCCACGAAGATTCGTCCTGTTCGCAGAAACGTCCGGCAACTGGCGCCGATACTGCGTCGGAGAGCTGGACATGATTCTTTTGAACGCCGTGCTGAAGGAGCTCTCGGACTCGTACCCGAGCGAGAAGGCAATGGCGGCAACCGTCTCACGGCCCGAGCGCAGGCGGGAAGCTGCCACCAGCATGCGCCAGCGCGCGAGATAGTCCATCGCCGTGCTGCCCACCAGGGCCTTGAATCGTTGCGCAAACACGGTGCGCGAGATGCCGGCCACACGGGCCAACTCTTCCAATGTCCAGTTGCGAGAAGGTTCCGCGTGCATCGCACCGATCGCGGGGCTGATCTGCCGGTCGGCCAGTGCAAGAAACCACCCCTTGGGCAGCTCGCTGAAACTCTTCAGGAAAAGCCGCAGCACTTGCACCAGCATCAGATGCGCCAGATGCGTACACACCAGCATCGCGCCGGGCTGCGGGTTGCGTAGCTCGCCAGCCCATTGGTCGAGAGACCAGCGCAAGACGTCTGCCTGGCTCGACGCCTTGGGGATGTGGATGATGGGTGGGAGTGCGTCGAACAAAATGGCCGCATGGCTGTCTGCGAAAGTGAAGCGTCCGCTGATGAGAAACACCTCTCCTCCGCCGTTGTGAAGGGCAACCCCGTCACGGGAAATGGCCTCCAGAATGTCCTCGCCGCTTTGCACGGGCAGTGCCGGGTCGGAAGTCAGCACAACATGTCGCCCACTATTGAGCAAGAAGCAGTCCCCGGCATCGAAGCGAACCGGCTCGTCCAGCTCATCCGTCATGACCCAGCAAGAGCCCCGCATCACAGCTGTGAACTTGATGCCCTCATGGGGTGGAAAAGTAAATGACCAATCCCCGGCTGCGTCGAGGCCTGCATAGAACTGGCTGCGGGGCTGAAGCAGCGAGAGGATGTCGGAAAGAGGGTCCATCGCCAATCCGTACTCATGAAAAAGAAAAACGCACTTTAAAGCATGGATCGTTCGGACACCAAGGGTTAATCTCCATCCCATTCACAGAGTGCGCTGTGCCGCACTCCCCCTTGCCAATACTTTGGAGTCTGCTCATATGGTCAAGTCCGTCACCTTCAAGAACTACGGTTGGGACGTCACCGGCACTTTGCATCTGCCTGCCGATTTCGATCCCAGGCGCCCATACGCAGCCGTTGTGTGTGTCCATCCATCCGGCGGAGTCAAGGAGCAGGTCTCCGGTCTGTACGCCCAGCAACTGGCGGCGCAAGGCTTCGTCGCCCTGGCCTATGACGCAGCCTTCCAGGGCGAGAGCACAGGCGAGCCGCGTCACCTTGAAAACCCCTACCTGCGCGTGGAGGATGTCAGCGCCGCCATTGACTACCTGAGCACTCTTGCCTATGTGGACAGCGAGCGCATCGGCGCACTGGGGATCTGCGCCGGCGGCGGCTATGCCGTCCATGCGGCCATGATCGACACACGCATCAAGGCTCTTGGCACCGTGAGCGCCGTGAACTACGGCCAGCTTTATCGCAACGGCTGGGATGGCGCCGCCAATCCGCAAGACTGTCTGGCTCTGCGCGAGATGTCCGCCAGGGCGCGTACCACCGAAGCCCGCGGCGAGACCACTCAGTACCTGCCCACCGTGCCGCTCCACCGTGAGGACGCGGCCAGGATTCACCCCGACCTCGCCGAAGCGTTCGACTACTACCGCACGGACCGCGCCCAGCACGACAATGCGCCCAGCAGGTTCACCACGCGCAGTCTGGCGCAGTTGGTGACCTACGACCCCTTCCACAACGTGGAGCTGTTCCTCACTCAGCCCGTACAGATCATCGCAGGCAGCGATGCGGGCAGCCGCTGGGCCAGTGAGGAACTGCTCCGCCGCGCCGCAAGTCCCAAAAAGGACTTGTTCCTCGTCCCCGGCGCCACCCACATCGCGCTGTACGACCAGCCCGCCATGGTCGGAATGGCAGCGGACCGGCTGGCGGCCTTCTACAAGGCCCACCTGTAACCCCGGCACCGCCTCGAAAGGAGAATCCCATGACCACCATCCAATCCGTCACTTTCAAGAACCGCTCCTGGGACGTGGCCGCGACCCTGCGCTTGCCACATGGCTTCGATCCCGGCAAGAAATATGCAGCCGTCATCTGCGCCCACCCCATCAGCAGCTGCAAGGAGCAGACTGCGGGCAGCATCTACGGCGAAGGGCTGACCCAGGCAGGCTTCATCACCCTGGCTTTCGATGCTTCCACCCAAGGCGCCAGCGGCGGCACCCCGCGGTACAGCGAAGACCCGGGCACCCGTGTGGAGGACTTCCGCTGCGCGGTTGACTACCTGGTCACCCTGCCCTACGTCGATGAGGAGAAAATCGGCGTTTTAGGGGTCTGTGGCGGTGGCGGCTATGCGGCCAATGCGGCAATACCGAAAAACGCATCAAGGCCGTGGGCACGGTGGTTGCAGCCAACTACGGCCGCCTGCTGCGCGACGGTGACCAATCGCCCGATGCCGCATTGAAGACCCTGGAGCTCATCGCCCGGCAGCGCACCGCCGAAGCGCGTGGCACCGATCCCCTGATCGTGGGCTACATCCCCTTTGCCAGCCAGGCAGAGCGTGAGCAGGCCGGTGTCAGCGACATTGACCTCGAGCAGGCCATCGATTACTACCTGACACCACGCGGCCAAAAGCCAGGATCCCCCAACAAGCTGCGCCTGAGCAGCACTGGCGCGGCGCTGGGCTGGGATGCGTTTCACCTGGCCGAAGTGCTGCTGACACAGCCACTTCACGTGGTCTTCGGCAGTGTGCCTGGCGCCTTCGGCTCCTACAGCGATGGGCAAGACCTGTTCCGCCGCGCCCGCTCGGCACACAAGACAATGCAGATCGTGCCGGATGCCAGCCACTACGACCTGTACGACCAGCCCGAGGCCACCGGTCAGGCGCTGGCCCAGTTGGTTCCGTTCTTCAAAAAGCATCTGGGAGCCTGAGAACGTGTTCCAAGAGTGCGTGAGCGGTGCCACGCACACGCCCGCGCCTTGTGTCCAACCACCATTGCTCCAGGAGTTCCGATCTTGAGCCGTCGCATCATGCGCCCCCCGCCGCTTGGCGACTACACCTCATCGCCCCAATCGTTTGATGGACGCTTTCGCAACCCGTGCCCGCCGGGCCCCGGGGATATGCCTGAATCCACCCTGCGGGTCTGGTGGAATGTGTTCTTCAACAAGCCCAAGGGCACGGTGCCATCCGCGCCGATTCCGGTCCACAGGCTCGACCGCGCCGCGCTTGATCTGGCACCCGACCGCAGCCTGTACCGGCTGGGTCACTCCACGGTGCTAATGAAGCTGCGCGGCCAATGGTGGCTGACCGATCCCGTGTTCTCCGACAGGGCATCGCCACTGTCATTTGCCGGGCCCAAGCGCTTTCACGCACCGCCCATCACCATCGAGGAGCTGCCACCGCTTCGGGGCGTGATTCTTTCCCACGACCATTACGACCACCTCGACCATGCCGCCATCCGCGCACTGGATCACAAGGTCGGTCTGTTCCTCACGCCGCTGAGCGTGGGCGACCGGCTGGCCGGTTGGGGCATCGCCAGAAACAAGATCCGGCAATTCGACTGGTGGCAAGGCACCGAGGTGGATGGCCTGCGGCTGACAGCCACACCGGCGCAGCATTTCTCCGGGCGCAGCTTGCGCGATGGCAACCGCACGCTGTGGTCCTCCTGGGTTCTGGAAGACGGCGCGCTGCGCGTGTTCTTCAGCGGGGATACGGGCTACTTCGACGGATTTGCCGAGATCGGGAAACGCTTCGGCCCCTTCGATATCACGCTGATGGAAACCGGCGCCTACAACGCGCAATGGCCTTATGTGCACATGCATCCGCAGCAGACCGTGCAGGCGCACCAAGACCTGCGCGGGCGCTGGCTGCTGCCAATTCACAACGGCACCTTCGATCTGGCCATGCACACCTGGGAAGACCCGTTCGACCAAGTGCTGCAGTTTGCAGCCCGACAGGATGTGCAGGTCGCTACGCCCATGATGGGCGAACGCGTGGATATGGATGCGATGCAACCTGGCACCCGCTGGTGGCAAGCCTTGCGCACAGCGCCATCCCTGACATGACGGCTGCGGCCCAGCGGCTCGGATCGTCGCTGGCGCTAGTCACCGGGGCGCGAAGGCGCTAGCGGCCCTCAAAACGCGCCGGCAGATACGCCTGGGCCGGAACAAAGGTGGGCTCGCCATCGATTTGCTCGGCCAGCAACCGGGCCGATGCCGGGCCCAGGGTCAGGCCCTGGTGGCCATGGCCGAAGTTGAACCACAGACCCTTGTGGCGCACAGCCGGCCCTATGAGCGGCTTCATGTCGGCCACGCAGGGACGCGCTCCCAGCCACGGCATGTCCTCCACGGGCTCGCCCAGTTGCACCAGTTCACTGGCCAGCTCGGTGGAGCGCTGGATCTGCACGGGTGTTGCGGGTGCATCCAGCCGCGCGAATTCGGCCCCCGTGCAAATGCGCAGACCGGCTGTCATGGGCGCGAGCATGATGCCGTTTTCCGCGTCCAGCATGGAGATGCCGAAGTTCTGCGGCTTTCTGAAATGCCGGTGATAGCCCCGCTTGACGAATACCGGCAGCGCATAGCCGAGCTTGCGGACCGCATCGAAAGACCAGGCCCCGAGCGCCATCACGGCCTCCTGTGCGCTCACCTCAAGACCCGCGCCCCTGGCGCACCAGCCCGCACCACGCGGGCTCAGCTCAATCCCCTGGCCGGTTCGGAACTCGCCGCCGCGCTGCACGAACAGCTTCGCATAGAGATCCACCAGATCGCCGGGGCTGGCAACGCTCCAGGGGTCCTGCCACAGAATGGAGCCGGCCAGCGGCTTCTTGAGCGCAGGCTCCAGGGCGGCCAGCTCCTGCCCGCTCAATGCACGGCCCGCAAGCCCCCAGGCCGCGCGAATGCGCTCGGCATCCCTGGCGCCCTTGTCGAAGGCAGCAGCGCTGCGATAGACCTCGTGCCAGCCCTGCTTGCGGATCAGGTGGCCGGCGCCGGCCGCCTCGATCCAGGGAGCATGCTCGCTGGTGCTGTGAGCGATCAGGGCCGCGTATTCGGCCGCAATCTGCGGGTAGCGCGCAGGCGCCGAGTTGCGCCAGTACTGGAACAAGGGGCTGGCCAGCGCCGGCAGGGCCGAGAGGTGGTAGTGAATCGCGTTCTCGCGCCCCAGGGCCGCGCCCACCAGGGTGGCAAGATCGCGCGGAAAGCCATAGGGCTCGACCGCCTCGCGCTGTATCAGGCCTGCATTGCCGAACGATGCGCCGTCACGCCCAGGCTGCTGCCTGTCGAGCAGGATCACATGGTGGCCGCGCGCCTGCAGCGCCAGCGCCGTGCTCACGCCCACCATGCCGGCGCCCAGAACCATGATTTCTTTTTGCTTCATATGACTGCCAGTCGGACTGAACGAACAACTTTGTTCAACACCATAACAAAATTTCCCTCCATGGAAAAACCCATAAAAACTACAAAAACAATAGCTGCAAGCGCTTTATAGATAAGCGCTTCCAGCCATTTTCATCTCTATCTCAGCCCTCAAGCCGAGGCGGTGCAACATGGCCCCCTAGAATCCTTGCCATGCCCAGCCTGAGCCAGCAGCGAACCCAGAAATACATCCATGCCCGCCAGCAGCATCCGGCCTGGCTGCTGCTGGCCTCGCGGCGTGCGCCGCTCATGCTCAGCTGCCTCGATGCCTTGTTCGAGCACCAGCGCGATGGCGTGGCTTTCGATGCCGCCGTCCAGGCCCTGGCCGACATGCTGACCGAGCATGCCAACCAGCCCGATTTCGAGATCGATGCCTCGGACATCGCGGCCCAGGCCAGGCGCGATCTGCGCGAGTGGATTCGCCGCGGCCTGGTGGTGGAGCGCGAAGGCCGGGTGTTCGAGACCGATGCGCTCAAGACCGCCCTGCGCTTCGTGGCCCAGCTGGACCGGCGCATGATGACTTCCACGGCCTCGCGCCTGGCCGTGGTCCAGCGCGAGATCGACAATCTGGCGGCCGCGCTCAACCCCGATCCCCAGAGCCGGGCCGAGTATCTGCAGCGCCATATCGACGACCTGGGCCAGCAGCTCAGGGACGTGCAGGAAGGCCGCATGCCGCAGCTTGGCGACGACCAGGCCGTGGAAGGCATTCGCGAGGTCTATGCGCTGGCCACCAGCCTGCTGGCCGACTTTCGCCGTGTAGAAGACTCCTGGCGCGAAGCCGACCGCGCGCTGCGCCAGTCCATCATCAGCACCCAGCAGCATCGCGGCGCGGTCATGGACCAGTTGCTCGACGGCCATGCCAGCCTGCTGAGCACCCAGGAGGGCCGGGTCTTCGACAGCTTTCACCAGCAACTGGCCCACCAGAGTGAACTCGGCGAGATGCGGCAGCGCATTCTGCGCATACTCGAGCACCCCATGGCCGCACGCGCGCTGGACGATTTGCAGTACAGCGCACTGCGCCTGCTGGTGCAGCAGCTGCTCAAGGAAGCCAAGGTGGTGCAGGCCGTGCGCGCACGCAGCGAACGCGAGGTCAGCCAGTTCATGAAGACCGGCCAGGCCGCAGAAAACCAGCGCGTGGGCCAGTTGCTCAAC
Source organism: Comamonas composti DSM 21721 (assembly GCF_000429845.1). Classification (GTDB taxonomy): domain Bacteria; phylum Pseudomonadota; class Gammaproteobacteria; order Burkholderiales; family Burkholderiaceae_C; genus Comamonas; species Comamonas composti. The sequence goes on from NZ_AUCQ01000003.1 coordinate 21,453, forward strand.
GAGGTGCTGCAGCAGGCGCTGGAGCTTGACTGGCGGCGCCAGTCCCTGCGCCGCGAAAGCGCGCCTTTGCCGCCGCTGGGCCTGGCCCAGGGCGGGCTGCCGCTGATAGAGCGGCTGCGCATCAAGTCCCTGGAGGGCGATCCCGAGACCGAGCTGCTGTTGACCACGCAATACACGGACCTGGACCAGATGGACGAGGAATTCTGGCAGGCCTTCGAGGGCCTGGACCGCCAGGCCCTGATGGAGCAGACCCTGCAGACCCTGGCCAGCCACGGCAAGCCCATGACGCTGGCCGAACTCGCCCAGGCCCTGCCGCCCGGCACCCACGACCTCGAAACCCTGTCGCTCTGGCTGGCCATGGCCCGCGAGGCCGGGCTGGCACCGGGCGATGAATACGAGCACATAAATACCCAGGATCAGGAGCACAGCTGGCGCTTCACGGTGCCGCGCATTGCGCTGCAAGCCGACCTGCTCAAAACCCTGGACCAGGAGCTTTGATGCCACAGCGCAGCCCGCCGCCAACCGACCTTTTCGATCAATGGGCCAGCGCCCCTGCCGCGGGAGCTCCGCAGGATGCGCAGGACCAGGCCGCAGAACCTGCACCCGGCACGGAAGCTGGCGCCGAAGCCGCGCAGGCCACGCCCGCCGCCCTGCGCCGCGCCCTGCAGGAGCTGCTCAAGTTCGGCCTGCTGGAGCAGGCCGCCAAACCGCACCTGTTTCGCCAGCTCGCCACCGACCTGGAGCGCGTCAACCGCCTGCTGGAGCCGCTGGACCTGCAGGTCAAGCTCGACGATACGCGCGGCCTGATCTTCGTGGCCGTGGGCCCGGGCTACCAGCCCGAGGAGGACGAGGAAGACGAGTGGTCCCACCCCCTGGTGCGGCGCCAGCGGCTCACCCTGGAGCAGTCGCTGCTGCTGGCCATACTGCGGCGCGAATTCCTGCAGCGCGAGCAGGAAAGCGGCCTGGGCTCGCCCGTGCGCCTGCACCTGGACCAGTTGCTGCCTCAGCTGGAGATCTATCTGGGCAGCACGGGCAGCGACATGCAGGAGCGCAAGCGCCTTGTGAACCTGCTGGAGAATCTGCGCGGCCATGGCGTGGTCTCCGAGATCGACGCCCAGGACAGCTTTGGCGTGCGCCCCATGATCGTGCACCTGGCCAGCCCGCGAAATCTTGAGGCCTTGCTGCAGCGCCTGCGCGAGATCGCCGGCAACGCCCGCGACACGGGGGACGGCGCCATGCAGCAGGATGCCGAGGACCCGCAATGACCGCTCCCGTCAACTCCGGCGCCATCGCCACCCCGTCGAGCTATACGCTGCACGAGCTGCACCTCTACAACTGGGGCGCTTTCGGCGGCCGCCACCAGGCCGGCATGGACCCGGAGAACACGGCCATCATCGGCCCCACGGGCAGCGGCAAGACCACGCTGATCGATGCGCTCATGACCTTGCTGTGCGCCAACCCGCGCTACAACCTGGCCTCCACGGGCGGGCATGAAAGCGACCGCGACCTGATCTCCTATGTGCGCGGCGCCAGCGGCCCCGGCCATGCAGGCGACAGCAGCGACCACCTGGCGCGCAGCGGCCGCACCGTGACCGGCATTGCCGCGAGGCTGGGCCGGGGCGCTGACGAGTCGGTACTCATAGGGGCGCTGTTCTGGTTCGACGGCAGCTCATCCTCGGCCGGCGACATGCAGCGGCGCTGGTTTTTTGCCCAGGGCCGCGAGCACAACCTGGACCTGTGGCTGGAAGAGCAGCACAGCGGCGGCGCACGTGCCCTGGGCCGGCTGGAAAAAGGCAGCGAAGGCCTGCGCATCTTCACCAGCAAGAGCGCCTATCTTGCGCGGCTGCACAGCTTCTTCGAAGTTGGCGCCAATGCCTTCACCCTGCTCAACCGCGCAGCCGGCCTCAAACAGCTCAACAGCATCGACGAGATCTTTCGCGAGCTGGTGCTCGAGGACCAGTCCGCCTTCGACGAGGCCTTGCAGGTCGCGGCCAGCTTCGATCAACTGGCCTCCATCCATGCAGACCTGGAGCTGGCCAGCCGCCAGCACCTGTCCCTGCTGCCGCTGCGCGCACAAGGCCAGCAGCAGTCCCGGCAGCAGCAGCGCCTGGCACAGCTGCAGGAACTGCACCAGGCCCTGCCCCTGTGGTTTGCGCAGCAAGGTGCCCGCCTCTGGGGCGAGCGGGCCGCAGCCCAGCAGGCGCAGCTCACAGGCCAGCAGCAACTGATCGACGAGGCCGTACAGCGCCTGGGCCAGGCGCGCGCCGGTGAACAAAGCCTGCTCGAAACCTATCTGCGCAGCGGCGGCGGCGATATCGCGCTGCTGGAGCAAAGCCTTGCCAGAGAGCAAAAAGAGCTGGCCCACAAACAGGCCCAGGCCGTGAGCTATCTGCAGCTTGCGCGCAACCTGGGCCTGGACTGCAGCGCCGGCCTGGGCCCGCAACTGCTGGCCACCCATCAACAGCAGGCCGGCCCGGCCCTGGCCGATCTCGACGCCCAGGCCGCCGCGCTCCAGGCCCGTACCGAGGACGCCGTGGCCTACGAGCGCAACGCCCATGGCGAGCTCGCGGCCTTGAAAGCCGAGCATGACGCCGTGCAAAAGCGCCCGGGCAGCAATCTGCCCTACGAATTCCAGCAGTTTCGTGCGGACCTGGCCGAGCAGTTGCAGCTCACTGCCGAAGAACTGCCCTTCGTGGCCGAGCTCATGGAGGTGCAAAAGGCCCAGCAGGCCTGGCGCGGAGCCATCGAACGCGCCCTGGGCAGCCACAGGCTGCGCATCATGGTGCCGCCACAGTCCATGCAAGCCGCCCTGGACTGGGTCAACCAGCGCCACAACCGTCTGCATGTGCGCCTGCTGGAAGTGGCCAGCCCCCAGGCCAGGCCGCGTTTTTGGGACGATGGCTTTGCGCGCAAGCTCAACCTCAAGCCCCATGCGTATGCGGATGCGCTGGGCCAGTTGCTGTCCGAGCTGGACCGCCACTGCGTGGATGATGCCCGGGCCCTGCGCCAGACCCCGCATGCCATGACGGCCCAGGGCCTGATGTCGGGCAAGGCCTTGCACTTCGACAAGCAGGACCACAAGCGCCTGAACCAGGACTGGATGACGGGCTTCGACAACCGCGACCGTCTGGCCCAGCTGGAGCAGCAGATCCAGCAGTTGAGCGCGCAATGGCAGACGCTGGAGGCTCAAAAGCACGCAGCCCAAAACGCCCAGGCCGATGCGGCCCACCGGCGCAGCCTCTGGCAGGGCCTGCAGCAGCTGCGCTTTGAAGAGATCGACGTACAGACCGCAAGCGAGCAGCTCAAGCGGCTGCAGGAGCGCCTCGATGCCTTGCTCAACCCCGCATCCGACACGGCCCAGGCCAAGGCCCGCTGGCAGACCGCCCAGCAGGCCAGCCAGCAGGCGGAGCAGGCCTTGCTGCAGCTCAAGGAGGCGTTCTCCGCCCTGCGCGAGCGCCACCAGGCCAGCCAGGCACGCTGGCGCCAATACCAGGCCCGGCTCGATGCCCAGGCCCCGCCGCCGCTGGACGCGCAGCCGCTAGAAAGCCTGGCCAGGCTGCTGCCCCAAGGCCTGCCCGAGCCCGATTGCGAGCAGCTCGAAAACCAGGAGCGCATGCTGCTGGCCCAGGCCCAGCAACTGCTCGAGGCCCTGCGCGGCCAGCAGGCCGAACTGCACAAGGACATCATCCGCCAGATGGCCAGGGCCCAGAAGGAAGACAGCGGCGCCCTGACCGACCAGCCCCAGGAGGTCGAGGCCCTGGCCCACTACCTGGAGCGCCTGGATCTGCTGGAGCAGGAAGCCCTGCCCGACAAGCGCCAGCGCTTTCAGGACTATCTCAACGAGACCTCGGAGCAAGGCGTGAACACCTTGCTGCGCAACATAGAAACCCAGGTCACGGAAATCCTGGAGCGCATTGCCGAGCTCAACCGCACGCTGGCGCGCGTGGACTTCCAGCCCGGGCGCTATCTGCAACTGCACCCGCAAGGCGTGGTCCACCAGAGCCTGCAAAACCTGGGCAAGGCCCTGGCCGAGCTGCGCTCCGAGCGCCTGCGCGACGACGGTGGGCAAAGCCATTACAAGGCCTTGCGCGCCATGGTGGAGCTGCTGCGCGAGCACGCCACCAACCACCGCACCAAGCCGGCCCAGGCCTTGCTCGATGCACGCTACCGCCTGCAGTTCGCGGTGCATGTGATCGAGCGCGCAACCGGCCAGGTGCTGGAGCGGCGCACGGGCTCGCAGGGCGGCAGCGGCGGCGAGAAGGAAATCATCGCCAGCTATGTGCTCACGGCCTCGCTCAGCTATGCGCTGTGCCCCGCCGGCCGCAACCGGCCCGTGTTCGGCACCATCGTGCTCGACGAGGCCTTCTCCAAAAGCTCCCAGGCCGTGGCCTCGCGCATCATCCAGGCGCTGCGCGAATTCGGCCTGCATGCCTTGTTCGTCACGCCCAACAAGGAATTGCGCCTGCTGCGCAACCACACGCGCTCGGCCGTGCTCGTACACCGCCTGGGCCGCCAGGCCACGCTGGCTTCGCTGAGCTGGCAGGAACTCAACGAGCGCGCGAACAGCCGATGAAATCCCCCGCACAACTCGCCGCCCTGCTGGCCCGCCAATGGCTGCGCCCGGGCTGGCGCGAGCAGCAATTGCTGGGCGGTTCGGCCGCATGGCCGCTGCGCCTGTCCATAGGCCTGCCGGATACGGCCGTATTCCGCGAAGGCGGGGCCGAGCTGCGCGCGCATCTGCAGCGCTGGCAGCAAGTGCGCGACCAGGGCCTGGGCCAGGTGCAATGGCTGGATCGCCAATACCGCGACGGCGCCACGCCCGTGGCCCTGCCCTGCCACTGGCTGCTGCAGCGCCCATCCGACTATCTGGCGGCCATGACCGGCCTGCGCGTGCCCCAGCACGTCCAGATCGCGGCCGACTACCGTGCGCTGACCCAGGTGCTGGGCGCCGTCGATGCGCCATGGCACAGCCTGCTGGTGCGCCGGCTTGCGCTGTGGCGCCATCTGCAGCCCGCGCAGGTCATACAGGCCGTGCGCATGGCCGCCGAACTGAGTCCGGGCTGCGCCCAGGGCCGGCCGCTGCGCGCTCTGGCCATGGCCGGAGCCGACAGCAAGTTCTTCGAGCGCCACGAGGGCCTGCTCAAGGCCTTGCTCGACCTGCGCTTTGAAGGCCAGGCCAGCCGCCTGGGCCTGGCCGATTTTCTGGGCGCCAGCAGCGAGGGCGAACACTGGCTGCTGGTCGCGCCCCTGGCCCCGGGTCTGCTGCCTTTCGAGCGCCTGCGCGTCACGGCCGCGGAACTGGCCCGCACCGCCCTGCCCGCGCGCCGCATTCTGGTCATAGAAAACGAGCGCTGCCTGCACCTGCTGCCCCAGCCCCTGGCCGACACGGTGGCCATCCTGGGCGCCGGCCTCAACCTCGGCTGGCTGGCCGCGCCCTGGTTGCGCGAGTGCAGCGTGGCCTATTGGGGCGACATGGACAGCTGGGGCCTGGCCATGCTGGCCCAGGCCCGCAGCCATGTGCCGCATCTGCAGGCCCTGCTCATGGAGCGGGACTGCTTTGCCGCCCACCGGCATCTGGCCGTGGCCGAACCCCAGCGCGCCGAGCCCTTGGCCGACGCTGCGCTGGCCCCCGAGCAAGCCGCGCTGGACCAGTTGCTGCGCAGCCTGGAAAAGGGCCGGCTGGAGCAGGAGTTCTTGTCGCCCGGTCTCGTGGCCCAGGCCATTCGGGCATGGGCCCAGGCCTGCCCCCCAGCCTCCTGCCACTGACATCTATCAATTTGATAGCTGCAAGCGCTTGATGGACAAGCGCTCAAGGCCTTTTTCATGAAAATACCGGGGGCGACATCTAAAAGTCTATGGCCGTTCAGGGATTTGGGCGCAGGCGCAAAATCCGCCCCCCATGAAATCCTCTATACGCATTGTCGATGTCGACCGCCTGGAAACCTGGAGCAAGTACCGCGCCGGGCTTTGCGACAGCTGTGCAGCCAACTGCTGCACCATGCCGCTGGAGGTGGGGCTGGCCGACCTGGTGCGCCTGGGCCTGGTCGATGCCTTCGAAGTCGACAATGTGGAGCCCAAGCTCATCGCCAAACGGCTGCTCAAGCTGCGGCTGATCGACCACTACAACCCCAAGCACAACCTCTTCACCATGGCGCGGCGCGCCAGTGGGGACTGCCATTTTCTCGATGTGAAGACAAGGCGCTGCACGGTCTATGCCACCCGCCCCGAAACCTGCCGCCTGCATCCGGGAAAAGGCCCCAGGCCGGGTTTTTGTGCGTATGGGCAAAAGGGGCGTTGAGCAACAGACTTTTAATCCGCTGGCCATGAGCTCGAATTTCGCAATCAACGATGTGCTGTTGAATGCAGGACTGCCCCTCTGACTTGCCTGCTTTTAAAAATACAATTTATGCAGACAGCGATATATTTTCCAGGGATTCCTGGATTCAGGATCTATCCACATACAAAATCAGACTGACCTTTCCAGGAATCCCCTGTCACCGGGTTTTTAGGACTTCCTGGATATTCACAGGCTGCCACTTTATAACTTCCTTGAAACGGAACAATGGCAACCTTGGTGCCTGGTCTTATACCGGATATTCCCCATTCAACATAGCATCCACCAGAATGACAGTAGCGAGCAAAAATATTGAAGCTGCAGCCATTATGAATACCATCAATACCTTTGCTGTATTGAGTACGCCTTACCATGCTGACGCAACTCCCCGCAGTTCTGAACTTATTGCTTTGCGTGCTCCCACCCCTTAATTGAGATGGTTGAGAATTTTCTTGAGAAGTCAATTTTTTCCCCTGATCATTTATTCCTCCAGTAATAACTGGTTCTGCTGATACTCTTGTGGGAGCCTCAATCAGAGGAAGAGAGGATTGCCTAATTTCTGTACTTACAGACTCCGACTTGGGGACATAGGCTGGTTTGGCGCCTTGCGACTGCGATGCATTCTTGCTTTGTACATATGCATTTCCGGCTTCGCTCCAGACGGCTGAGCTTTGCTCCACATCCATGCTTCCACCAAGAGTGAAGACATCCATCAATGCCCCCATGGCAACGCCCATGGTGCCTATCCATAATCCCGATATAACGTTTCCTTCGGAAAACTCGCTGCCGGATTTCTCTATTGCCTTCATCGTGGTGCATCCAGTAATGAATAGCATGCAGACAGATATGGAGAGCACTCTTATCAGGCTTAGGCAGGATTTAATTTGTTTCATGGAAATGCTCGATCAGCAGGGTTTTCGGTAGAAATATTCAGTTACCGAAATTTTGCAGGAGCAAGTTTTCTTGTCCATCCCCCAAATAAGGGGGTCTATCTTTTCCAAGAATTTCCGCGCAGGACTTGGCGCCCTCGCCTCGGCTCAAACCACAGCTGGCATGCCCGGCAGCCAGATGCGGGCCTCCAGCCCCGGGTGCCGGTTTTCAAAGCTCAGCCGCCCCCCATGCAGATGGATGATGGCCTGCACGCTGGCCAGGCCCAGGCCGTAGCCGGGGCGGTCGGACCGGCCCCGGAAGAAGCGGGTGCTCATTTTTTCGCGGGTGCTCTCGTCCACCCCCGGGCCCTGGTCCAGGATCAGGATTTCCACGCCCCAGGCACCGCCCTGCGCGCCGAGCTCATGGGCCTGGCCTGCGCGCAGCAGTACATCAGCGCCATGGGCGCTGTGGCGTGCGCTGCCGTATTTGACGGCGTTGTCCACGAGATTGGCCACGGCGCTGGCCAGCAGATCGCCGTCGCCCAGGGCCATGGGCGCCTGCTGGACTTCGAGCTTGAGCTGGCCGCCCGCATCCTCGACCAGGGGCTCGTAGAACTCGACCACGTCGATGAGCAGGGCCTGCAGGTCCACGGGCGCGAAGTTCTTGCGCGTGGCGCCGCTTTCCACCTCGGCGATCTGCAGCAGCTTGTCGAAGACCACGCCCAGCTCGGCGACTTCCTCGGCCACCAGGGCCAGGGTTTCGTTCTTCTCTTCGGGCGTGGCCTGCTGGGCATTGCGCAGGCGCAGCAGGATGCGCGTGAGCGGCGTGCGCAGGTTGTGGGCAATGGTGTTGGAGACATGGCGTATGCCGTCCATGAGCAGCTCCAGCCGGTCGAGCATGGCGTTGATGTCGCGGTTGAGCAGCGTGAATTCGTCGTCGCGCCCGCTGACCGGGATGCGCTGGCTCAGATCGCCCGTGGCCACGCGCGCCATGGTGTTGCGTATGTCCGAGGCACGCGACTCGACCACGCGCCGGAAGGCGCCCGCGCCCAGCAAGGCCATGCCCAGGGCGACCATGGCGGCCAGCAGGCTGGCGCGGCCGAACAGCTCCTCCACATCGGCCTGGGCCTGCATGTCGCCGCCCACGGCCAGCAGCTTGCCGTCCGGCAGTTCGGCCACGGCCACGCGGCCCGAGATGATGCGCCCGCCGCGCCTGACCTTGAGGTCGCGCACGCCCAGCTGGGTGATTTTTCGCGCGGGGATCGGATCGGCATTGCCCAGAAGCGGGATGCCGGCGGCACTCATGAGGATCAGGATTTCGGTGTCGGTGTTGACGCCGTCGAGCAGGGTTTGCTGGATCTCGGATTCCAGCGCCTCCTGCCCGTATTTCTCGCGGTGCTCGACCAGGCGGCGCAGATGGTTCTCGGCCTGACGGTCCATGCGCATGCGCAGCACGCCCACGGTCTGCACATAGAACACCGACAGCACGATGGACATGGTCAGCACCAGAAAGGCCCCGTAGATCAGGGCCAGCCTGAAGGAGGTGGAGCTCCAGGGCTTGAAGAGCTTCATCAGGCGACCTGGGGCAGATCCTGAGGCCGGTCCGAGAGGCTGTAGCCCACGCCGCGCACGGTATGGATCAGCGCGGGCTCGAAACCCTTGTCCACCTTGCCGCGCAGCCGGCTGATGTGCACGTCGATGACATTCGTCTGGGGGTCGAACCGGTAGTCCCACACCGATTCCAGCAGCATGGTGCGGGTGACGATCTGGTGGGCGTGCTGCATCAGAAAGGCCAGCAGCCTGAACTCGCGCGGCTGCAGGGCCAGGGGCTGGCCTGCGCGCTCGGCGCTGCGCGTGAGCAGGTTCAGACGCAGATCGGCCAGGCGCATCTCGCGCTCGGGCGCGGGAATCTGGGCGCGGCGCACCAGGGCCTCGAGCCGCGCCGACAGTTCGGAGAAGGCAAAGGGTTTGGTCAGGTAGTCGTCGCAGCCGGCCTTGAGCCCGCGCACGCGCTCGTCCGTGGCCGACAAGGCGCTGAGCACCAGCACCGGCGTCTGCTTGCCCATGGAGCGCAGGGTCTGCAGGATCTGCAGGCCGTCAAAGCCGTTGGGCAGCATGCGGTCGAGGATGATCACATCCCAGCTCTCGCCCACGGCCATGGCAATGCCTTGCACGCCATCACCACAGACCGAGACCTGGGCCCCCTGCTGGCGCAGGCCTTCGGCTATGTAGCGCGCGTTGAGCGCATCGTCTTCGATGATGAGATAGCGGTACATCTAGGGTGGCAAAAGCAAAAAAATGAGCTGCTAGCGCTTTCCATTACTAGGTTTCAGATGTAAATCCACCTGAAACCCTTGATCAACCAGCGCTGGCAGCTCATTTTTTTATGCAAGCCAGCGCATGCAGCACCAACTATACGCAGTCCTGAGAACGTGTTTACGATCTCCTCGGTGCCGCGCCAGTGTCTTTGCGGGATGGGATACGAGGCGCGATACCGCAGCAATAGCCGTGCTATTGCGAGGATTCGCAACGCTGTAGACCGCCCGCAAAGGCACTGTCCCGAAGGGTTGGAGCGAAATCGGGCGATTTCTTCGCGCTGGCCCTTGCTTGCATCCCGGTGCAAGCTGCGGCCCATCGACTCGAACTCATCCCGATTGCACTCCAACGCGGCAGCGTAGAGATCGTAAACACGTTCTGAAATTCAGGGCCGCACCTCGGGCAGATCGCCGCTGGCCAGGCGCACCTGCCATTCGGCAAGCAGCATTTCCTTGACCAGATCCAGGTGCTCCAGCCGGTGCTCGTTGATCGAGCCCAGCGAGTCGATGAGCTCCAGAATGCTGCCCTGGCCCAGCTGGTAGGCATCCTGGGCCATTTGCTGCAGCGGCGTGATCTGGGTCAGGCCCTGCTTTTCATAGGCGAGCACGGCCTGGCGGCGCAGCTTGAGCTGCTTGAGCGCGCGCTGCAGTTCGCTGCGCGCCTCAAGCACGGCCGCATCGTAGTGCAGCCGGGCCTGCTCGGCCTCGACCTGGGCACGCTCTATCTCGCCCCGGCGGCGGTCGAACAAGGGCAGCTCCACGGAGACGCCGATCTGGTTGTACTTGCCATCCTGGGAGTTGCGCACGCGCGCCACGCCGACGCTGGGCGTGGGCAGGGCTTCGCGGCGCTCAAGGTCGATCTTGTGACGCAGCTGGTCAAGCTCGGCCTGGCTCGCGCGCACGGCCGGCAGGCGCAGGCGTGCCTCTTCCCACAGGGCTTCGAAGCGCGGCTGCGCGGCCTCGTTGGCGGCCTGCAGGCTGCCCACGGCACGCGGTTCCCATTGCGGCAAGGCCGCCAGCTGGGCGGCATGCGAGACCGCATCCTGCCAGTCGGATTCGGCCTGGCTGACCTGCATGGCCATCTGCGCGAGCTGCAAGTCCAGGCGCGCACCGTCGTAGCGGCTGCGCGCACCGGCCTGGATCTGGCCGCGCACGATGTGCCCGGCCTTTTCCAGCGACTGCTGGGCCTGCTGCCAGACCTCCAGGCGCTGCTGGGTCATGAGCAGCTCGATGAAGGCCTCGGCCGCATCGCCCAGGCTGCCGGCCACGGCCACATCGACCTGGGCACGGGCCGTGGTCTCGCCCTTGCGCGCGTTCTCCATGCGCATGCCGCGCTGGCCGAAGATGGGCAGCGGCTGCTCTATGCCCCACTCGCGCTCGCCGGGCTTGTTGCCATAGTTCACGGTGGGATTCGGAAACACCGCCGCGCTCTTGCTGTCGGCCTTGGCCAGATCCAGCAGCAGCCTGTCGGCCGCCAGCTGGGGCCGGTTCGCGACCACGAGCTGCAGATACTCCTGCATGCCCAGGGCCTGCTGGGGCATGGCTGGCGGCATCTGGGCCTCTGCGGCAACCGCGAAGGCCGTCTGCGCCGGCTGTGCGAGCACCGGGCTTGCGGCAAAGCCCAGCGCCAGCAAGGCCGTCAGTGTCCGGGCTTTGAAACTCCATCGATGGATGGGCGCGCCGTGCAAGGCGGCAAAGCCGTTCAGGGGGTGCTTATTCATTTTCTTCTTGCCTCACCAGATTCTTGGGCCCCAAAAATGCATACAGCACGGGCAGCAGCACCAGGGCCACCAGGGGCAGGACCAGCATGCCGCCCACGATGACCGAGGCAAAGGGCTTTTGCGTTTCGCTGCCCACGCCCGTGGACAGGGCCATGGGCAGCAGGCCCAGCAGCGCCAGCAGCGAGACCAGCAAAATGGAGCGCATGCGCTCGGCCGCGCCCTCGATCAAGGCCTGCAGCAGCGGCATGCCCTGGCGGCGCAGCTCTTCCACGGCCGAGATCACGAGCAGGCCCGCCAGCGCCACCTGGCCCAGCAGGGCGATGAAGCCGATGGCCGCGCTGATCGACAGCTCGATCCCCGCGAAATGCAGGGCCGCAATGCCACCCACCATGGCAAACGGCGCGCACAGCAAAATGATGCCCGCGCTGCGTGCCTGGCCCAGCGCGCTGAACAGCAGCGCATAGACGATGAGCAGAGACAGCGGCACGACGATCTTCAGGCGCTCCGCAGCACGCTGCTGGTTCTCCCATTCGCCGCCCCAGATGGCCTGATAGCCCTCGGGCATCTGTACGTTCTGCTTGAACGTGGCCAGCGTCTCCTTGACCACCGAGCCGATGTCGCGGCCTTCCACGTTGAACTTGAGCGCCATGTAGCGCGCATTGCCTTCGCGGAAGATGGAGGAGTTGCCGATCTTGATGCCCACCTGGCCCACGGAGTGCAGGGGCACGGAGCCGCCATCGGGCAGGGGAATGGCGATGGAGCGTATGCGCTCCTCGTCCATGCGGTCCACATAGGGCAGGCGCACGCGCACGGGCACGGGGTATTCGCCCTCCCACAGCGTGGTCGAGACGTTGCCGGCCAGCGCCGCTTCCAGCGTCTTCTGCGCGGTCTCCATGTCCACGCCCTGGCGCGCCAGCGCCTGGCGGTCGAACTCCACATGCACCTGGGGCGCGGGAGCGTCGCGGTACAGGCCCAGATCGACCACGCCCTCGATGCCCTTGACCAGATCCTGGGTCTGCTCCAGCAGGCTGCGCAGCTGGGGGATCTCGGGGCCGAAGACCTTGAGCACAACCTGGCCGCGCGCGCCCGAGGTGGACTCTTCCACGCTGTCGCGAATCGGCTGGGCAAAGTTGAAGGACACGCCCGGTATCTCGCTGAGCGAAGCGCGCATCTGCTCGATGAGCTGGGGCTTGTCCAGACCCTTGCGCCATTCGCCATGGCCCTTGAGACGCACCAGCACCTTGGCCAGGTTCAGCGTCTCGTTGTCCGTACCCGACTCGGGCCGGCCCTGCTCGGTGGTCACCGAGATCACTTCGGGGAAGGCATTGAGCAGCGAGCGCACATCGCGCAGCACTTCCTGGCCCTTTTCCAGCGAGATCGAGGCCGGCATCTCCACCAGCACATAGGCATCGCCTTCATCGAGTTCGGGCAGGAATTCCGTGCCCAGCCACAGCGCCGAGACCCCGGCTCCACCCAGCGCGGCCACGAACACCACGATCACCATGATGCGGCGCCGGCCCTCGCCAAGCATGCGCGTCACCCATTGCTGGTAGCCGTGATGCATGCGGTCGAAGACCTTGGGCTCCTCGACCATCGCATGCTTGGGCTTGAGCAGCAGCGCACACAGCGCCGGCACCAGACCCATGGCAAACACCAGCGCGCCCAGCAGCGCAAAGCTGTAGGTCATGGCCAGCGGACGGAAAATGCGGCCCTCGATGCTTTGCAGCGAGAACACGGGAATCAGCGCCGCGATCACGATCGCCATGGCAAACAGCGTGGGCTTGGCCACGGCCACGGCCGAATCGATGATGATCTGGCGCATGTCGGCCTGGGTCTGGGGCTTGCGCAGGCGCGCATTGCGCAGAATGTTCTCGGCCAGCACCACGGCGCCATCGACCATGATGCCGAAGTCGATGGCCCCCATGGAGATCAGGTTCGCGGGCATGCCCAGCCAGTGCAGGCCGATGAAGGCCACGAGCAGGGACAGCGGAATCACCGTGGCCACGATCAGCGAGCCGCGCACACTGCGCAGGAACAGCCACAGCACGCCGATGATCAGCGCAGCACCGAACAGCAGGTTGTGCTGCACCGTGCCCAGCGTATGGCTGACCAGGTCGGAGCGGTCGTAATTGGTCTCCATGCGCATGCCCTGGGGTAGGCCGCCGTCGTTGAGCTCGGCCACCTTGGCATGGATTTGATCGAGCACCACCGAAGGGTTGGCACCGCGCTTGAGCAGCACAATGCCCTGAACCACGTCGTCGGCATCGTCCATGCCCACCGAGCCCTGGCGCGGCGTATGCGACTGCACCACACGGGCCACATCGCCAATGGTCACCGGCGCGCTGCCGCGCATGGCCACGACCACGCCGCGAATCTCCTGCGGCGTGCGCAGCAGGCCAATGCCGCGGATGATCAGCGACTGCTCGCCACGGCGCATGAGGCCGCCGCCCACGTTGCGGTTGGACTTGGACAGGGCCTCGTTCACATCCTCCAGCGACAGGCCCAGCGCATACAGCTTTTCGGGATCGACCTCGACGTGGTACTCCTTGACGAAGCCGCCGATGCTGACCACGTCGGCCACGCCCTGCACCTGCTTGAGCACGCGCACCACATGCCATTCCTGCTCGGTGCGCAACTGCGCCAGCGTATGGCGCTCGCTGCGCAGGCTGTAGTAGAAGATCTTGCCCAGCGGCGTGTAGTCGGGCGCCATCTCGGGTGTGACGCCCTCGGGCAGATCGGCCTGGGGCAGGCGCTGGGAGACCTCGGCACGCGCATGAAAGCTCTCGGCCTCGTCATCGAAGACCAGGTTGATCATGGCCAGCCCGAAGTAGCTCTCCGAGCGCAGCGAGACCAGGCCCGGCGTGCCGTTGAGCTCGCGCTCCAGCGGCTGGGTGATCTGGCGCTCGACCTCCTCGGGCGCCAGGCCCGGGGCCTGCGCAATCACACCTACCTGCACATTGGTCACATCGGGATAGGCCTCGATGGCGGTCTGCAAATAGGAATACACGCCGTACACGGCAATCAGCAAGGTGGCGCACACGGCCACCATGCGCCTGTGCACCACAAACGCTATCAAAGAACGCAGCATCTATAGAACTCCTGCGCTCTCAGAGCAACTGGCTGGCCGCGCCATCGAGCAGCAGGCCGCCACGGATCACGATCTTCTCGCCCACCTTGAGGCCCGATATCACCGGCACCAGGCCGCGCCCCGGATGACCCAGGTTCACCGTGCGGGCCTCGAAGCGCTGCTCGCCGGTCTGCACGAAGACGATGGAGCGGCTCTCATCCTTGATGAGCACGGCCGTCACGGGAATCAGCATCTCGTGCTGGTTGGAGACCTGCACGCCCACGCGCGCCTGCATGCCGGCACGCAACACGGGGTTTTGCGCGTCGAGCTGCACGATCACGGCAGCACGGCGCGATTCCTTGTCCAGCGTGGCCCCCAGGTGACGCACCTTGCCCTGCAAGGGCTTGGCCAGCTGCGGCACCTCGACCTGAACCGCACTGCCCAGGCGTATGCCGGGCAGATCGCTTTCGAACACATCGGCCACCACGTTCATGGCTTCGGGATCACCGATCAGGAACAGCTCGGCTCCGGGCTCGAACGAAGAGCCGACCATGGCCTTGCGCTCGGCCACCACGCCGGCACGCGGTGCACGCAGGACCAGACGGTCGCCTCCGCCCTGGCCCAGCAGGGCCGCCGTGCCCTGGGCGCGGGCCAACTCCTGCGCGGTCTCGCGCAGCTTGGCCTGGGCGGCGCGCAAGTCCACATCCACGCCCACGCCCTTGTCCATCATGGTCTGGTGGCGCTTGACTTCGACAGCCGCCACATCATGGGCCGTGCGCGCCGCATCCACCTCGTAGCGCACACGCAAGGCCTCGGGGCTGACCAGGGTCGCGAGTTCATCGCCGGCCTTGACCATATCCCCCACATGGGCGCGCACCGACAGCACGCGTGCGGCCAGAGGTACGGTCACCGTGGCCACGCGATCCTCGGCAAAACCCACGCGCGCAGGCGCCCAGGCCATTTGCGTGCCCTGGGGTTCGGCCACCTCGGCAATATCCAGCATCTTCAGCGACTCGGGCTGCAGTTGCACCACGCCCTGAGGCAGAGGCTCCTGCTTGACAGCAGCAGCCTCTGCCTGAGCCTGCGAGGCATTGCAGCCCGCAAGCCCCCATACGACAGCGGCTGCACATGCGGCCACCGTGGAAAAACGAGTCATGTCTCGCAAGCCTTTGAATTTCTTGTTCATTGAGCACCCTTTCAACCGTGCCTGGGACAAAACTGCAGCCACCTTGAAGCCACCGTATCCCCTTGGAGCTCATGCTAGAAACCAAGGCCTCCGACGTGCGTGACGCATTCATTACCGTTTCGTAAGACTCCCAAGAGTCAGTCCAGCCCCCTGCCCTACCGCCTGAACCAGCCAGCAGTGAACCCAGCTTGTGGCAAGGCCTTTGGCCGCACCTCGCCAAACTGTGGATAAATCAGGAACAAGCAGCCCCACAGATCCACAGGAAAAGTTATCCACAGATTGAGAAATACCAATCAGGATCGCACACCGAAATTTTCAGGATCAACAAAAAAATCCAAGAAAATCAAATCACTGAAATGACAAAAGAACTTTCACAACAGGCAATCAACAGACTTGCACACAGGAAACGCCACGAAAAACCCTGTGGATAAGCTGATGAGGTCTGCGAATTGTCAAAGCAGACCCTATGGATACAAGCACTGAATATCTGCTGGACAAGCTGTTCATGCTGCAATCCCATGCGTATGAAAAATTCCCTGCCGTGAGACGTATGACATACGCAGAATCTGAATTTGTATGCCGTATTGCATAAGATTTCGCATCTTATTTAATACATATCACTGTACGAATATTTATAAAACACCTGCCCCAGAGGGGAAGACCAGCAAAAACAAGCACAAATGCATGAAAAAAAATGGGCTCAAGAAGCCCTGAATTCCTTCGATGCCGTGGTCGGCGCCATGGCCGGGTTCAGAAATCGGGATGGCCAGCGAAAAATGGCGGCCCAGATCGCTGAAACCCTGAGCCAGGCCCAGCTTGGAAAAGTCGATGAAGACGCCACCCCACCCCGGCGCGCCATTGCCGTGGTCCAGGCTGGCACGGGTGTGGGCAAGTCCCTGGCCTATAGCATTCCTGCGATCTCCATGGCCCTGGCGCGCGGAACGCGGGTACTGATATCCACAGCCACCGTGGCCCTGCAGGAGCAGTTGGTGAACAAGGATTTGCCGGCCCTGGCCGAGCAACTGGGCCAGCCGTTTCAATTCGCGCTGGCCAAGGGGCGCGGCCGTTTCGTCTGCAAGCTCAAGCTCGAGCGCCTGGCCAGCACGGGCGAAGCCCAGGATGAGGACGCCGACGACTTGTTCGCCGAAGAGCTGGCCCAGACGCGCACGGTCCGCCCGGCTCAGGAACTCGAAGCACGCATGCGCTTTTACAAGTCCATGGCCGATGCTCTGGCCACCCAGGCCTGGGACGGCGACCGGGACAGCCTGGAAGCCCCGCCGGAAGCCGAAGCCTGGAGCCCCGTGGCCGCCGAATCCTCGTCGTGCACGGGCCGCTACTGCCCGGCTTTTGCAGGCTGCGTCTATTACGAGCAGCGCAAGCAGTTGGTGGCCGCCCAGGTCATCGTCGCCAACCATGATCTGCTCTTGTCTTCTCTGGGCGCACGCCTGCTTCCCGAGCTGGACAATTGCCTGCTGGTGCTGGACGAGGCCCACCATCTGCCGGCCACGGCCCTGGATCAGTTCGCAGGGGACATGGACCTGAGCCGTCTGGGCTGGATAGACAAGCTCACCAGCCGGGCATTGCGCGTCAACGCCCTGGTCGAGGTCGAGGAGCTTGCGGATCTGCCCAGCCATGCAAGCCAGCTGCGCCAGCAATTGCAGGAGCTCGCGCGTCTGATCATGGAAACCCATGCCGACGAGCTCAAGGGTCAGAGCAGCAACTGGGGACCGGCGCGCGTGCGCGTGCCGCGCGGCATGCTGGCCGAGCCCCTGCTCGCGCCTTTGGGCCACATCGCCCACCATGCCGACGCCTATCTGGATGCCCTGCGCGCCATCTCCAAGGCCTTGCGTGCCGCCATCAAGGACAGGCCCGAGGAATCCCGCAGGCTTTCCACAGCTTACGCACAAGTAGGCGCCCTGGCCCCACGCCTCGAAG
The DNA here is from genome assembly GCF_000429845.1 of Comamonas composti DSM 21721. GTDB lineage: Bacteria > Pseudomonadota > Gammaproteobacteria > Burkholderiales > Burkholderiaceae_C > Comamonas > Comamonas composti. The sequence continues at coordinate 38,880 of NZ_AUCQ01000003.1, forward strand.
CCGTCTATGACACGGCCCAGCTGCTGATGCAGCAGCCAGCGCAGGATGACGACAGCAAGCCTGTTCCCAACGCCAAATGGTTCACGTTGGAGACCGATGGCGAGTACATCGTGGTCAGGGCCCATGCCAGCCCAATTCTTCCCGGAGCCACGCTGCGCCAGCATTTATGGGGTCATGTGCGCGGTGCCGTGCTCACATCGGCCACATTAACAAGCTGTGGGCAATTCGACTTCTTCCTGCGTGAAGCCGGGCTTCACGAAGACCAGGCGGTGACCACGCTGGAAGTCCCCAGCCCTTTCGACTATGAGCACCAAGGCAAGCTCATCGCCCATGAAACCCAGGCCGATCCGCGCCAGGCCGACAGCTTTACCCAGGAAATGGTCCAGGCCCTGTTGACCGATCTTTCAGCAGTCACCGCCGGAGCCCTGGTGCTGTTCACCTCACGCGAACAAATGCGTCAGGCCGTCGATGCCCTGTCCACCGCCATGCGCTCTCAGGTGCTGGTACAGACCACCCTGCCCCGGGCCTTGCTGCTCAAGCGCCACCGCGAAGCCGTCGAAATGGGCGAGCCTTCGATCATTTTCGGCATGCAGTCCTTTGGCGAAGGCCTGGATCTTCCCGGAGCCCTGTGCGAATCGCTGTTCATCACCAAGCTGCCGTTTGCACCGCCCGACGATCCCGTAGGCGAAGCCCGGGCCGAATGGCTGCGCAGCAGCGGCCGCAATCCGTTCAACGAGCTGGTCGTGCCTGCCACGGCCATCCGCCTCGCGCAATGGGTAGGCCGTGCCATACGCACCGAGGAAGACATGGCCCATGTCTACTGCTATGACAAGCGCCTGGTCGTGACCAGCTACGGGCAGCAATTGCTGAAAGGCCTGCCACCGTTTGCCCTGCAGCGGCGCAGCGCCCGCTGATCCAACGTCTTTGCTCCTTGCTGCAAAGGAGCTATCCACAGCCGGCCCCTGTGCCGCCGGAAAAACAGCAAAGCCAGAGACCTGGGGTACAGGCTTTGCCAGCAGCTGACCAAGAACGAATCCTGTGTGCCAGGGCCTTCAGGCGGCCCTGGCGCGCCTGAAATGGATTCCCCATCCCCCAAGAGGTCGGATGAATGCCAGGCCTTCTCAGCCCTGCATCGCGTGATATCTGCACTTGCCGCAGCTGGCAGTGGGCGGAATTGCGGTCCAGAGCACAGTTGAATTTTTTTGAACGCAATTTAACTCAGGTCTTTTTCATCAAACGCCGTTCTGCAGCACGTGAAGAAGTCCGGAATTCTTCCACAGCTGTGCAGAACATCCTGTGGATAAATTGCCTTGTTCAAAGCTAGGCCAGAGCATTTATCCCCAGAACCAGGATATTCCCCCAGTTTTCTGCCATCCATCCGAACAAAACAGACGCTTCAATTTCGCTGGAACGGTTTTTCATCGAGCGGACTTCTGTTTCAGAGCTTTCTGCCATCCAACTTTTGCGCCGGTGCTTGGCTTTTTTTGCAAAACAGGGCTTGTGCCTTGGTTGTTCTTTAGAAGCTTTATTAATGAATAGTCGTAGTAGTAGAAGCCAGATCTTTCTGTGGATAAGTCGTATTTTTTTTGTGAAATCAAAAACTTATGTGGATTGCAAGCTTGTTGGAAGATGGCTGGTGCTGCTGTCCTGCAAAAGTGGATAGATCAGCAGAGTTCTCTCCAACTGTGGATATCTATGTTTTTTCAAACCATCTATCCACAGCTTTTGAATTGATTTCTATTTTCTTTAAAACATCGTAAGTATTTGATTTTTAAAAGATTTATGGAAAATGGAAAATTTCTACGTTCATCCATGACGGAAATAAACACACGCATTGACCCTTTGTGGGGCGGTCTTCAGGCTCGGTTCAGGTGTTGAAACACTTTTTTTTTATCCAGATCCAGGTTCTGCATGTGAAAAAAGTTCTTTGGCAATTCTTTCTATAGGTCTTATTTCTAATTAGTAGTAGTAGTAAGTAACACACTTAATTGTTGATAAGTTTGAATTTTTATTTAAAATCAATGAGTTATGCGGTTGTGAAGTCTGTGGCTGAGATGATGCATGGAGCAGCATCGGTTTGGGAACAACTTTCTCATGCTTAGAATTTATGTGGATAAGTGTGAAATTACGCGGGTTTTATCACCATGTTTATTCACAGGCACTTTGGTCATCGATCTGCTTAAGAGCGTGCAATTGCCCGCATGTACTTCTTCAAGCTGCCGGACATGAAAAAAGCCCCTGCATGTGAGATCACATGCAGGGGCTTTTCAAAGAGGCCTGGGCCCGGGCAGGGTTGGGCCGGTCCGGGATGGCTATGTCAAAACCAGATCAAACGATGGCCTTGTCGGTTGCATTTGTCGTACTCCTGTACAGGCAGCGCACTCGATGGATAGGGAAGCGAACTTATTTGGCGGCTTCAGGCTTGGCCCGATGGCCGTGGTTGTGGCCTCCTCTGCGGTGCTTGCCCATGGCCTTCAAGGAAACCTTGTCAAAGGTTTTCTGTTGTTCTGCATTGAGCTGGGCATAAAACGCTTTGGTGGCTTCGCCACGACGCTCAGCCTCGGCCGCATGCTGGGTGCGCAGTTCACGCATCTTGTCTATGCGCTGGGGCGTGGTCAGCTGTGAAAATGCCTGACGCTCCATGCGCTGGCCGCGCTCGGCGGGCTTGAGTGCTGCCGCATAGGTGGACCAGGCATTTTCCTGGGCCGGCGTGAGCTTGAGTTCGGCCTTGACCTGGTCCAGGCGCTTTTGCATGCGCTCCTGGTGCTGGGCCTGCCACTTGGCTCGCTGCTCGGGCGCAGGGCTTGCGTGCTTGGCTGCCGCAGCAGGTGCGGGCGTTGCCGGAGTCTGCTGGGCAAACGAAGGCAGGCTGAAGGCTGCGAGCAAGGCGCTGGCAAGAATGGCGCGGGAGGCGGTGCGGCTCAGGCTTTGGCTCAGATATGTCATGGCGTAGTCCTTTCATGGATAAGAATGAAATCTCTCCGCAGAGCGCTTGAATGGGTTGCAGTGCGGCGATGGATTGAGTGTGGTTGGCCCATGTTTCGCTGAAATAAGGTTTTGCGCAGGCTGTGTAAAGTAATGACAAGCTTTGCCGTGCTGCTGTCCCTGGCTCTGGGCATGCCGCTTCATGCGATGCGGGTGGCGGATCGCGTCAGGGATGACTTATGAATAAAAGGCTGGCAACTGCTTGAAGGGTGGCTGTCTGCGATGGAAGAAAAAGGTTTTCGATGTTCAAGAACATGATCGTGTATCGCATTGCCGAGAGCTGGCAGGGCGACTTGCAGACTCTGGAAGATGCGCTGGGCAAGAGCCCGTTTGCCGAATGCGGTGCCACTCAGGAGCGCAGCGCGGGATGGGTACCGCCTCGCGGTGAGGCCCATGGCCCTTTGGCCGAGTCCGTGGGCGGCCAGTGGATTCTGCGTTTCATGGCCGAATCCAAGATGCTGCCGGCCAGCGTGCTCAACCGCCGTGTGAATGAGAAGGCCGCGCATATAGAGGCCTCCGAAGGGCGCAAGCCTGGCAAGAAAGAGAAGAAAGAGCTCAAGGACGAAGCCAAGCTCGATCTGCTGCCCATGGCCTTTACCAAGCAGGGCAGTATGTGGGTCTGGCTTGATCCCCAGGCGCGCACCCTGGTGCTGGACACGGGCACGCAGGCACGTGCCGACGAGGTGGTCAGCCTGCTGGTCGAGGGCTTGCCCGGGTTTGCGCTGGCCTTGCTCGATACCCAGACCAGCCCCCAGGCAGCCATGGCCCACTGGCTGTTGACCCAGGAGCCGCCGGCCGGTTTTTCCATAGATCGCGAATGCGAGCTCAAGGCGGCGGATGAGTCCAAGGCCGTGGTGCGCTATGCGCGCCATCCTCTGGACATCGACGAGGTGCGCCAGCACATAGAGCATGGCAAGCTGCCCACGCGATTGGCCATGAGCTGGGATGATCGCGTGAGCTTTGCGCTCACCGAGGGACTGCAGATCCGCAAGATTGCCTTGCTCGATGCCGTCATGGACGGCCAGTCCCAGGACGATGGCGGCTTTGATGCCGACGTGGCGATTGCCACGGGTGAACTGTCCAGGTTGATTCCCGACTTGATCGAAGCCCTGGGCGGGGAAGGGCGTTCGGCCCTGGGCCAGGGCCTGCCGGCTTCGTTGCAGGCAATCGAGACAGACACAAAGGCCAAGGGCCAGGGCACGGTGACGGGGCCGGCCGAGGCGCCCGTGGATAGTGCGCCCGGTGAATCGCCTTTTTAGATGGCAAGCAGGCTCTAATTGAACTGCAGTATGAAAGAGGCTGAGGACTCGACTTCGCCGGGCCTTGGCGCATTGCCGTAGCGGTAGTACTCGGCCTCGATGGGAATGATTTTTTGCCCTTTGGGCAAGCCGCCCAGAGAGACATATTCGTCGTGCACCAGGTGACCGTTCGCAAAGCCTGGTGCACTCAGAACAAAGCCAAAGCCCGTGGCATTGCTTTGCCAGCCTTCATCCATGGGCTTGAGCACGATGTTTCTGCCCTCGTGCGTGGTGGCACCGTGGTTGCCCTTCACAAGTATCGAGGCGGTCATCTCTCCGGTGCACTCCACGGTCAGGTTGTCCCGGCCACGAACCGGTTGCTGCGCAAAGCCGATATGGGGGAAGTTGCTGACCGAAATTCCGGGAAGGCGTATGCGCAGATCCTTGTTGAGGATCTTGCAGGACTTGGCAGTCTGAATATTCGGCGTCATGCGAAAGTGAAAGCCTACGTTGGTATAGCCGACTTCAAAGCGCCGGACCAGCAAGGCGCCCACGTGTGCGTTGGCCTTGGTCGGGGAGGGATTATCGGTCGCCGCATATAGGTGCAGTCTTGTCATGGGCGTGTTCAGCGGGCCTTCACGACCGGACATGGTGCCTTCGCGCGTGAAATAAACGCCCGTCTCCAGATCCTCGATGGCATAGGCATAGTTTGCTTCGCCGGCGGTATACAGATGGTAGGTGGGCCGGCCATCGATGTGTTTGTAATACCTGGAAAGCATGCTCACTCCTTCCCCATGAGTCGCATAGAGGGCCACTTCGGAACCTGGCGAGCATTGCGCAATGGGAGCCGTTCCCCCATCCCGTTTGAAATCGAAAGAGCCCAGATAGGTGTCGGCCGGTATATCTCCGGTCAGCTGCAGGGTTACTTTGGCTTCCATGGTTCCTGCGAGAGGAATGCCTTGGTTCACGCACTCGGACCAGGCACGCTGGGCCATGCCCGCAGCAAGCAGCATGGCAAAAAAAGCACAGCGTATGACAGTCATGACAGATCCTCGGGAGCGCGGCAATCGGATTGAATGAGGTAGAGGCCGCTCGCAGGACTTGCCTGCTGCAGATCGAAGTCCAGAACGCAGCGGTGGGCCTGGTCCTTTTGTTGCCAGCGCAACTCGACCTGACCCTGCCGGGCAGGCGCCACCAGGTAGAACTGGTTGAAGCCACTGACGGCAGAGAGCTTGTCGCTGCCCTTGAGCCTGACTTCCGCTCCCGTGGGGACATCGCGGTTTGCGACGGTGACGATCAGCTTGTAGCCCACACGCGTGTCGAAGCGCGAGACAATGAGCGCCCCCTTGGTGGGGAACAGGTCGGTGTTGATATTGCCCATGATGTCCACATCATCGGGAAAGCTCGAGGTGTCGAGGGCAAGCGTGTTCGCGCGGAACGAGGACAGGCCCGGAACAATGGCCAGACCGCTTGCATTGGTCTCAACGCTGGAATAGTTCTGCACGCGGACCTTGCCTGCATCTGGTGCTATGACCAGGGCATTGGATTCATGCAGCGGACGAGAAAGCACCGAGCCATATTCGGTTACCGTGACTGCGCCGCTCATGCCATAGCTGTAGTTTTGCTGGCCGTTTTTTGCATACGAGTAGCCGGCATTGAAACTGCCTACGCTGCTGTTGTAGGCGGCGTTCGCCCCGCCATAAGCACCTGCGCCGTGGTTGCCCCAGCCCTGATAGACGCCCCAGTCCAGACGGTTATCGAGTACCGAGCCGTTCAGTCTTGCGCTCAGGTTGCTATCGCCTTCGTCATTGCGGCTCATGTTGTAGTTGACCCAGGTCGTACCCCCCGACAGGAATGACAAGGGGATGCTCAGCGTCACAGAAATCTCGCTGGAACTGCGTTTTCCGGGTACAAAGCCCTGGTCGCTGTTGCGGAACTTGTTGAAATAAACCCCATAGGTAATGCCTTTGTGCGATCCGTTATAGCCAGCGCTATAGGAATAAACACTATTGCCCGAGCGATAGCGGTAATTCGAGGCTCTCAGGCTCAGACCGCCGAGGCTGTCGGGCAGCGCCTGGTTCACGGAGATGCTGAATTGGCTTTTCTCCCGGCCCAGAGGATCGGGGGGCAGGAGCGAGCTCCTGAACTTCACAAACCCGGGATCAAGAGCGCGTGAATACACGAGGGACAGGGTGGTATTGGTGGAAAAACCTTTACCGTAGTTCAGCCGCACTGCCTTGCCCGACTCCTTTTGGCCATTCGGCTGCTTGTGATGGCTTTGGGTCAGGTCGCCTGAAACAGCACCCCAGTTGCCCAGGTTGGAGCCCATCCCCAGGGCCAGCGCCTTGTAATCGGGCGAGGCCTGCAATCCGCCATAGATGGTGTTGTGCTGGGTCAGGCCATAAATCATCTCCAGCTGGTTCATGTACTGTCTGGAGGCATGGAGCACCTCCTCGATATGGCGGCCGCTGCTCAGGCTGTATTTGAATTTTCCCTGCTTTTCCATGATGGGAAGAGCGGAGAACGGCACGATGAAATTCTTGAGTGTTCCATCGGCCTCGCGCAGTGTCACATCGAGATCGCCACCAAAGCTCGCGGGATAGTAATCGCTAATCGAGTATGGACCGGCAGGAACATTGGCTTGGTAGATGGTGTTTCCGTTTTGTCTGACCGTAATTTGAGCATCGCTGCTGGCCACGCCATTAATTGACGGTACATAGCCTCGCTCATTGATGGGAAGCATTTGGTCGCTGCTGCGCAGGCTAATTCCTCGTAGCTTGAATGAATCAAAAATTGTGGATGAAGAGTAGCTGTCCCCGAGGGAAATTTCACTGCGTATGGAAGTCAGGCTTCTGGAAACCGTATTGCTGATCGTATTCCAGCGAGATCTTTTTTTATCTCTGGTCCATACAGAGTAGTTCCTATAGCGCCAGGCACCCAGGTTGACACTGGGCCTCAGATTCAAGTACTGGTTTGATCCATTGTTTCTGGTTTGATATGAAGAAAATGCATAATTCATGGAAAAATGGTCGATTCCATCATTCCAGAGCTTTTCCTGGGCCTTGAAGATCAGATTCTTATCCACATGGGTCTGTGGAATGGAAAGATGCAGGGATCTGTCATTCGATGCGAATATGAAGGAAATATATTCCAGGCTGCTGAAATTCAGGCAGGATATTCCACCGTTGTCGAAAGTCTCGGATGGGTCAAGTCTTATTCCCATGGATTCCAGCTCCGTCAAGCCAATGCAGGGCGTTATCTTTTTCTTGCCGCTGGAATCTTCACGCAGGATGAATTGTATTTCTCTTTCATCTACCAGTTGTTTGTTGACATAAAGGTTGACTTCATAGGTTCCCGGTAGAAAATCATTGTCTGCAAGAATGGAGATACTTTCATCGATTTCTGCCGATTCATTTCCAATTCTCAGAAGTCCTGGGTGATAGTAATCACCCGCAAGCACATGATTTTCTGTGAAAAGAAACATGAAAAAAATGGCCAGGTATTTGGTGTTTTTATTTCCTGGAAAGAGTTCACTCTTATTGCCGTATTTCTGTGGCATTGCATCAATTTTTTTATGAATCATAAGAGTGCGACTGGGTCTTTAATAACAGCTTGGCAAGCCAATATGGTGCGGCCCATTTCCGGTTGACTTAAATCATCGAACCGGATGAGAAGTCTTGCTGAAGTGGTAGAGGTGAATTTTCTGGTAGTGAATGCTCACGTATTTATTTGAGGCTGATAGGCCGATCTTTTAGATGGGAAAGCTCTGGAAAAAAGAGGCGCCGTAGTCATTGAGATAGTTGATCTGTATCTGGCTGCCTGATGCAGGACTTTCTTCTAAGGGAATCTTGACCGTGCTATAGGGCGGAAGATAGCCAGGATTTTCTAACTCCTTGTCCCCTAGAAGAAGCTTGTTCAGATTGATGTAGACAGCGCCGGGATTTTCCAGTATCAGCTCATGCTGGCTGGATGAGACCTTGATCTGCTTTGCCATCTCGGTCATGTCTATATCTTTCAAACTATCTGGCCGGTGAATCAGCTTGATGCGATTGGTGACTGAAAAACGCAGTACATTTTTTTCGTCCTTCGATGAAGGCTCAACGAACTTTATATTCAACCAATAAAGGGATTCCCTATCGCTTGGCTGCTGGCTGTTGCGTATGACTTGTATGGAGTTTTTTCTGTCTCCGGGAAGCTTGAAAAGAGGGGGGACGATGACAAAGTCCATGGTATGTTTTCCGGCGCTTGTCTCGACCCAGGACTGGACCAGGTAATTTTTATGGCCTTGGCTGGAAACAGTAACCTGAGCGCTTTTGTTTTTTTCTTCGTATATGAGACGAGTACTTTCCACGGAAAATGCGGCCATGGAATTTATGGAGATCAGGCCTAGAAATGCTGCCAGCAGAATAATTTTTTTCTTGATCATCGAGCTATCTTGCTTTTTTGCAATCCATGGAGCAAAGAGTGGCTGCCGATTTGAAAGGCGGCAGAGCCGCCTTTCAAATCAGTCGTAGGAAATGATGTAATTGACCGTGGAGTTGGCTTCGCCGGGCTCGACGGCATCGTCTGTGCTCACGTACTTGGCGACCAGATCAATATCGACCCTGTTGGATGCATCTATCGGATATTTGTGCGTCACTATCAGATTCAGAGGCTGGGACATGTCATTGGAGTCATAAATATATATGCCTATGTTTTTGGCCGTACTGCTGGATGTGTCGTTGTCCAGGCGCACGATATCGGTGCTGCCAGACTTCATAGCGGCATCTAGTTTGAGATGGACCCAATCCTTGTCCATAGGGCAGCGGCTCAGGTCAAACATGATTTTTCCATCCTTGCCACCACCTCCAACGATGGTGCCTGAGGAGGGAAAGGCCGAGGTTGGATAAGTGCCCATCTCGATGGTGGCATTTGGCGAACTGCTTCCGTTGATCTCCACCTGGCATGTAGAGGAAAATATACGGCCTGTCATATAGATATTGCCGGTATTGGTGGTCTGCGCTGATGCAGACCCCATGGCAATCAGCATGGAAAAATAAATGGCTTTGGACAGATGAGACTTCATAAAGATCTCCCATGATTGAAATGAAAAGTTTTATGTTGCAAAAATCATTGAGCAACAAAATATGAAAGCATATGAAATCTTAGTTTCAATGCTTTACAAATACTAACACTTGCCTTGAGGGCGAGTATGTAGGTGGTTTTCGCTCGTCTTGTAAGATGTTTTTGTAATTGTTTGTAGGAATATTTCGTTGAAATATCGGCCAGGAAAAATTTCATGATCTTGCTCATCTCATGCCGATTTAGATAATAAATTTTCGCTCAATTTAAATGAGATTCATCACTTGATTGTTGTAATATGAAATATTGATGTGCTCATCATCAATGATGATCCTGATTTCAAGGGATAAATTCATCACGCTATGCCTGCTGGGGCGTGAATAATCTTGATTTTTCCGAAATAAATAATCGATGAATAAATCTCGTTAATACCTTTGTGATGCTTATTGTCGCCATTTGGCTTTTTGAATGACTTTCTTCTAGGCACAAGCCGGGCATACCCCTGGGAATGACCAAGATAATCCGCAAAGATCAGAACCATCCTGCGATCCTGTGGCTTGATCAGTGTGCGGCTTCATGGGGCGGTCTCAAGCTTGAAGTGCAACACCTGAACCCCAGGCGGACTTATGTCGCGGCCATCGTCTGGGGACACCCGCCGGCGATTGCGGACGGAGCCAAAGACCCATGCTGTTCGCAGTTCCATTCCTGAACTGGATTGATGCGGGGCCTGCGCATCCAGGCTGAGGCAAACCAGTCCATGCGTTTGCCAAATCAGACAGTCAGCAAGCCCCGTGACGTAGGTGTTGCGTTGTGGCTGTGAGCCTGGAGGAGCGAGGCCCCTCTCATCCGAACCACTCTTGTCTCTCAGAACGTGTTTACGATTTCAGATGGCGGAGCGCAGAATGCGCGCGGCCTGCTCGCAGATTGGCCCGTCGATGAGCCTGCCGTCCAGTGACACGGCCCGGCCGTCGCTGGAGGCTGCAAGCACCTTGCGCGCCCAGGCCACTTGCTCGGGCCCGGGGCGAAAGCCCTGATCCACGGCCGGCACTTGTCGAGGGTGGATGCAGGCCTTGGCCGCAAAGCCAAAGCGCAATGCGCGGTCTATCTCGCGCGCGAGCAACTCGGGGTTGTCGAGAGCCAGACATACGCCATCTATGGGTGCGGCAAGGCCGGCCAACCGGGAATGCATGACGATCTGCGTGCGAAAGTAGTGCAGGGGTGCATCGTCGTCATGAATGGACAGCTCGGCCATCAGGTCGGCACAGCCCAGCATGAGTCGCTGTACGCCGGGCGCGCGCGACAGTTCGCCGATGCAGGCAAATGCATGCAAGGTTTCCATCAGCAGATGCAGGGGGCGCTGTCCCGTCCAATGCCAGATGCATTCGACATGGTCTGCGGATCGGGGCTTGGGCAGCAGCACGCCGTCCAGCGGCAGCTGGGCGCAGGCGCGGGCATCGTCCTCCTGCCATGGCGTGCCATGGGCGTTGATGCGCACGAACCAGGCGACTCCCAGCGCATTGCAGGCGCCGCGCAACTGGTCGGCCGCCTGAGCAATGGCCGAGCGGGCCGCGAGTTTGTCGGCCGGCGCCACGGCATCCTCGAGGTCGATGATGAGCGCGCCGGGAGCAGCCTGTATGGCTTTGAGAAAGCGCTCGGGACGATTGCCCGGCACAAAGAGCGTTGAGCGCAGGGCGGGCGGGCTTGAGCGGTTCATGGCCAGGCCTGCCTCATGCGGGAGTGATGTTGGCCGCACGAATGACTTGCGCGTACTTCTGATGCTCGGCCTTCACAAAGGCCGTCCAGGCCGGGCCGTCGCGCCTGTCCACGACCAGGCCGGCGCTGGTCATGCGCCTGGCCACCTCGGGGCGCCAGAGGACGGCGGACACATCGGCGGCAATCCTGTCGCTGATGGGCTTGGGCGTATCGGCGGGCAGCATGACGCCTCCCCAGGCCAGGGCCGTGAAATCTTCCAGGCCTTGTTCCGAGAAGGTGGGCACGTTGGGCAGTTGGGGCGCGCGCTCGGGCGCGGCCACGGCGATGGGATGTACGCGGCCGCCCCGGATCTGCGAGGTGACGCTGGCCATGCTGTCCATGAGCAGAGGTATCTGTCCGCCGATCAGGTCGGTCATTGCCGGTGCGCTGCCCTTGTAGGGGACCAGGGTGGCCTGCAGGCCTGCACGGCGTACCAGCATTTCGGCGGCAATGTGCTGGGTGGTTCCGGGCGTGCCGCCATAGCCTATGTTCAAAGGAATCTTGCTGGTTCTGGCCTGCTGCAGTACATCGGCCAGGGTCTTGTACGGCGATTGGGGATTGCTGACCAGGACCATGCCTACGGTGAACAGCCCGTGGAGCAACTGGTAGTCCTTGTGTACGTCGTAGCTGATGTTGGGAATCAGGGCCGGGTTGATGGCCAGAAAAGCCGAGGCGCCGATGAGAACCGTATAGCCATCGGGCGCTGCAGTCTTGGCCGCCATCATGCCCGGCACACCCATGCCACCGGGCCGGTTGTCCACAAAGATGCCATGCTTCCACAGCTCGCCCAGGTTGTCGGCCAGGATGCGGGCGCCGGCATCGAGCGCATTGCCCGCAGGCGTGGGCACGATGAAGCGCACGGCCTTGCTGGGAAAGGGGCTTGTGCCCTGGGCCCTGGCAAAAGAGGGGGCAACTGCGGCCGAACCTGCAATGGCAATGGCCTGGGTCAGAAAGTTTCGTCGTTGCATGGCTGTCTCCTGGGTCGTTATGGGGGAAATTTCAGCGTTGGGATGTGGTGAGCGCGGCAATTTCCTGCTCGCTCATCCCGAGCAGGTCGCGCAGGATTTCGGCGTGGTGGGAGCCGGGCTCCCGGCCCAGCCAATGGATGGCGCCAGGCGTGGCCGACAACTGAGGGATGACGGCCGGCACGGCCACGGGCCCTATGCGGCTGTCCACCTGCTGGATGCTGCCGCGCGCCGCGTATTGCGGGTCGGTGAACATGTCGGCCACGCTCAGCAGCTTGGCCGCAGGCACCTGGCCTGCATCGCACAACTGAAGCAATTGCGCGCAATCGTGCTGGCCTGTCCAGTCGGCCACGATGCCGTTGACCTCGGCGAGCCGGCGCACGCGCGCCGCCACCGTACCTAGGTCCTCGGGGTGGGCCAGTTCGGGGCGCTGCATGACATCGGCCAGCCGCGCGAACATGGCATCGGTGGTGCAGGCAATGGCAATCCAGTGCCCGTCGTGCGTGGGATAGTGGCTGTGAGGTGCGACATTCACGGTATCGGCCCCCATGCGTTCGCGCACAAAGCCGGTTTGCTGGTAGGCCGGAACCATCTCGTCGAGCATGCGAAACAGGGATTCGTACAAGGCCAGGTCCACGACCTGGCCCTGACCCGTGGCCTCGCGGGCGCGCAGGGCCAGCAGGGCGCCAAAGGCCGCATACAGGCCGGAGCTGTAGTCGGCCAGCGAGGTCGAGCCGGGCGTCACCGGAATACGCCCGGGCTCGCCCGCGAGAAACGACAGGCCTGCGAAGGCATGGGCCACGCGCGCAAAGCCCGGGCGGGATTTGTAAGGCCCTTGTTGCCCGTAGGCCGAGATGCGGACCAGGATGGCGCGCGGGTTGATGGCCCGTATGGCTTCGTAGTCCAGGCCCCACTTTTCCATGACGCCGGGGCGGAAGTTCTCCACGACGATGTCGGTCTTGGCGATCAGGCGCTTGAGCACATCGATGCCGGCGCTGCTGCGCAGATCCAGCGTCAGGCATTTCTTGTTGCGCGATTCGTTGAGCCAGACCAGGGTGTCGCCGCAATCGGTCATGGTGCCGAAGCGGCGCAGACCGTCCCCGCCCGGAGGTTCGACCTTGATGACTTCGGCGCCGAACTCGGCCAGCAGGGTGGCGCAGTAGGGGCCTGCGATGAACGTTCCAATATCCAGAACGCGTATGCCTTGCAAGGGATGCTTGATGTCAGTCGTGTCGTTCATGCTCAAAAGCTGCTTGTGCCTGTAATAGCGGATTTTTCATAAGAAAAATCGCTTTATTGCCCGGATATGTCTTGTGCTGAGATGCAGTGTGAATCTCGCGACAAGCTTGCACAATCGATGAATTTGGAAAATAGCGTTTGGTTTAACCTAACGCTCAAATTCTTTGGTCTTGAGCAAGGAGTCATGGCAATGCACTTGAGCCTCACCGATCTGCGCCTGTTCATGGCCGTGGCGCAGACCCAGAACCTGACCCAGGCCGCCCAGCTATGCCATCTGTCCACGGCGGCCGCGAGCGCGCGCATACGCGCGCTGGAGAGCCAGGCCGATTGCCTGCTGCTGCAGCGCATGGCCAGAGGCGTGCGGCTCACGCCCGCAGGAGAAGCCTTTGCCCAGCATGCAAGACTCATGCTGCGCGAGAGCCAGTTGCTGGCGCAGCAGCTCAGGCAGTACGCAGGAGGGCTGCAAGGCCATGTGAACATACTGGCCAATACCACGGCCTGCACCGAGCTCATGCCTTCGGTTCTGGCCCGGTTTCTGGCGGATCACCAGCAGGTCAGCGTGCGTCTCAAGGAGGGCGGGAATGCCGAGGTGGTGCGCGCCGTGCGCGAAGGGCGTGCGGATCTGGGCGTGCTGGCCGGAGATCTGGATTTTTCAGGTCTCAGGGCCTGGTGCTTTGCCGAGGAAAAAATCGTGGCCGTGGTGCCTGCGGCTCATGCCTGGGTGGGCCGCGCCGGCGTGAGCTTTCTCGAAGTCATGGAGCAGCCCTTTATCGCGCTGAACACAGGCGCTTCGTTGCGCGACTTTCTGTGGGAGAAGGCAGCCTCCATGGGGCTGTCGGCCGTGCAGCCCCGCGTGGAGGTGGGCAGCTTCGAAGCCATGAGCCTCATGGTCGAGGCTGGAATCGGTATGGCCATCGCGGGCGAATCGGTGATGCGCCGCTACATGCAGGGCCACCGCATAGCGCTGGTGCCGCTGACGGATGCCTGGAGCCTGCGCAGACGCTATGTGGTGATCCGCGACGCGAGAAACCACCCGGCCTATCTGGAGGACCTGGTGGGCAGCATCCACCAGGCCAAGGGCGATGGACAGGGCTTTAGCGGCCCAGCAGGCTGCGGGCCACAAGCTCTTTCATGATCTCCGAGGTACCGCCGTAGATGCGCAGCACGCGGGCATCGGTCCAGAAGCGTGAGATGGGGTATTCGGCCATATAGCCATAGCCGCCAAACAGCTGCAGGCAGGCGTCGGCCACGCGGCTGAAGAGTTCGGTGGTGTGCAGCTTGAGGGCGGAGACGGCCTCGGGCGTGAGCTGGCCCTGGGTATAGGCGTGCACACAGGCGTTGAGAAAGGCCTCGGCAGCGGCAATATCGGTGGCGCACTGGGCCAGGGTGAAGCGCGTGTTCTGAAACTGGGCAATGGCCTGGCCGAAAGCCTGGCGCTGCTGCACATATTCCAGCGTGGCATCCAGTGCACCGCGCGCGCCGTACAAGGCCTGTACACCGATGATGAGGCGCTCGCGCGGCAGCTCGCGCATCATCTGCACAAAACCCTGGCCTTCCACACCGCCCAGCAAGGCATCGGCGGGCACACGCATGTCCTCGAAGAACAGCTCCGAGGTATCGCCCGCGTGGTGGCCTATCTTGTCCAGATTGCGCCCGCGCGAAAAGCCGGGCGTGGTGGTGTCCACGAGGAACAGGCTCACGCCCTTGGCGCCGGCCGAGGCATCGGTCTTGGCGGCCAGCACCAGCAGATCGGCATGCTGGCCGTTGCTGATGAAGATCTTGCTGCCGTTGATGACATAACCATCGCCGTCCCTGCGCGCCGTCGTGCGCAAGGCCTTCAGGTCGCTGCCCGCACCGGGCTCGGTCATGCCGATGGCGGCCACGGCCTCACCGCTGGCCATGCGTGGCAGCCAGTAGGCGCGCTGGGCCTCGGTGCCGCAGTGCAGGAGATAGGGCGGAACAATGTCGTTGTGCACCTGCAGACCGCCCACAAAGCCCGCATAGCCACGGCGCGAGAGCACCTCGACCACGGCAAACGAAAACTGCACGGGGGCGCCCGGGCCGCCATGGGCATCGGGCACATCGGCGCACAGATAGCCTTGCTGGCCCATCTTCAGGAACAGCTCGCGCGGCACCTGCCCGGCCTTCTCCCAGGCCGCGTAGTGGGGCTCGATCTCTGCATCGCAAAAACGCTCCAGCGACTGCCTGAAAAGATCGAGATCGGCGCGCTCCTCGGCGCTCAAAAAGTGGTTGCTCAGCATGCTCTGTCTCCGTCATTTGGGGTTTGAAAAAAGGCCGGCGGCCAAAAGGCCCCGGCCTGTGCAAGCGGGTTGTGCAGTCCTGGTGCATGGGGCTTTGTGCGTTGCCGGGAGCCCCTCACCCCAGCCCTCTCCCCGAAGGGGCGAGGGAGTAAGGCACAGGGCGCAGCACACAAAACTGGCAGAGCCCAAGTCAGGGACAGCGAGCAAGGGCCGCCCTGCAGCGAGGCTGTCGCCCCCTGGGGGGGAGGTGCCGAAGGCGACTCAGGGGGGGAGTGGTTTACACCCGCTCGAAGATTGCGGCAATCCCCTGGCCGCCGCCAATGCACATGGTCACCAGCGCATAGCGGCCGCCCGTGCGGTGCAGCTCGGCAATGGCCTTGGTGGTGATGATGGCGCCGGTGGCACCCACGGGGTGGCCCAGGGAGATGCCCGAGCCATTGGGGTTGACCTTGGCCGGGTCCATGCCCAGCTCCTGGATCACGGCGCAGGCCTGGGCGGCAAAGGCTTCGTTGGCCTCGATCACATCCATGTCCTCGATCTTGAGGCCGGTGCGCGCCAGCACCTTTTGCGTGGCCGGCACGGGACCTATGCCCATGTAGGCCGGGTCCACGCCTGCATGTGCATAGCCCACCAGGCGGGCCAGGGGCTTGAGGCCCAGGGCGGCCACGCGCTCGCCCGAGGCCAGCACCACGGCGCCTGCGCCGTCGTTGATGCCCGAGGCATTGCCTGCGGTGACCGTGCCGCCTTCCTTCTTGAAGGCCGGCTTCATGCCGCTCAGGGTCTCGATCGTGGTGCTGGCGCGCACATGCTCGTCGGTATCGAACAGCACCACGCCCTTGCGCGTGGCGATCTCGACGGGAACGATCTGCTCCTTGAAGTAGCCTGCGGCAATGGCTGCTGCCGCGCGCTGCTGACTGACCACGGCCAGCTCGTCCTGCATGGTGCGGCTGATCTTGTAGCGCTCGGCCACGTTCTCGGCGGTAATGCCCATGTGCATCTTCTGCCAGGGGTCGTGCAGGATGCCCAGCATGTAGTCGATGCTCTTGGCATCGCCCATGCGTGCGCCCCAGCGCGAGGCCTGGTCGAAGTAGGGGCCGCGGCTCATGGATTCCGAGCCGCCGCCCACGGCCACATCGCAGTCGCCCAGCGCAATCGCCTGGGCCGCCGAGACAATGGCCTGCAGGCCGGAGCCGCACAGGCGGTTGACGTTGAAGGCCGGGGTCTCGATGGGGCAGCCCGCATCGACCGCGGCCACGCGCGACAGGTAGGCGTCCTTGGTGTCGGTGGGAATCACATTGCCCATGACCACATGGCCGACGGCATCGGCCTCGATGCCTGCACGTGCAATGGCCGCCTTGACCACGGTGGTGGCCAGCTGGGTGTTGGCCACGTCCTTGAGGCTGCCGCCAAAGGTGCCTATGGCCGTGCGGGCCGTGCCGAGGACGAAGATGTCGCGTGTTGTCATGAATGATCTCCTTGAATGGGTGAATCCGCCATTGTGCTGATGCTCTGGCCGCAAGCGCTGCCGCCTGCGCGTCAGCCTCCCTCAGCGGCCTTGAAAAACAGGATTTTGCCTAGTCTGGAAGGCGGCAATGCCGTCGCGTATGTCCTGGGTGCGCGCGCAGGCGCCAAAGGCCAGGGCCTCTGCCTGCAGTTGCGTGGGCAAATCCTGCTCCAGACCCGCGCGCATGAGGCGGCGCATATGGCCGAGGGCAATCGTCGGGCCGTTGGCCAGGCGCTGGGCGAGCTGCTCCACGCCGGCCGAGAGCAGCTCGGCTGCCAGCACCTTGTTGACCAGGCCCAGACGCGCGGCCTCGGCGCAGTCCAGGGTCTCGCCCAGCATGGCGATCTCCAGCGCACGGCTGAGGCCTACGCGGCGCGGCAGCGCCCAGGAGGCGCCCACGTCGCAGCTGGTGCCCAGGTTGATGTAGGCCAGGTTGAAGCGCGTGCCTTCGGCCGCATAGATGAAGTCGGCCTGCAGCATCAGCGACAGGCCAGCGCCTGCC
Source organism: Comamonas composti DSM 21721 (assembly GCF_000429845.1). Classification (GTDB taxonomy): domain Bacteria; phylum Pseudomonadota; class Gammaproteobacteria; order Burkholderiales; family Burkholderiaceae_C; genus Comamonas; species Comamonas composti. The sequence goes on from NZ_AUCQ01000003.1 coordinate 56,387, forward strand.
ACGGCGCCATGCACCTGGGCGATCACGGGCGCGTTGAGCTGCGCCAGCAGTTCCACGGCCTGGTTCAGCGGGCCCAGCAGATCGGCCGCGCCTTGCACGGGGTCGGCGGCCAGCGTGGCCAGATCGCCACCAGCCATGAAGCCCCGGCCCGCACCGCGCAGCACCAGGCAGCGCAGCGTGGCGTCGGCAGCGAGCTGCTGCATGGCCTGCAAAAAGGCCTGGGCCATGGGCACGTCGATGGCGTTCAAGGACTCGGGGCGGTGGAAGGTGAGGGTGGCGATGGCGCCATCACGCTCTACGAGCAAAGGCGTTTTTTCGGGGGGCATTGATGCTCCTTGTATGAGAGCTGGTAGCGCTCTTTGATCAACGGTTTCAGATACTTTTCTATCTGAAATCCTTTGTCATAAAGCGCTACCAGCTCATTTTTTAATGATCAGCTCTCCCCCCTTTCGGGGAGACTTGGGAGGGAGACCTGCGGTCTAGGCGACTTCAATAGGGTTGGTGTCGTACATGCTGCGGCCCCCATCCCAACCTTCCCCCGGCGGGGGAAGGAGCCATACCGGAGCCTATTGGTACAACGCGTCAATTTCGACGGCGTAGGTCTTGTAGATGCTGGAGCGTTTGACCTTCATGGTGGCCGTGACCTCGCCGTCATCGTGGTCCAGCTCCTTGGTCAGCAAATGGAATTTGCGTATGCGCGAGACCTGGGCCAGGCGCTCATTGCCCTGGGCGATCTCGCTGTTGATGAGCTCGCGCACCTCGGGCGTTTCCACCAGGGAGCGGAAATGGGTGAAGGGAAGGCGCCGCGCCTCGGCCCATTTGCCCACGGTTTCCAGGTCGATCTGCACCAGGGCGCTCACGAACTTGCGGCCCTCGGCCACGATGATGCATTCCTTGATGTAGGGGCTGCCCTTCATGGTGTTCTCGATCTCGGAGGGCGTGAGGTTTTTGCCGCCGGCCGTGATCATGATGTCCTTGAGCCGGTCCACGATCTTGAGCTGGCCCTGTTCCTCGCGCACCACATCGCCGGTGTGCAGCCAGCCGTTCTGTATGGACTGGGCCGTGGCCTCGGGGTTTTTGTAATAGCCGGCAAACACCATCTCGCCCTTGATCTGGAATTCGCCATTGGCGCCTATGCGCCAGTCCACGCCGTCTATGGGCGTACCCACCGTGCCCACCACCACCTTGTGCAGTTCATGGCCGGTGACCATGCCCGAAGATTCGGTGAGGCCGTAGACCTCGATCAGCGGCACGCCAAGCGTGCGGAAGTAGCGCACCACATCGGGCGGGATCGGGGCTGCGCCCGTGAGAGCCACCTGCACATCGCGCAGGCCGATGAAGTTTTGCAGCGCGCGAAACACCAGCCAGTAGCTCGCGGCCTGGGCCAGGCGCTCCGCCAGGCTCCAGCTGCTGCGCGGCTTTTCGGCCAGCGGCGCGCAGTAGCTAAGCGCGCGGCGGTACAGGGCCTGGCGCAGGCTGCCGGTTTCCTGCATCTTGATGTTGATGGAGGCGTGCAGCTTTTCCCAGATGCGGGGCACGCCCAAAAACATATTCGGCGCGACTTCGCGCAGGTCTTCCTGCACCGTGCGAATCGATTCGCCAAAGTGGACTTGTGCGCCCAGGTAGATGGGGCAGAAGGTGGTCAGCATCTGCTCGGCCACATGGCACAGCGGCAGATAGGACAGGTGGCGTGAATCGCGCGACAGGCCCAGGCGCCGGGCAATGCCGGGCACCACGCCGCGGATGTTGCGCCAGGAAATCATGGCGCCCTTGGGCGCGCCCGTGGAGCCCGAGGTGTAGATCATCAGACCGATGTCATCCAGCGTCTGGCGCGCCAGGGCCTCGTCAATGGGGGCCTGGCTGGCGGCCTGGGCGCCCAGCTTTTCCACCTCGTCAAAACTGGCGATCAGCGCGCGTTGCTCGGGGGCAAAGCTGCGCAGACCCTTGGTCTCCATGACGATGATTTTTTTCAGGCGCGGCAACTGCTCCAGCGCCTCCAGCACCTTGTCGGTCTGCTCCTGGTCTTCGCAGACCATGATTTCGATGTCGGCATGGCCCACCACATAGGCCACCTCGGGTGTGGGGCTGGTGGGGTAGACGCCCACGGTGACCGCGCCCACCAGGCCGGCGCCCATCTGGGCAATCACCCACTCGATGCGGTTTTCGGCAATCACCCCCATATGGCCGCCGCGAGGCAGGCCCAGCGCCAACAGACCCAGGCCGAAGTGGCTGGCACGCAGGTCAAAACCGGCCCAGCTCGTGGGCTTCCAGATGCCAAAGTCCTTTTGCCGTATGGCCACGCGATCGCCGTCGGCCTGCGCACGCTGGCGCAGCATCTGGGGCAGGGTGAGTTCGGGGATGTTCATATCGTCTGTGATTCGTGGCGCCTTGTGATGGGCGCAATCTTGAAAGCAGGCACTGCCTTGATCAGCAAACACCAAGCAAGGGCCTACGCCGGTCGCACTGTCCCGCAACAAAGGCCATCGTTCCCCTGTGTCCTTATTTCAGGGGAAGGCGCGTAGCGCCTCAGGGGGATGTGGCTCATGAGAGCCAGCGCTTTCTACGTTTGTAGTGCTTGATGTCCTTGAAGCTCTTGGCTTCGCCGCCGCCGCCCATGCCCAGGTAGAACTCGCGCACATCGGCGTCTTGCGAGAGGCGCTCGGCCGAGCCGTCGATGACGATTTTTCCGTTTTCCATGATGTAGCCGCTGTGAGCCACGGCCAGGGCCACGGTGGCGTTTTGCTCCACCAGCAGCATGGAGGTGCCGCGCTCGGCATTGATGCGCGCGATGATGGCGAAGATGTCTTCGGTGAGCTTGGGGGAAAGGCCCAGTGAGGGCTCGTCCAGCAAGATGAGTTCGGGTTGGGCAATCAACGCCCGGCCTATGGCCAGCATCTGCTGCTCACCGCCCGAGAGATAGCCCGCCAGCCCCTTGCGACGCTCGAACAGGCGCGGGAAGTAGCTGTAGACCAGGTCAAAGTCGGGCTTGGCCTGGCCGCCTTGCGTGTTGCGGCCCGTGAGCGCGTAGGTGGAGGCGATCAGGTTCTCCTCCACCGTGAGGTCTTCAAACACGCGCCGGCCTTCCATGACATGGGACAGGCCCAGGCGCACCAGCTGCTGAGGCGCGTATTGCGCGGTGGACTGGCCGTTGTAGCGCACGCTGCCGCTGGCCAGCAACCCGTCCTCCAGCGCGAGCAGGCCGGAGACCGCCTTGAGCGTGGTGCTCTTGCCCGCGCCATTGCTGCCCAGCAGGGCCACGATCTGCCCGCGCGGCACGCTGAGGGACAGGCCGCGCAGGGCCTGCACCACCTTGTTGTAGATGACCTCGATATTGTTGATTTCGAGGACGAAATCCGTGGCTTGTTGGTTCATGGTTTCTAGCAAGAGGGCTTGCAAAGTTCATGGCCGCAATTACTGGCGCACCCTAGCGCCAGAGACAGCGAGCAAGGGCCGCCCCGCAGCGAGGCTGTCGTCCCCCTCCGGGGGAAGGCGCGTAGCGCCTCAGGGGGTCAAAGCTTTATCCAGTCAGAAGCCGCCACCATCTTCTGCGCCTTCATATCGGCGCGGTAGACGCGGCCCACGGGAATGGAGTTGCCGGCAATGGTGATGGGCACGCCGATCAGGCCGCCGGTGTCGAAATCCTTGAGGCTGTTGAGCCCGGCCTTGAGATTGGCGCCCGTCAAAGGCTTGCCCGCATCCAGGCAGCGCTTGGCCGATTCCAGGAACAGCATGGCGGCCAGAAAGCCCTGGATATAGGCCGTGCTCTGGTACTCGGGGCGCATGGCACGGATCTTCTCCAGCATGGGCGCTTTTTCCGTGTCGTAGTAGTAGCGGAAAGGCATGACCCCCATGAAGCCGTCGCCGGCCTCGCCCATCTTCATCACGGTGGAGCTGTCCATGGTCCAGAAGGTACCCATCCATTTGGACTTCATGCCCTGCTGCTTGCCCTGGCTGATGAACTCGGGAATGGGCGCCAGGATGTAGCCGTGGAAGATGGTGTAGTCGGGCGCGGCACGGCGCAGCTTGATGACCTCGGTGGACACGTCCACGCTGCCCGCAGGCGTCATGATCTTGATGGCCACGGACAGGCCCAGCTTCTTGGCCTCGGCCTCGCTGCGCTCGATGGGGTCGCGGCCGAACTCGGAGTCCGAATAGACGAAGGCCACCTTGGCGCCCGGCTTTTCCTTGGCGATGTGCTTGAGCAGAATGCCGAACATCTCCGTGTAGTCGGGGCCGACCAGAAACTGGTTGGGAAACTTCTTGGGGTCGTTGAGTTCGGAGGCGAACGAGGCACCCGCCATCAGGATATTGCCGTTGCGCTCCAGCTCGGGGTTGATGGTCTTGGCAAAGCCCGTGGAGTCGCCGTAGTAGAGGTTGACCTTGTTCTGGCTGGTGATCTTCTTGAACGTGGCCACCGAGACATCGACCTTGTAGCCCGTGTCCTCGCCCACGTACTTGACCTTGCGGCCCTTGATGCCGCCTGCGTCGTTGACGATCTTCACGTAGTCGGCAATGCCGGCATTGATGCCCACGCCGGCAAACGCAAACACGCCGGTCATGGGAATCGAGCCGCCGATCACGATGTCTTCACCTGCAGCTTGCGCATGGGCTGTCAGCGGAATGCCCAGCGGTGCGGCCATGGATGCGCCGGCTGCAAGCAGCAGCGAGCGGCGGCGGGGGGAAGTCGGTTGGTTTTGCATGCTTGTCTCCTCGTTTTTTATGTCACGCTCAAAGCCTGTGCAGCCGCCTCAATTGCGGAAGGGCCACAGGTGGAAGAAGCGACGTGTGCGCCGCCACATTTCTGCGAGCCCCAGCGGCTCGAACACCAGAAAACCAATGATCAACAGCCCGAACACCATGGTGCGCACAGGCGAGAGAAACACCGTCAGCTCGCTGCCGCCGGGCAGCAGATCGACGATGAGCTTGAGCAGCTCGGGCACCATGGTCATGAAGACCGCGCCCAGAATGCCGCCCAGGATGGAGCCCATGCCGCCCACGATGATGGCCGCGAGAAAGAAGATGGACATCAACAGCGGAAAGCTCTCGGGCGTGACCACGCGAAAGAAATAGGCCCACAGCCCGCCGGCCACGCCCGCATAAAACGAGGACAGGCCGAAGGACAGCAGCTTGTAGCGCAGCAGCGGTATGCCCAGCACCTCGGCCGAGATGTCGCGGTCGCGGATGGCGATGAAGGCCCGGCCTATGCGGGTGCGAAACAGATTGGCCGCACCGATGAGCATGACGATGGTGACGGGCACGATCAGCCAATACAGGCGGAACGAGGTGTCCAGCTCCATGCCAAAGAGCTGGGCCGGCGGCATCGAGATGCCCGCTGTGCCACCCGTGATCGCCAGGTTGGCAAACAGAAAGTGGGCAATGAAGGAGGCCGCAATCGTGGCAATCGCCAGGTACAGGCCTTTGACCCGCAGCGATGGTATGCCCACCACAATGCCGCCGACCATGGCTACAAAGCCACCCGCCAGCAGGTTGACGGCAAAAGGCAGATTCCAGCGGGTCTGCAAAATGGCCACCGTGTAGGCACCCAGCCCCATGAAGGCCGCCTGGCCCAGGCTGACCAGGCCGGTGTAGCCGGTCAGGATGTTGAGCCCCGTGGCGCTGGCCACGTTGATGGCGACCAGGCAGGCCAGGTAGAGCCAGTAATCGCTGGCCACAAAGGGAAACAGCAGCAGCAGGGCGCCGGCAATGGCCAGCCACATTTTCTGCGTGCGGGAGTCGAACAGCGTTGCGTCGGCAACGTAGCTTTCCTTGAAGGTTCCTATGCGCATGGCGGGTTTCCTAGAGACGCTCGATTTCGCGGGTGCCGAACAGGCCGTAGGGGCGCAGCATGAGGATGAGCACCAGTACGATGAAGGTGGCCAGCAGCTTGTATTCGCCGCCCAGATAAGAGCCGGCCAGGGCTTCGACCAGGCCGATGAGCAGGCCGCCGATGAGTGCGCCCAGCACGCTGTCCAGCCCGCCGACGATGACCACCACGAGCACGGACAGACCGAACACGCCCATGGACGATGAGATGCCGCCTATGGAGCCGACGATGATTCCCGAGACCGCGGCAATCATGGCCGAGACCACCCAGGACAGAGAGAACACGCGCGGCACGTTAATGCCCACCGAATAGGCCGCTGCCTGGTCGCTGGCCGTGGCGCGCAAGGCCACCCCGCCGCGCCAGAAGCGAAACAGCAGCAGCACGGCGGCAATGAACACGCCCGCCACCACGGCGCCCCAGGCCACCTTGGGGGCGAGAAAGGCTTCGCCGATGACGATGGGATCGCTGGGCATGAACTCGATCAGGCGGCGCTGGTCGGCCGTCCAGATCATCTCCACCAGACCCACCAGCACCGAGGCCAGGCCCACGGTGACCATGAACACCGAGATCGGTGGCTCGCCCAGCAGCGGGCGGATCATGGTGCGCTCTATCACCGCGCCCAGCAGGCCTGTGCCCAGCACGGCGGCGGGAATGGCCAGCCACAGCGGCAGCGCGAACATGGAGGCAAAGGTGAAGAACAGATAGGCCCCCACCATGAGCAGCTCACCGATGGCGATATTCACCACGCGCGTGGCCTTGTAAACCATCACAAAGGCCAGGGCCGCCAGGGCGTACAAGCCACCGCTGGCCAGGCCCGTGAGGCTGATTTCAAACAGATAAGCCCAGTCCATCACGCGACTCCTTGTGCCGTAGCGGCCGCTTGCAGTTTGCGGCGCAGCTCGCCTACATCGCCCGAGCCCAGATAGGCCCGCCCCACCTCGGGATCGGCCTGCACCTGGGCCGGCAGGCCCTGGGCTATGACCTGGCCGAAGTTGAGCACCACCACGTGGTCGGACAGGTCCATGACCATGCCCATGTCGTGCTCGACCATGAGCACGGTCACGCCCCATTCGGCACGCACATCGAGGATGAAGCGCGCCATGTCCTCGGTCTCTTCGCGGTTCATGCCGGCCACGGGCTCGTCGAGCATGAGGATCTCGGGCTGCATGGCCAGGGCGCGCGCCATTTCCACGCGCTTTTGCAGGCCGTAGGACAGTGCGGCCACGGGGGCGTGGCGGATATGGTCGATCTCCAGGAAATCGATGATGCGCTCCTCGATGTCGCGGCGCAGCTCGGCTTCTTCACGGCGCGCACGGCCCATGTAGAGCAATGCATCGAAGACATTGGTCTTGAGGTGGGCGTGGCGGCCCAGCTTGATGTTGTCCAGCACCGTCATGCCGCGAAACAGCGCAATGTTCTGAAAGCTGCGCCCCAGACCCAGGCGTGCACGCTGCGGCGCGGGCACCCGGGTGATGTCCTGGCCGCGAAAGCGTATGGAGCCCCCCGTGGGTTTGTAAAAGCCCGAGATGGTGTTGAACAGCGAGGTCTTGCCTGCGCCATTGGGCCCGATCACGGCGGTGATGGAGCCGGACTGGACATCGAAGCCCACTCCCGACAGGGCCTTGACACCGCCAAAGGCCAGCGTGACGCCGTCCACTTGTAGCAAAGGGGGAGATGCCCCCGGGATTGGTTTTGTCTCCATCGGTCTTCTGCTGCCATTTGTTTTTGTTGGAACAGGAATCTACTAATGCGTAGACTATTTACTCTGGAGTAGATTCTGGTGGTAACACTCCACTTGGAGCATTGGTGATTTCCCCGGTGTAATACGAGCTATGAACAAGTTGACCGTCGAAACCAAGACCCGTCGGAAAAAAAGCACCCCGTCCACGATGGACTCGCCCTGGGCCAGCTCTGCGGACCGCCAGCGCCAGCGCGAAGCCAAGCGCAATGCCGTGCTGCAGGCTGCGGCCCAGCTGTTCAATGAGCGCGGTTTTCATGCCACCTCGCTGGATGACATCGCGGCCCGGCTGAACGTGAGCAAGCCCACGCTGTACTACTACGTGAAGAACAAGGACGAGATCCTGTTGCAGTGCGTGAACAAGGGCCTGACCATGACCCTGGAAGGCATAGAGGCCTCGCGCAAGGCAGGGGGCAAGGCCATAGACCAGTTGCGTGCCTGCATGGAGGTGTATGCGCGCATCGTGACGCTGGACTTCGGCATGTGTCTGATCCGCGTGGGTGACGAGCAGGTGCCGCCCGAAAGCCGCAAGGAGCTGCGGCGCCAGAAATCCGCCATAGACCAGGCCTTCAGGCGCCTGGTGGCCGAGGGCGTGAAGGAGGGCACGGTTGCTCCCTGCGATCCCAAGATGACGGCCTTTGTGATTGCCGGTGCCTTGAGCTGGATAGGGCGCTGGTACCAGCCCGGGGGCGAGTACCCGGCCGAGGAGGTCGCCAGGCGTTGCATAGACACGCTGTTGGCGGGCGTGCAACTGCGTGAGGATTTGCCTGCCGCCGTGGTGCAGGCTGCGGCGGCCAAAACGCCTGGCAAGGCGGTCAAGGTGCCGCAGAAAGCTGCGCTGCGCAAGCCTGCTGCGGCCCGAAAAACTGCAGCTGTTGCGGCGGCTGTTGCGCCGCAAAAAGCCGTGACGCAGAAGAGCTCGGTGTCAAAGGCCTCCGTTGCCCAGAAGGCTGCGCGCAAAAGCCCGGCCAGCGCCTGAATCAGCGCTGGTCAGGGCCTGGTTTCGCAGGCCTGGCGTCGGCTGGCTGGGCTGCCAGATCGTCCAGGATCGGGCAGTCGGGCCGGTCGTCACCGTGGCAGCAATGCACCAGGGTTTGCAGCGTGCGCTGCATGGCCTGCATGGCCGCGATGCGCTCGCCGAGTTCGGCCACATGCCGTTGGGCAATGCGCTTGACCTGGCTGCTGGCGCGGCCCTGGTCCTGCCACAGGCCCAGCAGCGTGGCGATTTCCTCCATGGAAAAGCCCAGATCGCGGCCCCGGCGTATGAAGCGCAGCGCGTGCACGTCGGCCTCGCTGTATTGGCGGTAGCCGCTGTCCGTGCGGTGCACGCAGGCGAGCAGGCCCAGGGTTTCGTAGTGGCGCACCATGCGCGCCGAAACATCGGCCAGGCGTGCGGCTTCGCCTATGGAAACAGGCCATTGCTGGCGGGCAGGGCGGGGGCTGTCAGGCATGGTGCGCACTCTGGTTTCAGGTCTCAGGCGACCTGATAGCCTTCCTCGGCAATCGCTGCACTCAGGGCCTCGCGGCTGGCCGAGCTCTGTACTTCCACCCGGTTGGCGCCACGGTCGATCTCTACCTGGGCCTGGGCATCCACGGACTGCAAGGCCTGGGTGACCGCGCGTTCGCAGTGGCCGCAGGTCATGCCTTGTACGTTGAAAACATGGTTCATCTGATGACTCCTGGTTGTTCTGCGCCAAAGGCGACGCATGCGCATATCTTGAACCTTGACATCATGACAAGGTAAAGCCTGGGGATTTGAGGGGCGTTTCGCGGCCTGTTCGGGCCATAGAGGCGCCTTGACAGGCTTCGCGAATCCAAGCCAAGGTGCAACAATTTGTCCTCACCGCACAAGACGGCAATTCAAGCTGAAGGCAAGAACCATGAACCTGTTGGGAATGATGCGGCGCTTCACGATACGCACACGCATGCTGGGTGCGATTGCCGTGGTTCTGGGCTTGCTGGGTCTGCTGGGTGGTGTGGGCATGCTGGGCATGTTCCGCATTCAGCAGATGAGCCAGCAGCTCATGGACAGCGCCTATGCGAAGCTGGATCACATGACGCGGCTGCGCGCAGAGCTCGGGGGCGTGCGCCTGCACGAAAAGAACATGCTCATCGAGCATGAAAACGCCGAGCGCGTAAAGCAGGGCCAGGAGCTGTGGCTGCGCGCGCTGGAGCGGGCCAGGACGCAGGCCGCGCACCTGGAGGCCGGAGCCCGGGGCAGGGAGGCGGAGCTCGTGGCCTCGCTGCAGCAGCGCATGCACGCGTATCGCCAGCAGCTCGCGCCTGTGCTGCAGCTGGTCGAGACCGGCAGTCTGGTCTCTGGCGCCGAGGCCCTGGCCATGAGCGACAAGGCCAATGCCGAGATGAAGCGGCTCGAAGGGGTGCTCGTCGAGCTCGATGCGCTGCAAAGCGACGAAGTGGCCGCCATGCGGGCCCGCGAGCATGCGGTGGCCGAGCAGACGCAATGGGCGTTTGCGGGCGCCGTGGTCCTGACCCTGCTGCTGGTGGCACCGCTGACCTGGCTGAACATGCTGTCGATCTGCAGGCCTCTGGCACAGGCCAGGCAGAAGGCGCTGACGATTGCCGAGGGCGATCTGTCGCAAGCCCATGCGGTATCCGGGCGTGATGAGATCGCCGATCTGCAGCATGCGCTCAATCAGATGCAGCAGGGTCTGGGCAGCCTGGTGGTGCGGGTGCGCGATGCGAGCGCGAGCATTGCGACGGTGAGCCGCGAGATCGCCCAGGGCAATCAGGAGCTGTCCTCGCGCACCGAGCATACGGCCGGCAATGTGCAGCAGACCCTGGCGTCCTTGAGCGAGCTCACGGGCTCGGTGCAGCAGACGGCATCCTCTTCCCAGCTGGCAAACCGGCTGGCGGCCTCGGCCCTGTCCACGGCCACGCATGGCGAAAGCGTGGTCTCGGAGGCCACGGCCAGCATGCACGAGATCGTGGCCAGCAGCAGCAGGATAGGAGACATCGTCGGCCTCATCGATTCGATTGCCTTCCAGACCAATATCCTGGCCCTGAATGCAGCCGTGGAGGCCGCGCGCGCAGGCGAGCAAGGCAAGGGCTTTGCGGTGGTGGCCGGCGAGGTGCGCCGCCTTGCCCAGAGCTCGGCCCAGGCCGCAAGCGAGATCAAGGCCTTGATCGAGGCCAGCGTCAAGGTCGTGGATGGCGGTGTGCTCAAGGTGGAGCAGGCGGGCCGGGCCATGCAGGAAATCATGGATGGCGCGCAAAGCGTGGGCCGCATCGTGGGGGAGATCAGCGAAGCCGCGACCGAGCAGTCGGCCGGCATAGGCCAGGTCAACCAGGCCGTGGCCGACATCGACAGCATGACCCAGCAGAACGCCGCCCTGGTCGAGCAGTCGGCGGCCGGGGCGCAGTCGCTGAGCGAGCAGGCCGACCGCCTGGCCGAGGTCGTGGGCCAGTTCCGCGTGGAGCCCCAGGCCAGCCAGCGGACTGCCCGCAAGCCGGGACTGGCACCGGCAGAGCCTGCGGGCGTCCAGGCCCGGCTGTCCGCGCCCGGGCTTCATGCGGGGCCTGGAAAAACAGCCTGAGCCCGCGGATGGCGTGTCCCGCCGGTTGCTTCTAAATCAATAGCTGGTTGCGCTTGTCAGATAAGCCCTTGAGGCCTATTTTGTTCAAAATTCACCTGGCGCAGACCTGCAGTTTCAGCCGGCATCTGCGAGCGCATAGTCGGTATAGCCTTGTGCGCCGCCGCCGTAGAAGCGCCGGCTGTCCCAGGCGTTGAACGGCAGATCCTCGCGCAGCCTGCGCACCAGGTCCGGGTTGGAGATGAAGGCTCTGCCGAAGGCCACGAGATCGGCTTGACCGCTCTCCACGGCGGCCAGGGCCAGCGCGCGGTCATAGCCGTTGTTGACCATCCAGGCGCCCTTGCCGCCGGCCTCGCGGTAGGCATTCTTGAGGGCGGCGTAGTCGAAAGGCCGCTCGGCGATCTCGCGCGGCCCGCCCGTGGAGCCTTCGATTACATGCACATAGGCGAGGTCCAGGGTTGCGAGCTGGCGCAGCAAGTGCTCGAACAGCGGCTGCGGATCGGTGTCGTGGATGTCGTTGGCCGGGGTCACGGGCGAGAGGCGTATGCCGGTGCGCCCGCCGCCAATCGCCTTGGCCACGGCGCGTGTGCACTCCAGCGCCAGGCGACAGCGGTTGGCGATGCTGCCGCCCCATTCATCGTCGCGCTGGTTGGCACCGGTCTTGAGAAACTGGTCAAGCAGATAGCCATTGGCCGCATGCAGCTCCACGCCGTCAAAGCCGGCATGGTCCACGGCATTGCGCGCAGCCTCGGCAAAGTCGTGTGCGATGCCGGGCAGCTCGGCGGCATCCAGGGCGCGCGGCAGGGTGGTGGCAGAGAACTGGCCCTGGCCCGTGGCTTCGTCGATCAAATAGGTCTTGGACTTGGCGGCCATGGCCGAAGGCGCGACCGGGGGCTGGCCGTCGGGCTGCAGCGAATCGTGGGAGATGCGGCCCACATGCCATAGCTGGGTCACGATGCGCCCGCCGGCGGCGTGCACGGCATCGGTAACCTGCTTCCAGCCCTGGAGCTGGTCCTCGCCGTACAGGCCGGGAACATGGGCGTAGCCCTGGCCCTGCTGGGTAATGGCCGTGCCCTCGCTGATGAGCAGGCCTGCGCTGGCGCGCTGGGCGTAGTACTCGGCCATGAGTGCATTGGGGACGGCCCCGGGCGCGCGGTTGCGCGTCAGCGGTGCCATGACCACGCGGTTGGACAAGGCCAGCTGGCCGGCTTCAAGGGAATCAAACAAGCTGCTCATAGGAATCGGGGGACGGGATGAACAAAGGCCTGCAAGAGTTGAGCTCCTGCAGGCCTTAAAGAGTTGGGGCTTCAGCGGCTTATTCAATGCGCGGGCCGGATGCCGGCCCTGGCGGCTTACTTGATCAGGCCCTCGGCCTTCATGGCGGCCTGCACGGCGGGGCGGGCCAGGATGCGCTCGCGGTAGGCCACGATATGGTCCAGGCCCGAGATGTCCAGGCCCACAAACTGGGCCCAGCCTGTCACGGTGAACAGATAGGCATCGGCGACGGTGAATTGCGCGCCCATCAAAAAGGGCTTTTCGCCGAGCTCCTGGTTGACCCAGGTCAGGCGCTTGAGCACTTGCTGGCGAACCTGGGGTTTGTAGTCTTCCGGTGTGTCGGGCTTGAACAGCGGGGCAAAGCCCTTGTGCAGCTCGGTGGCGATGAAGTTGAGCCAGGACTGGAGCTGGTAGCGTGCCAGCGTGCCATTGGCCGGTGCGAGGCTCTTCTCCGGAGCCTGGTCTGCAAGGTATTGGACGATGGCCGGGCCCTCATGCAGGGTGTCGCCGTTGTCCAGCACCAGAAACGGCACATAGCCCAGAGGGTTGATGGCGTAGTAGTCCGTGCCGTCTTGCAGCTGATGCGTCTTGGTGCTGGCCAGAATGGCTTCATGCTGCAGGCCGGCTTCGTGCAGCACGATATGCGGGGACAGGGAGCAGGCGCCGGGGCTGTAGTAGAGCTTCATGATCAAAGGTATCCGATCAAATGAAAAGACAAGCGGCCATGCTAACGCCGATTGCTCCGACCCATGTGACAGCTTGGTTTTGTGCGACCTGCGCGATGGGCGCGGTTTCGCTGGACCCAGCCAACCCTGGCACCGGGCATCAGGGGTGCACAGGAAGTGTGTCGAGCGTTAGAGCGTGTTCACGACCTCCTCGCGGCGCACCAGTTCCAACGCGCCTGCGTAGAGATCGTGAACACGCTTTAGGCCCCAAGCCGCTGCGTTGCCCACAGGGTCTGTTCGAGCAGGGCGCGCATGCCGTCCAGATGCCTGCCGCTCTTGAGGCGGCCGGCTTCGTCGAATGCTTCGTGGGCCTGGCCTACGGCATGGCTGCGTGGAACGACCCAGCAGCCCAGGTTGAGCAGCAGGGCTGCGAGATGGGCTTGCGAGCGCAGTCCTCCCAGGCCGCCTGGAGAGGCACTGGCCGTGGCCACGACCTTGCCGCGAAACGCCAGCGTGCCATCCGCCCACTGCGCATGACCGGCCACGGGGCTGGAGGCCCAGTCCAGCGTATTCTTGAGCAAGGCCGTATAGCTGCCGTTGTACTCGGGTGAGCAGATCAGCCAGGCGGGATGGCTGTGCATTTCCTCCTTGAGTCGCAGCACGTCCGCAGGTGTACCCCGGGCTTCAAGGTCGGCGTTGTACATGGGGATATCGAATTGCGACAGTTCCAGCAGCGTGGGCTGGGCGCTGAATTCGCGCGCGATTTCCGTGGCTGCAGCCGCCAGGCGGCGGTTGTGCGATTGCTGGCGAGTACTGCCCGCGAAGATCAGGATTTTCATGGCCGCCATTGCAGCACACAAGCCGCACATGATTCGTGCAAGCCCCTGGCTTGCAGCCGGAAACGCTTGCTTTTCGCCTGGCAAGACATGCTCTGGAAGCGTGTTTCACGTGAAACATGGCTGCGGCCCATCGACTCGAACTCATCCCGATTGCGCTCCAACGCGCCTGCGTAGAGATCGTGAACACGCTCTGAGAGATGGGCCCACAACCCTTTGCAAGGCATTGTTCGGGTAAAGATGGGAAAATCGCAGGTTCCCCGCAGGGCCACGGACTACGCAAACGTCGGCCTGCCAGGAGAGCCGGAGCATCAGCGCTTCGTGTGGGGGAGCCAGGGCCGGGCAGGCCCCCGGAGTTGAATACATGTTGTACCCACAGGAATTTGATGTGATCGTGGTCGGAGGCGGCCATGCGGGCACGGAGGCCGCCTTGGCCGCTGCGCGCATGGGCTGCAAGACCTTGCTGCTAACCCACAACATCGAAACCCTGGGGCAGATGAGCTGCAATCCCAGCATAGGCGGTATCGGCAAGGGGCATCTGGTCAAGGAGGTCGATGCGCTGGGCGGCGCCATGGCCCTGGCCACGGACAAGGCCGGCATACAGTTTCGCATTCTCAACAGCTCCAAGGGCCCGGCCGTGCGCGCCACGCGTGCCCAGGCGGACCGCATTCTCTACAAGGCCGCGATTCGTGATGTGCTTGAAAACCAGCCCAACCTCTGGCTGTTCCAGCAGGCCGTGGATGACCTGATGGTCGAAGGCGACCGCGTGGTGGGGGCCGTGACCCAGGTGGGCCTGCGCTTTCGCAGCCGTGCCGTGGTGCTCACGGCGGGGACCTTCCTCGACGGCAAGATCCATGTGGGCCTGAACAACTACGCTGCCGGCCGGGCCGGTGACCCTCCGGCGGTAAGCCTCTCGGCCCGCCTCAAGGAGCTGCAGCTGCCCCAGGGTCGGCTCAAAACCGGTACGCCGCCGCGCATCGATGGGCGCAGCATCGATTTTTCGAAGTGCCACGAGCAGCCCGGGGACGGCATGGTCGGTGGCGTGAACGAAGGGCATTTGCCCGTCTTCAGTTTCATGGCCCATGCCCACGGTGGTGCAGCCATGCACCCGCGCCAGGTGCCTTGCTGGATTACCTATACGAATGGGCGCACGCACGACATCATTCGCAGCGGCTTTGACCGCAGCCCGATGTTCACGGGCAAGATCGAGGGCGTGGGCCCGCGCTACTGTCCCAGCGTGGAGGACAAGATCAACCGCTTCGCTGACAAGGACAGTCACCAGATCTTTCTCGAACCCGAAGGTCTGACGACTAACGAGTTCTACCCCAACGGCATCTCCACCAGCCTGCCTTTCGATATCCAGTACGCGCTGGTGCGCTCCATGGTCGGGCTGGAGAACGCCCACATCCTGCGCCCCGGCTATGCCATCGAGTACGACTACTTCGATCCGCGTTCGCTCAAGAGCAGCTTTGAGACCCGCCAGATCCAGGGCCTGTTCTTTGCAGGCCAGATCAACGGCACCACGGGCTACGAGGAAGCCGCCGCCCAGGGGTTGTTTGCCGGCATGAACGCGGCTCTGCAGTGCCGTGGCGAGCAGCCCTGGCTGCCACGCCGTGACGAAGCCTATCTGGGCGTGCTGGTGGATGACCTGATCACCAAGGGCGTGACCGAGCCCTACCGCATGTTCACCAGCCGTGCCGAGTTCCGTCTGCAGTTGCGCGAAGACAATGCCGACATGCGGTTGACCGAAGTCGGGCGCCGTCTGGGGCTGGTCGACGATGCGCGCTGGGATGCATTCAGCCGCAAGCGTGATGCTGTTTCACGTGAAACAGAGCGCCTCAAGTCCACCTGGGTGAATCCGCGTCTCGTCTCGGCCGAGGAGTCCGAGCGTGTGCTGGGCAAGACCATGGAGCGCGAATACAAGCTGTTCGACCTGCTGCGCAGGCCTGATGTGGGCTATGCCAAGCTCATGACTCTCAACGAAGGCCGCTGGGCCGGCAACGAGGTCTCGCCGGAAACCCTTGGCGATCTGAGCGAGGCCGTGATCGAGCAGGTGGAGATTGCCGCCAAGTATTCGGGCTATATCGACAGGCAAAAGGATGAGGTGCAGCGTGCCGCACATTACGAAAACCTGCGCCTGCCCGAAGAGCTCGACTATATGCAGGTGCCGGCGCTGTCGTTCGAGGTGCGCCAGACACTGCAAAAGCACAGGCCCGAAACCCTGGGTCAGGCATCGCGCATCTCGGGCGTGACACCAGCCGCCATATCGCTGCTCCTGGTGCACTTGAAGAAGGGCGGCTTTCGCGGCTTTGCTTCGCAGGAAGCCGCAGCATGAGCGCAGATCAGGATTTGCGTTCCCCGCTGGAAGCCGGACTGCAGGCCCTGGGTCTGGATCTGTCGCTGGCCCAGGTCGACTCCCTCATGGACTTCATGGGCCTGCTGCAGAAGTGGAACAAGGTCTACAACCTCACGGCCGTGCGCGACCCGCAGGAAATGCTCACCCACCACCTGCTGGACAGTCTGGCCGCCGTGCCTGCCTTGAGGCGCCGTCTGGCCCAGATGGCCGAACAGGGCCAGGCCATGCGCTTGCTCGATGTGGGCTCTGGCGGGGGGCTGCCCGGGGTAGTCTTTGCGATCTGCTGCCCCGAGCTTGAGGTGAGCTGCGTGGACACCGTGGGCAAGAAGGCAGCCTTTATCCAGCAAGCTGCGGCGACGCTGCGGCTGAGCAACCTCAAAGGCTTGCACAGCCGTGTGGAGCAGCTCAAGACCTGCTATCCGCTGATCAGCTGCCGCGCCTTTGCCTCGCTGCCCGACTTCACGGCCTGGTCACGCCAGGCCCTGGAAGAGGGCGGGGCCTGGCTGGCCATGAAGGGCCGTCACCCCGAGGAAGAGATTGCCGCCCTGCCCGAAGACATCCAGGTGTTTCACGTGGAACCCTTGCAGGTGCCCGGCCTGGATGCCGAGCGTTGCATTATCTGGATGCATGAACACGCGCTGACATAGATTGCCAGCATGCCGCTGGCTGGGCATGAGGATGGGGATGGGTGGAATGGGCGCCTGGCTTGCAAAGGCCGCCGGCATTCTTCTTTCTCTCATGCCAGTGCATGCATGAGCTGCACCACCTCTATCTGACGGCGGCAGCCGGTTTTGGCCAGCAGGTTCTTGAGGTGGTCGCGGGCCGTGTGCACGCTGCAGTTTTGCGTGGCTGCGAACTGGTTGACGGTCTGACCTTGTGCCAGGGCTTGTGCAAGCAGGGTTTCCTTGGGGGTAATGCCGAGGATTTCTCCTATGGCCCCCAGGGGCAGGGTACTGGCCTGAAAAGGACTGCTGAGTATCACCAGCGCCTGGCGGCCAGTGGGGTGAAGGTCCGCCAGATCATTTCTGAAACTCAGAGGCAGAACACGCAAGATGGCCGCTCCGTGCTCCGGCAGGGTGGTCCGCACCATGCTGGCCTGGGGCAGGGCCTGGCAGGCCAGGCGCAAAGCCTGCTCCAGGCGCTGCTGGGCTTCATGGTCACGAAGCTGCAGTCTTCCGTGCAATGCATGGCACCACCGGGCTTCCTGCAGGCTGCGCTCGGCTTTCTGGTTGAGTTGCTGTATGCGGCCCGCTCCATCGCTGACGATGATGCCGTGCTGCAAATGATCCAGGGCCGTGGCGCCGATGCCGGCGAGCCGTTGCAGCTGCCCGGCCTGGGCACGCAAGCGTGCTGCCCGGCTCATATGCGGGGCGAGTTGCTCCATCAAGGCTTGCTCGTAGTCTCCATAGGCTTTCTGGTCATCGGCCCGCAAGACAGCCATGTAGTCATGGCTTTGTGCGTTGCGCTGCAAGACCATGCCCAAGGCGTGGCGCATGCCTATGGGGCGCAGGAAGTCGGCGTAAATCGCCGAGCGCGACATATGCCGGTCATCGAAATGGTGGTGATCGAACATGAACTGTCCATCGGGCATGCCGGAGATCAGGGCGATGCGCTCATCGCTGTCTGCATGATGGAGCTCGTATTCCTCGGCCTTGCCTTCGGGTATGACATCACAGGTCACGGAGTCGATGACGGCCATGCTTTGCGTGGCTAGTGTGACCTGGTGGAAGGAGACGCCTTGCAGCTTCTGCCGCAGCGCGTCCAGGGCTGCATACCACTGCTCCGAATCCAGTATCCCTTCATAGAACAGGGCGGCAACTTCTGCTGCCGCAGTCTGTGTATTGCTTTGCATGACCGTCTCTCCCGCCTTGGGCCCATCTCATCTGGGCGCATTGTCTCGGGACGGCGGCTTATATTCAAGCGCGCAGACCCGGCAAAGGGCGATGTTTCACGTGAAACCGCAGGCGCACCGAGTGCAATGTGCGGATTTGCGAGGGCTGGGGAGAATGCCGGCACTCCCCTGGAATACACTCGATGCTTTGAGTCAGGCAGTGCCGCATGTGCCACTCGGGCACCAAATCTGCCCATCCAGCCCTGACAGCATATGGCCCCTGCCTGGCCATGACCTATTGAAGCGGAAATTTCATGGCCAAAATCTTTTGTGTTGCCAATCAAAAAGGTGGAGTGGGCAAGACCACCACCACGGTCAATCTTGCGGCGGGGCTGGCCAGGATCGGTCAGCGCGTGCTGCTCATAGACCTGGACCCTCAGGGCAATGCGACCATGGGATCGGGTGTGGACAAGCGCGCGCTGGAGCTGTCCGTGTATGACGTGCTGCTGGAGAACGCCTCGGTCAAGGAAGCGGCGGTATTTTCCGAAGCCGTGGGCTACCACGTGCTGGGCGCCAACCGCGAACTCAGCGGCGCCGAGATCGAGCTCGTCACGCTGGAGCGCCGCAACGACAGGCTCAAGGGCGCACTCCAGGCTGCCGATGCGGACTACGACTTCGTGCTCGTGGACTGTCCTCCCAGCCTGTCCATGCTGACCCTCAACGGCCTGTGCGCCGCCCATGGCGTGGTCGTGCCCATGCAGTGTGAATACTTTGCGCTCGAAGGGCTGACCGACCTGGTCAACACCATCAAGCAAGTGCATGCCAACATGAACCCCGATCTGCAGGTCATAGGTCTGCTGCGCGTGATGTTCGACCCGCGCACCACGCTGCAGCAGCAGGTCAGCGACCAGCTCAAGGAGCACTTCGGCGAGAAGGTGTTCGACACCGTGATCCCGCGCAATGTGCGCCTGGCCGAGGCGCCAAGCTATGGCGTGCCCGGTGTGGTGTTCGACCCCTCGGCCAAGGGCAGCAAGGCTTTTGTGGAATTTGCACGCGAGATGGTGCGCCGCATCAAAAAAATGTAGTTCAGGCATGAAAAACGCATGCAGCCCATGTGTGGCAAGCGCTGGCAGCTATGAATCTTGATGCTTTTCGGGCCGAGGATGTGTGGTTGCTGCCCGGCTGGCAGAAGTCCGGCTTCGATGCCTGGATGGGCCGCTGGCAGCAGCGCCATGGCTACCAGCTGCTGGAGCAGAACGACTGGCAGCGCCCGCTGCGCGGCGACTGGAGTGCGCGGCTGCAGGAGACGGTGGTGGATGCCCCGCGTCCTGTACTGCTGGTGGCCCACGGGCTGGCCTGCGCCCTGGTCGCATGGTGGGCTGCGCATTCGCCGCTGGCCGCCAGCAGGCTGCGCGGGGCCTTGCTGGTCGAGCCAGTGGATCTCGACCAGCCTGGGCTGCGTGCCCGGCTGCCGGGCTGGAGCCCGCTGATGCTGCAGCGCCTGCCGTTTGCCAGCACCCTCGTGGCTGGCCCGGGCGAAGAGGCGAGCAGCCTGGAGAGAAGCCGCGCCATGGCCCAGGCCTGGGGTGCGTGCCGGGTTCAGGATCTGGGTCTGCAGGCCATGAGCAAGGCCGCAGAGCCACAGGATTCGCAGGATTGGGACAGCGGCCATGCGCTGCTGAAACCCTTTGAGCAAGGATGGAAACCATGGTGACTAAGAAACCCAAGGGCCTGGGACGCGGGCTGGAAGCCCTGCTGGGCCCCAAGGTCAGCGACAAGGCCGAGGTCCGGCCAGCCGAGGCTGATGGCCTGCCCCATGCGCTGGCCCTGGACGAGATGGTGGCCGGCCAGTACCAGCCGCGCACGCGCATGGATGAGGGCGCGCTCTACGAGCTGGCCGAAAGCATCAAGGCCCAGGGCATCATGCAGCCCATTCTGGTGCGCAAGCTGGCCAGCGGGAGCAATGCAGGCAAGTACGAAATCATTGCGGGCGAGCGCCGTTTCCGTGCAGCCCGTCTGGCGGGCCTGGATCAGGTGCCGGTACTGGTTCGCGATGTGCCCGACGAGGCCGCTGCGGCCATGGCCTTGATAGAGAACATCCAGCGCGAGGACCTCAATCCGCTGGAAGAGGCCCAGGGCCTGTCACGCCTGGTCAAGGAGTTCGGTCTCACGCATGAGCAGGCAGCCCAGGCCGTGGGCCGCTCGCGCAGTGCGGCCACGAACATGCTGCGCCTGCTCAATCTGGCCGAGCCCGTGCAGACCATGCTCATGGCCGGCGACATCGACATGGGTCACGCGCGTGCCTTGCTGGCCCTGGACCGGGCCACGCAGATCACGGCGGGCAATCAGATCGCGGCCAAGAAGATGTCGGTGCGCGAGGCCGAGGCCCTGGTCAAGAAGGTGGGGGCGGAGTTCAGCCTGGTGCGCCAAAAGGCCAAGAAGGACGGCAAGTCGCGCGATCTCAAGCGTGTCGAGGAAGAGCTGTCCGACCTGCTCATGGCCGATGTGGAGGTGCGCATCAAAAAGAGCGTGCGCCGGGGCGGCAAGCTCCAGGAAATGGGCGAGCTGGCAATCCAGTTCGGCTCGCTGGACGAGCTCAACGGCTTGATAGAAAAGCTGTCACCCGCGGGCTCGCGCTGAGGCCGCATCTTGCGGCGGCCTGGGGCGCGTCGCTGGCCCTTCTGGAAGCCCTCGATCACGGTGCGGAAAGGGCAGGGCGCGTCGCCCTTTGGGCGCACGTTCTCAGGCCTCGGCCGTATAGAACAGCTTGCGCGTGGGCGTGGCCTGCACGGCGCGTGCAATGGCGCCTATGTGGTCGGGCGTGGTGCCGCAGCAGCCGCCCACGATGTTGACCAGGCCTTCGGCCGCGAACTCGTGCACCAGGCGGCTCGTGACCTCGGGCGTCTCGTCAAAGCCGGTGTCGCTCATGGGGTTGGGCAGGCCGGCGTTCGGGTAGCAGCTGATGAAGGTATCGGGCGCGGCCTTGTTGAGCTCCTGCACATAGGGGCGCATCAGCGCTGCGCCCAGCGCGCAGTTCAGTCCTATGGACAGGGGATTCGCATGGCGCACGCTGTGCCAGAAGGCCGTCACGGTCTGGCCCGACAGAATGCGGCCCGAGGCATCGGTGACCGTGCCACTGATCAGAATCGGCAAGATCTCGCCAGTCTGCTCAAAGGCCTCATCCACGGCAAACAGCGCGGCCTTGGCGTTCAAGGTGTCGAAGATCGTCTCCACCAGGATCACGTCGGCGCCACCTTCCATGAGGGCCAGCGTCTGCTCCAGATAGGCGGCGCGCAGCTGCTCGAAGCTCACGTTGCGCGCACCGGGGTCGTTCACATCGGGGCTGATGGAGGCCGTCTTGGGCGTGGGGCCCAGGGCGCCGGCCACATAGCGCGGGTGCCCGGGCGTGCTGTACTTGTCGCAGGCCGCGCGTGCAAGCCGGGCGCTCTTGAGGTTCATCTCATAGGCCAGATCGGCCATGTGGTAGTCATCCTGGGCAATCGTGGTCGCGCCAAAGGTATTCGTCTCTATGAGATCGGCACCGGCGGCCAGGTATTTCTCGTGGATGTCGCGGATCACATCGGGCCTGGTGATCGACAGCAACTCGTTGTTGCCCTTCACATCGCGGGGAAAGTCCGCAAAGCGCTGGCCTGCGCCATCCGGGCCGCCATAGCCCTCGCCCCGGTACTGGGCCTCGCCCAGCTTGAAACGCTGGATCATGGTGCCCATGGCGCCGTCCAGAATGACCAGGCGCTTGGCAAGAGTGGCAGGGAGTTCTTTGGCTCGGGTGTAGTGGGGCAGGCTCATGGGCTGCGATTGTAGAAAGTCTGGCCGGTCTTCGCCGGCCTGGGTGAACCTTCGCAGGCTACTTGCTGCTGGCCACCGCTGCCGCCGTCGATACCTGCTGCGGCTGCCACCCTCCCGCCAGTGCCTGGTACAGGCCCACGGCCGCACGCAGGCCACGCGTGCGGCTGTCGGCGGCTGCATCCTGGGCCGCATACAGGTCGCGCTGGGCATCCAGCAACTCATACAAACCGATGGTGCCGGCCTGGTAGCGGCGCTGGGCCAGTTGCTCGGCCAGTTCGCGCTGCGCCGCAGCCTGGGCCAGATGCTGGTCTTCCTCACGCGTGCGCTGCAGGCGCACCAGGGCGTTTTCCGTGTCTTCCAGCGCCAGCAGAACGGTCTGCTGGTAGCCGGCCAGCGCGGCCGCGCCACCGGCCTCGCTGGCAGCAATGCGGGCCCGCACCCGGCCCACATCCAGAAACGACCAGTCCACACCCAGGAACACACGGCTGGTGGCGCTGGCGCCTTCGAACAGGCTGCCACTGCCCAGGGCCGTGCTGCCCAGCAGCCCGCCCAGGGACAGGCGCGGGAACAAATCGGCCGTGGCCACGCCTATGCGCGCCGTGGCCGCATGCAGCCTGGCTTCGGCTGCGGCCACATCGGGGCGGCGGCGCAGCAGATCGGCCGGTGTGCCGGCATCGATCACGGCCGGCAGCGCGGGCAAGGGAGCCGCCATATCCAGCTGTGCCACCAGGGCACCGGGCTGCTGGCCCGTGAGCACGGCCAAGCGGTGCTGGGCCACGGCGATCTGGGCCTGCAGCGCGGGAATGCGCGCGCGTGTGGCCTCCAGCAGGGCCTGTGTCCGCGCCAGATCGAGATGGGTGTCACGCCCCAGCGCCAGCCGCAGCTGCACCAGTTGCAGGGTCTGCTCCTGGCTGTCCGCATTCGCATGGGCCAGTGCCAGCCTTTGCTGCCAGCCACGCAGATCCGCATAGCTGGCCGTGACCTGGGCGGCAATCGCCAGCTGCAGTGCTGCCAGGTCTGCCGCTTCGGCTTGCAGATCGGCACCATGGGCCTCGATATTGCGGCGCACGCGGCCAAAGACATCGATCTCCCAACTGGCCTGCAAGCCTGCGCTGTAGCTGCGCTGGCTGCGCGGCCCACTGGCCCCAGAAGGCCCGACCTCGCTTTCGCTGCGCTTTTGCTGCGTCCCCGCCGCCGATGCGGTCAGCGTGGGGATCTGGTCAAAACGTGCCTGGCGCAGCAAGGCCTGGGCGCCATCCAGCCGGGCCATGGCCTGGCGCAGATCCTGGTTGGCCTGCAAGGCCTGCTCCACCAGCCGCGTCAGTTCAGCATCGTGAAACTGGCGCCAGAAAGCCGGGTCTGCAACGGCATGGCGAAGCTCTGGCTGCGACGCATCGCGCACAAAATGCGCACCGGTCTCCGGCAATGCCGGAGCCTGGAAATCCGGGCCCACGGCGCAGCCCGCGATCAGGCTGGCACAGGCCATGCTCACGGCATGGCGGGAAAGAAGTCGACGTATCTCAGCCATGCTGGACCTCCGAAACAACAGCGGGCACAGCTGCCTTGTGGACCACGAGTGGACGGCCCGACAGCTTGCGCAGCGCCACATAAAACACCGGCGTGAGGAACAGGCCGAACAAGGTCACACCCAACATGCCGGAGAACACCGTCACGCCCGTGGCGGCTCGCACCTCGCTGCCAGCGCCGCTGCCCATCAGCAGCGGCACGGCGCCGGCAATAAAGGCGATGGAGGTCATGACAATGGGACGCAGCCGCAGGCGGCAGGCATGCAAGGCGGCGGTGACCATGTCCGTGCCCTGCATCTCCAGCTCGCGGGCAAATTCCACGATCAAGATCGCGTTCTTGCAGGCCAGGCCCATCAGCACCACCAGGCCCACCTGGACGAAGACGTTGTTGTCCCCCCCGGCCAGCCAGACGCCGAACAGCGCCGCGCAGATACACACCGGCACGATGAGGATCACGGCCAGCGGCAGCGTCCAGCTCTCGTACAGCGCAGCCAGCACCAGAAACACCAGCATCACGGCGATCACAAAGACCACAGCCGCGGCATTGCTCTGCTCCACCTGCTGGTAGCTCAGATCGGTCCAGGCCAGCTCGATGCCGCGCGGCAGCGTGCGGTCGGCAATCTCCTGCAGCCGGGTCAGCACCTCGGCCGAGGACAGCAGACGCGGATCGGAGTCACCGATCAAGTCGGCGGCCGCAAAGCCGTTGTAGCGCAGCACGGGGTCGGGGCCAAAGCTGGGCTCCACGGTGACCATGGAGCCGATGGCCACCATCTCGCCCCTGGCATTGCGCGTGCGCAGCTGGGCAATGTCTTCCACGGTCTGGCGGTAGTCGGCATCGGCCTGCAGCATCACGCGCCAGACGCGGCCGAAGGCATTGAAGTCATTGACATAGACCGAGCCCAGATAGGCCTGCAGCGTCTGGAACAGATCGGTCAAGGCCACGCCCTGGGCCTTGGCCTTGGTGCGGTCCACCTTGACTTCCAGCTGCGGGATATTGGACTGGTAGCTGCTGACCGGGTAAGTCATGCCCGGCGTCTTGGCCACCTCGGCCTGGAAGGCCGAGAGTGCCTGCTGCAGGGCGGCATAGCCCAGGCCGGCCTTGTCCTGCAGGAACAGCGAATAGCCCGAACCATTGCCCAGGCCCTGTATGGGCGGCGGCATCAGCGCATAGGCAAAGCCACCCTCGATCTGCGCAAACTTGGCCGAGAGCTCGGCATTGATGTCCTGGGCGCTGCGCGTGCGCTCGCCAAAGGGCTTGAGCATGATGTAGGAGCTGGTGAGGTTGGACGTGGTCGTGGCCTGCAGGGCATTGAAGCCCGCGAATGCCGCGATCTTGTCCACGCCCTCGACACTCTTGGCGGCCTCCACCATCTGGCGCGTGACCGCATCGGTGCGGGCCAGCGAAGCACCCTCGGGCAGCTTGGCGCCGCCGAAGAGATAGAGCTTGTCCTGCAGCGGAATAAAGCCCCCGGGCACGGCCTGGAACAGCAGCGCCGTGCCGGCCAGCAGGCCTGCATAGACCACAAACACCAGGCCGCGCCGGCGCAGCGAACGGCCTACCGTGGTCTGGTAGCCCTGGGCACTGCGGTCAAAAAAGCGGTTGAAGGGGCGGAAGAACCAGCCCAGGGCCTTGTCCAGGCCACGCGCCAGCGCATCGCGGGGGGCACCATGGGGCTGCAGCAGCTTGGCGGCCAGGGCCGGCGACAGCGTCAGCGAGTTGATGGTGGAGATCACGGTGGAGATCGCAATCGTCACCGCGAACTGCTTGTAGAACTGCCCGGTGACACCGCTCAGGAACGCCATGGGCACAAAGACCGCGCACAGCACCAGGCCGATGGCAATGATGGGGCCCGATACCTCGCGCATGGCCAGGTGGGCGGCCTCGCGCGGGGTGTGGCCGGCGGCGATGAAGCGCTCCACGTTCTCCACCACCACGATGGCGTCGTCCACCACAATGCCTATGGCCAGCACCATGCCGAACAGCGTGAGGGTGTTGATGGAGTAATCCAGCAGATACAGCCCCGCAAAGGTGCCGATGATGGACACCGGCACGGCCAGCAGCGGAATGATGGAGGCGCGCCAGGTCTGCAGAAAGACGATGACCACCAGCACCACCAGAATCACGGCCTCGATCAGCGTGGTCTGCACGGCCTTGATGGAGTCGCGCACAAACACCGTGGGGTCCCAGACCGACTCGAAGACCACGCCCTCGGGCAGGTCGGCCGAGAAGCGCTCCATGGCTGCATACACCTGCTCGGCCACGGCCAGGGCATTGGCACCGGGCGAGAGGTAAATGCCCAGGGCCACCATGTTTTTGTCATCGCTCCAGGAGCGCAGCGTGTAGTCGCTGGCGCCCAGCTCCACACGCGCCACATCGGCCAGGCGCACCACCTGGCCGTCGGCACCGCTTTTGAGCACGATGTCGCCAAACTCCTCGGGCGTCTTCAAACGGCCGCGCACATGGATGGACTGCAGCTTGTCCGCCCCCTGGGGATTGGGCTCGGCCCCCAGTTGGCCGGCCGAGACCTGGATGTTCTGCTCGCGAATGGCGGCAATCACCTCGGAAGCAGAAAGCTGGCGTGCCGCCACCTTGTGCGGGTCCAGCCAGACGCGCATGGCGTAGTCGCCCGCGCCATACACGCCCACATCGCCAATGCCGGGAATGCGGGCCAGCTGGTCTTTGACCTTGAGCGTCACATAGTTGCGCAGGTACAGGGCGTCGTGCTTGCCGTCCTTGGAGGTCAGGCCCACAAACATCAGCGGTGTGGACGACTGCTTTTGCGTGGTCACACCGTACTGGCGCACTTCCTCGGGCAAGCGGCTTTGCGCCTGGCTCACACGGTTTTGCACGCGCACGGCGGCGGTGTCCGGGTCCACGCCGGGGCGGAAGGTGGCCACCACCTGCAAGCTGCCATCGGCTGCGGCCACGGACTTCATGTACATCAGCCCTTCCACGCCGTTGATGGCCTCTTCCAGCGGCACGGCCACCGACTCGGCCACATCCTTGGGATTGGCGCCGGGGTAGGTGGCGCGCACCACCACACTGGGTGGAACGACCTCGGGATACTCACCCACGGGCAGTTGCGGAATCGCCACCAGGCCCACGGAGAACAAGATGATGGACAGCACGATCGCAAAGATCGGCCGGTCTATGAAAAATTTGGAGAAATCCATCGCTTTGCTCCGCTTCACTGGGCCTGTGCCTGAACCTGGGCTGCTGCCGAGGGCTCAGACTGGCCTTGTGGGGCCGCAGGCGCCACGGCCTTGGGGCTGACCGCCATGCCGGGGTAGTAAATACGTTGCAGGCCGCCCACCACCAGTTGCTCGCCCGCGTTCAGGCCTTGCTCCACCACGCGCTTGCCGTCCACCATGCGGCCCAGCTTCAGCTCGCGCCGCTGGGCCACATGGCCCTTGCCCTCCACCGCCTCGACCACATAGGCGTATTGGCGGCTCTGGTCGGTGAGCACGGCCT
The DNA here is from genome assembly GCF_000429845.1 of Comamonas composti DSM 21721. Classification (GTDB taxonomy): domain Bacteria; phylum Pseudomonadota; class Gammaproteobacteria; order Burkholderiales; family Burkholderiaceae_C; genus Comamonas; species Comamonas composti. Next base: position 83,271 of record NZ_AUCQ01000003.1, read on the forward strand.
TGTCGTCAATCAGCAGCAGCTCCTCCTGGCCTGCACTGCCCTGCAGCTGCACGCGCGCAAAAAGACCCGGTGTCAGCCGGCGCTCGGGATTGGCCAGGCGGGCACGCAGGCGCATGCTGCCGGTGTCGGCGTTGAGCTGGTTGTCGGTGAAGTCCAGCACGCCCTCATGCGCAAAGCCGTCCTCTCCGGCCAGGCCCACGCGCACGGCACGCACCGCATCACGCTTGCGGCTTTCGTGGCTTAGCTTTTGATAGCGCAGATAGCTGTGCTCATCGACATCGAAGTACACATAGACCGGGTCTTGCGAGACCAGGCTGGTCAGCAGGCTCTGGTCGGCCTGGGCCATATTGCCTGCAGTCAATAAAGCCCGGCCCGCACGCCCGGCGACCGGGGCACGGACCTCGGTGAACTCCAGATTCAACCGCGCCGTCTCCAAAGCCGCCTCGGCCGTGCGCACTTGGGCCGCTGCCTGGGCCAGCTCGGCCGCGCGGGTCTCGGCCTCTTCGCGCGAGATGGCATGGCCGGCCACCAGCGAGCGTGCGCGCTCGTCCTGGTTGCGTGCCAGGCCGGCGGCCGCACGGGCGCGTTCCAGCTGTGCCTGTGCGCTGGCCAGGGCCGCGCGATAGGGGCGCTGGTCGATGACGAACAGCAGCTGGCCCTTGCCCACTTCCTGGCCTTCGCTGAAGGCCACGCGTTCGATATAGCCCGAGACGCGCGGGCGCAGCTGCACGGCCTGCACCGCTTCTACACGGCCGTTGAAGGCATCCCACACACGTGTGTGGCTGGCGGTGACCTGGGCCACCAAGACCTCGGGCGCGGCTGGCGCAGCAGCGGCCGCATGGGCCTGCTCCACTCCCTGACGTCCACATCCTGCCAATAGCGCTGCAGCGGCCAGCGCCGCTGCCAGCATGGTGTGCCTGAGCGGCACGTGCAAAACCCTCATCTCAAACTCCTCGAAGAAATCCTTGGCCACCGCAGCACTGCGGCAAACACCTGCGCGAATTCTTCAAGTTCAAGTAAACTTTAAGTCAAACCAGCAAAGGAATACCGCTATGAAAATTGAGGATGATCCTTTGATCGCCATTGGCGAAGTCGCCCAGCGCAGCGGCGTCAAGGCTTCGGCCCTGCGTTTTTACGAGTCACTGGGCTTGATCGAGGCCGTGCGCAGCAGCAGCGGCCACCGGCGCTACCACCGCTCTTGTTTGCGGCGCATTGCCTTCATTGTGTTTGCCCAGCGCGTGGGCTTTACGCTGGAGGAAATTGCCGGGCAGCTGTCCAGCCTGCCCAACCGCCATGTGCCCACGGGCGGGGACTGGCAGAAGATGTCGCGCCTGTGGCAAAAACGGCTGGATGAGCGCATTGCCGAGCTGCAGCGCCTGCGCCACGGCCTCAACCAGTGCATAGGCTGCGGCTGCCTGTCGATGAAGACCTGCATGTTCGCCAACCCCGGCGACCTCTGCGCCCAGAACGGGCCGGGCCCCAGGCGCTGGCTGGGCGATGAGATGCCTGTGGCGCAGTGAGCGCGGCCTGGGGACTCAGGCGCCGCCCTCGCTGTGCGGCATGCCCTTGAGCCGTCCATCTCTGAGCGGCATGCGGCCGCGGCGGCGCTCGGCCTTGGGAAAGTCGCCTTGCTGCTGCATGGCCCGGCCTCGTTCGCGTATGCGTGCGAACAGCTGGGACAGCAGCTCCAGCTCGGCATCGCTGACATCGCCCAGCAGTTCCTGGTTGATGCGCTGTATCTGCGGGAACAGGGCCGCATGCAAGGCCCGGCCTTCTGCGGTCAGGCTCAGCAAGGCCTGGCGCCGGTCGCCTGCAATGCCCTGTTTTTGCACCAGGCCCTTGGCACGCAGCGCGGAGATGGTGCGCGAGGTGCGCGTGCGGTCCAACTGCGCCAGATCGGCGAGCTGCGAGGGCTGCATGGCCCCCTTGTCGGCCAGCAGGGCCAGCATCAGCCATTCGCGCCGCGTGATGCCGAAGCCGCCTTCGCACAGGCGCACGACCATGCTGCCCGTGGATCGCACGAGGCGGGCCAACTGGTAGAGGAACAAGTCGTTGAGCTCGCATGGCTGGCGCCACGGATGGCTACGGCTCTGGGGCATGGCTCTGGGTTTTCTCTAGGGATGATGGATTAGATCCATTATCAGGACTGTGCTTACAGTCGCTGCCACAACCATCATGGGAGGCAGCATGAAGAAAAGAATCCTGGGCAGACTGCTCGCTGCCGCCGGGCTTGCGGCCGGTCTGCTCGGCACGGGTCTGGCCCAGACGCAGGCACCCAGTGCTGCGCCGCTGTTTCCCGGCAAGACGGCCTTGCGCATCGTGGTCGGCTACCCGCCCGGCGGCGCCACGGACCGCGTGGCCCGCATCGTGGCTGACAAGCTGCAGGCCAGGATGGGCAGCCCCGTCATCGTGGAGAACAAGCCCGGCGCCGGCGGCCGTCTGTCGGCGCAGTTCGTGAAGCATGCCGCTGCGGGCCAGCCCACGCTGCTGATGGCCAATCCCGCTGTCATGGTGGTCGCGCCGCTGGTGTTTCCGGATTCGGGCTACGACCCCGACAAGGACTTTGCGCCCGTGAGCGAGGTCAACCGCTACGAGTTCGGCCTGGCCGTCTCCGACGCCGTGCCCGTCAGGCAGTTGTCGCATTTGTTCGCCTGGCTCAAGGCCAACCCGGAGCAGGCGAACTTCGGTGTGCCGGCCACGGGCAGCCTGCCGCACTTTTTTGCGCTGATGCTGGGCGAGGCGGCCAGGGTTCCGGTCCAGGTCGTGGGCTACAAGGGCTCGGGGCAGTTGCTCACCGACCTCATGGGGGGCCAGGTGCCTCTTGCCGTGGACACCCTGGACACGCAGCTTGCGCAGCACGAGGCCGGCAAGCTGCGCGTGCTGGCCGTCTCGGGCGGGCAGCGCAGCCCCATGGCGCCCGATATTCCCACGCTCAGGGAACTGGGCGTGAACCTGGTCGGCACCGGCTGGAACACCTTGTTTGCGCCGCAAAGCATGGCACCTGCGACCGTGCAGCGCCTGGCCGAGCTGGTGCAGGAAGTCATGCAGGACCCGGATACGCAGCAGAAGTTCATCGCCTCCAGGCTTCAGCCCGTGGTCAGCAGCGCCGAGGACACGGCGCGCACGCTCAAGGCCTACCGCGCGCAGTGGGCGCCGGTGATTCAGCGCTCGGGCTTCAAGGTCAGCCCCTGAGGCCGCATCCGGCACAGTGCTGCATCGATTTCAATAGCTGCAAGCGCTTGACCCTATTGGTTTATGCAAAGAAAACACATTAAAACCTATATGCAGCAAGCGCTATCAGCTCCTGTTTCTGCATATTCTGCGGATTCCTCCAGGAGCTCTGAGCGCCCGAATCTGATCTTCATCCTGGCCGACGACCTCGGCTATGCGGACCTGGGCTGCACCGGCGCGCGCGATGCGCACAACAACGCCTGCGATGTCTCGCCCCGGCTGGATGCCCTGGCCGCCCAGGGCATGCGCTTCACGCGCGGCTATTCGAATTCGGCCGTGTGCTCGCCCACGCGCTTTGCGCTGGCCACGGGCCGCTGGCAATACCGGCTGCGCGGCGCGGCCGAGGAGCCGATTGCCAGCGCCCATGGAGACAAGGTGCTGGGCCTGCCGCCCGAGCATCCCACCGTGGCCTCGCTGCTGCGCGATGCGGGCTATGCCACGGCCCTGGTCGGCAAATGGCATCTGGGCTATCCGCCCCATTTCGGTCCGCGACAGTCCGGCTACCAGGAGTTCTACGGCTTTCATGCGGGCGGCGCCGACTACTTTGCCCACTGCGACCCGCGCGGGCGGCCCGACTTCTGGATCAACGAAGAGCCGCACGCGGAAGACGGCTACCTGACCGATCTGCTGAGTCGCCGCGCCGTGGACTTCGTCAGGAGCCAGTCGGCGCAGCGGCCGTTCTTCCTGTCGCTGCACTACAGCGCGCCGCACTGGCCCTGGCTCACGCGCCAAGACCGTGCCGAATCCGAACGCCTCAAGGGCATGGGCAAGCATGTGGACGGCGGCTCCATCGACACCTACCAGCGCATGATCCACCACATGGACGAAGGCATCGGCTGGCTGCTCGACGCGCTGGAGGAGCAAGGCATGAGCCAGAACACGCTCCTCGTCTTCACCAGCGACAACGGTGGCGAGCGCTTCTCCAACAACTGGCCCTTCGTGGGCCAGAAGATGGACCTGCTCGAAGGCGGCATACGCGTGCCCCTGCTCGCGCGCTGGCCCGCGCGCATGGCCGCCGGCACGGTCTGCGACACGCCCAATCTCACCATGGACTGGGCTGCCAGCTTTCTGGCGGCCGCAGGCGTCCAGGCCCATGCCGACTATCCGCTGGACGGCATCAGCCTGCTGCCCCTGATGCAGGACCCGGCCTGGAGCCCTGAACGCGACCTGGCCTGGCGCATGAAGCACCGCGAGCAAAAAGCGCTGGTGCGCGGCGACTGGAAATACCTGCAGATCGAAGGCATCGAATACCTGTTCAACCTCGCCGCCGATCCGCGCGAGCGCGCCAACCTGCGCGAGCGCGAACCGAAGAAACTGGCCGAGCTGCGCAGCGCCTGGCAGCAATGGAATGCGGGTCTGCCACCGATTCCAGATGCCGCCCGGGTCTCCCTGGTGTTCAGCAAGACCGACCTGCCCCAGGCCAGCTACTGAGCCTGCGGGGCGGGGCTTTGGGCCACGGCTTCAGGCGCGCGGATAGCGGGCTCTGGCCATGCGGAAAGTCAGATTCCAGCGCTCGGCGCCCAGCAGATGATGCTGTCCGCTTTTCAGCGCATTCACGCCGTGATGGACCAGGCGCGTGGCCCCGCCCCAGACCAGTACATCGCCATGCTGCAAGAGCAGGCGGCGCACCGCATCCTGACGGCGCAGCCCGCCCCATAGAAAAGTGCAGGGCAGGCCCAGCGAAACCGAGACGATGGGCGCGCCCCGGTCCGCCTCGTCCTCGTCGCGGTGCAAGCCCATTTTTGCGCCCACCGCATAGCGGTTGATCAGGCAGGCATCGGGCGCAAAGCCTGCATAGCCTGCGGTCTCGGCCGCCAGCACGGCCTGGGCGCGCAAAAAATCCGGCATGACCGGCCAAGGCTGGCCCGACAGCGGATCGGTCCGGCGATAGCCATAACCGGCCGCACTTGCGACCCAGCCCCAGTCCCCGCAATTGCTCATGGCCACCGACATGGCCCCGCGCGGCGTCTGCATGCAGCGAAATGGCGCCTGCGCCACCGCGGCCTGCACGGCCGCCACCCACCATTGCTCCTGACCGGCAGCAAAGCCGCGCAACAGCATGGCGCCATCGTCCAGAGGCTCGGGTGGCTGGGGGGCGGGGTCGAACAGGGGGAGGGTCATGGACGGGCAAGTACCGTGATCGTATGGTCGATGCGGGATCAGTGCTCCCCCAAGCTCTCCTTCAAGGCTTCAATGGCCCGTGCTGCGGCGGGGCTGAGATAGCCGCCGTTGCGCCTGACGATGCCCAGTCGGCGCGAGGATTGCCAGCCGCCTTCTGGCTTGACGGTGGTCAGCTGCTCCTTGAACTGGCCCTCTCTCAAAACCGAATGCGGCACAAGCATCAGCGCACCCAAGGCATGCATGAGCATGACTTCGCGCTGTGACGAGCGCGAGGTGAGCACGGGTTGCGGCACCTCCAATCCATGCGCCTGGAAGTTGGCTTCGAACTCCGTGCGCGTTGAGGTGCCGCGTGCCATGGCGATCCAACGGGCCTGGGCCAGGTGCTCCCAGGCGGCCTCGCCTCCTGTCTTCACCAGGGGATGGTTGGCCGGAGCGATCGGAACCATGGGGTCGTCGATCAAGGCCTCCCAGCTCAGAGCGCGCTCCGGCGCGCGGCGCAGGCCGATCAAGGCAAACTCCAGCTCTCCTGCCGCAACGGCGCGTGTCAGTGAGTCTGTCATGCCTCCAGACAAGTCGAGGCTGACGCCGCGCTCTGTCAGGCTCAGCGTCATGGCGCGCACCCACCGGTGGGGAACTCCGTCTCCGATGCCGCAGCGCAGCACCCCGGTACGGGTCTGGCGCAGATCGCGCAGTTCCGCGTAGAGGTCGCTTGCGTCCAGGTCAATGCGCTGGGCGCGTTTCAAAAAGGCATGGCCAAACTCGGTAGGGCGCATGCCACGCGGCAGCCGCTCAAAGAGCCTGACCTTGGTCACGCGCTCCAGCCTCGTCACGGCCTTGCTGAGGGTTGCCGGCGTCATGCCGAGGCGGGCGGATGCTCCGGTGAGCCCTCCTTCCTGAGCGATCACCAGGGCCAAGTGCAGGTCATCAAGATTCATGGTTTTCCAAAGTGGAAAAGGTCGCCATGAAATGTAGCTTGCTGTAGCGGGGGCGGCAACCTATCGTCCCTGCATCCAAAAAACATTCAGGAGACGGTCGTTACCATGAAGCGCAGAGCCATTTTGTTCGGGGTCTTGCTTGCCTGCGGGGCAAGCGCCGCCTGGGCGCAAGCGTCCTACCCATCACGCCCGATTACCCTGGTCGTGCCGTTTGCTGCTGGCAGCGGCACCGACATCGGCGCAAGGGTTCTGGCCAAGGACATGGGCGATATCCTGAAGATCCCGGTCATTGTCGAGAACAAGCCCGGAGCGAATGGCGCCCTGGGCTCTGCCGCCGTCGCCCGCGCCAGGCCGGATGGCTACACGCTGCTGGTCGGCTCGGCCACCACCAATGCGGTGAACTTCTCGTTTTTTCCAGGCAAGCTCGGTTATGAGCCCCGCTCGTTCGAGGTTGTCGCAGGGATTGGCACCAGCCCAGTTTCCATGTACATCGCCACCGATGCCAAATGGCGCAACCTGCCCGAGCTGCTCGCCTATGGCAAGGCGCATCCCGGCCAGCTCAGGTGCGGCAGCGGAAATGCCGTGACCCAGGTCGGCTGCGAAATCTTCTACAAGATGACGGGCATCGACGCCACCACCATCCCCTACAAATCCAACCCCCAGTCTTTGGCGGACCTCGCTGGCGGGCATATCGATTTTGCGTTTTCGGATGCTTCGGTGGCCAAGACCTTCATGGACGCCAAGAAGATTGGCCCGGTCGCCGTTGCCGCCTCCAAGCGCTATCCCGCGACACCGGAAGTTCCAAGCCTTCTGGAGCAAGGCATTGCGGGCTTCGAAATCACGGCCTGGACGGCCGTGTTTGCGCCGGCCGGCACGCCTGCGCCTGTGATCGAGAGATTGCATGCCGCCATTCTCAAATCCTCGCATTCGCGGGAGGCGGTGCAGTTGCGCGCCAGCAGCGGTACGCAGCCGCTGGAGCTCGGCCTTGAGGAAAGCCGCCACTTCGTGCAAGAGGAAATCAGGCGCTGGGCGGCCTACGTGAAGAGCAGTGGCGTCAAACCGGAGTAATGCAATGCAACAGGCACAAGCGCCCCTCGCAGGTCTGCGCGTCATCGACTGGACGCATGTACTGGCCGGACCATTCGCCGGCTACCAATTAAGTCTTCTGGGGGCCGAAGTCATTCGCATAGAGCGAGCCGATGGAGATGACATGATCCGCGTCAAAGGCGCGGATCCCGAACTGGCCGCCCTGGGGCTCGGAGAAGCCTTTGTGGCACAGGGAGCAGGCAAGCTCTCGCTGGCCCTCGATGCCCGCGATCCTCGCGCCAAACAGGCGCTGGCCGCACTGATCGGCAGTGCCGATGTCCTGCTGGAGAACTTCCGGCCGGGCAAGCTCGCGGCCCTGGGGTTTGATCCCCGGGAGCTGATCGAGCGCCATCCCCGGCTGGTCGTCTGCTCCATCACGGGCTTCGGGCCTGCATCCGACCGACGCGCATACGACCATGTCATGCAGGCGGCAAGTGGCCTGATGGCCGCCAATGCCGGCGATGATGGCGTGCCGCGGCGCGTGGGCTTTCCGCTGATCGACTATTCGGTCGGCCAGCAGGCCGCCCTGGCCGTGATGAGCGCCCTGTACCGCCGCGAGCGCCAGACAGCGCAGACCCGTGCCAAAGGCGAATGGCTGCAGGTCTCGATGATGGGCGCCGCCCTGACGCTGCTGGCTCCGACCTATGCTGCACCGCTGATCAGCGGGATCGAGGTGCCGCGCAGCGCCTCAACGGCCTTCTCGGGCAATCCGTTGTCCGGCACGTTTGCGACGGCACAAGGCCAGTTGGCCGTTGTCTGCAACTCGCTGGAGCAATCGCAGGCCTTGCTTGCGGCACTGCAAGCAGCAGCGGGGGAAGCCGCGCCTGTGCTGGAGCTGCGCGAGGCTGCCGAGCTCGGCGATGTACCGCGCACGCACCAATTGCTGGCGGCAATGCTGAGCCGGCGCACGGCCGCCGATTGGGAAGCGCTGCTGATCCGCCATGGCGTTCCCGCAACGGCTGTCATGCTTCCCGCACAGGCGGCAGCCGAGGCCGCCAAGGACTGGCCCCATGTCGAACTAGAGCACCCCGGAAAGTCGAAGCGCGTATGCGTGCCGGGGATAGGCTTTACATCCAGCGAGCTGTTGACGCCGCGACTGCGTGCGCCCGTACGCCGTGGAGCGGACACGCGTGCGCTGCTTGCCCGGGCCGGCATGGCGCAGACCGTCATCGAGGCGATGTTTGCTGACGGCGTGGCCAGCGAACCAGAGCGCTTGACCGGCCCCGGCCGCGCCGCATAACGGCTCCGCGCGGCGCAGGCTGCACAGCCGCCATTGCAAGGGCTCCTGGACGTCTTCGAGAGCCGCTTTCAACGCATCACAGCAATCCCCAGGAGCCACGGTGGGGCAGGGACTGTCGTTCCTGCGGCCAAGCCATCGCCGGCGTCATGGCTTGGCGGATTGCCCGGACCTTCTACCAACAACTGAAAAAAGAGAGACAACACAATGACCGATTCATTCGTGAAAACAGCCATGGCAGCCATGTTGCTGGGCACAACTGCATCCATGGCTGCGGCGCAAGGCAGCGTACAGCTCTATGGCCTCGTGGATGCGGCCGTACGCGTAACCGGCAACCATGGAAAGACCCAGATGGTCGGCGGTGGCATGTCCCAGAGCCGCTGGGGCATCAACGTCACAGAGGACCTGGGCGCAGGGCTGTCGGCCATCGCGAATTTCGAAAATCGCTTTCTGACGGATACCGGCAACACGGCTGCCGTGAACTATTTCCAGCAGGCCTGGATAGGCATGCGCAGCGAGGATTGGGGCCAGCTCACGATGGGCCGCCAATTCAATGTGCTGCTGGAGGTCGCGGCATCGACCTATGCGTCTTTTCCATCCGGCCCTTTCATGGAGGTCTACAAGCCCGAGATCGGCGTTGCCATGGGCACGCGCACCAACAACATGCTCAAGTACGCAGCACATCGGGGCCCCTGGCGCGCGGGGCTGCAATACTCCTTCGACGAAGGAAACACCGTTGCCAGAAAAGGAAGCGAGGTTGAGCTGACGGGCGGCCTGGCCATGAAGACGGCCGGTGGCTATCTGCGCTATGCGGCCGGCTCAGGCCTGGCCATCGGCGGCGCCTACATGAACACCAAGATGCCCGCAGGCACGCAGTTCGACGCCTACACGCTGGGAGGCTCTTATCGCTCGGGCCCCTGGTATTTCAGCACCGGCTATGGGATGAACAAGCGCCAGAACCGCTTGGCGGCGGAAGATGCCCGCCTGATCAACGCCTACTGGGGCTCCGAAGTCAACGGCGGCTTCCAGCCGGGCGATGCTGACAAGCGTCAGCTGCTCCAGCTGGGCATGGGCTACCAGGTCACACCGCAGCTGAATATGGGAGTGCATTACTACCACGTCAAACAGAGCGGGTCGTCCTCAGGCGCTTTCAACAACCAGGCCAACTTCATCGTGGCGGTTGCCGACTATGCGTTCAGCAAGCGCACGGATGCCTATGTGGGCGTTGACTACACCCGCATCAGCGGTGGTGCGGGCTCATATATCGAAAAGACGGCAACTGGTGACCTGGTGCGCAACCGTGCCGGCCTCACCATAGGCCTGCGCCATCGATTCTGAACCGCAGTCACCCAAGGTCCGCGAAGATGATGTGCGAGGGCGGGCGTGCGGAATCACCGAGCCGCGCCGCGCGTGAGGCCAGATGCCAATCCATGCCCGCCCGCTTGGCCAAACTCCAGCACCGTCTCTAACAAGCGCTTCAGCGTGGGCTGTATCTGCGCTGCGCGTTCGGGCAGGTAGTCGAAGGGCAGGGCTTCCTGCATATAGCTGCACTGGGTCAGTTCCAGCTGCACTGCGTGCACGCCTTGCTCGGGCTGGCCGTAGTGGCGCGTGATGTAGCCGCCCTTGAATCTGCCGTTGAGCACGCTGCTGTGGTTCGGGGCCTGGCCTGCGATTTCCAGAAGGCGCTGGGCCAGGGCCGGGTCGCAGCTTTTGCCGTCGGCCGTGCCCAGGTTGAAGTCGGGCAGCCTGCCTTCAAAGAAGCGCGGCAGTACCGAGCGTATGGAGTGGGCATCCCACAGCACGGCCCGGCCGTATTCGGCCTTGAGGCGCGCGAGCTCGGAGCCCAGCCTGTCGTGATAGGGCTGCCAGTAGGCCTGGCGGCGTCTGGCGATCTCGGCATCGCTGGGCGTGTGGCCGTTGTCGGCATACAGGGGCTGCTCATCGAACATGTCCACGGGGCACAGCCCGGTCACGTTCTGGCCCGGGTAGAGGCTGGCTCCATCGGGCGGACGGTTGAGGTCCACCACATAGCGCGAATGCGTGGCCATGAGGATGGAGGCCCCCATGTCGCGTGCAAACGCGTAAAGCCGCTCCAGGTGCCAGTCGGTGTCCGGCACCTGGAGCGCGCCTGCGGTCAGGCGCTCGGCAATCGCCGGCGGCAGATGCGTGCCCACGTGGGGCATGGAGATCAGCAGCGGAGCACTTCCCTGGTGGAACAGATAGCTGGGGCAGGCGTGGTTCCCGTTGGCTTGGTGCATGGCAAGGAGTTTGGACAGGGGTCAGGAAAATTCGGCAATCTTCGCACGCGCGGCGACAAAGTCGCGGGCCGCCACGTCGTGCAGTGCATGGCGACCTGCCTGCACGCGCAGCACCCCGTCCACCCAGAGGCTGTGCACGGCGCTGGTGCGCTGGCTGGCGAACACATGGGCCGATACCAGGGCCTGTACGGGCAGGCCGTTCAGGGCCGGGTGTTCAGTATCCAGGCTCAGAAAATCGGCTTGCTGACCTGGCGCAAGACCTGCGCAGGAACGGCCTGCGGCCTGGGCCCCGCCCTGCACGGCGGCCAGCCACAGGGCGGTGCCGACCTGGGGCTGGGCGGTCGTGGCCAGCACGTTGCGCTGGCGCAGGAACAGGCGCTGGCTGTATTCGAGCATCAGCAGCTCCTCGGCCGCGTTCACGCAGGCATGGCTGTCCGAGCCCAGGCCCCAGGCGCCGCCATGGGCCAGCCATTGGCGCATGTCGAAGATGCCGTCGCCGAGGTTGGCTTCGGTCGTGGGGCAGATGCCGGCCACGGCGCCGCTGTGGGCTGCGCCCGCGTATTCGCGTGCGTCCATGTGCGTGGCGTGGACCAGGCACCAGCGCCGGTCCACGGGCAGGTGGTCCAGCAGCCATTGCACGGGGCGCTGGCCGTAAAAGGCCAGGCAGTCCTCGACTTCCTGGGTCTGCTCGGCGATGTGGATGTGGATGGGCGCGCCGGGGGCCAGGGCCGTGAGGCCTTGCACGGCCTCGGCAAGACTGTCGGCGGGCACGGCACGCAGCGAGTGCGGGGCCAGGCCCAGAACGGCCTGCTGCGCTTGGCAGGCGGGCGCCAGGCGCTCCAATAGCGATAGCATGCTGGCCGTGCTGCGGATGAAGCGTGCCTGGTCGGAGCGTGGCGGCCTGGGGCCGAAGCCGCTGCTCTGGTAGAGCACGGGCAGCAGCGTCATGGCCAGGCCCGTGCGCCGGGCAGCGCGCAGCAGGGCCAGGGACAGCTCGGCATCGTCGGCATAGGCGCGGCCGCTGCGGTCATGGTGTACGTAGTGGAATTCGCAGACCGAGCCGTAGCCGGCCTCGAGCATTTCCACATACAGCCAGGTCGCAATAGCCTCCAGCGATTCGGGTGTGATGCGAGCCGCAAAGCGGTACATGAGGTCGCGCCAGCTCCAGAAGCTGTCCTGGTCCTGGCCGCGAAACTCGGTCAGGCCCGCAAACGCGCGCTGGAACGCATGGGAGTGCAGATTGGGCATGGCCGGCAGCAGGGGGCCGGGCGCGTGCGCCACGCCCTGGGGCGGCTCGGCCCCGGCTTGCACGGCGTGCAGGCGCCCGCTTTCATCCCAGCGCAGCAGCACATTGCGCGCCCAGCCCGAGGGCAGCAGCGCATGCCCGGCAAACAAGGCGCCGGCGCTGCGCGTGCTGCAGGGCGTGGCGTGTTCATGGTGGTGCGGGTTCATGCGGGTCATGGACGGGGGTGTGGGCTGGGTCATGGGCTTGCATGGCGTGCTCTGGGGACGGGGCTCAGTCCAGAATCTTGCCGGGGTTGAGAAGCTGCAAGGGGTCTAGTGCCTGCTTGATGGCGCGCATGGCAGCCAGCTCGGCGGGCGTGCGGCTGGCTGCGAGAAACGGTTTCTTGTGCAGGCCTATGCCGTGTTCGGCCGAGATGCTGCCGCCGAACTCGGCAACCAGGCGGTAGAGCTCGGCCTCCACGGCCTCGCATTCACCGTTCACCGTGGCGCCGTCGGTGGAGACATGCAGGTTGCCGTCGCCCACATGGCCGAAGAACAGGCTGTGCTGGCCCGGCCAGCGCGCGTCGAACGCGGTCTGCACCGCATCGGCAAAGCGGCCGATGTCGGCCTGGGGCAGGCTGACGTCGAAGTTGATCGCCGGATGCATGTTCTTGTTGAGCTCGGCCGGGGCTTCGCGCAGCTGCCACAGCCGGCGTGCCTGGGCCACGGACTGGGCGATCACGGCATCGCCGACTTCGCCGGCCTGCATGGCCTCGCCCAGAAGCTCCTGCACGGCCGTGCGCAGGTCGGCTTCATCCCTGCCGTCCACATCGATCAGGGCGAGCAGCGCATGCGCCTGTGCAAACGGCGGCGCAAGCTTTTGCCAGTCCACGGAGGCGCGCACAAAGCTGTCCCACATGAGCTCGAAAGCCGCCACGCCGTTGCCAAAGCGCTGCTGCATGCGCGCGAGCACGGCCAGGGCCGCATCGAAGCCGGGCATGGCCACCAGGGCCGTGGTCCTGGCCTGGGGCGCGGGCCGCAGGCGCAGCAGGGCGCGCGTGACAATGCCCAGCGTGCCTTCGGCGCCGATGAAGAACTGCTTGAGGTCATAGCCGGTGTTGTTCTTGAGCATGGGGCGCAGCATGGGCAGCAGGCTGCCGTCGGCCAGCACCACCTCCAGGCCCAGCACCTGCTCGCGCATCATGCCGTGCTGCAGCACGCCGTTGCCGCCCGCATTGGTGGCGATGTTGCCGCCTATCTGGCAGCTGCCGCGCGCGCCCAGGTCCACGCCGAACACCAGGCCTGCGGCCTGGGCCGCCTGCTGCACGGCCTGCAGCGTGGCGCCGGCCTGCACGCGCATCACGGCCGTGCGCGGGTCCACGCTTTCTATGGCCTGCATGCGTTCCAGCGACAGGGCCACGGTGTGCGCGCCGGGCACGGCCGCGCCCGCCAGGCCCGTGAGCCCGCCCTGGGGCACGACGGGGATGCGGTGCCGGCTGCACAGGCGCATCAGCGCGCAGACCTCTTCCGTGCTGCGCGCGCGTACCAGGGCCAGCGGCTGTTGGGGCGGGGTGCCGCTCCAGTCGGTGCGGTAGCGTTCGGGCGCGCCGCGCTGGGCCACATCGGTGCCCAGCGTGGCGATGAGTTCCTGCAGAAAGCGTTCTTGGGTGGTTTCAGGCATGGGCGTAGAGGTCTTCAGGAGTTGCTCGGGTGCATCCCCTCATGCCCCGGGTCATTGCCCGACTGGACCACGCCGCGTACCACGCGGCCCTGGCGGACTATGGTGCAGTCGGGCTTTTGCCCGAACCAGTAGGCCAGTTCGGCCGCATGCTGCACGGGCCACAGCACGAAGTTCGCGGGCCGGCCCGCAGCGAGCAGGCCGTGTTCGTGTTCGAGGCCCAGGGCGCGCGCTGCATGGCGGGTGATGCCGGCCAGGGCCTCGGGCACGGTGAGCCGGAACAGGGTGCAGGCCATGTTGGTCATGAGCAGCAGACTCAGGGCAGGAGAGGTGCCTGGATTGTGATCGGTGGCCACCGCCATGGGAACCCCGGCCGCGCGCAAGTCTGCAATGGGTGGCACCTGGGTGTCGCGCAGCGTGTAGAAGGCGCCGGGCAGAAGCACGGCCACGGTGCCTGCGCTGGCCATGGCCTCGATGCCGCGTGCGGACAGGTGTTCGATATGGTCGCAGGACAGCGCCCTGTGGCGCGCGGCCAGCGCCGCGCCTTCCATGTTGGACAACTGCTCGGCATGCAGCTTGACGCGCAGGCCCAGCCGGTGCGCGGCCTCGAAGACCTGTTCGGTCTGGGCCAGGGAGAAGGCGATGCGCTCGCAGAACACGTCCACGGCATCGACCAGGCCTTCGGCGGCCAGCGCGGGCAGCATCTCTTCGCAGACCCGGTCGATGTAGTCCTGGCTGCGCCCGGCATATTCGGGCGGCAGCGCATGCGCGCCCAGAAAGCTGGTGCGCACGGTCACGCCGCAGGCCTGGCCCAGCCTGCGCGCCACGCGCAGCTGCTTGCGCTCGTGCGCCAGCGCCAGGCCGTAGCCCGACTTGATCTCTATGGCGCACACGCCTTCGTCCAGCAATTGCTGCAGGCGCGGCAGGGCCTGCGCGAACAGTTCGTCCTCGCTGGCGGCGCGCGTGGCCCGGACGCTGGAGACGATGCCGCCACCGGCCCGGGCGATTTCCTCATAGCTGGCGCCGGCCAGCCGCATCGCGAACTCGCCCGCGCGCTCGCCGCCGTAGACCAGGTGGGTGTGGCAGTCCACCAGGCCCGGCGTGACCAGGCGGCCAGCGCCATCGTGCACGGCCAGGCCCTGGTAGGCCGCTGGCATGGCGTCCTGCGGGCCCAGCCAGACCATGCGCGCCTGCTGCACCACGATGCAGGCCGGGGCCGCGTCGGCCAGAGGCGCATCGGCCTCGAACAGGCCGGGCGCGAGGCGCAGATTGCGCCAGCAACCGTCGGCAGACGGGGCATGGGCTGGCGTCATGGCCGGGTCTCCTTTGTGCATGAATTGAATTTGATAGCGGCTACCACGCTTCACACAATCATTTCACTATGAAAGTGGCTTGAATTGTCCATATGGCAAGTGGTGGCAGCTCTTGTTTGCATAGCGATACTTGGGGGCTACAGCTGTTGGAGGCGAACCAGCAGCAGGCGGCTGTCCGCGTCCCCGGGTTGCAGCTGCATGGCGGGCCAGGGCCTGCTCCAGTGCCGGCCCTGGCCTGGCTGCAGCCGTGCGCCCCGGGGGCCACGCAGGGCAAAGCTGCCCTGCAGCACCAGGCACAGGCCGGCATCCGCGCAGCCCGCCGTTACGGGCGTTTCGCACACCTGCAGCCTGGCCGTCCACTGGCCGCGCCGCACCATGACGTTGAAGTCCTCGCTGGCCGCGCCCGGCAGCGCACAGTCCAGCGGCGTCTCGCCCGCAAACGCAAACGGCTGCCAGCGCTGATCGAGCCGCTGGTCCACGCCCGGGCCGCGCAGGTGCACGCCGTCGCCGGCGAGCAGCAGAATGTGCCGGTCCACGCCCGCAAAGCGCGAGAACGGCCCGGGCCGCGCAATCTCGGCCACGCTGATGCGCCAGCCGAAATCGTCAAGGCCCGCGCCCGGCGGCCAGCACACGATCTCGCGCGTGCTGCCGCCGCCGTTCTTCCAGGGGCTGGGTGCGATCTGGCTCAGGTCAAAGTCTTGCATGAGCTGTTTCCCTAGGAGCGTGTTCGTCCAGGGCGGTGCTCATTTCACCATCGGCAAGTTCAACCCATGGCGCTTGGAGGCTTGCACGGCCATGTCATAGCCCGCATCCGCATGGCGCATCACGCCCGTGGCCGGGTCGTTCCACAGCACACGGCCCAGGCGGGCGGCGGCTTCAGGGGTGCCGTCGGCCACGATGACCACGCCTGCATGCTGGGAGTAGCCCATGCCCACGCCGCCGCCATGGTGCAGGCTGACCCAGGTGGCGCCGCCTGCGGTGTTGAGCAGGGCGTTCAAGAGCGGCCAGTCGGAGACCGCATCGGTGCCGTCCTTCATGGCCTCGGTCTCGCGGTTGGGGCTGGCCACGGAGCCGCAGTCCAGGTGGTCGCGGCCGATGACGATGGGCGCCTTGAGCTCGCCGCTTCTGGCCATCTCGTTGAAGGCCAGCGCGGCCTGGTGGCGCTCGCCCAGGCCCAGCCAGCAGATGCGCGCGGGCAGGCCCTGGAAGGCGATGCGCTCGCGCGCCATGTCCAGCCAGCGGTGGGTGTGGCGGTTGTCGGGGAACAGCTCCTTGATCTTGGCATCGGTCCTGTAGATGTCCTCGGGATCGCCTGAAAGCGCGACCCAGCGAAACGGCCCCTTGCCTTCGCAGAACAGCGGGCGGATATAGGCGGGCACAAAGCCGGGGAAGTCGAAGGCGTTTTTCACGCCCTCGTCCAGGGCCACCTGGCGGATGTTGTTGCCGTAGTCCACCGTGGGCACGCCCATGGCCTGGAAGTCCAGCATGGCCTGCACATGCCGGGCACAGCTCTGGGCTGCAGCCTTTCTGAGTCTGGCGTGCTGGGCAGGATCGGCCGCTGCGGCCTGCCATTGCGCCACGGACCAGCCCATGGGCAGATAGCCGTTGACCAAATCGTGGGCCGAGGTCTGGTCGGTCACGATGTCGGGCTTGGGGCCGCCGGCCCTGGCACGCTTGACCAGCTCGGGCAGCACCTCGGCCGCATTGCCCAGCAGGGCGATGGAGACGGCTTCGCCCCGGGCCGTGTGGTGCTTGATGAGGGCCAGCGCGTCATCGATGTCCCTGGCCTGCTTGTCCACATAGCGGGTGCGCAGGCGAAAGTCGATGCTGGCCTGCTTGCACTCGATATTCAGCGAGCAGGCGCCGGCCAGCGTGGCCGCCAGCGGCTGGGCGCCGCCCATGCCGCCCAGGCCGGCGGTGAGAATCCATTTGCCTGTGAGATCGTTGCCGTAGTGCTGGCGTCCGGCTTCGACAAAGGTCTCGAACGTGCCTTGCACAATGCCCTGGCTGCCGATGTAGATCCAGCTGCCGGCCGTCATCTGGCCGTACATGAACAGGCCTTTTTGATCGAGCTCGTTGAACTTCTCCCAGCTGGCCCACTTGGGCACCAGGTTGGAGTTGGCCAGCAGCACGCGCGGTGCATCGCGGTGGGTCTTGAACACGCCCACGGGCTTGCCCGACTGGATCAGCAGGGACTCGTCGGCCTCCAGCTGCTTGAGCGATTCCAGGATCTGGTCATAGCACTCCCAGTTGCGCGCCGCGCGGCCTATGCCGCCGTAGACCACCAGGGCCTGGGGGTTCTCGGCCACGTCGGGGTCCAGATTGTTCTGCAGCATGCGGTAGGCGGCCTCGGCCAGCCAGTTTCTGCAGTGCAGGGCGCTGCCATGCGGGGCGCGGATGATGCGGCTGGCGTCGTGGCGCGGGTCTGCGGGCTGGAGCATGGAATCAGGGGCGTTCATGGCGGTCTCCTGGAAATGCGGTGGTGGACGGGCGGGCATTCATGCGCCCGCATGGCTGGGCAGGTGGCGTGCAACGGCCTGGGGCCAGGTCGTCTCCAGCGCCCAGCGGCTCATGGCCTCGATGTCCGGGGCCAGGTAGCGGTCGCGGTCCAGGTGGGGCACCTGGCTGCGGATCAGCGCATGCTGGGCCTCGATCAGCGGCGAGCTCTTGAGGCTGCGGTCGAAGTCCATGCCCTGGGCTGCGGCCATGGCTTCCACGCCCACGATGACCGAGGTGTTGCGCGCCATGTCGGCCAGGCGGCGCGCGCCATAGGTGGCCATGGACACATGGTCTTCCTGGTTGGCCGAGGTCGGCAGGCTGGTCACGCTGCTGGGATTGGCCAGGCACTGGTTCTCGGCGGCCAGGGCTGCGGCCGTGACCTGGGCGATCATGAAGCCCGAGTTCACGCCGCTGTCGGCAATGAGAAAGGCCGGCAGGCCGGACAGGCCCGTGTCCAGCAGCAAGGCCATGCGGCGCTCGGAGATGGCGCCGATCTCGGCCAGGGCCAGGGCGATGATGTCGGCCGCGAAGGCCACGGGCTCGGCATGGAAGTTGCCGCCCGAGATCACATCGCCGTTGTCGAAGACCAGCGGATTGTCCGAGGCCGCATTGGCCTCGATGGTCAGCACGCGCGCCGCATGCGCCAGATTGTCCAGGCAGGCGCCCATGACCTGGGGCACGCAGCGGATCGAATACGGGTCCTGCACGCGGCCGCAATCGGGGTGGGAGGGATCGATGGCGCTGCCGTCCAGCAGCTCGCGCACGGCCGCAGCCACGGCAATCTGGCCGGGCTGGCCGCGCGCTTCGTGGATGCGCGCATCGAAAGGCTTGACCGAGCCCTTGATGGCCTCCAGCGTGAGGCAGCCTGCGACGAGGCCGGCCGCGAGCACGCTCTCGGCCTGGAACAGCCCGGCCAGCGCCAGGGCCGTGGAGACCTGGGTGCCGTTGAGCAGGGCCAGGCCTTCCTTGGGGCCGAGCACAAAGGGTTCTAGCCCTATATGGGCCATGGCCTCACGGCCCGGCACCAGCCGGCCGCCTATTCTGGCCTGGCCCTCGCCGATCAGCACGCAGGCCAGATGGGACAGCGGCGCCAGATCGCCCGAGGCGCCCACCGAGCCCTTGGACGGAATCACGGGCAGCACATCCGCATTGGCCAGCGCCAGCAGCGCATCCACGATCGCAGGCCGCACGCCCGAATGGCCGCGCGCGAGGCTGATGGCCTTGGTCGCCAGCACCAGGCGCACCACGGCATCGCTCAGGGGCTCGCCCGTGCCCACGCTGTGCGAGAGCACGAGATTGCGCTGCAGCTCGGCCAGGCGCTCATGGGCGATCCTGGTCGAGGCCAGCTTGCCAAAGCCGGTGTTGATGCCGTAGACCACCTGATCCTCATCGACGATGTGCTGCACATGGGCCTGGGCCGCGCGCATGCGCTCATAGGCCCGGGCGGCGAGCGCCAGGCGCGGCGCCTGGCCGTAGATGGCGCGCAGCTGGGCCAGGCCCACGGCTGCGGGCTCCAGCATGAGGGTGGCGGTGCGGGGGCAGGGGCGCTGCAGAGATGTGATGGTGTTCATGGCTATACCTGTCTATACATGAGTGGTCGAGCAAAGGGCGGTGCGGCAGCGGCAGGGCAGGGGCTCAGCCCTCCTGCTGCGATCCGTCGGTACGGAAGCGGCTGCCGAGCCGGTAGCGCATGCCCGGGTGCAGGCAGTGCACCCAGGTCACGGGAGTGCCGCGCAGCCAGGTGCGGCGGGTCAGCATCAGGCAGGGCTGCCCGGCCTGCATCTGCAGCCAGCGCGCCTGCTCGGCCGTGGGCAGTATGGCGTCGACCACATGCTCGATCTGGTCGAAGGCCACATTGCGAACCAGATAAACCGAGGGCTGTATCAGCGAGAAATCCTGCTCCATGAAGGCCGGCGCCATGCGCGGGTTCACATAGCGGTTTTCGAGCTGCACGGGCACTTCGTTCTCGAAGTGCACGCCCTGCAGGTGAAAGACCGAGGCGCCTATGGGCAAGTCCAGTGCCGTGGCCACCTCGGGCGAGGCCGAGATGCGGCTCACGCCCAGCAGCTCGAAGCGGTGGTCGTGGCCGCGCTGCTCTATCTCCTCGGCGATGTTCGCAATGCGCAGCAGCGTGGATTGGGGCTTTTCCTCGGCCACGAACGAGCCCACGCCGGCCACGCGCACGATCACGCCCTGGCCGGCGAGCTCGCGCAGCGCGCGGTTGGCCGTCATGCGTGCCACGCCGAACTCCTGCACCAGCTCCTGCTCCGAGGGCACGCGCTCGCCGGCGGCCAGG
The DNA here is from genome assembly GCF_000429845.1 of Comamonas composti DSM 21721. Lineage (GTDB taxonomy): Bacteria > Pseudomonadota > Gammaproteobacteria > Burkholderiales > Burkholderiaceae_C > Comamonas > Comamonas composti. The sequence goes on from NZ_AUCQ01000003.1 coordinate 103,149, forward strand.
GAGCCATCGGCGATCTTGCGCAGCACATGGTCCTTGACCTGCTGGTAGAGCGCCACCGAGGCGGCGGGGCTGGCTGTGGGCTTGCGGGAAGAGGCGGTGCGAGAGGACATGGAAGGCTGAGGCAATTGCAAAGGCCCTAGTGTGCGACAGCCGCAATGGCCTCGGCACGAATCTCCTCGGTGAGCCTGGCCTTGAACTCCATGAACGCAGGCGTGGTCTTGACCGTGTAATGGCGCGGGTGGGGCAGGTTCACGGGGATATCGGACTTGATGCGCCCGGGCCGGGCGCTGAACACGGCCACGCGGCTGGCCATGAAGATGGCCTCGTCGATATCGTGGGTCACGAACAGCACGGTCTTGCGCTCGGCCTCCCAGATGCCCAGCAGCAGCTCCTGCATGAGCACGCGCGTCTGGTTGTCCAGCGCGCCAAAGGGCTCGTCCATGAGCAGTATCTTGGGGTCGTTGGCCAGGGCGCGCGCAATCGCTACGCGCTGCTGCATGCCGCCCGAGAGCTGCTTGGGGTAATGGTTCTCGAAGCCGCGCAGCCCCACCTTGGCGATGAAGTAGTCGCAGCGCTCCTTTTGCAAGGCCGCGGTCACGCCCTTCTCGCGCAGGCCGAAGCGGATGTTTTGCTCCACATCGAGCCAGGGAAACAGCGTATAGCTCTGGAACACCATGCCGCGGTCCGCGCCCGGCCCGGTGACCGCGCGGCCGTCGAGCAGCACCTGGCCGGTGCTCGGAAAATCCAGCCCCGCAACGATGCGCAGCATGGTGGACTTGCCGCAGCCCGAGGGCCCGAGAATGGTCACGAAGTCGTTTTCCCCGACCTCGAAGTCCACGGGCAGCAAGGCCTGGGTGCTTTTGCCGCCAGGGCCGGCGAAGCTGCGCGAGACGGCTTGAATGGACAGCTGGTTCATCACAAGGTGCTCCACTTGAACAGGCGCTGATTGATGGTCTTGAACAGGAAGTCGGACACCAGGCCGATCAGGCCGATGACGATGATGCCGAAGATGATCTGCCCGGTATTGAGCAAGGCCTGGCTGTCCACGATCATGTGGCCTATGCCCGAGGACGAGCCGATCAGTTCGGCCACGATCACATAGGTCCAGGCCCAGCCCAGCACCAGGCGCAGGGTCTCGGCAATGCCGGGCGCGGCGCCCGGGATCAGCACGCTGCGCACCACGCCGGTGTCCGTGGCGCCCAGCGTATAGGCGGCTTCGACCAGATCCTTGCGCGCGCTGCCCACGGTCACGGCCACCATGAGAGCGATCTGGAACACCGAGCCTATGAAGATCACCAGCAGCTTCTGGGTCTCGCCCACGCCGGCCCACAGAATCAGCAAGGGAATGAAGGCCGAGGCCGGCAGATAGCGGCAAAACGAGACAAAGGGCTCGAAGAACGCCTCCACGGGCTTCCAGGCCCCCATGGCAATGCCCAGGGGCACGGCCACGGCGCTGGCCAGGATGAAGCCGCCCATGACGCGCCAGACCGTCATGCCTATGTCGTGCGCAAAACCGTATTCGGTAAACAGCAGATAGCCTTCGCGCAGCATGGTGATGGGGCTGGCCAGAAAGGTGGGCGAGACAAAGCCGCCCAGCGTGAACGCCGCCCACACGGCCACGAAGACCATGAAGAAGGCCAGGCCCAGCATCCAGCGGGCTCTGGAGCCCACGGGCTCCAGCGGCGCCAGGGTGCGCCGCCGGGGGGCGGTCGGCAGATGGGCCGCGCCCTGGGCGCCGGCGCTGGGGCGGGTGATGGTTGCGGTGGCCGCGTGCATGTGGGGTCCTCCGGGCTTACTGGATGAAGCTGGCGTCATACATTGCGCCATAGTTCTCGGGCAGGGCGCGTATGACGCCGGCCTCCTTGAGGATCTGGGCCGACTCCTTCATGAAGGGCAGCAGCTCGCTGGCAAAGAACTTCTGGTTGTCCGCGCGGTTCGCCCATTGGAGAAAGGCCGCGGACTTGCCGAACTGCTCGCCGCTTTGCTTGACGGCTGCGCCCATGATCTCGTAGCTTTTTGTCTTGTCCGCCTCGATCAGGGCCACGGCATCGAAGTAGGACTGGGCCAGGGCCCGGGCTGCGGCGCCGTTGGCCTTGAGCCACTTTGGATCGCAGCCCACGGTGTCCATGACCATGGGATAGTCGATGGTGGTTGCGAGAATCTTGCCCGCGCCGGGGTTGGCGCGCACCGTGGACAGATAGGGCTCGTAGCTCATGGCCGCATCGTTTTGCCCGGCGACAAAGGCCTGGGCCGCAGGCTGGGGTTCGAGCGAGACGGTCTTCACATCCTTGATGGACATGCCGTTCTTGCTCAGCATCCAGGCCAGGCCGAAAAAGGGCGCCGTGCCCGGCGCGCTCACGGCCACGGTTCTGCCGCGGAGATCGGCAAAGCTGTTGATGCCGTTGCGCACCGCAATGCCGTCGGCGCCGAAGGACTTGTCCATCTGGAAGATCTGGACGATGGGCACGCCATTCGTGTTCCAGGCCACATGGGTCTCGATGGTCGTGACCGCGCACTGGATGGCGCCCGAGGCCAGGGCCAGATGCCTGTCCTTTTGCGGGATCAGGCGCAGATCCACATCCAGCCCGTTTTTCTTGAACAGGCCTGCCTTGTCGGCCAGGCTCAAGGGGCCGAAACCGGTCCAGCCCGACATGCCCAGCGTGATCCGGGTCTCGGCGGCAGCGGCATTTTGCAGGGGTGAGGCCAAAGACAAGGCCAGTGCGGCCAGAGGCCACAAGAGGGAGAGACGGGACGCGGGTGCTGGCTTCACGAGAACCTCCTGGATCAGGACATGAGAGGGGAAAGCGCTGCAGGGGCTGGGCTTTTTCAACTTTCGGGCCACAGTTTGCGATGCATTGAGTAGTCATGTATATACAGTATTACCCCTGCAAGTATTTATACAAAAATTTCCATTTAAATCATTGCCTTGAATTGGAAAAATGCTTTTGAAAGGCACGGTAAAAAGCGTATTGAAAAGCTTGGTTATGCGCAGTATTGGAATCCTGTATAGATGAAGTCCGGGCGCAGTTCCGGGATGCCTGCCGCTCGCGCCCGGGTGGGGCGGCACGGTGTGCGTAGGCAGGCGGTTATTCGCATTCGCGGGCAAGCCCCGCGTGCCGGGCGCACAATCGGGGGTTCTCGCCGCCGGCCTGGCCGGCGCTGCGTGCCTCTTCGCCATCCGGGTCCCGCCGTCCCGGCACTCGCCGCTCTTCATAGGAAAAAAATATCTTGTCCGCCGCGCATTCCGTCCTGCACGCCGTCTTTGGCTACGCGCAATTTCGCGGCCCGCAGCAAGCCATCGTCAGCCATGTCATTGGCGGCGGCGATGCGCTGGTGCTCATGCCCACGGGCGGTGGCAAAAGCCTGTGCTATCAGGTGCCGGCCATCGTGCGCCAGCAGGCCGGCCACGGCGTGGCCGTGGTGGTCTCGCCGCTGATCGCGCTCATGCACGACCAGGTGGGAGCGCTGCACGAGGCCGGGGTCAGCGCGGCCTATCTCAACTCCACCCTCTCCTATGAGGAGACTCAGGAGGTCGAGTGGCGGCTGCAGGGCGGCGACATCACCCTGCTCTATGCGGCGCCCGAGCGCCTGAACACGCCGCGCTTTCTGGGCCTGCTCGACGACCTGCATGCCCAGGGCAAGCTGTCGCTGTTCGCGATCGACGAGGCGCACTGCGTGAGCCAGTGGGGCCATGATTTCCGGCCCGAGTACCGCGCGCTCACGCTGCTGCACGAGCGCTATGCGGGTGTGCCGCGCATTGCGCTCACGGCCACGGCCGACGCGCTCACGCGCGCCGATATCGTCGAGCGCCTGCAGCTGGAGGAGGCGCGCCACTTCATCAGCAGCTTCGATCGGCCCAACATCCGCTACAAGATCGCCGAGAAAAAGGATGTGAGCAACCAGTTGCTGCGCTTCATAGAGCGCGAGCACGAGGGCGAGGCCGGCGTGGTCTATTGCCAGTCGCGCAAGCGCGTGGAGGAGCTGGCTCAGACGCTGAGCCAGGCCGGCATCGCGGCCCTGCCCTACCACGCAGGCCTGCCCGCCGAGATGCGCCAGCAGCACCAGGACCGCTTTTTGCGCGAGGACGGCATCGTCATGGTGGCCACCATCGCCTTCGGCATGGGCATCAACAAGCCCGATGTGCGCTTTGTGGCGCATGTGGACATGCCCAAGAACATCGAAGGCTACTACCAGGAAACGGGCCGTGCGGGCCGCGACGGCCTGCCCGCCGATGCCTGGATGGCCTATGGCCTGTCGGACGTGGTCAACCAGCGACGCATGATCGACGAAAGCCCGGCCGAGGAAGAGTTCAAGCAGGTCATGCGCGGCAAGCTCGACGCCTTGCTGAGCCTGGCCGAGGCCACGGACTGCCGCCGCGTGCGCCTGCTTTCCTACTTTGGCGAGCAGTACGGCCAGCCCCCGGACGAGGACGGCCGGCCCCTGCAAAGCGCGGCCAGAAGCACCTGTGGCAATTGCGACAACTGTCTTGCGCCGCCTGCGCTGTGGGACGGCACGGATGCGGCGCGCAAGCTCCTGTCCACCATCTACCGCGTGCACGAGATGAGCCAGCTGACCTTTGGCGCAGGCCACATCATGGATGTGCTGCGCGGCAAGGACACGGACAAGGTGCGCCAGTACGGGCATGAAAAGCTCTCCACCTTCGGCATAGGCAAGGAGTACAGCGAGCCCCAACTGCGTGCCGTGATGCGTCAGCTGCTGGCCACGGGGGCCCTGGGCCTGCACAAGATCACCAGCGAGAACAGCGGCTACAGCTTCGACACGCTGAGCCTGGCCGAAGGCTCGCGCGCCGTGCTGCGCGGCGAGGTCGAGGTGCAGCTGCGCGAGGCCGTGGCCGCATCGCGCAGCAAGAGCTCCAAGCGCGCAGCCAAGCCCAATGTGGCCGCCGCCAGCCTGGGGCCCGATGCCCAGGTGCGCTTCATCAACCTCAAGGCCTGGCGCGCCGAGGTCGCACGCGAACACAACCTGCCCGCGTATGTGATCTTCCACGACGCCACGCTGGCCGCGATCGCCGAGCGCAACCCCGCCACGCTGGCCGACCTGCAGGGCATCAACGGCATGGGCGCGAAGAAGCTCGAAGCCTATGGAGCCGAGGTGCTGCGCGTGGTCGGCGGATGAGCTACAAAAAAAGAAGCGACTTGCGCGCTTCCCGCCTAGGTTTCAGATAGAAATATGGCTGAATTGCGCTAAATAAAGGCGCTATCAGCTATCAAAAAATCAGGCCAGCGTGATCAGCCGCTGCAGGGCCTGGGTGAACTGGTCTATGTCGCAGCCCTGCAAGGCCGCGTGCAGCTGGGCCTCGTGCTCCTGCACCATTCGCCTGAGCTTGGTCCTGAGCTTGCGCCCCTCGGGCGTGAGCTTGATCATCACGGCCCTGCGGTCCTCGGGCAGGCGCACGCGCTCCACCAGGCCGCGCTCCACGAGCTTGTCCACCAGCGGCACCATGGATGAGCGCGTCAGCCCCAGGCCCTGGGCGAGCACGCCCTGGGCCACGGTGGGGTTGTGGCTGAGTATCTCCAGTGCGCCGTGCATGGCCGTGGTCAGCTGCATGCGCGCCAGCTTCTGATCCAGGTCGCGCAGCGCGGCCGCATGCGCGCGGCGCAGGTGGTAGCCCACCATGGAGGGCAGCTCGCCCAGGCAGATGGAGTCGGCGCAGTTCGCGGCTTGGGAGGTTTTGGCAGTGCTTGGCATGTTTGAAGGCCGAGCATACCAGCGCGCAACGCCTTTTGCGGCTTCCGTGGAATCTGGTTGATGCTGGAATGTTCGATATCAAATTGTTTGACATCAAACAATATAGATCCTAGACTTCGAGCAGCCTTCAAAGCTGCTGCCAGCTGTCGTGCAGCACCACAACACACGGAGACCTCACGCCATGTTCGTCGTCGACAACCACATCCACCTGGGCCAGCCCGGAGTCCATGTCTCGGACTACATCTACAAGCAGCTTCGCAAGAACTGGACCGAGCGCGGCTTTCGCTATCACAGCGCCGACGTGGCCACCGAGCGGCGCGACGGCGCCCTGCTGGTCAATGTCATGGATGAGGTCGGCATCGACGTGTGCTGCGTGCTTGCGGGCAACTGGAACCGCGTGCTGCCGCCCGAGCAGCGCCCCTACAACGTGCCCAATGCCTTCGTGGCCGACCAGGTGGCCTCGTCGGGCGGGCGGCTGATCGGCATCTGCAGCGTGGACCCGATCCTCGATCCCTGGGGCGCGGCCGACGAGCTCGAGCGCTGCGTGCGCGATCTCGACTTTCGCGGCTGCAAGCTCTATCCCACCTATGCGCATTTCGATCCACGCGACAAGGTCTGCGATCCGCTGTACGAGGCTGCCTCGGCCCTGGGCGTGCCCATTCACTTTCACATGGGCTTCACGCCCGTCTGCGGCGCCGACATGAAGATGCAGCAGCCCTGGCTGCTCGACGAGGTGGGCCAGCGCTTCCCGAATCTCAAGGTCGTGATCTGCCACATGGGCTATCCCTATGCGGAGGAGGCCATGGGCGTGGTCGCGCGCAATCCCAACTTCCATGCCGACCTCAGCGCCCTGGGCTTTTACCATCCGCGCAAGGTCTATCAGCTGATCCACGACTTCGGTTGCGTCAACCCCTGGGAGCGTCTGCTCTACGGCTCGGAAAATCCCTTCATGTGGACGTTTCACAAGACCGTCATGGGCATCAACGATGTGGCCAGGGAGATCGGCATGCCCGAGCTGCCCCAGCAGGCCATCGAGCTGATCCTGGGCGGCAACGCCGCGCGCCTGTACCGCATCGACACGCAGCGCCAGCGCCGCCCTGAGGCGGTCGCCGTGAACACGCCCTGAGCCTGCCCTCGCCAGCCTGCATACCAAGACATAAAGAGGAGACAAATCCATGCAGACGAAGAAGAAACGCCATCTGCTGCACGCGGCGGCAGCCCTTGCCCTGGCCCTGTGCGGTCTGGGCGCTGCGGCCCAGCCCAAGCCCTATCCGCACAAGCTGATCTCCATGGTCGTGCCGTTCACGGCCGGCGGCCCGGCCGATGCCGATGCGCGCGTGGCCCAGCCGCTGCTGCAAAAGCAGTTGGCACAGAACCTGATCGTCGAGAACTATGCGGGCGCGGGCGGCTCCATTGGCGTGGCGCGCGTGCTGGCCCAGCCGGCCGACGGCTACACCCTGCTCATGGCCACGGTCAGCGAGCCCATACTGCCGCCGCTGACCCTGCCGTCCATCAAGTACAAGGCCGAAGACCTGCGCCTGGTCTCCCAGGTCTCCTACACCTATCTGGCCCTGGTCACGCGGCCCGGCCTGGGCGTCAAGAACCTCGACGAGCTGCTGGCCCATGCGCGCAATCCCGCGAACAAGGAGCTGAGCTATGCCACGCCGGGCAACGGCTCGCTGTTCCACCTGGTCAGTGAGCATTTCAAGCAGCAAAGCGGAGCGCGCATGGTGCATGTGCCCTACAAGGGGCTGGCGCCGGCGCTCAACGATCTCATGGGCAACCAGGTGGACGTGGCCTTTTTGCCGCTGGCCGGCAATGTGCCGGGCCTGATCGCCAGCGGCAAGGTCAAGGCCCTGGGAACGACCAGCCCTGCGGGCGCGGCGCCCATGCTGGGCCTGGCCTCGCTCAACGGTTCGGGCGCGGCCAGCCTCAAGGACTTCGTCTATACGGTGTGGACCGGCATCTTCGTGCCCCGCAAGACGCCCGAGGACGTGGTCCAGCAACTGCATGGCGCCGTCAACGCCTTGCTCAAGGGCCCCGAGTACCGCAGCTTCATCCAGGAAAGCGGCGGCATTGCACGCGACGCGGCCCAGCCGCTGGACGAGGCCGCGCGCTTTTTTGCGGCCGAGACGCAAAGACTGCGATCCGTGTTCCAGCTCGTCAAGCTGGAAGTGCATTGACGGGCCCGGATCGGGCGCTGCCGGCTGCAGGCGGGATATCTGGTCATATCGGCCTGTAGCGCTTGTCCAGCAAGCGCTACCTGCTATCAAAAGCAGAGATGCTTATTGCGCCAGCACCCTGAATGTCAAGGTGTAGTTGTTGCCGTACTGCGGTGCCTTGGCGCCTGCCGGGGCATCGCTGCGATAGCGCACCAGGGCCAGGTAGACGCCGGGCTTGGCCGGGGTGTAGGCGATGCGGCCCCGGGCATCGGTCTGCAGGCGCTCCACGCTGTGCTGGCTGGCCATGTCCATGGGGGAGCGGAAGATCTCCACCTTCTGGTCGGCCAGCGGCTGGCCCTGATAGTGCACCAGGAACTCGAACGCCTCGCCCGCGAACAGGTCGCTGGGATGGGTCACGGGCACGATCTCCAGCCCCTCGCCCGAGGCCTTGAGCGCGGCTCTGGTGGGCGAGCCGGCCGTGATGTAGGCCTCGGAAACGGACAGCGACTGGTAGTGGCTCAGCAGCTTGGCGCCTTCAGGCACGGGCGTTGCGGGATCGCGCGCGACCTCGACCTTGCCTGCGCGCTCCCAGGAGCGAAAGATCGCGCCCAGGCGCGGCCCGGTGCTGATGCGGTAGGTACCCTTTTCCTGGGGCAGCTTTTGCTCGGCCACGGTGCGGGTCCTGAACTGGCGCACATCGCCAATCGGGCTGACCGAGCCGTCGGGCGCAGTCAGCGTGAAGCGCGTGTCGCCGAAAGCCACATCGGAGAGAAAGAACTTCTCGGTAAAGCCCGCGTCCATGCTGACCGTGGCGCCGGGCTGGGCCTCGAAGCTCGTGGGCAGCAGATAAGGCGTGTGCGCCTGGGCGGAGAAACAGGCCGCCAGCAGCAGCGGCAGGAGAGGGAGTTTCATGGTGTTCCAATTTCGGTGATCGATGTCGCTGCGCGCCATCCGCATCGTGCTGCGGCCAGCACCGATGCGGCAGAGGCTCAGCGAATGTCCTTTTTCTCGCGCACGTCCCTGTCATCCACGACACCATCGCCGTTCACATCGGCTTCCTTGAAGGTCTTGTCGGCCATGGCCATTTCCTCGTCCAGCGTGAAGCGGCCGTCGCGGTTTTTGTCGACGACGCCGAAGCGCACATGGGCCTGCCTGATGGAGGCTGCATAGCGCGCATCGGGCTCGCGGCCCTGGTATTGCTGCTTGAGGCGGCCTTCGAATTCGGCCACGTATTCCTCTTCGCTGAGCCAGCCGTCGCCGTTCGTGTCGCCGGCCAGAAAACGCTGCTTGCGCACTTCATCGTATTCCTCGCGCGTGACCTTGCCGTCGCGGTTGACGTCGTAGCCGCCGATGAAGGCTGTGGGGCCGTGGCCGCCGGCCGGCTTTGCGGGCCCGTTGGCGGGCGCCGATCCGTTGGCCGCACAGGCCGAGAGCAGGGCGGCGAGGCCGGCAGCAGCCAGCAGGCGGTGGGCGGTGGAAAATTTCTTCATCACAGAAGACTCCTTGGGTTGAGGGCTCACAACAGGGGACGAAAAGGCTGCGGCCGGGCCTCGCGGGGGCTGGCCGCAGCGCTCAGAACGTATTCACGTTCCTAGAACACGACGTTCATGGAGACCGCGAACGTGCGGCCCGGATTGCTCAGCAGCTCGATGTCGCGCTGGTCCTTGGCCACGGCGGGCTGAAGGTTGCGCGTGCTCGAGTAATCCCAGTAGCGCCTGTCGCCGAGGTTGTAGATGCCGGCATTCAGGCGCACGTTCTTCGCCAGCTGCCAGTAGCCGACCAGGTCGAAGATCGCATAGCCGGGGACGCGGAACAGCTGCGTCGTGGATTCGGTGATGGCCTGGCCCGCGTTCATATAGGAGTCGCGGTTGGTCGCCACGGCCTGCTTGCCGGCGACGAAGGTGCCGGTCAGGTTGACGCCCCAGCGCTTGGCCGGTGCGTCATAGCCGGCACCAATGATGGCCTTGCGTGGAAGCACGCTGTCCAGCGGCTGGCTCTTGTCGCCGTCGTAGCGCGACTTGGAGGTGCCCCGGCTGAGGCCCATGGCCCAGTGCGTGTACAGGCCCTGCAGGGCAGGCGTCCACTGGCCATGCTCAAGGCGTGCGCTGAGCTCCATGCCGTAGATCCTGGCGCTGTCGCGGTTCTCGGCCTGGTAGATGGTGCCTATGTGATTCGGTACGTTGCCGAACAGGTCGGGCCGGCCCGTGCGCGTGTAGCGCGTGTAGGCGATGAAGTCCGAATACTTGGTGTGGAAGATGGAGCCGTTGAAGACCACGCCCGGCATGGGCGAGCCCTTGAGGCCCAGGTCGAAGGCGTTGCTGGTTTCCTGCTTGAGGCCGGCATTGCCGATCAGCGCATACTGGTTGCCGGTGTTGTAGTTGCTGGCCATGTTCCAGGAGCCGAAGATCTCGCCGGCCGAAGGCGCGCGTCCGCTGCGCTTGAACTGGGCGTAGGCGCTGAACTGGGGCGTGAGCTCATAGACCAGGCTCAGGCTGGGGCTGGCGATGTTGTTGCCATGCGTGCCGCCATAGAGCTTGTCCACATCGGCCGGTGTGAGCGCGCCCGTGGCAAAGCCATCCAGGTTGCGCGGCTTGATCTCCACGCGATCCACACGCAGCGCAGGAATCAGAGCCAGGCGTCGCCCGCCGGCCTGCCAGGAAATCTCGTCCTGCAGGAAGGCGCCATAACGCGTGGTCTTGGTATCGGGCTGGGGCTGCATGAAGCCGCTCACGTTCCAGGGGCGCTCCATGTCTTCCGTGGACGCGTTGATGCCGAAGCTCAGGCGATGGTTGTCCAGGCGCTTGTCGCCGGTGCTCGAAAAGCCCCAGCCGCTGGTCTTGGTGCCCGAGATGTTGTGCACCGTGGCACCCGTGGACAGCGTGGTGGTGTCGGTGGCGTCGTCGGTCTTGGTGTTCTGCAGGAACAGGCGCGAGTCCAGTTGGTCCACCCAGGCGCTTTGCGGCGTCCACAGATGCTGCAGCTGAAGCGTGTTGCGGCTGGTGTCGCTGGCCTGCTGGGAGTTCTCGGTGATCAGCGAGTTGGTGCTGTCCCAGCCGTTGAACAGCGTGTTGTTCTTGCGGCGGTACAGGTCGGCCGAGAGCACGAGGCGCTGGGCGCTGTCTATGCGCAGGCCGCCCTTGAGCAGCAGGGCGTTCGAATGCCAGCTGTCGGGCGAGCTGCTCACGATGTCGCTGTTGTTGCGCGTCTCATGGCCGTCGCGGCGCGAGAAGGCGATCAGGCCGTCGAGGTCGCCCGAGCGGCCAGCGGCCGTGACGCTCTCGTTCCAGGAGCGGTTGACCGAGTCATAGCCGACCTTGCCGGCGATGTACGAGCTCTTGCCGTCGCGCAGAAAGTCTTCCACGGACTTGGTGCGAAAGCCCACCGAGCCGCCGATGCCGCCGGCCGTGCGCCGTGCGGTCGTCGTGCCCGAGTCGATGCTCACCGAAGAGAACATCTCGGGGTCTATGAAGTCGCGCCCCACGCCGAAGGTGTTGCTGCCTGCGCGGCTTGCATAGGGGCGGGTGGCTGCATTGGGCAGCTCTATGCCGTCCACATCCATGCCGATGCGGTTGCCCTCTATGCCGCGTATGTTGTAGCCCGTGGTGCCCGCGCGGTCGAAGCTGCTGCGGTTGCGGCTCGCGCCCGAGGCCGTGCCCGGAGCCGACACCAGGGGCTGGTAGCGCACGATGTCGGCCATGTCATTGGCCTGCTCCAGGGCCTGGCCGCTGACCGTGGCAGAGGCTCCGGGTTCGCGCTTTTCAGCGGTATCGCGGACCTCGACCTGGGGCAGGGCCTGGGATATCAGGGTCTGTGTAGCGGGTTCGTCCTGGGCCCAGGAGGCGGCAGGCAGCAGGCCGATGATGGTGGCCTGCACGGCCAGGGCCAGCAGGCTGCGCGGTTGCGCGGGATGGGTGATGCAGGTCTTGCCTGAAAAAATGGAATGCGATGTCAGCGCCATGGTAGAGATTGGAATGAAAGGGTTGCTGGCTAGCTCCCCCTGTTCTCCACCAAGCACTCCCGCAGGAGCCTCGCTGTCCTCCAGATGATAATTGTCTGCTGGCTGGGCTTGATTGTCTCACATACTGAGAACGATTCTCATTATCGAAAAAGATTTGCGATTCGTCAAAACTAACGGCCCAAATCCTTGGCGCTGATGCCGGCAATGCCCCAGTTCTCCTTGGGCACGTCCTGTATCCAGACGCGCACATTGGCCACGGGCGCACCCACGGCCTCGACCAGGGCCTGGGTGACCTTTTCGATCACCGCTTTTTTCTGCTCCTCGCTGCGGCCTTCCAGCATGTAGATTTGTGCAAATGGCATAGAGCTTCCTTTTTCTATCAATCGTTATCGGTGGCAAGACAAGAGGCCCGGCGCCCAAAACCGGCAGAGCCTTCCTCAGAGACGCCGAGCAAGAGCCGCCTCGCGGCGAAGGCATCGTCCCCTTGTTTCTCTATTTCAGGGGAAGGCGCCGCAGGCGACTCAGGGGGTTAAGCCTTGATCCCCAGCTTGCGAATCAAGTCACCCCAGCGCTTGTTCTCTGCGCGGATGAATTCCGCGAACTGCTGGGGCGTGTTGGCGCGCAGATTGCCCGAGATGTTGTCAAAGGCCTGCTGCACCTCGGCCGTCTTGGCGCCTGCAGCCCAGGCCTCGTGCAGCTTGGTGATCACGGCCTGGGGCGTGGCCGCCGGCGCCACCAGGCCAAACCAGGTCTCGACCTCAAAGCCGGGATAGCCCGACTCGGCTACCGTGGGCACATCGGGCAAGGCCTTGGAACGCTGGGGCGAAGTCACGGCAATGGCGCGCAGCTTGCCGGCCTTGATGTGCTGCAAGGTCGTGGCCAGCGAGCTTTCCATGCTCATCATCACCGTGCCCGACAGCAGATCCGGCACGATCTGGCTGGAGCCCTTGTAGGGCACATTGGTCAGCTGAATGCCGGCCACGGACTGCAGCAGCTCGGCGGCCAGATGGTTGCTGGTGCCAATGCCCGAGGTCGCGTAATTCACCTTGCCGGGGTTGGCCTTGGCATAGGCCACCATGCCCTTGAGGTCGGAGAATGGTGCGCCTGGATTGATCACCAGCGCGCAAGGCGTGGTGCCGACCAGGGAGATCGGACGCAAGTCCTTTTCCACATCAAAAGGAACGCTGTTGTACAGGTGGGGCGCAATGGCCAGGCTGCTGATGGCCGTCAGGCCAATGGTGTAGCCGTCGGCTGCGGCCTTGGCCACGGCGTCCGTGCCGATATTGCCCCCGGCCCCGGCCTTGTTCTCCACCACAAAGGGCTGGCCCAGTTGGTCCGACATGGCCTTGGCTGCCGCGCGGCCCATGACGTCCGTGGGGCCACCGGCCGGAAACGGCACGATGATGCGCACCGGGCGCGTGGGGTAGACCGCCTGCGCCAGGGCGCGGCCCGGCAGGGCCATGGTCATGGTCATGGCTGCCAGGGCGGCCGCCGTCATCAACTCTCTTCTTTGCATGGTTTGTCTCCGTTTTTGTTTTGAAAAATCTTGATGGGATGAATCGTTTTGAGGCGCTGGTACAGCGCTACAAAGCTTGGGCTGGGCCTTGAAAACTGGCGCGGCCCAAGGCCAAAGACACCGAGGAAGGGCCGCCCCGCACCGAGGGTGTCGTCCCCCTTTCAGGGGGAAGGCGCGAAGCGACTCAGGGGGAGTCCAACCACCTCAGGCGGCGAAGCTGATTGACGTGCTGCCCATGCCTTGCACGCGCAGGCAGACATGGTCGCCAGCGGCCACGGCCACGGCCTCGGTGGCGCCACCCGAGAGAATCAGGCTGCCCGCCGGAATTTCCTGGCCACGCCGGCCCAGGTGGTTGGCCAGCATGGCAATGGCTGCGGCCGGGTGGCCCAGCACCGCTGCACCTGCGCCCATGGCCACGGGCTGGCCGTTTTTCTCCAGCACCAGGCCCACGGTGCGCAGATCCACGGCGTCGGGGCGCAAGGGCTGGCCGCCGACCACAAAGCGCGCGGCCGAGGTGTTGTCGGCCACCACGCTCTTGAGGTCGAACTTGAAGTCGCGGTAGCGGCTGTCGATGACTTCGATGCCGGGCATCACAAAGTCGGTAGCGGCCAGCACGGCGCCGATATGGCAGCCCGGGCCCTTGAGCGCATGTTTGAGCACAAAGGCGATCTCGGGCTCCACCTTGGGATGGATCAGCTCCGAGGTCTTGACCGTGCCGCCATCGGGCACGCTGAAGTAGTCCACCAGAAAGCCGAACACCGGGTCGGTGACGCCCATTTGCTTCATCTTGGCGTGCGAGGTCAGCCCGGCCTTGAGGCCCACCACGCGGGCGCCGCGTGCCAGCTTGCGCGCCAGGATGGCGGCCTGTATGGCGTAGGCGTCATCCCAGTCCATATCGGGATGGGCGTCGGTGATCTTCAAGGTGTCGTGGGCCTGCAGCTCGCAGGTCTCCAGATGCTCGGCCAGTTGTTCGATGGTGGCGGGGGAAAGTGCCATGGGGTGCTCCGAATATTGAAAATGAATGGGCGGGCAAGGCCTGCTCAGGTCTGGCCCAGGGTGAGCTCGGCCGTGACGGGGATGAAGGGCGAGCGCGTGTTGTCCACGACTTCCAGCACCCAGCGGCCCTGTGCGTTCTTCAGCCATTGACCGCCCACGGCGGGTGTGGAGCAGACGTTGAGGCTGGGCATGCGGCCCGAGAAGCTCAGCGGCCCGACCACGGTCCTGGCCTTGACGCGGCGCAGCGCCTGCACCAGGCCCTGGCGTGTGGGCTCCTGGGCCTGCTCCACGGCCTGTACGGCCAGATCGACCATGGCATGGGAAAAGCCCAGCGTCTGCACCCAGGGCTTGCCCGTGCGCGTCTCGTACTCGCGCGCCACCTGGGCCGAACTCGCGCTGGTAAAGCCCGAGCTGAAAGGCCAGGCCGGAGACCACCAGACTTCGTTGGTCAGCGCAAGATCCGGCTGGTCGATCTGCCCCACGGTGTCCGCAAACGCAAAGGCCTTGGCCAGCGAGAGCATGCGAGGCTGGTAGCCGACCTCGCGTGCGGCTGCGTGAAATGCGAGCGCCATGGGCGGTGGCAGAACGCCCGTGACCATGGATACCCTGGCATCGCGCAGGCGTGTGGCAATTCCCTTGTAATCGGGCGCCGAGAGCTTGAGCCGGCCCGGCTCGAAGAGCCTGAGGCCGCGTTGCTCCATGGCGCGTGGAAAGGCTGCCATGAAGGCCGATCCGTCTATGTCGTCAGGCCAGATGCCACCCACCAGCGAGCCCAGGCGGGCACGTGCGAACAGGCTGGAATGCACGTCGGCAAAGTCCTCGAGCCCGACGAAGAAGTGAAAGGTCCACTGAAAGCCCTTGTAGAGATCGCCCTTGCGCCCCTGAAACCAGGCTTGCCAGGGCGCGACCGTGGTCACGCAGGGAATGCCTGCCGCCTCGCAGACATCGGCCACGGGGTTGCAGATCTCGGGTGTGGCCGAGGCCAGCACCATGTGCACGCCGCTGGCAGCGAGTGCCGAGGCGATCTCGGCGGCCCGCTCTGACGAGGATGCGGCGTCATGCAGCTCCAGCTCGATTTTCCTGCGCCCCATGTGCCGCGTGTCCAGGCCCTGGGCCAGACGCTGGGCAAACAACTCGTGCACATAGATGTTGGTGGCGCCAAAGGCCGCGAGCGCCCCGGTGTTGGGCGAGATGATGGCAATGCGCAGCGCGCGGCCATCATCGGCTGCAGAGGCCTGGGTGGACTGGGCCAGGCCCCAGGCCGCCGATGCCTTGAGCAGGGCGCGGCGCTTCATGCTGCGACCTGCAGACCGCGCGCACGCGCCATGGTCAGCGCCGTGTCTTCGATCATGTCTTCCTGGCCGCCGACCATGCCACGCCGGCCCAGTTCGACCAGCAGATCGCGCGCAGGAATGCCGTACTTCTTCTCGGCCCGCTTGGCGAACAGCAAGAAGCTGCCATACACGCCGGCATAGCCCAGGGTCAGCGCGTCGCGGTCCACGCGGATGGGGAAGTCCATCAGCGGCACCACCAGGTCTTCGGCCACGTCCTGGATCTTCCAGACATCGACACCGGTCTGAATCCCCATGCGCTCACACACGGCCACCAGCACTTCCATGGGCGTGTTGCCCGCGCCCGCACCCAGGCCTGCGGCCGCCGCATCGATGCGGTTGGCACCGGCCTCCACGGCGGCAATGGAATTCGCCACGCCCATGGCCAGGTTGTGGTGGCCATGAAAGCCCAGCTCGGTCTCGGGCTTGAGTGCAGCGCGCACGGCGGCAATGCGTTCCTTGACTTGGTCGGGCAGCAGATAGCCCGCCGAGTCGGTCACATAGATGCAGTTGGCGCCATAGCTCTCCATCAGCTTGGCCTGCGTGACCAGGCCCTGGGCGCTGTTCATATGGGCCATCATCAAAAAGCCCACGGTGTCCATGCCCAGCTTGCGCGCCTGGGTGATGTGCTGCTCGCTGACATCGGCCTCGGTGCAATGCGTGGCCACGCGGATGGTGGAAACGCCCAGCGCATGCGCCATCTGCAGATGGTCCACGGTGCCAATGCCCGGCAGCAGCAGGGCCGAAACCTTGGCCTGCTTCATCAGCGGGATCACGGTGGACAGGTATTCCTCGTCGCTGTGCGCCGGGAAACCGTAGTTGACCGAGGCGCCGCCCAGGCCATCGCCGTGCGTGACCTCAATCAGCGGCACGCCGGCCGCATCCAGGCCCTGGGCCACGCTTTTCATCTGTTCCAGCGTCATCAAATGGCGCTTGGGGTGCATACCGTCACGCAGCGTCATGTCGTGGACGGTGATCTTCTTGCCTTTGAGTTCCATGTTGTCTCTCCTTCAGGCGGCTACGGGGGCCATGGGTGCCAGCGTGAGCTTGCCGGCCAGCATTTGTTCGGCAAACATCTCGGCCGTGCGCGCGGCGGCGGCGGTCATGATGTCCAGATTGCCTGCGTACTTGGGCAGGTAGTCGCCCAGGCCTTCGACCTCCAGGAAGACGGAGACGCGCTTGCCGTCGAACACCGGGCCGTTGACCAAGCGGTAGCCGGGCACGTATTTCTGCACCTCGGCCAGCATCTGGTGGATGGAGGCGGTGATGGCGGCCTGGTCGGGCGCGTCCTCGGTCAGGCAGTGCACGGTGTCGCGCATCATCAAAGGGGGTTCGGCCGGGTTGATGACGATGATGGCCTTGCCTTTTTTGGCGCCGCCCACCTTTTCCACCGCACCGGCCGTGGTTCGCGTGAATTCATCGATGTTCTTGCGTGTGCCCGGTCCTACGGACTTGGAGGACACGGTGGCCACGATCTCGCCATAGGCCACGGCCTGCACACGGCTCACCGCCGCCACCATGGGGATGGTGGCCTGACCACCGCAGGTGACCATGTTCACATTCATGGCGCCGCTGCCCAGGTGCTGCATCAGGTTGACCGGGGGCACGCAGAAAGGGCCTATGGCCGCCGGCGTGAGGTCGATCATCAGCGCGCCCTGCTCGTTGACCTTGCGCGAGTTCTCGGCATGCACATAGGCGCTGGTGGCGTCGAATACGATTTGCACGCCATCGGCCTGCATATGTGGCAGCAGCCCATCCACGCCCTCGGCTGTGGTCTTGATGCCCATTTCACGCGCCCGCTTGAGGCCATCGGACTCGGGGTCTATGCCCACCATCCACACCGGCTCCAGCACCGGGCTGCGCTGCAGCTTGGCCAACAGATCGGTGCCGATATTGCCCGGCCCTATCAGCGCACATTTGATTTTTTGACTCATCACTTGTCTCCAGTCTTGAAATAGCACCCCCTGAGTCGCTGCGCGCCTTCCCCCTCTCTCGCTTCGCGGGAGGGGGACGACAGCCTCGCTGCGGGGCGGCCCTTGCTCGCTGTCCCTGGCCTTGGAACGCGCCCGTTCATGCGACCTGGGGGCAGGTTTGACGCTTAAACAAACCTCACAGAGCAACTACCTATTCCGCCTATGGTCACGCGCAGGTTGTCCCCGGCCTTGACCGGCACCATGGCGGCCAGCGAGCCGGAGAGCACGACTTCGCCGGCCTCCAGCGCGATGCCGTGGGCACCCAGGGTGTTGGCCAGCCAGGCCACGGCATTGGCAGGGTGGCCCAGGGCTGCGCTGCCTGCGCCCGTGGCCACGATCTCGCCGTTTTTCTCCAGCACCATGCCGCAGGTGGCCAGGTCCACATCGCGCGGGTCGACCAGGCGATCGCCCAGCACAAAGACGCCGCAGCTGGCGTTGTCGGCCACTGTGTCCTGGATCTTGATCTTCCAGTCGCGGATGCGGGAGTCGACGATCTCGAAGCAGGCCATCACGCCCTCGGTGGCGGCCAGCACATCGGCGGCCGTCACGCCTGGACCCTGGAGCGTCTTCTTCAGCACAAAAGCAATCTCGCCTTCGGCCTTGGGCTGTATCAGGCTGCTCGCCGGCACGGCCTCGCCCTCGTTGAAGACCATACCGTCGGTGAGCCAGCCAAAGTCGGGCTGGAACACGCCCAGCATGTCCATCACGGCCTTGGAGGTCACGCCGATTTTTTTGCCCACCACGCGCTCACCGGCCTCCAGGCGGCGCGCCAGCATGCGCTGCTGTATGGCGTAGGCGTCATCGATGGTGATGTCGGGGTAGCGGTTGCTCAAAGGCTCGACCACCTTGCATTCACGCAGGGCCGCATACAGCTCGTCGCCCAGGGAGTGCTGCAGTTCAGTGTTCATAGGAAAGGCTCACAGAAAACAAAGAAGGGAAAAGTCGTGATGTTTGCAACTCAGGCTTCTGGTCAGGGCGCAGCGCTTGAACCAGCACACCCCAACTCAGAGACACCGCGCAAGGGCCGCCCCGCCGCGCCGGTGTCGTCCCCCTCCGGCGCGCAGCGCCTAAAGAGGGGGAAGGCGCGTAGCGCCTCAGGGGGTGCTTACAGCTTTATGCAAACGTTCTTCAGCTCCGTATAGAACTCCAGCGAATGCACGCCGCCCTCGCGGCCTATGCCCGATTGCTTGGCGCCGCCAAAAGGCGTGCGCAGATCGCGCAGAAACCAGCTGTTGACCCAGGAGATGCCCACGTGCATGCGCTGGGCCACGCGGTGGGCGCGGGCCAGGTCCTGCGTCCAGATGGCACTGGCCAGGCCGTAGACGTTGTCATTGGCCTTGGCCAGCACCTCCTCTTCGGTATCGAAGGGGGCGATATGGCAGCAGGGGCCGAAGATTTCTTCCTTGATGACGCGCGCCGTCTCGGGCAGGCCGGTCCAGATCGTGGGCTGCACCCAGGCACCGTCCGCATACTGGGTGCCCAGGTCGGGCACACCGCCGCCGGTGACCACGGTGGCGCCTTCCTGCACCGCCAGCTGGTAGTACGACAGCACCTTGGCCTGGTGCTCCTTGCTGATCAGCGGGCCCAGCTTGGTGTCGGCGTCTTCGGGCACACCGATCTTCCAGCCCTCGATCTGCTGCTTCAGCGCGGCCACAAAACGCTCATACAAGGGGCGCTCCACATAGACGCGCTCCGTGCCCAGGCAGACCTGGCCGCTGTTGACAAAGGCCGAGCGCAGCGTGCCTTCGATGGCGGCGTCGAAATCGCAGTCAGCAAAGACGATGGCAGCGTTCTTGCCCCCCATCTCCAGGCTCACGGGGCGTGCGCCCTTGGCTGCCGCCTTCATGATGGCCTCGCCGGTGCGTGTTTCACCGGTAAAGGTGATGGCATCCACGCCGGGGTGGCTGGTGACGAACTCGCCGGCCGAATCGGGGCCGAAACCATGGACCACGTTGTAGACGCCGGGCGGAATGCCGGCCTCGTTCATGACCTCGCCCAGCAGGGCTGCGGTCTGGGGCGATTCTTCGGAAGGCTTGACCACCACGGTGTTGCCGCAGGCCAGGGCCGGCCCCACCTTCCAGGTCATCAGCAGCAGGGGCAGATTCCAGGGGCAGATCACGCCCACCACGCCCACCGGGCCGCGGTGGCCGTAGTTGATGGCGCCGCGCCCGTCGGGCGTGGCCATTTCAAAGAACTCCGTGGGCACGTTCTTCACCACGTCGGCAAAGATTTTGAAGTTGGCCGCACCGCGCGGAATGTCGATATGGCTGGCCACGCTGCGTGGCTTGCCCGTGTCCGCACATTCGGCGGCCAGGAATTCCTCGAAGCGACGGTTGATGCCATCGGCCACGGCATAGAGTTTTTCCACGCGCTCGGCCACGCTCATACGGCCCCAGGGCCCGTGGAGCGCTGCGCGCGCTGCGGCCACGGCGGCATCGACTTCGCTGCGGCCGGCCTCATGCACCTTGGCAATCACCTGGCCCGTAAGCGGTGAGTGCTTGTCGAAGCTGCGCCCCGTGGCAACGTAGGCACCGTTGATGAAGTTCTGGATGTCTTTCATGGTTTTCTTCCTGTCACGCATGCTTTTGCAGCAACGATAAATTCGGTGTTCAATACTGTCCAATACTGAATTTTCTAAAATCAATACCTGCAAGGTATCAAGGAGCCGCCCCGTGGACTTGAGGCAGATGAGGTACTTTCTGGCGCTGGCAGAGGAGCTGCATTTCGGCCGTGCTGCGGCCCGGCTGCATATGGCCCAGCCACCGCTGACGCGGCAGATCCGCGCCATCGAGGAGGAATTGGGCACGGCGCTGTTTGTGCGCACGCCCAAGGGCGTGGAGCTGACGGTTGCAGGCTAGGCCCTGCTGGACGAGGTACCCAACATCCTGTCGCTGGCCCAGCGCGCCCGCGAGCGCACGCAAAGAGCCGGTCAGGGGCTGACGGGCCAGTTGGACGTGGGGATTTTTGGCTCCGGCGTGCTGGATGTGATTCCGCGCCTGCTGGCAGCGTTTCACCAGGCCAGGCCCGAGGTGCGTATCGCGCTGCACAACCAGACCAAGGACGAGCAATTGCAGGCGCTGCGCGAACGCAGAATCACCATTGGCTTCAACCGGCTGGTGCCGGCAGAGCCAGACATCAGCGTGCAGACCGTGCTGAAAGAAGCCCTGGTCGTGGGCCTGCCGGCCACGCACAGGCTGTGCGCACGCGAGGAGGTGACGCTGTCCGAGCTCGACAACGAGCCCATGATCCTCTACCCCAATCTCTCGCTGCATGGCCTGGCCCAGGAGGTCAGCAATGCCTTCCACCGCGAGGGCCTGCGCCTGAACGTGGCCCAGTCGGTGGAAGATGTGCTGACCTGCGTGGCCCTGGTGGCGGGCGGGTTTGGCGCCTGCATCACCACGCGCTCGGCCACCAGCTTGCGCCTGCCGGGCGTGGAATACCGGCCGCTGCGCTCGCGCCATTTGCGCGACATCGAGCTCAGCTGCCTGTACCGCAGCGACGATGCATCGCCGGTGCTGGCGGCCTTTCTGGACGTGGTGCGCACCTTTCCAGGCCAGGACAAAGCCTAGGCCTGGAAAGACAGGCAAGCGCCAGGCTTTAGCCACCTTGCTGGTCCTTGCCCAGACCCAGGGCCTGCAGGCCGGCGCCGGCAATGATTTCGTCCTGCTGCTCGCTGCCGCCGGACACCCCTATGCCGCCGATGCGTGCGCCCTCCACCACGATGGGCAGCCCGCCGCCAAAACCCACAAAGCGCGGACGCAGGGCCAGACCCTGGCGCACGGCCGGCGAATGCTGCGCCAGGGCCTCATGCCACAGGCCCGTGGCCAGACCAAAGCTCACGGCCGTATAGGCCTTGTCCGTGGCGATGTCCATGGAGTGCAGGGGTGCGCCCGTCATGCGCACAAACGCGGCCTGTACCCCGGCCGCATCCACCACGGCCACATTGACACGCACGCCCAATTCCACGGCCTTGGCCACGGCCGCAGCCACGGCCCGCAAGGCGGCGTCGGTGCGGATCACGGGTTGGGAAGCCATCAGGGAGTCCGGCATGGCAGGCCTCCTCAAAAAGCTTTGACTACGGTGAAACGCACCAGCGAGCCCTTGGGCATGGCACCCGTGCCGGCCGTGGCGCTGACCTCCTTGTAGACCGCGCCCTTGAGGAAGACGCCCGCACCCTGTATCGGGTAGACCAGCTCGGCCCCCACGGCATGGCGCGAGGAATGCTTGCCCGTGGCACCCGGGCCTTTGTCATCGCTGATCTGCCACTGGCTGTAGCCCACCAGGCCGGCTTGCACGGCGCCGAAATGCTTGCCCAGGCCCCATTCCAGCGTCACCTGGTTGCCATTGCGAAAGCCCATATCGTTCTTTCCGTTGCGCTCGAAACGCATCAGGCCCGAGGCCGAGATGGTCTTGGCAGCGTCGAAGTAATAGGTCAGGCCGCCGGTAAGCATGGTGCTTTTGTAGCCCTTGCCCGGCGAGGCCGGGGCGCGGCTGCTGGCCGAGTCCAGCCAGATACCGGCACCGGCCACGGCGTCCCACTGCGGGCCATGCCAGCCCAGCACCAGCGGACCCAGATAGACGTCGCCCACACCGGAGCGGCTGTCGGAAATGCCGGCCGCATTCACCGTGAGCGAGGTACGCATCACCGGCACGATGGCCTCCATACCGTAGTCCGCGCCCAGCAGCTTGTAGTTGGTGATCCAGACAAAGCGGTTGGCCAGGGCAGTCACGGTTCCACGGTTGTGGCCGGGCAGGTTGTCACTGCTCCCCGGCGCGCGGAAGTCGTTGATGTTGTAGTTGACCATATAGCCCAGGTAGTACACGCCGGGCGGCGGCACGCTGGGGCCTTGCATGCCCTCCACACCGGGGACGTAATGGCCTTCGGCCTGCACAGCCGTCGCTGCCAGCGTGCCCAACAGGGCCAGGGCAGCAGATGCAATCTTGTGGTTCATGTCTATCTTTCAGGTGGGTTCACAGATGTCTCAGGGGTCGGCAAAAACGCTGCGCCTTGGCAAGCAGCCCTCACCCCCACCCTCTCCCCAAAGGGGCGAGGGAGCAAAGCCAGGGGCGCTGCGCCAAAAACCGGCGCGGCCCAAGGTCAGGGACAGCGAGCAAGGGCCGCCCCGCAGCGAGGCTGTCGTCCTCCTGCCCGCAACGCGCAGCGGTGCGAGAGCGGGGGGAAGGCGCAAAGCGCCTCAGGGGGGTGTTACCTATCAGGTATAGACATCCGTGAAAGAAGCCACGAGCTCACCCGTGTGATAGAAAATTCCGCTTCCCAGACGGTCCTCGCTCCAGGTGGTCACGGGGCGATCGGGCTGGGCCAGATAGCCCAGGCCGGCAAAGGTTTCGTTGCGGTTGCCGCTGGGGTCGAAGAAGTAAATCGTCTCGCCGCGTGTGATGCCGTGGCGCGTAGGGGCCACGTCGATGCGCACCTTGTTCTTGGCCATGACGTCGGCGGCCTTGAGCACGTCGTGCCAGGAGTCCAGGAAGAAGGCGATGTGGTGCAGGCCCGAGGTGGGGCCGCCCACAAAGGCGATGTCGTGCGGCGTGGTGGAGCGCGCCATCCAGGTTGCGGCCTGCATATTGCCTTCGGGGCCGACCAGAATCTGCTCGGTCAGGAAGAAGTCCATGCACTCGGCCATGAAGCGGGTGTTCTCCTCCACGGTGTTGATGCCGGCCTCGGGATTCATCTCGCACATCAGCAGGCAGTGGTCTATCCAGTGCGCGCCCGCGCCCTTGAGGCCATCGGGCCAGGGGTCAGGATTCAGAGAGCCCACATCCGTACCCACGCACTCCTTCTTGGCGTACAGCCGCATCTCATGGCCGCTGGGCAGATTGAACTGCAGCATGCGGCCCACCGTGGGCTGGCTGCCTTCGGGCAGCATGGTGGTCTTCACGCCCCAGGCCTCGATGCGCGCCTGCAGGCTGTCGAGGTCGGCGTCGTTTTGCACCTTGTAGGCCACATGGTTGAGGCCGGCGCGGTCGCTTTGCGTGAGGATCAGCGAGTACTTGTCCCACTCGTCCCAGCATTTGAGGTAGACATTGCCCGCTGCATCGCGCAGCGTGACCTTCATGCCCAGCACGTTTTCGTAGTGCTTGAGCGCAGCATCCATGTCCATCACGCGCAAGTTGGCGTGGCCGATTCGCATTACACCCATGTCTGTCTCCTTAGTTGCTTGTTGGTGTCTCGTGGGTTGTGGGCGCAGTGGCAGCCGCCCGCAGAAAAAATGGTTTGTGCAGGCGCTGCGCCACGGCAATGCGCACGGCCTCCAGCGGGGCCACACGGCAGGCCAGGGTGTAGCCCTGGTCGCGCTCGAGATCGCTCACATGGGCACAGCTCACGGGGCCCAGATGGCGTACCGCGCCTTCGAGCACCCGCACCTTGCAGACGCCGCAGCCGCCGTTGGCGCAGCCCACCGGAATGCCTTTGCGCCCCAGGCGCAACATGCCGCTCAGCAGGCTTTCGTGGGTGCCGCAGGCATAGGCATCGCCGGTTTGCTCCACGCTGACTTGCACGTTTTGCATGGCTGTCATGGCGGCCTCAGACGCGCTTGAACAAGGGGCTGCGCGCGCCTTGCGCATCGGCGGCCGAGAGGAATTTCTCGGTGTAGATGTCGCGCTCGAACAACCGGCCCTGCATCAGGGTGGAAATACAGGCCTCGACCATGGGTGGTGGCCCGCACAGATAGGCTTTGCAACCCGCAAAGCCGCCTTGGAAATGGGCTTGCGCAGCCTCGTGCACAAAGCCGCGTGCGCCTTGCCAATCACCGCAGTCCTCGCCCGAGAGGGCAGGGATGTAGGTGAAATGCGGGTGCTGCGCGGCCAGGGCGCGGAACTCATCGTCGTAGTACAGCTCCTCGCTGGAGCGCTGTCCGTAGACCAGGGTGATGGGCTGCTCGCAACCATTGGCCAGCAGCTCCAAAATCATGGCGCGCGGGCTGGAAAGCCCCGAGCCCCCGGCCATGAAGACCATGGGCTGGCGTGCCGAATGGCGCACAAAAAAGCGCCCATAAGGTCCGGCCAGCTGCAGGTGATCGCCTTCACGCAAATGCTGGTGCAACCAGCTTGTGCCCGCGCCGTCCGGCACCAGGCGCACATTGAGCTCGATCTCCTGGGCGCAGCCATCGGCGCCAGGTGCATTGGCAATGGAAAAGGCCCGCGAGCCGCCCTGCTCCTCGCTCAAACCAGGAATGCGCAGCTGCACATACTGGCCCGCCTGGTAGCGCATGGGCTGGTCCAGGCGCAGATGCAAGGCCTTGATGGTGGGCGTCAGATCGACGATGCGCACCACAGTGGCGGCGAAGTCGCGCACCGGGATGATTTGTGCATCGGGCTCGTCTTCGAAGTCGGCCTCGATGGTGGCGTCGGACTGCAGCGTGGCGCAGCAGGCCAGCGTCATGCCGTCCTCGCGCTCCATGTCCATCAGCGCAAAGGGGTTGGCCGCACCGTGGTCCACCTCGCCGTCGCAGACCTGGACCTTGCAGGTGCCGCACAGGCCATGGCCGCAGGCGTGGGGAATGTAAATACCCTGGCGCAGCGCGGCGTCCAGCAGGGTCTGGCCCTCTTCCACTTCAATCGAGGCGCCCAGGGGTTCTAAGGTCAGTTGGTAGCTCATATCGTCTCGCTCTCATTCCTGCAGCGCCGGCCAGGCCAGCGCTGCAGCCGCCAGGGTGGTTAGCTGTAAGAGCCTTGGATGCCTGTCAGGCCCGGGGTGCGAAAGCGGATCACGTCCTTGTGCGTCAGGCCGTTGTCGGCCAGCGACTTGGACGCATCGGGCGACCAGGGCTGGCCCGACTTGAACCACTGCACCGCGCTCCAGTCGATACGCGCAAAGTCGGGGTGGGCGCCATAGACATCGGGCAGCACGGCCTGGGCCAGCGCGCCGAAAGGCATGTCGGGCGGCAGAGGCAGGGCCACGGGCGAGCAGAACATCAGGTGGTCTTCCCAGCCGATGTAGAGCAGGGGCGCAGGAAAGTTCTCGCGCACATCCTTGGCGGGAAAGCGATAGGGCTTGAGTGCGGTGACGCTCATGGCTGGGCCTCCTGGCTGTTGTTGGCGGAAGCGTTGTTGCCCGGAGTGGCCGGCGGCGGATCGCCACGCCAGGCCGCGAAATTGCGCTGGTCCTCCGATCCCTCAAAGTCCATGTTGTCGCGGCCCACATTCATGCCGTACCAGTCCAGCACGGCAGCCAGCGGGTCAAAGCCTTCGGCCGTAGGGTCCACATCGGGCTTGAAGCAGTTGCCCTGGTAGATCTGGTGCACCGGCAGCCAGGACTGGACAAATTTCTCGGGCTCGTCGTCGAAGACATGCTTGCAGCCGTCGCTGCAGAAGTGGTATTTGCTGCCCTCGTAGTCGGATTCGCGATAGCAGATCTTGGTGGCGTCGCCGGGTTCGGTGAAGCCCATGGGGATCTGGCAGGTGGTGCACAGCATGGGCAGGGTCTTGCTGTAAAAGCGCTTGCCGGCCTGCTGCTCGGCGCGGTAGTGCTCCAGGCGGGGACGGTAGTGCTTGTCAAAGCTGTCCGGGTATTTTTCGGACAGCCACTGCATCTCCTGCTCGCCGGGCACCCAGGTGTGAAAAGGTGCGGCCGCCGTGTAGTTGTAGAAGATGTTCCAGGCCTGGTGGCTGATGTGGTCCTTGCCTTCGCAGGCCAGCTTCCAGCCTGCGGGCTCGCGGATGCCGTAGCGCGCCAGGTCGCGGAACAGGGCGCCGCCGTTTTCCTCGGCATACATCTCCCAGGCTTCCTTCCAGCTCATCACGCGCTTGGGCAGCATGTAGTCCTGCATCATGGCCACCAGGGTCAGCACGCGGTAGCCACGCCAGAACCATTTGTCGATCCAGCGCTGCACGATGGGCACGTTGCCCGGATCCTGCTCCAGCATGAACTTGATGCATTCGATGCCCAGCGTCATATGACGCGACTCATCGCTTTGCGCCGAGAAGCCAAAGGTCACGGTGGACAGATCGCCGTTGTGCGCTGCGCCCGACATAAAGGGCACGAACAGCAGGTTTGTGAGCACATATTCGAAGGAGAAGCTCACCGCTGTGAGGAACTCGAACGGGCCCGCGCTCAGCGCATCTTCGAAGAAGGACTTGGGCACCGACAGAAACCAGACCCGGTCGAACCAGTGGCTGGAGCTGTGCATGCCGTTGAAGTACTTGTTGTAGTTGGACAGCGCATGGGTCTCGGTTTGGAAGTGGCGCAGCTCGTCGATGGACTGCATCTGCGCCGCCACGCGTGCCCCCGCACCGGTGAAATGCCGGCCCGCATGGGCAAAGCCACGGTGGGCGTAATACTCGAGCGGCACCACACCCTGGATGAACAGTTTGAGCGCGTTGAGGTAGCGCGCATCGGTCACGCCCAGCTGGCCGTTGTTCTGGGCAAAGGCCTCGATCACGGCGTAGAGCTTTTTCTCTTTTTCGCCCTGGTACTTCCAGTAGGCGTCCATGGTCAGGCGGAAGGGGTCTTCCCACTTGTCCCAGTCGTGGATCTTGATGCCCTCGAACTTGTCATAGGGGAAGACCTTGTCCATGGGCTGGTAGGTGGTCTCCCAGCCCAGGCCACGTGTCATGGCGGTATAGCGGTCCTTGAGGCCCAGCTTTTTCTTGATTACGGGTGCGTCCATGGTGTCTCCTTGGATGGCTTTGTCTGGTGGTGTTCGGTGAGCGGCCCTGATGGGGCTTATTGGTTCCAGCTCAGAGAGAATTCGTCGTCGTCCTCGTCCACATGGCCGGACAGCGTGACCAGATTGATCTGGATCTGCTGCAGCTCGTAGGGGCGACCGGTCTGCTCTTCGATGCTGGCGCGGCGTATGACCAGGCGGCCGGGCGCATCGATCTTCACCAGACCGGGCGAGTACACGGCCTGGGCATGGCTGTTGTCGGCGAGGATGGCGTCTACCACAGGGCGCGATTCCTCGTTGTCCTGAAAGGCGATGAAGACCTTGGAGATGGGGGTGCTGGCAGATGTGCTCATGGCGCTGCTCCTCAGATGTCCAGACCGGCCTTGCGGGCGCGGGCATCCAGGCTTTGGCGGACTTCACCGAGCACGGCCGCGCCACGCTCGCCCAGGGCCAGTTCGGCCACGGCGGCCAGTGCCACGCCGGCATGGTCGGCATAGCTCAGATACCAGCGCGACAGCTGGCTGCGGTTGTCTGCGGATTCGGCTGCAGCCACCTTGACCACGGCATCGATCCAGCGTGCGGTCTCGGCATGCCACTCGGGCATGAAGGCCGTGAGCATGGCCACGGCCGTGCCGCCCTGCACGGTGACATGCTCGTCCACAAAGTGGTTGTAGATCAGGGGGTAGAGCAGCCCGTCGAGCACCATGTTCTGGGCCACGAACAGCTCCATGGGGTCTTGCACCACCAGCAGGTCTTCCACCAGATGGCGCAGCGGCTGCCAGGCGGGGTGCTGCATCCAGTCGTTCTTGCCGGCCTCGAGCACGCCGGGCTCGTCCATGACCAGGCCCAGGCGTGTGAGGTACTGGGCCACGCCCAGATGGTCCATGGCATGCATCATGGCCGGGGCCGTGAAGGGCGTGCCGTAGCCGCGTGAGCAGATCTGGCTGTTGTTCATATTGCCGCCCCAGGCCACATGGCGCAGCGGCATCAACACCTCGCAGGCCTTGGCGCGCAGGGCATCGGGCATCTTGCCGGCCAGGTTGCGTGACTCCACAAACTGGTAGTTGGCTTCCACGGCCTCCTGCTGCTTGGCACGGGTCATGGTCCAGGTGGCGTAGTAGTACTGGCGTGGATCGCGCAGCGCGTTCCAGTCGGCCATGCGGATGGCCGTGCGGCCGGTGTCGAACAGCTCGAACTCGGGCTCCCACAGCGGCCGGTAATGGAAGTGGTGTGTGGGCTGCACGCCCAGCGTGGCCTCCAGATAGCGCGACGCGGGCTTGTCCCCCGTGTAGGCTGCCACGCGGGCAAAGGTGTGGCGCAGCGGCTGTATCTCGCGCGCCGAAAGATCGATGTTCATGAGCTTGTCTCCTGTGTTGTCGTGGAATGCGTGAGCGGTGGTCAGAGCAGCTTGGCTTTCTGGACCTGGCAGAAGGCCTCGAAGTCGGCCTCGGTCATGGCGAGTTCCACCGTGAGCTCGGGCCAGCCCACGGAGAACTCGAAGTCCACAAAACCGTTGGCGCGCTTTTGCAGCACGCGCACCGAGCGGCGCGTGAGATCGCAGGCGGGAAGATCGAGAACAGCTGTTTCCATGTGGGACTCCTGGCAGGTTGTTGCCCAGGCTGTTGCATGGGCCATGCCAGTTCATGGAAATATCGATAAATCTAGGGTTAGCACCTAAATCGATGACCGCTGATACAAAAGGCGGGGCAGCAGATCAAGGGGAAACCCGGAAATTGCTGCGGTGCACATCAATGCTCTAATGCACTGCAGCATGATCAAATGATCAACGTCCGATGACGGATGTTTGCAATTCATAAACTTTCAGCGAGTGAGCAAAGCAGGTGATGCGGGTCAGACCTCATTGCGAGAAAAAGCTGTTTTATCGATAGTTTTGCAATGCCCCAGCCTGTTCCGCCTCTGCCCTCCGATGCCGATTTGCGCAGCCAGGTCCGTTTTTCCACCGAAGACGGGCTGATCTGGCTCTCGGGCCAGCGCATGCTGCTGATGCATCTGGCCTCGCTGCACGCGCTGCGCCGCGAAATGATGAACACCATGGGGCCCGACCACACGCGGCGCCTGCTGCTGCGTGCCGGCTATGCCGCAGGCGAGCGCGATGCGCTGCTGGCCCGCCAGATACGGCCTACGGCCAGCCTGTTCGAGATGTTTGCCGTAGGCCCCCAGCTGCACCGACTGGAGGGCGCGGTGCGCGCCACGCCCGAAGTCTTCGAGGCCGATGAAGAGGCCGGCCACTTTCAATGCGTGGTGCGCTGGGAGCACAGCTGGGAGGCGGAAATCCATTTGCGCGAATGGGGGCCGCAGGAGCAGCCCTCGTGCTGGATGCTGCTGGGCTATGCCTCGGGTTACTCCAGCGCTTTCTTCCGTCGCCCGGTGTTCTTCAAGGAAATGCAGTGCTCCACCTGCGGCCACGCCCACTGCCTGATCGAGGGCCGGTTTCAGCATGAGTGGCCCGATGGCGAACAGATCGCGCGCGACTACGACCCCGACTCCATGCTGGTCTGCCTGGATGAGCTGCGCTCCCAGGTCGAGGCCTTGCGCACCGGCCTGGCCCCTTGCGACAGCCAGGGCCCGCTGCTGGGCCGTTCACGGGCCTTTCAGGCCGCACTTGCGCTGCTGTCCAAGGCCGCGCCCACCCAGGTCACGGTGCTGCTCACGGGCGAGACCGGCGTGGGCAAGGAGCGCTTTGCGCGTGCCCTGCATGCCATGAGCCCGCGCGCCGACAAGCCCTTTGTGGCCGTGAACTGCGCGGCCCTGCCCGCCGACCTGATAGAGAGCGAGCTGTTCGGCGCCGAAAAAGGCGCGTTCACCGGTGCCACGGCCACGCGCATAGGCCGCTTTGAGCGCGCCCATGGCGGCACGCTGATGCTGGACGAGCTGGGCGAGCTGCCCCTGGCCGCCCAGGCCAAGCTGCTGCGCGTGCTGCAAAGCGGCGAGGTGGAGCGCCTGGGCGGCCACCGCAGCACCCAGGTCGATGTGCGCGTGATTGCTGCCACCAATGTGGACCTGGAAAAAGCCGTGGAGCAGGGGCGCTTTCGACGCGACCTGCTCTACCGCCTCAACGTCTACCCCATACGCATCCCCGCGCTGCGCGAGCGTGTGGACGATATCGAGCTGCTGGCCATGCATCTGCTGCAGAAATACTCGGCCTTGCACGGCAAGCCGGCCCCGGGCTTCAGCGACCGGGCGCTGACCGCGCTGCGCGGCCACAGCTGGCCCGGCAATGTGCGCGAGCTGGAGAACCTGGTGGAGCGCGGCCTCATCCTCACGCCGGCTGGCGAGCCCATCGATGTGGCCTGCCTGTTCCCCCAATGGAGCGACAACGGCCAAAGCACCATAGACGACCAGGGCCACCTGGCCCAGGCCTGCGGCGCCGATGGCGATCTGCACACGGCCAGTGTCTACGACAGCATGCAGCACCAGGGGCTTTCGCTGGATGCCCTGGAAGACGGGCTGCTGCAAGAGGCCGTGCGCCGTGCCAGCGGCAATCTGGCCGCAGCGGCCCGCGCCCTGGGCATGACCCGCCCCCAACTCAGCTACCGGCTCTCACGCATCCGCGAACGCACCACAGGTACCGAGGAGTAAACGCTTGGCCAAGAAATCCTTTATGCAATGCCCGGCCTTGCCCGAGGCCGAATCCAGCGGCGGCGAGGCATCGCGCACCCTGACCGAGCAAACCTATGCCCGGCTGCGCACCGACATTGTCGAAGGCCGTTTGCTGCCTGGCAGCAAGCTGCGCATAGAGCATCTGCGCCAGGCCTACGAGGTCGGTGCGGGCACCTTGCGCGAAGCGCTGACGCGCCTGGTCAGTGATGCCCTGGTCACGGCCGAAGGCCAGCGCGGCTTTCGCGTCTCCACCATCGCCATGGACGATCTGCAGGACATCACCCGGCTGCGGGTACACATCGAAACCCATGCGCTGCGCGAATCCATACGCCATGGCGATGCGGGCTGGCGCGCGCAATTGCAGGCCAGCTATGAAGAGCTGTCTGCGGCCGAGCAGCCGCTGTCCAGCGACAACCGGCGCCGCTGGGAGGCCTTGAACGTGCGCTTTCACGAGGCCTTGCTGGCCGGCCATGCCTCGCCCTGGACGATCAAGGTATTGCGCCTGCTGGCGCGCCATGGAGAGCGCTATCGCTGCTACGCCATGGGCCAGCCTGCGCTCACGCGCGATGTGCACGCCGAGCACAAGGAAATCTTCGAGCTCGCCATGGCCGGCCAGGAGGCACGTGCGGCCCTGGCCCTGGAAGCCCATATCTGCACCACCCCGCATCTGCTGCTGCAGGCCATGCGCGAGGGCACGCTGGTGCTGCCCGGCAGCGGGCAGGACATGGAGGATTGAGCAGGGACGCTGCAGGCCCTGGTCTGGCGCGACCCCGGGCATCTCCACAATTCCCACACAAAGGCTCGACAGCCCGGCAAGATTGGCACACCACACTGGCGGGCTGAATATCCGGAGCCTTTCGCTGTGATCAATAACGCTCAATTGCTGGCCGACGAAGCCAAGTACTGCTCGTTCGGGGACACCGTCCACTACGTCAATCCCCCGAAGATCTTCTCGGGCTGCGAAGGCAGCTATATGTACGACGATGCAGGCACGGCCTACCTCGATCTGCAGATGTGGTATTCGGCCGTGAACTTCGGCTACAAGAACAAGCGGCTCGAGGCCAAGATGATCGAGCAGCTGCAGACCCTGCCCCAGGTCGCCAGCCAGTACCTGCACCCCACCAAGATCGAGCTGGCCAAGTTCATCGCCGAAGATGCCAAGCAAAAATGGGGCAATGACGGCCGCGTGCACTTCAACGTGGGCGGCGCCCAGGCCATCGAGGACTCGCTCAAGGTCGTGCGCAATGCCACCGGCGGCAAAAGCCTGATGTTTGCCTTTGAAGGTGGCTACCACGGCCGCACACTGGGCGCCTCCAGCATCACCTCCAGCTACCGCTATCGCCGCCGCTATGGCCACTTTGGCGACCGCGCACAGTTCATCCCCTTCCCCTACCCCTTCCGCCGTCCCAAGGGCATGACCTCGGAAGAGTATGCGGACTCCATCGTGCGCGAGTTCGCGCGCAAGTTTGAGAACGAATACCACGCGATCTGGGACCCCAAGACCAGCCAGTGCGAATACGCGGCCTTCTATGTCGAGCCCATCCAGGGCACGGGCGGCTACGTGGTGCCCCCGCCCAATTTCTTCAAGGGCCTCAAGAAGGTGCTGGACGATCACGGCGTGCTGATGGTGGTCGATGAAATCCAGATGGGTTTCTGGCGTACGGGCACGCTGTGGTCGGTGGAGAACTTCGGCGTCAAGCCCGACGTACTGGTGTTTGCCAAGGCGCTGACCAATGGCCTCAATGCCCTGTCCGGCCTGTGGGCACGCGAAGAGCTGATCAACCCCACGGTGTTCCCGCCGGGCTCTACCCACTCCACCTTCGCCTCCAACCCCCTGGGCACGGCCCTGGGCCTGGAAGTCATGAAAATGACCCACGAGATGGACTTTGGCCGCCAGGTGCGCGAATCGGGCGCCTACTTCCTCGAGGGCCTCAAGGATCTGCAAAAACGCCACAAGGAAATCGGCGATGTCGATGGCCTGGGTCTGGCCCTGCGCGCCGAGATCTGCACCGAGGATGGCTTCACGCCCAACAAGGCCTTGCTGGACAAGATGGTCGACATAGGCCTCGAAGGCGGCCTCGAGTACCAGGGCCAAAAGCGCGGCCTGGTGCTGGACGTGGGCGGCTACTACAAGAACGTGATCACCTTCGCCCCGTCGCTGATGATTACGCGCCCTGAAATAGACGAGGCTATGGTGCTTCTCGACCAGCTCCTGAGCAAAGCAAAAAAATAAGCTCCCCCTGAGGCGCTGCGCGCCTTCCCCCTCTCTCTTCGGGAGGGGGACGACAGCCTTGCTGCGGGGCGGCCCTTGCTCGCTGTCCCTGACGTTGAGCTGCGCCAATTCAAGTGCAACGAGCGATGCGGGCATAAGGAAACTAAATACAAAAAGAGCTAGATGGAGCACAAAAGCTTTCGCAACCAGCTCGAACCCTCTGGCCTGCTGCAGCAGTTCAGCGTCCATCCCCCCGAGGGATTCGCCCTGCTGCCGCACTGGCCGGCACCGGCTTTCACGGCCCCGTTCGATTTGCTGACCACCGCAGACGACGCGCTCAAGGCGCGTCTTTTGTCTTTTCCGGGCGGGCAATGGCTCAGCCGCCGCCTGCGCCTGACCACCGACTTCGTGGGCACCACGGTCAGCGAATATGCCTTGTTCCCACAAGGCACTGGCGTCCAGGAGCAAGCCAATGCATTGTGCCAATGCGCGGGCCGCACCCTGCTCACCATCGTCAAGGACCTGCCTCAGGATTCGCCCCTGCTCAGCGATGCGGACAACGCCCATGCCCGCGCGCTGGCCCAGGCGCTGGAGCAAAACGGCTTTCTGCTGCTCGAAGGCCAGGCCCTGGCCTATGTGCCCATGGACTTTGGGAGTCTGGACGAATACCTCGCCCGCCTCTCCAAAAGCTGGCGCAGCAATCTGCGGCGCAAGCTCAGAAGCCGCGCAGATCTGCAGATAGAGCGCGTGCCCACGGGCCCAGCCTTTGCCGAAGAGGCGCGCATCGATGCCTACTACGCCCTGTTCGAAGCCGTGTACGCGCAGAGCGAGATCCATTTCGACAAGCTCACGCGCGGTTTCTTCGCGGCGCTGCTGCGTGACGCGAACAATGGCGGCATGGTCTTTGAATACCGTGATGCCGCAAGCCAGGCGCTGCTGGGCTGGAATCTGTGCTTCGAGCATGGCGGCAATCTGGTGGACAAATACATAGGCCTGTCCTACCCGGCTGCGCGCGAGGCCAATCTTTACTTCGTCAGCTGGATGGTGAACCTCGAGTACGCGCTGGAGCGCGGTCTGCGGCACTACATCGCAGGCTGGACCGACCCCGAGGTCAAGGCCCAACTGGGCGCAAGCTTTACCTTGACGCGCCATGCCGTCTTCATCCGCAACCCGCTGTTGCGCGCCCTGGGCCGGCGTTTTGCCGGGCATTTTGAAAGCGATAGCCAATGGAGCCGAAACAACTGAATCCCGTGGTCCTTGATGTGGACGGCTCGGTCGGTGCGCTTGCCGGCGAGCTGCGCCTGCCCTTGCAGCACTGGCAGGAGGCCGTGCGCTTTGGCTGCGGGCTGGCGCGCTTCAACAGATTTCGCACCGAGCTCGATGCCTTGCTGCCGCCAGCCCATGGCACGGTGCTCATGGGCAGCGGCGACTTCCACCACCTGAGCTGGCCTTTGGTGGAGCGCTGCATTGCGCGCCAGGCCCTGTCGGCCGCACACCCGCTGCGCGTCATCGTGCTCGACAACCACCCGGACAATATGCGCTTTCCCTGGGGTGTGCACTGCGGCTCCTGGGTGCGGCGCGTGGCCTTGCACCCGGCCGTCTCCCATGTGCATGTGGCTGGGATCACCTCGCAGGACATAGGCCCCGCCCATGCCTGGGAAAACTATCTGACGCCGCTGCGCGCGGGCAAGCTCAGTTACTGGAGCTGCGGCGTGAACACGGCCTGGGCCGCGCGCGTCGGCGCCCAGCAAGGGTTTCGCAACTTCGCCAGCCTGGCCGAGCTGAGCCGGGCCCTCAAGTCCATGCTGCGCGAACAGCCCCAGCCCACTTATCTGAGCATAGACAAGGACGTGTTCGACTCCGAGGTCGTGCGTACCAACTGGGATCAGGGCCGCATGCAGGAAGAGCAGGCGCTGGCCATCATCGATGCGCTGGCCGGCCAGCTCGTGGGCAGCGACATCACGGGCGACGTGTCCTCCTGGCGCTATGCGACCTGGTGGAAGCGCCTCATGAGTGCCGGCGACGGCCAGGACACACAGATCGATGCCGTCACGCTGGCGGCCTGGCAGGCCGGGCAGCATGCGCTGAACCGCCGGCTGGTGGAATGCCTGGCGGATGCGGCCGGCAGCACGGCCTGAAAAGCGCACGGAACCCACGCGCTGACGCAGCGCCTTAGAATGGGCGCTCTTCGAAAGAACCGTCATGGCCGAGGCCATGAAGGGCTTTCATACTTGAAACCCAATGGGGTGAAGATGAACAAGCCTTTCATTTCCCTGTGCCCCGAGATCACTCGGACCAATGCGCTGACTTTGATGGACTGGCTGGAGGACGAGGGCGTGACGCGTTACCTGAGCGACTCGCGCCATGTCTCGCGCTTCATAGAGCAGGTCATCGGCCGGGTCCAGCTGCCCATCCTGACCCATTTGTTCAACCAGGGCGGGCGCTTCTTCATGGCCTACGACCGGCACGATGTGCCCGTGGGCTTTGTGCGTCTCGTGAAAAACGGCGCGGACTGCGAAATGGTGCTGGTCATAGGCCAGCGCGACAACTGGGGCCGAAGGCTGGGCGCCAGTGCCATCCGCGAAGGCATGAAGCTCGCCTTCTTCGACATGCGGGCCGAAAAACTCATCGCCAAGATCCACCCCGACAATGCACGCTCGATCAAGGCCTTTGTGCGCAGCGGCTTTGTGCTGGAGAGCGAGACCCCGGCGATGAAGTCTTTTGCCATGGGCTCGGAGCGCTATCTGCGGCTGTTGCGCGAAAGCCCTGCAGTGCACGCTGCCGAGATCTACATCACCGAGCTCGACCAGGCCCGGCTTAGAGGGCTGGTCGAGCTCGAACAAGGCCCGGACATCTTCGAGCTGGAGCACGAGATCGAGCGCGCCATCATCGTCGATCCCCGGCAGGTGGCCGAGGACGTGGTCACGATGAACTCCAAGGCCTTGCTGCAGGTGGACGACGAAGCGCTGGAAGTCGCGCTGGTCTACCCCGAGGATGCGGACGACGGCGCGGGCAAGCTCTCGGTCTTCTCCGATATCGGCACCGCCATCCTGGGCTACAAGGAAGGCGATGCCTTCAGCCTGCGCGTGCCCCACCGCACCTGCCAGATCCGCATCGACAAGGTGCTCTACCAGCCGGAGGCTGCGGGCGACTTCCATCTGTAGATTCGTTCTGCGGCTGGTGGGGGCGTTTCGGGGCCTGTGAAGGCCCGGAAATCAAGGCCCGCTGGCAGGAGGAATACACCCTCTCGGCAAACGTTTAGACGCTGATCCGCGGGCGAGGCTCTTCACATCGCCTTCTCACACATAGGTCGCCACCCCCATGCCCATGGACCAGTTTTCCTTGCCCACTTCGACGAGGTTGATAAAGACATCCTCGGGCCTGAGGCCAGGGCTTTGGCCCAGCAGCTCGGTGGCGCGCGAGAACAAGGCTTTTTTCTGCTCCAGGCGGCGAGTGTTGCTCACGGTGATCTGCACCAGCACCAGATCGTCGCTGCGTGTCACGCCCAGATAGCGGCGGCTGTAGCGAAAGCTCGCTTGCTCATGCTCGGTCAGCGTCATGAATTCGTCGTCCTCGGGTACCGTATAGGTCTGGTGCAAGGCCTGATACAGGCTGTCAAAGATGGCCTGTTTGTAGGCCTCGGATTTTCCGGCGCGCATATGGATGTGGACCAGCGGCATGCGATCTCCTTTGAAAAGCATTGGAAGGACGGGATGCATGCTATTCATATCCATAAGATATGGATATTTATTTCATGGATAAGTATTTGAAATGATTGAGCGCCCTTTGGATCTGGATGCGGTCGAGGCCTTTGTGCGCATTGCCGACCTGGGCAGTTTCACGCTCACGGCCGAGGCCATGGGCACCAGCCAGGCCGCAGTCAGCCTCAAGCTCAAGCGCCTTGAGGACAGGCTGGGGCACAGGCTGCTGGAGCGCACGCCACGCCATGTGCAGCTGTCGCTCCAGGGCGCGGCCTTTCTCGAACACGCGCGCGAGCTGCTTGCAGTTCATGAGCGTGCCCTGGCTTCGTTTACAGGCAAGCGCCAGCGGCTGGCCCTTGGCGTGAGCGACCATGTGGCAGGGCCGGACCTGCCGGCCCTGATTGCACGCATGGCGGCCCATGCACCACAGCTTCTGCTGGAGATCCGCCTTGCCTCATCCGGCGAGCTGCTGCAAAGCTATGACAGGCGAGAGCTCGATGCTGTCGTGGTACGGCTGGACATGGGCCGCAGCGACGGTGAGCTGATTGCCGAGGAGCCGTTTGCCTGGCTGGCGGCACCTGGCTGGCAGCCGCGCATGGGCGAGCCCTTGCCTTTGCTCAACCTGGCTCAGCCCTGCGGTGTACGTGCCATGGCGACCGGGCTTCTGGATGCCTGCAACAGGCCCTGGAGTGAAGTGTTCGTGGGTGGAGGGGTCGCTGCCGTGGCCGCTGCCGTGATGGCCGGCCTGGGTGTGGCAGCGATTGCACCACGCATGCTGCCGTTGGGGGCTGTGGACGTGGGCCCCTGGCTCGACCTGCCCGCGTTGCCCAGGCTGCCTGTCATGCTGCACACCCGCATCCGTGCGGGTGAGCGTGGCGGAAGGCGCAGAGAGGCCTTGAATACGCTGGCAGCGGCCTTGAAGAGCGCAGTTCGCCCAGCCTGAACAGCGTGTAGATTCGCTAGCAAAATAAAAGCTGCAAGCGCTTGCTGCTCTTCGATTTCAACATGATTTATCTCTGAAATCGATATCTATACAGCGCTTGCAGCATCTGTATTGATAGCAAGCTGGACGCGTCGAGTCTTTACCCCACAGGCGTGCGCATGGTCACGAACTCTTCGGCCACCGAGGGGTGTATGCCCAGCGTGGCATCGAACTGGGCCTTGGTTGCGCGGCATTGCAAGGCCACGGCAAAGCCCTGGATGAGCTCGCCGGCTTCGTCGCCGACCATGTGCACGCCGAGCACGCGCTGCTCGGGCCCGCCCACCACGAGCTTGAGAAAGACCGGCTGGGCTTTCTCGGCCAGCCGGTTGGTCAGCGGGCGGAAGCTGGACTTGAAGACCTGCACCTGTTCGTGGTGCGCGCGCGCCTGGGCTTCGGACAGACCGACCGTGGCCACATTCGGATGGGAGAACACGGCCGTGGGCACGAGCGCATAGTCGGGCGCGGTCTTGTCGCCCGCGCCGAACAGCTGGTGCGCCAGCGCCGTGGCTTCGGCCAGGGCCACGGGCGTCAGCGCCATGCGGCCCACGACATCGCCCACCGCATGGATGGAGGGAATGCGGGTGGTAAAGCCCTGATCGACCACGATGGCGCCGCTGCCGTCGAGCTCCACGCCCACCTCCTGCAGGCCCAGGCCCTGGGTGTTGG
Organism: Comamonas composti DSM 21721; assembly: GCF_000429845.1. GTDB lineage: Bacteria > Pseudomonadota > Gammaproteobacteria > Burkholderiales > Burkholderiaceae_C > Comamonas > Comamonas composti. The sequence goes on from NZ_AUCQ01000003.1 coordinate 141,599, forward strand.
GCGTGCGGCCCGTGGCGAACAGCAGGCAGTCGGTGTGCAGCGTCTGGTCGTCGTCGAGTTGCAGGTGCAGCGTGCCATCGGCCTGCCTGGCGATGGCGCGGATCTCGCGGCCCAGCTGCATGTGCACGCCCGAATCCTGCATGCGTGCCGCCAGCGCCTGGCCCAGTTCATCGTCGAAATGGCGCAGCAACTGGGCGCTGCGGTGCACCAGCGTGGTCCGGGCGCCCAGGCCGTTGAAGATGGAGGCGAACTCCATGGCGATATAGCCGCCGCCGACCACGACCACGCGGCGCGGCAGCGCGGGCAGGTCAAAGGCCTGGTCCGAGCTGATCGCCCATTGCAGGCCTTGCACGGCCGGCATCTGCGGCTGGCCGCCCGTGGCCACGAGGATGTGGCGCGCGCTCAGCGTGGTCTCGCCCACGGCCACGCTGTGGGGACCGGTGATGCGCGCGCGGCCCGCGATCAGCTGCACGCCGGCCTGGGCCAGAAGCTGTTCGTAAATGCCGTTGAGGCGCTGGATCTCGCGGTTCTTGCCCGCGATCAGCGTGGGCCAGTCAAAGCCTGCGGGCTCCAGGCTCCAACCAAAGCCCGGGGCTTCCTCCAGCCCCAGGCCGAAGCGGGCCGCATGGCTGAAAAGCTTCTTGGGAATGCAGCCCATGTTGACGCAGGTGCCGCCGGGCCTTGCGGCCTCGACCACGGCCACGCGGGCCCCGAGGGAGGCCGCGACGCGGCTGGCGCGCACGCCCCCCGAGCCCGCGCCTATGACTACCAGATCAAAGTCGTATGGCATTTCAATTCTTCATGAGCAAGATGCTTTTTTCAGGAGCGCCGCAAGGCCCCAGCCCGCAGCCCGGATACAGCGGGCCAGGGGTCTAGGCCATCGACATGGCCGCCACCGTGCAGCCGCAGGCAAATGCGGGCACGGGCTCGTAGCACCAGATCTCGCCCTGGCATTCGGCCGCAGCCGCCGCCACGGCGATGTAGGTGCGGATCTCGAAGCCGCCCTGGCCGCCGTCGCGGTAGGTGTCGGCATCGGTGTAGTCGAGCAGGGCGCTGCGCTCGTTGCGTGCCCAGCGGGCGAGAAACTCCCGGTCCCAGTCCGCATTGATCCGCCCCGAATCCGGCGTGCACGGCCAGTGCGAGATGCCGCCCGTGCCCAGCACGGCGATGCGCTTGTCGCTGGCATCGCAGGCCTTGCGGATCGCCTGGCCCAGCGCATGGACGCGCGCCAGCGGCGGCAGCGGCGCGGCCTGGCAGTTGATGTTCACGGGGATGACGGGGAGGTCGTTGTCGGGCAGCAGCAGGTGCAGGGGCACCATCATGCCGTGGTCGAACTTCCACTCTTCGCAAAAGGCCACGTCCACGTCCTGCATCATGGTGGCCAGCAGTTCGCGCGCCAGCGCCTTGGCGCCGGGCACGCGGCGGCGCGGTATGCGCAGCCACTCGGGATCTTCGATGGGGCCGTCGTAGTAGTCGGCCATGCCCACGGCGAACGAGGGCATGTTGTTCATGAAGAAGTTCGCGAAATGCTCGGCCGAGACCACGAGCAGCGCATCGGGGCGGGCCGCGCGTATGGCCTCGCGCATGCGCGCATAGGCCGCGTCGATCTTGAGCTTGCTCTCGGGCGCTGCGCGCTCGCTGCGGGCCGTGATGCCCGGGCCATGGCTGCAGACGCCCGCAAATACCAGACTCATGCTTTTTCTCCCACTGTTTTGTAGACGCCTTCGCGCACCGGGCCATGCAGGCGCAGGCCTTCGCGCATGGCGTTGAGGTAGGCATCCCATGCCTGGCCGGCCGCTGCCGCAAAGTGCATGAGCAGCTGGCCGTTGACGCCCATCACATAGAGCAGGCCGATGTCGGGCGTGCTCATGGCCATGCGCTCTTCGTCCGTGAGGTCGAAGTCGGCGAGGTAGCTGGCGGCATCGCGCCGCCAGTGGGCGAGCGCTTCGTCGCTGCGGTTGAGCTCGTAGATCGCCTTTTGCACGTAGTACAGGCTCATGCGCTGGTTTCCTGGGCGTCGAGGGCAAAGCCCGCAGGCAGGTCGTAGGCGCGCACCTCGCGCTCACGCAGGACCACCTTGCGCACGCTTTCGCGCTGCCAGACGCGCTGGGCCAGCGCGTGCCAGCGCGGGCGCGCGGGCAGGGCCTGCTGTATGCGCTCATCATGGCTCCAGAGGTAGAACACGAACAGGTAGGCGTCGACCACGCTGAAGCTGTCGCCCAGGGCATAGGGCTGCTCGCCCAGGCGCTCTTCCACGGTCTGTATCACCTTGGTCAGGCTGTGATGCGACTGGGCGCTGACGGCGGCCATGCCTTCGGGTGATTCGCCGCCGTAGGACTGGGGGCGGAAGATGCCGCGATAGGCCACGTGCAGGCTGCTGGAGATCAGGTTCATCCACTGGTGGGCGCGGGCGCGCGCCAGGGTGCCGGTGCGTGGCAGCAGATTGCGCTCGGGCACCAGGTCGGCAATGTAGGTGAGTATGGCCTGGGACTCGGTCAGCACCTGGGCATCGATGCCCAGGGCCGGCACGGTGCCGCTGGGGTTGAGTTGCAGGTATTCGGGGCGGCGGTTGTCCTGGGCACGGATGTTGACCGTGCTGGCCGCATAGGGCAGGCCCGATTCCTCCAGGGCGATGTGCGCGGCCAGGGAGCAGGCCTTGGGGCTGTAGTACAGCGTGAGTTGGGGAGGGAAGGCAGTCATGGGAAGGTGATGGCAGTGAAAAAGGCGAGCGGTAGCGCTCAGCTGACCTGGATCTTGGCTTCGCGCAGCAGCTTGCCCCAGCGTTGGGACTCTTCCTGGCACAGCTGAAAGAACGCGTCCGAGCCCAGGAACCAGGGCTCTATCCCCATGTCGGCAAAGCGCGCGAGCACGGCCGGGCTTTGCAGGGCCTGGCGCACGGCTTCGCGCAGGCGCGTGGTTTGCTCGGCGCTCATCCTGGCCGGGCCGACCAGCCCCTGGAACGCATAGGCATCGAAGCCGGAGAGGCCTTGCTCGGCCACAGTGGGCACGTTCTTGAGCAGCTCGCTGCGCTGGGCGCCGCCCACGGCAATGGCCTTGAGCTTGCCGGTCTCGATCAGAGGCTTGGCCACGGGCAGTTCCAGGAACATGGCCTGGATCTGGCCGCTGAGCAGATCGGGAATGGCCTGAGAGCTGCCGCGATAGGCCACATGCTCCAAAGGTGCCTGGCTGCGGCGCTTGAGCAGTTCCATGGCCAGGTGGTGGGGCGAGCCCACGCCGGCCGAGGCAAAGCCCATGGGGCTGGACGCGGCCTTGGCCTGGGCCAGCAGCCCCTGCAGGTCGCGCACGGGCTGGGTCGTGACCAGCACCAGCGGCACCTTGACCATCATGGCGATATAGCTGAAATCCTTGGCCGGACGGTAGCTGAGCTTGGCAAACAAATGCTCGTTGACCATGAGGGCTGCGTTGTCCGCCGTGCCTATGGTGCTGCCGTCGGGCGTGGCGCGGTGCACGGCCTCCATGCCGATGTTGGTGGCCCCGCCGGGGCGGTTGTCTATGACCAGGGTCTGCTTGAGCTGGTGGCGCATTTCATCGGCCAGCAGGCGGGCCACGGTGTCGGTGCCGCCACCGGCCTGGTAGGGCACGATCCAGCGCAGGGATTTATCGCTCTGGGCCCAGGCAGCGGGCAGGCCGCCGGCGAGCAGGCCGGCGCAGACAAGTCGTCGGGACAGGTTCATGCGGTTGTCTCCAGGAAATCTTTGTTGGTATGGGTGAAGCAGCCTGCATCCTAGGAGTCCCCGCAGCTTCTGTCTGTCCTTGGAAGCAAGGACAATGGCACTTTGCCTGCTGGTATCTGGAGATCTATGCATATCTGGCCGCTTCAGCCGCAGACCGGCTCGCTCAGGGTGGAGCCGGCCGCAATTTCCGATCTGCTGGCCTCGATCACCGAGCCCGACAGCAGCCTGCTGCCGCGCGCGATTTTGAATCTGGTGCGCGGGGAGGTGGAGGCCATCAACTGCGCGATCTTTCTGCTGCCCGCAGGCGGCCAGCCCTGGCTCATGGGCCATGCCCAGGTTCCGGGGCGTCACCATGTGCCCAGCGTGGGCGGCAGCTATGCGGACAGCTATTACCAGCGCGACCTGAGCCTGCAGCATGCACTGCGCCTGAGCCGCGAGGACGCGGGCCGCACCATGCTGCTGCACCACAATGCCAGCGACATCCACGACCATGAATACCGGCTGCGCTGCTACGAGGAGGTGGACACGCGCCAGCGCTTTGCCGTGGTGCGGCCGATCAACGAGCGCGACAGCCTCATGGTGGGCATTTACCGTGCCTCGGCGGCCATGTCCTCCGGGGATCTGGCGTTTCTGTCGCAGACCGCGCGCTGGGTGGGAGAGGCGGCCGTACAGCGCCTGCGCGCCCGCCCGCCAGCCGGCGTGGCCGCCGAGGAAGCCATTCTTGCGCTTGAATCCCGGCTGCGGGTGCGCCTGAGCCATCGCGAGCGCCAGGTTCTGCTGGCCATGGTGCAGGCCCGGACCCTGCCCGCAACCGCCCAGGGCCTGGGCGTGGCGTTGACCTCGGTCGTGACCTACCGCAACCGCGCCCTGGCCAAGCTGGGCCTGGGCTCGCGCCATGAGCTACTGCGTGCTGTGGTCGAGGAGGTCGGGGCCCTGGCAGCGGCGCGCAGCGGAGCCTGAGCAGGGGCCCGCAGGCCGGGCCGAAGCCGCCGCTATTCCAGAGGATCAGCCGATCCCAGGCGCTGCTCTGCCTGGGCCAGCAGAAGATAGAGCTGCTGGACTTGCTCGCTGCCGACCAGCTGTTCGATCTCGGCATAGATCTCTTCGGAGCTCGGGCCTATGCGCGACAGGATGGCATGGGCCTCTTCGGTGAGACCGAACTCGGTGCCGCGCTGGTCGAGCACGGCGCGGCTGCGGCTGATCAGTGCACGGCCTTCGAGCGTCTTGAGCAGGCGCGAGAGGCTGGGCATGCTGATGAAGGTCATCTGAGACAGGTCCATGGGCCGCAGGCGCGTGCCCGACGACGACATGGCACGCAGCACGCGCCACTGCTGCTCGGTCAGGTCATGGGAGCGCAGCAGCGGGCGAAAGCGGGCCATGACGGCCTCGCGGGCCTTGAGCAAGGCCATGGGCAGGGAGCGTGCGAAGGAGCGCATGGGCTCGTCCGCCGCAGGGATTCTGGGCTCGGTCATACGGACAAAAAAAGGGTGCATTGTGCCTGCTGTACCGCAGGCCGCCTGCATGCCAGCCGCATGGCGGCGCGATGCGCTTCTTCGCGCGCCAGCCCCGGCCCGGTTCAGACAAGGCGAAAGCGCAGCGTGCCCAGCGGTCCGTAATCGGCCTCGAACACATCTCGGGGCTTCGCGGGTACGGGGCGTGTGAACGAGCCTGCGAGCACGATCTGGCCAGCCTCCAGCGACTCGCCCCAGGGCGCGAGCTTGTTCGCCAGCCAGGCCACACCGATCGCGGGATGGCCTTGTACGCCCGCGGCCAGGCCGGTTTCCTCGACCGCGCCGTTGAGGCGCAGAATGGCGCCGCACCAGGGCAGGTCCAGCGCCTGCGGTGCGGCCCGGTCCGCGCCGATCACGATGCCGGCATTGGCCGCGTTGTCGCTGATGGTGTCGAACACCTTGCGCATGGCCTTGGTGTGGCGATCGAACTGCTCTATGCGCGAGTCGATGATCTCTATGGCCGGGGTCACATAGTCGGTGGCCGCGAGCACATCGTCCAGCGTGATCTGCTTGCCGCCTTCGAGGCCCGGGCCGCGCAGCGGCGCCTTGAGCACAAAGGCCAGCTCCACCTCCACGCGTGGCGCGATGAACCGGTCCGCCGGAATGTCCAGCACTTCGCCTGGGGTGGCGGTGTAGAGCATGGAGTCGAGCAGGGTGCCGTAGTCGGGCTCGTCGATCTGGCTGGAGATTTGCATGGCGCGCGAGGTCAGGCCGATCTTGTGGCCTATCACCTTGCGCCCGGCCGCGATCTGCTGGCGCACCCAGGTGCGTGCCACGCGGTAGCCGTCGGCGACCGTCATGTCGGGAAAGCGCTTGGAGAAGTGCTCGATCTGCTGGCGCGTCTTTTCGCTGGTGTCCAGCTCTTGGGCGAGCTGATTCAGGAGTTCGTCGGAGAACATGGATTACCTAGGAGGAAAGAGGGGGTGCAGCGTGCTGTGCTTGGCGTCATAGACCTGGCCCGGGGCCTCGTCGATCTGCACGGTCAGGCCCAGGTGCTTGCGGGCATCGGCGAACAGCGGCGCCAGATGCGCTTTGGCACAGCCCAGCAAGGCATCGCCGGCCGCCTTGTGGACGGCCGGGCTGCGGCCTGCGCCCATGCGCAGGTTGATGTAGATGAAGCCGTAGTCGCCATCACCGCCTGCGGCCCGCCCGGCAGCGCCGCCATCCGAGACGGCGGAATGCGGCGCCGGGTAGGCATAGACGCGTGTGCCGCCCTGGGGGAAAACGCGGGCGCCGTCCTCGGCATGCAGCGCGAGCATGGTGTCGGCCAGGCCGCGGCACAACTGGCCCATGTCGGTTTGCGGTTCGAGGTTGGCGGTATAGAGGATGACGACGTGAGGCATGGCGTGGATAGGGGGCTGAAAGTGCTCAGCCCAGGGTGATGTTGGCGCGGCGGATGATTTCGCCGTACTTGGCGATCTCGCTGTTCACGAACTCCGAGAACTGTGCCACGGTGCCGGCGCGCGACACCAGGCCGCCCTTGGCAAAGACCTCGACCACGTTGGGGGCGGTCAAGGCCTTGTTGACCTCGGCATTGAGGCGCTCGACGATGGCCTTCGGGGTTCCTGCAGGGGCGATCAGGCCCTGCCAGGAATTGGACTCCAGGGCCATGCCCTGCTCGGCCAGCGTGGGCACATTGGGCGCGAAGCGCGAGCGCTTGGGCGTGGCCATGCCCAGGGCGATGAGCTTGCCGTTCTCGATATGGCCGCGGAACTCGGACCAGTTGCCGAACATCACGCTGACCTGGCCGCCCAGCAGATCGTTGAGCGCCGGCCCCTGGCCCTTGTAGGGGATGTGGACCATGTCGATGCCCAGCATCTGGGACAGTAGCGCGCCCGACAGGTGGGCCGAGGTGCCGTTGCCGAACGAGGCATAGGTCAGCTTGTCGGGCGTGGCCAGGGCGGCCTTCTTGAGGTCGGCCAGGGTCTTGAGGCCGCTGGCGGGGTGGGTGGCCAGCACGTGCTCGGACAGGCCCATGAGCGCCACCGCCTGCAGGTCGCGGGTCGTGTCGTAGGGCAGGCTCTTGACCAGGGTCTTGTTGGCCGTGAAGCTGTTGGCCACGCAGGCCAGGGTGTAGCCGTCGGCGGGCTGCTTGCTCGCATAGTCCACGCCGATGACGGTGCCCGCACCGGGCTTGTTCTCCACGATGACGCTCTGGCCGAGCTGCTTGCCGAGCTCGGAGCCGATCAGGCGGGCCACGAGGTCGGTCGTGCCGCCGGGGGTGAACGGAACAATGATGCGCAGGGGCTTGCTGGGCCAGCGGTCAGCCTGAGCCAGACTCAGGCCGCAGGCGGGGGTCAGCGCAGTGGCCAGGCTGGCCTGCAGAAGGTGGCGGCGTTGCATATGAATCTCCTTGCTTTGTTGTTGTTGGCATCAGCGCCTGGCCAGCAGGCGCTGAAAGCTGTCTGAATGAATGTCTGTCAGAGCGTCCTAGACGCCCCAGCGCGGGATGTGGTGCGAGCCCATGGAGACGGCCACGTTCTTGGGTTCGCAGAACACTTCGTAGCTCCAGGTGCCCCCTTCGCGGCCCGTGCCCGAGCCCTTGGTGCCGCCAAAGGGCTGGCGCAGGTCGCGCACGTTCTGGCTGTTGACGAAGCACATGCCGGCCTCGATGGCTGCGGCCACGCGGTGGGCACGGCCCGTGCTCTCGGTCCATACATAGCTCGACAGCCCGTACTGGGTGTCGTTGGCCAGGCGGATGGCTTCGGCCTCGTCGCCGAACGGAATGATGCAGGCCACGGGGCCGAAGATCTCTTCCTGGGCGATCTGCATGCGGTTGTCCACATCGGCAAACACCGTGGGCAGCACGTAGTTGCCCTTGCTCACGCGTGCGGGCAGCACGGGGGCGTCGAGCCCGCCGCACAGCATGCTGGCACCCTCTTTCTGGCCCAGCTCGATGTAGTGGCGTACCTTGGCCAGATGGCCCTGGCTGATCATGGGGCCGACGATGGTCTTCTCATCCAGCGGGTCGCCCACGGTGATGCGCTTGGCGCGCTCCACGAAGCGATCCACGAACTTCGCGTAAATGCCTTTTTGCACCAGGATGCGGCTGCCGGCCGTGCAGCGCTCGCCGTTGTTGCTGAAGATCATGAAGATGGCCGCGTCCAGCGCGCGTTCGAAATCCGCGTCGTCGAAGATCACGAACGGGCTCTTGCCGCCCAGCTCCATGCTGAATTTCTTGAGGCCCGCAGCCTGCACGATGCGGTTGCCCGTGGCCGTGGAGCCCGTGAACGAAACGGCGCGCACGTCGCGGTGCGCCACCAGGGGCTCGCCCGCATCCTTGCCATAGCCATGCACGAGGTTGAGCACGCCGGCGGGGATGCCGGCCTCCAGCGCGAGCTCGCCCAGGCGCGCAGCGCTCATGGGCGAGAGCTCGCTCATCTTGAGCACGGCCGTGTTGCCGAAGGCCAGGCAGGGCGCAACCTTCCAGGTCGCGGTCATGAAGGGCACGTTCCAGGGCGAGATCAGCGCGCACACGCCCACGGGGTGGAACAGCGTGTAGTTCAGGTGCGTGGGCGTGGGGTAGGTGTGGCCGTCCACGCGTGTGCACATCTCGGCGAAGTAGTAGAAGTTGTCGGCGGCGCGCGGTATCAGCTGCTTGCCTGTCTGCGCAATCACCTGGCCGCAGTCGTTGGTTTCGGTCTCCGCGATTTCCGGCACATGCTGGGCGATCAGGTCACCCAGCTTGCGCACCAGCTTGGCGCGCTCGGTGGCCGCAAGGCCCGCCCATTTGGGAAAGGCCTCCTTGGCTGCGGCCACGGCGGCGTTGACCTCATCGGCTCCGCCTGCGGCAACCTCGGCGATCACATCCTGCGTGGCCGGGTTGATGTTTTCAAAATAGTTCTTGCCGGCGACGGCGCGGCCATTGATCAGGTGGTCGATTTTCATTTGATATTCCCTTGGGAGGTCAGCATTCGGGCTGCTGGTTTTTGCGAGGTGGTGGTGCGGCGGCTCAGGCTGCAACCAGGGTGTTGACCAGCGTGCCCAGGCCGTCGATCTCGGTCTCGACCGCGTCGCCGGGCTGTACGTTGACCACGCCGTCGGGCGTGCCCGTGAGGATCACATCGCCGGGCTGCAGGGTCATGATGGCGCTCAGGTACTCGATGAGATCGGGGATGCGGTGGATCATGTCGCCCGTATGGCCGGTTTGCGTGAGCTCGCCGTTCACACGGGTGCGCAGGCCCAGGGCATGGGGGTCGGGAATGTCGGCCGCATCGACCAGCCAGGGGCCGATCACGGTGCAGGCATCGCGGTTCTTCACGCGCAGATTGGGGCGATAGAAGTTCTCCAGGTAGTCACGCACCGCGTAGTCGTTGCACACCGTATAGCCGGCCACGCAGGCCATGGCGTCGGCGGCCTTGACGCGCCTGGCGGTCTTGCCGATGACCACGGCCAGCTCGCACTCGTAGTGCATGAAGCCGGCGTCGGCCGGGCGCGGGGTCTGGGCGCGATGGCCGATGAGCGCATTCGCGCCCTTGAGAAACACCAGGGGCGCATCTTTGGCCGTCACCGTGAGCTCGCGCGAGAGCTCCTTCACATGGTCTGCATAGTTGAGCCCCAGCGCAATGATGGTGCCGAACTCCAGCGGCGGCAGCCATTGCACCTCGGTCTCGGCCACGCTGCGCCCGCATGGCAGCAGCACCTGGCCTGGCTGTCCAGGGGTCACGGCCTGTACACGGCCTTCAAACATCACGCGTCCGTGTTTCATGCCAATTCCTCCAGCACCAGGCTGTGGTGCAAAGCGCCCAATCCGGCCACCTCGATGCGCACCTCGTCGCCGGGCCGGGCCTGGGGTGCGCCTTCTCCGGGGCCGAGCAGAAGCACGTCGCCAGCGGCCAGCGTCATGAACTCCGTCACGTCGGCGATCAGCTGCGAGGCAGGGCGCACCAGGTCGGCAAAGCTGCGCTCATAGACCGGGCGGCCGTTGAGTGCCAGCTGCAGGCGGGCCGTGTTCACATCGAAGCCCGGCAGGGGCTGCAGCAGATCGCCCATGGGGCAGAAGCCGTCGCGGCAGCGCTGGACGATGGCCGGGCGGTAATAGTTTTCGTGGGGCAGGGTGATGTCGCTGACGATGACGTAGCCGGCCACGTAGTCCATGGCCTGCGCTGGCGCAACCTGCGTTGCCGCCCGGCCCATGACCAGGCCCAGCGTGGCATCCAGGCGCACGACGCCCGGGTCCGCCGGAACAGCCACGGCAGCGCCGCTGCGCGCCCAGGTATTGCGCGGCTTGATGTAGAGCACGGGCGCCTTGGGGGCGGCCTTGTAGGGCGGGCTGTCGAACTGAGGCGCGAGGCGCGTCAGGGTGGCGCGGTCGTTGAGCAGTGCGCCGTAGACCGTGCCCAGCGGCATGCCGCTTTGGAGAGCAAAGGCTTGAGTTTCCATGGCTGATATTTAATTAACATGTTAATTATTAAAGCCATATTCAGGATCGTCAACTTGGATTGTCAAGGGGTTTACCCTTGGTTGCATTGCTCCGAGGAAGAGCTGTGGCACAGGCTGTGGAGTCGCTGGGGCATGGGCCTGATGCGCGTGAACTTGCGCAGAGCCACGGATCGCGTGGCCACACACAGGAGCAGCTCGATGCAGTGGCAAAGCTGCTCAAGAGGCAGGGCATCCCCGGCCTGAGCGCTTGCCGGTATGGCCCCTTCCCCCGAAGGGGAGGGCTTTGATGGCATCGGTTTTGAGATGCGATGGCCCTGGCCCAATGAGCGGCCCAGGATGACGCTGGGCTGGTGCAAGCCGATCGATGTTTATGCACAATACCTAGCTCAGCTTGCTTTGCAGCCTGAATCCGTGCATTGATGCTTTGCTGCACTTCGACTTGAATCCGTCCCTACAGGACAAGCGAAAGCAGCTCTCTTTATTGGAATAAGCAGGACGCCCGATGTTTGTTGTGATCTTTCGCGCCAAGGTGCGCGAGCTGGACGAGCAGTATTCACGCATGGCGGCGCGCATGCGCGAGCTGGCCTTGAACGAGTTCGGCTGCCTGGAGTTCCATGCGGTCACCGAAGGAGAGAATGAGGTCGCTCTTTCCTACTGGCCCAGCGAAGAGGCCATCCGTGCCTGGAAGTCCCATCCCGAGCATCTGCTCGCGCAAGGCCTGGGCCGCGAGCGCTGGTATGCCTCGTACTGCGTGCAGGTGGCCAGCATAGGGCGCGAGTACCGCATGGCCGGCTGAAGCCCGGCCGACCCGCCATGCAAAAAGGAGCGCCGAGGCGCTCCTTTTTGCATCAACCCCAGGGGCGCTAAGCTCCGGGCTCGGGAGAAGGCGCTCAGGCCGCGAGGCGCTTTTCGAGCTCGGCCTTGGTGGCCAGCATTTCCTGGGGCAGCTTGTAGGCCAGCTTGTCGAAGTGCTCGCTGTGCAGCTTCATCTCCTCGGTCCAGGCGGCCTTGTCGAGGCTGGTCACGTCGGCGAACTGGGCGGGCGTGAATTCCAGGCCGGACCAGTTGATCTCGGCGTACTCGGGGGCGATGCCGAAGGCTGTCTGTCGGCCTGCGGCCTGGCCTTCGATGCGGTCGATCATCCACTTGAGCACGCGCATGTTCTCGCCATAGCCGGGCCAGACGAACTTGCCCTGCTCGTTCTTGCGGAACCAGTTGGTGGTGAAGATCTTGGGCAGCTGCGCGCCCTGACCTTCGAGCTTGGTGCCCAGGCTCAGCCAGTGCTGGAAGTACTCACTCATGTTGTAGCCCATGAAGGGCAGCATGGCGAAGGGGTCGCGGCGCACCACGCCCTGGGCGCCGAAAGCTGCGGCCGTGGTCTCGGAGCCCATGGTGGCTGCCATGTACACACCTTCCACCCAGTCGCGCGCCTCGGTCACCAGCGGCACGGTGGTGGAGCGGCGGCCGCCGAAGATGAAGGCATCGATCTTCACGCCGCGCGCATCGTCCCAGGCCTCGTCCAGGGCCGGGTTGTTGATGGCCGAGACCGTGAAGCGCGCATTCGGGTGGGCAGCCTTGGCGCCGGTTTCCTTGGCGATCTGCGGCGTCCAGTCCTTGCCCTGCCAGTCGATCAGATGCTCGGGCAGGCTGCCCGTATCCTTTTCCATGCCTTCCCACCATACGTCGCCGTCATCGGTCAGGGCCACGTTCGTGAAGATCACGTTCTTGTCCAGGCTGGCCATGCAGTTGGGGTTGGTGTGGTAATTGGTGCCGGGGGCCACGCCGAAATAGCCGGCTTCGGGGTTGATGGCGCGCAGCGAGCCGTCGGCCTGGGGCTTGATCCAGGCAATGTCGTCGCCAATGGTCGTGACCTTCCAGCCTTCGAAGGCCTTGGGCGGCACCAGCATGGAGAAGTTGGTCTTGCCGCAGGCGCTGGGAAAGGCCGCAGCCACGTGGTACTTCTTGCCCTCGGGATTGGTCACACCCAGGATGAGCATGTGCTCGGCCAGCCAGCCCTGGTCGCGGCCCATGGTGGAGGCGATGCGCAACGCAAAGCACTTCTTGCCCAGCAGCGCATTGCCGCCGTAGCCCGAGCCATACGACCAGATCTCGCGCGTTTCGGGGTAGTGCACGATGTACTTGGTCTTGTTGCAGGGCCAGCTGGTCTGGTCTTTTTCACCAGCGGCCAGCGGCGCGCCCACGGTGTGCATGCAGGGAACGAACTCGCCGTTCTCGCCGATCACGTCATACACGGCCTTGCCCATGCGCGTCATGATCTTCATGTTCACCGCCACATAGGCGCTGTCGGACAGCTCCACGCCCACATGGGCTATGGGGCTGCCCAGGGGGCCCATGGAGAAGGGCACGACATACATGGTGCGGCCGGCCATGCAGCCATCGAATAGCGGCTGCAGCGTGGCACGCATCTCGGCGGGCGCCATCCAGTTGTTGGTCGGGCCGGCATCTTCCTTCTTTTCGGAGCAGATATAGGTGCGGTCTTCGACGCGCGCCACGTCCGAGGGGTCGGACCAGGCCAGATAGCTGCCGGGGCGCTTGGCAGGATTGAGCTTCTTGAACGTGCCCGCATCCACCAACTGCTGGCACAGCTGGTCATATTCCTCTTGCGAGCCATCGCACCAGTGAATCCTGGCCGGCTTGCACAAAGCGGCCATCTCGGCCACCCAGGCAATCAGGCGGCGGTTTTTGACGTAGGCAGGCGCCTGGAGATCCAGGCCTTGGATTACGGGTGCATTCATCGCAGAGCTTTCTTCAATTGAAAAAACCAATTTTTCAAAGAAGACGAGGGCAGAAAAGTCGTCATCTTTGAGAAAAAGGCTTGTCAGCGCATGAAGAAGCAGGCTTGCTGACCTGGCCTGCAGCCGGGGACTCGATTCTAGGGAGAGGGATTTTATTTGTCAGCAATATGACGGCCAAAACTATGCAATATATGCATTAATAAATGCTCAAAATTGAGGATTGGTGCTTATTTTTTGCGCAAAAAAAGCTCCGCCAAGGCGGAGCCGGTGCAGAGCAGGCAATCAGGCCATGGTCACGGCAATGAAGGCCAGAATGAACATCATCACGGCGCCAGCGAGTGGAATGATGAAAGGGATATAGGGCGTAATGGATTCAACCGCATCGCTGGTTTCTGCGGCGTTGTTCTCTACGGGATCGTGCGACATGCTGAACTCTCCTTATAGATAAAGGACGGGGGCATAGCGAACCATTCTAGGTAGGGCTTTGCATGCCGGCCTCTGGGGAAAGCCATGAGGCCGGCAGTAGATTGGATGGAGACCGACCCCGGCTTTCCATACAGGCGCGCGGCGGCAGCTCCGTCATGCGGCGGAAGAACCCGATGAAGGCCGCATCGCTGGCAAAGTCCAGGGTCCTGGTCACCCATTCCAGAGAGCCCTGGGAGGCCAGGCGCTGCGGCAGCTCGCTTTGGATCTTGGCTATTACAGCCTGCTCGGCCTGAGTGCAGCAGCTGGCTGGGTCTGCTTGGCCACAGCCCTGGTCGCGGGCGGGTTCAGGCCCGAGCGCCTGCATGGACCAGGGCCCACTGGCGGGAAGCGCTCAGACCGCGCTGACTTGCATGTCCTGAGCTTGCAGTGCAGCCATGACTTCCTGTGCATGGTCCTGGTTGCGGGTCTGCAGGACCAGCTCGATCTCCACGCTTTGCGCGGCCAGCAGCGTGAAAGCTCGCTGGTGGTGGACCTCGGCGATGTTCGCGCCTGCAGCGGCCACGGTGGCTGTGATGCGCGCGAGCACGCCGGGCACATCGCGGGCGTTGACCTTGAGACGAGTCAGCCGGCCCGAGCGCACCATGCCACGCTCGATGATGGAGGCCAGCAGCATGGGATCGATGTTGCCGCCCGAGAGCACCAGGCCCACCTTTTTGCCCGCAAATCGCTGAGGGTGGCGCAGCAGGGCCGCGAGTGCGGCGGCCCCCGCGCCTTCGACCAGGGTCTTTTCTATCTCCAGCAGCATGAGCACGGCCTGCTCTATGTCGCCCTCGTCCACCAGCAGCAAATCGTCGACCAGGCGCCTGACGATCTGCGTGGTGATCTCGCCGGGCTGGGTCACGGCAATGCCCTCGGCGATCGTGGAGCTGCCCATGGGAAGATCCTCATGGCGCACGGCATTCACCATGGCTGCAAAGCGCTGGGCCTGCACGCCAATGACCTCGATGCCGGGTTTGAGGCCCTTGGCGGCCGTGGCCACGCCTGCGATCAGGCCGCCGCCGCCCACGGCCACGACCAGTTGCTCCAGATCAGGCTGCGCGGCCAGCATCTCCAGGGCCAGCGTGCCCTGGCCGGCTGCTATCTGCACATCGTCATAGGGGTGGACGAAGACCAGGCCTTGTTGCTCGGCCAGTGCATACGCATGCTGACGCGCCTCGGCCAGGGTGTCGCCGTGCAGAACCACCTCGGCACCAAAACCGCGCGTGCGCTCGACCTTGACCCCGGGCGTGAAGCGCGGCATGACGATGACCGCGCGCAGCCCCAGGCGCTCGGCGTGATAGGCCACGCCCTGGGCGTGGTTGCCCGCGCTCATGGCGACCACGCCGCGCGCGCGTTCCTGTGCAGACAACTGGGCCAGCTTGTTGAAGGCGCCACGCTCCTTGAACGAGGCTGTGAATTGCAGGTTCTCAAACTTGAGGAATACCTGCGCTCCCGTGATCCGGGACAGCGTGAGCGACTCTACGCAGGGTGTCTCCAGCACGGCGCCGCGCAGGCGTTCTGCGGCGCGTTGAATGTCGTTGAGCTTGAGCTTGAGCATGGCGCATTGTGGCGCAGGCCTGCGCATCTGCTGTGCGAGGCTGCTATGCACTGGTGTAGCAAGGCGTAAGCATCGACATCTAAAATGGGAATCATTATCAGAAAATTTTGGGCGGGATATGGCTGTTTCCTCCGCTGCCCGCCCACCGCGCTGGATGGGGCTGGGCACTGTACGCGCGAGCGACTTCGAGGCGCCTGCGCTCGACTTTCTCGATGCCGAAGTCCAGGCCCAGCAAGTGCTGATGGCCGGCCATGTTCAAGCCCTACAGTTGCAGCGCGGTCTCTGGCTGCATGGTGTCGAGGCCAGCGACCTGTGCACGCTGCGCTCCAGCGTGCCGGCCGAGCCTGGCCTGCATCTGGTGGTGTTGCTCGAAGGACGCGTGGACGTGGCCTTTGGCGGGCAGCGCTTGCAAATGCAGGTCGATCCTCTGACAGGCCCTCAAACAGGTGCCTGCGGGGCCGTGGTGCATTCACGCCCGGGTGATGCGTTTGTGCGCCGCTGGCAGCGTGGCAAATACGAGCGCAAGCTCAGCTTGAGTGCAGAGGCCTGCTGGCTGGAGGACCAGACCATGGACTGGGCCGCACTGCAGTTGCTGTGTCACTGGCGTCAGCACCAGCAACTGGTCATACGCCCATGGCAGCCTTCGGTGCGTGCCGTAGCGGTGGCCGAGCAGATCATCCAGCTTGCGCGCGAAGCCAGGACGCCGGTGCTGTTGCTCAGCCGAGCGCTGGAGTTGATGCACGAGGCCTTGCAGTCGCTGTCGGAAAGCCCGCAGGGTCAGGAAGCCCAGGCTGCACCGCTGGGCCTGCGCGAGCATCAACGCCTGATGAGGCTCAAGGCCGTGCTGGACAGCGAAACCGAGTGCTTCCGCCCCCTGCCCGATATTGCGCGCGACATAGGGCTCAGCCCCAGTGCGTTGCAGCGTCAGTTTCGTCAGGTGTTCGGCAGCAGCATCGACGAGTACCGCCGGGACCAGCGCCTGGAACGGGCCTGGGCCCAACTGGAGCAGACCGGGTGCAGTGTGTCCGAGGCCGCGCATGCGGCCGGCTATACCAGCGCGGCCAATTTCTCGACTGCCTTCAAACGGCGCTACGGTATATCGCCGAAATGGGTGAGAGCCAAGGTCTAGCCGCTCACCCGCAAAGGCACTGTCCCCAAGGGTTGGAGCGAAATCGGGCGATTTCTTCGCGCTGGCCCTTGCTTGCACCCCGGTGCAAGCTGCGGCGCATCGACTCGAACTCATCCCGATTGCGCTCCAACGCGCCTGCGTAGAGATCGTGAACACGCTCTAGGCAGCCTTACCCGGCGTTTGAGGCCATGCCGCCGGCAGCTCCACAGGGTGCGAGCTTTTGAAGAAGAGCGTGGCGATCAGGCCCAGGGCCACGCCCAGCATCACATAGAACGCCGGGGCCATGGGCGAACCCGTGGTGCGGATCAGCCAGGTCACGACAAACGGAGCAAAGCCGCCGAACACCATGACCGCCACGTTATAGCCTATGGACATGCCCGTGGAACGCACGGCGGTTGGAAACAGGTCGGCCATCAGGCTGCTGAAAACACTGAAAAACATGGCCACGAAGATGCAGACGCCCAACTGGACCAGCAGCAGCTTCTGCACCGTGGGTCCGTTGGTCAGCCAGGCATACAGCGGATAGAGCACCAGCAGATAGCCTGCGAGTGCAAACAAGGCCAGTCTGCGATGACCTATACGGTCGGACAGCAGGCCGAAAAGCGGCGTGGCCAGCATCAGCAAGGCACAGCCTGCCATTTGCGCCATGAAGGCGTCGTGCATCGGCAACTGCAAAGTGACCGTGGCATAGGTGACCAGATAGGTAAAGGTGATGTAGACGGAAACCGTGGCCGCGATCACCAGCCCCATGGCCACGAGGATTGCACGCCCATGGTTTTTCAGCACGTCCACCAGGCCTGTATTCCGGCTTCGGTCCTGTTGCTGCACAAAGGCCTGAGGCTCCTGCACATGGCGGCGTATGTAGAGCGCAACCGGGACGATGAGCAGGCCCAGTGCAAAAGGCAGGCGCCAGGCCCAGGACATGACCTGCTCGATGCTGAACAAGTCGGTAATCATGACGCCTGCGGCCGCGCTCAGAAACAAGGCCACGGACTGGCCGGTCATTTGCCAGGAGCCGTAAAAGCCGCGCTTGTCGGGCGGTGCAAGCTCGATCAGCAAGGCTGTGGAGCTGCCGAACTCGCCCCCCGTGGCAAAGCCCTGGAGCAGGCGTGTGAGCACGATGAACAAGGGGGCGGCAATCCCCACGGATTCATAGGTGGGCGCAAGGGTGATGAAGACCATGGCCAGGGCCATGAGACTGGTCACCAGCACCATGGCCGCCTTTCGCCCCTTTCGATCGCTGTAAAGGCCCAGCAGGATCCCTCCCACGGGACGCATGAAAAAGCCCACGCCGAAGACTGCCGTGGTGAGCAGGATGCGGTTGATGTTGTCGTCGGGGTTGTCGGGATGGGCCGGGAAAAACAGCTTGGCCAGAATCGGCGTCATGAACGCAAAGACGAAAAAGTCATACCATTCCAGCGCATTGCCGATGATGGCCGCTGCAATGCTTCGCAGTGGTGGATTCCGATTGCTCATGAAAGCGTCACTCCTTGAAAAGATGTGCGTTTTTGCCATCTTTGGTTATGAGTTAAAACTTTTCTGTCCACTATATGGTGAGCGATCGAATGCCAACTCACTGCCCTCATTTACACGACGATACGCAAGAGTTTGTTTGTGTTTCACAAGGCAATATGAACCACGGGCACAGCTCGCACGGCAGGCTTCGGACACTGGCGCGCTTGGCACCACGAGCCGCAATCAAACCTGGAAATGATTGCCCATGTGGACAAGGTGTCGAGGCGGGGCTGCTTCACTTGCTACAGAGACCAAGGCCAGACTGTTGGAACGTGTTCAGGATCCAGGCCATCTGCCCGGCCGGCTCTGCATGAGCCTGCGCCTTACTGCGGCATTGGGCCGCTGCAGGCACATGCGGCAACGACAATGTCTGTCTTCGAGACGGCGCCCCAGTGGCGCCGCACTTTTTCAGCAGATAGCCACGGAGCCTCGCCATGCCGCACAACACCCCAGCCTGCCCCCAATGCACGCTTGAGAACACCTACCCTGATGGCGACCACTTCATCTGCCCCGACTGCAGCTTTGAATGGCCGCAGCAGGAAGGCTCCGAGGATGCGCAGGCCGATGAAGCATCCAAGGTGGTGCGCGACGCCAACGGCAATCCGCTGGCAGACGGCGATGCCGCCATCCTGATCAAGGACCTCAAGGTCAAGGGTGCGTCTTCCGTTCTCAAGAAAGGCAGCAAGGTCAAGGGAATACGCCTGGTCGATGGTCCCGATGGGCACAACGTGGACTGCAAGACCGACCTCGGCAGCCTGCTGCTCAAGTCCGAGTTCCTCAAGAAGGCCTGAGATCGTGAACACGCTCTAACGGGGCCCTGCCCGGCGGTGATCCCGGGCGGTTTTGCTCCAGCGAGCCTTCCGCTCAGAGCAGGCTCTCCCTCTCAGTGGCGGGGCACCTCTTTCCATTCGCCAGGCTGCAGGCTCTCTAGCGAATACGGGCCTATGGCCGCACGCACCAGACGCAGCGTAGGGTGACCTATGGCTGCTGTCATGCGTCTCACCTGGCGGTTTCTGCCTTCACGGATGATCAGCTCGATCCAGCAATCGGGAATGTTCTGGCGCACACGTATCGGCGGATCACGCGGCCAGAGCACCGGGGCCGTCTCCAGCCGCCTGGCGCGCGCGGGCTGGGTCATGCCGTCCTTGAGCCGCAGGCCGCGCCTCAACTGCTCCAATGCCGCCTCCTGGGGAACACCCTCGATCTGCACCCAATACGTCTTCTCCATCTTGAAGCGCGGATCGGCAATGCGCGCCTGCAGCTTGCCGTCATCGGTGAGCAGCAGCAGGCCTTCGCTGTCGGCGTCGAGCCGGCCGGCCACATAGACACCAGCCACATCGATAAAGTCCTTGAGGCCTTGCCAGCGCCCTTCGGGCGTGAACTGGCTGAGCACGCCATAAGGCTTGTTGAAGCACAGCAGGCGTGGCGGACCGGCGCGCAGGGCCTGGGGATCCACGCCGGACTGGGGCCTTTGGGCCTGGGGAGGTTTCTGGTAGTTCATGGAAGAGCCCGGATTGTGAGGGCTGACGAAGGTCGCAAGGCCTGAAGCCCTGGTATCTCCACAAAAACGGGACAAACAAGGCTCAGATTCCCGCATGGTCCAAAGGGGATATGCGCTGCAATGGACTGCACAGGCGATTTGGATGAATACCAAGGTCGCGCTTGCGGGTTCGCAACTTTTTCAGCCCAGCGCCAGCTTTCAGGGACAGGGCTAGAGGGGATGCGGCCTGTCCTACGCAGCCTCTGCTCCCGAACTGACTTTGCGCATTCTCTACACACGCCTGCAAGACATGCGAGGGACTTTTCATGGATGTCGGCGTTTCAACCATTGAAATCTAGGTGAAGCTCATGAAGCTCAGCGTTAAGAAACTTTTTTCTCTTGCTCTGGCTGTCATGGCCATTGCGCTTGCCGTGGCTGGTTTTTGCATCTACCAGGTCTCCCATTCGGCATCCCTGCTCGCCGAATCCCAGACGGCGCGCTACAACTCCTATCTGCTGGCCGATGAGCTGCGCCAGGGCTCGGATGATCTGAGCCGCCTTGCGCGGACCTATGTGGTCACCGGTGATCCACGCTGGGAGCAGCAGTACGCCGAGCTCTTGGCCATACGCAACGGTCAAAAGCCGCGCCCCAACCAGTACGAGAAAATCTACTGGGACTTTCGCGCTGCCGACATCGACCCGGGTAAGGGCAGCGGCAGTGCCATCTCGCTCAATGATTTGATGAAACATGCGGGGTTCACCGAAAAGGAATTCGGCCTGCTGCACAAGTCCGAGACCGAATCCAACGCGCTGGTCAAGCTCGAGACCACGGCCATGAACATGGTCAAGGGGTTGTACGACGATGGTACGGGCCAGTTCACCATCAAGCGCGAGCCCGACCTGGAGCAGGCCCGCGCCATGGTCCATGGGCACGACTACCACGCGATCAAGGCCCGCATCATGAAGCCGCTCGACGAGTTCCTCACCGTGCTCGACGAGCGGACCTCGGGCGCCGTCGCGGCGGCCGAGCAGACCAAGAATCAGTGGATCTGGGCGCTGGTCTCCATTGCCAGCATGCTGCTCCTGGTAATGATCTTCATGCTCTGGCACATGTATCACCAGATCATGGCTTCGGTGCAGACGGCCATCGAGGCCTCGGACCGCATGGCGCATGGCGATCTTTCACAACGCGTGACCACGCATGGGCTGGAGGAAATCGCGCGCGTGCTGGTCTCTCTTTCCGAGATGCGCGACAACCTGACCCAGGTCGTGGCCACGGTGCGCCAGAACGCCGACAGCGTGGCCACGGCCAGTGCTCAGATCGCCCAGGGCAACAACGACCTGAGCGCACGCACCGAGCAACAGGCCAGCGCGCTCGAAGAGACGGCGGCCTCCATGGAGCAACTGAGCACAACGGTGCGCCAGAACGCAGATAACGCCAGGCAGGCCAACCAGCTCGCGAGCACGGCCTCCACCGTGGCCACGGATGGCGGCGAGGCCGTGAACCGCGTGGTATCGACCATGAAGGACATCCACAGCAGCTCGCAGCGCATTGCCGACATCATCGGCGTCATAGACGGCATTGCCTTCCAGACCAACATCCTTGCACTCAACGCGGCCGTGGAAGCCGCGCGCGCTGGCGAGCAGGGGCGGGGCTTTGCCGTGGTGGCGGGCGAGGTGCGTACCCTGGCCCAGCGCAGTGCAGAAGCCGCCAAGCAGATCAAGGAGCTGATCACGGCCAGTGTGGAGCGCGTGCAGCAAGGCACGACCCAGGTCGACCAGGCAGGTGCGACCATGAACGAAGTGGTCAGCGCCATACGACGCGTGACCGACATCGTCGGCGAGATCAGTGTTGCAAGCAATGAACAAAGCCAGGGCGTGAGCCAGGTCGGCGAGGCCGTGACCCAGATGGACCAGGCCACGCAGCAGAACGCGGCACTGGTCGAGGAGTCGGCAGCGGCCGCCACCCATCTGCAATCCCAGGCGGAAAAGCTGGTCGCAGCCGTTGCCGTATTTCAGCTCGACCCCCAGGCCCATCTACAGCCCGCCCAGCAGCCTGCACTCGCGCCAGCCGCCGCTCAGCCTGCGCGCTCAGGCATGCCGGGTGGACGCTTGTCGTTCAAGAGCCTGGTGCGCAAGACACCGGCCCACGAGCCGGTCTGAGCCGGCGCTTTTAGAACGTGTTTACGATCTCCTCGGCGCCGCGCCAGTGTCTTTGCGGGATGGGATACGAGGCGCGACACCGCAGCAATAGCCGTGCTATTGCGAGGATTCGCAACGCTGTAGACCGCCCGCAAAGGCACTGTCCCGAAGGGTTGGAGCGAAATCGGGCGATTTCTTCGCGCTGTGGCTTGCTTGCACCTCGGTGCAAGCTGCGCCCCATCGCTTTGAACTCATCCCGATTGCGCTCCAACGCGGCAGCGTAGAGATCGTAAACACGTTCTTAGAGGAGGCGCCGGCGGCCTTGTCTCAAAGGCGCTTTTCCTTGGCCTCGATCAGCTTTTGCATGAGCTGGCAGACCTGCTTGGCCTGCTCCTGCGTGATGTCTATGTTTTCGATCACCGAGCGCTTGAACTGTATGCCGCTGACGGCCCCGCTATTCTCCACAAAGCCCAGGGTCAGCGTGCGATTCAGAAAGTAGATCAGCGCAGCTATGCCAAAGCCGAGCAGCATCACCAGCAGGCCGGCCACGGGGCTGCGGGCCAGCATGGGCAGGCCCATGAAGATGGCCATGGCGCTGATGGCTGCAGCCGTCTTCCAGGGCTTGTGATAGCCATAGTAGGTCGAGCAAATGCCTTGCAGCGGAATCAGGCGCGACTGGGTCCCCGACAGCGATGCGCTGCTGAACTCCAGGCGCTCGCTGCCCACGAGAATGGTGGTTGTGGGATCGATGTTCACCTTGGAAAGAATCCAGGCCACGAGACCGCCCTCGCGTCCGGTGATGGCAATGTGATTGCCCTGATTGTCTATGGGCTGCTCGCTGGCTTTCCAGGCTTTGATGACTAATGCGCTCATGCAGACTATCTCCTTGAGATGGATTGGATCGGAGCCTGTTCCATGGCGTTTTGGCGCTGTGTCAACAGGCGAAGCCCGTGATTACAACATGTTGCATCGCTGATATGCCTGCTTCGGCAGTGAACAATGATTGCTCCTCCATCAAGGCCAGCCTCTGATTCTCGGGCATGGACGCCTTCACGGGCCTGCGCGTTGCAAGGCCTTGGCGTGGCGCTGCAAGACCTGCTCTGCACGCTTGAGCATGGGCGCGTCGATCATGCGCCCGTCGAGCACGCAGACCCCACCTCCAGCTTCGCTCAACGCCTGTTGCACTCTGCGCGCCTGGACCACTGCGGCCTCGTCGGGATCGAAGACTGCGTGCAGCGGCGCCACCTGGGCCGGGTGTATGCACAGCTTGCCGCCAAAGCCCATGCGCAGCGCACGCTGTGCATCGTGCTGCAGACGCTCGGGGTGGACGGTGTCCACGGTCACCCCGTCCACGGGGGCAGCAAGGCCCGCGCGGCGGGAGGCCAGCACCAGGGCCATGCGCACAGGCAGCAGCTCCTGCTCGTCAAGGCTGCAGTCCATGCCTGCGTCGACCTGAAAATCCAGGTGGCCGAAGACCAGGCGCACGGCGCACGGCGTTCTGGCGATCTCGTCCACGGCGTCGAGCCCCGCCACGCTTTCGATCAGCGGCACGATGGCCGCCCGGGGGCCTGCCGCAGCGGCCACGGCCAGCAGGGTGGCAGCGCTTTCGGCCTTGGGCAGCACGGCACCGCAAAGGCCCTGCTGCACGAGCCCGGCCAGAGCCTGCACATCCTCCTCATGCCAGGGTGTCTGCGCGGCGTTGATGCGTACCAGCAGGCGCATGCGGCTGGCCGGCAGCAAGCCCTGGATGGCCTGGACCAGGGCCTGGCGCGCGCCATTCTTGTCACCCGGGGCCACGGCATCCTCCCAGTCGGCGATGACCATGTCGGTGCCGCTGGCCAGGGCCTTGCCAAGACGCTCGGGCCGGGAAGCCGGAACGAACAGGAATGAGCAGGCCTGTTGAAGCAAGTCGTACATATGCTGCGACCTAAGCAAGCAAGTGCCCGATGCGGTCCATGGCAGCCACCTGCCACAGCTGCTGCACCGCCTGCTGCACCCGCTCTGCCGGCAACGCACTGCCATAGGCGGCCAGGCGCAAGGCCTTGGCGGTGATTTCCTCGCGGCTCAAGGTGTTGCCCGGGTCGCCCTTGGGTTCGTCCACCCGGCCGTGCAGGCTGCGTCCATCCGTGGTCTGCACCGTCACCTTGCCAATCCAGCGTTGGGGGTAGGCGGCATCCACTTCGGGGTCCAGCACCATGCTGACCTTGTCGCGCATGGCCACAGTGTCGGCCGCCAGGTACTGGGTGTCGAACTCGGTCAACCCCGCATGCCCAAAGCGTGCCGCCAGCGCCAGCACCGTGCCCATGGAGAACTTGCTCTGGTGCACCGTGACGGGCGAGGTGACAGGCCCCAGCACATCGATGGCGCCCTGGTGCACATGGCAGATGACTTGCGCGATATCGCCCAACGCCACCCCATGCTGCTGCATGACCTGCAGCAAGGCATCGGCCGCCGGATGGGTGTGGCGGCAGGAGGCATGCCATTTGAAGCTGGTCTCGGCCGTGGCCCAGCGCGTGCCCAAACCATCGGTGAGCTTGGCGGGGTTGCTGTCGCTGGACATGCCGGCCGCCAGGCCCTGGGGGCCGGTGAAGATGTCCTGCGCGCCGGTGAAGCCATCCTGTGCCAGATAGGCCGCCATCAAACCCGCCGATGCCGCATGTGCCGTGTGCAGCTGTTTGCTGTCGGCAGCGGTGCGCAAAAACTCCCACAGGCCGGCGGACTGCGTGCCGGCAGAGCCGAATGCATGCTGCATTTGCAGCGGCGTCAGCCCCAGCAGATTGCCCACGGCTGCGGCCGCAGCCAAGGTGCCGGCCGTGCCCGTGGTGTGGAAGATTTTGTAGTGGCTGCGGCCCAGAAACTCGCCCACGCGTATGCCCACCTCGTAGCCGGCCACGCAGGCCGCCATCAGCTGCGCGCCGCTGGCGCCCATGCTCTGGGCCACGGCCACGGCCGCCGGAAACACCACGGCCGCGGGGTGGAACACCGAACCGTTGTGCACATCGTCCTGCTCGGCCACATGCGAGGCGGCGGCGTTGGCCAGGGCGGCCATCATGGGCGAGGTGGTGGCGCTTTGGCCTATGACCTCGCAAGGGCCTTGGGCCGGCCCTTGCGACAGCGCAAAGCGCGCCAGGCTCAGCACCGGGCGGGCACCTTGCCCGGCCAGCACCGAGCCGAACCAGTCCACCCACAGGTCTTCGGCCTTGCGCTGCACGGCGGCGGGCACATCGCTCCAGGCGAGCGTGGCGGCGAACTGGGCCAGCGGATGCACCGCCACCTGGCTTTCTTGCTTCATATCGGTCTCCAGCGCAGCCTGCATCTGCATGGGCTGCTCTTGTTTTAGGGTTTTAAACATCCATGGCCTTGGCGCTTTGCGCCTGCTGCAGCGCCCCGATCTGTTCGGCACTCCAGCCCAGCTCGGCCAGGATGGCGGCGTTGTGCTGGCCCACGGCAGGTATGGGGTCCATGCGGTAGTCAAAGGCGCTGTTCACGCCCGGAGGCAGCAGGGCCGGCACCTCGCCCACGGGCGTGGCCACAGAGCGCCAGCGCTGGCGCGCAGCCAGCTGCGGATGGGCCCACAGCCCCGCCATATCGTTGACATGGGCGTTGGCAATGCCGGCCGCATCCAGGCGCTGCACCACCTGGGCCGAAGTCAGTTGCGCGAACTCCTGCAGAATCAGTTCCTGCAATTCCGCCCTGTTGGCATTGCGCTGGGCATTGCTGTGAAAGCGCGCATCCACGGCCACCTCGGGGCGCAACAGCACCTGGTCGCAAAACACCTTCCATTCGCGCTCGTTCTGCAGGCCCAGCATCACCGTGCCGCCGTCGCCGGCCGTGAATGGCCCATAGGGGTAGATGCTGGCGTGCGAGGCCCCGGTGCGCGGTGGCGGCGTGGCGCCGTCGTAGGCGTAGTACAGCGGGTAGCCCATCCACTCGCCCATGGCTTCGAGCATGGAGACGTCGATATGGCTGCCCTCGCCCGTTCTGCCGCGCAGCAGCAGGGCCGAGAGGATGTTGGTGTAGGCATACATGCCTGCCGCAATATCGGCCACCGAGATGCCGGACTTGCTCGGTGTCTCCGGCGTGCCGGTGACGGACAGAAAACCCGCCTCGCTCTGGATCAGCAGGTCATAGGCTTTTTTGTCGCGGTAGGGGCCGTCGCTGCCATAACCGCTGATGTCGCAAACGATGAGCCTGGGGTTGTGCGCCTTCAAGTCCGCATACGACAGCCCCATACGCGCCGCAGCGCCGGGCGCCAGGTTTTGCACCAGCACATCGGCCGTCTTCAGCAGCTCCAGCAGTGCTGCCTTGGCCTGGGGCAGCTTCACATCCAGCGCCAGGCTTTGCTTGCTGCGGTTGATCCAGGTGAAGTGCGAGGACTGGCCCTTCACGCGCTGGTCATAGCCGCGCGCAAAGTCGCCGCTGCCGGGCCGCTCCACCTTGATCACGCGCGCGCCCAGATCGGCCAGCTGGCGCGTGCAAAACGGTGCGGCCACCGCATGTTCCAGCGAGACCACGGTGATGCCATCCAGAGGGCGAATTGCTTGTTTTGTCATCTTGTCGATCCACGGTGAATGCCAACGGTAAGGCCCTGCCCCTCACCCCAACCCTCTCCCCGAAGGGGCGAGGGCGTAAAGCCGGGGGTGTGCATCAAAACGATCGGGGCAAGCCCAAGAGGTGCTCGGCCACGTAGGAGAAGATCAAGTTGGTAGAAATCGGCGCCACCTGGTACAGGCGCGTCTCACGGAATTTGCGCTCCACGTCGTATTCGCAGGCAAAGCCAAAGCCGCCGTGGAATTGCAGACAGGCATTGGCCGCTTCCCAGCTGGCCTTGGCCGCCAGGTACTTGGCCATATTCGCCTGGGCGCCCATTTGCTCATGTTTGTCGAACAGCTCGCAGGCCTTCCAGCGCATCAGATTCGCGGCCTCCAGTTCGATAAATGTCTCGGCGATGGGGAATTGCACGCCCTGGTTCTGGCCAATGGGGCGGCCAAACACCTGGCGGTCCTTCACATACTTGGTGACACGGTCCATGAACCAGTAGCCGTCGCCTATGCACTCGGCGGCAATCAGGGTGCGCTCGGCATTCAGGCCATCGAGGATGTATTTGAAGCCCTTGCCTTCCTCGCCAATCAGGTTCTCTGCCGGGATCTCCAGGTTCTCGAAGAACAGCTCATTGGTCTCGTGGTTGACCATATTGGGAATGGGCCGCACCGTCATGCCGTTTTGCTCGGCCTCGCGCAGGTCCACCATAAAGATGGACATGCCCTCGCTCTTCTTGGTCACCTCGGCCAGCGGTGTGGTGCGGGCCAGCAAGATCATGAAGTCGCTGTGCTGTATGCGGCTGATCCACACCTTCTGGCCGTTGATGACGTAGCGGTCATCCTTTTTCACCGCGCTGGTCTTGATCTTGGTGGTGTCGGTGCCGGTAGTGGGCTCGGTCACGCCCATGGACTGCAGCCGCCATTCGCCGCTGGCAATCTTTGGCAGGTATTTGTCCTTTTGCGCCTTGGAACCATGGCGCAGCAGCGTGCCCATGTTGTACATCTGGCCGTGGCAGGCGCCGGAGTTGCCACCGCAGCGGTTGATCTCTTCCATGATGACCGAGGCCTCGGTCAGCCCCAGTCCCGAGCCGCCGTATTCCTGCGGAATCAGTGCCGCCAGCCAGCCCGCTCCGGTCAGCGCGTTGACAAAGGTTTCGGGGTAGGCGCGTGCCTCGTCCACCTTGCGGAAATACTCGTCCGGAAACTGCTTGCACAGGTCGCGAATGGCATCGCGAATTTCGGGGTAGTTGTTGCTCAGTGTCTTTTCGATCATGGCGTTGTCTCTTCCAGCTTTTTCAAGCTTTTTAGGCCTCTCACGCTTGCTGCATATGCACAAGCAGCTCTTGTTTCGATAGTCCTGCTTCAGGCCAGCACAGCCGTGGCCTGCATGGTCAGCCAGCCCTCGTGGTCCTGGGCCCAGAGCTCCACGGTCTTGCCGTCCTGCGAGGGCTTGCCATGGACGCTGAAGGCATGCAGATCAAACGTGGGGCGCACGGCCCGGAAATCGAAGCTGAGCAGTTGTGCCTGGGGCAGATGGCGGCGCAGCAGATCGACCAGCAGCGTGGCAATCAAGGGGCCGTGCACGATGAGGCCGGGGTAGCCCTCGACCTGGGTGACGTACTGGCGGTCATAGTGGATGCGGTGGCCGTTGAAGGTCAGGGCCGAATAGCGGAACAGCAGCACATCATCGGGAACCATGGTGCGCGACCATGCGGCCTGGCCGGCCAGCGGCGGTGTTTGCGGCGCGGGCGCGGCTTCGCCGGGCTGGGCCAGCGGGCGGTAGACGATGTCGTGCTCCTCGGTCAGCGCCAGGCCGCTGGCATTGCGGAACTGGTGCTCCACCTGCACAAACAGCAGCTCGCCCGAGCGCCCGGCCTTGTGCTTGACGGACTGTATGGTGGAGACACGCTCCACCTCCTGCCCGACCGCCAGCGCATTGCCCGCCTCCCAGCGCAACCGGCCACCGGCCCACATGCGGCGCGGCAGCGGCACGGGAGGCAGAAAACCACCGCGCAGCGGGTGGCCATCGGGACCGATTTCGCTTTGGCGTGCGTGGGGCAAAAAGTACATCCAATGCCACAGCGGCGGCAAGGCTGTACCTGCCACCGGCGCTGGGTCAGCACGGTCCAGCGTGGCCGCCATGGCCGCCACGGGCGCCGCAGCCACCAGGTCGACGCGCGACTCGCTCTTGCCCTGCCAGGTCTGAAGATGCGCCTGCATGGCGGCATCGATGGTTGCATGTTGCGGTTCTGTCATGGCTGCCATGGTCAGGCCAGCGCCAGCGGCAGGCAAGCTGCGTTTGTGAAAGCGTGTCTTCGGCTCTGCCTAAGGGCCTGCATCAGGTGCTGGTTTCACATTGCCGAAGCCCGCCCTTGGGATTGGCAAATGGCGCCCAGCGCGGTTTGCCGGCATGCTCAAGCCATATCTCCCAACCACAGAAAAGGACGACAAACCATGGCCCAGAAGATGATGCAAGACAAGGTCGTCGTAGTGACCGGCGCCGGCGGCGGCATAGGCCGAGACATTGCCTTGGCCATGGCCGCAGCGGGTGCCAAGGTGGTGGTCAACGACATCGGCACCTCCACCACCGGCGAAGGCACGGACGCCGGCCCGGCACAGAAAGTGGTGAACGAAATCAAGGCCGCTGGCGGCCAGGCCGTGGCCAATACCGACAGCGTGTCGGAAGCGGTGAGTGCCGGCCGCATCGTGCAATGCGCCGTGGACAGCTTTGGCCGCATCGACGGCATCGTCAACAACGCCGGCATTCTGCGCGACCGCTTCTTCCACAAGATGAGCCTGGACGAGTGGGATGCCGTCATCAAGGTCCACCTCTACGGCAGCTACTACATGAGCCGCGCCGCAGCCAACCACTTCAAGGAGCAGGAAAGCGGCGCCCTGGTGCACATGACCTCCACCTCCGGCCTGATCGGCAATCTGGGCCAGGCCAACTACAGCGCCGCCAAGCTGGGTTTGACCGCCCTGTCCAAGTCGATTGCGCTGGACATGGCCAAGTTCCATGTGCGCTCCAACTGCATCGCCCCCTTTGCCTGGAGCCGCATGATTGGCTCCATCCCCACCGACACCCCCGAGCAGCAGGCGCGCGTGGCCAAGATCCAGCAGATGACGCCCAACAAGATCGCACCGCTGGCGGTCTATCTGCTGTCCGACCAGGCCAAGGATGTGAACGCCCAGGTCTTTGCCGTGCGCAACAACGAGATCTTTCTGATGAGCCAGCCCCGCCCGCTGCGCTCGGTACACCGCAGCGAAGGCTGGACTCCGGAGTTCATTGCCGAGCATGGCATGCCGGCGCTCAAGGCCTCGTTTGTGCCCATGGATCGCTCTGCGGATGTGTTCAGTTGGGATCCGATCTGACGGCTCCCCCCTGAGTCGCCTTCGGCGCCTTCCCCCAAGGGGGACGACAGCCTCGCTGCGGGTCGGCCCTTGCTCGCTGTCTGCTGGCCTGGGCTACGCCAGTTTTGTGCGCCACGCCCTGACTTGACTCCCTCACCCCCTTGGGGGAGAGGGTAGGGGTGAGGGGGCCCCGCACAGCAAGGTGTTCGTTGGATGCGCCGCATCACAAGCACTCCCATCGCGAATCACTTCGAGGAGCCATCCATGGCCATTGACTACCACCACCTCAAGGCGCGCCAGTTTGCGCCTGTGCGCCAGAGTTACAGCGCACGCGACAGCATGTTGTATGCGCTCAGCCTGGGCCTGGGCAATGACCCGCTGGACCACAGCGCCCTGCCCTATGTGTACGAGGGCAAGGACGGCCAGGGCCTGCTCACCCTGCCTTCGCAGGCCGTGGTGCTGGGCTACCCCGGCTTTTGGGCGCGCGAGCCCGATACCGGCATTGACTGGGTCAAGCTGCTGCATGGCGAGCAGCGCATGCGGCTGCACCGGCCGCTGCCGCCGGCGGCAGAGGTGGTGGGCCACAACCGCATCACCCATTTGACGGACAAGGGCGAAGGCAAGGGCTGCATCATGGTGACCGAGCGCCGCCTGGAAACCGCAGCCGGCGAATTGCTGGCCACCGTGCAGCAGGTCTCGTTCTTGCGCGGTGATGGCGGCTACAGCCAAACCGGCCAAGCAGGCGGCGGCCAACCCAGCGATGCCCCACTGCCCGCGCTGCAGCCCACACCCGAAGACCGCGCCCCGGACTTCACCGACATCCAGCCCACCCGCCCCGAGGCCGCCCTGCTCTACCGCCTCAGCGGTGACTACAACCCCTTGCATGCCGACCCTGCCGTGGCCCAGGCCGCAGGCTTTGAGCGCCCCATTTTGCATGGCCTTGCCAGCTATGGCCTGGTCGCCCGCGCCCTGCTGCGCCAGTGCGCGGGCGGCAATGCCACAGGCTTCAGGGCACTGGACATTCGCTTTGCCTCGCCGGTGTTCCCAGGTGAGACCCTGGTCACCGAAATCTGGCGCGTGCCCGGCAGCCCCAGCCACTACCAGCTGCGCGCCAAGGTGCAGGAGCGGGACAAGGTGGTGCTGAGCCATGGCTTCGCGGAGGTGGTGTGAACACCCCCCTGAGGCGCGTTGCGCCTTCCCCCCGCTCTCGCATCGCTACGCGCTGCGGGCAGGGGGACGACAGCCTCGCGGCGGGACGGCCCTTGCTCGCTGTCTCTGGCGAAAGGGGCGTGGCACAGGGCGCGCCAGTTTCGAGCGCTGCACCCTTGGTTTTGCTCCCTCGCCCGCTTGCGGGAGAGGGTGGGGGTGAGGGGGATGCCCCGCCTGCACATTCCACTTTTTCTTCTTTTTGATTGGCACCATCCATGAACCACTCTGCCGTATTGACCACCGTGGAAAACGGTGTGGGAACCATCACCCTCAACCGCCCCGAGGCGCGCAATGCCCTGGGCCTGGAAGTGCGCGACGGGCTGGCGCGGGCTGTGGTCCAGATGCGCGATGACGCGGATGTGCACACCGTGGTGCTCACCGGCGCCGGCGGGGCCTTTTGCTCGGGCGGCGACATCAGCCTGATGCTGAACAGCCAGCAGGGCAGCGTGGCCCACCGCGAGCGCATGCGCGCCCTGCACCAGTGGTTTGCCGAGCTGGTGAACATGGAAAAGCCGGTGATTGCCGCCGTGGATGGCCCGGCCTTTGGCGCAGGCCTGAGCCTGGCCCTAGCCGCCGACTTTGTGCTTGCCACGCGCCGCGCCAAGTTCTGCGCCGTGTTTGGCCGCATAGGCCTGGTGCCCGATCTGGGTGCCATGCAGCTGCTGCCGCGCATTGTGGGTCTGCAAAAGGCCAAGGAGCTGGTCTTCACCGCGCGCACCGTGGGTGCGGACGAGGCCAAGGCCTTGGGCATGGTCTACGACATCGTGGAAGACGCCGCAGCGCTGCAGCAGGCCACCCAGCAGCTGGCCGCCCGCTTTGCCGGCGCGTCCACAGTGGCCATCGGCATGGCCAAAAACATCATGCACCAGGCCTTTGAGCTGAACGCCCATGCCATGGCCGAGCTGGAAGCCAGCGCACAAGCCATTTGCCGTGGCTCCGACTACCACCTGGATGCAATTGAGCGCTTCAAAAACAAGCAGCCGCTGCGCTTTGACTGGGACCGCAAGGAATGAGCCCGCTTACCGCACGGCTGCAAGCCTTGCTGCGCCCCGGTGACAGCTTGTGGTGGGGCCAGGCCACGGCCGAGCCGCTGACGCTGACCCGCGCCCTGGTGCAGCACCGCCATGCGCTGGCCCAAGGCGGCCGGCTGCAGGTGTTTGTGGGCCTGGGCCTTTCGGACACGCTGCAGCCCGCACATGCCGATGTACTGGATTTTCTGGGCTATGCCGCCAGCGGCCCCCACCGTGCGCTGGCCCAGGCCGGTGTGCTGGACATCATTCCCGCCCATTACTCGCAGTTCCCGCCGCTGCTGGAGCGTGGTGCGCTTTCGGCCGATGTGGTGTTCCTGCAAGTGTCACCGCCTGATTCCCTGGGCCGCCACAGCCTGGGCCAGGTGCGTGAATACCTGCCCGCCGCCATGGCGTGCGCCCGCGTCATCGTGGGCGAGGTCCACCCCGATGTGCCATGGACCACCGGCGGCCCCTATCTGCAGGCCGGGGATTTTGATTTGCTTGTGGACTCCGACACCGCCCTGCCCGACATGGCGCGCACCGCGCCCGGCGCCGCAGAGCAGACGATTGCGGCCTATATTGCCAGCCTGGTCGAAGACGGCAGCTGCCTGCAACTGGGCGTGGGCAATCTGCCGGAGGCCGTGCTGGCCGCACTGCGCCAGCACAAAGACCTGGGCCTGCACAGCGGCGCCATTGGCGACGGCGTGGTCGCCCTGGCCGAGGCCGGTGTACTCACCCATGCGCGCAAAAACATAGACCCCGGCGTGGGCACGGCAGGCGTGCTCATGGGCGGAGCGCGGCTGCGCCAATGGGCCCATCACAACCCCCAGCTGCAGCTGCGCGACACCGGCTACACCCACCACCCCGAGGTGCTGGCGGGCATGGACAAGCTGGTGGCCATCAACGCCGCCATCGAGGTGGACCTGACGGGGCAGATCAATGCCGAGGTCGCCGGCGGCGTCTATATGGGCGCCGTGGGCGGGGCGGTGGACTTTCTGCGTGGCGCTGCCCGCAGCAAGGGCGGCCTGCCGATTGTGGCCCTGCCCTCCACCGCCAAGGCCCACAGCCGCATCGTGGCCAGCCTCTCCGGCCCGGTGAGCACGCCGCGCGCCGATGCCGGCTTGATCGTCACCGAGCATGGCGTGGCCGACCTGCGCGGCCAGCCGCTGTCCCGGCGCGTGCGCCGTCTGATAGACATTGCCGCACCCGCGCACCAGGAGCATTTGGAGCGAGAGGCCCATGGCCTGCTGCGCCAATGCGGGGCGGCTTTTCCCCATTGAGCTGCCGCCCTCATTCCCCCATCACCACATCACCACCAGGAGTCCACCCCATGCGCCGTGCCGCCATTGTTTCCCCGCTTCGCACCCCCGTCGGTACTTTCGGCGGCAGTCTGCGCCCCGTTCCCGTGGAGGAGCTGGCCGCCACCACGGTACGTGCCGTGGTGGCCCAAAGCGGCATAGACCCCGCCCGCATCGATGATGTGGTGTTTGCCCAGTCCTACGCCAGCAGCGAGACGCCTTGCGTGGGCCGCTGGGCCGCGCTGCAGGCCGGCCTGCCGGTGGAGGTGCCAGGCATGCAGCTGGACCGCCGCTGCGGCGGTGGCCTGCAGGCCATTGCCACGGCCGCCATGATGGTGCAAAGCGGCGCAGCCGATGTGGTGATTGCCGGCGGCGTAGAGAGCATGAGCAACATCGAGTACTACAGCCCCGATATGCGCTGGGGTGCGCGCTCGGGCAATGTGCGCATGTTTGACCGCCTGGACCGTGGCCGCGAGCGCTCCCAGCCTGTGGAGCGCTTTGGCAAGATCTCGGGAATGATCGAGACGGCAGAGAACCTGGCCCGCGACTACGGCATCACGCGCGACGCGGCCGACGCCTTTGCCATGCGCAGCCACCAGCGTGCAGCCGATGCCTGGGCCGCCGGCCGCTTCAACGATGAGGTCGTTCCCGTGTCCGTGCCCCAGCGCAAGGGCGAGCCCCTGCTGTTCAGCCAGGACGAGGGCTTTCGCGCCGCCACCACCATGGACAGCCTGGCCAAGCTGCGTGTGCTGATGCCGGGCGGCACGGTGACGGCAGGCAATGCCAGCCAGCAAAACGATGCATCGGCCGCCTGCCTGATCGTGGCCGAGGACAAGCTGGCCGAGCTGGGCCTCACGCCCATGGCCGCCATGGTGGGCTGGGCGGCTGCAGGCTGCGAGCCCTCGCACATGGGCATAGGCCCTGTGCCGGCTGTGAAAAAGCTGCTGTCGCGCCTGCATCTGACGCTGGACGATATGGACCTGGTGGAGCTGAACGAGGCCTTTGCCTGCCAGGTGCTGGCCGTGCTCAAGGGCTGGGAGTGGCATGACCAGGCCGCCATCGAACACAAGCTGAATGTGAACGGCTCCGGCATCTCGCTGGGCCACCCCATTGGCGCCACCGGCGTGCGCATTCTGGCCACGCTGCTGCACGAGCTGGAGCGGCGCAAGGGCCGCTATGGCCTGGAGACCATGTGCATAGGCGGCGGCCAGGGCATTGCCGCTGTGTTCGAGCGCTACTGAGAGCGTGAACACGCTCTGAGACCGCAGCTCCCGGAGAGCTGCGGGCCTTGCCGTGCGCGCTGTGTATGTCTCATGGGTAAACCCTTGCTAAGAACACGCTAACCCGGGCTTAGTCAAAAGCAGATTCCCGTCTGTTGGGACACCACGCAAGATGGATGTGTGCGCTGTTCGCGGCTCGCCGTGCTCCGGCGTTTTCATCCAAGCAGATCGAAGGAGACAAGCCTCATGATTCATTCCTCTCGTCGCCGTCTGGTCGCGGCCCTGGCCCTGAGCGGCTTTGCGTTTTCCCCCGCGCCCGGCCTGGCCCAGGACGGCCAGCCTCTGCGCCTCGTCGTCGGCTATTCGGCAGGCGGCCCAGTGGACCAGGGTGCGCGTCTGTTGGCCCAGGCCCTGGGCAAGGAGCTGGGCACCATCGTGGTCGTGGACAACAAGCCTGGCGCCAACGCCACGCTTGCAGGCAGCGATGTGGTGCGCTCCAGGCCCGACGGGCTGACCCTGTGGTTTGCGGCCAGCCCCACGATCACCATCAGCCCCAACGTAATGCGCAAGATGAGCTTCGATCCCGCGCGTGATCTCACGCCCGTGGCTCCCGTGCTCAGCTATTACAACGTGCTCGTGGTCAACAACGGCGAGCCCTACAAGACCACGCAGGAGCTCGTGGCCTATGCGAAGGCGCATCCGCAAAGGCTCAACTACGGCTCGGCCGGCGTGGGCGGCTCGAACCATCTGGGCGCCTTGCTGTTCGCGCGCCGCAGCGGCATAGAGATGAACCACATCCCCTACAAAGGCAACGCTCCGGCCATGACCGATGTGATCGGCGGCCAGCTCAGCATGATGATGGACATCATCAGCACGGCCAGCAACTACATCCATGGCGGCAAGGTGCGTGCGATTGCCGTGACCTCGCCCGAGCGCAACAGCTCTCTGCCCGATGTGCCCACGATTGCCGAATCCGGCATCGAAGGGCTCCAGGGCTTTGATGTGGGCGGCTGGTACGGTGTCTATGGGCCCAAGGGCCTGCCGCCCGATGTCGTGGCCCGGCTCAACCAGAAGATCAACGCGGCCCTGGCCCAGCCCGAGCTCAGAAGGCGCTTCAAGGAGCTCGGCTATGAGGAGTGGCTGGGCGAGCCCGCACGGCTGGCCGAGCGCGCGGCCAGGGAGCGCGCGATGTGGGCCACCGTGACGCAGGGAATCACCGTGGATTGATTGCTCCCTTGAGAGCGTGTTTGCGATCTCTACGCAGGCGCGCCGCGAGGAGATCGCAAACACGCTCTGAGCCGCCCGCGCCGCCATCCCGCACAGGAGAAGGCCGGGGCGAGAGGTTTCGCGCAGAACACCGTGCTTGATTTTGGTTTTTGGAAAGCGCAAAAGAATATGAGTCATCAACGCATACACCATCTGCTGGACCGCTGGCTGGACGAAGCCCCGCAGCGCCCCTTCATCCATCTGGCCGACGGCCGCAGCCTGAGCTTTGCCGACCTGGGGGCGCTCACCGACAAGGCCGAGGCCGAGCTGCGCGCGCTGGATGTGCGCGCCGGCGACCGCGTGCTGGTCGTGGCCGAGAACTGCCCCGAGCATGCGGCCCTGATCCTGGCCTGCAGCCGCGTCGGCGCCTGGTCCTGCGGCGTCAATGCGCGCATGGCTGCAGGCGAGATCGACGGTTTTGCGGCCAAGGCCGATGCGCGCATCGTGTACTTCACGAGCGCCGAATCGCAGAGCGCAGCGGCCCATGCGCGCCGCTTCGGCGCCGTGGACTCGGTGCTCGACGGCATGCAGCACAGCCCCGTGCGCAGCCAAGCCAGGGCCGAGACCGGAGCGCTGCAGGGCGAGGTTGCGGCCCTGATCTTCACCTCGGGCACTACGGGAACGCCCAAGGGCGTGATGGTCGGCCATGATGCGCTTGCGCATTTCGCGCGCGTCTCGGCCGCCTCGCGCAGCCTCGGGCCCGGGGACCGCAGCTATGCGTTCGTGCCCATGACGCATATCTTCGGCCTGGGCACGGTACTGCTGGCCTCGCTGCATGCGGGCGCCGAGCTGGTCGTGCGCCCGCAGTTCGATCCCGCCGATCTGCTGCAGGCGCTGGCTGAGCACCGCATCTCCCAGCTGCAAGGCCCGCCGGCGCTGTTCGCGCGCCTGCTCGCCCACATGCAGCAGCAGGGACTGCAGCGGCCGCCGGCCCCGGCACTGCGCTATCTGTACACGGGCGCGGGCCCGCTGGATCTGGCGCTCAAGCAGCGCGTGGAGGCCGCCTTTGGCCAGACCCTGCACCACGGCTACGGGCTGTCGGAATACGCAGGCTCGGTCCACCTTACGCGTGAAAGCGAACAACGCGCCGACACCAGCGCCGGTTACCAGGTTGAAGGCGCCGAGGTCAAGGTGGTGGATGCGGCCACGGGCCGCAGCCTGGGCTGCGGCGAACGCGGCGAGCTCTGGCTTCGCGGCCGGGGGCTGATGAAAGGCTATTTCCGCGACCCCGAGGCCACGGCTGCCGTGATGCGCGAAGGCGGCTGGTATGCGAGCGGCGATCTGGGCGAGCTGCAGGCCGACGGCGCGCTGTTCGTGGTCGGCAGGCTCAAGGAGATGATCATCCGCTCAGGCTTCAACGTCTACCCGGCCGAGGTCGAGCTCGCGCTGAACCAGCTGCCCGGCGTGCAGCGCAGCGCCGTCGTCGGCCGCCCCGGGCAGGATGGCAACGAGGAAATCATTGCCTTTGTGGAGCTGCAGCCCGGCGCCTCGCTGGACCTGGCTGCGGCCCGCAGCCATTTGCGCGAGCAGCTCGCTCCCTACAAGCTGCCCTCCCATATCCAGGCCCTGGACGAGCTGCCCATGAGCACCAATGGCAAGCTGCTCAAGCGTGTGCTGCAGGAGCAGGCGCGGGGGCTTTGAGGGCCCGGAAACCTCGCGCAACAGCGGCCACGGAACATGCGCTGAAGACGGTGTTTCAGATTCACGAATTGAGGCCGGGGCGCTATGCAGGCATGCTGCTCACAGAACAAGGAGACCGGAGCCTCACCCATGCATTTAAGTGCACAGACCCATTACCAGGCCGAACTGGACGCCGGCCGCTTCGCCATCCAGCAATGCACGGCCTGCCAGCAGCATGTGTTCACCCCGCGTGAGCTGTGCCCGCACTGCGGCGCCAGTCCGCTGCGCTGGGTGCGCCCCAGCGGCCAGGGCACGGTGTATTCCACCACCACCATTGCCCGCAAACCCGAAGCCGGTGGTGACTACAACGTGGCGCTGATCGATCTGGACGAAGACGTGCGCATGATGGGCCGCGTCGAAGGCCTGGCGCCCGAGCGCGTGCAGATCGGCATGCGCGTCGGCGCCCAGGTGGTGCAGCACAACGGCAAGGGGCTGGTCGTCTTCCACCCTGCAGCCCACGCCCCGGGAGACGCCGCATGAGCCCCGCTTTTCAAGTACCCCGCTCCAGCCTGGACGCCCCCGCCGTGAACCGCGCCCTGCGCGGCAAGGTGGCCATTGCCGGCGCCGCCACCTATGGCTGCGGCGAAGCCCCCGGCATGGACGATATGACGCTGCTGGTGCGCGCCGCCCACGCGGCCGTGGCCGATGCCGGCCTGACCATGCAGGACATCGACGGCATTGCCACCTGCAGCGTCACGGCCAGCATGTGGGCCATGCCCGTGATTGAGCACCTGGGAATCAACCCCACATACATCGACGGCACCATGCTGGGCGGCAGCAGCTTTGTGGCCCATTTGCTGCCCGCCATGCGCGCGCTGGAGGCCGGCCAGTGCAAGGCCGTGCTGATCTGCTACGGCAGCGCCCAGCGTTCCGGCGCCGCAGGCCGCAAGGACATCGTGGCCGCACGCCGCGCCATGGACCCCCAGCCCTTTGAACACCCCTATGACCCGCTGCTGCCGGCATCGGCCTACGCACTCGCTGCCCAGCGCCATATGCACCAGTACGGCACCACGCGCGAGCAGCTGGCCGAGGTGGCGGTGGCGGCCCGGGCCTGGGCCCAGCTCAACCCCGAGGCCTTTATGCGCGACCCGCTCACCATCGATGAGGTGTTGAAGGCACGCATGGTCTCCAGCCCCTTGGGGGTGCGCGACTGCTGCCTGGTCACCGACGGGGCCGGCGCCATCGTGCTCACCCGTGCGGACCGCGCCAAAGACCTGGCCCAGCCCCCCATCTACATCCTGGGCAATGCCACGGCCTGCTGGAACCGCCAGATCTCCTGCATGCCCGACCTGACCGTGACCTCGGCCACGCAATCCGGCCAGCAGGCCTTTGCCATGGCGGGGCTGACGCCGGCAGACATGGACATGGCCCAGCTGTATGACGCCTTCACCATCAACACCATCCTGTTCTTGGAAGACCTGGGCTTTTGCAAAAAAGGCGAAGGCGGTGCCTTTGTCGAAAACGGAGGCATTGCCCCAGGCGGCCACCTGGCCGTCAACACCAATGGCGGTGGACTGTCCTGCGTACACCCCGGCATGTATGGCGTCTTCCTGCTGATCGAAGCCGTGCGCCAGCTGCGCGGCCAGGCCGGTCAGCGTCAGCTGGAAAACCACCGCACGGCCGTCGTGCATGGCAATGGCGGCACGCTGTCCAGCCAAGCCACGGCGGTTCTGGGGAACTTCACCCCCTGAGTCGCTGCGCGCCTCGGTGCTGTCGCCAGAGGCGGCAGCTCTTCAGGCACGTCCAAGCCTGCGCAGGCAGGCTTGGAGCCGCGGCCTTCAGCCCCTCTCTCGCTTACGCGGGAGGGGGACGACACCCTCGGTGCGGGGCGGCCCTTCCTCGGTGTCCCTGACTTTGGGTCACGCCAGTTTTGTATTTCACGGGCATCGCTTGTTTGGTGGTTTTCAAAGCTACCCACTGGGCAAGACATGCCAACCCTGAGACAAGGAATAAATCACATGATTCGCGACCCCGAAACCCTTGAAGCCCTGCTCGACAGCGTGCGCCGCTTTGTGCGCGAGCGCCTGGTGCCTGCCGAAAACGAGGTGGCAGAAACCGACGAAATCCCCGAGGCCATCGTGCAGGAAATGCGTGATCTGGGCCTGTTTGGCCTGACCATTCCCGAGCGCTTTGGCGGCCTGGAGCTGACCATGGAGGAAGAGGTGCGCGTGCTGCTGGAGCTGTGCCAGACCGCGCCGGCCTTTCGCTCCATCATCGGCACCACCGTGGGCATTGGCTCGCAGGGCATCTTGATGGATGGCACGCCCGAGCAGCAGGCGCAGTGGCTGCCCAGATTGGCCACCGGCGAAATCATGGCCTCGTTCGCGCTGACCGAGCCCGAGGCGGGGTCCGATGCAGCCTCGCTGCGCACCACGGCCATCAAAAACGGCGACCACTACATCGTCAACGGCACCAAGCGTTTCATCACCAATGCGCCCCACGCCGGCATGTTCACGCTGATGGCCCGCACCAACCCCGAGGACAAGGGCGCGGGCGGTGTCTCCTCCTTCATCGTCGATGCCCAATCCCCCGGCATCAGCTTTGGCAAATACGACAAAAAAATGGGCCAGCGCGGCGCCCATACCTGCGATGTGATCTTTGACAACGTCAAGGTGCCGGCCGCCAACCTCATCGGCCTGCAGGAAGGCAAGGGCTTCAAGACCGCCATGAAGGTGCTGGAAAAAGGCCGCATCCACATTGCCGCCGTGGCCGTGGGCTGCGCCAAACGCATTCTGCGCGACGCCTTGCAGTACGCGCTGGAGCGCAAGCAGTTCGGCCAGGCGATTTGCGACTTTCAGCTGGTGCAGGCCATGCTGGCCGATAGCCAGGCCGAGCTGTATGCCGCCGAGTGCATGACGATTGACGCCGCCCGCCGCCGCGACGATGGCCTCAACGTCTCCACCGAGGCCTCCAGCGCCAAGATGTTTGCCACCGAAATGTGCGGCCGCGTGGCCGACCGCGCGGTGCAGATTCTGGGCGGCTCGGGCTATATGTCGGAATACGGCATAGAGCGCTTTTACCGCGATGTGCGCCTGTTCCGCCTGTACGAGGGCACGACGCAGATCCAGCAGATCATCATCGCCCGCAACATGGTGCGCGAAGCCCGCGCCAACGCATGAGAGGCGCAGCGTCTCAGAGCGTGAACACGCTTTCAGAGCGTAAACACGTTCTCAGCACGGCTGATCCATGGGCGCTGCACGCCACGGTGTGACTGCAAGCCGATGAGCGGTGAGCCGCTACTCTGTTTCGCATTCCCGCGCCAGATCGCCGCCAGCATCGGCGACCAGCATTTCCACCAGTTCCCGGGCAAAGGAAGGCAGGGCTTCCAGGCTGCGCACGCAGATCAGCATTTCGCGCAGCGACCAGGCATCGGACAGGGGCACCAGTGCAATGCCCATGCTCTGGCCGTGGCGGCTGGCAGCTGACTCGGGCAGTACGCCCACGCCCACGCCGGACTCGATCATGCGGCAGGCGCTCTCGAAGTTGCCCACCTGGATGCGCTGCTTGATGGGCCGGTGCAACTGGTCGCTGGCCTGACGCAGAAAGGCGTGGATGGCGCTGGACTCGTGCAGGCCCACATGGTCCAGGTCCAGGGTCTGCGCAAAATCGATTTGCATCTCCCCGTCCAGCGCATGGCCCTTGGGCACGACCAGCACCAGGCGGTCGCGGCGATAGCGCAGGGTTTCGAGGTTTTCCGTGCGCACCAGGCCGGCGACGATGCCGATGTCGGTCTGGCCCTCGGTCACCGCACGCACGATGTCGTGCGACAGACGCTCGCGCAGGTCGATGTTCACATCGGGGTGGCGACGCAGAAAGCTTCTGAGCACGGGCGGCAGGAATTCGCTCAGCGAGGTGGTGTTGGCGAACACGCGCACATGGCCCTTGATGCCGCGCACGTACTCCTGCATGTCACCGCGCAGGTGCTCGATCTGGCCGAGCACCATGCGCGCATGGGTCACGAAGGCCTGGCCCGGCGGTGTCAGCGTCACGCCCTGGCTGGTACGGTACAACAGCTTGGTGCCTATGCTCTCTTCGAGGTTCTTGATGCGCGTGCTTGCCGCGGGCAGGGAGATGAAGGACAGCTCGGCGCCGCGTGTCATGCTGTTGGCGTCGGCTATATGCACCATGAGGCGCAAATCCACAAGATCGAAATGCATGGCCATGGCCTGCATTGTAGAAAGCCCGGCCCGCCGCCCAGCCCCTGGCACGTCCGGGTGAACACGGGCTTTCACAAATGCAAAGCCGCGCTCTGCGGCCCCTGGCGGGTATTGCGGCCCCTGGCGGGTCTGGCTGCAGGGGGGGCGGTCGCACCCGCGCGAACCGGCGCGTGAGCGCCTGCCATGGCTCAACCAAGGGAAAACCCTTGTACTCTGTTAAAACCTATCTTTTGCAGCTTTGTTTCATGGCTAACACATTGAAGCAACTCTGCAATCCGGGCATGCTTGTAGCCACGCCATGCAGGTTTGTGCTTGCATGGTTGTTTCCCTTCGAAAGCCGGGATCAGGAATCTCGTTTTCATGCCCCGGGCATCTGCCACCGTTGCGACATAAGCTTTTTAGAACATGCGCGATGGTTGCAGCAATGTTTGAAATGCACCCCGATCAGAAGGAGGCTCTGCCATGATTCGCGCCTACCGTCCATACCAAGACTTTCTCAAGCCAGGCAGTCCATGCCGGCCTGCAGTTCGGGTCCTGGGACCGGCTGCGTCATGACGGGGACACTGCTTGGCAACAGCAGACCCGCGCTGGCCCCTGCACCAGCACTTTCGTTGAACGAGTCCCTGCCACCCGACCGCAGCGCCTTCATGCGTCTCATGGGTGCGGCCCAGGTGCCGGCTCCGCCGGGCAAGGTCCGCATGCGCCTGCCGCAGTTGCGCGAGGATCTGCTCAACCAGCTGCCCGCCGTGCAGGCCGGTGTCTCCATGGCCTTGCTGGATGCCGTCATGGCGCGTGCTGCAGGCACCAGGGCCGCAGCGCCCTCGCCCGTGACGGTGACCGTGGAGATGGTCAGCCGCTTTCACCGCCCGGGCCGCAGCGCGCTGCTCGCCGAAGGCTGGGTGGTGCATGCCAACCGC
The DNA here is from genome assembly GCF_000429845.1 of Comamonas composti DSM 21721. Taxonomy (GTDB): domain Bacteria; phylum Pseudomonadota; class Gammaproteobacteria; order Burkholderiales; family Burkholderiaceae_C; genus Comamonas; species Comamonas composti. The sequence continues at coordinate 183,880 of NZ_AUCQ01000003.1, forward strand.
AATCTGTGCAGTTGTGCGGCCCAGTTGCTCGACGAACAGGGTCGTCTCGTGGCCACGGCCAGCGGCACCTTCAAATATTGGAAGCAAGCCGAATCTGCAGAAGAAAAATGAGCTGCCAGCGCCTGCTGTGTGGTCATTTCAGATGCAAAAGTATCTGAAACCCATACAGAGAAAGCGCTAGCAGCTCTTTTTATTGCAGTCGTTGCGCGGGGCCCGAGGCCCGGTGCTTACCTGACCAGCAGCACCGGCACCTGGCAGCCGGCCAGCACCTGGGAGCTCACCGAGCCCATGACCAGGCGCCCCAGCGCGCCGTGGCCGTGCGTGCCCATGACGATGAGCTCGAACTTGCCGGCGTTGGCAGCTTCGATGATGGAGTCGGCAATCGGGCCGACCTTGCTCAGGCGCTGGGGCTGCACGCCGTGCTCGGCGAGAAAGGCGCAGGCGGGCTCGAGCACCTTGGTCGACTCCTCGGCGTAATACTCGTCCACGGCATCCTTGCCCAGGGCTGCGCGTGCGCGTGCGGGCAGCGGAGGCTGGACCGTGATCACGCTGTAGCTATGCCCTTTGCCGAGCAGGCCCGATTCCGAGGTCAGATAGGTCAGCATTTTTTGGGTGTAGGGGCTGCCGTCTACAGCTAGCAAGATATTCATGAACGTTCTCCTTTTTGATAGTCCGAGCCTAAGCTCGGGGCTGGGTGTCTGAATTGATGAGCATCAAGAAGATGCCGCCCGGGGCAGGGTGATCAGGGCCTGGGGCGCAAAGCCTTGCTGTTCGCCCTTGCGCGCATAGCCCAGCGGGTTGGCGACCACGCGGCAGCTCCAGGCGCGGCCGTCGGCGTGCCGGCCCTGGGCCAGGTAGTCGCTGGGCGAGTGCAGATGCCCGTGCAGCCAGAGATCGGCCAGGGGCAGAAGATCGTCGAGCGCATTGCAAAAACCCGCGGTGCCGGGCACCAGCCCATAGCGCGGATCGGCGCTGCGCAGGCTGGGGGCAAAGTGGGTGACGGCCACCGTGGGCCCGTCGAAGGGCTGCTCCAGGGTCTGCCTCAGCCATTGCTGGCACAGCAGGGATTGCTCACGCATGGGCTCGGCCAGGAACGGCTGGCCGTGGCGCGTGCCCCCGGTTTTCCGCAGATAGAAGTTGGCTGCGCGAAACGCTTTCTCGCGCTGCTTGAGCTGCTGGCCCAGATCGCTCACGCCTTCGTGCTCGGAAATGGCGTCGAAATCGCTCCACAGCGTGGTGCCCGCAAAGCGCACGCCGTCGAGCACCAGGGTCTCGCGCTCCAGCCAGATCAGGCCCAGATGCTCGCAGCAGGCGCGCAGCCGCGCATGGGCCTGGTCGAAGTCCTGCACATCGTATTCATGATTGCCGGGCACGAAGATCACGGGGCAGGGCCAGGCCGCGTACTGGGGCAGGGGGGAAAAGCGCTCCAGCCCGAAATACTCGCCCTCGAGCAGGCTGCCCTGCTGGTAGGAGCCGATGTCGCCGGCGAGCACCAGCACGTCGGCGCCGTCAGCGGGCTGTGCCTGAAACCGGGGATGGGCTTCTAGGTGCAGGTCGGACAACAGCTGAATTCTCATGCCCGCGAGTTTAGAGCGTGTTCACGCTCTCTACGCAGGCGCGCCGCGAGGAGATCGGCGTCATCCGCCGGGAAAGCTCTTGGCCGCAGCGCGCGCCAGCGTCTGCAGCAGCCAGTCATAGGCGAGGGTGTGGGGGCTGCGGCGGCGCCACAGGGCTTCCACATGCACGGGCGGCACATCAAAGGGCAGCTCGCGCAGCACCAGCTTGCGCGACAGGCCTGTGATCTTGGCGAAGTGGCGCGGCAGAATGCTCAGCAGGTCCGAGTCCATGACCACGCGCGCGGCCGTGAAGAACTGGTTCACGGTCAGCACCACCTGGCGGCTGTGGCCGCGCGAGGCCAGGGCCTCATCGATGAAGCCGAAGGAGCGCCCCGAAAAGCTCACCAGCATGTGGCGGGCCGCACAGTAGCGCTCCAGCGTCAGCGGCTGATCGGCCAGCGGATGGCCGCAGCGCATCATGCACACATACTCGCCGTCGTAGAGCCGCCGGCTGTCGAAGGCCACCAATGCCCCCGACTGGGCGCGCGCCGTGAGGTCGGCCAGCACGGCGGGGAAAAAGCCCACGGCCATATCGGCCTCCTCGGCATCGAGCAAGGCGCGCGGATCGCGGGTGGTCAGCGGCAGCACGCGAATCCCTATGCCTGGCGCCTCGCGGTCCAGAATGCCGAACAGCGGCGGCATCAGCGTGGCGGCCGTGGCATCGGCCATGGCCAGCACAAAGCTGGTGTTCGCCGTCGCCGCATCGAAGGCGCCTGGCGCCAGGGTCTGCTCCAGCTGCTGCAGCGCCTCGCGCACCACGGGCCACAGCGCAAGCGCACGCGGCGTGGGCTCCACGCCATGGCCCTGGCGCACCAGCAGCTCGTCCCCCAGGGTCTCGCGCAGCCGGCGCAGCGCATTGCTCACGGCCGGCTGGGTGATGGCCAGCTTGCGCGCGGCCCGGGTCAGGCTGCGCTCGGCCATGACCTCGTCGAAGACGCGCAGCAGGTTCAGGTCCAGGGCGCGGAAGTTCACAGGCGTCATGCGGTCTTGGTCATCACCATCGTGAATACAACAGATTCAAAATATAAACTTGATGCATTCTAGGGTAAACCCTATGATTCGTGGCATTCACTTGGCACTTCGCCAAAAGCGTTCACTTCCCAGGATTCTTGCCATGAGCAACTTCATCTACAACTCCTACTGTGTCGAGCACCCTGGCGTGGTCCAGGTCTATCAAAGTCAAGAAGAGCAGCAGCGTGCTGCCGCCCCCCGCAGCCGCAGCCGCGCCAATGCCCTGGTGGCGTTCACGGCGCTGGCCGCGCTGATGCTGCTGGCGCAGCAGATCGCAAGCGCCTGGGGCTCGGCCTCCATGATCAACGCCTGGGCGATTCTTCTGCTCATGGGTCTGGCCAGCCTGGCCCTGTTCTCTGCGCCCGTGCGCCGCGCAGCCCTGGTCGTGCGTGCCGGCTGGCGCGCCTGGGTGGAAAGCCGCCAGCAGGCCGCAGCCGATGAGCGCATCTGGAATGCGGCTCTGCAGGACGCACGCCTCATGGCCGATCTGGCCCGCGCCATGGAGCGCCAAAGCCGCTGAGCTCCAGGCGGGGCCGGGTGCCTGCGCAGCAGCGCCCTTGATCGTGACTGGCAGCGCTAGCCACGCGCCAGCCACGAGGACATCAAAATTTGTAGTTCAACGTCAGCATGGCCTTGCGTGGTGCCCCGTAGTAGATCTGGGAGCCCGCAAAGTCGTAGTAGTGCTTGTCGAATAGATTGCTGACATTGAGCTGGCCGCTGAGCTGAGGCGTGAAGGCATAGCTGAGCATCAGGTCAGCCAGCACCACGGAGCCCTGACCACGCCGTGCCTCCACCCCCGTGGATGTGGTGGTCGTGGCATAGGTATCACCACGCCACTGAAGCCCGCCACCCACGGTCAGTTGGCTCCAGCTGCCTGGCAGGCGGTAAGAGGTGAACATATGAGCCAGGTTGCGCGGGCGCTGTGGCTGCAGGCGTGCGCCCTCGGCATCCTGGGCCAGGGTACGCGCGAAGCCTGCAGACAGCTGCCAGCCCTTGGCCAGCTCGCCTGACAGTTCGGCCTCGAAGCCTTTGCTGCGCACCCCTTTTTCACCACGGTAGGCCTGGTTGGTCGTGCCGCTGACCAGGGCGTTGTCATCCAGCACGGCCACGTTGTCCTGGTTGATGCGGAAAACGGCGAACGAGGCGTTGAGACGGCCATCCAGGTAGGCGGCCTTGATGCCGGCTTCGTAGCTTTTGCCGATTACCGGGTCCAGGTAGGCGCCGCTGGCACTTTGGTAGTTCTGGGGTTGGAAGATGTCGGTGTAGCTCGCGTAGATCGCATAGGTCGTGTCGAGGTTGAAGATCGCGCCGGCATAGGGTGTGAACACGTCGTGTTGCCGTGTGGTGCTGATGCTGCGGCTTTCCCAACGCGTCTGGCGGCCACCGATGATGAACTTGAGGTCATCGCTCAGCGACAGACGCACCGCGCCGTACAGGGCATGCTGGCGTGTGCGGTCGTTGCCCAGCGCCTGGAAATTCCCCCAGATCGGCTCCGGGTAGGAACCGTCCCAGTCGAAGATGCTGCCGATAGGACTGGCCGTATACGCGAAGTTGCCATAACGATAGTTGGATTGGCTGGCGGTCAGGCCAAGGACGGCTTCGTGCTCACGGCCCAGTAGGGAAAACGGGCCTGTGGCCTGCAGGTTGGCGCTGTTCTGTGCGAACGATTGGCGCGAGTAGTTGGGGAAGGGGTTCAGGCCGGTGCCGGTGTTCTGCTCGGGCTGGCTCAGCAGATAGAACAGTTTGGACTCGTAGTCGCTTTCCAGGCGGCTGGCGTTGGCCTTGATCGCCCAGCCGTTGTCCAGGCGATGCTCTAGGCCTGCGTAGACCGTGTCGCTGGTTGTGTTCCAGTAGGTCCAGTCTGCGCCTATGCTGAACGAACGTGCCCAGTGCGTGGGAGTGCCATCTTTGTAGACCATGGGCAGGCCGCCCCAGGTCACGCCCGTGGGGCGCTTGGCCTGGTGCTCCCAGCCAGCCCAGACCGTGGTGCTGGGGGTGAGGTCGGCCTCCACCGTGGCCAGCAGGGCGCGATTACGCGTGTGGTAGCGCTCTAGGTGGGAGTCTCGCTCCTCGGCCATGGCGGCCACACGGGCACGCACGCGGCCATCTTTGCTCAAGGGTATTGATAAATCGAGCGCGCCACGATGGTCCGCCCAGTTACCTGCGGCCAGCGAAGCCGTTCCCGTGAATTCCTTGCTGCTCGCACGTTTGCGCACCAGATTGACCGAAGCCCCGGGATTGCCCGCGCCGCTCATCAAGCCGGTGGCTCCGCGCACGACCTCGATGCGGTCGTAGATGATGGGGTCGAGCATGGAGGCGCCGAAAAAGTCGTTGGCGACAAAGGTCGGTACGCCGTCGTACTGGTAGGTGTCGATGTAGAAGCCGCGTGCGTTGAGGTCGGTGCGGTCGCTGTCCGAGCTGATGGTGGAAATCCCTGTAATGTGCTTGGCGGCTTCGCCAATGGAGGTCAGGTTCAGGTCCTCGATCTGCTGGCGTGTGAGCACGCTCACGGACTGAGGCGTTTCGCGCAGAGACAGGTTCAGCCCCGTGGCCGCCGCTGTGCTGCGTGTGGTGTAGCTGCCCGTGCCTTCGGTGGTGGCACTGCGTGTGGCCTCGGCAGTGACCCGCACCTCGGCCAGGCTGGTGGCGCTGGTTGCGGGGTGCACGGTGGCAAGGCGGCGCAGCGCATAGCTGCCGCTGGCATCGGGCTGGGCCTCCAGCTCGGTGCCTGCCAACAGGGCCGCCAGTGCCTGGGGCACGGTGTAGCGGCCGTTCAGCCCCTGGGTGTGTGCATCTGCGGTGAGTGCGGGCGAGAAGGTGATCAACACCCCGGATTCGCGCCCCAGCTGGTTGAGCGCGCCCGCCAGCGGGCCGGCGGGAATGGCGTAGCTGCGGGCCTGTGCCTGCGCTGTGGTGGCGGCAGTCTGTGCCTGTGGTGCGCTGGCATACAGGGCCAGGCTGGCGCACAGCAGCTGCGCGGCAAAAGCGGTGCTGCGGGTGGCAGCACCGGTGGTGAAAAAGTGGCGGCTCATGCGGTGGTTCCCTCGGCGTGTCGTTGCATCCATGGCGTTGCGGGTGGCGCACCGCGCAGATCGCAGCGGTGTGTCTGTAGGGCTTGACACGCAGGGCGGCGCAAATGGCCGGGTTTTGTGAGATTTGCCTTAAAAATGGCTGTAGCGCTTATGGATAAAGCGCTGGCAGCTATGAATTTGAAAGTTTTAGAGCAGCCTCAGCCGCGCCGCACCACCGTCACCCACCAGCGGGTGCGGGTGTGGATGTCCACCGGCAGCGAGCGCGTCAGCGCGGCCAGCACGCGGTCGGTATCGGCCAAGGGATAGGAGCCGGAAACGCGCAGCTGCGCCGCATCGGGCGCGCAGCGCAGCACACCGCTGCGGTAGCGGGACAGCTCGGCCAGAAACTCGGCCAGGGGCATGTCGTCGGCCACCAGCATGCCCTCGCTCCAGGCGGCACTGGCTTGCTGCAGCTCTTGCGTGGTGCCCACTTCCTGGGCCGTGAAATGGCTTTGCTCGCCGGCATCCAGCCGCAGGCTGCGCTGCGGGTACTGGGCGGGCAGCAGCTCCACCGCACCCTGGAGCACGGCCACCGCCGTGCGGCCGTCCTGCTGGTGCACGCTGAAGCGTGTGCCTAGGGCGCGCACCAGGCCTTCTGCCGTGCGCACGCGCAAGGGGCGCGGCGCGCCGGTGGCGGCATCCGGTTGGTGGTCGGGGGCGCTCTGCACCAGGATCTCGCCGGCGCGCAGCACGATCAGGCGTTCCGTGGCCGTGTAGCGCACATCCACGGCCGTGGCGGTGTTCAGCAGCACCCGCGTGCCGTCGGCCAGCACGGCCTCGCGCCGCTGCCCTGTGGTGGTGGACCAGTCGGCAGCCAGTTGCTGCCAGGCATAGCTGCCCAGATCACTGTGCTGCGCGGCCAGCAGGCCACCGGTGCCGGCAGACAGCAGCACGGCCAGGCGCACTGCATGGCGGCGGCCCATGCCGGGTGCGGTCAGCGTTTGCAGTGCCACCGGCGTGGGCAGGCCACGCAGCTGTGCATCCACCTCGGCAATGCGCTGCCAGGCGCGGGCATGCTGCGGATCGGCCGCCAGCCAGGCCTGCCACTGCTGCTGGGTGTGTTGGGTTTGGGTTTCTGATGCGCTGGAGGCCTCACCCAGCTCCAGCAACCAGTGCACGGCTTCACGTGCCACGGTGGGTGGTATGGGCTCAGTCGACATGGAAATAACAGCGTTCTGCCGCAGCGGCCAGATGCCGGCGCACCGTGGTGCGTGAAAGATTCAGCTGCGTGGCGATCTGCTCCTGCGTCAGCTCCTCCAGCCGCCACAGCAAAAAAGCCTTGCGAGCCACCAGGGGCAGGCCGTCCAGCAGGCGGTCTATGGCCACCAGGGTCTCGAGCACCATCAGGCGCACATCAGGGGGCGGGGCCGTGGGTTCGGGCTGCAGGGCCAGTGCATCCAGGTAGGCGCGTTCGATCTGGCGGCGGCGCAGGTGGTTGGCCAGCAGGCGCTGGGCAATCGTGGTGAGGTAGGCGCGGGGCTCGGCCAGTTGCTCCAGCGCCGGACCGCGCGCGGTCAGCAGCCGCAAAAAAGTGTTTTGCGCCAGATCGGCCGCGTCCCAGGCGCAGCCCATCTTGCGGCGCAGCCGGGCCACCAGCCAGCTGTGGTGCTGCAAATACAGATCCTGGGTGGCCTGGGCGTGGGCAGAAGAGGGGGCGGACATGACGATTGTTGCAAATGCGAACGAATCGCATTCTATCCGCCATGTGCTTCCAGCGGCTGAGCGCGGGTTTACGACCTCCTCGGCGCCGCCTGGAGGCCGCAAGCATGCTCTAGAAGTCGTAGCGGGCGCTGACGTTCAGGCTGCGCGGTGCGCCCCAGGTGTAGAACAGGCCCTGGGCGTTGAAGTTGGTCATGCCGGAGAAGTAGTGCTTGTCGAAAGCGTTGTTCAGATTGGCGGCCACGCTCCAGTGGCGGTTGATCTGGTAGCGGGCCATCAGGTCCAGCAACCAGTAGGCGTCCTGGCGCAAGGTGGTGGCGCCCCGGCTGGTGGAGATGGCGCTTTGCCAGCGCGTGGAGGCGCCCACGGTCAGGCCTTGCAGGGCCGGGTCGCGGAACTGGTAGGTGGTACCCAGCTTGAACTGGTATTTGGGCGTGGTGCTGGCGGTGTTCAGCGTGCTGCTGTTCATGACCACGCCGCCCTGGGCCTGCCAGCCACGGGCCAGCTCGCCCGACAGCTCCAGCTCCCAGCCGCGTCGCGATGCACCGCTGACCGCGCGCGAAATGGTTTCGCCATTGGCGGTCTGGCCCACGGTTTCGGCGGTGTTGTCGGTCTTCATCCAGAAGTAGGCGGCACTGGCGTTCAGGCGCTTGTCGAAGAACTCGCCCTTGGCGCCGATCTCGTAGGTCTTGCCTTCTTCCGGCGGCAGGGTGTGCTGGTTGGCGTCCTTGGCGCTTTGGGCCTGGAAGATGCTGGCGTAGCTGGCATACAGCGACACATCGCGGGCCACATCCACCACCATGCCGGCATAGGGCGTGACCACGCCGCGCTCGCGGAGGTTGTAGTTGTACCAGCTGACATCGGAGACGTCTTTCTGGTCGTAGTTGGTGGCGCGCGCTCCGACGATGAGCTTGAGGGGGTCGGCCAGGTGGAAGCGGCCTGCCGCATAGACGTAGTTGCGCTTGCGGCTGAACAGATCGTTGGAGTAGCTCAGGCCGTCCATATCGGGCCTGGCCAGCATGCCGCCACCTTGCGCATAGTCCAGGCCGAGTGCGCCCAGCGTGGTGTTGCCGCCATCGCCACGCAGCAGCTTGATGCGGCTCTTGGAGGCGCCGACACCCAGCAGCAGATCATGTTCGCGGCCGAACAGCGTGAACGGCCCTTGCACATCCAGCTGCAGGCTTTGGTTGCGCGTGGTGTTGTCCTGATAGCGGCCATAGTTCACCGCGCCGGGGATGGCGTTGTTCATATAGCCCAGCAACTGGTCGGGGATCTCGATTTCCTCATGCACCAGCTGCAGCTTGGCCTTCCAGCCCCGGCCGAAGTTGTGCTCCACGCGGGAGAACAGATTGATGCCTTTTTGGTCGTAGCCGGCCCAGCGTGCGCCGTTGTTGTAGGAGCGGGGCATCCAGCCCACGAAATCTCCGTTGCCGGAATACGCCTGTATGGGTGTGGTGGCGCTGGAGCCGCGCAGCGTGCGCTCGCGGTAGGTGAGGCCGGCGCTGACCAGGGTGTCCGGCGTCAGGTCGTATTCCAGCGTGCCATACAGCAGCCTGCCGCTGGAGCGCTCGAAGTCGCGGAAGTTGTGGGCGCGCTTTTCCGAGGCCACCAGACGCCCGCGCAGGCTGCCTTCGGCGTTCAGCGGGCCGGCGATGTCGGCATCGGCGCGGTAGCTGTCCCAGCTGCCGATGCTGGCTTCGGCATGGGCCTGGAACTCCTTGGTGGGGCGCTTGCGGATCAGGTTGATGGTGGCGCCATAGTTGCCGTCGCCATTCATGAGGCCGGAGGCGCCCTTGAGCACTTCCACACGGTCGATGTCGGCCAGGTCGTCCGTGGTGTAGAGCGTGTAGGTGTTAAAGCCCCAGCCGCTGCTGAGCTGGCGTGCGCCATCCACCTGCAGATTGGCGGTGGTGCCGCGCACATTGAAGGTGGTCCATTGGCTCTGGCGGCTCACTGTCAGGCCCGGGGTTTGCTCCATCACATCGGTCAAGGTCTGCAGCTTGAAGTCTTCCATGCGCTGGCGGGTGAACACCGTGACGGACTGCGGTGTTTCGCGCAGCGTCAGCGCCAGGCCGGTGGCGGCCGCGCTGGGGCCGGCGGCGGTGTAGCGGCCCGTGCCGTCGGTGCTGCCGTCGCTGCGCTCGGCCTGGGCCTGCACCGTCACCTCCTGCAAGGCGGGTGAGGTGGACGATGGGGAGGCAGAGTGCACGGCGGGCGCGGTCTGCAGCATATAGCCGCCGCCGGATGCGGCCACGGCACGCAGGCCGGTGCCGGCCAGCAACTGGGCAAAGCCCTGCTCCACGTTGAACTGGCCCTGCAGGCCGCTGGTGCGCAGCGCCTGGGTTTGCTCCGGCGTGAAGGACAGCGACACACCCGACTGGCCGGCAAAGGCCGACAGCGCCGGGCCCAGCGGGCCAGGGGCGATCTGGTAGCTGCGGGCCGTGGCCGCAGCGGACGGCTGTTGGGCGAGGGCCGCCGGGGTATGGCCGGCCGTGCCGGCCGCCAGCGCGAGCAGGCAGGCCTGGGCGATGGGACGCAAGGCGGAAGAGGGGGAGAATGCAGTCATGCGGTGGTTCAGGGCAGTCGGTGAAAAAGCGGCCTGTGAGCCAGGCCATCTCTCTGTTGCCGAACCAGTGACAGGCAAAGTGCCAGATGGTTTGAAAAATAAATCAGCGCTGCTGCAGCGACGGCTGCTTCATGCCTGCAAGGGGCTCACCATGACCCACCAGCGCGTGCGCTGGACCACGGCCACCGGCAAGGTGGCGGCCAGCATGCGCAGCACCTGGTCGGTATCGCCCAGCTGGTAGGCGCCCGAGATGCGCAGCCCTGCCACAGCCGGGTCGCAGCGCAGCACGCCGGGGCGGTAGCGCGCCAGCTCGGCCAGAAAATCGTCCAGCCGCATGCCATCGGCATAGAGCACGCCCTGGGTCCAGCCGGGCTCGCCAGCCGCCAGACTGGCCTCATCGGGGTTGGGCTGCAACGGGCCGAAGGTGCTGGCTGTGAAGCCCAGGCCCTGGCCTGCAGACACGATTTGCGGCGGCTCGAAGCCCATGGCAGGTGTGACTTCGACGCGGTGTTCCAGCACCTGCAATGTGGTGCTGGCATCGCCATCCCCCACGGCCTCGTGCAGGCGCACGGTAAACCGGGTGCCCAGGGCGCGCAGCCGGCCCTGGGGCGTGGCAACCAGAAAAGGCCGCTGCAGCGGATCGGGCGCGGTCTGCACCAGGATCTCGCCACGGCGCAGATGCACCAGGCGTTGCCTGGGGTTCCAGTCCAGGTCGACGGCGCTGGCGGTGTTGAGTGCCAGTCGGCTGCCATCGGGCAGGTCCAGGTGCCGGCGTTCCCCCGTGGCGGTGGCGTAATCGGCGGCCCAGCCCTGCCAGGGGGCCTGGCGCCATCCCAGCCAGGCCGCAGGGGCGACCACGCCCAGCACGGCCAGGGTTTGCAGCAGGGCACGGCGCTGCACGGCCGCGGTCTTGCGTGTCAGCACCGGCACGCCCAGTGCGGGGGGCACCGCACCGAACTGGCGCGCCAGGCGCTCGGCCTTTTGCCAGGCCTGTTCATGGGCCGGGTCGGCTGCCCGCCAGCGCGCGCAGGCCGCATGCTCTTGTGCATCGGCAGAGTCTGCGTGCAGGCGCACCAGCCATTGCGCGGCCTGGCGGATGACGGCGGGCTCCAGCGTGGGGCTTGGCATGGTGGTCAATCCATCAGCGTCAGGCACAGCTCGAAGCCCTGGGCCATATAGCGCTTGACGGTGCGCTCGCTCACCTTCAGTTGGGCTGCGATCTGTGCATAGCCCAGGCCTTGCAGCTGCGAGAGCACAAAGGCCTCTCTGGCCTTGGGCGCCAGGCGGCCCAGCATATCGTCGAGCTGTTGCAGGGTTTCGCGTATGGACAGGGTCTCCTCGGGGCTGGGCACCATGTCTTCGGGCAGGGCGGCCAGTGTGTCCAGCCAGGCCTGCTCCAGCGAACGGCGGCGCCAGTGGTCGTACAGCAACCCCCGGGCGATGGTGGTGAGGTAGGCGCGCGGCTCGCGCAGATCGGGTACGGCCTCGGGCCTTTGCAGCACGCGCACAAAGGTGTCGTGCGCTAGATCGGCCGCGCCGTGCGGACAGTTCAGCCGACGGCGCAGCAGCCCCAGCAACCAGCCGTGGTGGGCGGTGTACAGGAGCTGAACCGGATCGGCAGAGGTCTGGCTGCGGGAGGAAGAGCCGGCGGACATGGGCTGGTGTGGCGCGAATGAGAATTCTTCGCATTTTATCTGCAAGCCCCGAGCCCTGTGCGCCGGCCCCGGCCGGCGTCCGAATCCTGCGGGCTCAGCGCTGGCGCAGCATGAACTTTTGCAGCTTGCCCGTGGGCGTGCGCGGCAGGTCGGTGGCGAACACGAACTCGCGCGGGATCTTGTAGCGCGCGAGCTTGTCGGCCAGGAACAGCTGCAGATCCTCGGCCTGCAGTTGGGCCTGGTTGCGCAGCACCACATGGGCGACCACGGTCTCGCCCCATTCGGGATGGGGCTTGCCGACCACGGCCACGTCGGCCACGTCGGGGTGGGCGGACAGCGCGTCCTCGACCTCCTTGGAGTAGACGTTCTCGCCGCCCGTGATCACCATGTCCTTGCTGCGGTCCACGATGAACAGATAGCCGGCATCGTCCAGGCGCACGAGATCGCCCGTGCGGTACCAGCCGCCGGGCGCAAAGGCTGCGGCCGTGGCCTTGTCGTCGTCGAGATAGCCTTGCATTGCGCTGTCCGTGCGCAGCCAGATCTCGCCGATCTCGCCGGGCCGGGCATCGCGCTCGTCGTCGCCGCAGACCACGCGCATGTCCACGCCGGGCAGGCAGACGCGGCCTATGGAGCCCGCGCGTTCGATCTGCTCCTCGGGGTAGAGCGTGGTGCCCGTAGGGCCGGTCTCGGTCATGCCGTAGACCTGGTAGAAGCGGTCGCTGCGGTAGGTGGCGATCAGCTTTTTGGCCTGCTCGGCGCCGATGGGGCCGCCGCCGTAGACCCAGGCGCGCACGCTGGAGAGGTCGTAGTCCGTGAAGTTGGGCAGCATCTGCAGCGGCGCGAAGAAGGAGACCGGCGCGCCGAAGTACAGCGTCACGCGCTCGTCCTGCACGCTCTGCAGGAAGTGCTGGGGATGGTATTCGCGCAGCAGCACCACGGTACCGCCCATGTAGAGCGTGCCGCCGAACCAGTTGTTCAGCGGCGAGGAGTGCCAGATCGGCATGGCCATGAGGGTGCGTTCCTCGCGCGTGATCGACAGGCCCAGGGCCGCCGTCATGGCCGACAGCGTGACCGCGCGGTGGCTCAGCAGGCAGCCCTTGGGCTTGCCCGTGGTGCCCGAGGTATAGAGCACCTGGGCGATGTCCTCGTCTGCGGGGCGCTGGCCCTGTATTTCGGGGGCCGAGGCGAGCAGCGCATCCCAGTCGGCAACGCCGGCCGGCGGCTGGCCTGCCGACTCCGTGACCAGGTGCCGGCAGTCATGGCTGGTGGCCGCAGCCACGGCGGCCAGGGCGGCATCGAACACCAGCACCTTGGCCTTCGAATGGGCAAGAATGTATTGCAGCTCCGGCCCCTGCAGCTTGTGGTTGACGGGCACCACGGCCGCGCCCAGGCGCCAGGCGCCGAACAGAGCATCCACAAAGCCCGGGGTGTTGAAGCACATCAGTGCCACACGATCGCCCGGGCCCACGCCCTGGGCCTGCAGCACGGCGGCTGCGCGGCGGCTGCGCTGCTGCATGTGCGCATAGCTGATGGATGCGCCCTGGTAGCGCAGAAAATCCTTGGCCGGCGTCTTGCGCGCAGCACTGTCGAAGGCATCGAGCAGGTTCATCTTGTCTCCTCTGGTTTTTATAGGAGCTGGTACCGCTTGCCCCTTCTATGTTTCAGCATGCTTTCTATCTGAAACAAAGCACAGACAAGTGGTACCAGCTATCAATTAATTCAGCAAACGATAACACCGGCGCGCACCGTCCCATCTTCGAGGGAGGAGGGCGCAGCCCGGGCGGTCATTGCGGCAGGGCGCGCTGCAAGATGGCCTCCACCTCCAGGCCCTTGGGATCGAACGCGCCGACCACCATGCCGCCGGCCTGGGCACCCAGGCGCGTGGCAATAAAGCCCTGGGCCATGAACTCCGGCGCATGCTGGCGCAGCAGGCAGGCCTGGGCCAGCAGCACCAGATCCTGCACCAGGCGGCGCGCCTGGGGCTCCAACTGCTCGGGCGGCTGGCTCAGCCTTTGTGCGAGGGACTTGGCCAGGCCCAGCAGCACGCTGTCGCCCTCGGCCATGTCGATGAGGTTTTGCAGCAGCAGCTGCGCGGCCTGGGGCTCGCGCGCCATGGCGCGCAGCACGTCCAGGCACATGACGTTGCCCGAGCCTTCCCAGATGGAGTTCACGGGCGCCTCGCGGAACAGACGCGCGAGCACGCCGTCGTCCACATAGCCGTTGCCGCCGAACACTTCCATGGCCTCGCCCGTGAGCTCCACGCCGCGTTTGCAGACCCAGAACTTGGCGGCTGGCGTCATGATGCGTTTCCAGGCACGGGCCAGCGCCTCGTCCTCGCTCTCGTAGGCCTGGGCCAGGTGCATGGAGATCTGCAGGCCGGCTTCGCCTTCGAGCGCCAGGTCGGCGAGCACGCTGCGCATCAGGGGCTGGTCGATGAGGCGCTTGCCGAACACCATGCGCTGGCGCGCATAGGCAATGGCCTGGGCCGTGGCCGAGCGGAAAATCGCTGCGCTGCCCAGCACGCAGTTCAGGCGCGTGTAGGTGGCCATCTCGATGATGGTCGGAATGCCCCGGCCTTCCTCGCCCATCAGAATGCCCCAGGCATCCTCGAACTCGACCTCGCTGCTGGAGTTGCTGCGGTTGCCGACCTTGTTCTTGAGGCGCTGCACGCGCACGGCGTTCTTGCTGCCGTCGGGGCGCCAGCGCGGCACGAAGAAGCAGGCGTGGCCGCCACCTTCGCCCATGCGCGCCACGACCAGGTGGGCATCGCACATCGGGGCCGAGAAGAACCATTTGTGGCCGCGCAGCAGATATTCGCCGCCACGCCCGCCTTCGCCGACCGGCATGGCCACCGTGGTGTTGGCGCGCACGTCCGAGCCGCCCTGCTTTTCCGTCATGCCCATGCCGATCCAGATGGACTTCTTCTGCGCGATCGGCAGGTCGCGCTCGTCGTATTCGTGGCTCAGCAGCTTGTCGCCGAGCTCGGCCCACAGCGCTGGCTCTTTTTGCAGCAGCGGAATCGCCGCCGTGGTCATGGTCGCGGGGCACAGCGTGCCCTGTTCGACCTGGCCGTGCAGGTAAAAGCCGGCGGCCCAGGCGCTCCAGCGGCCTGGGCGCTGATCCTCGTAGGGCAGGGAGATCAGGCCTTGCTGCCGGTATAGTTCCATGAGCGCATGCCAGCTGGGGTGAAACTCCACGCGGTCCAGCAATCTGCCGCGCGTGTCGAAGCGGTGCAGCTCGGGCGTGTGGCGGTTGGCCTGCTCGGCCAGATCCCAGGTGGCTTGTGCGCCCAGTCGCTGGGCATAGTCGGAAAGCGAGGCCAGATGCTGCCGGGCGCCGTTGCGCACCAGGGCCTCGGCCAGGGCCGGGTCGGCATCCAGCAGGTTGAAGTTGCTGAGTTCGTCAAACTGGTTGAGAACTTCGTGTGTGTCCCAGGCATTCATGGCGGTCTCCGTGATCGTTCATCTATCCATCAAAGTCTAGGAAAAATGACTGCCAAAGGTGTTCGGGTTTCCCGAAAGCTCTCGCCGCCGGCCAAAGTGCGGCGGCGCCCCCTGCAGTCGCGGGCTCTGGCGACCTCGCAGGCACTGCAGGATTCCTTTGTTCGGCTTGTGGCCGAAAAAGGCTTCGAGCGCACCACGGTCCGCGAGGTGGCGGCCGTGGCCGGCGTCGGCGTGGGTACGTTCTACGAATACTTCGGCAACATGCAGGCCCTGGCCGCGATGTGCATACACAACCAGGTGCGCAATCTGCATGCGTGCGGGCGCCAGGCCCTGGCCGAATGCGATCTCGGTGCAGAGCACGATGCGCTCGTGCGTGCGGATGCGCTGCAGTCGGCCCTGATCGACGAGGTGCTGCGCGATGCGCCCATGTGGGCCCAGCTGTTTCTCGTGGAGCGCAAGGTGTCGGCGGCCGAGCCCTTCAGGCGCCACTACCAGGCCTATGTTCAGCTATGGGTCTCGGCGCTGGAGTCCGGGCCTGCGCCGCTGCCCGTGCCCGTGGAGCCGCTGGCCAGACTGCTGCACACGCTCACCTATGGCTGGGTCTCGCAATCGCTGCTGGCCCTGGGCCCGCAGCGGGCTGCGGGGCAGTTGCGCCAGCCCTTGCGCTGGGCCATGCATGCCTTGCTGCGCGAGGCCATGGCCGGGACGCAAGCCGGCGCGTCAGGCTAGAGTTGCCCCTTCGAGAGCGCTGCTCAGAGCACGCCGGGAAAGCGCAGCGTGAAACAGGTGCCGCCGCGCTCGGACTCGCCGGCCTGCACGCTGCCGCCCTGGGACAGGGTCAGCGCCTTGACGATGGACAGGCCCAGGCCCGAGCCCTCGCGCCTGCGCTGGCCCGGGGCCTGGGCAAAGCGCTGAAAGGGATCGTCGCGCAACTCGTCGGGCAGGCCCGGCCCGGCATCGCTGATGCGCAGCACCACCAGGACCTGGCCTGTGCCCTTGAGCTCGCGCGTCAGCCGCAGGCCCAGCCACTGGCCGGCGGCCGCGTGGCGTATGACATTGCTCACGAGGTTGGTGATGATCTGGCGCATGCGGTCGGCATCCGCGCGCACGTCGTACAGCCCGTCGTCTGAAGGCTCGGGCAGGTCCAGATCCAGCGCCAGCCCGTGCTGCTGGAGCTGGGGCTGCAGCTGCTCCAGGGTGCCGGCCAGCAGCTGTGCCAGGTCGAGGCGCTGCTTTTGCAGCGACAGCTGGCCGGCGTCGGCAATCGACAGCAGATGCAGGTCGCCGACCAGCCGCCCCAGGTGCCGGACCTGGGACAACAGGGTCTGGAGCTCGGCCCGGTCGGTGGCGATCACGCCGTCGCACATCGCATGCAGGTGGGCCTGCAGCACGGTCAGCGGCGTGCGCAGCTCGTGCGAGATCGAGGCCGCCGTGGCGCGGCGCTCGGCCTCCAGGGTTTCCAGCGCATCGATCATGCGGTTGAAGGCATCGACCATCTCGGCCAACTCGCCATGCGAGTTGCCGGGCAGGGCGCGCACGCTGAAGTCGCCCTGCTCCACGCGCTTGGCGACCTCGACCATCGAGGCCAGGGGCTGCGTCACGAACCGCGAGACCCAGAAGCCCACGGCCAGGCCAAAGGGCAGGCTTACCAGCAGGCCTATGAGCAGGGACCACTTTTCGCCGAACAGCAGGTCTCCGCTCCAGTACTGGCTGTAGATCTCCATCGCGCGCGGGCTGTCCTCCAGCTCGCGCGCATTGAGCTCGTCGAGTTCCTGCTGCACGGTCGGCGGCAGGCTGCGGTAGAAGCTGCGGTACTGGATCTCGGAGAACGCAAACACGCCCAGGGTCAGCAATGCAATCGTGCTGAGCACGGCCGCCGTGACCCACAGGCCGAAGCGTACCCAGATGCGTCGGGTGTTCAGTCCCAGGGCCATAGGCGGTAGCCGATGCCGCGCACGGTCTCGATCAGGCCGTCCTGGCCTGCGAGCTGCAGCTTGCGGCGCAGCTTGGACAGGTGGGAGTCGATCACGCGCTCCAGGGCCTCGCTCTCGGGCAGGCAATGCTCGATCAGGTGGGCGCGCGAAAAGCAGCGCCGGGGCTGGGCCGCAAGACAGGCCAGCAGGCGAAATTCGGTCAGGGTGAGCGCCAGGGCGATGGCCCGCCCATCCTCGCCATAGACAGCCGCGCTGTGCGCCTCGGTGTCTATCTCGATGGGGCCGACGCGCAGCGGTGCAGGTGCGCTGCTGGGCGCCGCATGCGTGCGCCGCAGCACGGCGCGGATGCGGGCCACGACCTCGGGCGGGTTGAAGGGCTTGACCACATAGTCGTCGGCGCCCAGACGCAGGGCCAGCAGCTTGTCCACATCGTCGGCCAGGGCCGTGACCATGATGACCGGGGTCTGGCCGTCATCGCGGATGGCGCGCAGCACGTCGATGCCGTCTATGCCGGGCAGATGGATGTCCAGCAGGACCAGGTCGGGGCGCAGCTGGCGAAACAGCTGCACGGCCTCCAGCCCGTCCTGAGCCAGGCGCGAGCGCAGCCCATCGCGCTCCAGATAAGCGGCCAGGATGTTGGCAATACCGGGCTCATCTTCGACGACGAGCACCAGAGGCGTGTTCGCAGACGGGGGGCTGGAGTTCATGACGCTGGCAATCCACAAGACCTGTAGTCGTTGGCAACCTCGCATTATGGAGGGTGGCTGCCAGGGGCGGGCTTCTCCATATTCGCTACACAAAGCCTGCAATGTTGCG
This sequence comes from Comamonas composti DSM 21721, assembly GCF_000429845.1. Classification (GTDB taxonomy): domain Bacteria; phylum Pseudomonadota; class Gammaproteobacteria; order Burkholderiales; family Burkholderiaceae_C; genus Comamonas; species Comamonas composti. The sequence goes on from NZ_AUCQ01000003.1 coordinate 201,651, forward strand.
CAAGATTGGCTTGCTTGAATCTTCATCCGGGGATTTGTTTCCCCGTTTGTGTTTTCGCGTCTTCTCCCTTCCCCCACCTCGACTATGGCTGCAACGCCCCGCTTTCTCTGCCTGAGCCTGGGCGCGGCCCTGGTGCTGGGCGGGTGCGTCACCCCGCCGGAGGCCCGGCTCGATGATGCGCTGCCCGCGGCCTGGACCCAGGGGCGCGATCTCGCCGCCCCTGCGCCCGATTTGCGCGGCTGGTGGAAGGCCTGGGGCGATGCCCGGCTGGACGCCGTCGTGGAGCAGGCTCTCGCGGCCAACCAGGATCTGGCCCAGGTCGAGCTCAGGCTCAAGGCCAGGCAAAGGCTGGCCGGTGTGGCGGATGCGGCCTTCAAGCCCGTGCTCTCGGGCAATGTGCGCACGCTGCAGGACATTGCGGCCATAGATTCCTACTTCCATGCCAGCATCGACATGGCCTGGGACCTCGGGCTTTTTGGTGCCTCGCAATCCAGTCTGCGCGCGCGCGCAGCCGAATTGCTGGACGCCAAGGCACGGCTGCAGGCCGCGCGCGTGGCCCTGGTGGCGGATGTGGTGCATCACTACCTGGATTTGCGCCTGGCCCAGCGCCAGCGCGCGCTGCTTGCCGAGCAGGCCCGGCTGGACCAGCGCGGCCTGGCCCTGGCCCGCGTGCGTCAGCAGCAGCGTCTGGGCACGGCCGAGGCCGTGCTGCTGCTGCAGCAGCAGGCCGCACACACCGCAGCCCAGCAGGCGGATATGGAGCTGGCCCAGGCGCGCGCAGCCCATGCGCTGGCGGCCTTGCTGGGCCAGGCCCGCCCCGAGGCCGGCTGGCTGGCAGCCGATGAGAAGGCGGGCCTGCCTTCGACCCAGGCTCTGGGCTTGACGGCCCTGCCTGCCGACATGCTGCGCACCCGGCCCGACATACGCATCGCCCAGGCTGCTGTCGAGCGTGCGGCCGCCGAGGCCGGGCTGGCCCAGGCTGCGCTGTATCCGCGCGTGGTGCTTGCAGGATCCCTGCTGTACTCCTACAACCTCACGCAGAACTTTCGCACCACCTCGGACAACATCCCCACCCTGGGCCCGCAGATCGACATTCCGCTGTTCGACTGGGGCCAGCGCCGCGCGCGCGCCGATGCCAGCGAGCTGGCGCTGCAGGCTGCGGGCCAGGCCTACAGACAGCAGGTGCTCGATGCGGTGGCCGAGGTCGAGACGGCGCTGGCCGGACTCACGGCCCAGGGCCGGCGCCTGATTGCGCTGCAGCAGGTGCAGGACAGTCTGCAGCAGAGCAACCAGCGCCAGCAAAAGCGTCGCCAGTTGGGGCTGGACAGCGAGTTCGGCGCTCTGGCCGGGCAGCGAGCCGCGATCGTGGCGCGCAGCGATCAGGCCACGGCGCAGGCCGCCCAGGCCCTGGCCTATGTGGCCCTCTACAAGGCCCTGGGCGCGGCGCCCCTGCCCGAGGATGGGTATGAGGGCGGGGGGCCGGGCGCATGATTGCACTGGCGCGCAAGACACTGGTATATGAGTGGCGTCGCTTTGTGCCCTCGGTCTTTGCGGTGGGCTTCTCGGGCGTGCTGCTGGTCATGCAGGCGGCGCTGGTGCTGGGCATCTTCGGCTCGGCTGCGCTCTATGTGACGGCCTCCAGCGCCCAGATCTGGGTCGGCTATCCGGGCACCCAGAGCGTGAACTTCGGCCGGGACATAGGCCGCGATGTGGAGATGCGCCTGCGCATGGATCCTGACATCACGGCCGTCGAGCCCTATGTCTGGGTCGATGGCGACTGGCGCGCGGCCAGCACCGGCCAGGGCGACGCCCATGGCGGGGTGTCGATCTATCTGTCGGGCATTGCCACCGAAGCCTCGTCCATGCTGTTTGCACGCGTGCTCCAGCCCTGGCAGCGCGAGCGCCTGCGCGAGCCCGGTGCGGTCATCGTCGACCAGGCCGACCTGGGCACGCTGGGCGCGCAAGAGGGCGGTGTGGCCTGGATCAACGGCCACCGCGTGCGCGTGGTGGCGGCGGTCAGCGGGCTGCGCGGCCTGGGTGGGGCCAATGTACTGTCCTCGCTGGCCACGGCGCGCGAGATCGCCGGGCCCGGGCATGAGGCGGGCGGCACCTATTTCGTGGCCCGTCTGCGCCAGGGCGTCAAGCCGGCCAGCGTGAGGGACCGGCTCAACCAGGCCAGCCCCGCCCAGGCCAGCTTTGGCCCGTATGAGGCCTGGACGGCCAGGGATTTTGCACGCCGCTCCCAGCGTTACTGGATGCTGGACACGGGGGCCGGTGCGGGTGTGCTGTTCATGGCCTTGATCGTCTGCCTGGTGGGCTCGGTGGTCACCAGCCAGTCGCTCAAGGCCGTTGTTGCGGCCTCGGCACGTGAATATGCGGTGCTCAACGCCCTGGGCGTGAGCCGTGGCGCCCTGGGCCGGGTTGTGATTGAACAGTCCTTCTGGATAGGGGCACTGGGCTTTGTGCTGGCCGCCGTGGTCAGCAGCCTGCTGCTGGCCCTGGCCATGGCGTATCGCGTGCCTGTGGCGCTGACGCCCATGGCCGTTACGCTGTGCGCGCTGCTGGTGGCCGTGCTTTCTCTGTTGTCGGGGCTGGGCGCCATGCGCAGTCTGCTGCGCGCCGATCCGGCCAGCTTGTTGCGTTAAGCCATGACCATGTCGTCCCCTGCCATGCAAGCCACCCAGATTGGCCCGGATCGCCCCAAGGTTCAGCCCAGCCTGGAGGCCGTGCGCCTGAGCAAGTCGTTTCTGTCGGGCGTGGTCAGCGTGCAGGTGCTGCAGTCTCTGTCGATCAGCCTTTATCCGGGCGAGCTCAGCCTGATTTCCGGCCCATCGGGCTGCGGCAAGAGCACCTTGCTGTCGCTGATGTCGGGACTGCAGTCACCGGACAGCGGCCAGGCCATGGCTCTGGGCCAGGACCTGGGCCGCATGAGCGCGCGTGCGCTGGAAAAATTCCGGCTGCGTCACACGGGATTTGTGTTCCAGGGCTTCAACCTGTTCCCCGCGCTCACGGCGCTGGAGCAGGTGCAACTGCCACTGGGCTATATGGGTCTCAGCGACAAGGAGTCCTTGCAGCGCGCGCGAGCGGTGCTGGAGGAGGTGGGCATGTCCCATCGCAGCCATATGCGGCCCGCCCAGCTCTCGGGTGGCGAAAAGCAGCGTGTGGCGATTGCGCGCGCCATGGCCAAGCGGCCCGAGTTGCTGTTCGCGGACGAGCCCACGAGTGCACTGGACGCCGAGAGCGGCCAGCGCGTTATCGACATCCTGCATCGCGCGGCGCGAATGCATGGCACGACGGTGTTGTGTGTGAGCCATGACCCGCGTCTGGTGCGCCATGCCGACCGTGTGCTCGGCATGGAAGACGGCGCCATATGCAGTGACAGGCGCCAGCTTGCTGCCATCAAGGAAAATCTATGAAGTACCCCCTGAGTCGCGTATGCGCCTTTCCGCAGAAGGGAGCGACTGATTCGCTGTGGGGCCGCGCCCTGGGCCTTACGCCCTCGCTCCTGTGGGGAAAGGGGCTGCTTGCCAAGGTGCGGAGCCTGGCTTCCCTTGCGAGCCGTAGCGCCAGCTTGCTGGCCGCTTTGACCATGGCAGGGCTGGTCGCGGGCTGTGGCCCATCAAACGATGCACCGACCGGCCGCCAGGGCGCAGCGCAGACCAGGGCGCAGCCCGCTGCGGTAGTGGCCGTGGCGCGCGGCAAGGTGGAGGTCGAGGGCGGCTTGCTGGAGCTGTCTCCCGCCACGGCGGGCATGGTGCAGCAGATTGCAGTCGAGGAAGGCCAGAGCGTAAAGCGTGGCCAGTTGCTGCTGCGCCTGGCCGATGAAACCGCCCAGGCCGATCTGGGCGTGGCCGAGTCCGAACTGGCTCTGGCCCAGGCTCGCCACAAGTCGCGTCTGGCGCGGCTGCCCCAGCTCAGGCAAAGCCTGGAGCGCTGGCGCGCCGCCGAGCACGCCGACGCGGCCGATCGCCAGAGCGTGGACGAGGCTGCCCAGGCGCTGCGCGATGCCGAGGCCGAGGTCGCGTTGAGCCAGGCCGAGGCCCGTGTGGCCCAGCGCAAGCTCGAACAGCTGCGGGCACTGCAAAAACGCCATGAGCTGCGTGCGCCCGAAGCCGCTGTCGTGGCGCGCCTGAATACGGCCGTGGGCAGCCAGGCCCAGCCCGGGCTCACGGCCCTGGTGCTGCTGCCCGCCAGACCACTGCAGGTGCGGGCGGAGATCAACGAAAGCTTTGCCTCGGCCGTGAAGCCGGGCATGAAGGCCACGGTGGTGCTGGACGGCGACGGCAGCCCGGCCGCGACCCTGCCCGAGGCCAGAGTGGCGCGCATCAGCCCCGTCTATGGCCTGGCCCGCCTGCAGGAAGACCAGCAGCGCGGCCCCGTGCGCGTGGTCGAGAGCGTGCTCCGCTTCGAGCAGCCCCCGTCGGGCCTGCGCGTGGGGCAGAACGTGAGGGTGCAATTCCATGAATGAACTTGACAACCCCCTGAGCGGCGCCGCCGCTTCCCCCTGGGAGGCGGACGACACGAGCGCACCGGGGTGGATGGTGCAAAGCGATTTCGACGGCACGATCAGTCTGGTCGATGTGACCGACAGCCTGCTCAACCGCTTCGGCCTGCCGGGATGGCAGCAGCTCGAAGAGGACTGGGAGCGCGGCAAGATAGGTTCACGCGAGTGCATGAAGGGCCAGGTGGCCTTGCTGGACATGAGCGAGGCGCAGCTCGGTGCCCATCTGGACACGATTGCCATCGACCCCGGCTTTGCGGGCTTTGTGGCCAGTGCCCAGGCCCATGGCATGGTGGTGCAGGTGGTCAGCGATGGATTGGACCGTGCGATACACCATGTGCTGAACCGCCATGGCCTGGGTCATCTCGAAGTCATTGCCAACCGGCTGGAGCAGGTGGATGAGCGCCGCTGGCGTCTGGAGTCGCCCTGGGCCAGCGCGCGCTGCAAGCGCGCCAGCGGCAACTGCAAGTGCGAGCGCCTGGCTGAACAACAGGCCGTGCATGGCCGCGTGCTCTATGTGGGCGACAGCACCTCGGATTTCTGCGTCTCGGGTCGGGCCGATTTCGTGTTCGCCAAATACAGGCTCATCGCCCATTGCGCAAGCCAGGGCATAGCCCATGCGCCGTTCATCGACTTTGCGCAGGCCACGCCGTGGCTGGACAGGCTGGTGCAGGGCCAGGAGGCCATGGCATGAGTGCGCGTCAGGAGCTGGCGGCCATGCCGCTGGCACAGCTTTGCGTGACCGGGCATGAGTTCGTCCTGCCCGGCCATGGCCATGCCGCGCGCACGGGCGTGCTGCTGGTGCATGGCCTGACCGGCACGCCGGCCGAGATGCGCGTGCTGGCCAAGGGCTTGAACAAGCAGGGCTTTACCGTGTATGCGGTGCAGCTCGCAGGCCACTGCGGCAGCATGGAGGACTTGCTGGAAACGCGCTGGACGGACTGGCTGACCAGCGTGGAGCAAGGCCTGCTGCGCCTGGCCGCGCAGGTCGAGCATGTGGTGGTCGGCGGCCTGTCCATGGGGGCCTTGCTGTCCCTGGCGGTGGCTGAAAAACATGCGGACAAGGTGTCCGGGGTCTGTGCGCTGTCCACCACGTTCCGCTATGACGGCTGGAGCATGCCCGTCTACACCCGGCTGTCCTTTCTGCTGCCCCTGTTTCGTGCGCTGGGCATCGGCCGCCACAGCGTGTTCATGGAGCAGCCGCCCTATGGCATCAAGGATGAGGCCCTGCGCGCACGCATCGTCGAGCAGATGCTGGGCGGCGACAGCGCGGCTGCAGGCCTGCCGGGCAATCCCTGGTGGTCGGTGGTGGAACTGCGCCGGCTCTCGGCCCATGTACTGGCGCGGCTGGACAGACTGCGCGCACCCTGCCTGGTGATCCATGCCAAAGAGGACGACATCTCGGCCGTGGGCAACGCGCACGACATCGTGCGCCGCGCGACCAGGGCCCGCGTGGAGCTGGTGCTGCTGGACAACTGCTACCACATGATCACCATAGACCGCGAGCGGCGCACGGTGATCGCCAGGGTCAACGAATTCGTGGCCAGGATCGCGGGCACGGCCGGGACCGGGACGGGTGGTGCCCATGGGTAGCGATATGTCGCCCCTGGTGATCACCCTCTGGGTGCTGAACGTACTGGTGGACAGCGGCGGCCAGCTGGCCTTCAAGGCGGCGGCCAGCGAGCCCGGCGCAATGGCCGGCATGCAGCGCTGGCGCTTCATGGCGGCCCGCCCCTGGCTGTGGCTGGGCGTGGGCTGCTATGTGGCGGAGTTCGTGCTGTGGCTGGCCTTTCTGTCCCTGGTGCCGCTGTCCGACGGCGTGCTGCTGGGCTCGATCAACATCGTGGCCATCATGGTGCTGGGGCGTGTGCTGTTCAAGGAGAAACTCGCTCCCATGCGGGTGGCAGGCATCGTGCTGGTGTCTATCGGCGTAGGGATTGTGGGGCTGGGCTAGACATGAGGCGCTTTTACATCATCGGCTTTCTGGTGCTCATGGCGTTCGACACCCTGGCCCAGCTGAGCTTCAAGCAGGCCGGCAATGCGGCGCTGCCGCTGGAATTTTCATCCGCATGGCTGCTGCGCGTGTTCAGCCAGCCCTGGATCTATGGCGCCTTCATAGGCTACATAGGCGCATTCTTCTCGTGGATGACCTTGCTGCAGCGCGCGCCCATAGGGCCGGCATTTGCGGCATCGCATCTGGAGATTCTCTCGGTGCTGGCCTTTTCCTACTGGCTGTTCAACGAGCAGATCGGCTGGCCGCAAATCCTGGGCTGCGGCTTCATCGTGGCCGGCATCGCCTGCCTGGCCGTGAGCGAAACGCGCGAGGCCCGGGACCCGGAAGACGGCGCAGGCCCTGCAGGCGGCAACCCCGGCGCGGGCTCGGCCAGCGCAGGCGTGGCCCATCTTGCCGAATCCGGCCGCCATGCTTGAATTCGCTGCACCGCCCACGGCCGGGCTGCCGCTGCGCCTGGCGGATCTGCGGCCATGGGGCAGGGAGGAACTTGCACCGGCACTGGCGCAGTGGCTGGGGCTTGCCTCGGTGCAGCTGACCTGCTCGGGCACCTCGGCCCTGCTGCTTGCCCTGCGCACGCTGCGCGCCCTGGAGCCGCAGCGCGATGAAGTCATCGTCCCCGCCTATACCTGCCCGCTGGTGGCCCTGGCCGTGGCGCGCTGCGGGCTGCGGCTGCGCCTGTGCGATTTGCGCAGCGATGCGCTGGACATGGATGGTGACGTCCTGCGCAGCCTTTGCGGCCCGCAGACCCTGGCCGTGCTGCCCACGCACTTGTGCGGGCGCGTGGCCGATGTGGCCCAGGCCATGGCCTGCGCGCGTGTGGTCGGAGCCTATGTGATCGAAGACGCGGCCCAGGCCCTGGGCGCGCGCGTCGGCCTGCCCCATGGAGAGGAGCCCGTGGGCTGGCAGGGCCACATCGGCTTTTACAGCCTGGCCGTGGGCAAGGGGCTGACCACCTTTGAGGGCGGTGTGCTGGTGGCGCGCGATGCCGGCCTGCGCGCGGCCCTGGCGCGGGCCGGCGAGCAGGTCAGGCCCAGCCGGCTCTGGGAGCTGCGCCGCAGCCTGGAGCTCCTGGGCTATGCGGCGCTGTACCGCCCGCAGGGCCTGGGCCTGGCCTATGGCATGCCGCTGAAGAAAGCCCTGGCGCGCGGCGACTGGGTCGCGGCGGCGGGCGACGACTTCGATGACTTCATTCCCCAGCACCCTCTGGGCCGCTGGCGCCAGCGCGTGGGCGCGCGCGCCTTGCAGCGCCTGCCGGCCTTTCTGCAGCAGACCGCGCAGCAGGCCGCAGGGCGCTGCGCGCGCCTGGCCGCGATCCCGGGTGTCGAGATCGTGGGCCATGCCTGTGCCCAGGCCCGGGGCACCTGGCCCGTGATCCTGCTGCGCCTGCCCACGGCCGCCGCGCGCAATGCCTTGGTCCGGCGCCACTGGGGCGATGGCAGCGGCCTGTCCCTGCCCTTCGTCCATGTGCTGCCCGACTACGGGCGCTACGACCATGTGCTCACCTCTGCCCGCTGCGACCGGCTGGAGCGCGCGCGCGACTGGGCTGCGCGCCTGGTGGCGATCAGCAACAGCCCCTGGCTGGATGAAGCGCGCTTCGACCGTTTGCTGTTCCAGATTGCTATCAGTACAGGAGCTGGTAGCGCTTGATAGTCATGCGTTTGAAGTACAAATAGCTGTCAAACAAAGGCTCAGCCAGCGCTAAGCGCTATTTTATTTTTCTTGCTCACGCCATCGCCGACGATGACGGCCGAGACCACGCTCAAGGCCAGGGCAATCGCCGAGCCGAAGAACACGCTGTGGTTCATGCCATGGTCGAGCATGTAGCCGAACACGGGCGCGGCCAGGCAAAAGCCCAGATCCAGCCCCGAATACACCGTGCCGTAGACGCGGCCCGTGGCACCGGGCGGCGACGCGCGCTTGATCAGCATGTCGCGCGACGGGCCGGCCAGGCCCGTGCCCAGGCCCGCGACCGAGGCCACGACCACGGCCAGCATGCCAGGCAGCCAGCCCGTGCCCACGAGGAACAGCAGCACGGCCGAGCCCAGCATGCAGATGGAGATCACCTTCTCCAGCCGCTGCACGCGGCCCACGAGAAAGCCGCCGACCAGCATGCCCGCGGCGCCGCACAGCATATAGCCGGTGACGATGAAGGCCGTCACGCTCAGCGGCAGGCCGTACATGGCCTGCATGGCGGGGCTGGCAAAGGTCTGTATGGCGCTCAGCGCGCAGGTGCTCCAGAAGAAGAAGGAAAAGCACAGCCACACCGAGGGCAGGCGCAGAAAGGCCATCGGATGCTCGCCGGGGACGGCGGACACGGCAGCGACTGCGGCCCGGGCTTCGCCGGTCTGGGCCGCACGGTCATCCAGTGCATCGCGGTTGATGACCATGATGACCAGGATCACGGCCGCCATGGCCGCCCCGCACAGGCAGGCCAGGCGCCAGGAGCCCGTGGCCGAGGTGATGCCGGCCATGAACACCGGCGCCAGCGCCCAGCCGATGTTGCCCGATAGCCCATGGACGGAGAACGCATGGCCTATGCGCTGCGGGGACACGCGCTTGTTGAGTATGGTGAAGTCCACGGGGTGGAAGGGCGCATTGCCCAGACCTGCGAAGAACGAGGCCAGGAGCAGCATCGCATAGCCCTGGGCGGTGCTCGCGATGATGCCGGCCAGGGCAAAGCTGCCCAGGGCCGCGAACAGAATCGGGCGCGCGCCGAAGCGGTCCACGGCAAAACCTGCGAGGGCCTGGCCCACGCCCGAGATCACGAAGAACAGGGACACCAGCACGCTGAGCTCGGCATAGCTGTAGCCGAAGTCCTTGATCAGCCAGGGGAACAGCGGGGGCAGCAGCAGGTGAAAGAAATGCGAAGAGCCATGGGCCAGGCCGATGAGGCCTATGGTGCGCGCATCGCTGCGCAGCAGATCCGGGGAAGCGGGTGGAGAGGAGGAGCGGGTCATGGCTGCATCTTAGGCAGCAAGGCCGCGTCTTGTATGCGATAGTCGGCCAAGGTCTATCGCAAGCATGCCAAAGCCCATGACTTCCCCATCCGCCAGTCTTTCCGGCCCGCGCACAGCGTCTTTTCTGTCGCCCGTGGAAGCCCTGTCTCCCCATCTGTACCGGCCCACGCTGCAGCGCCCGGTGCGCGCCAAGCAGCACCGTCTGTCGGCCCGCACCCGGGTCATACCGCACCGCCATGACTGGGCCCAGATCGCGGTCTCTCTCGATGGCGTGCTGCACCTGTCGGCGCCCCAGGGCACGCTGATCGCCCCGCCTTCCAAGGCCGTGTGGATTCCGCCGGGCCTGGTACATGCGGTGGCCATGGTCGAGGAAGCGGATCTGATCTCCATTTATGTGCTCCAGCCCACGCTCAGACACGGGCCGGCCCTGCCCGACCAGCCGCCCTGCGATGCCGAGGAGTGGGGGCGCTGCCGCGTGCTCGAAGTGTCGGCGCTGATGCAGGGGCTGATCGAGGCCCTGCCCAAGCAGGGCGATGACCTGGGCCCCCTGGACGCAGCGGGCATGCGCCGCGAACACCATGCAAGTGCCCTGCTGCTGGATGAGCTGCGCCAGGCGCGCGAAGTCAATCTGGGCGTGGACATGCCGCGCGACAAGCGCCTGCGCACGCTGTGCGAGGCCGTGGTCCTGGACCCGACCCAGCACGACAGCCTGGCCGAATGGGCCGTCGATACCGGCGCCAGCCCGCGCACCGTGGCCCGTTTGTTCCAGCAGGAGCTGGGCTGCAGCTTCACGGCCTGGCGCCGGCAGGTCGTGCTGGCCCATGCGGTCAGCCTTGCCGCACGTGGCCTGCCCATACAGCAGATTGCGGCCGAGCTCGGCTACGGCCCCAGCGCCTTCAGCGCCATGGTGCATCGCACCGTGGGCCTGCCGCCAGCGCGCTTCTTCGGCCAGCAGACGCGTCACGCGCCACCCACGGCCGTGGGTGCAACCCGGAGCGGGCCGGCTCACGCGGAGCAATCCTTTGGCGGCAGGCGGTAAACCCACAGGCCGTGGCGTCCGGGCCCGGGCCTGTGCCAATGGGGTTCCAGGCCCGGCAGCTGGAAATCCAGACTCACCACCCAGGCGCCGGGTGCGAGCTCGGTCACGGCCTTGACTGCGGCACGCCCCATGCTTTCGGGGCGCTGGAACAGATACACCATGGCATAGCCGCTCCAGTCGGCCAGCCAGATGTCGGCGCGCCGCACCTGGGCCCAGGGACAGCGCACGGCGCACATCCAGCGCAGCGGCCAGCTCCACTCCAGCCCATGCAGCCGCGCCTGCGGATATTGCGCACGCAAGGCCTGCAGGCCATGGCCCAGGCCGCAGCCCGCGTCCAGCACCGCTGCGCCCTCGGGCAAGGGCGCAATCTGCGCCAGCCCCTCCAGGGCGTTCTGTGGTGTCGGGTACAGCGGGGCATCGCGCCAGGCATTGAGGGGATACACCAGGGCCAGCAAGCCCAGCAACAGCAGCCACGACCAGGTCGGCAGGCTGCCAGCCCACAAAACGATCCAGGACAGCGGAAAGCCTGATGCTATGAGCAGTCTGCGCCACCAGTTATGCCCCAGCCCGGCGGCCAGGGAGCCCAGCAGTCCGCCCGCAAGCAGGCCCACCCACTCAGGCAGCCATAGCCCCGGCAGCAGGTACAGGCTCCAGGCGCAGAGCCAGACCAGCAAAGCCGGCAAGGGCCAGAAAAATAGGGTGCCTAGCTTCATTTTTCAGCGCAAAAGAGTCTGTCCTGGTCAATCGTCGTCTTCTGGCGTTTTATCTGAGCGTGGTTTTCCCGGAGCTTTGCAAACGGGCAGTTTCCCCTGTTTTTTCAGCCTTCCAAGAGAGGGCTTGCGGTATTCGGTCAGGCTGCTGGCAACAGGCCTCGGCGCTGCGGTCGCCCGCCATGCCGGGCCTTGTGCTGCGCCCATCCTCGGGCGATACAGCGCCTTGCTTTATTGACGCGGCTCATCAAAGCCCCTCCTAATACCACGCTTCGGCGATAAGAAACCGAAGTTGCATCTTGTTCCCTTGTGAAACATTTATACTCGCCCGCTTCATGGATCTGAGTCGGGAGAGACGGCATGCGCCTTGTTCTATCAATCTGGTCATTGGCTGTGCTGACGCTGGCCGGATGCGCGGCGCAAACGCCGGCTGAGCAAATCGGTGAGCGCCCCGAGACCGTGCGTCTTTGCACGGGCAGTGTCTGCTCCGAGCAGCCGCGCAGCATCGCGACCTTTCGTGGCGCGCCTGTGGACACGGAATCCGAGCGCCGACTCCAGGCCTTGAGCCAGATAGCCGAGCAAAACCCCAAGGCCGCCTACGACCTGGGCCTGCGCCTGCTGCGTGGTGACGGCGTGACACGCGACAGCCACCAGGCCATTGAATGGCTGCGCAAGGCTGGGGACGGTGGTCAGGTCGATGCCCAGTTTGCGCTGGGCCAGCTGTACCTGCTCGGCTTTGAAGAGATGGGCCCCGATCCTTCCGAGGCGGCAGCCTGGCTGGACAGAGCGGCAGCCAAGGGGCACAAGGAGGCCAAGCGTCTGCTGCCTCAGGCCCAGGCCGCCAAGAGCGACGCCCACGCGAATTACCAGGCCCGTGAGGAAGAGCGCCAATCCTGGGGCTACTGGTACAGCAGCGCACCCTATTACTGGGTCTGGGGGCACTCGGGCTGGGTGCTGCGCTGATTCCCCACACTGACCCAGGGCGGCCAGCGTAGCCTGCTCCTCGTTCAGGCCGCAGCCTGCGCTTGCGCCAACTGCAGGCCGACCGTCATCAGGGCATTGCCCGAGCTGCGGCGTCCAGACCCACCCCTTCCCACGCCCATCACACCCAGGCAGGCATGCCTGGGTTTTTCCATCATTCCCAATTCAAGAGAAAGCAATCATGTCCAAATCCCTTGTTTCGCTGGCGGCCCTGGCCGCTCTGACCCTGGCCGGCTGTGTCACCCCTGGCGGCGGCACCGTGACCACGGGCAATGCGGCCACGGCAGCCACAGGCGCGGCCGGTGGTGCCACCAGTGTCGATGCCAACCCCTCACTGGAGCGCTGCGACGCTCCCCTGGGCACGCTGGCCGTGGATGATGGCCGTGGCAAGGAGTGGTATGCCAGCTTTGGCGCCGCCACCAAGATCACCTCCATCGAGCCCCTGATCCGCCTGGCCGTGCAGCAGTCCAACTGCTTTGTGATCACCTCGATCGGCAACAACCGCACCGAAAGCAAGCTGGCCAACATTACGAACAAGCAGCGCAACTCGGGCGAATTCCGTGCGGGCTCCAAGCAGCAAAAGGGCCAGCGCGTGGCTGCCGACTACTTCATGGAGCCCTCCATCATCATCGACAACGACTCCACCGGCCAGCTCGCAGCAGGCGTGGGCGGCCTGTTCGGCAGCGTGGGTGCGTTGGTCGGCGGCGCCATGCAAAGCAAGGTTTCGGTCGTGACCCTGTCCATGTTCGATATCCGCTCGGGCGTGCAGATCTCGATCTCCGAAGGCAACTCCACGGCCACCAACTTCGGTGCGGCCATGGGCGCCTTTGGCGGCAGCGTCGGCGGTGGCCTGGGTGGCTTCTCGCGCACTCCCGAAGGCAAGGCCACGGTGGCTGCGTTCATGGATGCCTACAACAACATGGTGATCTCGCTGCGTAACTACAAGGCGCAGGAAGTCAAGGGCGGCCTGGGCCGCGGCGGCCAGCTGAAGGTCGGCAAGTAAGCCTCCGGGTAGGCTGCAAAAAACTCCTTCGGAAGTTTTTTGCAGCAGCCACACGAGAGTGGGCAAGCGTGGGGGCCTGTTTCATTCGTCCTCAGCCCAAGGCGCATGCGGGCCTGCCGCCACGGAGCTGCGCCAGATGATTTGCGCAGGAAACTCGCGCTGCACTGGCAGATCCAGCCCGTAGCAGTTGTTGAGCAGGTGGCGGCAGCCATGGACGGCCACGGCATGCATGGGCACGTGCACCGTGGTCAGCGGCGGTGTGCCATAAGCCGCGACCGGACTGTCGTCAAAGCCCATGACCGAAACCTCCTGAGGCACGCGCAGGCCTGCGGCCGCAAATCGGGAGATGGCGCCAATCGCCATCTCGTCATTGGCGCAGAACAGGGCCGTATAGTCGCGGCCTGCGCCAGCGAGCAGGCGGGCGGCGGCTTCACTGCCGCTCGCAAAGCTGAAGTCGCCCTCCAGGCGGTGTTCTGTCCTGAGGGCAAGACCATGGCGTGCCAGCTCGGCCTCGAAGCCCGCGATCCGGGCCCGGTTGTCGGGCGCATTGCATGGGCCGCTGATCACGGCCAGTGAGCGGTGGCCTTGTGCGAGCAGTGCCTGAGCGGCCAGGCGTCCGGCCTGGGCGTGGTCTACCGAAAAGCACATCTCGGCCAGGCCGGGCACATTGCGGTTGATGATTGCGAGCGGGCCTATGCACTGCTGCAGTACGGTGAAGTCCTCGTCATCGAGTGCATTGCTGAGCATGACGATGCCATCGCATTCGCGTTCGATCAGAAAGGCCACGCCGTCCAGCGCCTGCCGACGTGCATCGCCCTGGCCGCAGCCGCTGGTGGCAACCATGTGACGCCCCACGGAGCGCAGTTCGGCATCAATGGCGGCAAGAATCGGGCCGTAGAACGTGCCCGTGAAAACCGGCACATAGACGCCCAGCATGCCCACGGATCTGAGCGACAGTGCGCGTGCCGTCGCGGAGGGCCGGAAGGCCAGCGTGCTGGCTGCGGCCTGCACGCGTGCCAGAGTCTCGGGCGCAATCGCACCGCGTCCGGAAATCGCGCGTGAAGCCGTGCCCACACCGACCCCGGCCAGCTTCGCCACATCCTTGATGGTTGCCATGTCGCGCCCGTCTCTCCTGCCCAGAAAATGCAGATGTTACAGGTCGTATGGTCAGGCGCATGCCTGCTTTCTCTACGCGGCTGCACAGGAATGCGACCGAGCGGAGCCTGGCGATGCATGCCGCGTGCCAAGGCGCTCGTGCGCCGTGAGCCGACCCTCCATACGCAACTGGATGAAATTCAGCGGCCTACAGCCTTACCTGGCTCTCCTGGTCGAACAACGACAGGCCGCAGGCGTCCACGCCAATCCCCAGGCGCTGGCCTTCTGCAGGTGCCGTGCCCGTCTCCAGATGGGCGGCCAGTGAAATCCCGCCGGCGTCCAGCCAGACCGTCTGATGCGCTCCCATGGGCTCGATCAGCACGACGGTTGCATGTGCCACCGCGCGCGGGTCACTGGCCGGCAGCAGCACCAGCGCCTCGGGCCGCACGCCCAGCACCACGTTCTGTCCGTGGGCTGGCTGCGTGTCGAAAGCATGGCCGGACAAATCGATGTTCAGTTGCGCAGAGGTGAAGTGCAGGTCGCCGTTCACGGCCATGCGCCCTTCGAGGAAATTCATGCTGGGCGAGCCGAGAAAGCCGGCCACGAACATGTTCGCCGGGTGTGCATAGACCTCTTGCGGCGAGCCTATCTGCTGAATGCGTCCCTGCTTCATGACCGCGATGCGGCTGGCCAGCGTCATGGCCTCGACCTGATCGTGGGTGACATAAATCATGGTGGTGCCAATGTCCTTGTGCAATTGCTTGAGCTCGCGCCGCAGCTCGCTGCGCAGCTTGGCGTCCAGGTTGGACAAGGGCTCATCGAACAGGTAGACGCGGGCATCCCGTGCCAGCGCCCGGCCAATGGCTGCGCGCTGGCGCTGTCCGCCAGAGAGCTGTGCAGGCTTGCGCTGCAGCAGCTCGGTCAAGTGCAGCATCTTGGCTGCACGCTGGACGCGCCTGGCGATCTCGTCGCGCGCAACGCCTGCAATGCGCAGGCCGAAAGACATGTTCTGCTCCACGGTCATCGTGGGGTAAAGCGCATAGCTCTGGAACACCATGCCTATGCCACGGTCCTTGGGGTCGGCCCAGGTCACGTCGGTATCGTCTATGACCATGCTGCCGCCCTCCACGTCGATCAGGCCTGCGATGCTGTGAAGCAGCGTGGACTTGCCGCAGCCCGAGGGACCGAGCAGCACGAGAAACTCCCCGTCCTCGACCTCCAGGTCGAGTTTTTCGATGATGCCGATGCCGCCCAAGCGGATATCGAGTTCGCGGATCCGAACATTCGCCATATTGCTCCTTGCAATTGAGTTTTTCATCGCTCTAGGTCTTGCCGAGCCGCCCCCTGCTTTGCACGGAAAGCGGCATAGCCGCTGCGGAAATCAGCCTTTCACCGCTCCTGCCGCAATGCCGCGCACAAACCAGCGGCCCGAGATCAGGTAGACCGCCAGCGGCACCAGCGAGGTCAGAATGGTCGCGGCCATCTCCACGTTGTAGGCGCGCTCGCCCATGGTGGTGTTGATGATGTTGTTGAGCTGCACGGTCATCGGCAGGTGGTCGTTGCCCGCGAACACCAGGCCCAGGATGAAGTCGTTCCAGATCGCCGTGACCTGCAGGATTGCGGCCACGACCACCATGGGCAGCGCCATGGGCAGCATCAGCATGAAGAAGATGCGCCAGAACCCGCCGCCGTCGATGCGCGCGGCCTTGAACAGCTCTGCAGGCACGCTGCTGTAGTAGTTGCGAAACAGCAGTGTCATGAACGGCATGCCGAACAGGGTGTGGATCAGCACAATGCCCGGCAGCGAGCCGAACAGCCCCAGCATTGCAAAGCTGCGCACCATCGGAAACATCATGATCTGATAGGGCACGAAGCTGCCGAAGATGAGGATGCCGAACACCTTGCGGCCCCAGCCCACGCGCCAGAACGCGAGCGCGTAGCCATTGATTGCGCCCAGCAGAATCGACAGGACGGTGCTGGGCACGACGATCTGCACGGAGTTCCAGAAACCTACGCTGATGCCTTTGCATTCCAGGCCGGTGCAGGCCGAACTCCAGGCCGTGGCCCAGGCATCGAGGGTCGGCGCCACGGGCAGGGAGAACAGGTCGCCCAGGCGAATCTCCTCCATGGGCTTGAGCGAGGTCACCACCATGATGTACAGCGGTGTTAGAAAGCATGCGGCAGCCGTGAGCAGAAACACATACAGACCGATGCGGCCAGGGCTCAGGTACCGGCGCATGGCGCGCGTTCCGGGCCGTATGCGCTGCCGTGGAAGAGCGAGGGTGCTCATGCGCGGACTCCTTTGCGCGCAGCCCTGCTGCGCATGTACCACAGAGGTGCCAGCAGGGCCAGCACGGTGAGCAGCATCACCGTGCTGGCTGCCGAAGCCAGGCCGACATTGGCGCGTGCAAAGAGGTGGTCCATGATGAACTTGGCCGGCACTTCGCTGGCCTGGCCGGGGCCGCCATGCGTCATGGTGACGACGATGTCATAGGCTTTGACCACACTCAGGGCCAGCAGCACGAAGGCCGATCCCAGGGACGGGCCGAGCTGGGGCAGCACGATGCTGAGGTAGTAGCGCCAGCGCGGCACGCCATCGATGCGGGCCGCATGCAGCAGCGACTCATCGATGCCGCGCAGCCCGGCCAGCAAGATGGCCATCACCAGGCCCGAGGCCTGCCATACGGCCGCGATGACGATGGTGTAGATGACCTTGTCCTGGGAGACGATCCAGTCGAGCTGGAAATCGCTCCAGCCCAGGGAGCGCACCGTGGACTGCAGGCCCAGCTCGGGGTTGAGCATCCACTGCCAGACCAGACCCGTGGCCACAAAGGACATTGCATAGGGATACAGAAAGATCGTGCGCAGCAAGTCCTCGCCGCGCACCCGTTGGTCGATGAAGCAGGCGAGCAAGAAGCCGATCGTCAGGCATAGGCTGATGAACAGCAGGCCGAATACGGCCACGTTGCCCAGCGAGATGATCCAGCGCTCGGTCTCGAACAGCCGCACATACTGCGCGAGGCCGACGAAATCGCTGCGCGGCAGAATCTGAGAGCTGGACAGGGAGATGCGTACCGACCACAGCACGCAGATGATGTAGACGCCGATGGCGGTGAACGCCATCGGCAGCAGGGCCAGGTGCGCGGCCTTGGGCGGACCCCGGCGCGACGGCCTGGCCGCTGCGAAGGCATGAGGGAGAGTCGTCATTCGGGCTCTTTGGTTGAGGGTTCGGCGGGGTGGCGCGACCGTCAGGACTTCAAGGCGTTGCGCAGCGCGCGGCTGGCGGCCTCGATCGACATATTGCTGTTCCAGAACTGGGAGATCACATCCGTCACGCTGCCCAGCATGTCGGGCGTCATCAGCATGTCGGACACGGGCAGGTGGCGCGTTCTATCCTTGAGGGCCGCGATGCCGGCCTGGGCGCAGATGTCGAACTGCGCGGGATCCGTATCCATGCGAACCGGGATCGAGCCCTTCTTGTTATTGAAGGCTATCTGCGTGGCCGGCTTGACGATGACCGAGGCCAGCAACTGCTGGGTCTTGGCCATCTGGGCGTTGCCGGTCTTGGGAAAGACGAAGACATCACCGCCTATCACATAGGGCGTGGTGGGCGTGAAGCCGCTGAAGCAGCCATAGTCCTTGCCCGGCAGTTGTCGGGCGTTGGCGAACTCGCCTTTGGCCCAGTCGCCCATGATCTGGTAGCCGGCCTTGCCGTTGATGAGCAAGGCCGTGCCGTCGTTCCAGTTGCGTCCCGGCGAGCCCGCGTCCACATAGCCGCGCAGCTTGCGCATGGCTTGCAGCGTGCGCTTGAACGGTGCGCTGTCCACGACCGAGGGGTCGTGTGCCTGGTAGAACTTCAGATAGCTGTCCTTGCCTGCGATATTTACCAGCAGGGCGTTGAATGTCAGGCTCTCCTGCCAGCCCTGGCTGCCCACGGCAATGGGAATCAGGCCTGCGGCCTTGAGCTTGTCCAGCGCGGCGAAGAACTCGTCGATGTCCCGGGGCTCGGCCGTGACGCCGGCTTTTTGCAGTGCGGCTTTGGAATACCAGAACCAGCCGGGGTTGTGGATGTTCACCGGTGTCGCGTAGTAATGTCCATCCACGCGGATGCTGTCCAGGACCGGGCGCGGCAGCAGCTGCTCCCAGCCCTCCTTGAGCGCCACGGCATCGACATTGCTCAGCATGCCCTCGGCAATCAGTTCGCGGTACTGCTTGGAGGTGTTGAACTGCGCGGCCGCTGGAGGGCTGCCTCCGGCGATGCGGTTGATCGTCACGGCACGCGCGGCTGAGCCGCCGGCCACGGCCTGGTCGACCCAGACGCCGCCGGCCTTCTGGAAGGCGTTGGCGATTTCTCGCACCGCAGCCGATTCGCTGCTGGAGGTCCACCAATGGACGACTTCGGCTTTCTGCGCCTGAGCGGCCCCGGTCGTGGCCGCAAGAGCCAGGGCCAGGCTGGCAGAGAAGAGTTTGCACTTCATGGATGTCTCCTGTGGGTCTTGGTACGCGGATCAGAAAGCGTGGCGTATGCCAGCGTCATAGGCGTTCGAGGACGTGAGCCCCGTGGTTCGTGCGGAGCCGAAGTTCACATACAGCGTGGTCCTGCGACTGAGGTTGTAGTCGCCGCCAAGAAAGAGCTTGGTGGAGCGCTCCTCGCCATCGGCTGGTGTGGCCCGTGAACGCAGATGACCAAGGCCGGCGAACATGCGGCCCCAGGCAGTCGGAAAGACAAAGCTCAGGCTGGCCGACTGGCCCCGGTACCCCGGCGTTGTCGGGCCCCCCTTGGCATCGGCCATGAGCAGCAAGGGGCGGACCATGCCGAAGCCGTAGCCCACGGCTGCGAGAAGCAGGCGGTTCTTGGCGTCGGCGCCGTCATAGCCCAGACCCAGATAGACCGGGCCCTGCCTGTATTCCAGATTCGCGCCCAGGCTGCGCTTGCGCTCGCCTTCTCCGTAGGCATAGGCGATCTCGGAGCTCCAGCCCGCGAGGGTTGGCGAGCGGTAGCCGACCGTGTTGTTGCGCCGCACGCTGGAGTTGTCCGATGCGGCGCTGCCTGAGTAGTTGGCCCAGGCATAGGGCCGGCCCAACTGGCTGGTATAGCTCCAGCAGGTGGGGTCGGCCTCGCAGCTCAGCGAGTAGGCGGGCACGATCTTGCGGCCCAGGTAGAGCTCGCCCCAGCTGAGGCTGCCGAGCTTGACCACCGAGACGGCCTGGAAGAATGCGTCCGAGTCCTGCTCGCCGGTATCAGCCAGAAAGCGGTGTTCGAGCTCGAACCCCGCGTACAGGCCGCCGCCCAGGTCTTCATTTCCCCGGATGCCTAGCCGCGAGGCCGAGCCCTGCTTGAGCAGCGTGCTGCCACGCGTGCCAGCGCCGGGGTTCTGGGCGGAGCCGCTGTCGGAGCGGCTCAGGCCCAGGTCCAGTACACCGGAAATCGTCAGCGAGGACTGTGCGGCACTGCTATTGGCCCAGCAAGCCAGGGCCAGCGCCAGCAAAGACCCGGATGCACGAGATAAAAATGTCATGAAATACTCTTCCGCTCCGTGGTTCAGCGGCCGGCGCGTTCGCGCAGGAAAGCCTGCAAGCCCTGGGCGCTGTGCTTGAGCGTGCGCACCTGGGTTTCGTAGTCGACATGGACCAGGCCAAAACGCCGCTCATAGCCATAGGCCCATTCGAAGTTGTCGAGCAGCGACCAGACGAAATAGCCGCGCACGTCGACTCCCGCAGCCATGGCGTTGTGCACGGCTGCGAAGTGGCGCTGCAGATAGCTGATGCGCTGCGTGTCCTTGATCTCGCCATTCACCACCACATCGGCCGAAGCCATGCCGTTCTCGGTGATCACGATAGGCGGCAGATTCGCGTAGCGCTGGTGGAAGCCGACCAGCAGCTCGGTAAATGCATCCGGCGCCACCTCCCAGCCCATCTGGGTGTATTCGGCACCCGGGCGGTTGACGGACGTGAAGCCATGCGCGCCGTCGCTGCGCAGGGTGTTGCGGTAGTAGTAGTTGATGCCCAGGTGGTCGAGCGGCTGGCTGATCAGGTCCATGTCGCCTTCCAGTACCAGCGGCTCCGTGCCGGGCCACAGGCGGAACAGCTCGTCCGGATAGCGGCCGTCGAGCAAGGCATCCAGCACCCAGGCGTTTTGCTGGACTTCGAACAAATGGGCGGCGTCGCGGTCGGCGGCGCTGCCCGGATCTTCAGGCACGCCGCGGCCGATGTTGACCACGATGCTGCGCTGCGCGCCCGGGTCATTGGCCTTGAGTGCGGGCTGCGCCAGCCCATGGCCGAGCAGCAAGTGGTGCAGGGCCTGGGCTGCATAGCGCGGATGCGTGCGTCCGGGTGCATGGCGGCCGTTGGTATAGCCGAGATAGGCCGAGCACCAGGGCTCGTTCAGCGTAGACCAGGCCGTGACACGGCCTTGCAGCGCCCGGCTGATCTTGTCGGCGTAATCGGCAAAGCGGTAGGCGGTGTCGCGGTTCAGCCAGCCGCCACGATCTTCCAGATGCTGAGGAAGATCCCAGTGGTAGAGCGTTGCATAGCGCTGCACGCCCTTGTCGCCCAGGCGGTCGAGCAGGCGCTTGTAGAAGTCGACGCCCTTGGTGTTGAGCTGGCCATCCAGGCCGATGACGCGCGGCCAGGCAATCGAGAGCCGGTAGGCATCCACGCCCAGG
The DNA here is from genome assembly GCF_000429845.1 of Comamonas composti DSM 21721. Classification (GTDB taxonomy): domain Bacteria; phylum Pseudomonadota; class Gammaproteobacteria; order Burkholderiales; family Burkholderiaceae_C; genus Comamonas; species Comamonas composti. The sequence goes on from NZ_AUCQ01000003.1 coordinate 222,616, forward strand.
TCGGCGATCAGGTTCACATCCAATTCCCAGCGATGGTAGTGATCACAGGCCACATCGCCGCTATCGCCGTTGAGCACCTTGCCGGGCGTGGCGCAATAGGTGTCCCAGATCGAAGGCAGGCGTCCATCGGCATCCGTGGCGCCTTCGATCTGGTAGGAGGCCGTGGCCACGCCCCAGGTGAAGTCGCGGTCGCGCATGGGTGAGTTCACAGGGGGTGCCAACTGTGTCGGTAGCTTGATCAAGGCGGCAAGAGTCATTTCGAGTTCCGTAGGGAAGTTGAATTGGAACCAGTTCCAATGGAATCGATTCCATCACTCGCCAAATCCCTGAGCAAGTGCAATTACCCTGGTTTGGTGTATCAAGCTGTGATGCGTCTCCAGCCGCGTGTATGGCTGCGCAACATCGCTTATCAGCCTGCAGGCCTTGGCCTATATGGGCGGGTCTCTCAATAGGGCCGAGCCGTGTTGGCTGACCGGGCCTAACACTGCGTATCACTTTGGTCTGCAGCCGCCGCAGGCCTACTGGCCGGTGCCTGCAGCATCCTGCGTTCCCCGGGGGGCGGACTGGGGCAGGCCCGCTATGGTTCAGCGGGGCCGAGCTGTCAGAATCCGCTGATGGACCATCAGGTCGGTTCTTTGAGGGATGTCATGACCTCTTTTGTGCCTGCGATCTCTTTTGGCGCCAAGGATTTGCCCGTGCCTGCAGGGCCAGGGGCGGCAGGTGCCGCACCCGGCCAGGCCGCAGCCGCAGCCCTGGGGAAAGCGGAGGGCGACAGCCTGGCTGCATCTGCAGCAAGCTCGGTGCGCTGGTCCGAGCACATGCTGCAGACCCTGCGCATGCAGGCCTTCGAGCAATTGGTGGCCCGGCTCGCACAGCAAATCCAGGCCGGCAGCGCGCCCGGCGCCCTCCCGTGGCCGGCCAGCGGCGTGAGCGCACCGCTGACGCTCTTGCTGCAGAGTCTGCTGGGCCGTGTGCAAACCCAGGCCGGCATGGCGCTGGAACTGGTCGCCGCCCAGCCGGGGTCGACGGCGCTGCTGCAGGCCCTGGTTGCGGCCTCCCCGGCCCCTGCCTCGGCCTCGGGCGCTAGCCCGGAAGGGATCGGGGCCGAGGCAGCCCGGCCGCTCCAGAGCGTGCCGGACCAGGCCAGACCATCCCAGAGCGCCTCATTCCCGGATGCACCGGCCCGCACTTTCTTGGAGCCGGCCTTGCCGGCACCGGTTGCCGCAGCACCGGTCCAGCGTCCGCCTTTGCAGACCTGGTGGGTGCAGCAGGGCCTGCTGCAGACCCCCGAGGGCGAGCGCGGCTTTGCGATCAGCCTGCAAGTGCCTGTGGGTTGGGCCCAGGCCCAGGGCGCGGCCCAGGTTCAGGCCGGGCCTGCCGCATCCGCGGCACCGTCATCAGGCCTGCCCGCGAGTCCTGCTGTTGCGTCGGCGGCCTTGCCAGCGCCAGGTGTCTTGCCTGGCGGCGGCATGCGGCTGGTGCTGGATGTGCCGTTGCCGCAACTGGCTTCGGGGGCAGTGGCTTTGGTATTGCAGCCGCATGGCGATGCGACGCGGCGCAGCAGCGCCTTGCTGTTGCTGGAGCTCGAACCCTTGCCCGGGGCGCAACAAGCCATGGGCGGTGTGCTGGCCACACTGAGCGCTGCGCAGGTGCAGCAAATGCAGCAGCTCGCATTGCAGCGCGGCGATCCCTGGCTGCAGATGGCGGCCGCCCAGTCCAGCGGACAGCTTGCGGCACACCTGCCGCGCGAGCGTGGGCCGCTGGGCTCGCATGAATCACATTTCTGCAGCACCGAAGGTTGTCAATACCAGGGGCGTGCGCCTTGTGCCCAGCCGTTTTGCAGCGAGATGAACCGGCTCTGGGCCTTGGCCCGGAGCTGACCGGAGCTGACGCCGGTCTGGCTTGATCGCAAGCAGGCTTTCATAATCGGCCGCTGTTGCAAGTCGTATGCACTTGCAACTTTCTTGTCCTGCATGTGCGGCGAATCTGCCGCAAGCCCATGCCGGCTGCCTTTTGGTCGCTCCCGTTCGCGGGCAGCGCACCTCATGCCACTTCGGTGGCCTCTCGTCACCGCGCCTTTGCCCTCGGGTCATGCCGGTGTTCTTCATATTTCGAGCAAGGAGACATTGCATGTCCAACAAACATCGCCTGTCCATCGCCTGCTTCTGCCTCGCAGCGGCCGCGCCGGCCATGGCCCAGGTCACGATCAGCGGCTATCTGGATGCCGGCGTTTTCAGAGACTATGACAAGACCAACAAGCTGGGCACCATACAGCGCAGCAATCTGGCCTTTGCGGGCGTGGAGGATCTGGGCGGCGGACTCAAGGCCACGTTCCGGCTGAGCACGCGCTTCGACCTGGATACCGGCATGACCGAGGACGCGGGCAAGAAGCCCTTCTGGCATGACGAATCCACCGTGGGTCTGCAGGGCGGCTGGGGCCATCTGCGCGTGGGCCGCGCGCTGAGCGCCATGTGGAGCCAGGAGTGGCAGTTCGATCCCTGGTCCAACTTCAACCGCATCGCCTCGCCGGCCTGGCACATGGCCCATTACCTCACGCCCACGGACCGTGCAAGCAACAATGGCAACCCCGAGTATGGGCGCATGGCCAATGGCGTGTTCTATGACTCGCCCAAGTTCGGCGGCTTCTCCCTGCACGTGAGCGCCTCGCCCGAGCGCACCACGGCTCCTGGGCGCGATGGCCGTGCGAGCTCGTTCTCGCTGAACTACGACGAGGGCCCGGTGGCCGGCATGCTGGCCTATGAGCGCAACGGCAGCGGCGATACCGATACCTATGCCGGTGCAAAGTACCGCTTTGGCGCGGCCGCCGTGATGCTGGCCTATGACCGCAGCAAGTCGGGCGACACGCCGTCCAAGTCGCGCATGGTGTCCCTGGGCGGCACCTATACCGTGGGCGCCACCACCTTCAGGGCCGGCTATGGCAACCAGCGCCTCGACGGCCAGACCAATCACATGACGTCCCTGGGCGCCGAGTATGCGTTGTCCAAGCGCACCATGCTCTACACCAGCCTGGGCCACCAGCGCTATGCCCAGCAAAGCTCGCGCACGGCCTTCGGCGCCGGGCTCGCCCATTCTTTCTGACGTCGGCCTGGGGCTCAGGCCGGTGCCTCGACGGGCCAGCTCTTCAGGTGAGATATGAAGCTGCGCGTGGCCGCCGAAAGCGGGCGGGAGCGCAGCGTCAACAGGCCCAGATTGGTCATATTGATCGGCAGCGTCAGCGGAAGAATCGAAATCATGCCGTAGCGGGCATAGTGCAAGGCGATGTCCTTTGGCCAGATCGACAGCATGTCGCTGGATTGCAGCATGGAAATGGTCAGGGGCAGCGAAGCGGTTTCTACGATGTCCAGGGGGAAGGCGACGCCGGTTTGCAGCAGTGCGCCTTCCACTCTCAGGCGCATGGGGCTGCCCTTGGGGTGAAGAATCCAGGTCGGACGCCCCATCTCCTTCAAATCCAAGGATGCAGAGCCCGTGTATCTATGCCCGGGGCCGGCGATCACAAGCATCTCCTCCCCTTTTTCCAGCAGTTCGATATGCAGGTCGGGGTGGCTTGCATGATCGGGTAGACGTCCGAGCAACACGTCAAGTCGGCCCTCCATGAGGGAGGGCAGCAGCAAGTCGCTGGTATCGACTTCCACCGACAGGCCCACGCGTGGGTGATGCTGCTTGAAGCTGACCAGAGCACTGGCCAGCAAGCCGGGAACGGCGCCCAGTACGCTGCCCACGGATACCAGGCCTGCGGCGCCGTTGGCCAGCCCGGCAATCTCGGCCTGCACCTGGTCGAACTCTCTTGTGACTCCGCGCGCAAACCGGATGAGAGCCTCGCCGTAGACCGTGGCCTCCATGCCGCGCGCGTGCCGCTTGAAAAGAGGCACTTCCAGACGTTCCTCCAGTTGCTTGAGCATCAGGCTGGCCGCAGGCTGTGTGGTGTGTATGGCCTCGGCTGCCCGATGGAGGTTGCGATAAAGCCCCAGTGCATTCATCAGGGCGATCTGACGACTCGATATCTTGAGCGGGGTGAATGTGCCCAGCACTTTGTCCGGACGGGAGGGGGGACTCTTCATGTCAGCTCCATGCCTTTTTCAGTTCATGCAAGCCATTCCATTTTTGATATGCCTGCATAAGCAATGAAAATTTTACTTGGCAACTGATATGAAATAGATTGGTATTACCGCTTGAAATAAAAAGCGTGATTTACAAGAAAAATCATTGAACCTGCATTGAAAATTCCGATGGGGGGAGACAACATGTCTGAAGCAGCCATGAAATCAGAAAATACGGAGGTGGATCTTCAAAGTCTGAATACTCGGGTTTTGAAGAAAATCATGCCATTGCTTGTGATGGTTTACATCATGAGTTTTCTGGATAGAACCAATATCGCAATGGCAAGAAAGGGCATGGAGGCAGATTTGGGGATTTCTGCTGCGGCCTATGGGCTGGGAGCAGGTCTGTTTTTTCTGACCTATGCTCTTTTTGAAATTCCCAGCAATCTGATCATGTACAGGGTTGGCGCCAGATTCTGGATTACGAGGATCATGCTGACCTGGGGAGCCGTCACACTGGCCACGGCCTTTGTCTGGAACGAATACAGCTTTTATTTCATGAGACTTCTGCTGGGTGTTGCAGAAGCAGGTCTTTTTCCTGGGGTCATGCTGTATTTGACTTATTGGTTCGAGAGTGGTGAGCGAGCCAAGGCAATCGGCTATTTTCTGCTGGGTGTCTGCATCGCGAACATCATTGGCGGGCCGTTGGGAGGGGGCTTGCTGAGTCTGGAGGGCCTTGGCGGATTGCACGGCTGGCAGTGGCTGCTCATTATTGAAGGGCTGATGCCCATGTTCCTGGCCTTCTTTGTATGGAAATGGCTGCCTGACGGACCTCAGTCGGCTTCTTGGCTGACACCTCAGGAGCGCCAGTTCTACCAATCGCGCCAGAGCTCGAAAGAGGCAGTGCAAGACGGCCATTGGTGGCACATGCTCAAGGATGGGCAGATCTGGCTCACGATCTTTGTGTATTTCTGCCATCAAATCGCGATTTATACGGTGATATTCTTTCTTCCCGGAATCATCGCCTCCTATGGAAATCTCACATCGTTTGAAGTCGGCTCTCTGAACTCCATCCCATGGGTGGCGGCATCCATCGGGGCTGTATTCATTCTAAGAACCTCAAAATCTCCGGCAAAGTGTCGCCGCATTTTATTTTTCGGACTTGTGACCATGGCCTTGGGCCTGGTATTGGCGGCCATGCTTGAGTCATCTTATGGCCTGATAGGTTATACGATCACGGCATTCATGGTTTTTGTCGTGCAATCGGTGCTGTTCGTATTTCCCGCAACGAGACTCAATGGCGAGTCTTTGGCTGCCGGGCTGGCATTTGTCACCATGGCAGGTCTTCTTGGCGGATTTTTCGGGCCTTCCATCATGGGGTTAATAGAGCAAGCCACTGGAAATGTGAAAAATGGATTATTCCTGATTTCAGGGCTTCTTTTGACAGCCTCTGTCGTCAGCATATTTCTTCGTCAAGGCCAGGAAGAGTCCACTGTCAGTGGGTAAGCAATCTCCGATGGTTTTCAATCGGAAATACAAGTGCCATTTTTAATGTGCGTTGGAAAGCAATATGACCATTATTCGTTCCCTGCGTGTGATCGACATACGATTTCCCACATCCCAGCTGCTAGACGGTTCGGATGCGATGAACCCCGATCCCGACTATTCGGCGGCCTATGTGGTGCTGGAGACCGACCAGCCCGGGCTGGAAGGGCATGGCCTGACTTTCACCATAGGACGCGGCAACGAGGTGTGCTGTGCAGCCGTCAAGGCCCTGAGCCATCTGGTCGTGGGGCTGGAGCTGAGCTGGATCAGCGCAGACATGGGGCGCTTTTGGCGCCACATGAACTCTGACAGCCAGCTGCGCTGGATAGGGCCGGAGAAAGGAGTCATTCATCTGGCCAGCTGTGCCATCGTCAATGCCGTCTGGGATCTCTGGGCCAAATCCGAGGCCAAGCCCTTGTGGCGGCTGGTCGCCGACATGAGTCCCGAGGAGTTCGTGCGCGCCGTGGACTTTCGCTACCTTACCGATGCCATCACGCCTGACGAGGCGCTTGAATTGTTGCGTGCCCGGCAGGCGGGCAAGGCCGAGCGCATACGCATCCTGGAGAAGGAAGGCTATCCCTGCTATACGACCTCTCCAGGCTGGCTGGGCTATGACGATGACAAGCTGCGCCGGCTGTGTCAGGAGGCCGTAGATGCGGGCTTTCGCCACATCAAGCTCAAGGTCGGACGCAACCTGGAGGACGATATGCGGCGCGTTGCGATTGCCCGCGAGGTGCTGGGCCCGGACCGAGAGCTCATGATTGATGCCAACCAGGTCTGGGAAGTCGACGAGGCCATAGGCTGGGTGCGTGCCCTGAGTTTTGCCAAGCCCTGGTTCATCGAAGAGCCCACCAGCCCTGATGATGTCGAGGCACACCGGGCCATCAGGGATGGCGTGCATCCGGTCAAGGTCGCCACCGGCGAGATGTGCCACAACCGCATCATGTTCAAGCAATTCATGACCCGTGGTGCCATCGATGTCGTGCAGCTCGACTCATGCCGGCTGGGGGGCGTCAATGAGGTTCTTGCCGTGCTGCTGCTTGCGGCCAAGCATGGTCTGCCCATCAGCCCTCATGCGGGAGGCGTGGGCCTGTGCGAATACGTCCAGCATCTGGCCATGATTGACTACATCTGCGTGTCCGGCACCAAGCAAGGGCGAGTCATCGAATATGTCGACCATTTGCACGAACACTTCGTCGATCCCTGCGTTGTCCGCAATGCCGCCTACATGCCGCCTACGGCTGCGGGCTACTCCATCACCATGAAAAAAGAGTCGCTGCAGCGATACGAGTATCGAGGCGTGGAGAGGCCCTGACACGAACTCTTGTGTGGTCCAGGCCTGGAAGCCCAGGGCCATGCGCTGCGTGCTTCGCGCGGCTGGTTTTCTGTGTCAGGGTGGTGTGATGCGGCCGTCGGCATACATGCGGCCGCCGTGGTAGAGCAAGGGCGCACGGCCGTGCAGGTGACGGCACTGCTCGACTGCGCCCACAAAGATGATGTGGTCGCCTTCCTCGTAGCGGCTGCGGTTGCGGCATTCAAAGACGGCGGCCGTGTTGTCGAGCAGGGGCACGCCCTGGGCGGAGCTGCGCCAGGCCGTGTTCGCAAAGCGGTCCACGCCCTTGCGTGCGAACAGCTCGGCCAGGGGCTTCTGGTCTGAGGCCAGCACGTGGATGGCGTAGTGGCGGCAATGCTGGAACACGGGCAGGGAGGCGGCCGACAGCGTCATGCTCCACAGCACCAGCGGCGGCGTTAGCGAGACCGAGTTGAATGAGCTCACGGTCACGCCCACGGGATGACCCTCGGGGCTGCGCGCCGTGATGATGGTCACGCCGGTGGCGAACTGGCCGAGCGCATCGCGGAAATCTCGTGACGAGAACGGCGCCTCGGTAGGCAGGATGGAAGATGGCAGAGCGGAATTCACGTAGGCACCGGGAGCTGGCCGCAAAGCACCGCGGCATGTTGAAGGCGCCCGCTGAGGCGCGGCCGCCCATTATGGGCGCAGTCGGGTTTTCATGGGGGCGCATGGGCTTTTTGCGCCCATTGATTCGGGCTTTAGAACGTGTTTACGATCTCCTCGGTGCCGCGCCAGTGTCTTTGCGGGATGGGATACGAGGCGCGACACCGCAGCAATAGCCGTGCTATTGCGAGG
>NZ_AUCQ01000003.1:230377-369804 GCF_000429845.1 Comamonas composti DSM 21721
GAACTCATCCCGATTGCGCTCCAACGCGGCAGCGTAGAGATCGTAAACACGTTCTTAGGAAAATAAGAGCTGCTAGCGCGCGTCATATAAGGATTTCAGGTGCTTATTAGCCTGAAATCGATTGGTAGAAGGCGCTTGCAGCTATGAATTTTGAATCAGTTCAAGCTGAAAAGATGCGGCCTGCTCTCGCAGCCAGGCCTCGCTCTTGGCGCGCGTGCAGCGCTGCAGCTGCATGAGCAGCGCATGCCCGCAGGCCGCAAGCGCATGGCGTTGGCAAAGGTCTTGCTGCATGCGTGCGAGCAGGGCGGCCGTCACCTCGGCATCGGCCAGGGCGCGGTGGGCGCGGCCCGTGAACTCCAGCCCCAGGTGCTCGGCCAGCCGGCCCAGGCTGTGGCTGGGTGCTTCGGGGTAGATGCGGCGCGACAGCAGCACGGTGCAGGCAAAGGCCTGGGATGCAGGCAGGCCGGCCAGGGTCAGCTCGGACTGCCAGAACTTGCTGTCGAAGGCCGCGTTGTGAGCGACCATGGGCGCCTCGCCCACGAAGCGCAGGGCCTCGCGCATGACCTCGGCCGCAGGCATGGCATTGCTGATGCCCGTGAGCGCAATCACCATCGGCGGTATGCGCACGCCGCTGTGCATGAGGCTCTGGAAGCGGTCCACGATCCGCCCGCCCTGCAGCAGCACGATGCCGATTTCGGTCGCACGTGCGCCCTGGGCCGGGCTCATGCCCGTGGTCTCGAAGTCGATGACGGCAATGGTGGAAGACATGGCGGCATTGTGCCGCCTGTGCTCACTCGTCCTCGGCACAGCCCTCGGCCGGACCCAGGCGCTGCACTACCTGCTCCAGCAGGACATAGAGCTGCTCGACCTGTTCGTGGCCGACCAGCTTTTCGATCTCGGCATAGGTGGCGGAGAAGTCGGGCGCGATCTGGGTGCCGATCGCATGGCCGGCCTTGGTGAGCTCGAACTCGGCGCCGCGCAGATCGCTTGCATGGCGCGAGCGCGCAATCAGCTGGCGCCCCTCCAGGGTCTTGAGCAGGCGCGACAGGCTGGGCATGCTGATGTAGGTGAGCTGGGATAGCTCCACCGGACGCAGCTTGCCCCTGGAGGCAGCCATGGCACGCATCACGCGCCATTGCTGCTCGGTCAGCCCGTGGTTGCGCAGCAGCGGTCGAAAACGCACCATGACCGACTCGCGCGCGCGCATCAGGGCCATGGGCAGGGAGCGCGAGAAGGAGCGCAGCGGTTCCGAAGATGAAAGCGGTGTCTGGTACATGGTCGGCGGCTCAAAGGCGAAAAATTTTATGCCCTCCTGACTGGTAATCCGCCTTGGATGCGATGTATCAAGAAAGTGTGTAGTAACTATCAGTAAGTTTGGCCTTGAGGTGCAGGCGCCACGGCCTGCTTGAAGCGCGCGGCCAGAGCACTCGTGGCCTGCACGAGCAAACCGGTGTCCAAACCCACGGCCACAAAGGCACAGCCCTGCACCAGGTACTGGCGTGCCAGCGCTTCGTTGGGCGTGAGAATGCCTGCGGCTTTGCCCGCATAGCGTATGCGGGTAATCGCATCGGCAATCGCGGCCTGCACTTCGGGGTGGCCGGGATTGCCCACATGGCCCATGGAGGCCGAGAGGTCGGCCGGGCCGATGAAGACGCCGTCCACGCCCTCGGTGGCAGCGATGGCATCGAGCTGCTCCAGCGCCTGCACGGTCTCCACCTGCACCAGCACGCAGATCTGGGCATTTGCCTCGTGGTAATAGCTGGCGCGTCGGCCCCAGGCCGAGGCGCGAGCGCCGCCCATGCCGCGTATGCCGCCCTGGCCGTCGTTTTGCGGATAGCGCGTGGCACGCACGATGCGCGCGGCCTGCTCGGCCGTATCCACCATGGGCACGAGCAGGGTCTGCACGCCGATGTCCAGGTATTGCTTGATCAGCATCTCGCCGATCTCTCCATGCCCCATGGGGACGCGTGCGATCGGGTGGCTGCCGGGATAGGCGGCAATCGCCTGCAGCTGGGACAGCAGGGTGCGCGTGTCATTGGGCCCGTGCTCGCCATCGATGAGCAGCCAGTCAAAGCCTGCGCCTGCGCAGATCTCGGCCGTATACGGGCTGGCCAGGCCCAGCCACAGACCTATCTGTGCCTGGTTCGCCGAGATCGCAGCCTTGAAGGGGTTGATGGGGGTGTGCATGTTCTTTCCTTGTCTTTGAGCTATTCGTGATTTGGCAGACCGCGCAGGCAGGAGCCTGCCTGCGCCCCCATCCGGGGTTGATGGGCGCCAAATGAAAGCGCCAAATGCAAGCCCGAAATGGGGGCGTTAAGCGCAGGTGCTAAAGGCGGGCAGGGGGAATCAGTAGCCCATGCACAGGTACTTGCTGCTCAGGTACTCTTCCATGCCAGCGGCTCCGCCCTCGCGGCCCATGCCCGATTGCTTGACGCCGCCAAACGGGGCGACCGCGGTGCTGATGATGCCGCTGTTGATGCCGACCATGCCGTATTCCAGCGCATTGCCCACGCGCCAGACGCGACCCACATCGCGCGAGAAGAAGTAGGCAGCGAGGCCGAACTCGGTGTCGTTGGCCATGCGGATCGCCTCTTCCTCGGTCTGGAAGCGGAACACCGGAGCCACGGGGCCGAAGACTTCCTCGCGCGCAATGCGCGCCTGCAGCGGCACATCGCAGAGCAGGGTGGGCTCGTAGAAGGTTCCGCCCAGCGCATGGCGGCGTCCGCCCAGCACCAGGCGCGCACCGCTTTGCAGCGCGTCGTCCACAAGCTCCTGGACCTTCTCCACGGCAGCCGTATCGATCAGCGGGCCCTGGGTGGTGCCGTCATCCATGCCATTGCCCACGGCCAGCTTTTCCACGGCGGCCTGGAGCTTGGCCATGAACGCGTCATAGATGCCGTCCTGCACCAGCAGGCGGTTGGCGCAAACGCAGGTCTGGCCGGTGTTGCGGTACTTGGAGGCCATCGCCCCCTCCACCGCCGCGTCCAGATCGGCATCGTCAAAGACGATGAAGGGCGCATTGCCGCCGAGCTCCAGCGACATCTTCTTGAGCGTAGGCGCGCATTGCGCGGCCAGCACGCGACCGACCTCGGTGGAGCCCGTGAACGTGAGCTTGCGCACGACCATGCTCGCCGTGAGCACGCCGCCGATGGCGCGCGAGGAGCCCGTGAGCACGCTGAACACGCCTGCAGGCACGCCTGCACGCTGAGCCAGCTCGGCCAGCGCCAGGGCCGACAGCGGGGTCTGCTGGGCCGGCTTGACGATGATGGTGCAACCTGCGGCCAGGGCCGGAGCCACCTTGCGCGTGATCATGGCGGCAGGAAAGTTCCAGGGCGTGATCGCGGCGCACACGCCCACGGGCTCCTTGGTGACCACGATCTGCTTGCCGGCCCAGGGGGAGGGCACGGTCGAGCCATAGACGCGGCGCGCCTCCTCGGCAAACCACTGCACATAGGAGGCCGCATACGCGATCTCGCCGCGCGACTCGGCCAGGGGCTTGCCCTGCTCGGCCGTCATGATCAGGGCCAGGTCCTCCTGGTGCTCCATCATGAGCTCGAACCAGCGGTGCAGGACAGCGGCTCTGGCCTCGGCCGTCTGCAGCTTCCAGCTGGCAAAGGCCTGCCCGGCGCTGGCGATGCAGCGCTCGGTCTCTGCCTGGCCCATGTTGGGCACACTGGCCAGCAGCGCGCCCGTGGCGGGGTTGCACACATCCAGGCTGGTGCCGTCATCGGCAGCTTGCCATTGGCCGTCGATCAGGCAGTTTGTCTTGAGCAGGGCAGGGTCTCTGAGTGCGAGTGTCATGTGAAAACCAGCGTTGGCTGTGAATGGATTTTGTTAACTTGTTAAATATTAAATCAGCAAAAGCCAGAGTCAACCGGGCAGGGGCTTTTGCTTGCGGATCAAAAAAGCCAGCCGGGACGGGCCTGGCTGGCTGGTTGATGATGCAAGTGCGCCGTCGGCTTATGGGTACAGGCCGCGCATTTCGCGCGCATGCAAAATGCGCTGGCAGGCCACGATGAAGGTGGCCGTGCGCAGCGAGACCTTGTGCTCGTGTGCGACCTGCCAGACGCCTGCAAAGGCCTCTTGCATGATGCGCACCAGGCGGGCATTGATCTCGTCTTCGGTCCAGAAGAAGCTGGAGAAATCCTGCACCCATTCGAAGTAGGACACGGTCACGCCGCCGGCGTTGGCGATCACGTCGGGCAGCACCAGCACGCCCTTGTCGTTGAGGATGTCGTCGGCTTCGGGCGTGGTCGGGCCGTTGGCGCCTTCGATCACCATTTTGGCCTTGATCCTGCCGGCGTTGTCCTTGGTGATCTGGCCCTCCAGGGCCGCAGGGATCAGGATGTCGCAGTCCACGCCCCAGAAGTCGTCGCTGTCCATGACCTCGGCACCCGCAAAGCCGCCCACGCCGCCGCGCTCGGCCACATGGCTCAGCAGGGCCGCCACATCCAGGCCGCTGGCGTTGTGGATGGAGCCCGTGTGGTCCTGTACGGCCACGATCTTGGCGCCGGCATCGGCGAACAACTTGCCGGCCGTGCCGCCCACATTGCCAAAGCCCTGCACGGCAACGCGTGCGCCCTGCACCGGCAGGCCGGTGAGCTTGGCCGCTTCGACTCCCACGGTGAACACGCCGCGACCCGTGGCCTCGACACGGCCCAGCGAGCCGCCAAGGTCTATGGGCTTGCCCGTGACCACACCCGTGGCCGTGGCGCCCACGTTCATGGAGTAGGTATCCATCATCCAGGACATGATCTGGCCGTTGGTGTTCACGTCGGGAGCGGGAATGTCCTTGGTGGGACCGATCAGCAGGCCGATCTCGCTGGTGTAGCGGCGCGTGAGGCGCTCCAGCTCGCCGCGCGACAAGGTCTTGGGGTCCACGCGGATACCGCCCTTGGCACCGCCATAGGGCACGTTGACGGCCGCGTTCTTGACCGACATCCAGGCCGACAAGGCCATGACCTCGGACAGGGTCACATCCTGGTGGAAGCGCACGCCGCCTTTGCCCGGGCCACGGCTCAGGTTGTGCTGCACGCGGTAGCCCTCGAAGTGGGCAATGCGGCCGTCATCCATCTCGATGGGGACGTCCACGATCAGGATGCGCTTGGGACGCTTGAGCGTCTCAACCCAGCGTGCGAGGTGGCCGAGGTAGGGGGTGACGCGCTCCACCTGCTGCAGGTAAATGCCCCAGGGCCCCAGATGGTCGGCCTGCAGGTAGGAAGGAATGGCATGTTGGCCAGCGGTGGGAACAGGTGTTTGCATGGGAATCTGCGAGCAGAAATGAATCTAGAGATTTCAGCTTAGAGGCGGGCAAAAGTGCTGTCCAAGGCTGTATATGGCGCACCTTATGCAAATAAAGCATAGTGAGCTACTGCGCGCCCTGCAAGCCCGCTGAGGCCTGAAAAGGCCACTCATCCGAGTAGCTTTTTCAGGTTTTATTCGACCTGGATATCCTGCAGGTCCGGATCTCCGGGGGGGTAGCGCAGCTCCAGATTGCTCATGACCTCGCGCACCAGGGTGGCGATCATGAGGTTGCGGTGGGTCTTGGAGTCGGCCGGCACGATGGTCCAGGGTGCCCAGGGCTTGTGCGTGGCGCCCAGCAACTGGCCATAGGCCTGCTGATAGGCATCCCACTGGCTTCTGGCGCGCATGTCGCTGGCGTCGAACTTCCAGTGCTTGGCCGGATCGTCGAGCCGCTCCTGCAGGCGCTGGCGCTGCGTGTCCTTGCCGATGTGCAGCAGAAACTTGAGCACGATGGTGCCGGTCTCGCTGAGCATGCGCTCGAAGTCGTTGATATGGGCCAGGCGCTGCAGATGCTGCTCGGGTGTAATCCATTCGTTGACCACGGGCACGAGCACGTCCTCGTAATGGCTGCGGTTGAACAGCACGATCTCGCCGCTGCCCGGCACTTGCTGATGGATGCGCCACAGGTAGTCGTGGGCTTTTTCCTGTTCGGTTGGCGCCTTCCAGCCCACGGAGCGCAGGCCCAGGGGGCTCATGCCGCCGAACACGCCACGTATGGTGCCGTCCTTGCCCGAGGTGTCCGTACCCTGGAGGATGACGAGCAGCTTGTAGCGGCGGTCGGCATAGAACAGGTTTTGCAGGCCGTCGAGCTCCTGTGCCAGGGCCTCGACCAGCGCCTTGTCCTCGGCCTTGCCCTGGCCCTTGGAAAAGGGCTTGGCTGAATGATCGAAGTCCTTGAGTGCGATGGCCTGGTCATTTTCTTCGGGCCTGGGCTGCCACTGGCTCCACAAGGCCTGCAGGTCGGCATAGCGGCTAGAAAATGGCGTGGATGATGGTTCCATGGATTCTCCGATCAGGATGTCGCTCTTCTTTCGGGAGCTATTGGCGCTATTGCGGGAGCGATGGCAAGCGAGGGAATCTGCCTGCGTGTGGCAAGGCATTGTGCAGGAGCTTGCTACGGCGGGAGGGCTGGCTGGCATACAACTGCTTTCAATTTCCACCCAGCTGTCATGTGCCAGGCGGATTGGGTTTCATAAGCTTGGGCCTGGCCAAGACCTGCGGAGCAAGCTCCACCGCCATACCCATGATGACCCATCTCTTGCGTCTTTTGCTCTCCGGCTTCCGGGCCTTTCTGGCCATATGCTCATGTGCGGCCCTGACGGCCTGCGGCGGCGCGCAGAAGCTGGCTGGCCATGCCGGTGCGCACTATTTGACTCTGGATGGCAACGCGCCGCAGGTGATTGCCCACAGAGGTTTCTCGGGAAGATATCCGGAGCAGACGCAAATGGCCTACGAGGCGGCGGCCGATGCCGGGGCCGACATGCTGGAGTTGGACATGCACATGACGCGCGACTGCCAGTTGGTCGCTCGTCACAATGCCTGGCTCAGTGACAGCACCAACGTCGCCCGTGTGGCGGCGACCAACCCGGATGTCGCCCGCCGCCGACGCATGGCCGAGGGCATCTGGGTGAATGTGACGTATCCGGCCACGCCGGCGCACGGGCCCACTCAGTATCTGAGCGATCAGCTCGTTCCAGGCGACCCCCGCTCCGTGCTTCAGGCCCTGGTCGTGGATGGGGAGGATCACCGCAACGACTGGGCCATCAGCGACTTCAGCATGCAAGAGCTGCGAGATCTGCTGCGGGGCCGTATTCTGGACAATGCCGCGGACCGCTCCTCGGAATGGAATGACAAGCTGCCGTTGATCAGCGCCCAGGAGGTGCTCGACATCGCCGTCGCCAAGGGCAAGGCACAAGGCCGTGTGATTTTGGTCTATGCGGAAACCAAGAATCCTTACTGGAACAACCAGCAGGCGATTGCCAACGGCTGCGGCGTTCCGGGCTCACGCCCTTTCGAGCAGGCGGTGCTCCAGTTGCTGGGGCAAAACGGTCTCAATACGCCAGATTCGGCCATTTACATACAGAGCTTCGACCCCGACAGCCTGAGATACCTGCGCAGCGCCGGCATGAAGGCCAAAGCCGTGCAACTGATAGATGGCAATGACATCGACTACCGCGACGGCTCGGTGATCTACATCACGCAGGATGCCTCGACCTTTGTCAGCGGCCGGCCTTATAGCTGGACTCTGGCCGGTGATGCACGCAGCTTTGGGGCCATGCTCACCCCTGAGGGGCTGGCCGAGATCAAACGCTATGCGGATGGCATCGGCC
Source organism: Comamonas composti DSM 21721 (assembly GCF_000429845.1). Classification (GTDB taxonomy): domain Bacteria; phylum Pseudomonadota; class Gammaproteobacteria; order Burkholderiales; family Burkholderiaceae_C; genus Comamonas; species Comamonas composti. The sequence goes on from NZ_AUCQ01000003.1 coordinate 238,012, forward strand.
CCTGGAAGCCCCAGGTGCTCGCGCATGCAGTGCGGCCTTACGTGCAAGGCTCTGGCTTGAAGGATGTCAATCAGCTCAAGGACACCGGCTTGATTGCCGCAGTGCACAAGGCGGGTCTTGTGGTGCACAGCTTCACTTTCCGCAACGAGCCTGCGCGCCTGGCCGGTATGTTCAACAACGATCCGCAGCAGGAGTACTTGGCTTATTACCGTCTGGGTATCGATGGGGTGTTCACCGACTTCACAGACACGGCATTGCAGACCCGCGCGACCTATGCGTGGGAGTTGAAGCGTTGACGAATCAGCGTGCTGCTCCACAGCGGGTCTTGGGCTGGCTCTCGCTGCGCCCAGAAGAGCGCTTCAGTCCAGCCAAAGCTCCAGGACTTCATCGCCCAGGCCATCGACCTCTCCCGTGGGCTTCCAGCCCAGGTGGCGGTAAAAGCCATGCGAGCGCACGCCGGGGTCGCTGGAGCAGCCCAGAAACAAACGCTTCAAACCCTGCTGGCGGAAGGCATCAACCATGTGCTGCAGCAAGGCCTTGCCGAGGCCCAGGCCCTCATGCTCAGGCAGCAGGGCCAGCACCACGATCTCTCCACTGTCGCGATCGCCAAAGCAATAGCCGGCCATATGCCCATCCATGCAGGCCACGACGCCTGGGAGGCTGCCGTCTGCAATGCCTGCGCTCCAGGACTCCTGGGTAATGCCCAGGGCTGCCAGCGCCTCGGCAGAGAACGCGTTCTCGCGCGTCATCCCGCGAATCCGGATGCACAGACTTGCGTCCTCCGGGATTGCGGGTCTGAGAGTCGGTGCTGCCATATCCTGGCTCAGCCGAGGTTGGGGGCAAGCAGGCGGCGCAGCTCTTCACGGTCCATGCCTCGGCGCGCGGCCATGTCTTCCAGCTGATCTTCGCCGATCTGACCCACGTTGAAATAGCTGGCCTCGGGATAGCCGATGTAAAAGCCGCTGACGCTGGAGGCCGGGTTCATGGCCAGGCTTTCCGTGAGGCTCATGCCGATCTCGCCGGCATCCAGCACGGCGAACAAATCGGTCTTGGCGCTGTGGTCGGGGCAGGCCGGGTAGCCGGGCGCGGGCCGTATGCCCTGGTATTGCTCCTTGATGAGTTCTTCGTTGCTGAGCTGCTCTGCGGTGGCATAGCCCCACAAGTCCTTGCGCACGCGTTCGTGCAGGCACTCGGCAAAGGCTTCGGCCAGGCGGTCGGCCAGGGCCTTGAACATGATGGAGCTGTAGTCGTCCAGAGCATCCTGGAACTCCTTGTCCTTCTTCTCGGCGCCAATGCCGGCGGTCACCGCAAACAGACCGGCGTAGTCCTTGATGCCCGAGTCCTTGGACGCCACAAAGTCGCTGAGGCAGCGGCTGGGGCGCATCACGCCATCGATCATCTGCTTTTCGGTCTGCTGGCGCATGCCGTACCAGGTCATGAGCACCTGGGTGCGCGACTCGTCGGCATAGAACTCTATGTCGTCGCCCACGCGATTCGCGGGAAACAGGCCCATTACGCCATTGGCCTGCAGCCAGCGGCCCGTGATGATCCTGCCCAGCATGGCCTGGCCGTCGGCCAGTACCTTGCGTGCTTCCACGCCCACGATCTCGTCGTCGAGTATGGCCGGATAGGGCCCGGCGAGATCCCAGGTCTGGAAGAACGGTCCCCAGTCTATGTAGCGCGCGATCTCGGCGAGGTCGAAGTTTTTGAAGATGCGCCGGCCCAGGGCGCGAGGCACCACGGGAGCGTGGGTGGAGAAATCCACAGGCGTGTCGTTGGCGCGTGCCTGCTCCAGGCTCCAGAGCACGGTCTTCTTCTTGTTCGCATGCTGGGTGCGCACCTTGTCGTAATCGGCCTGTACCTCGGCCAGATAGTTGCTCTTGTTCTCGCCCAGCAGGCTTTGCGCCACGCTCACGCTGCGCGAGGCGTCGGGCACATAGACCACCGGGCCTTCGTACTTGGGCGCGATCTTCACGGCCGTATGCACGCGTGAGCAGGTGGCGCCGCCGATCAGCAGAGGGATCTTCTTGATGCGGAAATACTCGTCCTTGTCCATCTCGCCGGCCACATACTGCATCTCCTCCAGGCTGGGCGTGATCAGGCCCGACAGGCCGATGATGTCCGCTCCCTCGGCCTTGGCACGTGCCAGGATCTCGTGGCAGGGCACCATCACTCCCATGTTGATGACCTCGAAGTTGTTGCACTGAAGCACCACGGTGACGATGTTCTTGCCGATGTCGTGCACATCGCCCTTGACCGTGGCGATCACGATCTTGCCCTTGCTGGACACGTCCAGACCCGCGGCCTCCTGGGCCTTTTTCTCTTCCTCGATATAGGGAATGAGATGGGCCACGGCCTGCTTCATCACGCGCGCGCTCTTGACCACCTGAGGCAGGAACATCTTGCCCGCGCCGAACAGGTCGCCGACCACATTCATGCCATCCATGAGCGGACCTTCGATCACATGCAGCGGACGTCCTCCACCCTGGACCACGATCTGCTGGTAGGCCTCCTCGGTGTCCTCGGTGATGAAGTCGGTAATGCCGTGCACCAGCGCATGCGACAGGCGCTGGCCCACGGAGACCGGCTTGTCGGGCGTGCCGCGCCACTCCAGCTTCTTGCTGTCATCCTTGGCCGCGCCCTTGGCTTCCTCGGCGACCTCCAGCAGGCGTTCGGCCGCATCGGGGCGGCGGTTGAGGACCACGTCCTCCACGCGCTCGCGCAGCCGGGGTTCGAGATCGTCGTACACGCCCACCATGCCGGCGTTGACGATGCCCATGTCCATGCCGGCCTTGATCGCGTGGTAGAGGAAGACCGTGTGTATGGCCTCGCGCACGGGGTCGTTGCCGCGAAAGCTGAACGACACGTTGGACACGCCGCCGCTGACCTTGGCTCCGGGCAGGTTCTGCTTGATCCAGCGCACGGACTCGATGAAGTCCACCGCATAGTTGTTGTGCTCTTCTATGCCCGTGGCCACCGCAAAGATGTTGGGGTCGAAGATGATGTCCTCGGGGGCAAAGCCCACCTCGTCCACGAGGATGCGGTAGGCGCGCTCGCAGATTTCTATCTTGCGCGCAAAGGTGTCGGCCTGGCCTTTCTCGTCGAAAGCCATGACCACGGCTGCGGCTCCATAGCGCTTGATGAGCTTGGCGTGGTGCTTGAACAGCTCCACGCCCTCCTTCATGGAGATGGAGTTGACGATGCCCTTGCCCTGCAGGCAGCGCAGGCCTGCCTCGATGACTTCCCATTTGGAGCTGTCCACCATGACCGGCACCTTGGCGATGTCGGGCTCGGAGGCGATCAGGTTCAGAAAGCGCACCATGGCTGCCTTGCTGTCCAGCATGGCCTCGTCCATGTTGACGTCGATCACCTGGGCGCCGTTCTCCACCTGCTGGCGCGCCACGGACAGTGCCTGCTCGTACTGCTCGTTGAGAACCATGCGCGCAAAGGCCTTGGAGCCCGTGACGTTGGTGCGCTCGCCCACGTTGACGAACAGACTGCCCTCGCCAATGAAGACGGGCTCCAGGCCCGACAGGCGCATGGGAGGAAGGTTTGCAGCCTTTGCTGCAGCAGCGGAAGTGGCTAGGGACATAGGCTCACCTGGGTTGGGGCAGCGCCGGACAAGTCCCTCATCGTGCAGACCGGTTCGGCGTCGCCTTCAAGGACGACGACAGGTGAGCGTCGTTGTACTGGCCGCAAGGCAAAATCCAGCATCCGAGCCTGACGGTCTGTTGGAGTTGACCGCTGCAACGCTCCTCGGAAAAATGGTGATTTTACCGGCCCCGGGCGCGATCGGATCGAAGCGCGCCCATGCATGGCCGGCTCCGGCGGCCAGGCTCACACCGAGAGATAGGCCTTGAGGCGCTGCACATCGGTATCGGCGCGCGCCGTTTCATGCATGAAACGGCCACCCTCGAGAACCAGCAGGCGGTCGGCCACGTCCAGCGCAAAGGACAGCACCTGCTCGCTGACGACAATGGTGATGCGCCCCATCTTGCGAGTCTCTTTGAGGGCGTGTGCTATGTCCTTGATGATGGACGGCTGAATGCCCTCGGTGGGCTCGTCCAGCAGCAAGACCGTGGGCCTGGTGACCAGAGCGCGGGCAATCGCCAACTGCTGTTGCTGGCCGCCCGAGAGGTTGCCGCCCTTGCGTTTTCGCATCTCCCAAAGCACTGGAAACAGAGTGTAGATTTCTTCGGGGACATGCGTGCTCGCCGAATGCTCCAGCCCGGTGCGGATGTTCTCTTCCACGCTCAGGCTGGAGAAGATCATGCGTCCCTGAGGGACATAGGCTAGCCCCTTGGTCACCCGCCTGAAGCTCTCGAGCTGGGTCAGCTCCTGCCCCTGCACCCTGATGCTGCCCCTTTGTGCTGGCAACATGCCTATCAGGCTTTTGAACAGCGTGGTCTTGCCCATGCCGTTGCGGCCCATGATGGCCAGGGTTTCGTTTTCCCCGGCCTGGAAGCTCAGCCCATGCAGGACCTGGCTCTGGCCGTAGGCCACGCATAAGTTCTCGACTTGCAGCATCTGCAACTCCATTCGCATGTGTTCAATGCCCTAGATAGACATCCACCACTCTGGGGTCGGCCTGCACCTTGCTCATGGAGCCCTCGGCGAGGACTTTTCCCTGGTGCATGACCGTGACCTTGTGGGCAATGCGGGCCACAAATTCCATGTCGTGCTCGATCACGATCACCGAGCGGTTCTTGCAGATACGCTGCAGCAACTCGGCCGTGAGCTCGCGTTCGCGCGCGCTCATCCCGGCAATGGGCTCGTCGAGCATCAGCAGCGCAGGGTCCTGGATGAGCAGCATGCCTATCTCCAGCCACTGCTTTTGACCATGGCTGAGCAGGCATGCATCCTGCTTCAGTTGCTCTTCCAGGCCTATTTCGTGGGCCACGGCATGCACTCGTGCGCCCACCTCCTGGGTGCGGCGGTAGCTCAGAGCTCCAAGAACCGAGCGGCCAGACGGATAGGAAACTTCAAGGTTCTGGAAGACCGACAGATTCTCGTAGATCGATGGGGTCTGGAACTTGCGCCCCATGCCCATGCGCACGCGCCGGTGCTCGGCAATGCGCGTGAGCTCCTGATTTCTGAACTTGATGCTGCCGCTGCTGGCGCGGATCTTGCCGCAGATCAGGTCCAGCAAAGTGGTCTTTCCAGCCCCGTTGGGGCCTATGACCACGCGCAGCTCGTTCTTGTCCACATACAGCGTCAGCGCGTCTATGGCCTTGAAGCCGTCAAAGGACACGCTCAGGTCTTCCACGGCAAGGATGAAATCGGTCTCGCTCATGACTTGCTCCAGGCCTGGACGTGCAAGGCATCGGGCATCGGGCGTGTCTTTCTTGGGGTTGGCTCGGGTGAGGATGTGTCTGGCCTGGAGGGTATTGCCGGCGGTGGGGCAATCCTTTGGCGCCAGCCGCGCCACCAGGGACGTGCATGGCTGTGCCAGAGGCCGGCAAGACCCATGGGAAAGAACAGGGTCACGCCGATGAACAAGGCAGCCATGAGGAAAAGCCAGAGCTCGGGCAGGCTCTCGGAGAAGTAGGTCTTGCCAGCATTGACCAAGAGCGTGCCGTACACGGCGCCAATGAGACTCATGCGCCCGCCGACCGCAGCAAAAACCACCATTTCTATCGAAGGCACAATGCCCACGAAGCTGGGCGACATGAAGCCGACCTGCAGTGTGAACAAGGCTCCGCCCAGGCCGGACAGGGCGGCGGCCAGGCAGAACACGAAGATCTTGAAGCTGGACACGTCATAGCCCGAAAAGCGCACGCGGTCTTCCTTGTCGCGCATGGCGAGCAGCAAGAGGCCCAGCTTGCCGGTCTGCACCCGGCGACACAGCCCGATGGAGACGAGCAGCAGGCTCACGCACAGGTAGTAGAGGAGGTATTTGGCGCTGTCGCTGCGTATGTCCCAGCCCCAGAGGGTCCTGAGGTCGGTGATGCCGTTGATCCCGCCCGTATAGCCCTGCTGGCCGATGATGAGCACCGAAAGAATCAGGGCTATGGCCTGGCTGATGATGGCAAAGTAGACCCCGCCCACGCGGCGTTTGAACAGCGCAAGACCCATGATCCAGGCCAGCAGCATGGGCATGGCGATGACGGCCAGCAGTGCAAATGGCAGGTGCTGAAACGGCTGCCAGAGCAGGGGCAGTTCTGTGAGCTGGTTCCAGTCCATGAAGTCGGGAATGCCTGGCGTGGACTGCATGCCGGTACTGGCCTTGTCCGAGGCTTCCAGCTTCAGGAACATGGCCATGGCATAGCCGCCCAGGCCGAAGAAAATGCCCTGCCCCAGGCTGAGCACGCCGCCATAGCCCCAGACCATGACCAGGCCTACGGCCACGAAGGCGTAGCAGAGATATTTGCCCACAAGATTGAGCCTGAAGATGTCGAGCCCCAGTGGAAGAACCAGCATCAGCAGGATGGCGAGCAGCAGCAGGCTGGCGAGCTGGTAGCGCCGGGCCCAGGCATAAAAGGCGTGCATGATTCAACTCCGGTGAACTGACAGAGGCTGTGGATGCGGCAAAGCGCAGAGACTGTCCCGTCTTCGCAAGGGGTTCAGCGTCTGAGCCTGGAGGCGAACAGGCCCTGGGGCCTGAGCATGAGAATGCAGACGATCAGAAAAAGCGTGAGCACTCTGGCCATGGAGCCGGCCAGAAAGAACTCGGCAATGGACTGCGCCTGGGCAATGCCAAAGGCCGATGCCACGGTCCCCAGCAGGCTGGTTGCGCCGCCAAAAGTCACGACCAGGAAAGAGTCCACGATGTAGAGCGAGCCCGTGGTCGGGCCCGTGGAGCCGATGGTGGTGAACGCGGCGCCAGCGACACCGGCAATGCCGCAGCCTATGGCAAATGTCAGCCGGTCGGTTTTGCGGGTGTTGATGCCTATGGCATTCGCCATGGGGCGGTTGTTGACCGTGGCCCGCACGCGCAGTCCCCAGCGGCTTTGATGCAAGGCCATGAGTACGGCGGCCGTGACCAGCAGCGTCAGCAGCAATACGAACAGCCCGTTGATGGGGATGTCCAGCCCCTGCGCCGGAGCCCATGAGCCCAGCAGCCATTCTGGTAAGACCGGGCTGACTTCCTTCGGGCCGATGAGGCTGCGAAAGCATTGCTGCAGGCCCAGGCTGAGCCCCCAGGTGGCCAGCAAGGTGTCCAGGGGACGCTGGTAAAGGTGGCGGATCAGCGCCCATTCCACAAGCCATCCGAGTGCAAATGCAAGCCCGAAGGCCGCTGCAATCGCCAGCGGGAAGTAGTAGGCCACAAGACCCGGGGTGTGCTGGCTGACGAAGGCCGAGCACAGATAGATGGCATAGGCCCCGAGGGTCATGAACTCGCCATGGGCCATATTGATCACGCCCATCTGACCAAAGATGATCGCCAGGCCCAGGCCCATGAGCAGCAGAACGGCAAACAGGCTCAGACCCGCAAAGCCCTGCATGAGGCCAATGTTCAGCATTTCGGAAAGCGTCATGCGAGAGCTCCTGCGTGCAAACCAGCCGGGAATCTGCCAGGTAGCCGAAAGGCCGCCTGGCAAGGAGTGCTTCAATACCCCTTGGGAAAAGGGTCGGGCCGTATGAGATCGGGTGACTCGGCCACCACCTTGAAGCTGCCGTCGGGCAAGCCCATGGCAATGCGCGACTTGCTCCACAGGTGGTGGTTGGCATCGAGCTTCACATAGCCTTCGGGTGCGATCTTGAGCTCCAGGCCGGGCGAGGCAAGCACGACCTTGTTCACATCGAAGCTGCCGGCCTTTTCGACAGCTGCCTTCCACAGCCAGGGAGAGAGGTAGCCCGACTGGGTGGTGTCGCCTATGACGGCCTTGGTGCCGTATCTGGCCTTGAAGGCTTTGACGAATTTCTTGTTGTTGGCGTTGTCCAGGGTCTGGAAATACTTCATGGAGGAGTAAAAGCCCGCGAAATTTTCTCCGCCTATGCCCGTCATCTCGTCTTCGGTGACTGCCCAGGTCAACAGCAACTGCTTGGCCGAGGTGATCCCGGCGGCCTTGAGTGCTTTGTAGAAAGCCACGGTAGAGCCACCGACCACGGCAATCAGCAGGCAGTCGGGCTTTTGCAGCTTGATCTTGTTCATCAGCGGGCCGAAGCTCGTGCTGTCCATCGGGTAGTACTCTTCGCCGACGATCCGGCCTTTTTGCACACCCTCTATGTGCTTGCGTGCAATCTTCATCACGGTGCGGGGCCAGATGTAGTCCGAGCCCACAAAGAAAAAATTCTTGGCGTTTTTTTCCTTCTTCGCCCAGTCCAGGCTGTAGAGGATTTGCTGGGTGGCTTCCTGGCCTGTATAGATCACGTTCTTCGACTGTTCGAGGCCCTCATAGAAAGTGGGGTAGTAGAGCAGGCCGTTTTCCTTCTCGAAGATCGGCAGCACGGCCTTGCGCGAAGCACTGGTCCAGCAGCCGAAGACGGCCGCGCAGCGGTCGTTGATCAGCAGCTTCTTGGACTTTTCGGCAAACGTGGGCCAGTCCGAGGCACCGTCCTCCTTGATGAGCCGGATCTTGCGGCCCAGAACGCCGCCTTGGGCGTTGATCTCTTCTATGGCCAACTGCTCGGCCTGCATGGCTCCGGTCTCGGAAATCGCCATAATGCCCGTGGCCGAGTGCAGTTGCCCCACCACTACCTCGGAGCTGCTCACGGCCAGCCCCGTGGTGTTGACCAAGGCCTCTGCCAAAGACCAGGCAGGGAAGCCGGCCATGGATGCGGCTCCCAGAGTCTGTAGCAGGCGGCGCCGATCACGGGCTGTGGCCTGCCCCGAGTCGAATTCGGATGGTTGCTTCATGAAACGCTCCTTGTACGAGTGGAGTTAATGCACTGCAGCAAGACTAGGTACAAGAAAGAAGGCTTCCCATACGTTAATTGCCGTAGCGGGCTCGGGCCGTGCATGCCCCGTGACTCTCCCCTGGCAGGAACGTTTTTTGCATGAGCGCCGGCATGATTTTCATCAAGGCTTCACATCGACTTACAGGCTGCCACTGACTTGGGCCGTATGCACAAGTCATAAGGAGAAGAGGGCGGGAGGCGGGATTCGGGCAGGAGTGCCCGCTCTTGGTGCCGACTGGCCAGTGTTCTGAGTATTTACTCCCCAATTGAGGGCAAAGAAGCCTTTCTGCCCTGTCCCTGCGCGTGAGGGCTGGAACAGGCTTGAAGGCACGTAGGTCATCACTTCAAACCTGAGTTTCTGGCCATGCAACTGCGTGAAAAATGCGAGTCATTTGCGCGAGCAACCGGAGTCCGAGTCATATGAACAGGCAATACAGCATTCTTGTGGTGGACCAGGCTGCGGAAAGCCTGCGCATGCTGGGCAATGCGCTCGGCGCCGACGGCCATGCGGTGATGGAAGCCAGGAGCGGGCAGGAGGCCCTGCAACTGCTCAAGCGCCGTGTGCCGGACGGGGTGCTGCTGGATGCCTGCATTCCCGGCATGGACGGCTTTGCGCTGTGCCGCGAGATCAGGTCCATGTCGCCCTGGTCCCAGGTGCCTGTGCTGTTCATGACCGATTCGCCGGATACCGAGCAGGTCCTCAAAGGCTTTGCGAGTGGAGGCGTCGACTATGTGCCCAAGCCCGTGCGCCTTCCAGAGGTCCTGGCCAGGCTCGCGACCCATTTGCGCAATGCGCAGGCCATCAGGTTGGCACGTGAAGCCGTGGACCTGGCGGGTCTGGGGGTCGTGGTACTGGATGCCCAGGGGCAGGTCGTCTGGCACTCTCCCCGGGCCGAGCGCTGGCTGACCCAGGCTTTCGAGCAGGATCAGGCCTCAAGCTGGCTGGTGCAGGCCTGGCAGCAAGGCCGGGCGGTGCTGCGGCTGGCGGACGGCAGGCAGTTGCAGGCGCAGTACATGGGGGATTGCGGCCAGGCCGAGCCCATGTTGCTGTTGAGCCTGGCTGATTCCGCAAATGCATCCTGGCTGGAGCAGGTGGCACTGACTCCGCGTGAGGCCGAGGTCCTGTCCTGGCTCAACAAGGGAAAGACCAACCGCGACATTGCGGACATTCTGGGCATGAGCCACCGCACGGTGAGCAAGCACCTCGAACACATCTTCGAGAAGCTGGGTGTCGAAACCCGCACTGCGGCAGCGGCCCTGGCAAGCCAGTTGCTCAAGGCCTGAACATGATTGCGAGCCTGCTTTTAGGCAGCAACAGACCTGGCCGAGGCCGGCAGCCCGAAAACACTGTCGAAGCCCCAGTTGAACACATAGGTGTAGGCCAGAAAGAACATCAGCAACCAGAGCTGCGTGACCATTGCCTCCCACAAGGAGATGCCAAACCACCAGGCCATGAGCGGGATCAACATCAGCGCCAGGCCACCTTCGAAGCCCAGGGCATGGATCACGCGGCGTAGCACGGAGCGGCCCTTGACGCTTTGGCGAGCCTCCCATTTTTCGAACAAATGGTTGAACGTCAGGTTCCAGATGATGGCCAATACAGATGCGGCCACTGCCATGGCGCCAGAGTGGCCGGCACTTTGGCCTATGGCGATGAACAGCAGGCTCGCGGCAATGATGGCAAACAGCTCATACAGGGAAACGAAGACGATTTTGCGCATGGGGCCTTGAAGCCCCTTGTTTTTTTGAAAAGTCATGGGCGCAGTGTATTTCCTTGAAATTGAACGTAAAAGTTATATTCTTTCAGTTTTATTGATAAATGAACTGCGGGCGTCATGGCTTTTCCTGTAGAGCAAGTTGCCTTGTTTCTGGCCGTTCTGGATACGGGCTCGTTTTCGGCCGCAGCCCGTAGGTTGGGGCGTGTGCCTTCGGCCGTGAGCATGGCTGTAGCCCAGCTTGAAGCCGAGCTCGACCTGCAGCTGTTTGATCGCAGCGGGCGCGAGCCCACAGCCACGGCTGAAGCCAGGGCGCTTGAGCCGCTTGCGAGGCAGCTGGCGGCCCAGCTTCAGCAGCTGAATACCCAGGCCCAGGCCTTGAGCCAGGGCCTGGAGACGCGATTGACTCTGGCGATCGCCCCCGAGCTGCTGTCCACGGCTTGGGCTGACGGGTTGTGTCCGCTGGTGGAGGAGTTCCCTGGCCTGACCGTCGAGGTGCTAGCAGCGCCTCAGGCCGATGCGCTGGAGTTGCTGCATGCGGGCCGTGCTCAGCTGGCTCTGGTGTTCGAGCGTCCGGCCTTGGATGGACGTGAGGACTTTCAGGAGATGGGGCAGGAAACCCTGGTGGCCGTGCTGTCGCCCCAGTTCCCGCCCTGGCGCGCGGGCTGCGTTGGCTCGAGTGCACCACGTCTGAGCGTGGACCAGCTGGCGGCTTCCCGCCAAGTGCTGGTTGCCAGCCGTGATCCTTTGCAGACCGATACCCGCTTCGTTTTCTCTCATCAGCAATGGCGCTGCGACAGCCATCAGGCAGCGCTTTCCATGATCAGTGCAGGCCTTGGCTGGGGCTGGCTGCCCAAGGGCCTGGTCGAGCCGCATATCGCAGCAGGCAGCCTGCTTGAGATCCCGCTGCAGAACATCAGCAACGGTACACGCCTGTTCGTCGACTGGGTCTGGTCCAAAGAAAGGCCTCTGGGGCTGGCCGCACAGCGCTTTGTGCAGTTGCTGGGTCATAAAGCACCTGACGGTGCAGGGGTTGCGAGGCGGCGCAAGACCTGAGCTGCGCGCGTTTTCTTGGCCTGTGAGCACGCTCCGGGGATGGGCCGAGCAGGCCCGGCTGTTGTACAAGCCATGTGGTTTGCAGGGTAATGAGATGCCGGCTTGCTCTGCTCAAGAGGGGCTGCAATAGTGGCACTGCACGTTCTGCTAGCTCAAAACAAGCTCTTTTGAAGAGCGAAAACTCAAAGGCGGCCTCATGCTTTTCCATCGTTTCCAGGGGGCGGTGAGCATCTTTTTTTTGTGTCTGTGTCTGTCGGCCTGCGGCGGTGGTGAAAACAGCAGCACTGTGGCGGGCTCCGGCGACGTGGTCAGCGTGTCGCTGGAGACGGCGTGCAGCGGCGATAACGGCGATTCATGCGGGGCTGCGGGTGCGACCAGCTATGCGGGCCAGGGTATCGGTGTGTGGAGCTACAGCAATACCTCGCAAAGCGAGCAATTGGTCTCGGTCTCGCTCAGTGGTTTGGGCAGCAAGCCGGTGACTCTTATCTACACCAATACCGGCGACAGCTATCAACCCATGCCAAGTCTGACGCTGACGCCTCTGTACACGCAGCGCAGCCAGAGTCAGCAGGAGCTGCCGGAAGCGCGGCCATCTGCAGCGGTCAACCGCATTCCTGCGCTGGTGCGCAATTTCAAGCCTCTCCTACCAGCCCTGACCACCGAAGGCGCTCGAAAGCAGGTTTTGGGCGATACGAGCGTCACTCCCCAAGCCATTGGAAGCGAGCGCAGCTGGTATGTCTCCGTTGACGACAACCTGATCCAGAGCCGGCAGGCCACCTTGCGCCGCCAGGCCACGGTGGGCGACCGCACCATCAACCTCTGGCTGGAAAACACCGAATACGGGGCTGACAAGGTCAGTGATGCCATGCTCGATACGCTGCTGGAAAAGGTGGCGAGCGGCAGCAATGCGGTCTATACCCAGGTCTCGGACCTCATCGGTCAGCCCTGGGGTGAGCATGCATACACCTCCTTGATCGCTCCCAGCCAGCCCCTGGATGTGGTTTTCGTCAACTTCGTGCCTGATGGCGCCGCATATGGCTTGTTGGGCTATTTCTGGTCTGCCAACAACTTCAAGAAGGATGCGCAGAACGACTTTCTCAAATACAGCAACGAGTCGCTGTCCGTGTTCATCGATACGGAAACTCTTTATCTGGTCGGTAGCCTGGGCATGACGGACCAGGTCAGCACACTGGCCCATGAGCTGGTTCATGCCGTCAACTTCTATCAGCGCAATGTGCGTCAAGGGTCGAGCTATGCATTCGAAACCTTTCTGGAGGAAATGAGCGCGGTCATGATCGAGGACATTCTTGCGCAGCGCATCACGCCGGGATCGAACTCCGTGAAGGACAGCCGCATCGCCGGCTGGTTCGCCAACCCCGGATTCAACTGCGACTTTGCTTTCTGGATCAACGATGCCGGTGCCCAATGTTTTGGCTACAACCAGGCGGGTAGTCTGGGAGCCTATCTGGTGCGTCAGCATGGTGTGGGCTTTTATCAGAAACTGCTGCAAAACACGTCTTCAAGCAATTCTCTGGACGTGCTGACCAATGCCATTGCGCAGGCTGGAGGGCCTTCGCTTGCGACCACGCTGGAGCGCTGGGCTGCCAACGCGGCCTTGTTGCCGCCTCAGGCGCCGGCCGGCTTTGGCTGGCCGGCGCGCACGGACCAGGGCATCAATCTCGAGGCCATCGATGGCCAGATTTATGCAAGCCTGCGCAATCTCCCGCTCACGGTGCCTAGCTCGCTTGCCCCGCATGGAGGAAGCTTTCCGTTTCAGCGCAGCCCCAACTGGCAAGGGGTCTATGAAGAGCAGTTCAGCCTGCCGCCCGGGGTTGCGCTGACGGCCGTGGTGCAATGATGCACGGGCGGACATGGGTACCGGCCTGGCTGGCGCTCTGGGCCCTGCTTGGTCTTTCAGCGGTCTGTGGTGCATGCAGCAGCCCGCAGCAGCCGGCACAGCAGGACATTCTTTTGCAAGGCCAGGTCTTGCTGCGTGGAAGCGAGCCCCACATCCAGGCCCTGCTGCAGACCCCTGATGGCCAGCTGTGGACGTTGCGCGGCCTGAGCACGGCACAGGCTCTGCAATGGCAGAGGCAAAGCGTTCTGGTTAAGGGGCGGCGACTGGAGGGGAGCGCTCCCAGTAAAGAGCCTGTTGCGGAACCTGCATGGCTGCAGGTGGAGTCGATCCGTGCGCTGGATTGAGGCGCTCACAGCCTGCGGCCGACCCGGTCCGCCCTTTTCATGACCAGGCACGCGATGCCGCGCCTACGAAACGCAGGTCGCACAGCGTGCCCGCAAAGTCGGGGCCTGGGCGGGCTCAGTCGGTGTTGCCTTCAATTCCCAGCACCTTGGCCACGTAGTCGGCATCCTTGTCGCCACGGCCCGAGAGGTTGACGAGGATGTGCTGTTCCCGCGGCAGCCTGGGTGCAGCACGCATGGCCCAGGCCACGGCATGGGCGCTTTCCAGCGCCGGGATGATGCCTTCCACACGTGAGAGCTGCATGAAGGCATCCAGGCACTCCTGGTCGGTCACGGTGTCATAGTCCACGCGCCCCAGGTCCTTGAGATAGCTGTGCTGCGGCCCCACGCCAGGGTAGTCCAGGCCCGAGGCAATGCTGTGCACGGCGGCGGGCACGCCCTCGGCCTCTTCGAGCACATAGCACTTCATACCGTGGATTTCTCCGGGCTTGCCCATGGTCAGCGTGGCTGCATGACGGCCAGGGACATGCGTGCCTTCGCCCGAAGGCTCAACACCCACGAGGCGTACGGATGCATCATCGAGAAAGGCCGTGAACATGCCCATGGCATTGCTGCCGCCACCCACGCAGGCCACCACCTGCTCTGGCAGGCGGCCGTGCCGTGCCTGAAACTGCTCACGCGCCTCGCGGCCTATGACGGACTGGAAGTCGCGCACCATCATGGGAAATGGATGAGGGCCGACCACCGAGCCTATGGCGTAGATGTAGTCCACAGGGTTGGTCAGATATTCTTCAAAGGCGCTGTCCACGGCTTCTTTAAGCGTGGCTGCACCACGTGTCACTGGTACGAGCTTGCAGCCCAGAATGCGCATCTTGGTGACGTTCGGATGCTCTTTTTCCATGTCCACCCGGCCCATGTGGATTTCGCAAGGAATGCCCACCAGGGCGCAGGCCGTGGCCAGGGCCACGCCATGCTGGCCGGCACCGGTCTCGGCAATCACCTTCTTCTTACCCATGAACTTGGCAAGCAGCGCTTCGCCCAGGCAGTGGTTGATCTTGTGTGCTCCAGTGTGGTTGAGATCCTCGCGTTTCAGGTGGATCTGGGCGCCGCCCAGTTGTGAGGACAGGCGCCGGGCATGAAAGATGGGGCTGGGCCGGCCCACATAATCGGCAAACAACTGGGCCAGCTCGTCCTGGAAGTCCTGACGTTGGGCAATCTCCGCATAGGCGGCCGCAATCTCGTCCATGGCCTGCTTGAGATGCGGGGGGACGAGCTGTCCGCCATAAGGACCAAAAAAGCCGTTCGCATCGGGCATGGCGGTTGGGGGCAAGGGCATGGAAGTCTCCGGTTTATGGTTATGAGAAAACAGCGTTCATACCACAAGGCTGGTGCAGTTTCGTGCAGCGCACTCTGGCGTTTGCTTCAAAGGCTGCAGCCTTTTCCAGAGAGCCGACCTGAGGCCTGCATCGGCGCGACGCAGAGTCGGTCATCAACATGTTCCGGAGCGCGTTGCAGAGCAAGACCTTCTGGCAACTCATGAAAAGCAGCCTCGGGATGACTCCTCAATTGCCGAGGGGCCCGCCTTATGTCCGGCCGGACTGCTGCAGCAGTGGGTCTCTGCTTTAATCGAAACACAAATGCAAATCGTTTTCGATTGTGGCGCAAACATCTGCGCGGCTGGCGCAAACCACAGAGAGGGAGGCAGGTGCTGGAATCGACGGTTGTCATGCCGGGCCGTGGTGGCCCGGCGCACTCATGGCCTGGAGTGGGGCCATGCAACAGCGCGTGGAACAGCTATGCAAGCAAAGAAAAAAACGGCAGCGACAGCTGCCTGGGGTCTGAGGGTCGGAGCGGTGACCTTGGCGGGAGCCGCAACAGCGGCATGGGGGCAGCAGGCGCCGCAGGCCGATGCCCAGCTGGAGGCCGTGGTGGTCACGGCCAGCGGGGTGCAGCAGCGCATCAAGGATGCGCCGGCCTCGATCAGCGTGCTCACCCAGGAAGACCTGCAAAAGGGCAACTACCAGTCGGTGGCCGATGCCGTGCGCCATGTGGAGGGCGTGGCCGTGGTCGGGGACGGACCCAACAGCACGGACATCATGATCCGCGGCCTGCCCGGCGAATACACGCTGATCCTCATCGACGGCCAACGCCAGAACACGCGCGAGACCATGAACCGTGGCACCACGGGCGTGCAGGCCAATCTGCTGCCGCCGCTGTCGGCCATCGAGCGCATCGAGGTGGTGCGCGGCCCCATGTCTTCGCTCTATGGTGCCGATGCCATGGGCGGTGTGATCAACATCATCACCAAGAAAGTGCCTGCGCGCTGGAGCGGCAGCGTGGGCGGCTCCGTGACGCTGCAGGGCGACCATGACTACGGCAACACCCGTGCTGGCGAGTTCTGGCTGGGTGGCCCCATCCAAAGCGATGTGCTGGGCCTGCAGGTTTGGGGCAAGACCGAAAACCGCACCGAGGCCGGCAACCATTACCCGGCGGCCGAGAGCGCCTTTGGCCGCGAAAATCGCAGCCTGGGCGCCAAGCTCACGGCGCGGCCCGACAGCCGCCAGGAAATCGTGCTCGACGTGGGTACCGAAGACACCACCACCGAAACCACACCGGGCCGCTCCATCCTGCCCAGCCAGAGCTGGAGCAAGACGCGCCATACGCGCGAGCACTACGGCATCACCCACAACGGACGCTGGAGTTTTGGCCAGAGCAAGCTGGCGCTGTACCGCGAAGTGGGCAAGAACGAGAGCTGGCCCCAAGACCAGAACTACAGCCAGCGCGAGGTGACCAACACCACCCTGGATGGCAATCTGACCCTGCCCGTGTCCAACCACCTGGTGCGGCTGGGCGGGCAGTACCAGCGCGTGGCCCTGGATGGCATCCGCAACGAGGCCACGGTGGGCGGCTACCCGGTCAACCTCAACAGCGTGACGCTGAACAACTATGCGCTGTTCCTGGAAGACGACTGGCTGCTGACCGAGCGCCTGACCCTCACCGGCGGCGTGCGCATGGACGATGACGAACGCCACGGTCGTCACTGGTCACCGCGCCTGTATGGCGTCTACCATGCCAGCGATGCGCTCACGCTGCGCGGTGGCGTGACCACGGGCTTCAAGGCCCCCTCCATACGCCAGAGCACGGCCGGCTATTGCATGAGCACGGGTGGTAACTCGGGCTTCCGTGGCCCGCTGTGCGGCAACCCCGACCTCAAGCCCGAAACCAGCACCACCCAGGAGCTGGGCCTGGGCTATGAATGGGCGCCGGCCAGCCGTTTCACGGCCACGCTGTTCAACACCAATTTCAAAAACAAGGTGGTGAGCTTCGACACCGGCAAGCCCGATCCTCTGAATCCCAACGTCGCCAACCAGCATCTCTATGTCTACGACAATGTGGACAAGGTGCGCATACGCGGCCTGGAAATGGGCCTGCAGCTGCCACTGGCCAAGACCTTGAGCCTCAACGCCAACTACACCTACACCCAGTCGCGCCGCAAGGGCGGCACGGAGACGGCGTTCGACGGCTCCTCGCTGGACGGCAAGCCGCTGGAAAAAACGCCCAAGCACATGCTCAACGCCCAGCTGGACTGGCAGGCCACGGAACGCCTGACCACCTTTGCGCGTCTGAACTTCATGGGCAAGGCCTCTTACGCGGGTTTCCGCAACGGCGCACGCGGCGTACGTGAGCGCGGCAGCTCGGCCACGCTGGACCTGGGCGGCAGCTACCAACTGGTCAAGGATGTGTCGCTGCGCTTTGCCCTGCTCAACCTCACGGATCGCAAGGTGCCGGTGGACCTGCGCGAGCGCAACACCGGCCTGAGCGGCAACTGGATGGCGGATGAGGGCCGACGCCTGTGGGTCGGCGTCAACGCCAGCTTCTAAGAACGTGTTTACGATCTCCTCGGTGCCGCGCCAGTGTCTGTGCGGGATGGGATACAAGGCGCGATACCGCAGCAATAGCCGTGCTATTGCGAGGATTCGCAACGCTGTAGACCACCCGCAAAGACACTGCCCCAAAGGGTTGGAGCGAAATCGGGCTATTTTCTAGCGCTGTGGCTTGCTTGCACCCCGGTGCAAGCTGCGCCCCATCGCTTTGAGCTCATCCCGATTGCGCTCCAACGCGGCAGCGTAGAGATCGTAAACACGTTCTAAGCCATCCCAATCTATGGAGAAAGAATGGAAACGACATTGCTGAAAGCCCAGACCGTGGTGCTGCAGGAAAGCGCCGGGCAGGTCCTGGCGCATATCGTGGAACACATGCAAGAGCACGACCTGGCCGTACGCCAGGAGGGCGAGCTCTGGCTGGTGGACTACGAGCAGGGCCAAGGCATTCTGTGGCACGAAGCAGACGGTGTGCATGCGATTGCCAAGGCGCCCAGCATGGAGGCTTTGCAGGACATGAAGCTCATGCTGGCCCACCTGATTTTGGAGGCCTCGGGCGCTGCCGACGAGTCGCTGGCATGGGAAGGTGATGGCGCGGCCCTGCAACGCCCGCCGGCCTTCAGGCTGCTCACGGTGCTGCAGGTGCGTGACCTGACCCCGCATATGCGGCGCGTGCGCTTTGGCTGCGACGACCTGGCGCGCTATGCCCAGGACGCCAACATCCACTGCAAGCTGTTGTTTCCCCAGCCGGGCGAGCAAGCGCCCGAATGGCCCACGCTGTCGGCCAGCGGCATGCTCAAGCTGCCCCAGGGCAGCAAGCGCCTGGACATGCGCACCTACACCATACGGGCCATCGATGGCGCTGCGGGCTGGCTGGATGTGGACTTTGTGCTGCACGAAGACGCCGGCCCCGGATCGGCCTGGGCTGCCAACGCCCAGCCAGGGCAGCTGGTGGGCATGAGCGGTCCGGGCGGCCGCACGGCCACACCTGCCGACTGGATGCTGCTGGCCGCCGACGATACCGGCCTGCCCGCCATGCTGCGTGTGGCCGCCAGCCTGCCGGCCCATGTCTGCGGCCATGTGTTTGCGGAAGTGCAGGACGGGCGCGACGAGCAAGCCGTTGTCGCCCCTCCAGGCCTGCAATGGCACTGGCTGCACCGTGGCCAGGCCAGGGCCGGCTCATTGCTGCTGCCCGCGCTGCGCAGCGTGGCCTGGCCCGCCCAAGGAGAGGGTGAAGGTCACAGCCGCTTTGTCTGGGCCGCAGGCGAGTTCGAGGCCGCCCAATCCATACGCCAATGGGCGCGTGATGAGTGCGGCCTCGAAAAAGGGGAGCAACTGGTCGTCGCGTACTGGCGCCAGGGGATGAGCGAGGCAGAGTTCAAGCAGGGCTCATGAGCTGCGGCCTGGCATGGGCGTTGAAAACAAGGCGGCCCGTGCTTTTCAGCACGGGCCGCCGGCTTTCTTCAGAGAGCCGGCGGCAGTAGCCGGCTCTTTTGCATCGATCCTCAGGGCTGGGAGCGGGCCTCGGGCAGCTCGATCTTGACCTCGAGCACTTCGAGGTTGTCCTGGCGTTCGAGCTGGACCTTGATGTCATCGGGATTGATATCCACATATTTGGAGATTACCGCCATCAGCTCTTTTTGCAGAGCCGGCAGGTAGTCGGGGCTGCCGAGATTGCCCACGCGCTCGCGCGCCAGAATGATCTGCAGACGCTCCTTGGCCACAGAGGCCGTCTTCTTTTTTTCTCCCAGCAGAAAAGACAACATGGACATGGGCACTTACCTCCCGCCGAAGATGCGCTTGAAGAAGCCGGGTTTCTGGGCTTCGGTGAAGCGCATGGGCTTTTCTTCACCAAGAAAGCGGGCCACCACATCGTCATAGGCCTCGGCTACGTCCGATCCCTCCATGTGGATGGCGGGAATGCCCTGGTTCGAGGCCTGGAGCACGGTTTCGGATTCTGGGATCACGCCAATCAGCGGGATCCGCAGGATGTCCTGGATATCCTCCAGCGACAGCATTTGCCCGTCCTGAACACGGTTCGGGTTGTAGCGCGTGATCAGCAAATGCTCCTTGATGGAGCCCTCACCGGCGATGGCGCGTGCGGTCTTGGAACTCAGCATGCCCAGGATACGATCCGAGTCGCGCACCGAGGACACTTCAGGGTTGGTCACCACCAGGGCCTCGTCGGCAAAGTGCATGGCCACCAGGGCCCCGCTCTCTATGCCGGCGGGGGAGTCGCAGATGATGTATTCGAAGTCCATGGCTGCGAGGTCGTCGAGGATCTTCTTCACGCCCTCCTGGGTCAGGGCTTCCTTGTCCCGTGTCTGCGAGGCTGCCAGAACGAACAGGTTCTCGCACTGCTTGTCCTTGATCAGGGCCTGGTGCAGGTTGGCCTCGCCCTGTATGACGTTGATGAGGTCGTAGACCACGCGGCGTTCGCAGCCCATGATCAGATCCAGATTGCGCAGGCCCACGTCGAAATCGATAACAGCGGTCTTGTGTCCGCGCAGGGCCAGGCCCGAGGCGAAGCTGGCACTGGTGGTGGTCTTTCCCACACCTCCCTTGCCGGAGGTCACGACGACGATTTTGGCCATGTTTGCAGGGTTCCTTAAAGGCTTTACAGGGGTTGTTCGGTGCCGGTTCACACCGGCTCGATGAGGATCTTCTCGCCATCGAGCCTGACCTTGGCGGCCTTGCCCGCGAGCTCCGGGGGCAGGTCGGTCTCGATTGTGCGATAGATCCCCGCAATGGACAGAAGCTGCGGTTGCATGCAGGTGCTGAAGATGCGCGCCTCGGTATTGCCGCGCGCCCCGGCCACGGCCCTGCCGCGCAGTGGGGCGTACACATGCACATTCCCGTCGGCGATGACTTCTGCCCCATAGCTGACCATGGCAAGCACCACGATGTCGGTACCGCGCGCATAAACGCGCTGGCCGGAGCGCAATGGCTTGTCTACGATGAGTGCATCGGCCGGGGGGGCCGAAACTTCGCGCACCACCTCGATCTCGCGCACCACTTCCTGCACCTCGGGTGCGGGCCGTGCGGCGGGCGCCTGAGGCACGCTGGTGAGCCCTGCTGCGCGGGCGGCCTGCATTTGCGCAAGGCTTCCTCCGCGTACGGCCACGGGCACGGTGTGGTGAAGGCGCAGCGCATCCACAAGCACCGCAAAGTCTATGTCCTCCTCGGCTTCGCTGACATGACTCAGATCTATCAGGACCGGATCGTTGTCGAAGAAGTCCGGGTCATCGGCAAGTCGCTGGGCCAGGTCGGCGACGAGTACGCGCACGTCCGTATCCCGCAGCGTCACGGCCAGAACGGGCAGTTGCGCGCTCTTGAGGTCAAAGCTGGGGCGCGTCGCGCCGGTCTGATCAAAAGCCATGGGTGGACAAAGGCGCTTTGAGGGCGCTCGATAAAGATCGGCAAAGTGTACCCGCCTCGGCCAAGGCCGCTGCTCCAGGCGGGTACCGCAGCTGGTCGTGGCTGCACCATTCAGATGTTCGCGCAGGCGGGGCTGGCGCAGGCCCGCGCCTGAGGCAAGAGGGCGCGGGCAGGAGGCTGGCCTCTTCTTGCCCGCAGCGTGCGGCGTCTCAGGCTGAGGCCGCCTTATCCCTGCGCTGCTGGTGGGCTTGAGCAAAGCCCTGGTACCAGTCCAGGCAGCCGGGGTTGGCCATGGCCTCCTTGTTCACGACCTTGTCCAGCGGCTGGCCGAGCATGAGCTTCTTGATCGGCAGCTCCTGCTTCTTGCCGCTGAGCGTGCGCGGGATCTCCGCCACTTGGACGATCTCGTCGGGCACGAAGCGCGGCGACAAGGCTTGGCGTATGGCTGCGTTGAGGCGCGCGCGCAAGCCTTCGTCGAGCTCGAAGCCCGGGCGCAGCACCACGAACAAGGGCATATAGCTTTCGCGCCCCAGGTATTCGAGGTCAACGACCATGGAATCCAGCACCTCGGGCAGGCCTTCGACGGCGCTGTAGATCTCGCTGGTGCCCATGCGCAGACCATGGCGGTTGATGGTGGCGTCGCTGCGGCCGTAGATGATGCAGCCGCCGTCGGGCAGGACGCGTATCCAGTCGCCATGGCGCCAGACCGGACCCATCTCGGGGCCGGCATCTCCGCCGCCGGGCTTTCTGCCATGGCCTGCGGGGTACATGTCAAAGTAGCTGGACAGATAGCGCTTGCCGTCGGCATCGCCCCACAGGAACAGGGGCATGGAGGGGATGGGCTGGGTGCAGACCAGCTCGCCCACTTCATCGATCACGCTCTCGCCCTTGTCGTTCCAGGCCTCCACGGCTGCTCCCAACTGGCGGCACTGCATGATGCCGGGCCGTTGTGGCAGCTCGCGGTGGCCACCGATGAAGGCGCCTGCAAAGTCGGTTCCGCCGGAGAGGTTGTTCCACCAGATGTCCTGGCCAGCCCGAATTTTTCTGAATTGCAGCGTGCCCCATTCCTGGACTTCGGGCGACAGTGGCGAGCCCGTACTTCCCAGGCCGCGTATGCGCGAAAGGTCGCCGCAACTGCTGAGGTCCAGGCCGGCCTTCATGCAGCCTGCATAAAAGGCTGCGCCCGAGCCAAAGCTGGTCACGCCGGTCTCGGCCGCCATGCGCCACAGCACGCCCCAGTCGGGCTTTTCCTTGCTGCCGCCGGGACTGCCGTCGAAGATCACGCAGGTCGTGCCGCCCAGAAGACCCGAGACCTGGGCATTCCACATCACCCAGCCCGTGGAGCTGTACCAGTGGTAGCGCTCCCCCCAACTGTTGGGGTCGTAGCTGCAGCCCACGTCGTTGTGCAGCGCCTTGAGCTCCAGGGCCACGAGCACCATGCCGCCATGGCCGTGGACGATGGGCTTGGGCAGGCCCGTGGTGCCGCTGGAGTAGACGATCCACAGCGGGTGGTCGAACGGCAGCCAATCGGGCTCGAAGGCCGAAACATCGGCATCATTTCTGGCTGTAACGCTTGTGTAGTCAGCGGTATCAGCTATCTTTTTGGATGCATCGAGGTTGTTTACCTGCACCACGTGTTCGAGGCTGGGCAGGCCGGAGCGCAGCTCGGCGAGCACGCTGCTGCGGTCGAGGTCGCGCCATGCATAGTGCACGCCATCGACGGCGATCAAGGCCTTGGGCGCTATCTGGCGGAAGCGGTCGAGAACGGCATTCGTGCCCATGTCGGGGGCGCAGACGCTCCAAACTGCACCCAGGCTGGCCGTGGCCAGAAAGGCGACCATGGTCTCTGGAATATTCGGCATGTAGGCGGCCACTCGGTCACCCCGGCCCACACCCTGGGCACGCAGATGCAGGGCCAGGGCTGCGACCTGGCGGCGCAGCTCGGGCCAGGAGAGCTCGCGGTGCAGACCTTGCTCGTTGCGGCTGATCACGGCCGGCATGCCCGCTGCATGGGCGGGGTCTACATGGCGCAGCACCTGGCGTGCGTAGTTCACCTGAGCGCCGGGGAACCACTGTGCGCCGGGCATGGTATTGCGCGCCAGCACGGCCGTATGCGGCGTGGGCGACTGCATGTTGTTGTAGTCCCAGATGCTTTGCCAGAAGGCATCGAGATCGGTGACCGACCAGCGCCACAGCGCGTCGTAGCTGTCGAAGGTCAGGCCATGCTTTTCACGCAGCCAGTCCTGGTAGAGGCGGATTTGAGGAATGTAGGCAGGAGTAGAGCTCATGGGCGGCCACGGTACGCTCAAGCGGCACGTCAGCCCAGAGGGGAAAGCCATTAGGCAGCCACCTTGGCGACAATGAGGTGCTCGCTTGAGCCAGTGCAAGCCCCGGTGGCCGGGCCGGCGTCACAATGGCCGCAGCCTTTTGTACTCGACCTCTCTTGTTCTCTACCAATGCCCATGCACGCTGATGTCCTCATCGTGGGCGCGGGGCCCGCAGGGCTTTCGCTTGCCATCTCCCTGGCCCAGGCCGGACTCCAGGTCACCGTGATCGAGCAGCAGTCTCTTGAGGCGTTGCAGCAGCCCCGGCCCGACGGACGGGAGATCGCCCTGACCCATCCCAGCGTGCAGACGCTGGAGCGTTTGGGCAGTTGGCAAGGGCTGCAGACCCATGAGGTGAGCCGCATCCGCGAGGCCCAGGTCCACGACGGTCCCGTCGGCCAGCGTCCGATGCTGGCCATCGAGGCCACGGGCAGCGGCCTCGCGCAACTCGGCTATATCGTGCCCAACCATGCGTTGCGCCGCACGGCCTGGGAGGTGGCCAGCCGCACACCGGGCGTGCAGATCGTGACCGGGGCCCAGGTTACGGGCGTGAGCCTCCACTCCTCCCATGGCGAGGTGCGCCATGCGCGCACCGATCAGCATGGCAGGCGTAGCGAAGCCGCGCCGCTGAAGGCTGCGCTGGTGGTGGCTGCGGACAGCCGCTTTTCCGCCATGCGCCGCATGCTGGGCGTGGGGGCGCAGATGACGGATTTCGGCCGCACGGTCATCGTCTGCCGTCTCTCGCACAGCCTGGCTTTGCAGGACGTGGCTCATGAGTGCTTTGGCTACGAACGCACCCTGGCCATACTGCCGGTCCAGCCCGACCTCGCTACCGGGGAGCTGCTGTGCTCGGCCGTGATCACCACCGACTCGGCCGATGCCCAGCAACTGCTGGAACTCGCTCCCGAGGAGTTCGCAGCCCACGTGGAGCGTGAGTTCCGCGGGCGTCTTGGTCCCATGGCCCTGGTCGGCGAGCGCCACAGCTACCCGCTGGTCGCCACCTACGCCCATCGTTTCAGCGGAGCGCGCTGGGCCTTGTTGGGCGATGCCGCCGTGGGCATGCACCCGGTCACGGCCCATGGCTTCAACCTGGGCCTGTCCGGGGTGGAGCGTCTGACTGCTGCAGTGCAGGCTGCGCGCCAGGCCGGTCAGGACTGGAGCAGCGCTCCGGTGCTGGAGCGCTATGCCCGGGACCATCATCGCCATGCCTTGCCGATTTTTGCAGGCACGAATGCCGTGGTGAAGCTCTATACCGATGCCCGGCCCCTGCCCAGGCTGGCACGCCAGGCCGTGCTGCAGGTCTCGCGTCACCTGCCGCCGCTCAAGGCTGCGATTGCAGCCCAGCTCACGGGGCGCAGCCCCTGGCCCATGATGCGAGCGCAACTGCCAGGGGCATTGGGCAAGACCATGTCCTCAAATGGAAAGTGCTGAGCGTCGACCATCCTCAAACCCACTAATATCGCGCTAATTTTTTGAGGAGCGCTTCCAAATGGGGTTTTTTCAATGGACGGAGAAGTCCGCCGACCAGTTGCAGTCGGGCGGCGTCATAGGGCCGGACGAGCGTCTGCCCTGGCCGCAGACCGGACTCATGGGCATACAGCACGTGATCGCCATGTTCGGCTCCACGGTGCTGGCGCCGATTCTCATGGGCTTCGACCCCAACGTGGCCGTGCTCATGAGCGGCATAGGTACGCTGATCTTTTTTCTGATCACCGGCGGCAAGGTGCCCAGCTATCTGGGCTCGTCCTTTGCGTTCATCGGCGTGGTGATCGCGGCCACGGCCTATGGTGGCACGGGCCCCAACACCAACATTCCCGTGGCCCTGGGCGGCATCATCGCCTGCGGCGCGGTCTACATGCTGATCGGCTTCATCGTGCAGGTCGTGGGCACAGGCTGGATAGAGCGCTTCATGCCGCCCGTGGTCACGGGGGCCGTGGTGGCCGTGATCGGCCTGAACCTGGCTGCCATTCCCGTGAAGAACATGGCTGCCAATAACTTCGAGGCCTGGATGCAGGCCCTGACCTTTGTCTGTGTGGGCCTGGTGGCCGTGCTCACGCGCGGCATGGTGCAGCGTCTGCTGATTCTCGTCGGTCTGGTCGTGGCCAGCCTGCTCTATGCGCTGTTCACCAATGGCCTGGGCTGGGGCAAGGCCGTGGATCTGGCGGGCGTGATGAATGCACCCTGGTTCGGCCTGCCCCAGTTCCATGCCCCGGTGTTCAGCGCGCCGGCCATGGTGCTGATCGTGCCCGTGGTCATCATTCTCGTGGCCGAGAACCTGGGCCACATCAAGGCCGTGACGGCCATGACGGGCAAGAACCTGGACCAGTACATGGGCCGAGCCTTCATCGGCGACGGCGTGGCCACCATGGTCAGTGGTGCAGCTGGCGGCACGGGCGTCACCACCTATGCCGAGAACATCGGCGTGATGGCCGCCACGCGCATTTATTCGACGGCCGTCTTCCTCGTGGCCGCCGTGCTGGCCGTGCTGCTGGGCTTTTCACCCAAGTTCGGCGAGCTCATCAAGGCCATTCCCCTGCCCGTGATGGGCGGCGTCTCCATCGTGGTCTTCGGGCTGATTGCCGTGGCTGGCGCCAAGATCTGGGTCGACAACAAGGTCGATTTTTCGCAGAACAAGAACCTCATCGTGGCCGCCATCACGCTGATCCTGGGAACGGGAGACTTCACGCTCAAGTTCGGCGACTTTGCGCTGGGCGGTATCGGAACCGCGACCTTTGGCGCCATCATCCTGTATGCCTTGCTCAATCGCCCGGGTGAAGATGGCCCTTCGCAAGCCGGGCATTGATTTTTGACCAGGGGAAAACCCTTTACGGGAAAACCCGTGATCTTGTTTCGAGGCTGTTACCATTGCGGCCCGGAGAAATACACCGCCTTTCGGGGCGGTTTTTTTTAGACCCGGTCGCCATGCATGGATGCCGGGCCCTCAGTCGGAGTCTTCCATGTCCCTTGCAGACCGCGTACGTTTTCCCGAGTTTCTGTCCCGTGCCATGACGGCCCAGCAGGCCGCCGCCCTGATTCCTCATGGCGTCAATGTGGGCATGAGCGGCTTTACCGGGGCAGGTTATCCCAAGGCCTTGCCTCAGGCCATTGCCGAGCATGCGAGGCAGGAGCATGCCCAGGGGCGGCCCTACAAGATCAATGTCTGGACCGGGGCTTCGACTGCGGCCGAGTGCGACGGCGTGCTGGCCGAAGCGCAGGCCGTCGCCCAGCGTCTGCCCTTCAATACCGACCCCAAGGCCCGTCAGGCGGTGAATGCCGGCGAGATCGACTTCATCGACATGCACCTGTCGCATGTGGCCCAGCATGCCTGGTTCGGCTTTTTGGGACCGATGAACGTGGCCGTGATCGAGGTGCTGGGTGTGACGGCCGACGGCCTGCTGATTCCCTCCACGGCCGTGGGCAACAACAAGACCTGGCTGGAGATTGCGGACAAGGTCATCCTCGAGGTCAACACCAAGCCGCCGGGCAAGATGGAGGGCATGCACGACATCTACTACGGCACGGCGATTCCGCCGCGGCGCATGCCCATCAACATGACCCATGCGGATGACCGCATCGGCGATGCCTATCTCAAGGTCGATCCGGCCAAGGTGATTGCCGTGGTCGAGACCCACAAGGGCGACCGCGACAACGTGTTTGCGGTGCCCGACGAGAACTCCAACAGGATTGCGGCCTACATCATTGATTTTCTCTCCCACGAGATGAGGATGGGCCGTCTGCCCAAGGACATGCTGCCGATTCAGTCGGGTGTGGGCAATGTGGCCAATGCGGTGCTCGCAGGTCTTTTGACCGGGCCGTTCGAGAACCTGCTGGGCTTTACCGAAGTGCTGCAGGACGGCATGCTGGACCTGCTGCGCGCGGGCAAGATGCGCAAGGCCTCGGCCACGTCGATCTCGCTGTCTGCCCCTGCCTACAAGGACTTCGAGGACAACATCGACTTCTATCGCGAGCGCATCATCCTGCGCCCCCAGGAGATCAGCAACCATCCCGAGCTTGTACGGCGTCTGGGCGTGATCGCCATGAACTCCATGATCGAAGCCGACATTTACGGCAACATCAACTCCACCCACCTCATGGGCTCGGCCATGATGAATGGCATAGGCGGCTCGGGCGACTTTGCGCGCAACGGCTATCTGTCCTTCTTTGTTACCCCCTCGGTGGCCAAGAATGGCGCCATCAGCTGCATCGTGCCCATGTGCTCGCATGTGGACCACACCGAACACGATACGCAGATCATCGTCACCGAGCAGGGGCTGGCGGATCTGCGCGGCCTGGCGCCGCGCCAGCGGGCCAGGGTCATCATCGAGCGCTGTGCCCACCCGGATTACCGGCCCATGCTTGAGGACTATCTGGAGCGCGCCCAGCGCAAGGGCCCGCAGCATACCCCGCATATCCTGACCGAGGCCCTGAGCTGGCATCAGCGGTTTGTGGATACGGGGAGCATGAAAGCCCCCTGAGTCGCTTCGCGCCTTCCCCCGCTCTCTTCGGGCGGGGGGACAGCAGCCTCGCGGCGGGGCGGCCCTTGCTCGCTGCCTCTGGTGTTGCGGCGCGCCAGTTTTTGAGGCAGCGCGCAGCTATGTCCGACCGGGGACAAGCCTTTCCCCCGTGGGTACGCGACGCTGACACCCCTGGCTGGCCTGCTTCTTGGGCCTGCCATTCCACGTTGTGGGACGGTGAGGCTGTCGCCTGTGCGCTGCGCGGGGATCTGCAAACCGGGCATGATGCCTTGATTGCTCCCAACGAATCCGTTTTATGTCGATCTGGAAAAAGCCCATCAGCGTGGAGGCGCTCAACGCCCATAGCGCCAATACCGCCGTCAGCCATCTTGGCATCGAGATCACCGAAATCGGTGACGACTTTGTCTGCGGCCGCGTACCTGTGGACGAGCGCACACGCCAGCCGTTCGGCCTGCTGCACGGCGGCGTCAGCGTCGTGCTGGCCGAGACCCTGGGCTCGCTGGGCGCCTACTATTCAAGTCCCGAAGGCCATACGGCCGTGGGTCTGGACATCAATGCCAACCATTTGCGCTCGGCGCGCAGCGGCTGGGTCACGGCCAAGGCAAGTGCCGTGCACATAGGGCGCACCACCCAGGTCTGGCAGATCGACATGAGCAACGAGGCTGGTGAGCTGACCTGTGTCTCGCGCATCACGATGGCGGTTCTCGCCCCCCGATAGCCGCAAGGCATTTACCCGGGCGGCTCCATCTTGCCGGCCTCTTGCAGCAGCCAGCTTCTGAGTGCCCTGGCCAGCAGGCCGCTGCGCTGGCCGCGCGGGCGCAGCAGCCAGTAGCTGCGCGCCGTATACAGAGGACGCTCAAAAGGGCGCACCAGGGCACCCGTCTGCAGCTCGTCCTGCAGAAAATGCCATTGGCCCATGGCCACGCCCAGGCCGTGCACGGCAGCCTGCCAGGTCAGCATGGAAGCATTGAACACCATGCGCTCGGCCTGCTCTGCCTGGTTCTGCAAGTCGTTGGACTGCAGCCAGTCATCCCAATCGTGGGCATGGTATTTGGAGACCAGCAATCGCTGGCCGAGCAGCTCGGTGGCCGGCCTGCCTGCGGAGCGCAGGCGCTCGAGCAGCACGGGTGAGCAAACGGGATCCAGGCATTCGGCAAACAGGGCATCGGCATGCAGGCCCGGTTGGCGCAGGACTTCGTCACCGGCCAGTTGTATGGCCATGTCCACGGGATCGCGCTCGAAGTTCACGGCCGGCACCAGGCGATGAATGCGCACATCCTTGCCAGGATGGCGTGCGAGAAACTGCGGCAGGCGCGGAATCAGCCACTTGGCCGAGAAGGTGGAGTACACACCCACGCGCACCACTTCTTCATCGGGCTTGTGCCACAACTGCTCGGTGGCTGTGGCAATGGCGGCAAATGCAGGCACGATCTGCGCGGCATAGCGCTGGCCGACCTCGGTCAGGGAGACGCCCTGGCGCTCGCGCACAAACAACTCCACCCCGAAGTACTCCTCGAGTGCCGTGATCTGGCGGCTCACGGCTGACTGGGTCACATGCAACTGCGCCGCTGCCGCAGTCAGGTTTCCCGTGCGGGCCACGACCTCGAAGGTGTGCAGGGGATTGAGGGGAGGGATGCGCCGCGCCAAACCGAAGTCCTGTGATGAGAGCTGCCGGCACGGCCTGGGGCACATCGCTGCCCTGCTTGGCGGTCAAGCAGTACCGTCAAGCAGGGCGTCTTGTCCTCGTCGTAAACCTGGGGGTTTATCTCGCCGTGTCAGCCGCCTGGTCAGACGCTGTCGAGCGCTGCCCTGCTTGCTGTGGTGTCAGACCAGGTATGCGCTTTGCTCATGCCTGGAACTCAAATGGAAGTTTACCCATTGGGCAAGCCTTCCCACAATCCACACATCCCAGCCACTCGGGCTTTGTTTTTCGCTTCTGCTTTTTTGCACATGTCTCATCTCGAACCATCCTTTATGTCTTCAGGCAATGTCATTGCGGCCTTGCAAGTCGCACTGCCCGCTGACCGCATACGCCTGGGTGCAGAGATCGGAGAGCGTCACCACACGGACTGGACGCGTATGGATCCGCAGTGCCCGAGGGCACTGCTGCTGCCTCGCGCGACCGAGGAGGTCTCGACCATGCTGCGCATCTGCCATGCCTATGGTCAGCCCGTGGTGCCTCAGGGCGGTCTGACGGGCCTGGTCGGGGGGGCTCATCCACAAGCCCAGGAGGTTGCGCTGTCGCTGGAGCGCATGAATGCGATCGGCGAGGTGGACTGCAGCGGTGGCACGATCACCGTTGAGGCAGGAGCCATTCTGGAGAATGTGCAGCAGGCCGCCCTGGCTGCGGATTTCGTCTGCGGGCTGGACATCGGCGCGCGGGGCTCTTGCACGCTGGGCGGAAATATCGCCACCAATGCCGGTGGCAACCACGTGGTGCGCTATGGCATGGCCCGCGACAATGTCCTGGGCCTGGAGGTGGTGCTGGCCGATGGCAGCATCGTGAGCTCGCTCAACAAGATGATCAAGAACAACAGCGGCTATGACCTCAAGCACTTGTTCATAGGCAGCGAAGGTACGCTGGGCGTCATCACCCGCGCCGTGCTCAAGCTGCACCCGCAGTCGCGCAGCACGCAGTGTGCATTGCTGGCCCTGCCCGGATTGGATGCGGCCCTGCAGGTGCTGCGTCAAGCCAAGGCCCATCTGGGCGGAGGCCTCTCGGCCTTCGAGGTGATGTGGCCCAGCTTCTATCACTTCGTGACCCGGTTGCCTGGCGTGGACTCGCCGCTGTCCGGCGATCACGGCCTGTACCTGCTGCTCGAGGCCCAGGGCAGTGACGAGGCCCAGGATGCCGAGCGCTTCGAGCAGTTGCTGTCGGGCTGGCTGGAGCAGGGCCTGCTTGAAGATGCGGCCCTGGCCCAGTCTGTCGAGGACAGGAAGCGCTTTTGGCATCTGCGTGATGCCGTGGCCGAGTTCCCGGTGTTTTTGCCCAAGCGCTCGACCTTCGATGTGAGCTTTCCTCTGGACGGCATGGCACAGGCCATTGCGCAAATCGAGCACAAGGCCGAGGCCAACTGGCCTGGCTGCACCAGGCTTTATTTCGGGCACCTGGGGGACAACAACCTGCACATCGTGATCGATGTTCCGGGAACTCAGGGGGCATATGCCGAATCCATAGAGGAGCTGGTCTACGACTGTGTGGGCGCCCTGCAGGGCGCAGTCTCTGCCGAACACGGCATCGGTCGCAAGAAGCGCCAGCACCTGGGGCGCTCGCGCAGCCTCGAGGAAATCACCCTCATGCACACGCTCAAGCGGGCCCTGGATCCGCTGGGCATCCTCAATCCCGGCAAGGTGCTTTAACGCGCCTTCCCCCTCTTTCTTCATCTTGCTCAGGAGACTGTTATGAAACACCGCTTTGCTCGCCGCACCCTGCTGGCCTCCGTTGGCGCTGCCATCCTGTCCATGGGGCCGGCTCTGGCCCAGGCCGACACCTATCCCACCCGTCCCGTAAAGATCGTCGTGCCCTTCACTCCTGGCGGTACGACCGACCTCGTGGCTCGCCTCATGGCCCAGCAATTGCAGGAACGCACGGGCGGTACCTTCATCGTGGAGAACAAGGCGGGCGCTGGCGGCAACATCGGCGCCGATGCCGTGGCCAAGGCGCCGGCCGATGGCTATACGCTGCTGCTGGTCTCCAGCAACATCCTGGCCATCAACCCACTGGTCTACAAGAAGCTGCCCTTTGATCCGGCCACGGCCTTCGCCCCTGTGAGCAATGTGGTCACGGTGACCAATGTCTTTCTGGCCAATCCCAACAACCGCCTGGGCATTCGCTCCATGGCTGACCTGCTGGCAGCGGCCAAGCAAAAGCAGTCCAGCGGCGGGCTCAACTTCGGCTCCACGGGAAATGCTTCGCTCACGCATCTGATCGGCTCGGTATTCTCGGCCACAGCCGGACTCAAGCTCCAGCACGTGCCCTACAAGGGCTCGGCACCCATGCTGCAGGCTTTGTATTCAGGCGAGGTGGATTTTGCGATCGACAACCTGCCGGCCCCCCTGCCGCACATCACTTCCGAGCGCCTTCTGCCTCTGGCCGTCACGGGAGCCAAGCGCAGTGCTCAACTGCCCAAGGTGCCCACGGTGGCCGAATCTGGCTTCCCCAACTTCAATCTGACCTCGTGGTTTGGCCTGCTGGCGCCCGCAGGAACGGACGCTGCCGTGGTGAACATGCTCAACCGCCATATCACCGAAATCCTTCAGGACAAGAGCGTGCAGTCCAAGCTCATCAGCATGGGCACCCAGCCTGCACCGGGAACGCCTGCCGAGTTCGGCAGCTTCATTCGCAGCGAAGTCGCGCGCTGGGCTCCTATCGTCAAGGAGTCTGGGGCGAGTATTGATTGATACCCCCTGAGCGGCTGCGCGGCTTCCCCCTGGAGGGGGGCGACAGCCTCACTGCGGGGCGGCCCTTGTTCTCGCTGTCCCTAGGCCCGGGCCGCGCCAGTTTTGCGCGCTGCGCCCGGGCTTGCTCCCTCGCCCCCTTGGGGAGACGGTTGGGGTGAGGGCTCCCCTGCAAAACCCTGAGCTCCCCGCAAAGCCCTGCTTTTCCCCGCCTCACAATGATCACACTACCTTTGCAAGACCCTGGCCTGCTGCGCCAGCACAACTATCTGGCCGGATCCTGGGTTGAGTCCCATGGAGGCCAGGCCCTGGACGTGCTCAACCCTGCTACGGGAGAGCTGCTGGCCAGGATCGCCAAAGCGGGTGTCCACGATACTGAACAAGCCATTGCTGCAGCCGAGCAGGCCTTGCCGGCCTGGCGTGCACTCACGGCAGAAGCACGTGCGACTTGTCTGCGCCGCTGGCATCAACTGGTGCTCGAGCATGAGCAGGATCTGGCGCTGATTTTGACCAGCGAGCAAGGCAAACCCCTGGCCGAAGCGCGCGGCGAGATTGCCTATGCGGCTTCATACATCGAGTGGTTTGCCGAGGAGGCGCGCCGTGTCTATGGCGAGGTCGTGCCCTCGCCCTGGGCCGACAAGCAGATCCTGGTCACCAAGGAGCCCGTTGGCATTTGCGCGGCCATCACGCCCTGGAACTTTCCCGCAGCAATGATTGCACGCAAGCTGGCGCCGGCCCTGGCCGCAGGTTGCGTGATGATCGTCAAGCCTGCCGAGCAGACACCGCTGACGGCGCTTGCACTGGCCGAACTGGCCCACAGGGCGGGACTGCCTGCCGGAGTGCTCAGCGTGCTGTGCGGCGACCCCCGTGCCATAGGCGGTGTGCTCACGGCCAGCGACAAGGTGCGCAAGCTCAGCTTCACGGGCTCCACGGCCACAGGGCGTTTGCTGGCTGCACAATGCGCGCCTACGCTCAAAAAAATGTCGCTGGAGCTGGGGGGCAATGCGCCCTTTATCGTGTTCGATGATGCCGACCTGGACGCTGCCGTCGAGGCTGCCATGGCTTCCAAATACCGCAACTCGGGTCAGACCTGTGTCTGCACCAATCGACTGCTGGTCCAGGATGGCATCTACGAGGCCTTTGTGCAGCGCCTGGCCCAGGCCGTGGCCGGGCTGCGTGTAGGCAATGGCCTGGAGCCCCAGATCGAACTCGGCCCGCTCATCGATGATGCGGCCTTGAGCAAGGCCGAGGAGCTCGTGGCCGACGCCATGGAGCACGGGGCTCGCCTGGTCCAGGGCGGCCGGCGCCATGCGCTGGGCCGCAGCTTTTACGAACCCACGGTGCTGGCCGATGTGCCCGTGCGGGCGCGTATCGCACGTGAAGAAGTCTTCGGCCCTGTGGCCCCGGTGTTCCGCTTCAGTACCGAGGAGCAGGCAGTGCAAATGGCCAATGACACCGAATACGGTCTGGCTGCCTACTTCTTCTCGCGCGATGTGGGCCGTGTCTGGCGCATGAGCCAGGCGCTCGAATACGGCATGGTCGGCATCAATACCGGCATCATCAGCACGGCCGTGGCGCCATTTGGCGGTATCAAGCAGTCGGGCATGGGCCGCGAAGGCGGTGCTGCAGGCATAGAGGAATATCTGCAGTCCAAGTACCTGTGCATGGCCTGACTGTCAGCTCTGGCTTGCCTGGTTGCGCGCCAGGCGCTCACTTTTCCAGTAGATGTCATCGCCGCCGTCCATGCGGTTGAGGACCCGGGCCAGCACGAACAGCAGATCGGACAGGCGGTTCAGATACTGGCGTGGCGCCGCGCGCATGGACTCGCCTTGCTCCAGCGCGACCACCTGACGCTCGGCGCGCCGCGCCACGGTGCGGCAGATATGGGCCTGGGCTGCGGCACGTGTGCCCGCCGGCAGAATGAATTCCAGCAGCCTGGGCAGTTGGGAGTTGTAGCGCGCAATGGCCTGATCGAGCTGCTCCAGCGCATCGCTCTTGAGCAGCTCGTAACCGGGCATGGACAGTTCGCCGCCCAGGTTGAACAACTGGTGCTGAATGTCGATGAGCAGCTCACTTACCGCCTCAGGCAAGGGTTCGCACAGCAGCAGGCCTATGTGCGAATTGAGTTCATCCACGTCTCCCATGGCATGGGGTCGGCCACTGTTTTTCGAGACCCGTGTGTTGTCGCCCAGGCCGGTGGTGCCGTCATCTCCTGTACGCGTGGAGATTTGCGTCAAACGATTGCCCATGGCTTGCTCCTCACTGATTTGACTTAAGCCGGCAGCATTGTGCTTTACAAAAAGCTCATAGATGTAGTCCTGGGCAACAACGGGCAAAACTGCTGGATATTGCAGGGCAATCAGGGTGCAATGGCGGCGTGTTTCTCGCAAGACTGGAGTATGTGCTCATGAAGACCTCTGCACCTCGCAATGTCTCGGGCTTTGAAGTTCGCAGCGTTTTATTGTTTGCCGCGCTAACCCTTGGCGGCACGGCAGCCCTGGCATCGGGCGAATCCAGGTCTGCGGCCCAGCTTCTCATGCGTTCAGCCGCCAGCAGCTCCCAGGTAGCCTCCCCTGGGCTCAGCGCACAAGCCTCTGGCACACGGCCGCAGCCGTAGCCACAGCGATGATTGGCAACGCGGCATGGCCAAGATATTCGGGAGGTGGGCTCAACGAGTTACTGTTAGAACGTGTTTACGATCTCCTCGGTGCCGCGCCAGTGTCTGTGCGGGATGGGATGCAAGGCGCGATACTGCAGCAATAGCCGTGCTATTGCGAGGATTCGCAACGCTGTAGACCGCCCGCAAAGGCACTGTCCCGAAGGGTTGGAGCGAAATCGGGCGATTTCCTAGCGCTGTGGCTTGCTTGCACCCCGGTGCAAGCTGCGCCCCATCGCTTTGAACTCATCCCAATTGCGCTCCAACGCGGCAGCGTAGAGATCGTAAACACGTTCTTACGGCACATTGGATCCACCTGCAATGGCCTGCAAGGCGTTCTTGAGGGTGTCGGGGTGGGGTAGGGTGGCAGTCTCGGAAGGCGCGCAGCTGGACCACATGAATCGATCTTTGTGGACCAATTCCAAAAGGCTTGCCCAGCTCGGCCGAGCAAGCCTGCGCAGGCTTGGAGCACCTGTTTTTCGCTCTGCCTGATGGTATTCTTTGGGCCCCAAGGAGAATCCCATGAATGCCCCAGCCGCCTCCGGCAGCTTGCTGCCTGAATTCGCGCAGCGCCCCATCCCCCCTGAGTTCTTGCAAGCCCTGAGCCAGCGCTTTGGTGCTCAATGCTCCACAGCCATGGCCGTGCGCGAACAACATGGCCGCGACGAAGGCTCTATCGCCGCACCGCCGCCGTCTGCCGTGGTGTTTGCAGAGTCGACCCGGGACGTGCAGGACGCGATTGCGCTGGCCAGCCAGTATGCAGTCCCTGTCATACCCTATGGCGCAGGCTCTTCGCTGGAAGGCCATCTGCTGGCGGTCCAGGGTGGTATCAGTCTCGATGTCAGCCGCATGAACCGCATCCTGTCCGTGAATACTGAAGATCTCACGGTCACGGTGCAGCCAGGCATTACGCGCAAGCAGCTCAATGAGGCCATCAAGGACACCGGTTTTTTCTTTCCCATAGACCCGGGAGCCGATGCATCCATCGGCGGCATGACGGCTACGCGTGCCAGTGGTACGAACGCCGTGCGCTACGGCACCATGCGTGAAAACGTGCTGGCGCTGGAGCTGGTCACGGCCAGCGGTGACGTGATTCGTACGGGCACACGCGCCAAGAAGAGCAGCGCCGGCTACGACCTCACGCGCCTCATCGTCGGCAGCGAAGGCACACTGGGCGTGGCCACCGAGATCACGTTGAAGCTGTATCCGCTGCCCGAGGCCGTGAGTGCGGCCATTTGCTCCTTTCCGAGCATAGAAGCTGCGGTGCGCACGGTGATCCAGACCATACAGATAGGCGTGCCGATTGCGCGGGTGGAGCTCATCGACGTGAACTCGGTACGCATGGTCAACACCTACAGCAAGCTTGAGCTGCGTGAGGAGCCCATGCTGCTCATGGAGTTCCATGGCTCGCCCACGGGAGTCAAGGAGCAGGCCGAGATGGTGCAGGATATCGCAGGCGAATTTGGCGGCAATGCCTTTGAATGGGCGGAGCGTCCCGAAGACCGCACTCGCCTGTTCACCGCGCGACACAACGCCTACTTTGCAGCCGTGGCCAGCAGGCCTGGCTGCCGCTGCATCACCACCGATGCCTGCGTGCCTATCAGCCGCCTGGCCGATGCGCTGCTGGACTCGGTGCGCGAGGCCGATGAGAGTGCCATTCCCTATTTCCTCGTAGGCCATGTGGGGGATGGGAACTTCCACTTCGGCTATCTCATAGATCCTGAAAGCAGCGATGAACGCGAGCGTGCAGAACGCCTCAACCATCAGCTTGTGGAGCGTGCCATCGGCGTGGGCGGCACCTGCACCGGAGAGCATGGCGTAGGCATACACAAGATGCAGTTTCTGCGTGATGAAACCGGGGACGGTGCGGTGGAGATGATGCGTGCCATCAAGCGAGCGCTCGATCCCAAGAACATCCTCAATCCGGGCAAGATCTTCGCGCTCTGAGCCTTGCGGCCCCTTCGGTACCGCCAGCACAATGCCCGGATGTGTCGCGCATCCGGGGCAGCAAGCTGCTCCTCGTGGCTGCGGCAATATACCCGTGGGCGAGCCAGGAGAAGGTTTTTTTAATGCCTGGGCTCGGCTTGTCAAACCAGACTGACAGGTCAGGTCGATGGGCCTCTGCACAATAGGGGGATGTTTTCTCCGACTTCCTCCTGGGGCGTGCGCGCTCGGCAACTGTTGAGCCCCTTGCAATCCCTGATTGATGCCTTGCGCCTGTGGCTGGCGGCCGATGGTCTGCGCATGAGTGCGGCCATGTCGTTTTACGGCATTCTGAGCCTGGCGCCGCTGCTGCTGTTGATTGTTGGTCTGCTGGGCTGGTGGGTGGACCGCAGCTATGTGGAGCACACGCTCATAGAGCAGATCCAGTCAGTGATTGGTGAGCGTGGTGCCCAGGTCGTGAGTGGTGCGCTGGAAAGCGCCCAGCGCCCGGCAGAAGGGCGGCTGGCTTCGATCTTCGGCTTGATCATGCTGATGTCAGGTGCCACGGGCGTGTTCGTCGAGCTGCAGTCTTCCTTGGAGAAACTCTGGATTTCGGATGGCACGCCCACGCCGCCCAAAGCTGCGTGGTGGCGTCTGGCCGTGCTCAGGCTGCGGGGCCTGAGCTATGTGCTGGTGCTGGGCTTCCTGTTCATGGTCTCCATGCTCATGTCCACCGCGTTGCAGCTGCTCACGCATTGGGCGGGGGCCTTGCTGCAGATGGAACCTTTTCTGCCCCTGGTTCGTTTGATCAACGAGGCCGCTTCGTTCGCCATCGTGAGTCTGCTTTTTGTCGGGCTGATGCGTGTGGGGACCGGCCCCAAGCCGGCACTGAGACATCTGATCTGGGGCGGTGCCTTCGGCGCCCTGCTGTTTTCTCTGGGCCGGCAGGCCATGGCCTGGTATCTGTCCACGGCGGCCGTGGTTTCCGCCTATGGAGCTGCAGGCTCCCTGGTGGTGTTGCTGATGTGGATTTATTTCTCGTCTGCGATCTTGCTGCTTGCCGCTGCCATGGCCAAGGCCTTGAGCAACCGCGCGCAGTGCAAGCGATAGACGTATGGATAGATTGCAAAGCATGCGCGCATTTCAAGCCGTGGCCGACGAGGCCGGCTTTTCTGCGGCAGCGCGTCAGCTGGACCTGTCCGTGCCCACGGTCACACGGCTTGTGGCCGATCTGGAAAGGCATCTGAGTACCCGGCTATTGCAGCGCACCACGCGCAGCGTGACCTTGACCGAAGCCGGTGAAGCCTATCTGGAGCGTGTGCGCGTCATTCTCGCGGATGTGGATCAGGCCTTCGATCTGGCCCAAAGCCACACCCAGGAGGTGGCCGGTATCGTGCGCCTTTTTTCTCCCTCGGTTTTTGCCGAGCATGTGCTGGCCCCGCTGCTGTCCGAATTCCATCAGCGCTATCCCCATGTCAGCATAGAGCTGATCGTGGGAATAGCCGAAGACACGGCCGCAGGTGAATACGATATTGCCTTGCTCGGGGGCAAGGAGATCTTCGACGCCAGCGTGGTGGCGCGTCCTTTGATCACGACCTGCGGCCTGGTCTGCGCCTCCCCCGGGTATCTTGCACGCAATGGCGAGCCCAGGCTGCCTGCGGATCTGGAGCAGCATCAATGCCTGATAAGGCACAGGTCCAGGGACAGGGCCGATGTGCTGCGCATGCAGCACACCGATGGATCCGAGGCCGAGGTCAGGATCAAGCCCTTGATGACCGCCAACCATGCGGGCATCTTGTTGCGCGCCGCGCTCGATGGCGCAGGCATTTGCATACAGCCCCTGGAGCTGGTGGCGCGCTATATGCACCAAGGCCTGTTGCGTCAGGTGTTGCCAGGGTGGTCCACGGAGCGCTTCACGCTGTATGCGACCTATCCCACACGCAAATACATGCCGGTGCGCGTGCGCCATTTTCTGGATTTCCTGACCGAGCGAACCACCCAATCCTGGCAAGCCCAGGGGGATGGCTGATTTGCCGATTGACCCTAAGAGCGTGTTTACGATCTCCTCGCGGCGCGCCAGCGTAGAGATCGTGAACACGCTCTAAGCCCTTTCAATTTCGGGTGAATTCCGCTCTGCGGAATCTCAAGGCATGGGGCAAGCATTTGTGACCTTAAGCTTTGCGCATCGACAAAGTTTGAGTGAGAAGTTGCTGCTCTGAAACAAGACCACCATTTTCTTGCACAGCTTTTTGCAGAGGCCAATCACCATGCATTGGGATTGTGTTTTGGCGTCCTGGGCTGGAGGCGGTTTTCAACGCTTTTTGATTCTGGGCGCTCTGGTTTCGGGCTGAGCGTGCGCAGCCCTTTGAGGCGCACTGCGGGGGCGGTGCGCCTCTTTTTTTAAGCACTGCCAGATAAAAAAGAGTTCAAACGTTTGGGACACATCTGCTCTCGGGCCTTGCCACAGGACGTACTGAAGGAGATGGCCGAGACGGGCCAGTTGCTAGGCACCGCATCGTGGCGAGCTTGGTGCACGGGTATGGCGAAAACGCAGCAGTCCGGGAGCGAGGCCGGGACAGTGGCTGCGTTGTCGCGCATACTGTGCTGCACCCTGCTTGTCGTGAGGTGCTCATGAGTCTGGCCTTGGTTCAAAGTCGTGCTCTGCTCGGGCTTGATGCGCCGCAAGTCACGGTGGAAGTCCATCTGGCCAACGGCCTGCCCTCGTTTACCCTCGTAGGTCTGGCTGAGGTGGAAGTCAAGGAAGCGCGTGAGCGCGTGCGCTCGGCCTTGCAGAACTCGGGCCTGGAATTCCCCAGCAACAAGCGCATCACCGTCAACCTTGCTCCGGCCGATCTGCCCAAGGATTCGGGGCGCTTCGATCTGCCGATTGCGTTGGGCATTCTTGCAGCCAGCGGACAAATCCAGGCCCATGCACTGGCGGGTTACGAGTTCGCTGGCGAGCTGTCTTTATCGGGTGCTCTCAGGCCGGTGCGCGGAGCGTTGGCCACGGCGCTGGCCCTGCATCGTCAGAAACATGTGGTGCGCCTGGTCTTGCCACCTGGTAGCGCCCAGGAGGCAGCTCTTGTGCCCTCGGCCCAGGTGTTCTGTGCCCATCACCTGCTGGATGTGGCGCGTGAATTCATGGCCAGGGCCGAGGGCCTCGACACCGCTGCGGAGCCGGCCGATGCCCTGGCCGCCACAGAGCCCGCGGCGGATGCGGCCTGCTTGGGTAGCGGCTGGCATACGGTGCATGTACAGCCCGCCCCTGCAGCGCGGCAGACCGAGGATTTGCGCGATGTGCGTGGCCAGGCCCAGGCCAAGAGGGCTTTGGAGATCGCTGCAGCTGGCGGCCATGGGCTGCTGCTCGTCGGCCCTCCTGGGTCGGGCAAGTCCATGCTGGCTCAGCGCTTTGCGGGCCTGCTGCCTCCCATGAGCGACGAAGAGGCGCTCGAAAGCGCGGCCATCGCGAGCCTGAATCAGCGCTTTGCCCTGGAACGCTGGCGCCAGCGGCCTACGGCAGGCCCCCACCATACGGCCAGCTCAGTGGCCTTGGTCGGAGGTGGTTCGCCGCCGAGGCCCGGGGAGATTTCCCAGGCGCACAACGGCGTGCTGTTTCTTGATGAGCTGCCTGAATTTGCGCGCAGTGCGCTGGAGGCTCTGCGCGAGCCGCTGGAGAGCGGCCGCATCACCATAGCGCGCGCCACGCAAAGCTGTGAATTCCCCGCGAGGTTTCAGCTGGTTGCGGCCATGAATCCATGCCCTTGTGGCTATGCGGGCTCGACCCAGCGCAGCTGTCGCTGCTCTCCCGACCAGGTGGCGCGCTACCAGGCTCGCATCAGCGGCCCGTTGCTGGACCGGATCGATCTGCACGTGGAGGTAGCGGCCCTTCCGGCCGAGGAATTGCTGGCCCAGCCTGCAGGCGAATCGAGCCACAGCGTGTGCGAGCGCGTGGCGCTGGCGCGCGATCTGGCCCTGCAGCGCCAAGGTTGCTCCAACCAATTGCTGAAGGGCGAAGCCCTGGACAGGCATTTGCTGCTCGAGGACCAGGCCTTGGCCTTTGCGAACAAGGCCGCCACGCGCCTGGGCTGGTCGGCTCGCAGCACCCACCGAGCACTCAAGGTGGCGCGCACGATTGCCGATATGGCCGGCTGCTCGCATATCGGTGCCGAGCATGTGGCCGAAGCCATGCAATACCGGCGTGCGTTGCTGCAGCAGCGCTGAACTTGGGCCGCGGACAGGTTCTACTTGCTGAAGCGCCGCATCAACTCCAGCGCCTGCTGCATGTTGGAGAAGTCCGGCGCCGTCGTCAGCGGCCTGTAGTGCTTGTCCACATGCTGGTACTGGCCGACGGAGCCCACTTCGACGATGTCGTTCTTGGTCAGCACTGCATATTGGCTATAGCCCGAGGCCAGCAGCCAGGCGCGGTCCACAGGCGAGCCCAGCAGATCGACGCCGGTGGAGTAGTCGGACAAGGGGCTTTCCACGCCCAGGTAGTTCTTCATCAGGGTCGGGACCAGGTCCGCATGGCTGCTGAAACTGTCCTGCCAGGGCGAGCCCGGGGCAATGCCCGGGCCGGCGAGCACGAAGGGCACCTGGACCTGCACATCGGAGAAATTGCTGTTGTGTCCCCAGTAGTTCAAGCCGTTGTCGTTGATCTCTTCGCCGTGGTCGCCGGTGATCACGACCACGGTGTTCCCGAGCTCTCCTGAGGCCTTGATTTGGTCCAGAACCTGTTTGGCCAGGCTGTCCGTGAAGTGCACGCTGGTCTTGTAGCGGTTGAGCCAGGGGATGGGGTCGGTGTTCTTGTTGCGCTGCAGGTAGTTGGCTTCCTCCAGCAAGGGCTCGTAGCGGTGCGGGTAGTCCTGCGGGAATTCGTAGCCATGGGGGGCGTCGTAGAAAAGAAAGGAAAACGAGGGCCGCTGCCTGTCGCGGGCTTGGAACCACTGCAGCCACTCGGCCGTGATTTCCCTGTCCCGTTCCACCGTGGTCTCGCCCTTGGACCTTTCGCGCAGATCTGCAACCTTGGAGAACACCGTCTGGTGGAATTCGGGCTTTTTCAGCTGGGCCGATGCAAAAATTCCCAACTGATAGTCGAGCTCCTGCAAGCGGTCCATGAACAAGGGGCTGATGCTGTTGTCGATCACGCTGTGCCAGTAGTTGCCGGGCAGGCTGTAGAACAGGCCGAAAATGCCGATGCGGGTCGCATTCCCCGTGGAGATGTGCTTGTTGAAGACCATGCCGGATTGGGCAAAGCGCCAGAGACTGGGCGTGTTGTCCGCATTGAAGGTGTCGGCTCGCCAGGAGTCGATGACGAGAAACACGATATTCACGGGCTTTTCAACCGCCTTTTTCTGCAGCGGAGCCAAGGGATA
Source organism: Comamonas composti DSM 21721 (assembly GCF_000429845.1). Lineage (GTDB taxonomy): Bacteria > Pseudomonadota > Gammaproteobacteria > Burkholderiales > Burkholderiaceae_C > Comamonas > Comamonas composti. The sequence goes on from NZ_AUCQ01000003.1 coordinate 280,230, forward strand.
GCTCAAGTCGCTGGTCTGCTTGTTGAGCGTCAGCAGCTTTTGCCTTTCCAGAGCCTCCTCATTGATCCAGCCGTTCTTGCGCATCATGCTGTTTGCGGTCGCCGGGTAGAACAGGGGCAGATAGCGCTTGACCTGGGTGATCGACTGATAGACATGGGCCGATGCCCAGACATTCATCACATTGGTGGCGATGAAGGCCCCCAGCGCGCCCAGCGCAAACCAGCGCCCTATCTTCAGGCCCCTGGGCCTGGCGCGGGACTCCAGCCACAGAAGCAGGCCAAACTCCAGTAACCAGACCAGCAAGGCCCCACCGATGACGGCCAGCCACATGCTCAGGGGAAAGCTCACGATCTGCCCGGCCATGATGAGTTCCAGCACCACGGCATTGATATGAAAGCGGTACTGGGCAAAGACAACGGTGTCCACGAGCAGCAAGAGAATGGCCAGAGCCGCCCCGGCGGAAATCAGCCACCGGCGTGCCCGGGCTGGAAGCCAGAGCAGGGGCAGGAGGAGCAAGCCCATGGCGGCGGACAGCAGCGCCATCTGGGAAAACGTGGACAGCAGCAGAAAGACCCGGCCCGGGCCATCGCCAGGCAGCTCGGGCAAAAGCATGAAGTAGCGGCAGCTGAGCAGCATGGCCACTACGGCGTTCACCATGATGAAGCGGCCGTAGCTTGAATATTTATAGTTATCCGACATAAGCTGTTTTATGTTTCTTGTGTAAACAGTCTTATGTTGTCACGAAAATGTAGCCAATCCCTGATAAAGGGATGACTTCGTGCCGGGCCATCCGTGTCCGTGCGTGCCCTTCAGCTTTGTGCCGCTGGTCCGGTCGGCTGATCTTCGGGCCCGGTCGTTGCCTGGCCCTGCAGATCCAGGAGCTCTGCAAAGGCGCGCAGTGCAGGCGACCAGCCCGGGGCCGACCCGGCGACAAAACAGGTGTCGACCCAGGCCAGGTCCTGGGGGAGGCTTGTGCAGTGCACGGCGAAGCGCTGCTGCTGGGCTTCGACCAGTGCGCGTGACAGCAGTGCATAGCCCATGCCAGCGGCCACGCAGCCCAGAATGGTGTCCAGCATGCCCAGCTCCATGATGCGTACGGCGGATACGCCCCGAGAGGCCATGAGCAGCTCTATGCGCTGGCGGTAGCTGCAGCCCTGCTTGAACGCCAGAAAGACGCTGGCACTGAACTCCTCGGCCGTGGGCAGGCCTGGCAAAGGCTGGCTGCTCACCAGCACCAGCTCCTCACGGAACACCTTCCAGGAGCGCAGATGAGGGTCGGGTGCCGTCCCGTTGATGAAGGCGCAGTCGATGTTGCCCGCCCTGAGCTCGGCGAGCAGGACGGCCGTCGGCTGGGCGCTGAGCTCCAGGTCCAGCCCGGGCTGCCGGGCGCGCAGCCGGGTCAGCAGATAGGGAAGGCGCAGTGCGGCCGTGGTCTCCATGGAGCCTATGCGCAGCTTGCCCACGACCTGGCCGGGCGCAAGACGAGGTGCCTGCAACTGGGCCAGGGCCTGGTCGTGGGCCTGCAGCATCTGTCTTGCGTAGTGGCGCAGCGTCTGGCCGGCCGAAGTCGGATAGACGGGGCTGGTGCGCTCAAGCAGCAAGCTGCCTATTTCGTCTTCCAGCTTCTTGATGTGGGCCGTTACGTTGGACTGCACGGTGTGCAACGACTGAGCGGCAGCGCCAAAGCTGCGGCTCTCGCATACGGCCTCGAAAATGCGCAGGGATCTGAGTTGCATGGCGGGCTTTGTGAGGAATGGCGGTATGAATCACCAAAGATGATTGCAACCATCTTTATAAATCGTTAGACATGATGTGTTACATGACGTAGTCTGCCCCGCATTCGCCGACTCTTCCGCAAGGTCTTACGTGATCCAACGCAATGAATATCCGCTGCTGCTGACCGGCTTCATGGCCACGCTCAGCGGCGTGGGCCTGGCCCGTTTTGCCTATACGGCCCTGATGCCGCAGATGGTGCTGGCCGGCTGGTTTGGCGGCGAGCAGGTGGCCTATCTGGGCGCAGCCAACCTGCTCGGCTATCTGATTGGCGCGCTGGCTGCAGCGCCCCTGGCCGAGCGCCTGGGCGCTGCACGCGTTCTGTGCTGGTGCTGGATTGCGGTGGCCTTGAGTTTTGCGGCCTGTGCCTGGCCTTTGCCCATGGCCTGGTTTTCTCTCTGGCGCTGTGTCTCCGGCATCGGCGGTGCGATTCTCATGGTGCTCGGCCCTTCGCTGGCCATGTCGGCCGCACCGCTGGAGCGGCGTCCGGCTCTGGGGCCGCTGATGTTTTGCGGCATAGGCGCGGGCGCCCTGCTGTCGGCAACCATGATTCCCGTGCTCGCCCGCCAAAGCCTGGGGGCGGTCTGGTGGGCACTGGCGATTGCCTGTGCGGGCGCGGCCTTCATCGGTGTGCGGCAGACGCACAAGCTTCCCCGGGCCACGATCCATCCCGCCGGGTCTGCGGCCCCGGTCCCGGGGGGGAGTTTGCGCAGTCCACAGACCCTGTGGACCCTGCCCGTAATCCTCGTCCTGCTGGCCTATACGAGCGATGCCTTTGGCTTTGTGCCCCATACCGTGTTCTGGGTCGATTACCTGGCGCGTGAGCTGCAATTGGGGGCGGCCTATGCCTCGACCCAGTGGGCGCTGTTCGGCCTGGGGGCGATCTGCGGGCCCCTGGCCGTGGCCTTTTGCGCCACACGCTTTGGCTGGTGGGGAACGACGGCGGGAGCCTATGTGCTCAAAACCACGGCCGTCGCCATGCCGCTGTTCTGGGCGGGGTTTGCCGCCCATGGCCTGTCGTCCTTTCTGGTCGGCGCCCTTTCTCCGGGCATAGCAGCCATTACGTCGGGCTATCTGATGCAGCTCATAGGCCCGCTGCAGCACAAGAGGATGTGGGGCTATGCGACAGCGGCCTTTGCCCTGCTGCAGGCCGTCTCGGGCTACTTCATGGCCTGGAGCTATGCGGGCAGCGGCAGCTACCGGCAGTTGTTCGTCTATGGCACGGCCAGCCTGCTGGCCGGCAGCCTCATGGTTTTATTCAGCCGCCGCACGCGCTAGCAGACGCGCTCGGCCTGAGATCGTGAACACGCTCTGAGTCCTTTGTACATTCCTGATGACTATGAAACTTTTTCTCAACGCCACCTCTCCTTTTGCCCGCCTGGTCCGCGTGGCCGCCCTGGAAAAAAATCTGCAGGCCTCGCTGGAGCTGGTCTGGTGCGATCCCTGGGCGAATGCCGCTGAGCTGCTGGCCGTTCACCCCCAGGCCAGAATCCCGGTGCTCGTGACCGAGGACGGCCAGGCCATTGCCGAGTCTTTGCTGATTGCCCAGTACCTGGACGCCCTCGACGCCGCGCCCAGCCTGGTGCCTGCGAGCGAGGCTGCAGCCGTGCTCGCCGAGACCAGCCTTGGCTATGGCCTCATGGAGGCGGCCTTCGGGACCACGATTGCGCGCAAGCACGAAGGCCGCGCCGCCGACCAGGGCCTGATGGGTCAGCGCCGGCTGGCGGCCATGGACCGGGCCCTGAGGCTGCTGGAGCAAAAGGCCGTAGCCTGGCGCGTGCCCGAAGCCGGTCAGGCCGCGTTGCGGCTGGATCAGATCACCGTGGCCGTGGCCCTGGAATATGTGGGCTTTCGCCTGCCCGAGCTGCTGCCTGCAGGTGCCTATCCTGGGCTGGAAGCCTGGCTGCAGGCCATGCGCCAGCGGCCCAGCCTCGTCGCTACGGCATTTGCCTGAGCCGGCGGCTGTGCTTGAGCACTATACTTTTAATAGCTGCAAGCGCCTGATGGTATTGGGCTGCATGCCAAAAAGACTTGAACTCCTGAGCATCGATGCACGCTGAGATCAAGCGCAGCATCTGAGGCAGGGCGCCCGGCCTGTGGCCCCACGCGTCATGGCATGAGGGCGGCTTTCCTTTTGAGGGCGAGACGAGCCTGCAGGGTCTGTGCAAACCCCGAAATTCCCTGGGGAAAAAGCAGAACCAGCACCAGCATGATGCCGCCCATGAGGGCACGCCAGTAATCGGTGTGGCGTGCCACGCTGTCGTGCAGCCAGGTGAAGACCGCTGCACCGGTCACGGGGCCGGCCAGGGTCTGCACGCCGCCCAGCAGCACCATGACCAGGGCATCCACGGATCTGGTCACGGACAGGCCGTCGGGCGAGATACCGCCCTTGGAGAAGGCAAACAGGCCGCCGGCCAGACCTGCGAAAAGGCCAGCGATCACAAAGCCTGTCCATTGCACCTGGGCAGGGCTCAGCCCTATGGCCTGGGCGCGCAGGGGCGAGTCGCGCACCGCGCGCAGCGCCTGGCCGAAGGGCGAGAACAGCAGGCGCCGCAGCGTGTAGATGCCGGCTGCGCAAAGCCCCAGGCTCAGCCAGTAGAAATGCCCGCTCCGGGCCGCCCAGTCCGAGGGCCAGATGCCGGTCAGGCCATTGCTGCCGCCCGTGAAGTCGTCCCACTGGAAGACGATGGCCCAGGTGATCTGCGCAAAGGCCAGGGTCAGCATGGTCAGATAAACCCCCGACAGGCGCACGCAGAACCAGCCATAGACCAGAGCGGCGGCGGCGGCCAGCAAGGGGGCGGCGACGAGCGCAGCCTCCATCGGCCAGCCGAGCAGGCGCACCCCGAGGGCAGCGCCGTAGGCGCCCAGGCCGAAGTAGGCTGCATGGCCGAACGAGTGCATGCCTGCGGGGCCGACGATGAAGTGCAGGCTGGCAGCAAACAGCGCGGCGATGAAGATGTCGGTGAGCAGTACCAGGACATAGCTCTCGCCTGCGGCCAGGGGCAGCAGGCCCAGGCCCAACAGCAGGGCCAGCCAGGCGGCGCGCGCGAGCGTTCCCGCAGGAACCAGGGGCGGCTCGGTCTGGCCGGCGGTGCGGCTCTGGGCCCGTCCCAGAAGCCCCCACGGGCGCCAGACCAGGACCACGGCCATGATCAGGAACTCCACGATCAGTGTCAGCTTGGAAAACGAAATTTCCATGCCGCCGATCTCCTGCACGCCCAGCCAGATGCAGACAGCCTTGAGCTCGGCCACCAGCAGGGCTGCAACAAAGGCGCCGGGGATCGACCCCATGCCGCCCACGACCACGACCACAAAGGCAGCGCCGATGCTGAGCATGTCCATTTCGAGGTTTGCGGGCTCGCGCGGCAGTTGCAGGGCTCCGCCCAGGCCGGCCAGCAGCGTGCCCAGCGCGAACACGGCCGTGAACAGCCAGGCCTGGTTGACGCCGAGCGCACCCACCATTTCGCGGTCCTGGGTGGCCGCGCGCACCAGCGTGCCCCAGCGTGTGCGGGTGAGCAGCAGGTGCAGTCCCAGCAGCACCAGAGGTCCGATGGCGATGAGCAGCAGGTCGTAGCTCGGGAACTGGCGCCCGAGCACGCTGACCGAGCCTTCAAAGCCCGTGGCGCGTGGACCGAACAACTCCTCAGGGCCCCAGAGCCACAAGGCCGCATCCTTGATGACCAGCACCAGCGCAAACGTGGCCAGCAGCTGGAACAGCTCGGGCGAGCGGTAGATGCGGCGCAGCAGCGCGATCTCGGTGAGCGCGCCCAGCAGGCCGCAGGCCAGGGGCGCAAGCAGCAGGGCCGGCCAAAAGCCCAGTACGGGTGCGAGTTGCTCCACGCTGGAGTAGGCGATGAAGGCCCCCAGCATGTAGAACGAGCCGTGGGCGAAGTTGATGGTGCGCGTCACGCCGAAGATCAGCGACAGGCCCACGGACACCAGAAACAGCGAGGATGCGCTGGCCAGGCCGTTGAGCAACTGCACCACGAGGCCGGAGCCGCTCATGGCCGCTCCTTCGGGAAGGTGCGGGACGGGGCTGCGGCAACGGCGGCATGCATGAACAGAGTCTTCATGGCAGGGGGACGGTGGGCGAGCCGGCTCGGGGCCGGCTGCCAGGAAGCACAGGGGGCAGGGCTGATGGTTACTGGGCCGAGGCGGGACGCAGCTTTTTCACTTCGTCGTCGCCGGGCTGAAAGTTCTTGCCGTCGGCATAGTGGTAGTCGACGAGCACGCCGCGCCCCAGCTTCTCGTCGTAGGCGGTTTTGCCTATGTAGGCACCCATGGTCGATTGCTGATCCTGGGTGCGATAGTGGATGCGCCCGAATGGCGTATCCACCTCCAGCCCCTTGAAGGCCGCGATCAGCTGCTCCGTATCGGCGCTGCCATTCGTCTTGCGCAAGCCTGCGGCCAGGGACTGGATGGCGTTGTAGCCGACGATGGTGCCCAGGCGCGGATAGTCCTTGAAGCGCTGCTGGTAGGCCGCCAGAAAGCGCTTGTGCTCGGGCGTGGCGATCGAGTACCAGGGATAGCCGGTCACGGTCCAGCCCAGGGGAGCCTCCTTCTTGAGCGGGTCCAGGTATTCGGGCTCGGCCGTGAGCAGGCCCACGACGGCGCGCTGCTTGAACAGGCCGCGCGTATTGCCTTCGCGCACGAACTTGCCGAGGTCGGCCGCGAACAGCACATTGAAGATCGCATCGGGCTTGGCGTCCTGCAGGGCCTGGACCACGGAGCCTGCATCAACCTTTCCCAGAGGAGGGGCTTGCTCGGCCACGAACTCGATGTCGGGCTGCTGCTCCTTCATGAGCTTCTTGAACGTGGCCACGGCCGACTGGCCGTATTCGTAGTTCGGATAGACGATGGCCCAGCGCTTTTTCTGGAGCTTGACGGCTTCGGGCACCAGCATGGCCACCTGCATGTAGGTGGAAGCGCGCAGGCGGAAGGTGTAGCGGTTGCCCTGCTGCCAGACGATCTTGTCGGTCAGGGGCTCGGAGGCCAGGAAGAAGCGCTTCTTCTGCTGGGCGTAGTCCGTGAGCGCCAGACCCACATGGGACAGAAAGCTGCCCGTGAGCACGTCGATCTTCTCGCGCGTGTAGAGCTCCTCGGCCGCACGCACGGCATCGCCAGGATTGCCGTTGTCATCACGCACCACAAGCTGCAGTTTTTTACCAGCGATACCGCCCGAAGCATTGACCTGCTCCACGGCCAGTTCCATGCCCTTTTTATAGGGCTCGAGAAAGGCCGGCTGAGCCTTGTAGCTGTTGATCTCGCCGATCTTGATCACGCCCTGAGCCCAGGCCGGCGCCGCTGCCACGACGGCCGACATCGAGGCCAGGCGCAGGCTCCAGTGCAGATATCGCAATCCCATCATCATTCTCCTTATTGCTAATCCATCTCAAGACAAATGCGCGCACTTTACCCTTTGACGACTATTTGCCGGACAATACGGGCCTCGCCCTGTCCGGCCTCGGCTAGCCACGGAGCAGCAAGGCCCGTGCCCCCGCGCATTCTTTGTCTTGCCAGCCTCCAAGCCACCACTGGTTTGCAAGCCAGCCTCTTCCTGAGCCGCAATCCGGCAGGCCCTGCCTGTTTGAATACCTAGTCTTTGCCATCATGAGTGCTTTTCTAGAAGAACGCGTGCTGTCGGTGCACCACTGGACCGATCGTCTTTTCTCCTTCACCACGACCCGTGATACGGCGCTGCGTTTTTCGAACGGCCACTTCACGATGATCGGTCTCAAGGTCGGTGACAAGAACCTGTTGCGCGCCTATTCGATTGCAAGCCCCAACTACGAGGAGCATCTGGAGTTCCTGTCGATCAAGGTGCCCGACGGTCCATTGACCTCGCGCCTGCAGAACATCCAGGTCGGCGACACCATCATCGTGGGCAAGAAGCCCACGGGCACGCTGCTCATCGACTATCTGCTGCCCGGCAAGAACCTCTACATGATAGGTACGGGAACGGGCCTTGCGCCCTGGCTGGCCGTGGCGCGCGACCCCGAGACCTATGAGCACTTCGAGAAGGTGGTGGTCGTGCACGGCGTGCGCCAGGTCTCCGAGCTGGCCTACCAGGAGCTGTTCGAAAAAGAACTGCCGGAGCACGAGTTCCTGGGCGAAATCGTCAAGGACAAGCTGATCTACTATCCCACGGTCACGCGCGAGCCCTTCCGCAACCAGGGTCGCATCTCCAACCAGATCAATGCCGGCACCTTCCCGCAGAACATCGGCCTGCCCGAGCTCAACCCCGAGACCGACCGCATCATGCTGTGCGGCAGCCCGGCCATGCTCGGCGAGCTCAAGGAGCTGCTCGAAGCGCGTGGCTTCAAGGAAGGCAACACCACGACGCCAGGCGACTTCGTCGTCGAGCGCGCCTTCGTGGAAAAGTAAGCCAGGCACAGCCCGCACCACAACCTGCTCAGCCGCGCATGCCGCCGCCCAGCACACCTCCAGACGACAGAAGCTTTGTCATCTCTCTTTCAAGAGGTCTGGAAGTGCTGGGCTGCTTCCGTTCGGGTGACAAATTGTTGGGCAACCAGGAAATCGCCCAGCGCTGCGGCCTGCCCAAGTCCACGGTGTCGCGCATCACGCATACGCTGACGGCGCTCGGGTATTTGATCCATGTGCCGGAGCAGTCCAAATACCGGCTGGGCACGGCCACGTTGACTCTGGGCAGCTCCATGCTCTCGCGCCTGGACGTACGCCGCATCGCCAGGCCCTGGATGCGCAAGCTGGCCACCAGCGTCGGCGCCGAGGTGGCGCTTGCGACGCGCGACCGCCAGCACATGGTGTATCTGGAGCACTGCCCCAGCCCCAGCTACACCCAGAACAAGCTCGACATGGGCTCGCGCCTGCCGCTGGCGACCTCGGCCATAGGCCGCGCCTGGCTGGCTGCGAGTCCCGCTGCCGAGCGCCAGCAGGCGCTGGACTACCTGCGCATCCATGCGCCCGACCAATGGCAGTCCGTGCAGGCCCAACTGCCGCTGTGGCCGTCTCCCGGCAATCTGCCCAAGCCCTGGCTGACCACGTCCATGGGCGAATGGATTGCTGCCACGAATGCCATTGCCCTGGCCTTTTCTCCGCGCCGGGGCCTGCCGCTCATGGCCATCAGCCTGGGCGGTCCCGAGCGCTACGTCAACGTGGAGACGCTGCGCCACCAGGGCATTCCGGCGCTGCAGCGCATGGTGCATTTTCTGCAGCAGGAGATCGACCGGGCGTGACCCGTGTCGCGTTGCGGGTCAGCGCGCATCGTTGCTGGACTTTTGTGCACCGAGAGCCGGATGCGTCATGGCGGTGCATGCTTTTCTCCCGCAGGCATGGGTGGGGTGCACGCCAATGGTGCATCTCGCGCAGATCAGGGGTGTTTTGAGGTCAGGGCAGCGCGTCGCACGGCCCTGATCTGGGCTGGCACGATCCCTGCTCTACCCGGTTGCGATTCCAACCTAGTCCAACCGGAGAACTTCATGCGCCTTGCGAGCTTTCAAACCATTGCTCTGGCAGGTCTGGCCTGCCTGCCGCTGTGGGCCCAGGCCCAGTTCACTGCCAATGTGGCCCTGACCTCGAACTACAAGTTCCGCGGGCAGGACCAGGATGCCAGCCGCGCAAGGGCCTTCAAGCCCGCTTTGCAGGGCGGTTTCGACTACAGCTTCGGCGACAGCGGCTGGTATCTGGGCAACTGGAATTCCAGCGTCGACTGGCTGGCTGGCAACTCGCTGGAAAGCGATCTCTATGGCGGCTACAAGTTCAAGGCCGGAGAGCTGAGCTTCGATGTGGGCCTGCTGCAATATCTGTATCCGGGCAACTCGGATGGCAATACCACCGAGCTGTATGGCGCGGCGAGCTACGGGCCGTTCACGGCCAAGTACTCGCATACGGTCTCCAAGGACTACTTCGGCCTGGCTGCGAGCAGCTCTGGCTCGGGGCGCAATACCGGCTACCTGCAACTGCTCTACAGCGAGGAGATCGCGCCCAAGACCACGCTCAAGGCTTCGGTCGGCTATACGCGCTTTGCGGGCGACATCCACGGCTCGGGCGTGCCCAACTACATGGATTACAGCCTGGGCGGGGCCTACGACTTCGGCAACGGGCTGTCCCTGGGCGCGGCCGTGGCCGGAGCAACCCAGAGGTCGTATTTCGGCGCAGGCAACAAGCCGCGCCTGATCCTGACCCTGGCCAAGGCGCTGTGAGCGCGCAATCTCCAAGGAGTCAAACATCATGAAACTGATGGTAGCCATCATCAAACCCTTCAAGCTCGACGAGGTACGCGAAGCCTTGTCCGAGATCGGCGTGCAGGGGATTACGGTCACCGAGGTCAAGGGCTTTGGGCGGCAAAAAGGCCATACCGAGCTCTATCGCGGCGCCGAATATGTGGTCGACTTCCTGCCCAAGGTGCGGCTGGAGGCGGCGGTTCCCGATGCCATGGTCGAGCATGTGATCGAGGCCGTGGAGCTGGCGGCACGCACGGGCAAGATCGGCGACGGCAAGATCTTCGTGCTGCCGCTGGAACAGGCGGTGCGCATACGTACCGGCGAGACCGGCGACAGCGCCCTCTAACGCTCACTCAACTCCCAAGGATTGCCATGAGAAAAAGTCTTTCAGGGCTTGCGCAAACAAGGGCGCGGGCACTTCCACTCCATGCGATCAGCGACTCGCCCCGGCCGGTCCTGCGCAAGTCGGGCCTGTTTGCCTCGGGCCTGGGCCTGCTGGCTGGCGCCGCACCGGCCCTGGCGGCCGAGAGCGTGCCCACACTCAATGCCGGCGATACCGCCTGGATGCTGACCTCGACCATGCTGGTGATCCTGATGATCATCCCGGGGCTGGCGCTGTTCTACGGTGGCCTGGTGCGCGCCAAGAACATGCTGTCCGTGCTGTGCCAGGTGTTCGTGCTGTTCGCGCTCATCACCTTGCTGTGGGCCATTTATGGCTACTCGCTGGCCTTCGGCGGTGAGGGAAGCTTCTTCGCCGGCTGGGACAAGCTGTTTCTCCAGGGCATGTCAGCGGGTTCGTTGTCGACAGCCCTGCCGACGATTCCCGAATACGTGTTCGTGGCCTTCCAGGCGACCTTTGCAGCCATTACCGTGACCCTGATCGTGGGCGCGTTTGCCGAGCGCATCAAGTTCGCCGCCGTGCTGCTGTTTGCCGTACTCTGGTTCACCTTCAGCTACATCCCCATGGCCCACATGGTCTGGGGCGGCGGCCTGCTGGCCAAGGATGGTGCACTGGACTTTGCAGGCGGCACCGTGGTGCACATCAACGCCGGTGTGGCAGGCCTGGTCGGTGCCTACATGCTGGGCAAGCGCATAGGCTTTGGCAAGGAGGCCCTGCCTCCGCACAGCCTCACGCTGACCATGGTCGGAGCCTCGCTGCTGTGGGTGGGCTGGTTCGGCTTCAATGCGGGCTCGGCCGGCGCGGCCAACGGCACGGCAGGTCTGGCCTTCATCAACACCATTGTTGCGACCAGCGCCGCGGCTCTGGCCTGGCTGGGCGCCGAGGTGCTGCACAAGGGCAAGGCCTCCATGCTGGGCGCAGCTTCGGGCGCCGTCGGCGGTCTGGTGGTGATCACGCCGGCCGCAGGCTTTGTGGGGCCCATGGGCGCCATCGTCATGGGCCTGATTGCCGGTCCCATCTGCCTGTGGGGCGTCTCCGGCCTCAAAAAGCTGCTGGGTGCGGATGATGTCTGCGATGTGTTCGGCGTGCATGGCGTGGGCGGGATCCTGGGGGCTGTGCTCACCGGTGTGTTCTGCGCCTCCAGCCTGGGCGGCGTACAGCCCGAGGGCTACCAGATGGCGCATCAGGTCTGGGTGCAGACCAAGAGCGTGCTGCTGACCATTGCATGGTCGGCCGTGGTGGCCGCCGTGGCCTACAAGCTGTGCGATCTGCTGGTCGGCCTGCGCGTGAGCGAGGAATCCGAGCGCCAGGGTCTGGACATCACTTCCCATGGGGAGGCCGCGTACTACCGTTGATCCAAGGGAGCTGCTGCTGACGCAGCGCATGGTGGGGAGCCCCGGCACCAGGTGCCGGGGCTTTTTTTATGCGCGCAACGCCCAGCGCCAAGAAATCGCCCGATTTCGCTCCAACCCTTGGAGACAGTGTCTTTGCGCGCGGTCTACAGCGTTGCGAATTCCCTCCCGCAAAGACACTGGCGCACCGTGAGGAGATCGTGAACACGCTCTGAGAAAAATCACGGCCATTGCAGCAGCTGGCTGTGGCGCAGAGGCTACGATTGGCCCATGGACATCACCCACAGCGCACTTCGACAAACCGTGGAACGCGTGCATACGGCCGTGGCCGAGCGCAGGCCTTTGCGTCTGCGCGGCGGCGGCACCAAGGACTTCTACCGGGCGGGCCCGGACGGCGAACTGCTGGATACGCGCGCGCTCGCAGGCCTGATCAGCTACGAGCCCAGCGAGCTGGTCGTGACCGCACGCGCCGGCATGGACCTGGCCGAGCTCCAGGTCTTGCTGGCCGGCCAGCGGCAGTGCCTGGCCTTCGAGCCCCCGCACTATGGGCCTGGCGCCACCGTGGGCGGCATGGTGGCCGCGGGCCTGTCGGGGCCGGCCCGCGCAAGCGCCGGGGCGGTGCGCGATTTCGTGCTCGGGCTGGAGCTGCTCAACGGCCAGGGCGAGCTGCTGCGCTATGGCGGCCAGGTCATGAAGAACGTGGCCGGCTATGACGTCTCCCGTCTCATGGTGGGTGCCTGGGGCACGCTGGGCCTGATCACCGAGGTCAGCCTCAAGGTCCTGCCCCTGGCGCCGGCCGAGGCCACGCTGCGTTTTGACTGCGATCAGCAGCAGGCACTGGACTGGCTCAACGCCTGGGGCGGCCAGCCCCTGCCCTTGAATGCGAGCCGCTGGCAGCACGAAGCGGGCCGCGGCGGGCACCTGTACCTGCGCTTGCGCGGTGCCCAGGCGGCCGTGTACGCTGCCTGCGAGCGCCTGGGCGGCGAGCGGCTCGAAGGCGTGGAGGCCGATTGGCTGGCCTGCCGCGACCAGCTCCTGCCCTGGTTTGCGCGGCGCGCGCCAGGCCATGCGCTGTGGCGCCTGTCCCTGCCCCAGACCGCGCCTGCGCTGCTTCTGCCCGAGGGCTGCGAGGGGCCGCTGATCGAATGGCATGGCGGCCTGCGCTGGGTCCAGGCACCGCCGCAGCTGGGCGGGCAACTGCGCCAGATGGCGCAGGATCTCGGTGGAAATGCTATCTGTTTCAGAGCTGCTAGCGAAGGTGCAGCAAGCGATACAGGCGGTTTTGATGCATATTCCGGCTCTGCACTGGCACTCTTGCATGCAAGACTCAAGAAGGCCTTCGACCCTCATGGGATCTTCAATCCCGGCCGCATGAGCCAGACCTGGTAGGCCAAGCCCATGAATCAACTGCACCTGTTGACCGACAGGCATAGAACCAAGGCCAGCAACCGCGCCCTGGGCCTGCTGCTGGCCTTCAATGCCGGGGCCGTGAACGCCGGGGGCTTTTTGCTCGTGGGCTCATATACCTCGCACATGACGGGCTTTGTCTCGCTGCTGGCCGACAACCTGGTGCTCGGCAATACGGCCCTGGTGCTCAGCGCCATCGGTGCCCTGCTGGCCTTCATGAGCGGCGCGGCCGTGACGGCGATGCTGGTCAACTGGGCGCGGCACCGCCAACTGCGCAGCAGCTATGCCCTGCCCTTGCTGGTCGAGGCCTTGCTGATGCTGGTGTTCGGCATGCTGGGCGCGGCCATGCTGACCTGGCCCACGCCGTTTGCCGTGCCCCTGGCCGTGCTGCTGCTGTCCTTCATCATGGGCTTGCAGAACGCGACCGTGACCAAGATGTCCTCTTCCCAGATACGCACCACCCACATGACGGGCGTGATCACCGACCTGGGCATGGAGCTGGGTCGCGCGCTCTACTGGAACCGTACGGGCGATCCGCCCGAGCACCGGGTGCGCGCCAACCTGGAACGCCTGCGGCTTTTTGCGGGCCTGCTGCTGATGTTTCTGCTCGGCGGGATTGGCGGCGCTGCGGGCTTCAAGCATCTGGGCTTTGTCTTCGTTTTGCCGCTGGCCGTGATTCTGTGCGTGCTGTCGCTGCCGCCGCTGTGGGCCGACCGGGCAAGGCTGCCCGAGAAGATCAGGCGCCATCTGCCGTCATGAAGCACTGCGTGAGCCGCTGCGCGCCAGCCTGGCGAGCAAGGCCGGTCGTGCGTGCTGTCCCTGAGCAGGGCGGCGCCGGTTTCATGCAAGATGAGGCGTCTCGCCAAGGATGATCAGATGCAGACCCAGCTTGCCCACGAATACCGCTCCCGGCCCGAAGGGCTGGAGGCCGAAGCCATTTTGCGCAAATGCGTGCATTGCGGGTTTTGCACGGCCACCTGTCCCACCTACCAGTTGCTGGGCGACGAGCGCGATGGCCCGCGCGGGCGCATCTACCTGATCAAGCAGGTGCTAGAGGGCGGGACGCCCACGCACTCGACCCAGCAGCATCTGGACCGCTGCCTGACCTGCCGCAACTGCGAGACCACCTGCCCCAGCGGCGTGGAATACGGCCATCTGGTGGACATAGGCCGCAAGATCGTCGAGGAGAAGGTACCCCGCCCCCTGGGGCAGCGACTGCAGCGCTGGGCGCTCAGGACCGGCATGAACTCCGGTCTGTTCGCGCCGGCCCTGAAGCTGGGCCAGGCCGTGCACGGCCTGCTGCCCCGGGCCCTGGCCGACAAGGTGCCTGCGCCGCAGGAGGCCGGCGCCTGGCCCGCGCGCGAGCACGGGCGCAAGGTCTTGCTGCTGGCCGGTTGCGTGCAGCCGGCCATGATGCCGCGCATCAACCACGCCACGGCGCGCGTGCTTGATGCCGCAGGCATCCAGACCCTGGTTGCACCTGGGGCAGGCTGCTGCGGCGCGATCCGGTTCCACCTCAACGACCAGGAGGGCGGCAAGGCCCAGATGCGCGCCAACATCGATGCCTGGTGGCCGCAGGTGGAGCAGGCGCAGGTCGAGGCCATCGTGATGAACGCCTCGGGCTGTGGCGTCACCGTGAAGGAATATGCCCATGTGCTCGTCAACGATCCGGCCTATGCGCACAAGGCCGCGCGCATCAGTGCGATGACGCGCGACCTGAGCGAGCTGCTGCCGGACATGCTGCCCGCGCTGGCGCCGAAGCTGCGCGGCCAGGCGGACCTGGGCCTGCTGGCCTACCACCTGCCCTGCACGCTGCAGCATGGGCAAAAGCTGCGTGGTGGGGTGGAGACGCAGATGGCAGCGCTGGGCTTCAAGCTGCGCACGGCCGCTGGCGAAGCCCATCTGTGCTGCGGTTCGGCCGGCACCTATTCGGTACTCCAGCCCGAGCTCTCGACCCGGTTGCGCGAGCGCAAGCTCAAGGCCCTGACCCAGGACCTGGGCGGCGAGCAGCCTGCGGCCATCGTCTCGGCAAACATGGGCTGCATGTTGCATCTGCAGGCCGGCACCGGGCTGCCCGTGCGCCACTGGATCGAGCTGCTCGACGAGGCCCTGTCCCAGGCCTGATGTGCGCCGCAGGGAGAAACCGAATGCCTGTCAAGGCCTTGTCGGCTTGCAGATGGCGGCAATGCTGGCATGATGCAGGGTTTTATTTTTCAAGCCCATGTGCTTAGCCATGACCGATTCCCTGTCTGAACCGCAAGAACAGAACGACGCCGTGTCCCCGCAAGGAGCCGACGGCGCCACGGGCCAGGGCCGCAAGCGCTCGCGCCGTGGAGGCCGGGGCCGCCGCGAAGCTGGCGAGGCGGGCGCAGTCCAGGCTGCGGCCCAGGCGCCCCGTGCCCAGCGCACCCAGCATCCGTTGCTGGCCCAGCTGGCCCAGTGGCATCCCCAGTTGTTTGGTGAGCAGCTTCTGCCGCTCAAGCGCGGCATCTTCGAAGATCTGCTCGCAGCCCATCCCGAGCAGATCGAGCGCGAGCAGCTCAAACTGGCCCTGGCGCAGCACACGCGCTCCAGCCGCTACCTCAGCGTGGTCGCCAGCGGCCAGCAGCGCCATGACCTCGAGGCCCAGCCCGTGGAGGACATGGCGCCAGAGCATGTGCACCATGCGCTGATCGAGGTCTTCAGGCGCCGCCAGCTGCGCTCCGCCGAGGACCTGGCGCCCAAGCTCACGAACCGCATCATTGCGGCCTATGAGGCTTCGGGCCTGGCACGCGAGGACTATGCGCAGCGCGTGCAGGTGCGCGACGAGGCCACGAATGCCCTGGTCGCCAAGGCCCTGGCCGAGGCCGACATCCGTGCCGCGCGCGACGAGGCGCTGCTGCGCTCCTTCGAGGCCAGCGGCCAGAGCGAGGCCGGCTTTGCCGAGATGTATGGCATGGGCCTGCAGCAGGTCAGCCAGCAACTGGCCCGCGCGAGAAAGCGGAAAAACACCCTCTGAGAACGTGTTTACGATCTCTACGCTGCCGCGTTGGAGCGCAATCGGGATGAGTTCAAAGCGATGGGGCGCAGCTTGCACCGGGGTGCAAGCAAGCTTTAGCGCTAGAAAATAGCCCGATTTCGCTCCAACCCTTCGGGCCAGTGGCTTTGCGGGCGGTCTGCAGCGTTGCGAATCCTCGCAATAGCACGGCTATTGCTGCGGTGTCGCGCCTTGCATCCCATCCAGCACAGACACTGGCGCGGCACCGAGGAGATCGTAAACACGTTCTGAGGCGCTGCGCGCCTTTCCCCGCTCTTTTCGGGAGGGGGACGACGCCCTCGCCGCAAGGGCGCATGGGTCGAGCGGATAACTGCCGCCTTGCGCCCAGGCCTAGCTCAACAGCTGCCGGCGCGCGCGCAACTGCGGTGAGGCGGCGCCAATGGGCTGGCCCGAGGCCGGCACGGCGCGCTCGCGGCCCCAGGCGCGAATGCTCTCGATCTGCTCGGGCGCGGTCTTGGACAGCGGCACCACGTTGCTGAAGCTGCGCTTGAACAGTTCGGGCGTGGCGGCAGCGTCGCCGCGCAGAAAGGCTTCCTTGACGACTTCGCGCACTGCGGATTCGAGGTCCGAGCCCGCAAAGCCGTCGGACAACTGCACCAGCTCCTGCATCAGGTCGGGCGCCAGCGCCTGCTTGAGGCCGCGCTGCACATAGATCTCTATGATTTCCTGGCGCTCGGCGGGCGTGGGCAGGTCCACGAAGAACAGCTCGTCAAAGCGCCCGCGGCGCAGCAGCTCGGGCGGCAGCTGGGACACATTGTTGGCCGTGGCCACCACGAAGACGCGCGCCCGCGCCTCCTGCAGCCAGTAGAGGAACTGGCCGACCAGGCGCGTGGCCGCGCCGCCGTCACCATTGCCGCCTGCACCGGCCAGGCCTTTTTCGATCTCGTCTATCCACAGCACGCAGGGCGAGACATGGTCGGCCGTGCTCAGCGCCTCCTTGAGCCTGGCCTCGCTCTGGCCCAGGTACTGGCCGTGAATGGTGGACAAATCCAGCCGGTACAGCGGCAGGCTCCAGTTGGCTGCAATCGCCTTGGCCGACAGCGACTTGCCACAGCCGGGCACGCCGACCAGCAGCACACCGCGCGGCGGGCGTATGCCGCGCTCGCGCAGATCGGCCGTGAGCAGGGGGCGCTCCTTGTCCAGCCAGGCCTTGAGGCCGCCCAGGCCGCCCACGTTGAGCTCGGTGCCGCGCACGCTCACGCGCTCTATGCCCGAGATGTCGGCAAAGATCCTGTCCTTGGCATGCATGACCTCGACCATGTCGGCCTTGGTGATGCGGCCGTTGGCGAGCAGGGTGGCGATGATGTTGTCGGCCTCGATGCGCGAGATGCCGGCCAGCGTGGCGGCCGCGCGGCGCTCGTCCTCGGCGTCCCATTCGATGGGAATGTGCTCGCGGTAGGCGTCCAGGCTCTCGCGGATGATGGCCAGCATCTCGTCCTCGGTGGGGGCCGACAGAACCAGGGACATGCCCGCGCGCTGCAGCTGGCCCCAGACGGGCTTGGTGGTGATGACCACGACCGAGCCGCTGTGCTCGGCGGCCAGCATGACCACGTCGAGCAGGTGGCGCGCCGAGGCCGTGTCGTCCTCGATGTCCGAAACCTCGGTCAGCACCACGGACAGGTTCTGGCGCTGGGCGAACTGCTGGCTCGCAAAGTCCACGGCGCCCGTGACCGAGCGGTCATCGTTGAGCGAGCGGCCCGTGGACAGCTCGCGCGTTCCCTGGGACAGCGTGTGCACCAGCAGCGGTGCCTGCAGGCTGGTGCCGACCTCGCGCAGCAGGTCGAGCACGCGGCTGCGTTCGGCGCTGCGGATCGAGATGAAGGGAATGCGCGCCTTGAGGTAGCGCGCGAGAGTGGCCTTGAATTCGGTGGTGTCGCTCATGTCAGAAAAGAATATTGCGTCGCCGCCCCGGCGCACCGATGGGTGCTGCCGCTGCGGGCGCTGAAGCGGCTGCGGGCGCGGCCGCAAGCGGCTGGTCCTGGTAGCGCGTCAAGGGGTTGTTGCGCAGCACCGAGGCCAGGCGCCCGCTGCGATCGGCGCGGGCACTGTCCAGCAGGGAGTTTTGCGAGCGCTCGGCAAAGCGCTGGACTTCATCCAGCAACTGCTCTTTCACGGGTGCCGGCAGCATGGGCAACTGGCACAGGCGCTGCAGGAAAAAGAGCTGTGCGCGCGCCTGCAGTATGGCTTTGACGACGTTCTGCTCGGACGATCCGGTGCGCAGATCCCGCGTCAGGCGGTCGGCGCACAGGCCTAGCCTGCGTTGCAGCTCCTCGCTGAGCCGCTGGGCGAACAGCGGCGCCACGCCGGCCGTCCAGACCAACTGGCCGCTGCCCATGCGCGCAAGGCATTCCTCATCGTGCAGGCCCTGGGCCAGCAGGTCCAGGCATTCGCTCCACTGCGCATAGGTTGCGGGCGCAGCCGGCTGGGCATCTGCGCATGCGTAGTGAGCGCTGCGGCGAAACAGCCCCAGCATTCAGCGCACGCGCCGCACAAAGGGCGAGGCCGGCAGCAGGTCCCATGGGGGCAGTGCGCCGGCCAGCATGTCGCGCCTGTCCTGGGGACCGGTCTGGGCTGCGGGTGCTGCAACCGGGGCCAAGGCTGCTGGCGGGTTGCTGGCGGGTGTTGGAGTGGAGGCGGAGGCGCCGGAAAGGATTTCGCGAACCATGGAACTTCTCCTCAAGCGGCGGCGGTGATCACGCGGCGCACGTTGTCATGGGCCGAGAGCAGGTGCTGCTCGGGGCTGATGGCCTGCAGCAAGGCGGTGAGCTGTCCGGCAAACGCATCGCGCTGGGCCGCATCGCGCCGCAGCTCCACGAGCTCGGCCAGGCTGGCGCGCAGCACCTGGGCCGACTGCTCCTGCAGGCGCGCGAAGTCGGCACGAATCTTGGCGCGTATCTTGTCGAGCTGGCGATAGCTGACAAAGGCCCAGGCCAGTGCGGCCAGGCCCATGGCGAGCAGCACCATATTGCCCAAGCCCATGAAGACCATGACCACGCCCAGCACGATGGCCGCCCAGTGCTTGAGGCCGAGCTTGACCTCGGCCAGCGCGGCCTCCTCGCGTTGTCTGAGGTGGCCTGCCAGCGCCGTCAGCAGCTCGCTTTCGTTGCTGCCGTCGCTGGTCTCGCCGCTCCAGTCTTCGAGGTTGATGGTGATCTTCTGGGGCACGTTCTGGCGCGCCTTGGCCGTGACGTCGGCATGTGCGTCCAGCACCCAGTCGCGCGAGTGCGCAATCGCAAAGCGTTGGGTAGCGCGCGTCACATGCGAGGTTTCGGGGTGCATGGCCGCATTCGTGAGCAACTGCGTGAAGTCCACCTGCTCGTCCAGGGACTTGCTCTGCAGCTCATAGCGCTGCTGGGCCGTGCGCTTGTCGCCGTCCTCTTCGATGATGAGGCGGCACAGCTCCTCCTGGCGGCGCAGCGGCAGCTCCTCGTCGTCGAAGCGCGTGACCAGTTTGGCGAGCAAATCGTCCACGGCGATGAGTACGCTGCTCGCGGGCTTGATCTGGCCTTCGAAGATGGCCTGGAAATGCTGGAGCACGGCTTCGTGCATAGCCAGGCCGTTGAGCGCGCTGTCGAGCGCGGCCCAGTCGGGGCTGAGCTTGGCCAGGTGGCTGTAGCGCTGGGCGTGGTTGAGCTTGGGCGTCTTGGAAAGCAGGGCCCGGCTCCACTGGGAGCGCTGGGCTTCGGCAAAGCCGGCCTGCTCGGACAGCTCGTCGATCCAGGCGGCGATGCGCTTGGAGCACATCTGCGTGGCATCGGCATTGAACACGCCGTTGGCCAGCGCATCGATCATGACCACGGTCTGGCGGTCGAGCTGGTAGGGATTCTGCAGGCCGAAGTAGCGGTCCAGCCAGGTGCGGTGGGCCTCGGTGCGGCTGGCGCGGCGCGCTATCAGTGCAAAGAACAGCGAAGTCTTTTCGTCATCGCGACGGATGGCCTCGGCCAGCGCGCGCTGGGCCAGGTCGCGGTTGTCGTCCAGCCAGGCACCCAGGGCCACCAGGGCCGGTGCCAGCCAGTAGCGCGGCGTGGAGAGCATCAGTTCCTCGGTGACGCCGCGCAGCGTCTCGCGGCGCACCAGCTGGATGTCCGAGGCCTGCAAAATGCCCGTGGCCTGGCGCCGCACCACGGCGTTCTGGCCGAAGCGGTTGTCTATCTCCTGGCGGATCTTGACCTGGCGCGTCTCGGCCAGCGACAGCTCCTTGGCCTTGAGGTCGGCCTCGACGAAGTCGGCAAAGGCCTGCTCCAGCCGCGACAGCTCGGAGCGGGTCTGCGACAGATCGCGGCTCACGGTATCCACCTGGCCCGAAACCGTGCCTATGTCGCCCTGCAGGCTGCGCAGCGAGCCCAGGATCAGGGAAAGATCGGCGACCTGGATGATGCGTTCAGTGCTCATGGTGAGAAGTCTTTAAAGATCGATGAGCGCCGTCTGGCCGGATTCGCCGACGGCAATGAGTCGGGTGCTGTAGACCTCGATGAAGGCATAGCCCGGATGCAGGGCCAGGCCGCGTGCGCGCTCCAGCAGCGCGGGCAGGCCTTGATGAGTCTTGTAGTGCTGGATGATGCTGCCGCTGCAGTCCAGCGTATGCACCTCGTAGGGCGCACCCAGGTAGCAGCGCGAGACGATGCCCAGGGGCAGGGACTCGATGTCGACTTCGGGCAGTTCGTTCCTGATGGCCTCCACCAGCGCCTGGGTGGTGACAGGGCTGTGCACGTGGCCGCCCGCGTCCAGCTGCGTCATGGCCTGGACATAGGCGCTGGAGCGCTTTTGCCTCAGCCTGGCCTGCAGGGCAGGGCCGCTCAAGGCGGTGGACACGGTGCTGCGCGAGAGTGCAGGAGCCAGCGTCTCGGTGGTGGGCTTGAGCCCCAGAATGGAACGGGCCATGGGCAGGCAGGGCCGCGTGCTGGCTGGTGGATCGCGCAGGCGCGTGAAACCAGCCAGAGCCGACGGCGCAAGAATGTGAAACTTCGCAAGTCTACGTCAGCTGGATGCGGGCTTGCCGATTTTTCGGCGCCGCGGCCGGGCATGGGACAGGGCCGACAGCAGGGCGGCCAGCATGATGCAGGCACCGCCGAGCAAGGTCCGCCCGGACAGGGATTCATTGGCGATCAGCACCGAGGAGAGGCTGGCGAAAACCACCTCGGAGAGCATGACCACGGCCGTGACGCCCGCAGGCAGGCGCGTGGCGCCGAACTGCAGGGCCCAGTTGCCGATCATGAGCAGCAGCGACAGCCCCAGCGCAATCGCGGCCCAGCGGAAGTCGAACGCGGGCAGGCCGGGGACCAGGCCCAGCGAGCCCGCACTCAGCGCGCTGATGGCGCCCATGAGCGTGCAGCCGCCGAACATGGCCAGCATGCGCGCCTGGGCGGGCACGGCCTGGAGCCGGCGCAGCAGCACATTCGTGAGCGCGAACATGAAGCCGCCCAGCAGGGCCAGCGCGTCGGCCAGACTCAGGCCGGCCAGCAGCCTGCCCGGGCCCGCGTTCTGCGGCAGCAGCACCAGGGCCACGCCCGCAAAGGCCAGCAGCAGGCGCAGCAGGGCTGCGGGCGCGGGCTTTTCGCCCAGCATCTTCCAGGCCAGCAGCACCGACCAGGCGGGCATCAGATAGAACAGCAGGATGACGCGCACCACATCGCCCACGGTCATGGCCCAGTTGAAGGCCACATTGTTCAGCCCCGAGCTTGCGGCCAGCAGCACCAGGGCCGGATATTGCAGCGCCTGGCGCAGGCTTGTGGGGCGCAGCGTGACCAGGCTCAGGGCAACCAGGCCGTACATGAGGGCCGTGGCCCACAGCGGATGCAGGCCGGCCTGGTTCATGGCGCGGAAAGGCCACCATGAAAGCCCCCAGATGAAGGCGTTGAACAGCAGGGCGAGAACGGGTAGCGGGCTGTGCATGGCAAGAGCCTGCCGGACTGCGGGCAGGCGGGATGTCGGGTGGTTCATGGTGCAGGCCGGCGTGCTCCAGCGCCTGGCCTGCGGTCAAGGGCTGGCGCCCGTCAGCGGGAAGCGGGGGGGGCTGCGCAGGGCCTCAGTTCCCGCGCGCAATCGACAGCAGGCGCGCAACTTCCTGCGGGTGGTGGCGGCAATTGTGGCGGTGCCACAGGCCGATGCAGACCATGATCGCGGCCACGCTGAGCCCGAACACCGTGATCGCGCCAAAGGCCGAGAGCCCGAACTTGGTGGACAGTGCGTACAGCGCGCCCAGGGCCAGGATGCAGGCCTGCTCGTTGAAGTTCTGCACGGCGATGGAGCGGCCCGCGCCCATGAGGTTGTGGCCGCGGTGCTGCAGCAGCGCATTCATGGGCACGACCATGAAGCCGCCGATGCCGCCGAGCACGATGAGCAGGGGAATCGCGAGCCGCACATCGCTGACGGCGTTCATGCAGATCAGCAGCAGGCCCATGGCCACGCCCAGGGGAATCACGCGCGTGGCATTGTCCAGGCGCATGCGCATGGAGGCGAGGATGGCGCCGGCAGCCGTGCCTATGGCCACCACGCCCACCAGGGACGAGGCCTGGGAGGTGTCGTAGGACAGGGCGGCCGCGCCCCAGGCCAGGACGATGTAGCGCAGATTGCCCGAGGCGCCCCAGAACAAGGTGGTGGTGGACAGCGAGATCTGGCCCAGCTTGTCGGCCCACAGCCGCTGGCTGCAGACCCAGAAGTCGGGCAGCAGGCTCAGGATGTTGGAGGCCAGGCTGCGGCCCGGGTCCTGGCGCAGAGGGCGCATGGCCACGCCGGTCAGCGGGATGTGCAGGTTGAACCAGGCGGCCAGCGCATAGATCAGCACCAGGATCGTGATCGCGACCTCGGCCGCCGAATGCACGCCTATGTAGCTCCAGGGCAGGCTGTCCAGCACCCAGGAGGACACATCGGGGCGCAGCAGCAGGCCGCCCACGACCACGCCCAGGATGATGGAGGTGATCGTCAGCCCCTCCACCCAGCCATTGGCCTTGACCAGCTGGGAGGCGGGCAGCAGCTCGGTGAGGATGCCGTACTTGGCCGGCGAGTAGGCCGCAGCGCCCAGGCCGGCCACGGCGTAGGCCAGCAGCGGGTGGCCGCCCAGCAGCATCATCAGGCAGCCCACGATCTTGATGGCATTGCTGATGAGCATGACGCGCCCCTTGGGCAAGGCATCGGCGAACGCGCCCACGAAGGGCGCAAGAATCACGTAGAACAGCGCGAACATGGGCACCAGGGCGGCGCGCTGCCATTCGGGGCCCCCCTGGGTGCGCAGGAGTTCGACAGCGGTCACGAACAAGGCGTTGTCTGCCAGCGAGCTGAAAAACTGCGCCGACATGATGGTGTAGAAACCGCGCTTCATGGATGGAGGGATGGCAGAACCGGTTGAGCTGGCGTCGGAAAAGTAGACCCCAAGGCAAGTGACTGGCGGTTATATCACGCAGGGTTTGGCCGGGAGTGCCAGAATCCCAGGCTTCTGATCGAGACAACTACTATGCCGCGTCCCATTCTCGCCACCATTCATGCTTCGGCGCTGCGTCATAACCTGGAGCGGGTGCGTCAGTGCGTGCCCGACGCCAAGCTGTGGGCCGTCGTCAAGGCCAATGCCTACGGACATGGGGTCGAGCATGTGTTCGAGTCCCTGCGCGCGGCCGACGGCTTTGCGCTGCTCGACCTCGACGAAGCCCGGCGCCTGCGCGAGCTCGGCTGGCGCGGCCCCATTTTGCTGCTCGAAGGCGTGTTCGAGCCGCGCGACCTGGAGATCTGCTCCCGGCTCTCGCTCTGGCATTCGGTGCACTGCGATGAGCAGATCGACTGGCTGGCCGCGCACAAGACCCAGGTCGGGCATCGGGTTTTTCTCAAGATGAACTCGGGCATGAACCGCCTGGGCTTTACGCCCGGGCGCTTTCGCGCGGCCTGGGCCAGGCTCAATGCCCTGCCCCAGGTCGAGGAAATCTCGTTCATGACCCATTTCAGCGACGCCGATGCGCATGAGAGCGTGCCCAGCATGGATTTGCAGCTGGCGCAGTTCCACGAGGCCACGCGCGATCTGCCCGGCGAGCGCAGCGTGGGCAACAGCGCCGCTCTCTTGCGCCGTGGCGGCGAGGCCGGTGTGCGCTGCGACTGGATGCGGCCCGGCATCGTGCTCTATGGCAGCTCGCCCGACTTTCCCCGGCACTCGTCCGCGCAATGGGATCTGGAGCCCACGATGACGCTGAGCTCGCGCATCATCGGCGTGCAGGAGCTGGCCCCGGGCCAGACCGTGGGCTATGGCTCGCTGTTCCGCGCCGAGACTCCCATGCGCCTGGGCACCGTGGCCTGCGGCTATGCGGACGGCTATCCGCGCCACTGCGGCACGGACACGCCGGTGCTGGTCGACGGCCAGCGCACGCGCACCCTGGGCCGGGTCAGCATGGACATGCTGGCCGTGGACCTCACGCCCGTGCCCGGCGCAGGCCTGGGCAGCGAGGTCACGCTCTGGGGCCGGGCCGGCAATGGCGCAGTCCTGCCCATAGACGAGGTGGCCCAGGCTGGCGGCACGCTGGGCTATGAGCTCATGTGCGCGGTGGCGCCCAGGGTGAAGAAGGTGGTTGCCCTCTGAGAGCGTGAACACGCTCTGAGTCGCTTTGCGCCTTCCCCCGGGAAGGGCGACAGCCTGGCTGCGGGGGCGGCTCTGGCCGGGAATTTGGAGGATGCAATCGCCCTGACGGTTTCAGGCGCTGATCATCAAAAGGCTAGCTGCTAGCGCATGTCCTGTATGGATTTCAATATAAAAAATAGCTGAAATGGCCTGGTGATAGGCGCTACCAGCTCTCTTATCCGTAGTGGATCAGGAAAGCAGGCTGCTTCTGGCCTGCTCCAGCAACTGCATCAGCTGCTGCAGATCGGAAGGCTTCCAGTCCTTGAGCAGGTGTGCGGAGAGCTCCTGACGCGAGCGGTGCAGGCCGTCGGCCAGGGCCTGGCCCTGGGCGCTGAGCCGCAGGCAGCGCACGCGCCTGTCCCTGGGGTCGGGCTCGCGCTGCAGCCAGCCCTGGGTTTCGAGCTCGGCCAGCATGCGCGCAAGCTGGGCCTTGTCCATGTGGCTGTGGTCCACCAGCTCTTTTTGCGTGAGGCCTGGACGGTGGCCCACGGTCATCAGCACCCGAACCTCATTGGGCGTGAGCTCGGTCTCCATGGTCTCCATGTCTTTGCGTATGCGATCACGAAGCAGATGCAGCAATTCGTGCATAACTTCAAAGATGTCGACGGGCTGAGGGGAATTCATGGTGTCAATGGTGTGGGTATCAGTTGACAAAGTCAATTAATTGGGAAGAATGGCTTTTAGTGGACTTTGTCAACTTTATCACGACAGCCTTCCCTGCCCCTCTATTCACATACGCCATGACTATGAATTCACCTTCTCTTGCATCTCGCACCAGGCCCGCCTCGGTGGTGGAGCGTGTGCGCCATCCCTTTCGGGCCCGCCATGTGAAGCTGCTCGAGCGCGAGCAATCCAGCCCGGGCTTTGTGCGGCTCACGCTGGGCGGCCCCGAGCTCGAAGGCTTTGTGAGCGCGGGCTTTGACGATCACGTCAAGCTCATCCTGCCGCAGACCGGGCGCGAGCAGCCCGCGCTGCCGGTGCTGGTCAACGGCCGCCCGACCTTTGTCGAGGAAGAGCCGCGCCCCACCCTGCGTGACTACACGCCCCTGCATTACGACGCCGGCAAGCAGACCCTGACCGTGGACTTTGCCCTGCATGACGCAGGCCCGGCGACCGAATGGGCTTTGCTTGCGCCTCTGGGCCAGTGGGTCGGCCTGGCCGGCCCGCGCGGCAGCCTGGTGATCGACTCCGGCCTGCGCTGGCACTGGCTGTTCGGCGACGAGACCGCCATGCCCGCCATCGAGCGCCGCCTGGCCGAGCTGCCGGCCGGCAGCCACGCGCTGGTGCGCGTGCAATTGCGCAATCCTGCCGATCAGCGCGCCTGGAGCAGTGCGGCGCAGCTGGACTGCGCCTGGGTGGACTCGCTGACCGAAGCCGTGCAGACACTGGAGTTGCCCAGCGGCGAAGGCTATGTCTGGGCTGCGGGCGAGCACAGCAGCATGGCCGAGCTGCGCCGCCTGCTGCTGGCCAAGGGCGCATCGCCCAAGCACATGCGCGTGGCCAGCTACTGGAAACTGGGCACGGCCGACCACCACGAGGAGCTAGGCGAAACGCCGGCCTGAATCTGCCGGCGTATGGCATGAACGCTGCCCCAAGGGGCAGCTCCTCAAGACTTCAAGAGCGCCGCACGCAAAAAAGCCCACGATTGTGGGCTTTTTCATTTTTGGTTGCGCGAGAAGGATTTGAACCTCCGACCTTTGGGTTATGAGCCCAACGAGCTACCAGACTGCTCCATCGCGCGGTAATTTTTTGTGTGCACAGCCCCGTGAAATTCAAGACCGCCGTGCAGCGAAGAATTGAAGTATAGCCGATTTGCAAGGGTCCTGCAAATGCGTGCGGGGCACGGCCCGGGATTGGGCAGCCCGCGCGCTCGGTATAGTGCCAACCCCATGGCCAAAGACAAAACCCAGTTCACCTGCAATGCCTGCGGCGGCACCAGCCCGCGCTGGCTGGGCAAATGCCCGGCCTGCGGCGCCTGGAACACGCTGGTGGAGACCGTGTCCGAATCGGCTTCGGGCGGCAAGAACCGGCTCAGCCAGCGCGAGGGCTATGCGGGCCTGGCGAATGCCCAGCCGGTGACGCCGCTGGCGGCCATCGAGGCCCAGGACGTGGCGCGCACGCCCAGCGGCATCGAGGAGCTGGACCGCGTGCTCGGCGGCGGCGTGGTCGAGGGCGGCGTGGTGCTGATCGGGGGCGACCCCGGCATAGGCAAGTCCACCCTGCTGCTGCAGGCCATGGATGCCCTGCACCGTCTGGGCCTGCCCACGCTGTATGTGACGGGCGAGGAAAGCGGCGCCCAGGTGGCCTTGCGCTCGCGCCGCCTGGGGCTGGAGGCCAGCCAGGTGAATGTACTGGCCGAGATCCAGCTGGAGAAAATCCTGGCCACCATGGAGGCCACGCAGCCGGCCGTGGTGGTCATCGACTCGATACAGACGGTGTATTCGGACCAGCTCTCGTCGGCGCCGGGCTCGGTGGCCCAGGTGCGCGAGTGCGCGGCCCACCTGACGCGCGCGGCCAAGACCACGGGCATCACCGTCATCCTCGTCGGCCATGTGACCAAGGAGGGCGCGCTCGCCGGCCCGCGCGTGCTCGAACACATGGTGGACACGGTGCTGTACTTCGAGGGCGATACGCACAGCAACTTCCGCCTGGTGCGTGCCATCAAGAACCGCTTTGGCGCGGTCAACGAGATCGGCGTGTTCGCGATGACGGAAAAAGGCCTCAAGGGCGTGTCCAACCCCAGCGCCATTTTCCTGAGCCAGCACAGCGAGCCCGTGCCCGGCTCCTGCGTGCTGGTCACGCTGGAGGGCACGCGCCCGCTGCTCGTGGAGATTCAGGCCCTGGTCGACCAGGGCGGGCCGGCTGCGCGCCGCCTGTCCGTGGGCCTGGACCGCGACCGCCTGGCCATGCTGCTGGCCGTGCTCAACCGCCATGCGGGCGTGGCCTGCGCCGATCAGGACGTGTTCGTCAACGCCGTGGGCGGCGTGCGCATCAGCGAACCTGCGGCCGATCTGGCGGTGATGCTGTCTATCACCTCCAGCCTGCGCGGCAAGGCCTTGCCCAAGGGCTTCATCGCCTTTGGCGAAGTCGGCCTGGCCGGCGAAGTGCGGCCCGCGCCGCGCGGCCAGGAGCGCCTCAAGGAAGCCGCCAAGCTGGGTTTCACCATGGCCGTGGTGCCCAAGGCGAACGCGCCCAAGAAGCCGATTGCCGGCCTCACCATCCACGCGGTGGAGCGGGTGGACGAGGCCATGAACATCGTGAGAGCGATAGGCTGATCCCCCGCGCGGCTAGGCCGCGAGGCGGCTCTTGCCCTCCATCCCCGGTGTCGGGCCGCCGGGATGGCCTCTTGGGTTCGGAATGCTTTTTTCAGGAGAAAGCGTGGCCTGCATTCCTGGTCTTGAGGGGGCCAGCTCCATGGGGGTGGCGTGTTGATCTTCAATAAAGTGAGCTGGTAGCGCTTGGTATATAAAGATTTCAGACTGAAAACTATCTGAAATCTATTGCTGTAGAGCGCTAGCAGCTTCTAAATTAATAGTCCTTCAGACTTTGTCCAGCAGGGTGCAGGGCCATACGCGTTCGCCGCAGCGGGCGGGGTGCGTGTGCATATGACAATCGTGCCCATGAATTTGCGCAATATCCTGATTCCTCTTGGTCTGTTGGTGCTGTTGATCGGGGCTTACCAGTCCTATGGCTGGCTCGGGGTGGTGGCCGTGGGCGGCGGCATCGTGATGTGGCTGCTGCTGCACTTCACGCGCCTGATGACGGTGATGAGGCGCGCCTCCCAGCGCCCGATTGGCTATGTGGGCAGCGCCGTCATGCTCAACGTCAAGCTCAAGCCTCGCCAGCCGCTGGTGCATGTGGTCGCCATGACACGCTCCCTGGGCGAGCGCCTGTCCGGGGACGATGAGCAGCCCGAGATCTACCGCTGGACCGATGGCACGCAATCCCATGTGACCTGCGAGTTCGTGGGCGGTCGGCTCATGAAGTGGGCGCTGCAGCGTCCGCAGCAGCCCGAATCCGGGGCCGAGATCGAGGCCGGTGCACCGTCTGCAGCGCCCTGAAAAAAAGCGTTTGCGGGCCAATCCCCGCGTATCTCTGCCACGGCCGGGCCTTGGCTGCGGCCGGCGCTTGTCAGGCCTTGATTGCAGTCGGTGGGCGGAGCAACGCAGCCCCGGCGCAGGACACTAGAATAAAAGGCTGTTGATTCACCCAAGGACGCATGTATGAGCCCCGCAACCCCCTCCATGGCCGACCGCGACGGCAAGATCTGGATGGATGGTCAGCTCGTGGACTGGCGCGATGCCAAGATCCATGTGCTCAGCCATACGCTGCATTACGGCTGCGGGGCATTCGAGGGCGTCAGGGCCTACAAGACCGAGCAGGGCACGGCCATCTTCCGGCTCGAGGACCATACCAAGCGCCTGTTCAACAGCGCCAAGATCTTGCGCATGCAGATTCCGTTCACCCAGGAGCAGGCCAACCAGGCCCAGATCGACGTGGTGCGTGCCAACCAGCTCGAATCCTGCTATCTGCGCCCGCTGACCTGGATTGGCGACAGGAAGCTGGGCGTCTCGCCCAAGGGCAACACCATTCACCTGATGGTCGCAGCCTGGGCCTGGGGCGCCTACCTGGGCGAGGATGGCATGGAGCGCGGCATACGCGTCAAGGTCTCGAGCTTCACGCGCCACCATGTGAACATCACCATGAGCCAGGCCAAGGCCGTGAGCAACTACACCAACTCCATCCTGGCCAATACCGAGGCGCTGGATGACGGCTACGACGAAGCCATCTTGCTGGACGCGGCAGGCTTCGTCTCCGAAGGCTCGGGCGAGAACATCTTCGTGGTCAAGGACGGCGAGGTCTGCACGCCCGACCTCTCGGCCGGCGCCTTGAACGGCATCACGCGCAACACCGTCATGCACATCTGCGCGGACCTGGGCCTGAACGTGGTGCAAAGGCGCATCACGCGCGACGAGCTGTATATCGCCGATGAAGTGTTCTTCACGGGCACGGCCGCCGAAGTCACGCCCATACGCGAAGTCGACCGCATCCAGATCGGCGAGGGCCGGCGCGGCCCGATCACCGAGAAAATTCAGAAGGCCTTCTTCGATATCGTCAACGGCCGCAACCCGAAGTACGCGCACTGGCTGACCAAGGTTTGAAAATCACCCCCTGAGCGTGAGCGGCTGCGCCGCCACCGCCTTCAAGAGGCGGCGGCGTCCCCGCTGCGCGGCGGGCATGGCCCCATGCTGGCGGCTCTGCCCGCACCCACCCCTTACGAAAGAGACCACGAAATGACCACGAATGCCATCGTTGAACTGGCCGCCAAGGATCTGAACCAGCAAGGCGGTGTTTTCTGTCCCAGCCCCAAGGCCGACATGAAGCTCTGGAACAACCATCCCCGGGTCTACCTGGACGTGGGCCACACGGGCGAGGCCAAGTGCCCCTACTGCGGCACGCAATACCGGCTCAAGGCCGGCGAGGTGTTTGCGGGCGGGCATTGAGCGCTGCCTGGCCTGAGAACGTGTTCACGTTCTCAGGACTGCTGCAAGCAAGGCCCTCAGCGGGCCTTGTTCCTTATGGGTTGAGCGCGCGGTGCCAGATGCTTCCGGGCACGGCGCCGCCGTGGCGGGCCAGCATCTCGCTGAAGTGGCGGCGCTCGCCGCCGCGCAGCTTGACCACGGGAGCCAAGGCGGCGGGCGCCTGGCTCAGGCAGAGCCGGGGATAGAGCAAATACCATTTCCAGCGCAGGCCGTGGTGGTAGTAATAAGCCGTGTCCTCGGCCTTGAACAAGACCATGCAGGAGAACTCCTGGCGCTGCAGCACCCGCTGGGCCGCAATGTGGATCAGCAGATAGCACGGGTCCTTGATGCCTTGCTGAAGCGCAGCCCACCCGGGCTGCTGCTGCAGGCGCCGCAAATAGACCTCGGCGCCTTCCTCGATCAGCGCCTGATGGAACTCCTCTTGCCAGGCCGCCATGAAGCGCGAGCCGGGCGGAGCGCCAAAGGCCCAGCTCTCGACCACGGGAAAAGCCGGCAGCCGGGTGAATTTTTCCAGATAAAAGCCCACAAACTCCCTGGTGGCTGCGTCAGACGCCTGCATCCAGTCCATGGAGCTGGTGAGCAGGCTGCTCGCATCGAGCCAGAAGCCGCCATGGCGGGCCACGAGGTACAGACGCAGCCAGTCCGACTGCTTGGTCGGGTGCAGCCCGGCAAACTGCCCGGGGAGCTCGCCGGCCTGCACATAGTCGGCAAGATTGCCGGGGTGGACCAGCCGCACTTCATAATCCGGGCATTGCAGGCGCCAGCTCTGAAGACATTCGCAGACAAACACATCGGGATGGGGCTGGCTCCAGTACGTCCACAATATCTTGGGTATGGTCGCAGGCAGCGGTTGGCCGCTGCGATTGACGGCGCCCGCATGCGAGCCCTTGAGCACACAGGGTGCGGGGATTTGATAGCCGGCAGAGCTTTTGAGGTTGGGGAGCTGAACCAACTGCAAGGCGCCTTTGAAGAGGCAGGCAGGAATCCTGGTCATGGCGGGCTGATGAAGCGGGAGCTCGGTTGAATACACAAATTTCTATGCAAGCGGATTGTGCTTCAGAACCTGTGACAGGCTTTGTGACAGCGGCTGCCCAGCCCGGCATGCGACGGCCCATGCGGGTGCTGCATTTCGTGACCGGAGGTTTTTCGGGGGCGACCCAGGTTGCCGTGGATCTGTGCCTGGCCGCCAGGGACACGCCGGACATGCAGACCCTGCTGGTCCTGCGGCGCAAACGCAATACCTCCGAAGCCCGGGTCCAGGCCTTGCGCGACCAGGGCCTGCAGGTGCGTGTGGTCTCCAACTGGCTGCATGTGCTGACCGTGCGCGAGCTGCGCAAGATCATGCGTGAATGGAAGCCCGACGTGGTCTTTGCCCACGGCTTTAGCGACCACATCTGGGGCCGGCAGGCCGCCGTGGCCGAAGGTGTGGCGCAGATCTTTCATGTAGAGCACAACTCGCGCGAGCGCTATACGCGGCGCAGGCTCCAGCAGGCGCTGGCGCTGGCGCCTTTCACCCAGGCCAGCATAGGTGTGTCCGAAGGCGTG
Organism: Comamonas composti DSM 21721; assembly: GCF_000429845.1. Taxonomy (GTDB): domain Bacteria; phylum Pseudomonadota; class Gammaproteobacteria; order Burkholderiales; family Burkholderiaceae_C; genus Comamonas; species Comamonas composti. The sequence goes on from NZ_AUCQ01000003.1 coordinate 312,084, forward strand.
CGCACCAGCCTGGTGGAGCGCGGCTTTCCTCCGGAGCGCTGTGTGGCGATCTGCAACGGCATCGATCTGGAGCGCTTTGCACCAGGCCTGCTGCCCGGGCACTGGGCCGAGCGTGAACCGGCGATTCTCATGGCCTCGCGCTTTGCCCGGCAAAAAGACCAGGCCACGCTGATCCAGGCCCTGGGCCTGCTGCACGGGCAAGGGCTGAAACCACGCCTGTATCTGGCTGGTGGCGGACGCAAGCGTCAGCTGGCCCAGGCGCACAAGCTGGTGCAGCAACTGGGCCTGCAGGAGCAGGTGCGCTTTCTCGGCAATGTGTCGGATCTGCCGCAAAGGCTGGTGCAGACGCAGATCTTCGTGCTTGCCACTCATTGGGAGGGCATGCCTCTGGCCCTGGTGGAGGCCATGGCGGCAGGCTGTGCCTGCGTCGGCTCCGAGGTGCTGGGCGTGCGCGAGCTCATCGAGCACGGCAGCAATGGCCTGCTCGTGCCCGAGTCGGATGCGCGGGCCCTCGCAGAGGCTCTGAAGCGGCTGCTGCAGGACCCGGCCCTGTGCCAGCGTCTGGGCGAGGCGGCGAGGCACCAGGCGTTTGACTCCTATGGGCGCCAGCATATGTGGCAGGCCTACCGGCAACTGCTGCTGGGCACCTCAGGCCGCCAGGCCTAGACCTCTGCGGGGCTTGCCTTACAGGATATGGCTGGCCTTTGGTGTCTTGGCGCGATGCAGGGCATTGCCCCAGCCCAGCTCCAGCTTCATCCTGAGCTTGCGCAGCCGTTGGGGCAGAGCGGGGGGCGGCTCTTTTTCCATCCATATGCTGCTCACTTCACTGGTATCGTCCAGCGCGATCACCGAGGGCTGGATGCCGAAGACCTGCAGGTCGTTCTCGAACCAGAAGCGCAGGTCCACATCAATGGGGCGGCCAAAAGGCAGACGCGAAGCCAGCAGCTTGTGTGCGCCTGCACGGCTGACAACATAGCCGGTCGCAAAACTGGGAATACGGCTGTAACTTATTAATTCAAGAGATGAATCTGACAAATATTTACGACTAGCGATTTTCTCTTTGGGGCGTCCAAACAGTTTGATCATGTCCCAGCGATCTGCGGGCAGGGCTGCAATGGATTGCAGCGCCTGGGGCAGTGTGGGCAGCAGGCGCACATCGTCCTCAAAGACCGCCAGGGCCGGCGCATCCCCGTCCAGCAACTGGCGCCAGGCCGTGATGTGGCTGCAATAGCAGCCTTTCTCTCCGTTGCCCATGGGCTTGAAATACTGCCGGGAGTTGAGTTGGGAGCTGAAATAATAGGCCTTGGCTTCTTCGTCAAGATCATTCCACCAAACGGCAGGCAGGCGGGAAGCTGCCAATCCCAGATTCGAGAATTGAGCCTGCATGCGCTGCTTGCGCTCTGCATCCTTGGCAAGATTGATATAGACAATGGGAATACTGGGCATGCTGGAGCTTGGCAGGTGTTCTATCAGGAACTCTTTGTGATTTCTTATCAAAATTTTTTGAATACGGGCTTTGGGCTCGCGGTATTTTCGTTTTTTGCCTTGAGCCTGGCCGTGCCCTCGGGGTATTCATATGGCAGCTCGGCCATGGCCTTGCTGGCGCTCGCAAGTCTGCTGCACAAGCCCAGGCAGCAAGCCGGCATGCGGGAGACAGGAATTTTGCTGGCAAGCCTTGCTGCTATCGGTCTGATATGGGCCATGGGCTATGGTAGCTCCACGTCTGCTGGCCTGGACTATGGGGCCAAATATGCGCTGGCTGGCCTGAGCCTCTGGGTGCTGAGCCGTAGCGGCCTGTGTCCCAGGGCCGTGGTGTGGGGCCTGGCCGCAGGCTCGGTCGGCGCGCTGGGCGTTGCGGCCTACCAGTATCTGGTGCTGCACCTGACCAAGGCCAGCGGATTCACGAATGCCATCCAGTACGGCGGCATTGCCATGTACATGGGCATTGCCTGCTGGGCCCTGGCGGTGCTGGGGCGCTGGCGCGGGTGGCAGATCGGCCTGCTTGCGCTGTGTGGAGGGGCGGGGGTTCTGGCCTCGCTGCTGTCCGAGTCGCGCGGCTCCTGGGTGACCGTGCCCCTGCTGCTGGCCGCGATCTGGATCATGGCCTGGCGCAATGGCCACAGGCGCAGCGCCTTTGTCGCGGTTGTGGTGATACTTGCGGGCTGCGTGGCCCTGGCCTTGCCCGCCTACCAGAAGCTCGAGAAGCGCGCGGCCCTCGCGGTGCAGGAGGCGCGCAACTACCAGCTGAATCCTGCGCAATATGCGCAGACCTCGATAGGCCAGCGCCTGGAGCAGTGGCGGCTGGCGCTGCGCCTGATTGAGGAAAAGCCGCTCGCCGGCTGGGGGCTGCAAGGGTATGTGCGAGCCAAGCAGGAGTTGGTGGATCAGGGCCTGGCCCATCCTTCGGTCATGGATTACGGCCATGCCCACAATGAGATTCTCGATATGTGGGCCAAGCGCGGGCTGGCCGGCCTGCTGGTGCTGTTGTTCTTCTATGCCGCGCCGCTGTATGTGTTCTGGCCGAATGCGCGGCGGCTCGCAGCCGTGGCGGCCGAGCTAAGACCCAGGGCCTTGGCGCTGAGGGCTGCAGCCGCACTGCTGCCGCTGGCGTATTTCGGCTTTGGCTGGACCCAGGTCTTTTTTGCCCACAACAGCGGTCACCTGTTCTATACCTTCTCGCTGGCCGCCTTCTGGGGCGCGATCTGCTTTCTGGAAAGACCGCCAAAAGACTGCCGCCTGGGTGCGGCCCTGGCCGGCTGAGGCCTGGCGCGCAGAGGCTTATCGGGGGGCCACGGGCAGGCTCAGCACAAAGCAGGCTCCGTCCTCGCCGTCGGCGCGCGCCGCGCAGTGCACGCTGCCGCCATGGCGCTGAGCGATGGAGCGCACCAGGGACAGGCCCAGGCCTACGCCGCCAGAGCGTTCGCTGGCCCCGGGCAGGCGGTAGAACTTCTCGAAAATGCGCTCGCGCTGTTCTTCGGGAACACCGGGGCCATGGTCCTCGATGAGGACTAGAGCCAGGTTGGCCTGGGTGCGCAGGGTCAGCGTGACGTCCCCATGGCTGTAGCGGCGTGCATTTTCCAGCAGGTTGCGCACGGCACGGCGCAGCAGCTTGGCGATGCCGGGCACTTCTAGCGATCCGTCGGTCTGCACATCAAGCTCGGCATCCACACGCGCACACTCCTCGGCGGCAAGACCGATCAGGTCCACGCATTCCATGGTGCCGACATCGGCCTCGTGGGATTCGAGCCGGCTGGCCAGCAGGATCTCGTCCACCAGCTGGTCGAGCTCTTCGATATTGCGCTGTATCTCGGCGCCAGCGCGCGCGCTGGCCGGATCGCTGCCCATGAATTCCAGGCCCATGCGGATGCGTGTGAGCGGCGAGCGCAGCTCATGCGAGGCATTCGCGAGCAGGGTCTTGTGCGAGGTGACCAGAGTTTCCACGCGCGCAGCGGCTGCATTGAACTGGCGCGCGAGGTCGGCCACCTCGTCCTGGCCTTGCTCGGCCACGCGCACCGACAGGTCGCCCTCGCCGAAGCGCTGCACGCCACGCTGCAGGGTCTCCAGGCGCTGCAGCAGGCGGCGGATCACGGGGAATACGCCCAGGGTGACGGCAATGCTGACCAGGGCCAGCAGCCAGAGAAAGTCGAACGAAGGGCGCAGCCAGAACGGTCCATGGCGGCCGCCACCGCCACTCGGTGGTCCGGAGCTGCGCTTGCGTGGCGACATCTGCAGGCTCAGGACCTCGCCCTCCACAGTGTCCACCCTGAACTCCAGGCCTTCATCGGGATTGCCGGGCAGGCGGGTGACCAGGCCCTTGATCATGGGCTGCCCCTGGGCATCGGTGATCACGAACTCGCGCGGGGGCGGGCTGTTGACGGTTTGCGCATTGCGCTCTGCGGCCACGCGCCACGCATAGCCTATGACCAGGGTGAACAAGGCCAGGCCGCAGGCCACGGCCAGCCAGATGCGCAGATAAAGGCGGCGCGAGAACGGGCTGAATATGGACACCGCTGGCACTCAATCCTGCTGTTTGGCGAAGACATAGCCCACGCCGCGCACCGTGAGGATGCGCTTGGGTGTCTTGGGGTCGGACTCGATGGCTGCGCGTATGCGGCCCATGTGCACGTCAATGGAGCGGTCGAAGGCTTCCAGCTCGCGCCCGCGCACGGCCTCCATGATCTGGTCGCGCGTGAGTACGCGGCCTGCGCGTTCGGCCAGGGTGACCAGCAGGTCGAACTGGTAGGAGGTCAGCTCGCGCAACTGGCCGGCCACGGTGATGGTGCGCGCGTCGCGGTCTATCTCCAGGCTGCCGAAGCGCATGCAGGCCGAGCTGGCCGGCTCGGAGTCGCCGCTGCCGCGCCGGCGCAGGATGGCGCGGATGCGCGCCAGCAGCTCGCGCGGCTCGAAGGGCTTGGGCAGGTAGTCGTCGGCACCGATCTCCAGGCCGATGATGCGGTCCATGGGGTCGCCCTTGGCCGTGAGCATGAGCACGGGTACCTGGCCTGCGGGGCCGGGCAGGGAGCGTATGCGCCTGCAGACTTCGAGCCCGTCCATGTCGGGCAGCATCAGATCGAGAATCACCAGCTCCGGCGGATCGCTGGCGGGCAGGCCGTCACCTGGCAACAGCTGCTCCAGCCCGCTGCGCGCATCGCCCGCATGGCTGACCTGCAGGCCGTTGTTGGCGAGGTATTCGCTGACCATTTGCGCAAGACGGGCATCGTCTTCGATCATCAGCAACTGATGCATTTGGGGTGGCTGTGTGCTCATGCTGTGGCTTGGTATCTTGCTTTTGCTCATGCTGCTATGCCTCGGTCATGCAGGCTTGTCGCTTGCGTAAAGTTGGGTAAACCGCCAGATTGCGAAAACCGGGTGCTATCGAACATGTAGCTTTGACGGCCTGTGCATCAAGCACCGCGTGCTTTGACGCGTGCTGCGAACACGATGAGCACCAGCACGGGCAGGCCCAGCAGGGCCGTGGTGTGGAAAAAGGCCTCGTAGCCGAAGCGGTCGACAAAGACCCCGGAAAAGCCCGCAATCCACTTGGGTGCGAGCATCATCATGGAGCTGAACAGCGCATATTGCGTGGCCGAGTAGCGCACATTGGTGAGGCTGGACAGGTAGGCGATGAAGGCCGCCGAGGCGATGCCGCCGGCCAGGTTGTCGGCGCTGATGACCCAGATCAGCCCCGTGAAATCATGGCCGCGCGTGGCCAGCCAGGCGAACAATATGTTCGTCGACGCGGACAGCACCGCGCCCAGCATGAGCACGCGCATCACGCCCCAGCGTATCGCCATGGAGCCGCCCACAAAGCCGCCGACCAGGGTCATGATCAGGCCGAAGATCTTGCTCACGGCGGCGACCTCGTCCTTGGTATAGCCCATGTCCACGTAAAAGCTGTTGGCCATCACGCCCATGACGACATCGCTGATGCGGTACACGCCGATCAGGGCCAGCAGCAACAGCGCATGCCAGCGGTAGCGGCCTATGAAGTCGGCGAACGGGTCGACCAGCGTGCTCTCCAGCCATTCGCGCAGATTGCGTGCCTTGGCCATGGACGGGGGCGTGGGCTCGGGTGACAGCAGCACGGTGAGTGCGCCCACCAGCATGCTCGCTGCCATGGCGGCATAGGCCACGGACCAGGCGTCGGCCGCATAGCCCTGGGCCTGACCCTGGACGCGGGCCGCAATCCACAGCGCGCCCGCGCCGGCCCAGATCATGGCCAGGCGGTAGCCGGTCTGGTAGGTGGCGGCCAGCGCGGCCTGGCGGTCGGCATCGGCGGATTCGATGCGGTAGGCGTCCAGCGCAATATCCTGGGTGGCCGAGCCAAAGGCCACGGCCAGCGCGCACCAGACCAGGGGCTGCAGCGCCTGGCGCGGATCGAAGAAGGCCATGCCCAGCAGGCCGGCAGCGATCAGCGCCTGGGAAAACAGCAGCCAGCTGCGCCGGCGGCCCAGCCTGCGTGTGAGCCAGGGCAGGGGCAGGCGGTCCACCAGCGGCGACCAGGCCCACTTGAAGGCATAGACCAGGCCCACCCAGCTCAGATAGCCGATGGTGGCACGGTTGACCCCGGCTTCGCGCAGCCAGAACGACAGCGTGCCCAGCACCAGCAGCAGCGGCAGGCCCGCCGAGAAGCCCAGGGCCAGCATGCGCAGGCTCGTGGGTTCGGCGTAGACGCGCAGGCTGTCCATCCAGCTGCGAGGCGCGGGAGCGGGGTGTGGGTCTGGGTGCAATTCGGAGTCCGGGGAGTAGGGCTTGGTCATGGTCTGGTGCAGGAGGCTCCGGGCAATTATCTGTGCCGCAGCGATTCACCCGGGCAAGCGCTACCATGGCGGGCACAAAACACAGCCATGGCCTACAACGACTCCATCCATGCCCGCCTGTCCCAGGCCGGGCCCCAGTGCTCGGTGCGCAGCTACAGCGGCGAGCACCAATCGCATGCGCACGGCCATGTGCAAATCCTGTTTGCGCTGCAGGGCCGCATGGAGCTGGAGGTCGGCGGGCGCAGTGCCTTTGTGGATGCGGCCAGCGGCATGCTGATTCCTCCGGGCCTGGAGCATGGCTATCTTGCGGACCGGCGCGCGCAGGTATTCGTCATCGATGCGCCTGCCGGGCCGGGCCTGGACAGGTGGCGCCGCTTTGCGGTACCGCCGGTTTTGCGCAGTGCCGCGGCCCAGATGCCCGTGGCCGAGCAGATCGCGCTGGTGCTGGAGGCGCCGGCGCTTCTTGCGCGCCGCAGCCTCGATCTTGCGGCCCTGCAGGCCTGCGTTGAGGCTGCGCTGCACGAGGACTGGAGCACGGCGCGCCTGGCGCGGCTATGCCATATGAGCAGCCAGCGCTTTCATGCACGCTTCGTGGAACTCGCAGGCCGCCCGCCCCAGGCCTGGCTGCGCGCGCTGCGGCTGGATGCGGCCCAGCATGCGCTGGCGCGGGGCCTGACGCTGGAGGCCACGGCGCTGCGCACCGGCTATGGCTCGGCCAGTGCCCTGGCCTACGCGCTGCGGCGCGACAAGGGCCTGGGCGCAAGACAGTTGCGCCGGCCAAGGCGCTGCGCCTGACTTCGAGAGCTGCTCTACAAATGCGGCGCCCAGGCCGGCGCACCATGGCGGGCATGACGGGTCTGTTCACCTCCTCCTCTTCTGCGGGCGGCATTGCCCTGGTCGCCGTGGCCGGCGTGCTCTGGGGTACATCGGGCACGGCCCAGAGCCTGGGCGCGGGCACGCTCTCGCCCTTCTGGGTCGGAGCGGCCCAGCTGGGCGTGGCCAGCCTGTTCCTGGCGCTGTTGCTGCTGCTCTCGCATGCGCGGGCCTCGGCCAGCGGCGTGGCCAGGCCCTTGCTGCCCAGCCCGGCCAGCGCCGGCCTGCGGCCCCTGTGGTTTGTGCTGGCCAGCCTGGGCATTGGCGGCTACAGCGTTTTTTTCTATGAGGGCCTGCGGCTCGCGGGCGTGGCCGTGGGCACGGCCGTGGCCATTGGCAGCGGCCCGATCTGGGCCGGCCTGCTGCAGGCCCTGGTGCTGCGCTCACCCCTGTCCGCGCTGTGGTGGGGCGGTACGCTGATCAGCGTGGCCGGCGGCGCCATGATGGTCGCGGGCAATGGCGGGCCCGGGCAGACACCGTCCTGGACGGGGCTGGGCCTGTGCCTGCTGGCCGGCCTGTCTTATGCAGGTTATGCGTTGATCAACAAGCGCCTGGTTGCGCAGCTGTCGCCGCGCGTGGTGAATTGCTATGTGTTCACGGGCGCGGCCCTGTTCGCCCTGCCCGTGGCCTGGTGGTATGCGGGCGCGCCGCAGTGGAGCGCGTCCGCCATCCTGGTCGTGGTCTATCTGGGACTGGTGGTTTCGGGCCTGGCCCACATGCTGTTCTCCATGGGCCTGCGCAGCATCTCCGGCCCGACGGGCGTGGCGCTGAGCCTGATCGAGCCTGCCGCCGCCTTTGTGCTGGCCGTGGTGGTCGTGGGCGAGGCGCAGGCCCTGCCGTCCTGGCTGGGCCTGGCGGCCTTGCTCGTGGGCTTGCTGGTGGTGGTGCGGGCCGAGACCAGGGCCTTGTGAGCGGCCGGGCGCCAGCCCGAATTTCGGCCCGCAGCCTACAGCCGGGCCCGAGAGCGGCGCGCTACCATGCGGGCCATGAATTCGCCGACCCCTGCCTCTTTTTTCCATCACCCGGGCTGTGCCTGCCACGGCACGCGCCGCGGCTTTCTGTTCGCGGGCACGGCGGCTGCGCTGGGCCTGGCAGGCGCTCCCGTGGCGGCCCAGGTCAATGTGGGCAGCTCTTCCAGGCTGCGCAAGCTGGTGCCGGCCGAGGCGCTGGAGAGCGCGGCCGTGGAGCAATACCGCGAGATGCTGGACAAGGCCCGCGCCCAGGGCGCTCTGGCCCCGGACGGCCATGCCCAGCTGCAGCGCCTGAGGGCGATTGCGCAACGACTCATTCCCCATACCTACCAGTGGAACTCCAGGGCGGCCCAATGGCGCTGGGAGGTCAATCTCATTGGCAGCAAGGAGATCAACGCGTTTTGCATGCCCGGCGGCAAGATTGCGTTCTATACGGCCATCATCGACCAGCTCAGGCTCACGGACGACGAGATCGCGATGATCATGGGTCATGAAATGGCGCATGCGCTGCGCGAGCATTCGCGCGAGCAGCTGGCCAAGGGCCAGGCCACGGGCATAGGCCTGAGCCTGGGTGCGCAGCTGCTGGGCCTCGGCGATCTGGGGAATATGGCGGCCAGGGTCGGCACGCAGCTGCTCACGCTCAAGTTCAGCCGCAGCGATGAAAGCGATGCCGACCTCGTCGGCCTGGAGCTGGCCGCGCGCGCGGGCTACAACCCCCAGGCCTCGGTCTCGCTATGGCGCAAGATGGGCGAGGCCACGGGCTCGGGCGGGCTGGAGTTCTTGTCCACCCACCCTTCGGGCCCGGAGCGCATACGCGAGCTGGAGCGCAATGTGCCCCGCGTGCAGGCGCTGTATGAGGCCGCGCGGCGCTGATGTATTCAAAAACATAGCTGGTAGCACTTGCCATATAACGATTTCAGATCGATTCATCGTTGAAATCGTTACACAGCAAGTGCTACCAGCTCACTTTATGAGAGTCTTCGGCGGGAGGCTGGAGAGGGCTCAGGTTCCGCCCACATAGGGGTTGCTCTGGCGCTCGCGGCCGAAGCTGCTCTCGGGGCCGTGGCCGGGGATGAAGACCGTGTCGTCGCCCATGGGCCACAGCCGCTGGACAATGCTGTCCACGAGCTGCTGGTGATTGCCCTGGGGGAAGTCGGTGCGGCCTATGCTGCCCGCGAACAGCACATCGCCCACGAAGCAGCGCTGGATCTGGGGCGCATGGAACACCACATGGCCGGGCGTATGGCCGGGGCAGTGGCGCACGGCCAGCGTCTCCCGGCCGATCTGTACGCTGTCACCGTCCTGCAGCCAGCGCGTGGGCGTGAACGGCTGGGAGGGTGGAAAGCCGAACATGGCGCCCTGCTGGGGCAGGAGATCGATCCAGAACTGGTCGCCCGTATGCGGGCCGATGATGGGCAGGCCCTGCTGCTCGGCGAGCTCGGCCGTGCCGCCCGCATGGTCGATGTGTGCATGGGTGAGCCAGATGGCCTTGAGCGCGAGGCCCAGGCGCTCGACCTCCCAGCCGATCTGCTCCAGATCGCCGCCCGGGTCGATGACGGCGGCCTCCATGGTCTGATCGCACCAGACCAGAGAGCAGTTTTGTTGAAAAGCGGTGACGGGGACGGTGTGATAGCAAAGCATGGGGCGGTGTCATTGTTAACGGCAGGGCCGGGGACTGCACCGAGCATGCCATAGCCGGGCGCGGCTGTTCTGTGCAGGCCTGCCGGGCTGTCGCGGGCTTGTCCCTGTGGCCGTGCGGGGTGTGCCATGATAAAAAGCACGACTTGTTACCGTCAAACCCGCATGGACGCGCGGTTTGCACTTCGAGTGGCATTGCACCGGGCCCTGGCCCGCAGGAGAGACTTCGTATGTGGATCCGTGTTTCTGCCGGGCTGGAAAAGGGAACTGCGGCCGCGGCATGGCCGCGATCGCCAGTCTTGGCGAAGCGGTTGCGGCAATGCGCCGTGCTGCCCCACTTTTAGCTTTCGAGCGCCTGCCTGCACGCTTGCCCCCAATGGCGGCTGCCCGCCCCTTCAATTCCCCCATATTCTCGCGTGTGCCCGTCCGGGCGCGCGCATGCCGCGTGGACCGCATCCGGATGAGCGGCCCCGTGCGCCACGGAGTCGATGATTCAAAACTCAAGGAGATATCCGATGTCAGCCAACCCCAGCGAGCCGGTACAGCGCATAGGCGTGCCGCGCGAAATCTTTCCCGGCGAAAAGCGCGTGGCCACCGTGCCCGATGCCGTGGAAAAGCTCATCAAGCTCGGCTTTGTGGTCGCCGTGGAGTCGGGCGCCGGCGAGGCCGCCAACTTCAGCGATGACGCCTATCGCGCGGCCGGCGCCGAGATCATCGAGGGCGCGGCCGCGCTGTGGGCTGCGGCCGACATCGTGCTCAAGGTGCGCCCGCCCAGCAGCGACGAGGTGGCGCTGCTGCGCGAAGGTGGCACGCTGATCGGCTTTGTCTGGCCTGCGCAAAACCCTGAGCTCATGCAGCAGCTCGCGGACAGAAAGGCCACGGTGCTGGCCATAGACTGCCTGCCGCGCACGCTCTCGCGCGCGCAGAAGATGGATGCGCTGACCTCCATGGCCGGCGTCTCCGGCTATCGCGCGGTGATCGAGGCCGCCAACGCCTTCGGCCGCTATTTCAACGGCCAGATCACGGCTGCGGGCAAGGTGCCGCCGGCCAAGGTGTTCATTGCGGGCGCGGGCGTGGCGGGCCTGGCGGCGATCGGCACGGCGGCCAATCTGGGCGCCATCGTGCGCGCCAACGACACGCGCGCCGAGGTCGCCGATCAGGTCAAGTCTCTGGGCGGCGAGTTCGTCAAGGTCGACTATGAGGAAGAGGGCTCGGGCGGCGGCGGCTATGCCAAGGTCATGAGCGAAGGCTTTCAGGCCGCGCAGCGCCAGATGTATGCGCAGCAGGCCAGGGAGGCCGACATCATCATCACCACGGCGCTGATCCCCGGCAAGCCCGCACCCAAGCTGATCACGGCCGAGATGGTGCAGAGCATGAAGCCCGGCAGCGTGATCGTGGACATGGCGGCCGAGCAGGGCGGCAACTGCGAGCTGACCGTGCCCGGCGAGGCCGTGGTGCGCCATGGCGTGACCATCGTCGGCTACACCGACCTGGCCTCGCGCCTGTCCAAGCAGTCGTCCACGCTGTATGCGACCAATCTGCTGCGCCTGACCGAGGAGCTGTGCAAGGCCAAGAACGGCCAGGCCCTGGTGAACATGGAGGACGACGCGATCCGCGGCCTGACCGTGGTCAAGAACGGCGAGATCACCTGGCCCGCGCCGCCGCTCAAGGCCGCGCCCGTGCCGGCGCCCAAGCCCGCAGCCGCGCCCGTGGAGCAGAAAAAGAGCGGCCACGGCCATGGCAGCGGTGCGCCCATGTCGGGCAAGTCCCTGGCCGTGATCTTTGCGGTGGCTGCCGTGCTGTTCTGGTTCATCGGCGCCTATGCGCCTGCGGCCTTCCTCGGCCACTTCACGGTCTTCGTGCTGGCCTGCTTCATCGGCTACATGGTGGTCTGGAACGTCACGCCGGCGCTGCACACGCCGCTGATGAGCGTGACGAATGCGATCTCCAGCATCATCGCCATCGGCGCGCTGGTGCAGATCGCGCCGCCCAATGCGGGCATCAACGGCCGCCCCGACAGCCTGATCCTGTGGCTGGCCTTCGCCGCCCTGGTGCTCACGGCCGTCAACATGTTCGGCGGCTTTGCGGTCACGCGCCGCATGCTGGCCATGTTCCGCAAATAAGACTCCCACAGAACTAGAACAGGAAGACACAGCATCATGTCCCAAAGTCTCGCAACGGTCGCCTATCTGGGCGCGGCCATCCTTTTCGTCCTCAGTCTGGGAGGACTGTCCAACCCCGAAACCTCGCGCCGGGGCAATCTGTTCGGCATGCTGGGCATGGCCCTGGCCGTGCTGGCCACGGTGTTCGGCCCCAGCGTCAGCGCCTCCGGCATGGCCTGGATCGTCATGGCCCTGGTCATCGGCGGGGGCATTGGCCTGTACGCGGCCAAGGTCGTGAAGATGACGCAGATGCCCGAGCTGGTCGCGCTCATGCACAGCCTGGTCGGCCTGGCCGCCTGCCTGGTGGGCTTTGCCAGTTATGTGGATACCTCGCTGCAGCTCGCGGGCGCGGAAAAAGCCATCCACGAGGTCGAGATCTACGTGGGCATTCTGATCGGCGCCGTGACCTTCTCGGGCTCGCTCATCGCCTTCGGCAAGCTCAACGGCAAGATCGGCGGCAAGCCGCTGCTGCTGCCCGCGCGCCACTGGCTGAACCTCGTGGCGCTGCTGGTCGTGGTCTGGTTCGGCAAGCAGTTTCTCGATGCACCGGATGTGCAGTCCGGCATGCTGCCGCTGATCGTGATGACCGTGATCGCGCTGCTGTTCGGCGTGCACATGGTCATGGCCATCGGCGGCGCCGACATGCCCGTGGTCGTGTCCATGCTCAACAGCTACTCGGGCTGGGCTGCGGCCGCCACGGGCTTCATGCTCAGCAACGACCTGCTGATCGTGACCGGCGCGCTGGTCGGCTCCTCAGGCGCCATCCTCTCCTACATCATGTGCCAGGCCATGAACCGCAACTTCATCAGCGTGATCGCGGGCGGCTTCGGCTCGGGCGCGCCCGCCAAGAAGCCTGCGGGTGACGGCGCGGCCGCCGAGCCCCAGGGCGAGGCCGTGCCCGTGAGCGCGGCCGAGACCGCCGAGATGCTGCGCGATGCCAAGAGCGTGATCATCGTGCCCGGCTACGGCATGGCCGTGGCCCAGGCCCAGCACACGGTGTACGAGATCACCAAGACGCTGCGCGAAAAGGGCGTGGACGTGCGCTTTGCGATCCACCCCGTGGCCGGCCGCATGCCCGGCCACATGAACGTGCTGCTGGCCGAGGCCAAGGTGCCCTACGACATCGTGATGGAGATGGACGAGATCAACGAGGACTTCCCCGACACCGATGTGGCCATGGTCATAGGCGCCAACGACATCGTGAACCCCAGCGCGCTCGAAGACCCGGCCAGCCCGATCGCGGGCATGCCCGTGCTCGAAGTCTGGAAGGCCAGGACCTCGATCGTCATGAAGCGCTCCATGGCCTCGGGCTATGCGGGCGTGGACAACCCGCTGTTCTACAAGGACAACAACCGCATGCTGTTCGGCGATGCCAAGAAGATGCTCGACGAGGTGCTGATGGTGCTCAAGGCCTGAGCGAACGCCTGCTCCTGAAATAAAAGCGGCCAGCGCTGGTGTCTCAACGGATTTGGATGAATACCATCTGAATCCGGGATGCGCCGGGCGCTGGCCGCTCTTTTTTCATGAGCGCGGCGGGACGGATGCGGCTGCGGCCCGAATGGATTGTTGACGGATATGCCGGGATTGCCCCCCTACAATCGCGCTGGCCTGAAACCGGGCCGCAAGTGCCTGCACGGCGCCTGCCATCAGCCATCCCTTGATAACAAGCGAAAACCATATGGGCATCCTCCTAGAGATACTGGGCCTGATCATCACCTTCACCATGCTCATGGAGGCGCTGCAGCGCCTGGGCATCAACGTGGGCTGGCTCAACCCCCTGAGCTTTTTCCGCCGCCGCGCCTGGAAAAAGAAAATCAGCACGCCGCCGCTCTACACGCTGGAGCATCCGGTGGACGTGGTCGCCGTGCTGGCCCTGGCCACGGTGCAGACGGCGGGCGTGGTCACGGTGCAGCAAAAGACCGGCGTGCAGGCCCTGCTGAGCCAGCACCTGTCGCTGAGCGAGACCGAGGCCGGCAACCTGCTCGTGGCCAGCGCCCACATGCTGCGCAACCGCGCGCTCGACGTGGGCGAGCTGCCCGCCGTGCTCGGGCCCAGCGCGGCCCGCTTCACCGACTACCACCAGCAGACGCTCAGAACCATCATGCGTGCGGCCGCTACCCTGGAGCCGCCCATGAACCGCGCCCAGAAGGAGCTGATCGATGGCGTGGCCGCATTCTTCGAGAAGAAAAAGGCCGCCGACAGCCCCTGGTCCTCGGCTACCTGAACCGGCGTTGCACGCCAGGGCGCTCGCTACTTGATAGCTGGTAGCGCTGGCCTGTTCTGTTTTTTGCTATGAAACAGGCTTGAAATCAGCCAGCAGAGCGTGCTGGATGCTTCTTTTTTCAGAGCGTGAAGTCGTAGCCTATGGTGATGGGCGCGTGGTCGGAAAACTTCTCGCCCTTGTAGATGGACTCGCTGCGCGCCAGGGCCGCCATGGCCGGCGTGGCCAGGTGGTAGTCCAGACGCCAGCCCACGTTGTTCGCATAGGCCTGGCCGCGGTTGCTCCACCAGGTGTAGCAAGCGTCCGTCGCATCGGGCTGGAGCTGACGGTAGACGTCAACAATGCCGCCGCCGGGCTCGGTTTTGTGCAACAACTTTGTCATCCAGGCGCGTTCCTCGGGCGTGAAGCCGCTGTTCTTCTGGTTGCTGCGCCAGTTCTTGAGGTCGATGTTCTGGTGGGCGATGTTGATGTCGCCGCACAGGATGAACTCGCGTTCGGCCTTCATGGCCATCAGATGGGCATGCATTTCGGCGAGAAAGCGGAACTTGGCCTCCTGGCGCAGATCGCCCGAGCTGCCGCTGGGGAAATAGGCGCTGATGATGGACAGCTTGCGCGCCGGCGTGTCAAAGCGCGCCTCCACATAGCGGCCCTCGGCGTCGAACTCGTGCGAGCCAAAGCCTATGACCACGTCGCTGGGCTCGGCGCGGCTGTAGATGCCCACACCCGAATAGCCCTTTTTCTGCGCGTAGTGGAAATGGCCGCGCAGGCCGGCCAGCTCTTCGAAGCGCCCGGCCATATCGGCGGCCTGGGCTTTGATTTCCTGCACGCAAATACAATCCGGCGCAGTGGCCGCTATCCAGGTCTGTACGCCCTTGGTCGTGGCCGAGCGTATGCCGTTGAGGTTGAGGCTGGTTAATTTGAACAAGGATGAATCCATGGTGGTAAGTGAGAAGTCCAACGGCGATGCAGGCCGTCTGGCACAGGAGTTTGTGCAGTTTGCCGTCGACGCAGGCGTGCTGCGCTTTGGCGAGTTCAAGACCAAGGCTGGCCGTCTGAGCCCGTACTTCTTCAATGCAGGCCTGTTCGACGACGGCGCCAAGATGGGGCGGTTGGCCGAATTCTATGCAAAAGCCATTGTCGCCAGCGGCATGGAGTTCGACATGGTCTTCGGCCCGGCCTACAAAGGCATTCCCCTGGCCGCCACCGTGGCCGTGGAACTGGCCCGCCTGGGCAGGAACGTGCCCTTTGCCTACAACCGCAAGGAAGCCAAGGACCATGGCGAAGGCGGCTCGCTGGTGGGCGCGCCGCTCAAGGGCCGGGTGCTCATCGTGGACGACGTGATGAGCGCGGGCACGGCTGCACGCGAGTCGATTGCCATCATCCAGGCCGCAGGCGCCACGCCGCATGCCGTGGCGATTGCCCTGGACCGCCAGGAGATGGCCACCGAAAACGGCCAGGACGTGGCCTACAGCGCCGTGCAGTATGTGCGCAGCCGCCTGGGCATGCAGGTCTGCACGATTGCCAAACTGGCAGACTTATTGCTATACCTTGCCGAGCAAGGAGGGGATGGCGGACGCGAGCACCATGAGCGCGTACTGGCCTATCGCCAGCGTTATGGAGTCAATGACTAAACATCTTCTGCCGATCAGGCCTGCGCTGCTGGCGCTATGCGCCATGGCCTGGGTCGGTGCGGCCGCCGCCCAGAGCGGGGCGTCGGGCGGAATCTACTCCTGCATCGATGCCAAGGGCCGGCGCATCACCGCAGACCGGCCGATTGCCGAGTGCCTGGATCGCGACCAGCGCGTGCTGGGCAGCACCGGCGTGGAGCTGCGCCGCGTAGGGCCCACGCTGACCGAGAGCGAGCGTGCCGAGCTGGAGAACCAGCGCCGCCAGCAACAGGCCGAGCAAAGGCGCATGCGCGAAGAGCGCGCGCGCGAAAAGGCGCTGCTGGCGCGCTATCCCAACCAGGAAGCCCATGGCGCTGCCCTGGCCGCAGCCCTGGAGCAGGCCGGACAGGCCACGGAGGTGGCCCAGCAGCGCCTGCAGGAGCTGGCCAAGCGCCGCGCCGCGCTGGACACGGAGATGGAGTTCTACGCGGGCGACCCGGCCAAGGCTCCGGCCGTCCTGCGCCGCCAGGTCGAGGACAACCGCTCCAGCCAGGAGGAGCAGCAGCGCTTCATCCAGCAGCAGGAGCACGAAAAGCTGCGCATACGCAAGCGCTTCAACGACGAGCTGGTCCAGTTGCGCCCGCTGTGGGCGGCGCAGGCAGCCCAGGCCGCGCAGCCGGGAGCGGGGCGCTAAGAGCTTCCTATCGCCCGACGCTCGCGGAGGCGGCCAGCAGCCGGAACACCCGCCCCAGCATCAGGGCCGCGACCCAGGCCAGACCGCCTATGAGAAAAGGCAGGCCCAGCAAGGCATTTTGCTGGGCAAAGATCAGAAATGCATCGGCCTGCCAGAGACGGGCATAGCCTGCATGGAGCGCATAGGCCAGCCAGGCCAGGGCGCCCAGCGCAAACAGCCATGCCATGCGCCTGGCCGTGGCTGCATCGCGCGTGCCGGGCGTGAGCCGCCGCGCACTGCGCCACACCCAGGCCATGGCGGTCAGCACCAGGGCCGCGCTGGCCAAGGCCGACAGCCAGGGCCAGATTTCAATCGCGAACATCGGAGGAAAAGGGGGTGTATCGGCTGGTTGGAGAGGGGGCGAAGGGCGAGTTGCCGGGGTTGGCGCCTCGCTGTTTCAGGGCCTAGGCCATCTCCCAGACCGTGACACTGCCCTGGGCGTGGCTGACCGCATGGATGCCGAGCACGGTGGCATGGCGGTTGAGCCAGGATTCGAGCTGGGCCGTGGCCTCGGCGTTGGCCGGGCCGTCCTCGTATTCGCTGGCCACCTGGGCCGTGGTGAAGGAGTGCGGGCCGAATCTCTGGACGATGTTGCGCAGCTTGTCGAGATTGGGGCTGGATGACTGGTTCATGGCGACTCCTTTCACATCAGGGCCTGCGATGCCGCAGGCTTGTTCCCAAGTGTAGCCATGCTCGCAGGAATGACCAGCGCCCAATCCCTGAACACGTTCTTAGCGGGGCTTGTGCTCGCTGATGACGCGCAGATGGCGCTCCATGCGGATCAGGGCCAGAACCATGACCACCAGCACCAGAAAGGACATCAGCATGCTCCAGATCGCGGCCTCGAAACCGTCGAAGCGGCTCTTCCAGCTGCTGCTCTCGGCTGGGGCGTCGCCGCGCAGCTCGGCGGCTGCGGTGTCGAAGCTCAGCGTGTAATTGAGCAGCACCGTGGACAGAATCTGCTGCGCGCCTTGCTCCTGCAGCTTGCGCGCCACGGCCGGGTTGGCAAAGACCTTCTCCAGTGCGGCAGGGGCGCCCAGCACATAGGCTTCGTAGGCGCCCTTGCCATGCTCGATCTCGGCCATCTGGGCGCGTTCGTGGATGGAGCCGCTGGTGTCGGCATGGCTCCACCAGGAGCGATCTTCTTCATCCTCGTCATCGGCGGCTGCGGCGGCCTCGGCTGCCGCGTCTTCCGTGGCTGCCGAGGCGTGGGGCGCGGAATCACCGCCCTGCTCGCGCAGGCGGATGGCCTTTTTCACGGCCTCGGCCGTGGGCAGGGCATTGCCTTGCAGCAGGGCCGGCACGGGCGCCAGGCCCAGGGACTGGTTGTCGCGCTCCAGGCGCGCGCGCTCCTCGGGTTTCTGGCTCACGAAGGCGCGCACCAGTGCATCGGCCTTCTGGAAGCTGGGGCGCAGGGCCGGGTCGGCGAGGCGCTTTTCGAGCACGATCTCATCGGCGGAAACGCTGAGGTCGCGGCTGGTCTCGTTGACCACGAAGTCCAGATCCGGCCTGGCACTGTGCCAGTCCAGCGGCGCCTGGGCACTGGCCTCCACGGGCGCCTTGGCGGGCTTGAAGCCGTCCCACAGCCACAGACCCATGATGATCAGCACGAACAGCGAAAAGACCAGCAGCACCAGGCGCACGACCTGAACCAGCAGGTCTTCGAGCCTGCGAAAAATAGTGAAAGCCATTCAAAGCCTTTGATTTCTTGAACTACAGCGATATGCGGCGTGTCCGCCAGCCCCTGGGGCCGGAGCACGCGCGGCAGCGGATTCTAGTGCCCCTAGCCGGAGGCTCCGACTCGCAAATGGCCGGATTGCGGGCCCGGAAAGAGCGGCTGGCCTATCGTTTTCACCTACATCTCGCGGCGGCATCGCGAATCCGCTCTAATGCTCGTTTTGTTGGACTCGGAGAGCTTTCGCATGGCCAAGACCTCGCTGGATAAATCGAAAATCAAGTTTTTGTTGCTCGAAGGCATACATGCCTCCGCCCTGCAGGTGCTCAAGCAGGCCGGCTACACCAATGTGGAGGCGCTCACGGGCGCACTGGACGGCGAGGAACTCAAGCGCAAGATTGCCGACGTGCACTTTGTGGGCATACGCTCGCGCACCCAGCTCACGGCCGAGGTGTTTGCCGCGGCCAACAAGCTCGTGGCCGTGGGCTGCTTTTGCATAGGCACGAACCAGGTGGACCTCGAGGCCGCACGCGAGCGCGGCATTGCCGTCTTCAACGCCCCTTACTCGAACACCCGCTCCGTGGCCGAGCTGGTGCTGGGCGAAGCCATCCTGCTGCTGCGCGGCATCCCCGCGAGAAACGCGGCCGCCCACCGTGGCGGCTGGCTCAAGAGTGCGGACAACTCCTTCGAGATCCGCGGCAAGACCCTGGGCATCGTGGGCTATGGCTCGATCGGCACCCAGCTGTCGGTGCTGGCCGAGTCCCTGGGCATGCATGTGCTGTTCCACGACGTGGTCACCAAGCTGCCGCTGGGCAATGCGCGCCAGGCCGCATCGCTGGAAGAGCTGCTGGCGGCCAGCGACATCGTGACCCTGCATGTGCCCGAGCTGCCCTCCACGCAGTGGATGGTGGGGGCGGCCGAGATCGCGGCCATGAAGCCCGGCAGCATTCTGATCAATGCCTCGCGCGGCACCGTGGTCGAGATCGACCCCCTGGCCGAGGCCATCAAGGCCGGCAAGCTGCTCGGGGCCGCCGTGGACGTGTTCCCTACTGAGCCCAAGAGCAACAAGGACGAGTTCGTCTCGCCGCTGCGCGGCCTGGACAACGTCATCCTCACGCCGCATATCGGCGGCTCGACCATGGAGGCCCAGGCCAACATCGGCCTGGAGGTCGCGGAAAAGCTCGTGAAGTACAGCGACAACGGCACGACCACCTCGGCCGTCAACTTCCCCGAAGTCGCCCTGCCTGCCCACCCGGGCCAGAACCGCATCCTGCATGTGCACCACAACCGGCCCGGCGTGCTCTCGGCCATCAACCAGATGTTTGCAGAGAACGGCATCAACATCGCCGGCCAGTATCTGCGCACCGATGAAAAGCTCGGCTATGTGGTGATCGACGTGGGCGTGCAATCCTCGGCCCTGGCCGTGGAGAAGCTGTCCCAGATTCCGGGCACCATACGCTGCCGGGTCCTGTTTTGATAGCTGACAGCGCTTGCTGGGCGGGCGCTGCAGGCCTTCTTGGCTGATTTTCATGCTTGCTGACCTGCTCTGTCAGGGCTGGTCGGGAGCGAGAGTCTCATGGGCCTGCTGCTGGCAGCCCTGATCGGCTTCAGCGGGCAGAACGCGCCGCTGTCCATCGTCGGCGAGAACTTCGCTCTCGCACCCTGGCTGGGCCTGGCAGGCTTTGCGGGGCTGTGCATGTTCTTCTGCCAACGGGTGCTGAAGCGATGAGCGAAGGTGTGTGACGAATCCCGTCCCCTTCGCGCCATCAAAGACTGCATGCGTGGCTCAAGTCAAAATTGACTTGCATCCAGGAAGGTGAACATTGTTTAAAAGTAAGTAAATGAACTAGGCTTATTGATAGCTTCTGTCCACAATCACCCCCACTGTGGGGGGAAGAAGCCAGTAAGAAGAAAAAGTTAGTAAAAAAGAAAATTTGAAGCCCGGTCAGCAGCCTTGGCGGCCATGCCAGGATTGCCGACCGGGCTTCAAGTTTTCAAGGGCTGCTTTTCACTGCGCCCGAGGCCATGGCATCAATCCATCAAGGCCTGGTAGACGGCCTGGCGCATGGCCATGCGATAGGGAATGCGCTGGCTCATGGACTGCATCATCAGGATGGCGAACAAGTCCTCCTGCGGGTCCACCCAGAAGAAGGTGCCGTAAATCCCGCTCCACGAATAATCGCCCACGCTGCCCGGCAGGGGGTTCAGGCCCGTCGCCGTGCGCACCGCAAAGCCCAGGCCGAAGCCCGTGCCCATCTCGGGCGACGGCAACTGGCTGCCGAACTGGGCCATGTCCGGCCCCATGCGCGTGCCGGGCGGCAGATGATTGGCCGTCATGAGCTCCACGGTCTTGCGCGAGACCAGGCGTGTGCCGTCGAGCTGGCCGCCGTTGCGCCAGAAAAGGCATAGACGCGCATAGTCGGCGATGGTGGAGACCATGCCGCCGCCGCCGGACTTGAAGGCCAGCGCCTGGGTCACGGGCGGTATGGGCGGCATCTGCAACTGCGGCCCTTCGGGCTGGGCCCAGGCTGCGCGCCCGGCCTCGGTTTCGGGCGCCTCGAAACCCGTGTCCCGCAGGCCCAGCGGCTCGCAGATGCGCGAGCGCACGAACTCGTCCAGCCCCAGGCCGCTGACCACCTCGACCACGCGGCCCAGCACATCGGTGGACATGCCGTATTCCCAGCTGGTGCCGGGCTGATCCAGCAGGGCCAGCCCGGACAGCTTGGTGATGAAGACCGCATTGCTGTCATTCTTGTGGCCCAGCCTGGCATCGATATAGGCCTGCTTGAGCGGATTGCTGCTGCCTGGAACGCCATAGGTCACGCCTGCCGTGTGGCGCAGCAGATCCTGCAGGGTGATGGCGCGCACCAGCGGCTCCAGCACGATGCGGCTGGCGCCATCGGCCCCGGTCTGCACACGTCCGACCTGCATGTTGGAGAGCTCGGGCAGGTACTTGACCACGGGGTCCAGAATGCAAAGCTGCCCTTCCTCGGCCAGCATCATGATGGCCAGCGAGGTAATGGGCTTGCTCATGGAGGCGATGCGGAAAATGGCATCGCAGCGCATGGGCAGGTTCTGGGCCGGGTTGAGCAGGCCAAAGCTCTGCAGATAGGCCAGCTGGCCGCGCCTGGCGACCAGGGCCAGGGCGCCGGGAATCTCCCTGTCGGCCACGCCGCGCGAAAGCCGCTCCGACAGGCGCTCAAGACGCTGGCTGCAAAGGCCCTGGGATTCGGGGGTGGCGGCCCAGGGCAGACCGGGGATTTGCAGACGCTCGGTAGTGGACATGTCTCTTCCTTGATGCTTGTGATGTCATGGCGGATTCTGGGCGCGCGCAGAAGCCAGCGCTGTTGGGCGCGGGACATGGGTGTCGCCGCAGATGCGTTTGAGGCTAGCACGGGCGCCCGGACTGCGGCGCTCTTTGCGCGAGGCGTCGGCCTGCAGGCCGGATTGCAGGTTTTGGGCGCTGCTCCGAGGCATGAGCGGCCTGGTCTGCGAATCGGAAAATTCCCAAGAAAACCCTGTGAGCCCTGACCCAGAATCTGGATATGGCTGATGACAACCATAAAAAATGATGCCGTGAAAATCATGGGCCCAGCATTCTTGCGAGGCCTCGGTTTCCCCGGGCTTGGAAAAAAGGCTCAGGCAGGGGGGCTTTGATTATCGCCAAGCTCGAATATCCGGCCATAGGCCCGGATCTGGGAAAAGATTCAAGTGCAAATATCTCAAAAAATGCTGGCAAGCCTGGCGGCCTGTGCCATGGCCGGCCTGGGAATGGCGGCGGAAACGCCATTCACCGGTATTTTTGGCGGTGCAGGTGGTTTCTGCCTGGGGGCATTGCATATACACGCCCAGGCGGTGGAATGGAATACCTCTTACAGCGTTTGCGAGACTTCAAATTATGAAGTTCTTGAAGAAAAGATCTGGAAGAAGAAAAGCCATCTGGTCTGGCTCTTGAAAAATCCGGGTGAAAAATGCCGCTTCGAGATTATCGAAGCCCAGCATGTCAAGAATCAGGGCTGGAATATCACCGGATATCCGTCACGCGAGGCCTTTGAGAAAAAAGGCCAGCCCGGCTGGGTGGATTCCGCCTTGCCTGGGCGGCAGATTCTGAGCTGCAGCATGGTCAAGGTGGATTGACACTCCGGTTTCTATAGCTGCAAGCGTTTGATGGACGGGCGCTAGAGGCAGATTTTCCTTTGATTTTCTGATTCTGTGCAGGCTCTGCGGGGCCCGGCCCCGATCTGCATTCAGCGAATCTGGCGGGCTGCAAAGTGGGCTGCGGGGCGCACATAGCTTTCCTGGGCCTGTACCAGCTGCAGCTCGCGCTGGCCACTCGCATGGGTGCGCTGCAGCAGCTCGAACATGCTGGCCGTGGTGCGCTCCAGCGCGTTTCTGGCCGAACCCGTCTGGCCGAAGTGCTGGCTGTAATGCGCGGTGAACAGGGCAGCGGTCACATCGCCCGAGCCATTGGCCTTGAAAGGCAGATGGGGCGTGTTCACCAGCCAGGCGCCGGTGGCGTCCACGGCCAGCATTTCTATGCTGCCGGGCTCGGCATCGGGGCAGTGCACGCTGGTCACTAGCACGGCACGCGGGCCCGTGGCCATGACGGCATCCACGGCGGCCAGGGTGCTGTCCAGCGTGCTCGCCTCCATGCCTGCGAGATAGCCGAGCTCGAACTGGTTGGGCGTCACCAGATCGGCTGCAGGCACCACGCGCTCGCGCAGCAACTGGGGAATGGCGGGGTCCACAAAGCAGCCCGACCTAGCATTGCCCATGACCGGGTCGCAGGTGTAGGTGGCCTGGGGGTTGAGCGCCTTCACGCGGGCCACGGTGGCCAGAATGGCATCGGCAATATCGGCGCCGC
Organism: Comamonas composti DSM 21721; assembly: GCF_000429845.1. Classification (GTDB taxonomy): domain Bacteria; phylum Pseudomonadota; class Gammaproteobacteria; order Burkholderiales; family Burkholderiaceae_C; genus Comamonas; species Comamonas composti. The sequence goes on from NZ_AUCQ01000003.1 coordinate 335,088, forward strand.
CCTGGTAGCCGCTGAGCACCACATCCACCAGCGCCAGCGCGCCGCGCTGGTCCATGCCATCCACAATGGCCGCGACCTCGCTGGCCGCAATGGCCGAGCCACCCCATTGCCCATAACCCGTGTGGTTGGAGAAGTTGACGGTGTACACCGGCCACACCTCATGCCCCAGACGCTGCAACGGAAACACCGCAGCCGAGTTGCCGACATGGCCGTAGGAGACATGGGATTGGATGGAGAGGATGTTCATGGCTTGGCCGGGTTGGCGTGATGAGGCTTTGACAAGGTGCTGCGGCCTTGGCAGCGAGCATGGCCGATTATGCGGTTTTGATAGCTGCTGGCGCTTGATATATAGGCGTTTGAAGCCGAAATCATTTAAAAACTAGGCTTTGTGCACAGCTCCCACAGGCTCCCCGAATTTGCACCCGTTTGTCGTAGCGCAGCGAAGGGCCGTGAGCATAGGACCGCCGTTCGAGGCGAGACCCGGCCTCGATCTGGAGTTTGCTAAATGTGATGTCAATTTTTTGCCAATAAGCTATTCATTTAATCTGCATGCAATTTATTATTTTCTCAATAAAATTGAAATTTTTATTCAAAAAAAATAAAAAAATCATGATCCAAGAGATAGTGAATGTGATACCAAGCGAAATTGGAGTGCTACTGACGGAGTATTTTTTTAAAATTAAACTGTAATGAATTGATAGGCATGTTTTTTTATTGGATATTCTGTTTTTTACTTGTTCCAATTGTTGTTGGAGATCTTTGTGAAAGAGTCTAGGAAATTTTTTCCTATTTGGGTGATTCTTTTCCAGCTCTTCTAGCAAAGAAGCTTCAATTTTTGTGAGTTCCTCTTCCCAGTACTCTTGCCAGAACTTAGCGCCAGAAGCCATCTTGGTTTGATACCACGATATTGCGATGCCAGCTGCTGATAAAATTAAGCTAAGGAAGATATAGTGGTGAGATGATTGAATTGTTCCAGCAAAAAACACACCTTGAAATATCATGAAGAAATTATTTCTTTGGAGAAGCTGATTAATCTCTAGATTTCTTGTTTCAATCGCTATTTCATAAATTCTTTTAAGTGCTTCGGCATCGTTATATTCTTGTTTGTTAGAGAGAATTTTTTTAATGAAGGAAATCATGTTTGACACGGATAAAAAGCCTCCGAAAGGAAGCTTTTTATTCGACAAACGGTAAAGCGAGCAATTACTCAGCGATTCACGCCAATTTCGCCTTCAACACTTCATTCACCTGCGCAGGATTCGCCTTCCCCTTGGAGGCTTTCATCACCTGGCCGACCAGGGCATTGAATGCCTTGTCCTTGCCTGCGCGGTATTGCTCCACATTGCCGGGGTTGGCGGCAATCACCTCGTCGATGATCTTTTCCAGCGCGCCGGTGTCGTTCATTTGCTTGAGGCCCTTGGCCTCGATGACGGCGTCCACGTCCGAGCCTTCACCGCTCCACAGCGCCTCAAACACGGTGCGGGCCGCATTGTTGGAGATGGTGCCGTCCGAAATGCGGGCAATCATGGCGGCCAGTTGCTGGCTGCTCACCTTCACCGCGTCCATGCCGATTTCTTCGGTGTTCAGGCGGCGGGAGATTTCGCCCATCACCCAGTTAGAGGCCAGCTTGGGCTGGCCGCAGGTCCTGGCGGCGTCTTCAAAGTAGGCGGCCATGGCTTGGGATTGCGTCAGCGTGGTGGCGTCGTATTCGGGCAGGGCGTACTGCTCGACAAAGCGGGCGGCCATGGCACGGGGCAGTTCGGGCATGTCGGCCTTGACGCGCTCCACCCACTCAGCTGCCACGACCAGGGGCGGCAGGTCGGGGTCGGGGAAGTAGCGGTAGTCGGCCGCGTCTTCCTTGGTGCGCATGGCACGGGTTTCGCCGGTGTCGGGGTCGAACAGCACGGTGGCCTGCTGGATGCTGCGGCCGTCTTCAATCTCCTCGATCTGCCAGCGGATCTCGTAGTCGATGGCGATCTGCATGTTGCGAAACGAGTTCAGGTTCTTGATTTCGCGGCGCGTGCCCAAAGCGGCGCCGGGCTTGCGCACGGAGACGTTGGCGTCGCAGCGGAAAGAGCCTTCCTGCATGTTGCCGTCGCAGATGCCGATCCAGGTGACGATCTTGTGCAGCTCCTTGGCGTAGGCCACGGCTTCCTCGGTGCTGCGGATGTCGGGCTCGGTGACGATTTCCAGCAGCGGCGTGCCGGCGCGGTTGAGGTCGATGCCCGACTGGCCGATGAAGTCCTCGTGCAGCGATTTGCCCGCGTCCTCTTCGAGGTGGGCACGCACCAGGCGCACGGTCTTTTTCTCGTCGCCCAGAAAGAACGAGACTTCGCCGCCCTGCACCACGGGAATCTCGAACTGCGAGATCTGGTAGCCCTTGGGCAGATCGGGGTAGAAGTAGTTCTTGCGCGCGAAGATGCTGCGCGGGGCAATCGTGGAGCCCAGGGCCAGGCCCAGGCGGATCGCGTGCTCCACGGCTTTTTGGTTCATGACCGGCAGGGTGCCGGGCAGGGCCAGGTCCACGGCGCAGGCCTGGGTGTTGGGCTCGGCGCCAAAGGCCGTGCTGGCGCGGCTGAAGATCTTGCTGTTGGTGGCCAACTGGGCGTGGGTCTCGAACCCTATGACGACCTCGTAGCCGTTGATGAGTTTCGCAGTCATGTTCTGTGCTTAAAAAGTGAGCTGCTTGCGCTTGATGTACATGGATTTCATGGTGTTTTATGCTTGAAATCGTTGAGGGGCAGGCGCTAGCAGCTATTTATTTCAAAGTGCCGTGGGTTTGCGCAGATGCCAGTCCGTGGCCTGCTGGAAGCGGTGGGCCGCGTTCAGCAGCCGGGCTTCGCCGAAGTAGTTGCCGATCAGCTGTAGGCCCACGGGCATGTGGCCGTCGCCAAAGCCTGCGGGCAGCGAGAGGCCGGGCAGGCCGGCCAGCGATGCGGGCAGGGTGTAGATGTCGGCCAGATAGTTGCTCACCGGGTCGGCCTTGGCGCCAATGGCCCAGGCGGTGGTGGGGGCTGCGGGACCGGCGATGAGGTCGCAGTCCTTGAAGGCGGCCTGGAAGTCGTCGGCAATCATGCGGCGGATTTTTTGCGCCTGCAGATAGTAGGCGTCGTAATAGCCTTCGCTGAGCACATAGGCGCCGATCATGATGCGGCGCTTGACCTCGTCGCCAAAGCCCTGGGCGCGGGTCTTTTTGTACATGTCGTTGAGGTCGGCATAGTCCTTGGCACGGTGGCCGAACTTGACGCCGTCAAAACGCGAGAGGTTGGACGAAGCCTCGGCCGGCGCCAGGATGTAGTACACGGGCACGGACAGCTCGGTGCGCGGCAGCGTGACGGGCACCAGCTTGGCGCCCAGCTTTTCGTATTCCTTGAGCGCGGCGTCCACGGCGGCGCGCACATCGGCGGACAGGCCTTCACCAAAGAATTCGGCGGGCACGCCAATGCGCAGGCCCTCGATGCTGTCGTTCAACTTGGCGCTGAAGTCTTCGGCCGGGTGGTCCAGGCTGGTGGAGTCGCGGTCCAGGTCGGGGCCGCACATCTCGGAGAGCAAGAGCGCGCAGTCCTCGGCCGAGCGGGCCATGGGGCCGGCCTGGTCCAGGCTGGAGGCAAAGGCAATCATGCCGTAGCGGCTGGCGCGGCCGTAGGTGGGCTTGATGCCGGTGATGCCGCAAAACGAGGCGGGCTGGCGGATCGAGCCGCCGGTGTCGGTGCCGGTCACGGCCGGGGCCAGGCCGGCGGCCACGGCGGCGGCGGAGCCGCCGGAGGAGCCACCGGGCACGCGCTCGGTGTTCCAGGGGTTGCGCACGGGCTGGGCCGTGTCAAAGCCCACGGGGGCGACGGCCGAGTTCTCGTTGGCGCCGCCCATGGCGAATTCGTCACAGTTGAGCTTGCCCAGGGTGACCATGCCGGCATCGGCCAGCTTGGTGACCACGGTGGCGTCAAAGGGCGAGCGGTAGCCCTCCAGCATCTTGCTGGCGGCGGTGCTGGGGAAGTCGCGGGTGACGAAGATGTCCTTGTGCGCAATCGGCACGCCGGTCAGTTTGCCGCCCTTGCCGGCGGCGATCAGGGCGTCCGCCACCCGGGCCTGGGCTAGGGTGGCTTCTTCATTAATAGCCACAAATGCACCAAGGTTTTTATGGGCCTGGGCGCGCGTCAGAAAGTGCCGGGCGGCTTCGACGGCGGAGATCTTGCGCTCGCGCAACTGGGCTGCAAGGGCGGCGACGCCAAGCTCGTGCAGTTCGGTGGAGTTCTGGGTCATGGACAAATATCCGGGCGATATACCGGGCCGCAAAGGGCGCGGATGACAAGGCAAAAAGGCGGGGGCGTGCTTTCGGGAGATTTATTCAATCACCTTGGGCACGAGAAAAAGGCCGCGCTCGACAGCGGGTGCGCTTTGCTGATTGGCCTCGCGCTGATTGGGCTCGCTGGCAATGTCTTTGCGCAGGCGCAGCGCAATATCCTCGATTGCTGCAACAGGATGTGACAGTGGTGTGATGCCCGAAGTATCCACAGCCTGCATTTTCTCGACGATGCCGAAAAAGCCGTTGAGTTGAGCTAGCATGCGCTCACTTTCCTGGGGCGAGAGCTCCAGGCGAGCGAGGTTTGCGATGCGCGCTATGTCGTGTGCGTTCAGTGCCATAGGAATCTTGAATGGGGCCGTGGCTTGTAAAGCAGTCTTCCCAAGCCCGACAGTAGAAGTTATTCACAGGGGATACGGTATTATCTCGGCTTTGCCGCAATACCCTCTTGCAGCCGGTCATTGTGCGAAAAAAGCCAAGCCACACAGCCCCCTATCTTTCTCAATTACATCCTGGCGACGGTAGGCCGAAGAGCAAGCCGTGCCTGAGAGGACTCTCGTAATGTTCGGTGCTTTCCGTCGGTACTTCTCCACCGACCTCGCCATAGACCTTGGCACAGCCAATACCCTGATTTTTGCCCGTGACAAGGGCATTGTTCTGGACGAGCCTTCGGTGGTCGCGATCCGCCACGAAGGCGGCCAGCACGGCAAGAAGGTGATCCAGGCCGTGGGCCGCGAGGCCAAGGCCATGCTGGGCAAGGTGCCCGGCAATATCGAGGCCATCCGGCCCATGAAGGATGGCGTGATCGCCGACTTCGTGATCACCGAGCAGATGATCAAGCAGTTCATCAAGATGGTGCATCCGCGCACGGTGCTCACGCCCAGCCCGCGCATCATCATCTGCGTGCCCTGCGGCTCGACCCAGGTCGAGCGCCGCGCCATCAAGGACGCGGCCGAGGCTGCGGGCGCGCGCGCCGTGGAGCTCATCGAGGAGCCCATGGCGGCCGGCATCGGTGCGGGCCTGCCCGTGTCCGAGGCCTCGGGCTCGATGGTGGTGGACATCGGCGGCGGCACCACCGAGGTCGGCGTGATCTCGCTGGGCGGCATGGTCTACAAGGGCAGCGTGCGCGTGGGCGGCGACAAGTTCGACGAGGCCATCATCAGCTACATCCGCCGCAACTACGGCATGCTGATCGGCGAGCCCACGGCCGAGGCCATCAAGAAGAGCATCGGCTCGGCCTTCCCGGGCTCGGAAGTCAAGGAGATGGAGGTCAAGGGCCGCAACCTCTCCGAAGGCGTGCCGCGCAGCTTCACGATCTCCAGCAACGAGGTGCTGGAGGCGCTGACCGATCCGCTCAACCAGATCGTCTCCGCCGTGAAGAACGCGCTGGAGCAGACCCCGCCCGAGCTGGGCGCCGACATTGCCGAGCGCGGCATGATGCTCACGGGCGGCGGTGCGCTGTTGCGCGATCTGGACCGCCTGCTGGCCGAGGAAACCGGCCTGCCCGTGCTCGTGGCCGAAGAGCCGCTGACCTGCGTGGTGCGCGGCTGCGGCATGGCCCTGGACATTCTGGGTCGTCAGGGCAGCATCTTCACCAGCGACTGATCTTTCCCCTTCCCTGGGCCGGGCGCCGGGCTGCGGTGCCGGCCCTGAACCCCTTGTTTCTCTTCCCGCAATGCACATGCTTGCTGTGCCTTCTCTCACGCCGGGCCGTGCAGGCCGGGGGTGGGCATGACCTTCAACACCCTGGAGAGTGGACCGCCTTCGCTGTTCAAGCGCCGGCCTTCGCGGGTGTCCCAGCTGGCGATCTACAGCGCCCTGGCCCTGCTGCTCATGGTGGCCGATGCGCGCTTTCAGATCACCGAGCCCGCGCGCGCGGTCGTGGCCACGCTGCTGTATCCCGTGCAATGGCTGATGCTCAAGCCCGTGCAGGGCGTGCAGGAGGCCAGTGACTACCTCGGGGCTCTTGAAGCCGCCCAGGGCAGCGAGAAGCAGGCGCGCAGCGAGCTGGTGCAGGTTGCCAGGCGGGCTGCCGAGGCCGAGGAGCTGCTGGCGGAAAACCGCGACCTGCGTGCCCTGCTGGGCCTGCGCGAGCGCCTGAGCACGCCGGGCACGACCGCCGAGGTCGTGTACGACAGCCCCGACCTCTACACGCGCCGCGTGGTCATAGACCGGGGGCAGGTGGACGGCATCGTCCAGGGCTCGCCGGTGCTCGACGACAAGGGCGTGATCGGCCAGGTCACGCGCGTCTATCCGCTGCGCGCCGAGGTCACCCTGCTCATAGACCGCGACCAGGCGATTCCGGTCTTCAACCCGCGCACGGGTGCGCGCTCCGTGGCCTATGGCGACCCCTCGCCGCTGCGCGCGGGCGGCATGGAGCTGCGTTTCATGCCCAGCAATGCCGATGTGCAGGAGGGCGATCTGCTGACCACCAGCGGCGTGGACGGCCTCTATCCGCTGGGCCTGCCCGTGGCCCGCGTGGTGACCGTGGAGCGGCGCGCCGACTCGGCCTTCTCGCGCATCTACTGCGAGCCCGTGGGCCGCGTGCAGGGCGTGCGCCATGTGATGGTGCTCCAGCCCATGACCTTTGCGAGCCAGCCCGAGACGACCGAGGCCGCCCAGGCCCTCAAGCCCAGCCGCGCATCCTCCGAGTCCGCGCGGCGCGAGCCCCGGGGCAGCACCAGCAGGAGAGCCCAGCCATGATCATGCCGCGCGGCCAGCAGCTGTTGCTGCCGGTCAATCCCTTGTTCATCGTGCTCAGCCTGCTGGCCGCCCTGGCCCTGAACATGCTGCCGCTGGGCCGTGTGGCCTGGCTGCCCGATCCGCTGCTGCTGCTGCTGGGCTTCTGGGCCATGCACCAGCCCCAGCGCATAGGCCTGGGCCTGGGCTTCATGCTGGGCCTGTGCATGGACGTTGCGCATTACGCGCTGCTGGGCCAGCATGCGCTGGCCTATGCGCTGGTGGTGTTTGGCGCGGGGGCCATGGCCAGGCGGCTGTCCTGGTTTTCCTCGCCGGTCCAGGCCTTGCACATGCTGCCGCTGTTTGCGCTGGCCCATGGCCTGCAGGTGCTGCTGCGCGTGGTGGGCGGCGGCATTCTGCCCGGGCCCGAGCTGCTGGCCGCGCCCGTGATCGAGGCCTTGCTGTGGCCTCTGGTCAGCGGCATCTTGCTCGCGCCCCAGCGCCGCTCGCCCACGGGCGAGGAAAACCGGCCCCTGTAGACCGGTTGCGCCGACGATGGAGATCCGCAATACCGAAGCCGAGCTGCAGCGCTTTCGCCTGCGTGCCTGGGTCATGGGCCTGGTGGTGCTGCTGGCCTTTTGCCTGCTGGTGGGGCGGCTGTGGGTGCTGCAGGTGCAGCGCCACGAGGCATTTGCCGAACGTGCGGAGAGCAACCGCACGGCCGTGGTGCCCATCGTGCCCAATCGCGGCCAGATCCTGGACCGCAACGGCGTGGTGCTGGCCACGAATTACTCGGCCTATACGCTGGAGATCATGCCTTCGCGCGCCGGCAATCTCGAAGAGACCATCGACGGCCTGAGCGAGATCGTGGAGATCTCGCAGCGCGACCGGCGCAAGTTCAAGCGTCTGGTCGAGGACTCCAGGAGCTTCGACTCCCTGCCCATACGCACGCGCCTGACGGACGAGGAGGTCGCGCGCTTCACGGTGCAGCGCTACCGCTTTCCCGGCGTGGATATCAAGGCGCGGCTGTTCCGCTCCTATCCGCTGCAGGAAACGGCCAGCCACATCATCGGCTACATAGGTCGCATCAACCAGCGCGAGAAGGAGGCTCTCGACGATTCCGAGGATGCGGCCAACTACCGCGGCACGGATGTGATCGGCAAGCTGGGCGTGGAGCAAAGCTACGAGCACGACCTGCACGGCCAGACCGGCTGGGAGGAGATGGAGACCTCGGCCGGAGGCCATGCCGTGCGCAAGCTGGGCAGCCGCCCGGCCACGCCCGGCGACAGCCTGGTGCTGTCGCTGGACATCAAGCTGCAGCGCATGGTCGAGGAGCTCTACGGCGAGCGCCGGGGCGCGCTGGTGGCCATCGATCCGCGCAGCGGCGAGGTGCTGGCCATGGTCAGCAAGCCCAGCTTCGACCTCAATCTCTTCGTGGACGGCATAGACCACGAGAGCTGGACTGCGCTCAACGAATCCATCAACCGGCCCATGGTGAACCGCGCGCTGCGCGGCACCTATCCGCCGGGCTCGACCTACAAGCCCTTCATGGCGATTGCGGCGCTGGAGTCGGGCAAGCGTCGCCCCGAGACCACGATCCAGGACAACGGCAGCTGGAGCCTGGGCGGCCACACCTTCCGCTCGGGCCACCCCAACGGGCCCACGAACCTGCGCCGCTCCATCATCAAGTCCTCCAACGTCTACTACTACATGCTGGCCAACGACATGGGCGTGGACCTGATCCACGACTACATGAAGCCCCTGGGCTTCGGCCAGCTCACGGGCATAGACCTGCGCGGCGAGGCGCGCGGCGTGCTGCCCAGCACCGAGTGGAAGCGCAACACCTACAAGCGTCCCGAGCAGAAGAAGTGGTATGCGGGCGAGACCATCTCCCTGGGGATCGGCCAGGGCTACAACAACTTCACCATCCTGCAGCTGGCGAACGCCACGGCCACGCTTGCGGCCGGGGGCATCAAGCACCGGCCGCACCTGGCCGTGGGCCGTGTGGATGCGGTGAGCCAGCAGTTCTCGTCCATCAACAAGGACCCGGGCACCAGCCTGGGCTACAAGAGCGAGAACGTGGAGGCCGTGCGCAGCGCCGTGGCCGCGGTCACGGTGGAGGGCACGTCGCGCGGCGTGTTCGCGGGCGCGCCCTATGCGTCGGCGGGCAAGACCGGCACGGCCCAGGCCGTGGGCGTGCGCCAGAACGAGCGCTACAACGCGGCGCGCCTGTCGGAATTCCAGCGCGATCACTCGCTCTACATCGCCTATGCGCCGGCCGACAACCCCACGGTGGCCGTGGCCGTGATCGTGGAGAACGCGGGCTTTGGCGCGGCCGCGGCCGCACCGCTGGCGCGCCGCGTCTTCGACTACTGGCTGCTGGGCCGCTATCCCAGCGAGGAAGACATGGCCGCCATGCGCCGGGGCCAGGCGACGATGCCGATTGGCCGCCCGCGCCGTGTGGCCGATATCGTGCTGGACTCGGAAACCCTGGACCTGCCCGGTCTGCCGCGCCATGTGCCGCCCGACACCCTGGCCAGGCCCGAGGACGGAGCAGAGGCACCTCGCGCTGCGCCGGGCGCGGCCGGCTCGCGTGCGACGCCGACTTCTGCGCCGGCCGAGGAAGAGGACTGAGGACTGAAGTCGCTCTTTTTATAAGAGCTGTCAGCGCTTGCCATATGGCGGTTTCAGCATGATTTCTATTTGAAATCATTGTGCAGCAAGCGCTTGCAGCTATGAATTCAGCGGTTACGGGAAGGCCGGGCCTTGCCTGGTCATGCGTCCGATGAAGGCTGCGATGCGCTCGTTGGCCGGGTGATCGAAGAACTCGGCCGGCGCGGCCTCGTGGGCGATGCGGCCCTGGTCGAAGAACATCACGCGGTCCGCGACCTCGCGTGCAAAGCCCATCTCGTGCGTGACCACGATCATGGTCATGCAGGCGCGCGCGAGCTCGCGCATCACGTCCAGCACCTCCTGCACCATCTCGGGGTCGAGCGCGCTCGTGGGTTCGTCGAACAGCATCACCTGGGGCTCCATGGCCAGTGCGCGCGCAATCGCCACGCGCTGCTGCTGGCCGCCCGAGAGCTGCCACGGATACTTGTGCGCATGTGCGGCCATGCCCACGCGCTCCAGCAGGGTCATGGCCCGGGCATTGGCCTGGCTGCGCGGTGTCTTGCGTATGCGGCGCGGCGCCAGCGTCACGTTGTCCAGCACCGTCATGTGGCCGAACAGGTTGAACTGCTGGAACACCATGCCGACCTCGCAGCGCTGCCGCTGCAGCGTGGCCTCGTGGTCGGTGACGGGCACGCCGTCGATGCTGATGCGTCCGCCGTCATGGGGTTCGAGCCGGTTGATGGCGCGCAGCAGGGTGGACTTGCCCGAGCCCGAGGCGCCGATGATGGCCGTCACCTCGCCCGTGCAAAAGCGGGTGGACACGCCCTTGAGCACCTGGTGCTCGCCAAAGGACTTGGTCACGTCCTCGACCACGATATACGGCAGGCCGCGGGCCATTTCGCGGTTTTTCAGCTGCGAGCTCATTGCTGGCGGCCCTCCACGTCGAAGCGGTACTCCACGGCCGCCGTGACCTGGGTCACCAGCGTGGTCAGCACCAGATAGGTCAGGCCCACGGTGAGCAGGGTGGCCACGGGCTGGAAGGTCGTGGACTGGATGCGGTTGCCCACGTTGGTGAGCTCGACCACGCCGATCGCATAGGCCAGGGACGAGTCCTTGAGCAAGGCCACGAAGTTGTTCACCAGGGCCGGCAGCGAGATCTTGAAGGCCTGGGGAAAGACCACGTCGCAGAACACCCAGCTGCGCGGCAGCCCCAGGGCGCGCGCGGCCTCGGCCTGACCGCGCGGCACGGCCTGCAGGCCCGCGCGCACGGCTTCGGCGTTATAGGCGCCCACGTTGAGTGCCAGGGCGATCGCGGCGGCCGCGAAGTCGGGCAGGTTCAGCGAGGGGATGAGCGCGGGCAGCGCGAAATACATGAACAGGATCTGCACCAGCAGCGGCGTGCCGCGTATCACCCAGATGAAAAAGCCCGCCGCCCAGCGCAGCGCGGCCAGGCGCGAGGTGCGCGCCAGCGCCGCAAGCACGCCCAGCAGCAGGCCTGCCGATCCGCTGGCCAGGGTCAGGTACAGCGTGGTGCGCGCGCCCTCGGCAAAGGTGGCTGCGTTCTCGCCGATGGGGTCGGGAAACAGGGACAGCAACTGGCCCAGCAGCGAGACGATGAGGACCATGAGCAGCAAGGCCGTGACCAGGGTCGCGTTGCTGCGTTGCGTGCGGCCCCAGTGGGAGGGCCAGAGAGCGGTGAGCATAGGGCGGGCAGTGGAAAAGCAAGAAGCGCCCCGGGATCAGGGCGCTGGGTGATCTACGCCGAGCGCGCGGGCCTGCGGTGGCGGGCTCGCGCAGCGGGCTGCAGCATCAATCGGGGCAGCGTATGTCCTCTTGGAACCATTTTTGCGAGAGCTTGGCATAGCTGCCGTCCCTGAGCAGCTCCTGCAAGGCCTTGTTCCAGGCATCGGCCAGGGGCTGGTTGTCCTTGGTCACGGCCGCCGCAATGCGCTCCACGTACAGCATGTCGCCCTGGTGGAAGCGGATCTTGGGGTTCTTGCGCAGCATCTCCTTGGCCAGGAAGCGCTCGGTGACCCAGGCATCCACGCGCTTGGTCATGAGGGCGTTGAGCGCGGCCTCGTTGGTCGGGAAGTTGACCAGGCGCTTCACGCCGTGCACGTTCTTTTGCACGTAATCGAGATAGGTGGTGCCGGTCTGGGCGGCCACGGTCTTGCCTTCGAGATCCTTGGCGCCCTGGATGGCATTGGTGAGCGCGATCACCTGGGCGCCCGAGCAGTAGTGGGGCTGGGTGAAGCTCACGGCCTTTTCTCGCTCGGGGGTGATGGCATGCGAGGAGATCACGAGGTCCCAGCGGTCCTGCTTGAGGCCGGTGAGCAGGGCATCGAAGCTGATCGTCTTCCACTCGAACTTGAGGCCCAGCTTCTGGGCGATGAGCTGCGCCAGATCGACTTCGAAGCCCGTCAGGTTCTTGCCCTCGAAATAGGCGAACGGCGTGTAATAGCCTTCGGTGGCGAGGCGTATCGTGCCGTCCTTCTGAATGGCTTGCAGGGAACGGGCGTGGGCGCCGGTGGCGGCCACAACGGTCAGTGCCGCAGCGGCGATGAAGGTCAAAGGTTTCATGAGGGCTCCTGAATGGCCGCCCGGGCACGCAGGAGCGGGAAACTGGGTGCGAGAGCGGAGCGCCATTATAGAAGTGAGGGTTTGCCTGCCGGGGCGGCCAGGCTTTGCGGCCCCGTCAGGCCATGAAGGCGTCGTAGCCGGTCTTGACGATCAGCAGGCTCACCACGCCGATGAAGATGATGCGCACAAAGCCCGTGCCGTGGCGCAGGGCCATGTGCGTGCCCAGCGCGGCGCCCAGCACATTGGCCACGGCCATGGGCACGGCCAGGTGCCACCAGATGTGGCCCTTGAGCGCGAACAGCGCCAGGGCCGAGACATTCGTGGCCAGATTCAGCAGCTTGGCCGAGGCCGAGGCGTTGAGAAAGTCGTAGCCCATGAGGCGCACGAACAGAAACACGAAGAAGCTGCCCGTGCCCGGGCCGAAGAAGCCGTCGTAAAAGCCGATGGTCAGACCGATGGCGCAGGCAATCCAGGTCTCGGTGCGGCCGCTGTAGCGCGGCGCATGGTGGCGGCCCATGTCCTTGCGCGCGAGGGTGTAGGCGAGCACGCCCAGCAGCACCAGGGGCAGCAGCTTGCGCAGAAAGTCGGGGGCGATCTGGGTCACGGTCCAGGCGCCGAGAAAGGCGCCGAGCATGCCGACCAGGGCCGCAGGCATCATCGCGCGCCAGGGCAGTTGCACCTTGCGCCCGTACTGCCAGGTGGACATGGCCGTGCCCCAGACGGCCGCGCTTTTGTTGGTGCCCAGGAGCGTGGCCGGCACGGTGGAGGGGTAGGTGGCAAACAGGGCGGGCAGCAGGATCAGGCCGCCGCCGCCCACGATGGCGTCCACGAAACCGGCCAGCATCGAGGCCAGCGAGACGATGATCCATTCCATAGGGGCGCGATTCTCGCACGGGCCGGAAATGGCCGCTCACGGGCCCAGGCAAAAAAAAGCGCCGGTAAAGGCGCTTTGGGGAATGCATCTTGGATGCTTTTATGAATATTGGTCTGGTTGTGAACGAGTTAGTCTCCTCGATCCCCCCGGGCAGTACCAAGGCACTGCGAGAGTGGGGGGAATGTACTTTGCGCACTAGGCTGGTGCATCGGGGATTTCCCCTGGTTTGCCGCCCCGGTCTTTTCCTCCCTCTGACGGCGGCTGGAATCGCTCCTAAACCATGCTGCAGACTCAGGATTGCGGGTCCCTGTTTCGGGCCGCAAACCGGTGCATCTCAGGGGGCCGAGGCCTTGTCTTCGCGAATCCAGGCTGCGGCCTTCTCGGCCATCATCAGCGTGGGGCTGTTGGTATTGCCGCTGGTGATGCGCGGCATGGCACCTGCGTCCACCACGCGCAGGCCCGCGACCAGGCCGCCCTGGCCGTCGCGCACGCGCATGCGGCTGTCGAGCACGGCGAGCTGGTCGCCGTCGCGGCCCATGCGCGTCGTGCCCACGGGGTGGAAGATGGTGGTGGCGATGTCGCCTGCCAGGCGTGCCAGATCCTCGTCGCTCTCGTACTGGGGGCCGGGCTTGAACTCCTCGGGCTGGTAGCGCGCTAGCGCGGGCTGGGCCACGATGCGCCGCGTCACGCGCAGGCTGTCGGCCGCGACCTGGCGGTCCTCGGGTGTGGACAGGTAGTTGGGCGCGATGGCGGGCGCATCCTCGAAGCGCGCGCTGCGCAGTCCCACGCTGCCACGGCTTGTGGGCCGGAGATTGCAGACGCTGGCCGTGAATGCGGGAAAGCCGTGCAGGGGCTCGCCAAAGGCCTCCAGCGACAGGGGCTGCACATGGTATTGAAGATTCGGCCTGTCGTGGGCGGCGTTGCTGCGCGTGAACGCGCCCAGCTGCGAGGGCGCCATGCTCATCGGGCCGCTGCGGCGCAGCAGGTATTCAAGCCCGATCGCGGCCTTGCCCCACAAGGAGCCGGCCATGGTGTTGAGCGTGCGCACGCCGCTGACCTTGTAGACCGAGCGGATCTGCAGGTGGTCCTGCAGGTTGGCCCCCACGCCGGGCAGGTCGCGGCGCACGGCGATGCCATGGCTTTGCAGCATCTGCGCCGGCCCCAGACCCGAGAGCTGCAGGATTTGCGGCGAGTTGACGGCGCCCGCGCACAGCAGCACCTCGCGGCGCGCCTGTACGCTCACCATCTCGCTGCCGGTCCAGACCTGGGCGCCGGTGCAGCGCAGCCCGCCATCGGGCAGGTCTTGCAACTGCAGGCGGCTGACCTGGGCATGAGTCCACATCTCGAAGTTGGGGCGGCCATAGCAGGTGGGGCGCAAAAAGGCCTTGGCCGTGTTCCAGCGCAGCCCGTTTTTCTGGTTGACCTCGAAATAGCCCACGCCTTCGTTGCTGCCGCCGTTGAAGTCCTCGGTGGCCGCGATGCCGGCCTGCTGCGCGGCCTGGGCGAAGGCGTCGAGCACGTCCCAGCGCAGGCGCTGGCGCTCCACGCGCCACTCGCCGCCACCGCCCGTGCCCTTGCCGCCATGCAGGGCGCGAAAGCGCTCGTCGGCCGCGCCTTCCTGGCCCAGGCGCCAGTGGTCTTCGTGGGCGCGAAAGGCGGGCAGCACCTGCTCCCAGCGCCAGGTGTCGTCGCCCGTGAGGTGGGCCCAGTCCTCGTAGTCCTCCATCTGGCCGCGCATGTAGATCATGCCGTTGATGCTGGAGCAGCCCCCCAGGGCCTTGCCGCGCGGGTAGCGCAGGCTGCGGCCGTTGAGGCCTGCATCCGGCTCGGTCTGGTAGAGCCAGTCGGTACGCGGATTGCCTATGCAATACAGGTAGCCGACGGGGATGTGAATCCAGTGGTAGTCGTCCTTGCGGCCGGCCTCGATCAAAAGCACGCTGCAGTCGCGCTCGCGCGAAAGCCGGTTGCATAACAGGGCGCCGGCCGTGCCGCCGCCTATGACGATGTAGTCGAATTGGGTGTTGCTCATGGAGGAAATGCAGGCTGCGCCGGGGACGTCCCAAAGCCTTTGCTGCAGGCGGCCCATTGTGCGAAGCCCGGACTGCATGTCGATAGGGAAAGCGCTGTGAACTCCTTTTTTGATAGCTTTAAGCGCTTCATGCATAAGGGTTTCAGGCGTTTTTTGATAAAAAATACAAGCTGGGGAGGTGCATGGCGGAGTCGGGATGTGTTATTGGATGTAACCTCTCTGGCCATGGGGCAAAGCAGGACAGCTCGCCACATCAAGCAGATACGATCGCATCGGAGTCGGGCATGGGGATACTTTTTTCGAGCCGACAAATCATCGGGTTATCCTGGGGGGCTATGCCCGTGCCGCAATGCCTGCTGGCCTGTCGGCCGCAGATCGCAGCCTCCCGCTTTTGAATGGACTCTTCACTTGGCATCTCCTAGCAATCCTCCCCAATGCAGCCTGAGCCGCGGAGATGACGGCGCCTGGGCGGAGCTCTCGGGCTCCTGGAGTGCGGCCGAGCTGGGCGACCGAGCCCAGTGGCGCCGCCTCAAGGCCGGGCTGGCTGCGGCTTCGGGGCGCGACCTGGGCTGGAATCTGCAATCCATGGACTGGCTGGACCATGTGGGCGCCCAACTGCTGTGGAACCACTGGCAGCAGGCATGGCCCGAGAGGCTGGTCGCCAGCGATGCCCAGCGCTCCATGCTGGAGCGCGTGGCGCACTTCAGCGATGTGCCCAAGCCCAGGCAGCCAGCCTGGAGCCTGCAGGCGCAGATCGACAGCCTGGGCAGCCAGGTGCTCAATGCCTGTGCCCACTTCTCGGGGCTGATCCAGCTCGTGGGCCAGTTGCTCATAGACAGCCTGCGCTTTGTGCGTGCGCCGCTGCGCGGTCCCTGGCGCGATATTTCCGGCCACCTGTATTCCATGGGCGCAACGGCCCTGCCGATCACGGCCCTGGTGGGCTTTCTGATCGGCGTGGTGCTCGCCTATCTGATGGCGCTGCAGCTGCGCCAGTTCGGGGCCGAGTCCTTCATCGTCAACATCCTCGGCATCTCCCTGATCCGCGAGCTCGGCCCCTTGCTGGGCGCGATCCTGGTAGCAGGGCGCAGCGGCTCGGCGATCACCGCCCAGATCGGCGTGATGCGCGTGACCGAGGAGCTCGATGCGATGCAGGTCATGGGCATACCCCATGGCTTTCGCCTGGTTTTTCCGCGTGCGCTGGCGCTGGCGATTGCCATGCCCCTGATCGCGATCTGGACCACGCTGGCGGCGCTGGCCGGCGGCATGCTGGCCGCCGACCTGACCATGGGCGTGACTGCGGCCTACTTCGCGCAGGCCCTGCCTGCGGCCGTGAAGATCGGCAATCTGTGGATTTCCGTGGGCAAGTCGGCCGTGTTCGGCGTGCTCATCGCCCTGATCGGCTGTCACTGGGGGCTGCGCGTCAAGCCCAACACCCAGAGCCTGGGCCAGGGCACGACGGCTTCCGTGGTCTCGGCCATCACCATGGTCATCGTGGTGGACGCGATCTTCGCCATCTTGTTCAAGGATGTGGGGATATGAGTGGATACCCCCTGAGCGGCTTTGCCGCTTCCTCCTGGAAGGGGGACGACAGCATCGCTGCGGGACGGCCCTTGCTCGGTGTCTCCCATTTTTGGGGCGTGCCGGTTTCATGCCATGGGAGCCTGAGATGACGAACAGCGTGAACCAGCAGAGCACGGCTGCAGCGCCAGCCGCTGATGAACCCATTGTGCGCATCGCCGGGCTGTGGAGCGTGTTCGGCCAGGGCGAGAACGCGTTTGCCGTGCACCAGGATCTGGACCTCGACGTGCAGCGCGGGGAGATGCTGTCCATCGTCGGCGGCTCGGGCACGGGCAAGACCGTGCTTTTGCGCCAGATGCTGGGTCTGCTTGCGCCCTCCAAGGGCCGGGTCGAGGTCCTGGGCCGCCCGGCCAGCGAGATGGGGCGCGAGGGCGCGGCCAGCCGCGTGGGCATGCTGTTCCAGCACGGGGCCTTGTATTCGGCCTTCAGCGTGCTCGACAACATCGCGTTTGCGCTGCGCGAGCAGGGCACCTTGCCCGACGACGTGGTGCGCGATGCGGCCATGGTCAAGCTGCAGATGGTGGGCCTCAAGCCCGAACATGCCCTGCGCATGCCCGCAAACCTGTCGGGCGGCATGATCAAGCGCGTGGCGCTGGCGCGTGCGCTGATCATGGATCCGCCGCTGCTGCTGCTGGACGAGCCCACGGCCGGGCTGGACCCCACGAGTTCGGACGAGTTCTGTGCACTGCTGCACGAAATGCGCGCCGAGCTGGGCCTGACCGTCATCATGGTCACCCATGACCTGGACACGCTGTTCGCGCTGTCCTCGCGCGTGGCCGTGATTGCGGAAAAGAAGGTGCTGGTCAGCGGCACGCCGCACGAGGTGGCGGGCTTCTCACATCCCTTTATCGAACACTTCTTCCAGGGCGAGCGCGGGCGACGCGCGATGACACCCGTGCAAGGCGGCAAGGCCGCGGAGGCAAACTGATGGAAAACAAATCCCATGCCATGGCAGCCGGCATCTTCGTGCTGCTGGTGGCGGCCCTGCTGGCCGGCCTGGCCGTGTGGCTCACGCGCGATACGCGTCAGTACGACGAGTACGAGCTCTCCACCAAGGACGGTATCAGCGGGCTGCAGCCCCAGGCCACGGTGCGCTACAAGGGCGTGGCCGTGGGCAAGGTCACGCGCATAGGGTTCGATCCCGGCATCAATGGCAATGTGCTGATCCGCATTGCCGTGGGGGTGGACACGCCCATCACCAAGAACACTTTTGCGGTGCTCGGCTACCAGGGCGTGACCGGCCTGGCCCATGTGCAGCTCGACGACTCGGACAAGCCGCTGGAGGCGCTGGCCACAGGGCCCAGCGGCATACCGCGCCTGCCGCTGCGCTCCTCGCCTTTGAGCATGCTGGCCGATCAGGGGCCTATCCTGCTCGACCGCGTGGACCAGATCTCGCGCCGCCTGAATGCCATGCTCGATACCGACAACCAGCAGCGCGTGAGCCAGGCGCTGGAGAACATTGCGGGTGCGGCGGCGGGCGTGCAGCAGCTGACGCAGAACATGGACCGTGCGCTGAGCACCCAGATGCCTCAGCTCGCCGCAGACGCCCACAGCACCTTGCAGTCGCTGGAGAAGGCCAGCAATGGAGCGGCTGCCGTGGCTTCGGAGTTGCAGCAGACCGTGGTGCGCATCAACGCTGAGGACGGCCCGCTGGAGCAGATCGCGCAAAGCACGCGGGCGCTGAATCGCGTGGCCGACTCCCTGGGCCGCAGCACGCTGCCGAATGTCAGCCGCGCCGCCGATGATGTCTCGCGCGCCGCACGCCAGATGGGCACGGCAGCCAGCCGCTTCAGCGACAACCCGCAGTCGGTGATCTACGGTCCCGGCGCGGCGCGCCCAGGACCGGGCGAGCCGGGGTTCGCTCTACCGTCCGCCGTGCTCCAGCCCTGACAGAGGTATTTTCATGATCCACTTTTCCAAGACCGCCGTCGCCAGCACCGCACTGGCAGCCGCCCTGGCCTTGCTTGCAGGATGCTCGGCCCTGCCCCGGCCGCCTGCGCAGCCGGCACGCTATGACTTCGGCCCGGTGCCACTGGCCGCATCCGCTTCCGTGGAGCAGGCCGCAGCGCGCGCGCCACTGGCCCTGGCCGAGGTCGAGGCACCGGCCCTGCCCGACGGCAGCACGGTCATGCTCTACCGTCTGTCCTATGCGAATGCCCAGGAGCTGCGTCCCTACCAGCAGGCCCGCTGGAGCCAGCCTCCGGCGCAGTTGCTGCAGCAGCGCCTGCGCACCCAGCTGGGCGCGCAGCGTCCCATCCTGGCCAGCAGCGAAAGCCTGGCCCAGTCGCGTGTGCAAGGCGCGGTGCCCACGCTGCTGCGTGTGGACCTGGAGGAGTTCAGTCAGGTCTTTGACGCCCCGGCCGCCAGCGCCGGTGTGGTGCGCCTGCGCGCTACCCTGATCGAGCAAGGCGGGGCCGCGGACCGCCTGCTGGGCCAGAAGCTGTTCGAGGTGCGCAGCCCCGCTGCCTCGGCCGATGCGGCCGGCGGAGCCCGGGCGCTGGCCTCGGCCACGGATGCGGCGATTGCCCAGATCGACGCCTGGCTGGGCCAGCAGGGTCACTGACCTGCCACGGCTGAGAGCGTGAACACGCTCTGACAGAGCGCCGCAAAAGCGCTTTGCACGACCTCGGAAAACAGCCGGCATTGCCCGGCTGTTTTTGTTTTTGTCCGACCCGGCACTTCCTCGCTGTCCGTCAGCGGGCGTAGTCCCGATCCCACCGCCGAGGCAGGACCTGGGCCGACCGGCAACGCTAGGCACAGACTACGGCGCAGGGCTTTCAGGTTTTTTAAAGTGAAACCGTCGCTGATGCAGATCACGGCTTTGAAAGCCAAACCCTGATCGCACGGTGCCGTATCACCATCATTGAAAGGACCAAGCCATGAATGAAGATCGCATCAAGGGTAACTGGAAGCAGTTCACCGGCAAGATCCGTGAGCAATGGGGCAAGCTCACCGACGACGACCTGGATGTCATCGCCGGCAAGCGTGAGCAGTTTCTGGGCAAGCTGCAGGAACGCCAGGGTCTGGCCCGTGAGGCCGCTGAAAAGCAGCTGGACGACTGGCAAAAGCGCAATCCCGGTTTCCGTTTCGAAGACTGATGAGGCAGGGCTGCGGATGGCCAGGTGCCTGACCGGTGCCCCATCCGCCTTGCCCGGCGTGCCAGCAGGCACGCATTCCAGGAGCGGATTGCCTCGCCAATCCGCAGACCTCAGCACAAATCCAAGGAGTTGATCATGCAAACACCGCAATGTATGCGCCACCTGTTGTCCGCCGCCATTCTGGGTCTCATGGCCTCGGGGGCCATGGCCATGACGAATGCCGAACACAGTGCTGCCAAAAAGCAGATCGAGACCGAATACAAGGCTGCCAAGGAACAGTGCAAGCAGCTGAAGAGCAACGCCAAGAATGTCTGCAAGAAGCAGGCCAGCGGTCAGGAAAAGGTGGCCAAGGCCGAGCTGCAGGCGCGCCACGAGCCTTCGGCCAAGAATGCGGAAAAGGCGCGCCTGGCCAAGGCTGATGCCGACTTCGACATCGCCAAGGAAAAATGCGATGCCCTCAATGGCGATGCCAAGCGGGTCTGCGTGAAGGACGCGAAGGCGGCCCATGTGCACGCCGTGGAAGCCGCCAAGGTCGCCAAGGCGCAGGCCGAGCCTGCCTCCAACGCGAATGACAAGGCCGCCAGCGTGGCCGAGGCCCGCAAGGACGCGGCTGCCGAAACCCGCGAAGCCGACTTCAAGGCCGCCAAGGCCCGTTGCGACACCATGAGCGGCACGGCCAAGGATGCCTGTGTGGCCGATGCCCAGCGCAAGTACGCGCAATAACAACGGCTGGGCCTGCGCCTGAGGGCGCTCCGGCTGGAGGGTCTTGCCCCGCATCTGCGGGGCTTTTCTCTTTTCCGGGTTGGCTGATGTGGGTCAAAGGGCTGGGGCAGGGCAGTTCCTAAGCTCAGGTCTTCTTTGACAAGGCGGAGATGCACATGGCTGGGCTGGAATGGACGCAGGCACTGGTGTTGAATTTGCCGGCCATGGACGCCGTGCATGAAGAGTTCGTGGAACTGCTGGCCAGGACTGCGGCGGCACCCGACGAGCAACTGTGCGCGCTGTGGGACGAGCTGATCGAGCACACCCAGCAGCACTTCGATCAGGAGGACCGCTGGATGCAGGCTGCGCGCTTTGCGAGCGGCAACTGCCACAGCACGCAGCACAAGGTGGTGCTGCAAGTCATGCGCGAAGGCGCTGAACGCGGCGCCCTGGGTGAGCTGAGCGTGATCCGTGCCATGGCCGACGAGCTCGGCCCCTGGTTCGTGAATCATGCGCAGAACATGGATGCGGCCCTGGCCTTGCATCTGCGCTCCATAGGCTTTGATGTGGAGTCGGGCTCCATGGCCTTTCCCGAGGTCTTGCCCCAGGAGCTCATCACCGGCTGCGGCGGCGCCTGCGACAGCCGCGCCAAGCCCAGGGCCGAGGCCGAAGCGGCATGAGGCAGGCCAGTGCCTGCAGGATTTGTGCAGGCATCAGGCGTGGGCAGCCGCTTGGAACGTGCTCTCAGAACGTGTTTACGATCTCTACGCTGCCGCGTTGGAGCGCAATCGGGATGAGTTCAAAGCGATGGGGCGCAGCTTGCACCGGGGTGCAAGCAAGCCACAGCGCGAAGAAATCGCCCGATTTCGCTCCAACCCTTTGGGCCAGTGCCTTTGCGGGCGGTCTACAGCGTTGCGAATCCTCGCAATAGCACGGCTATTGCTGCGGTATCGCGCCTTGTATTCCATCCCGCACAGACACTGGCGCGGCACCGAGGAGATCGTAAACACGTTCTCAGGGGGGGCGCGAGCAAGAGCTACTCCTTTGCTGAGGCTGTCGTCCCCTTCCTGGGGGAAGCGGCGCAGCCGCTCAGGGGGTCATGGATAAATCGCTGGCGAGGCCAGGATGGGAAAGATCTTGATCAGGCCTCCGGCCATGACCTCCACGGCCAGGGCTGCGAGTATCAGGCCCATGAGCCGGGTCATGACGTTGATGCCGGTCTTGCCCAGAAATCGCGCAATCGGGTCGGCCAGCGAAAAGCAGAGCATGACCGCCAGGGACACGACCACGCCATAGCCGACCAGGGCCAGGTGCTGCCAGAAGCTGCGCGCCTGGTCCGCATAAATCACCACCGTGGACATGGCCGCCGGCCCGGTGAGCAGGGGAATGGTCAGCGGCACCACGGCAATGCTGTTGCCCATGGCGGCTTTCTCGGCGCCGGCTTCCATGGTGGAGTTGCTCGGCCGCTCTTCGGCCGGGCGTGCGTTGAGCATGTTCATGGCGCTGATCAGCAGCAGCATGCCGCCGCCGACCTGAAAGCTTTGCAGCGAAATATTGAAAAAGCTCAGCACCTGCAGACCCAGCAGCGCACAGGCCGAGATCACGCAGAACGCGGCCAGCGCCGCCGTGCGTATGGTCTGGCGTCGCTGCGCCTGATCCAGCCCCTCGGTGTAGTGGATGAAGAACGGCACGATGGCCAAGGGGTTGATGATGGCGATCAGCGTGATCAGCGGCTTGAGATCCACGACGGTTTCCTTTGAGAAAGCAGGCCTGCGGGCTCGCACTATGAAAGAATCACGCCGCCGACGCGGCTGGGACTATTAGAACGTAAACAGATGTGCTGCAAAGCAAGAGAAGGAGTTTGGAGATGAGCCGTTTTGTATCGCTGCCCATGGCAGATGGCGCCGTGGTGCCGGCCTGGGTGGCCAGGCCCGAAGGGGAGCCGCGTGGCGCAATCGTCGTGCTGCAGGAAATCTTCGGGGTCAACGCCCATATCCGTGCCGTTGCCGACGGTCTGGCCGAGCAAGGCTATCTGAGCGTGGCTCCAGCCCTGTTCGAGCGTGTGGAGCCGGGTGTGGACCTGGGTTATGAGCAGGCCGACCGCGTCCGGGGCATGGCGCTCAAGAACGCGGCCGAGGCTCTGCCCGGGCTTGGGGTGCAGCAGGAGATCCGGGCCGCGCTCGACCATGCATCCGCCCTGGCGCCGGGCGTGGGGCTGGGCCTCATGGGTTTTTGCTGGGGCGGATTGCTGGCCTGGCGTGCGGCCTGCACCATGCCCGGGGTGGCGGCGGCCGTCTGCTATTACGGCGGCGGCATGACCCGGCCCGAGGAGGCGCAGCGCAGCCCCCAATGCCCGGTGATGGCGCACTTCGGCCGCCATGACGACCATATTCCCCTGGCGGGTGTCGAGGCCTTTGCCCGGGCGCAGCAGCAGGTGCAACTGCATTTGTATGACGCAGGTCACGGCTTCCATTGCGATGCCCGTGGCTCCTACGACGCAGCGAGTGCACGGCTGGCGCAGGAGCGCAGCCTGGCGTTCTTCGAGAAGAATCTATGAAAATGTGAGCATGCAGCGCTTGTCTGGCAAGCGCTGCAGCCTGATTCATTCATCATCCTCGCGCTCCAGATAGCGCTTGCGCCAGAAGTAGGCGATCAGCACCAGGCTGATGAGGCCCATGGTGGCCATGGCCCACCAGAAGCCTTCGCGCAGATGCACAAAGGGGATGAACTCGAAGTTCATGCCGAAGATGCCTGCGATCAGGTTCAGTGGCAGAAACACCGCCGTGACCGTGGTCAGCGTGCGCATGATGTCGTTGGCGCGGTTGCTCTGGGCCGAGAAGTGCATCTGCACCGCGCTTTCCGCGCTTTGCTCCATGCGGCGTATGTGGTGGAGAACGCGCTCAATGTGCTCCAGCAGGTCGCGCGAGCGCACCTTGAGCAGTTCGTGCTCGCGTTGCTGGACCTGGTTGTCCTCCAGCGGCCAGCCGTCGAGCGCCTCCAGCCAGTCCTGCATGGCCGCGCGCTGGTCCTCGCAGATCTCGTCGAGCTGGTGCAGGGCCAGGCGCGCATCGAGCACACCGCTCCAGTTGCTGAAGCGCCCCTTGGGGTGGAGCAGGGCCAGCTGCCAGTGGTCGAGCTGGCGCGTAAGCACGCGGCGCAGGTCCAGATAGCCGTCGACCATGGTGTTGACCATGCGCAGCATGAGGTCGGCCGGGCTGGTGGGCAGCTTGGCCACGGCGGTGCGCACATCGCCGCGCAGGTCGGTGCGTGCCTCGCCATGGGCTTCGGCGCCGGGGCGCGACAGCAGGCGCTGCAGATAGGTATCGCGTGTGGGGCAGTGGTCGGGGTGTATGGACAGCAGCAGATGATCGAACAGCGCAAAGCCCACGGGCCGGGTCTCTATGCGTTGCAGCACGGGCAGATCCTCGCGCTGCAAGGCCTGGGCCGGGCGGTGCGAGGCCTGGGTGGACGAGCGTGGCTGCGCGCCCGGCTGGGCCGGAGGCGGCGGCAAGGCGTGCTGCGATGCCAGGCGCTGGAACACCAGGATGTCGTAGGCCGAGGTGTAGTCGTAGTTCGAGGGCAGTTGCGCGTTCAGCAGGTCCGACACATGCAGGTCCACCAGGGGCGTGCCGCACAGCGCGGCCAGCATGCGTTGCAGTTCGGGCAGCTGGGACTCGAATTCGGAGCGTGAGCACGACAGCCAGTAAAAGCCACTGGCCGGCAGGGCTGCGGGCAGGCCGTCCAGTGGCTGTGCAGCGGGCGTGCCAGGGGCAATGTGCAAGACCTGCATGGGCGGCGTAGCCTTTCGATCAAGCGCGGGGGCGCATAGGGTGATATGGCCTGCAGCGCACGGCTGGCGTGCGCTTTGTGCTATCAAATAAGTGGTGCGCCTATTTGCCGCGCAGCAGGCGTGCAGCTTCGATGGCGAAGTAGGTGAGGATGCCGTCGGCGCCGGCGCGCTTGAAGGCCAGCAGGGACTCCATCATCACCGCGTCGTGATCCAGCCAGCCGTTTTGCGCGGCGGCCTTGAGCATGGCGTATTCGCCCGACACCTGGTAGGCGAAGGTGGGCACCTTGAACTCGTCCCTCACGCGGCGCACCACGTCCAGATACGGCATGCCGGGCTTGACCATGACCATGTCCGCGCCTTCGGCCAGGTCCAGGGCCACTTCGCGCAAGGCCTCGTCGGTGTTGGCGGGGTCCATCTGGTAGACGTTCTTGTCGGCCTTGCCCAGGGCGCCGCGCGTGCCCACGGCGTCGCGAAAGGGGCCGTAGAAGCTGCTCGCGTACTTGGCGCTGTAAGCCATGATGCGGGTGTG
Source organism: Comamonas composti DSM 21721 (assembly GCF_000429845.1). Taxonomy (GTDB): domain Bacteria; phylum Pseudomonadota; class Gammaproteobacteria; order Burkholderiales; family Burkholderiaceae_C; genus Comamonas; species Comamonas composti. The sequence continues at coordinate 359,860 of NZ_AUCQ01000003.1, forward strand.
GATGTGGCCGTGGGTTTCCAGGGCCTCGCGGATGGCGGCGATGCGCCCGTCCATCATGTCGCTGGGGGCGACCATGTCCACGCCGGCCTCGGCATGGGTCAGGGCCTGGCCGACCAGGACTTCCACGGTTTCGTCATTCAGGATGTAGCCGCTCTCGTCCAGGATGCCGTCCTGGCCGTGGCTGGTATAGGGGTCCAGGGCCACGTCGGTCATGATGCCCAGCCCGGGGAATTCCTTTTTGAGCGCGCGCACCACATTCGGGATCAGGCCTTGGGGGTTGAGCGCCTCCTTGCCGTCCGGGGCCTTGAGCGAGGCGTCGATCGCCGGGAACAGGGCCAGATAGGGGATTTCAAGCTCCACGCACTGGCGCGCCACGGGCAGCAGCAGGTCCAGGCTCAGGCGCTCCACGCCGGGCATGGAGGCAATGGCCTCGCGGCGGTTCGTGCCTTCGTGCACGAACACCGGGTAGATGAAGTCATGGGCGCTGAGCCGGTTTTCACGCACCAGATTGCGCGTAAAAGCATCACGGCGCAGGCGGCGGGGACGGTTGGCGGGAAAGGGGGTAGGGCTGGACAAATGCATGACCAAATTGTGCGACACATTCAAATGTGGCGGGCATTGGTCGCGCATCATCCAGGCCCGGGATCGGGTGCCGGCGCAAAAAACGCCCCCGTGCAGGACGGGGGCGCCGGTTTTTTGCGCTTACTTCTTGCCGTCGAGGCGCTCCTGCATGTGCTTGGCGCGCGCATCGGACGGGGGGTGGGAGCTCAGCATGGAGCTGCCACCACCGCCGCCCAGCTTGGCCAGCTTCTGAAAGGCCGTGACCAGGCCCTTGCGGTTCATCTTCTTTTCGCTGAGCAGGTCGAACGAGTAATCGTCGGCTGCAGATTCCTGCTTTTGCGAGAACTGGGCGTTGATGAACTTCTCGCCCACAGCACCGGCCTGCGAGCGCGACAGGCCGGACACCACGGCGTTACCGCTGCTGGCCGCTGCCTGGCGTACGGCCGAGGCAGCGTAGGCGGTCTGCATGCGAGACTTGCTGTGACCCAGGGCCACGTGGCCGATTTCATGGCCTATGACGCCGCGCAGCTCGTCGTCGTTCATGAGGTCCATGAGGCCGCTGTACACACGAATGCAGCCGTTGGCCATGGCCCAGGCGTTCACGTCCTCGGTCAGATAGACCTTGTAGACGGCCTTCTTGCCGTTGATGTTCTGAGGCATGTTGGCCACGACCTGGTTCAGGCGCTTGGTGTACTTGCTGCCGGGCGCAGCAATCTTGCTTTCGGCGTCCAGCGCTTCGCAGGACTCGTTGGACAGGGCGACGACGTCGTCGTCGGACAGGGTCAAGGCCTTCATGGCCGTGGAGCCCGAGCCCATCAGACCATCGACGCTGGCCGTGTCCATGGTCTTGCAACCCGTCATCGCCATGCTGCCGGCCAGTGCGGCCAAGGCCATCCAATATGTTTTCATGAGTTTCCCTCTCTGTTGATTGCTTGGAGTCAGTGTCCTGAGGTCGCGGTTCATTGCAAAGCAGACCACCCGGGATCATCGCTAGGCAAGACGTCATGGCGAAGATATTCGGGTGATGGATTCAGTGAACCTCTCTCGGGGCAGGGGCATCTTAGGAAGAAGTCTTGCCGACTCAATGTCAAGAATTGCCCGAAGTGTGTTTCTTGTCCGAATGCAATGCTCCGCTGCTGCAGAGCCGGGGTGTGGTGAAAGGCTGATGGCGGCTGGCTTAAACTGCGGCAAATGCTATGGGTTAAAGCCTTTCACATCATTTTTGTGGCCAGCTGGTTTGCGGGCCTGTTCTATCTGCCCCGGATTTTCGTGAATCTGGCCATGGTCACGCCGGGCTCGGTGGCCGAACGCGAGCGCCTGCTGCTCATGGCACGCAAGCTCCTGCGCTTTACCACGCTGCTGGCCGTGCCTGCCCTGGGGCTGGGCCTTTGGCTGTGGCTGGGCTATGGCATAGGGCGTGGCCCGGGCAATGGCTGGATGCATGGCAAGCTGGCCGTGGTTCTGCTGGCCGTGGCCTATCACCATGTCTGCGCGCGGCTGCTGCGCAACCTGGGGCAAGATCGTGACCGGCATAGCCATCGCTGGTTCCGCTGGTTCAACGAGATTCCCGTGTTGCTGTTGATGGCGGCCGTGGTGCTGGTCGTGGTCAAGCCGTTCTAGGGCTGCACAGAGGCCGTACGGCACGGGAACTGGCAACTGCTTTTTGCAAAGGAAGGCATTGTGTTCAAGACTTCGGCCTGGCCGCTGGCGCTGGTCTATGTCGTGCTCATCGTGTTCGCCAGCCTTTTCCCGTTCGAGGGCTGGCGCGCCCAGGGCATCAATCCCCTGGTGTTTCTGACAGCCCCCGTGCCACCGCCCTACTGGACCTGGTTCGACGTCAATACCAATATTGCAGGTTATGCGCCACTGGGCTTTCTGCTGGCCCTGGCGCTGGTGCGCTCGGGGCGGCAGCGCATGGCCGTGCCGGCTGCGGCGCTGATGGGCAGCCTGCTGTCGCTGAGCATGGAGTTTTTGCAGATCTACCTGCCCCAGCGCGTGCCCTCGAACCTCGATTTTCTGCTCAATGCGGCGGGCAGCCTGATCGGAGCCCTGCTGGCCTTGCTGCTGGAAAAGCTCGGCGCGCTGGCGCGCTGGAGCTCGCTGCGCAATCAATGGGTGGGCGATGACGGAGGCGGCGCACTGGCCCTGCTCGTCCTGTGGCCCTGGGCCCTGCTGTTTCCGGCCGCTGTTCCTTTCGGTCTGGGTCAGGTGCTGGAGCGGCTGGAGTTGGCCCTGCTGGTCTTGCTTGAGGGCACGCCGTTTCTGATGTGGCTGCCGCTGCGCGAATCCCCGATGCTGCCCTTGTCGCCCATGACCGAGATGCTTTGCGTGAGCCTGGGCCTGTGGATTCCCTGCCTGCTGACCTATAGCGTGATCCGGCATATGGGGCGCCGCCTGGCCCTGGGGTTTGCGGCCATTGCCGTGGGTGTTGGTGTGACGGCGCTTTCGGCTGCGCTGAGCTGGGGGCCGGTGCATGCCTGGGAGTGGGTGGGGCTGCCCGTGCGCCTGGGGGTCTGGGGCGCGCTGGGCCTTTGCGTGATCGCTCTAGCCCTGTCGCGCCGCGCTTGTGCGGCCTTGCTGCTGCTGGCCCTGGTGGTGCACCTGAGCATTCTCAATCAGGCGCCGACCAGTGCCTACTTTTCTCAGACCCTGCAGGCTTGGGAGCAGGGGCGCTTTCTGCGCTTTTACGGGCTGGGCCAGTGGCTGGGCTGGCTGTGGCCGTATGCGACCCTGATCTATGTGATGGTGCGGGTGTCGCGGCGCGAACAAGCGGTTGCCATTCCCTGAACTGCGTGCGCGCAGCCCCGGTCTCGGGCCGCAGACATGCCGCGCGGCTTCTATACGCTCTTAGAACGTGTTTACGATCTCTACGCTGCCGCGTTGGAGCGCAATCGGGATGAGTTCAAAGCGGTGGGGCGCAGCTTGCACCGGGGTGCAAGCAAGCTTTAGCGCTAGAAAATAGCCCGATTTCGCTCCAACCCTTGGGGACACTGGCGCGCCGCGAGGAGATCGTAAACACTCTCTTAGGAGTCAGGGTGTCTTTGCAGGCCGCAGGTAAATCCTGGCAGACCTCTAGAATGGCTGGCCTATGAGCGAACTCCATCCTGCGGCAGACCAGGCCCGTACACCGGAAGCGCACGGCTACTATGCGCGCCATATCTTCTTTTGCCTCAATGAGCGTCCCAATGGCGAGGACTGCTGCGCCTTGCATGGTGCCAAGGCCGGCTTTGATCACTGCAAGCAGCGTGTCAAGCAGGAGGGCCTGGCGGGCAAGGGCCAGGTGCGTGTGAACAAGGCCGGCTGCCTCGACCGCTGCGCGGGCGCGCCCGTGGCCGTGGTCTATCCCGAAGGCAGCTGGTACACCTTTGTGGATGAGGCCGATATCGATGAAATCGTCGAATCCCATCTGAAAAACGGCCTGCCCGTGCAGCGCCTGCTGTTGCCGGATGATGTGGGGCGCTGAAAAAGCCGGAACTTCGCAGGCCGGCTCGCATCAGTCCCTGCTGATGCAAGCCTTGACGAATGCTGGACCAAGGCTTGCATTGATACGACGAGGACAGCCATTGTGAATGCTCAGACCGAACGCTTGATCCTGACCGGGGGCGCAGGTGCCATCGAGGCCTTGCGCGACGGCCCCGACTCCACGCCGCGCGGCGTAGTCGTGATTGCCCACCCGCATCCGCTCTTCGGCGGCACCATGGACAACAAGGTGGTGCAGACCCTGGCGCGTGCCTTTGTGCAATGCGGCTATGCAGCCGTGCGCTTCAATTTTCGCGGCGTGGGGCAAAGCGCTGGCGAGCACGATGCGGGTCGCGCCGAGGCCGAGGACATGCTGGCCGTGGTTGACCAGGTTGCCCCTGAAGGCCCGATAGCGCTGGCTGGCTTTTCCTTCGGAGCCTTTGTGGCAAGCCATGCTCTGGCTGCGCTATGGCCTTCTGGGCGGGTGCAGCAGGCCGTGCTGGTCGGTACGGCGGCCAGTCGCTTTGAGGTCGCTCCCGTGCCGGCCGAAGCCCATGACTGCACCCTGGTCATTCATGGTGAAGCCGATGACACCGTGCCCCTGGCTTCGGTCATGGACTGGGCCAGGCCGCAGATACTTCCAGTTACTGTTGTGCCCGGGGGAGGCCATTTCTTCCACGGACAATTACCCTTGCTCAAAAATCTGGTGACTCGTCACCTGCGCGCGTTTGACTGAGGCTGTGCTCGCTGCCGCCCGGTCTGCTCCTGACGGAGCTGTCTTTCTCTTGTTCCGATGTTTCTGAATCCGCATTCCCCCATGAAGCCACTTTTCTCCACGCTGCGCGTGCTGGCCCTGGCCACTGCCATGGCCCCGGTTCTTTCCATGGCCCAGGTTTCCCAGCCTGTGCCTCCAGAAATCGCAGCCCGCAATTACCTGCTGATCGATGTCACGGCCAACCAGGTTCTGGGCTCCAAGGACATGGACGCTCCCATAGAGCAGGCCTCGCTGACCAAGCTCATGACCGGCTATCTGGTGTTCGATGCACTGCGCTCCAAGAAGGTCTCGCTGGAGCAGAAGCTGCCTGTGAGCGAGCGCGCCTGGAAGATGCCCGGTTCGCGCATGTTCATCGACCCCAAGATGCAGGTGCCGGTGGACGACCTGCTCAAGGGCATGATCGTGCAGTCCGGCAATGACGCCACCGTGGCCCTGGCCGAAGGCGTGGGCGGTTCGGTGGAGAACTTCGTGCGCCTCATGAACGAGCAGGCCAAGGCCTTGGGCATGACGGGCACGAGCTACAAGAATCCCGAGGGCCTGACCGAGCCCGGTCACCTGACCACGGCGCGCGATCTGTCCATCCTGGCCCAGCGCCTGATGCAGGACTTCCCCGAGTACCTGCATTACTACTCGACCAAGCATTACTACTATCCGGGAACGCCAGCCTCCAACGGCAACAACCGCAATACCCTGTTGTTTCGCGACCCCTCGGTGGACGGTCTCAAGACCGGGCATACCGCAGCCGCAGGCTATTGCCTGGTGGCGACGGCCAAGCGCGACTTGCCCAATGTGGGGCCGCGCCGTCTGATCTCCATCGTGCTGGGCACAGCCAGCGAGAATGCGCGCGCCAACGAAAGTCAGAAGCTGCTCAACTGGGGCTATGCGGCCTTCGACGCCGTCAAGCTGTTCGATGCCGAGCAGCCTGTGGCCACGCCCGCCGTCTGGAAGGGCGCGGCCAGCACCCTCAAGATAGGCCGGACCACGCCCATCGTGGTGACCGTGCCTTCGGGCAGCGCAGGCAAGCTCAGTACCGAGGTCGTGCGGCAGGACCCGCTGATTGCGCCGTTCGCCAAGGGGCAGGCCGTGGGGACGCTCAAGGTCAAGCTGGGCGCGGAAACCGTGGCCGAGGTGCCGTTGGTTGCGCTGGAAGCCGTCGAGCAAGCGGGCTTCTTCGGCCGTATCTGGGACTCGATCCGGCTCTGGATCAAGTAAGGCATCCGGCCCGTTGAGCGCGTGATTCAACGGGCACTGTTGTGCAGTCTTTGTCAAACTGGTACAGTCGAGGGCTTTTCGGAATTTCCGAAGGGTTTCACGTTTTCGCTTTTTGTAGAGCAATTCACGTTTAGGGACGTTTATTTAATGCCAACCATTAACCAACTCGTGCGTCAGGGCCGCACGGTCGAAGTTGTCAAATCCAAGAGCCCTGCCATGGAAAACTGCCCCCAGCGCCGTGGCGTGTGCACCCGTGTGTACACCACCACGCCCAAGAAGCCTAACTCGGCTTTGCGTAAGGTGGCCAAGGTGCGTCTGACCAACGGTTTCGAAGTCATTTCGTACATCGGCGGTGAAGGCCACAACCTGCAAGAGCACAGCGTGGTGCTGGTGCGCGGCGGTCGTGTGAAGGACTTGCCCGGTGTGCGTTACCACATCGTGCGCGGTTCGCTGGACCTGCAAGGTGTGAAGGACCGCAAGCAGTCGCGCTCCAAGTACGGTGCCAAGAAGCCCAAGGCCAAGTAAGCCCTGCGCTTTTCGTCATTCATTCAAGGTGCTGTATCCCGCGTGGCGCGAGATTGCAGCGTAGTGACCCCAAACGCAAGTATTTTGCGCGGGTCGAGTAAGTGGGAGTCCTAGATTGGCTCTCGCGGTGCCTGAGAAGGTGCCAACTGAAGCAAGATAGAGGTAAAAATGCCACGTCGTCGCGAAGTCCCCAAACGTGAAATTCTGCCGGATCCCAAGTTCGGCAATGTAGAGCTGTCCAAGTTCATGAACGTGATCATGGAAGGCGGCAAGAAGGCGGTTGCTGAACGCATCATCTACGGTGCCCTGGATCTGATCCAGAAGAAGCATCCCGATAAGGATCCCCTGGAGGCCTTCATCGTTGCCATCAACAACATCAAGCCCATGGTTGAAGTGAAGTCCCGCCGTGTCGGTGGTGCAAACTACCAGGTGCCCGTGGAAGTGCGCCCCGTGCGTCGCCTGGCCCTGTCCATGCGCTGGCTCAAGGAAGCTGCCCGCAAGCGCGGCGAGAAGTCCATGGCCCAGCGCCTGGCCAACGAACTGCTCGAGGCCACCGAAGGCCGTGGTGGCGCCATGAAGCGCCGTGACGAAGTGCACCGTATGGCAGAAGCCAACCGCGCCTTCAGCCACTTCCGCTTCTAAGTCGCCTTCGCGCTTGGACCAGACAGGCCGCATGCAGTTCTTGCCTGCGGCCTTGTCTCGATTAAGAGCATCCCCAAATACGACCGGGCCCGTCTGTCATCCGTTGAGGTGCAGGCGGTCCCTCTCCATACGATCAATCAAGGATCCATCATGGCTCGCAAGACTCCCATCGAGCGCTACCGCAATATCGGTATCTCGGCCCACATCGACGCAGGCAAGACCACCACTTCCGAACGTATCCTGTTCTACACAGGCGTGACCCACAAGCTGGGTGAAGTGCACGACGGCGCTGCGACCACCGACTGGATGGAGCAAGAGCAAGAGCGCGGCATCACGATCACTTCGTCGGCCGTGACCTGCTTCTGGAAGGGTATGGACCTTTCGCGCCCCGATCACCGCATCAACATCATCGACACCCCCGGCCACGTGGACTTCACCATCGAGGTGGAGCGTTCCATGCGCGTGCTGGACGGCGCCGTGATGGTGTATTGCGCCGTGGGTGGCGTGCAGCCCCAGTCCGAAACCGTGTGGCGTCAGGCCAATAAGCACAAGGTGCCGCGTCTGGCCTTTGTGAACAAGATGGACCGTACCGGTGCCAACTTCTTCAAGGTCGTCGAGGGCATGAAGCTGCGCCTCAAGGCCAATCCTGTGCCCATCGTCGTGCCCATCGGTGCCGAGGACAAGTTCGAGGGCGTGGTGGATCTGATCAAGATGAAGGCCATCTTCTGGGACGAGGCTTCCCAGGGCATGAAGTTCGAATACCGCGACATCCCCGCCGACCTGGTTGATACCTGCAACGAGTGGCGCGAGAAGATGGTCGAGTCGGCTGCCGAAGCTTCGGAAGAGCTGATGAACAAGTACCTCGAAGAGGGCGAGCTGTCCGAAGCCGAGATCATGGCTGGCCTGCGTCAGCGCACCATTGCCACCGAGATCCAGCCCATGCTGTGCGGCTCGGCCTTCAAGAACAAGGGTGTGCAGCGCATGCTGGACGCGGTGCTCGACTTCCTGCCTTCGCCCGTGGACATCCCCGATGTTTCGGGTACTGATCCCGATGACGAAGAAAAGAAGCTGAGCCGCAAGGCCGACGACGCCGAGAAGTTCTCGGCCCTGGCTTTCAAGCTCATGACCGATCCGTTCGTGGGCCAGCTGACCTTTGTGCGCGTGTACTCCGGTGTTCTGACCAAGGGTGACAGCGTGCTCAACGCCACCAAGGGCAAGAAGGAGCGTATCGGCCGTATCGTGCAGATGCACGCCAACGAGCGTCAGGAAATCGAAGAAATCCGCGCCGGCGACATCGCTGCATGCGTGGGCCTGAAGGATGTGACCACGGGTGAGACCCTGTGCGATCTCGACAGCCCCATCGTGCTCGAAAAAATGGTCTTCCCCGAGCCCGTGATTGCACAGGCTGTGGAGCCCAAGTCCAAGGCCGACCAGGAAAAGATGGGCATTGCCCTGTCGCGCCTGGCTGCTGAAGATCCTTCCTTCCGCGTGCGTACCGATGAAGAGTCCGGTCAGACCATCATCGCCGGCATGGGCGAGCTGCACCTGGAAATCATCGTGGACCGCATGAAGCGCGAGTTCAACGTGGAAGCCAACGTGGGCAAGCCCCAGGTGGCCTACCGCGAAACCGTACGCAAGACCGTGGCCGATGTGGACGGCAAGTTCGTGCGTCAGTCCGGTGGCAAGGGCCAGTACGGTCACGTGGTGTTCACGCTGGAGCCCCAGGAAGCCGGCAAGGGCTTTGAGTTCGTCGACGAAATCAAGGGCGGTGTGGTGCCTCGCGAGTACATCCCCGCAGTGGAAAAGGGCGTGATCGAAGCCCTGACCTCCGGTGTGCTGGCTGGCTACCCTGTGGTGGACGTCAAGGTGCGCCTGACCTTCGGTTCCTACCACGACGTGGACTCGTCCGAGCAGGCCTTCAAGATGGCCGCCATCTTCGGCTTCAAGGAAGCTGCTCGCAAGGCCAACCCCGTCATCCTCGAGCCCATGATGGCCGTGGAAGTGGAGACGCCTGAAGAGTACGCCGGTACCGTGATGGGTGACCTGTCCTCGCGTCGCGGCATGGTGCAAGGCATGGATGACATGGTTGGCGGCGGCAAGGCCATCAAGGCCGAAGTGCCTCTGTCCGAGATGTTCGGCTACGCCACTTCGCTGCGCTCGCAGACCCAGGGTCGTGCCACCTACACCATGGAGTTCAAGCACTACAGCGAAGCTCCCCGCAACGTGGCCGAAGCCATTGTGGCTGCGCGTGCCAAGTAAGCCTCATCGTATAATCGAAGGCTTTTGATTCGGATCGCGGCGCTCTCTTTGAGGGTGCCGCGATTTTTGCCGGTCTGCGATCCCATGCCGCCCTGTCACCTGTGCGGGGCGACTCAGCAATGAGATGCAGACCTTAAACATCACACAGGTTTTGCTCTTTCGGAGAAATCATGGCAAAGGAAAAATTCGAGCGGACCAAGCCGCACGTCAACGTTGGCACCATCGGTCACGTGGACCACGGCAAGACCACCTTGACGGCTGCTATCGCTACCGTTCTGTCCAAGGCCTTCGGCGGTGAAGCCAAGGGTTACGACCAGATCGACAACGCGCCTGAAGAGAAGGCCCGCGGCATCACCATCAACACCTCGCACGTCGAGTACGAAACGGCTACCCGCCACTACGCTCACGTGGACTGCCCCGGTCACGCCGACTATGTGAAGAACATGATCACCGGTGCTGCCCAGATGGACGGTGCCATCCTGGTGTGCTCGGCCGCTGACGGCCCCATGCCC